>CAWCDG010000010.1:0-71378 GCA_963794325.1 uncultured delta proteobacterium | reverse complement strand
CAAATTGTGGGTTCTCACGCCTCGCGCGAAGAGACGCGTTCCTATGTGAAATTCTCAACTGACAAGAAGTGAGCTCCATATCGATTTTTGTTTCCTTTCCCGGTGACGAAGAGGCCATCAGAATGCAGTTCGTTACCTTTCCTTTTTCTGCGGAGGAATTGCAATGAAAGTCGAACAGATCATGAATCGTGAGGTTAGAAGCTGCGGCCCACACGACCCGCTCAATAAAGCGGCGCAAATAATGTGGGACGCCCCTTGCGGTGCGGTTCCTGTGGTGCGAACAGCAAGGCAAGCCTGTCGGCTTTCTCACCGATCGTGATGTCTGCATGGCCGCCTATACCCAGAACGAACCGCTCTCGGAGTTGCCTGTCGAACGAGCAATGGCCCGAACGCCAGTGTGTTGCCGAGCTGAAGACGATCTCGATTCAGCGGCTCAGCTGATGCGGCAGCATCGCACCAGGCGCGTTCCAGTTATCGACGGGAACGGAATACTGGTCGGTCTGCTTACGCTCGACAATCTGGCCTGCGAGGCGGCAAGGCCGTTGCGCGGTGGAAGGAATAGCAAGCTGGGAGACCTGGTGCTTGAAGTGCTCTTGTCGATCAATCGCGGACGCATACACATCCACCCGGCGGTCTAAGGCAAAGGAGTTTCCTGGCATGAAGCCGACGCGAACATGGCGCTGATTCCGCCCAACGTTCCCGACGAGAAGGCGGTGTACTCGGCCTCACCGACTTCGTAAAATCTCCGCTTCTAGCTACTCGACGTGCTCCGTCCCATGCGTCAGTGCCTCGAGCACGTCGTCGGTCGTTATGACGCCGACGAGCTTGCCATCCTCCACCACCGGCAGCGCTCCAATCTTCCGCTCACGCAGCAGACGTGCAGCCTCCCGAATATCGGTGGAGGACGTTACGGTTATCAGCGGCTCGCTCATCGCCTTGAACGCCTCGGTTTGATCGAGGTAACCGGTATGCTGGCGGATGTCGCGGTCGGTGACGATTCCGACTGGAGCGCCATCACCCAGGATCGGCACGCGTCGAAACCCTCCGGCGTGCATATTTGCCGCGATAGAAGCGAGCTTCTCGTGCGGAGTCGCGGTGACCGGGTTTTTCGTCATCCAGGTGGCGACCATGTCGTTCTGGGTCGGAGTGCAGCGTACGGTCAGGACGGGGCAGGTGGATTCGCGCAGGACGACTTCGGCGATGCTGCCCAGCAGGAAGCGCTTGAAGCCTCGCCGCCCGTCGTGGCCATGACGACCAGATCGGCCTTCGTTCTCTTTTCGGCATTTAAGATGGTGCCCGCCGGCTCGCCTGTATGAATCAGGAGTTCGTACTTGAGACCGCCCAGCTGTTTGTACGCGATCTCGAGCAGCTTGGTGCGAGCAACCTCTTCCTGCCCCTTGTAGAGATGCGAATAGACCGGCATTCCGGTCGCCTCGATGATCATCGGTACCACGTGCAAGACAAACACAGTGCCGTTGCTGTCGCGTGCGGGGTCAGCGGCAGTACGAGCGCCTCATCGAGTTATCGTCGAAATCCACCGGACATAGGATTCTGTGGAATTTCTGTTGCATGAGTGCTCCTTCGTTGTCACGTCTTAGCCCTCAGGACATTAGCCAATGCCGTGCCACTGCTCGGCCTACAGATTCGCCTCTCGGAATTTCGGATTGAACAAATGAAAAACGGCGATTTGTATCCGATCGCACCACCCAGAAAGGTTGATGGAGCTAAATGGACCCTTCAATGCGAGGGCCTTCTTCCTGAAGGTCACAAGTTAATGGCAAGCGATTTGCCCAATCGGCAACTGAGGCTTTTGGAGGACAAACAGATGCAGATCGTCAACGTGATGACTTCGGACCCGATTACGATTGATCAGCACGACACGCTGTCGAAGGCGAAGATCAGCTAACTGGCTCCGCGTCACTTCTGCTGGAAACTCTCGACATATCGCGCCATCGATTCGATTCTCTTCTTCACCTCAGCATCGCTTTCGGGCGTGAACTCCTGGCCCGGCTTCTGAAGTGTAGTCCCAGGAAAGGCATCTGAAGGCGCTCATGCGACGGTATATTCTTGCGGCCGTCGATCGTATCCACGACCTCATCGAACGGAAACTTTCCGCCATTCTTCTTCGCGAGTTGGGTGAGATCCGACGGCGGCGGATTCATCGGAATGGTCTTTAGTGATGGGCCGTTCCCTTTACCATGAGACCCATGGCACTCGGCGCAATAAGTCTCGTAATCCTGTTTTCCCGACTGAGCTCCGGCGTGCCCGGTGGTAAATGCAAGCGCCATGATCAGCACC
Source organism: uncultured delta proteobacterium (assembly GCA_963794325.1). Lineage (GTDB taxonomy): Bacteria > Desulfobacterota > Binatia > Binatales > Binataceae > Binatus. The sequence goes on along the minus strand of CAWCDG010000010.1, from coordinate 69,080 downwards.
AGCAATGCGCCAAGCTTACGGCGACGTCTGGTAAGCATCGCTTTACTGCTCTCGGCGCGCGATCAGTGCGACAAAATCGCCCTCGGTCAAAATACCGACCAGGCCTCCATTTTCGACCACTGGAAGACAGCCGATCTTTCGCTCCGTAAGGAGTTTCGCGGCCTCGACCAAGATAGCATCCGGTTTGATCGTGACCACATCGGTGGCCATCACATCTTTGACCGCGAGCGTGTCGAGAATCTTGCGCTGAGCGTGCCTGCCATAGCCGAGCGCTTGGGCGAGCGCATCGCGAAATAGATCGCGCTGAGTCACGATGCCGACGAGGGTTTGATCGTCGTCGTCGAGTACAGGCAAATGGCGCACCCGGCCCAGGCGCATGATATCATCGGCCAGCGTGAGCTTGTCGTTGCGTTTGAGAGTGGTCGGATCGCTCGTCATCACGTCGCGAACTTTCAGTTCTTTCATCTCAATTTCTCCGAAAGCAGTTCACAGGTAACCCAATTGCCTTGCGCCGAGAAGAAGTCCCTCGCGGAATTCCGGATGTGCAATAGCGATCAATGCCTCGGCTCTTTGCGCGGTCGATTTGCCGATAAGGCAAGCCACCCCATATTCAGTAACGACATATTGGGTATCGGTTCTAGGATCCGTAGCAGGCCCTTCAATCTTTGGCACGATTCGGGAGACAGCGCCGTTGCCCGCAGTCGAGTATGCGGCGAGAATCGATTTGCCTCCCTTGGATAGCTGGCTACCGCGCACGAAGTCCAACTGGCCACCCGGGGCACTGTATTGCTTGCCCATGATCGCTTCGGAGTTGACCTCGCCATCCAGGCCGACCTCGAGAAACGCGCTGATCGAGACAACAAGATCATTCTGTCCGATGACGCTCGGGTCGTTCACGTAATCGACGGGGCGGGCCTCCATGCTCGAGTTGTCGTTTAGAAATTCGTAAAAGGGCTCATCGCCGGCAGCCAGCGTATAGACGTTCTTGTACCGATTCAGATTCTTATATTTGTTCGTGACGGCGCCGGACTGAATCAGCGCCGCCAAAGACGGCATCATCAGCTCGGTGTGGATGCCCAAATCTTTGTGGCCGTGAAGGGCCGCGCATACAGCATTGGGTACACCCCCGATTCCCACCTGGAGGGTGGCGCGATCCGGGATCATCCCAACGATGTGCTTGCTGATCAGCTCGTCTGTCGGCGTCAGCGGCCGTGAAGGCATCGAGAACAGCGGACTTTCGTTTTCTACAATCGCGGCGACTTCCGATATGTGCACCGACGAATCGCCGAATACGCGCGGCATTCTTGGATTCACTTCGATGATCAACTTCTTTGCGGTCCGTGCGGTAGGGATCGTGTAGTCGGAGTTGGTGCCGCAGCTGAAGAATCCAGCCTTATCCATCGGAGCGACCATCAGGACAAATGCATCGATTCCTATTTCGGCCAACGTGCGCGGCATCGCGCTGAAATTTCCCGGCATATAAAAGACGACGCGACGATTGTCCTGCTGGCCCAACTCGACGAGCCGCCGTTCGACGATGGTCGGGAAGAACGGGTGCGGCTTGATGACGTTCATGTATTCGTACTTGAGAATCGTGAAGGCGGCGGCTGTGATCGAGTGCGAATAATAGACGCGCAGCTCCTCAACCTTGCCTGTCTTCACTCGATTTTCGAGGGCCGTCAACAAGGCGGGCGGTTCGCTGACCGCCATGCCCATCGAAAGGGTGCCTCGCGAGGGTATCAACTCGACTGCGTCCGCGGGCGACATCAACTTTGACTTGTATTCTATTTCGTACATCCGCCGGGCTCTTACTCAGTGATAAGCCCTATAGCGGCTTCCGTGCCACGCCGACGCGCGAGCTTTGGCCGTCTCAGATTGGCGGTTCGAGCGTCGAATGCAGCGTTAGGTGACGGTGGTCGGAAGCAGGTGTATCCGATCGCTCCAAATTGTTCGGTGCTCGATAGGTTCCTCAGCTCGATTTCCCATTCAATTGCTGGTCCGCGAATTGCTTTATCTTCCTGGCGAGCAACAATTCTCAAAGCGGCTCAGGGAGGCTCTATGAAAACCAGGACGCCACGGAGAAGCGCAAATGATGCTCGCGAAAAGAATCTGGTCGAAGTCTTGGACCGGGCGCGCGATGCCGTATCCGCACGAGTACGTGTGCTCCGGATGGAAGAGGAAGCAGACGCGATAGCACTGCCGGCCGACGGGTTGGACCTGGCCCACTCGCTCGAAGAGGTTGAAATGGATGCGGGGCTAATCGAACGATGCGAAGACAGATTGCGGGCGATAGATGACGCGTTCAGCCGCCTCAAGCGTGGTCGCTACGGAATCTGCGAGAAATGCAAGCAAGAGATCCCCATTAAACGAATGAGCGCCATGCCGTTCACCGCGTATTGCCTCGATTGCCAGAACAAGCGGAACGAGCGGAGGCGCCCCGGCGAGGGCGACCTCGACGAACCTTCGCGCCATGTCTGGACGCCACCCGAAGAACTAAAGGAGTCAGTGGAGGAGTAACGGGCCCGATTGGTCAGGAGGTCGCGATGATTCAGCTATTTCGCAGGATACTGTGTCCGATTGACTTTTCGGAGCACTCATCGGCAGCTCTGGAGGTCGCGATCATAGTGGCGCTGCAGAATGATGCGGAACTCTATTTGCTGAATGTCGCGCCAGTGCCGGCAGGTGCGGCGGGCTTCCAGCCGCGGTGCCGTTGGATCCGTACCCCTACTTTGAGAACGACAGAGAGGAAAAACTCGAGGCGTTTGCGCGAGCAAGCATTCCGGCGAAGGCACTCTACCAAACGTTCGTCATAAGCGGCGATCCTGCCGAGCAAATCCTGAACACCGCGCGCGGCTTGAATTCGATTTGATCGTGATGGGCACGCACGGGCGGACGGGACTGGGTCATCTGGTGCTCGGCAGCGTTGCCGAGCGGGTAGTGCGAGAATCGCCTATACCGGTTCTAACAGCGCATGCATCCGCGCCTTCGGAAGGACGCGTTATGAAAGACTCACGGGACGTGCTTGGGATGGATCGTCAAGACAGGGACCGGTGATTCGCGTACCACGTGCGCGGCGCCGCTGCCGAGCAGAAAGTGCGAGATGCCCTTGCGGCCATGCGTGCCCATCACGATCAAATCGATTTTTTGTTCGGCAGCCAGATTGAGAATTTCAGACCCCGCGTTTCCGCTTGCGACGAATAACTGATGTGCAACCCCGGGCAGTTTTTCCTCCGCAAATGCTTCCAATCGCCGGCGGGTCTCTGCTTCAAATTCAGCATCAGGGAAGATGGGCACTGGCGGCAGCGCGGTGGCGGCCGTAGGCGGAATGCCGATTACCGTCAGCAGGGAAACTGTAGCGGAGTTCTGCTTCGCTAGCTGGCTAGCGAGCTCAAGCGCGTCCATCGAGTCACGCTCGAAGTCGATTGGGCAAAGTATCTTCGAGAAAAGTGCTGCCATCTGGTTTAATTTTGATCCGAAATCAGCATAGTTGAGAGCATCAGCCGTGCCTAATGCTCACAAGGATCCCGCCGCCCCGGCAAGATGACCCCAACTCGCAGATTCGCGCTTGCGGTTTCGCTGGTCGCGTTGATGACTGTGATCGGCGCCGCCGGCTACGTCCTGATCGAGCACATGTCGGTTTTGGACGCCTTTTACATGTCCGTCATCACCATCTCGACTGTGGGCTTCCAGGAGGTAAAGCCTCTCAGCCCCGTCGGTCGTCTTTTCACAATTGGGCTGATAGTCACAGGAGTCGGAAGTGCGATCTACCTCTTCACGGTAATCGGGGAGCTGGTAGTTGAGGGGCGCCTTAGAGAGTTTCTCGGGAACACCGCAATGAGTCGCAGAATTCACAATCTCCAAGAACATGTCATCGTACGCGGCTATGGACGTTTCGGCCGCGCGGTAGTCGAAGAGCTGACTCGCAACACTGTGCCGATGGTGGTGATCGAGTCGGACCCCACGAAGCAAGCAGACCTGGACACGGCGGGCACGCTACACCTTGCGGGATCGGCGCTGGAAGATTCGGTGCTCGAAGATGCCGGGGTCGGTTCAGCACGTGCGATCGTCGTCGCAACCGGATCCGATGCGGACAACGTGTACATCACGCTTTCAGCGCGGGAAAAAAATTTTCTGTCAACACCGCCGAAAGCCCGCGAGCCTTCGACCGCGCGAGTGGCAATGACGGATTGAATTAGCGATATTGTTTTTCCGCGATGCCACCGACAATAAAAATTGCCCGCGTCCGCAAAAGTACGCTGCCGCTCCCTGCATACCAGAGCGAGCATGCCGCCGGGATTGATCTGATGGCCGACATCTCTGCCCCAATCGAGATGGCGCCGCGCGAGCGCCGCTCCGTCCCGACCGGGATTGCGGTCGAGATTCCCGTCGGCTACGAGGGCCAGGTGCGGCCGCGCAGCGGCCGCGCACTGAAAGAAGGGCTCGCGCTCATCAACTCGCCCGGAACTATCGACGCCGACTATCGCGGAGAAGTTAAAGTATTACTTGTGAATTTGGGCGATCAGCCGATCGTGATAAAACCGGGCGATCGAATCGCCCAGCTCATCATCGCGCCCGTCATTCGCGCCGAGATTGTCGAAGTCGAGGAACTCGCACCAACCTCACGCGGCCCCGGCGGCTTCGGACACACCGGCCGCTGAGCGGGAGCGACGAAAAACGCGCCCTCTCGATTGCGCGCGCGTCGTCGCGTAATTTAGTTCTATCAACACAGCGTGAAAGACAAACCAACCGAGACCGACGCGGCATTGACCGCGGTGACGCCTATAGACGGCCGCTACCGCGCGCGCACCCGGACCTTGGAGCCGTACTTCAGCGAGTTCGCGCTGATTCGCTATCGCGTCCGCGTCGAGATCGAATGGTACCTGTCGCTAGCCGGGCAGCCTGCGATCACGGCGCTGAAATCGATCTCCACCGCGACTGCGAAAAAGCTCCGCGCCGTTTTCGAGACTTTCACGCTCGACGATGCGCGCCGCGTCAAGGAACTCGAGGCGACCACCAATCACGACGTCAAGGCGGTCGAGTACTTCGTCAAAGAGCGAGTTGCCGCGATCGATCCCGCGCTCCCAATCGAGATGGTGCATTTCGCCTGCACCTCCGAGGACATCAACAACCTCGCCTACGCGCTCATCCTGAAGGAGTTCGTCGCGAACGACCTGACAGTGCGGCTCGAAGCGGCCAACGCGCCGATCGTCAAGCTGGCGCATCGCTACAAGGCGCATCCGATGATGGCGCGGACGCACGGCCAGGAAGCGTCGCCGACCACGGTCGGCAAGGAGATGGCGATTTTCGCGACGCGCATCGACCGCCAGCTCTCGCAGCTTCGCCGGCAGGAATTTCTGGGCAAGCTCAACGGCGCGGTCGGCAACTTCAACGCGCATCACTTCGCGCATCGCGAGGTCGATTGGATCGCGCACTCGCAGAAATTCGTCGAGCGCCTCGGCCTGACCTGGAATCCGCTCACCACTCAAATCGAAAGCCACGATTTTATCGCCGAGCTGTTCGGCATCCTGATGCGCATCGACACCATCCTCCTCGGCTTCTGCCGCGACATGTGGAGCTACATTTCGATCGGCTATTTCGCGCAGAAGACGGTCGCGGGTGAGACCGGCTCGTCGGTGATGCCGCACAAGGTGAATCCGATCGACTTCGAGAACTGCGAGGGCAACCTCGGAATCGCAAACGCGCTATTCGGTCATCTCGCGGAGAAGCTGCCGGTCTCGCGATGGCAGCGGGATCTGACCGACAGCACCGCGATTCGCGCGATGGGCACTGCGTTCGGGCATCTGGTGGTCGCGCTGGCGTCGTTGGAGCGCGGGCTTGCTCGCGTCGAGGTCAACGAGGCGCGAATCTGTGAGGACCTCGAGGCTGAGCAGGCGTGGGAGGTCGTCGCCGAGGCGATTCAGACTCTGATGCGGCGTCATGGGATGCCGAAACCGTACGAGACGCTCAAGGAGCTGACGCGTGGACGGCGGATCGATCGCCGCGTGATCGAAGAATTCATCGCGACGCTGCCGCTGGACGACGGCGCCAAGCGCGCTCTGCGCGAGCTGAATCCGCGCAGCTACGTCGGGCTCGCGGCGAAACTGGTCGAGGTGTTCGCGCCTCCCGCAAAGGCAGACCTCGCAATTGCGAAAAGGGTGCGCGCCGCGAAGCGATGAGCGCGGCTATCCACAACGGCCGCGCTCAGATTTGTGGACAACTGGCGCCAGGTTCGTTGTGATGAGGCGACCGGTCGGTAAGATGATTAGATTAAGATATTCCAATCGAACCTAAGGGAGAACGCATCGTGGAAACCACTCCGCAAAAACTCGAAATGTTTTACGAGGGCAAGGCGAAGAAACTGTACTCCACGTCCGACCCCGACCTCGTAATCGCGTACTTCAAAGACGACGCGACCGCCTTCAACGGCAAAAAGAAAGACACCATCGAAGACAAGGGCGTGATGAACAACCGCATGTCGGAACTGTTCTTCACGCTGCTCGAAAAGAATGGCGTCAAGACGCACTTCGTCCGCCGTCTCAACGATCGCGAGATGCTCTGCAAGCGCCTGGATATCATTCCGGTCGAGACCGTGGTGCGGAATATCGTGGCGGGCTCGATGGCGAAACGGCTCGGGCGCGAGGAAGGCGAGGCGCTGCCGCATCCGATTGTCGAGTACTACTACAAGTCCGACCCGCTCGACGATCCGCTGATCATCGGCGAGCATGCGATCGCGTTTGGATGGGCGACCGCCGAAGAACTGAAGCAGGTGGATGCGATGGCGCTGAAGGTCGATAGCATCCTCACAAAATTCCTCGACGAGCGCGGCGTCATCCTGGTGGATTTCAAGCTCGAGTTCGGTCGGCATCATGGCGAGATTCTGCTTGGCGACGAGATCTGTCCCGACACTTGCCGTTTCTGGGACAAGGCGACGCGCCAGAAGCTCGACAAGGATCGGTTCCGGCGCGACTTGGGCGGCGTCGAAGAGGCTTATCACGAGATGCTGCGGCGGGTTGAGAACTAATGGCCGACTGCGTGCGCTAGAGGATTTGAGTTGCAAGTAAGAGTGTTCGTGACGCCCCGCAAGGGGATCCTCGACCCGCAAGGGCGCGCGGTTGAAAGTTCGCTCCAAAGTCTCGGCTTCAAAAAGGTATCGGGCGTCAAAGTCGGCAAGTACATCACCTTGGAGATCGATGCGCGCAGCGCCGCCGAGGCGCGCGACGAAGCAAAAAAAATGTGCGAGGCGCTGCTCGCCAACCCGGTCATCGAAGATTACCGCTTCGAGGTGGACGGCGAATGAAGTGGGGCGTCGTGCGATTCCCCGGCTCGCTGGATGACGGCGACGCGATCCACGCGCTCGCTGATGTGATGGGCCAGGACGCCCGAATCCTGTGGCACAAGGATGAATCGCTCGGCGGCGTCGAGTGCGTTCTGCTGCCGGGCGGCTTCAGCTACGGCGACTATCTGCGCACCGGCGCAATCGCGCGCTTCTCGCCGATCATGAAGAGCGTGGCGAAGTTCGCCGCCGACGGCGGCCTCGTCATCGGCACCTGCAATGGATTTCAGATTCTGTGCGAGGCGCATCTGCTGCCCGGCGCGCTCACGCGCAACCGCTCGCTCTCCTTTATATGCGACCGCGTGTGGCTGCGGGTCGAGAATGCCGGCACGCCGTTCACGCGCGCGACGAAGCAGGGCGACCTGCTGCGGCTTCCGATCAAGCATGGCGAGGGACTTTACGTCGCACCTGAAGATGAACTCCGCCAGATGGAAGAACGCGGGCAGGTGATTCTGCGCTACGTCGATGCGGACGGGCGCGAAAGCGACTCGGCGAATCCCAACGGCTCGATGCGCTCGATCGCAGGCGTCGCCAACGAGCGCTTCAACGTCTTCGGTTTGATGCCGCATCCGGAGCATGCGGTCGAGCCGATGCTCGGCGGTATCGACGGGCTCAAAATATTTCAATCGATAGCGGGGAGCGCGCGATGAGCGAGCGTCCCGTTTCGCTTGCGGGCGAGCCGAAAGCTGATGTCGAGCAGGCGCGCGCCTTCGGGCTTACACCGGACGAGTATCGCAAGATCGAACAGATCATCGGGCGCACGCCGACTTACACCGAGCTGGGCGTGTTCTCCGTGATGTGGTCGGAGCATTGCTCGTACAAATCGTCGCGCATTCACCTCCGAAAGCTGCCGTCGAAGAGCGAACTCGTCGTGCAGGGGCCGGGCGAAAACGCCGGCGCGATCGACGTCGGCGACGGATGGGCCGCGGTTTTCAAAATCGAAAGCCATAACCATCCTTCGTTCGTCGAGCCGTACCAGGGCGCGGCGACTGGCGTCGGCGGAATCCTGCGCGACATTTTCACGATGGGCGCGCGTCCGGTCGCGAGCATGAACTCGCTGAAGTTCGGATCGTTCGACCATCCGCGCACCAAGTACCTGCTCGGCGGCGTCGTCGGCGGCATCGGCGGCTACGGCAATTGCGTGGGCGTGCCGACAGTCGCGGGCGAAGTGATGTTCGACGCGGCATACGACGCGAATATTCTCGTGAACGCATTCTGCCTGGGGCTGGTGCGCAAGGGCGAGATGATGAGCGCGAAAGCGCGCGGCGTCGGCAACCCGGTGCTTTACGTTGGATCTGCGACGGGCCGCGACGGAATTCACGGCGCGTCGATGGCGTCGGCGGAATTCGACAAGGAGAGCGAGGCCAAGCGCCCGGCGGTGCAGGTCGGAGATCCGTTCACGGAGAAACTACTGATCGAGGCGTGCCTCGAGGCGGGCAAGACCGGCGCGATCGTTGCGATCCAGGACATGGGCGCGGCGGGATTGACCTCGTCGTCGAGCGAGATGCCGTCGCATGGCGGGCTCGGGATCGAACTCGATCTAGACCGGGTGCCGCTGCGCGAAGCGAATCTGACGCCCTACGAAATACTGCTGTCCGAGTCGCAGGAGCGCATGCTGATCGTTGCGGAGCGCGGACGCGAAGCGGATTTGCAGGCGGTATTCGAGAAATGGGATCTGCACGCGGTCGTAATCGGGCGAATCACCGACGACAATCGATGGCGCGCGCGATGGCACGGGCAGGTCGTCGCCGATATTCCGATCGGCTCGCTGGCCGGCGATGCACCGCTGTATGACCGTCCAGCGAGTGCGCCGAAGTCTCAGCCTGCGAAATCTTCCATCAATGAAAAACATCCGGATCCGACGAGTGCACTCCGTGCGCTGCTCGATAGTCCCAATGTCGCGTCGAAGAAGTGGGTTTATCGGCAGTACGATTCGATCGTGCAGAGCAACACGGTGCTGGGGCCGGGCAGTGATGCGGCGGTGATTCGAATCAAGAATTCGCGACGCGCGATGGCGCTGAAAGTCGATTCGAATCCTCGCGCGTGCGCGCTCGATCCGTATCTCGGCGCGGTCGGCGTGGTCTGTGAGGCGGCGCGCAATGTGGCGTGCGCCGGGGCGCGTCCGGTGGGAATCACGAACTGCCTGAACTACGGAAATCCGGAGCGGCCCGAGGTGATGTGGCAGTTTATTCGCGGTGTCGACGGGCTGCGCGACGCGTCGATCGCGTTCGGCGCGCCGGTCGTCAGCGGCAACGTCAGCTTTTACAATGAGACCGAAGGCCACGCGATTCCGCCGACGCCGACCATCGCAGTGCTGGGCCTGATGACCGACGTTGCGAAGCACGTTACGCAGTTTTTCAAGAATCCTGGCGATGCGATTGCAACGGTGCGCACTGCGCGTCCATCGCTCGCTGCGAGCGAGTATTCTGCAATCTTTGGAATTGACGGTGGGAGCCTCGTCGCGATTGACCTGGCGCGCGAAGCCGCTCTGGTAGACGGCCTGGTTGAAGGGGCTGAACTGGGGCTGATAGGATCAGCTCACGATATCGCCGAGGGCGGGCTAGCGGTGGCGTTGGCTGAAGCCTGTTTCAATCCGCGGGCGATTCTGGGTGCCGAAGTTGAACTTGGGCGAGCTGGAATTGACGCGGTTGATTATTTTGGCGAGGGCGCATCGACGGTGATTTTGTCGATTGCATCTGACCACGTGGCCCAAGCCGAGAAATTGTTCGCCGGTCGAGGACTCGAGTTTGAGGTTGTCGGAAAAGTAACCGCTGAACCCCGGCTCAAGATTGGCAACGCGATCGACGAAGACGTTTCCGGGTTGCAGCGAATTTACGAAGACGCGATTCCAGGGAGGCTCAGAAGCGGTGACTGAAGAAGATTCGGTCCTTGCGGTCGAAGCAGTCGAAGAATCGCCCCTCGACGTATTCCACGAAGAGTGCGGCGTGTTCGGCGTCTACCGGCATCCCGAGGCCGCCAACCTCGCGTACCTCGGCTTGTACGCGCAGCAGCATCGGGGGCAGGAATCCGCGGGGATCGTTTCGTCCAACGGTAAGTCCCTGATCTCGCATCGCGGGATGGGGCTGGTCGCCGACATCTTCGACAGTTCGACCATCGCGAACCTCGAAGGCACCAGCGCTATCGGGCACAACCGCTACTCGACGACCGGCTCGACGACAATCGGCAACTGTCAGCCCCTGGTGGTCGAGTATGCGCGCGGCGGGCTGGCGCTCGCGCACAACGGCAACCTCGTGAACTTCGCCGAGTTGCGCGAGCGGCTCGAGTCGACCGGATCGATCTTCCAGTCGTCGTCCGACAGCGAAGTGATGATTCATCTTATCGCGGCGTCGCGCGCGCCCACACTGCCCGAGCGAGTTGCGGAGGCCCTGACGCAAGTGCGCGGCGCGTACTCGCTGGTGGTGCTGACCGAAGATTCGTTGATTGCGGTGCGCGATCCGCAGGGATTTCGACCGCTGGTGCTGGGCAATCTCAACGGCGCGACGATCGTGGCGTCGGAGACCTGCGCGCTGGATTTGGTGCGCGCCGAATATGTTCGCGAGATCAATCCCGGCGAGATGATCGTCGTGGACGAAACCGGACTGCGCTCGATGAATCCGTTCGCGCATGCGCCGACCAAGCGATGCATTTTCGAGTACGTTTATTTCTCGAGGCCCGACAGCCAGGTGTACGGCCGCAACGTGTACCAGGTCCGCAAGCAGCAGGGGCGGGCGCTCGCGCGCGAGGCTCCGGCAATCGCCGACATCGTTGTGCCGGTGCCTGATTCAGGCACGCCCGCTGCGCTCGGCTTCGCGGAAGAATCGGGGATCCCGTTCGAGATGGGCCTGGTGCGCAGCCATTACATCGGCCGCACCTTTATCGAACCGCGCTCCTCGATTCGCCATTTCGGGGTGAAGATCAAATTCAACCCGGTCGCCGAATTGCTGCGTGGCAAGCGAATCGTGCTGATCGAAGACTCGCTGGTGCGCGGCACCACGCTCAGCAAAGTGATCCCGATGCTCCGCCAGGCAGGCGCGCGCGAAGTTCATATGCGAATCGCGGCGCCGCCGACCACCCACTCGTGCTTCTACGGTATCGACACGCCCACCCGCGAGGAGCTCCTGGCGTCGTCGCATTCGGTCGAAGAGATCCGCAAATATATCACCGCCGACACGCTCTCCTTCCTTAGCTGGGACGGATTGTATTCGTTCAACGGCGAAAGCCGCGAGGGATTCTGCGACGCTTGCTTCACAGGGAATTATCCGGTCGAAATTCCGCGCGACACCACGCCCGCGCAGCTGCATTTGTTTCTTGCGAATGAAGATGGGCTGAAGGCGGATCGAAGGTAGAAGCTAATCAGGGCTCGGAGTCCGCGACGTCTTGCAGGAATTCCTTCATCGGGCGGTGTGAGACCAGGATGCAGATGAAACCGCCGGGCGGGTAGCTCAGGCAAACGCTGTCGCCCTTGTAACGGTAGCAGTGATGACCGTTCATCTCCTGGACCTCACCGTCAGGCGGCTGGAATCCGTGCGACTTCATGAAGGTGCAAAGGACGCTGCCCGTATCGCCCTGATAGAACGTGTAAGCCACCGAAGTGCCGTCCGCCAGCCGATCGATCCGTCCACCGCGGAGCTTGTACCCGGCGTGCTGAAAATTCCACAAGAACCCGGGTAACTGATGATCCATGTAGGCGCCCGAGAGTTCGGCGGGCGTGGCTGAATTGACGTTTGGTTCGAAGTGCTTGACGAAATGATCGTAGTGGCTGATCGCGACGTCGAACGGAGGTACCGCATGCGCCGGTGCCACGCCGCCGCCATGCAGTATCACGAACGCAAACATCGCGACTGCGGCGAGCGCAACTGGTAGCCATACACGCGCGCGGCGAACCGACCATCGCCCACCATCCGCGCCACCGGCGCGATCGGTCTGCCGGGCAGACACCTTCGAGGCATCGGCTTTATCGATCGCATCGAGCGCCGCGAGGATCGACCCGCGCACTATCGGCGGCGTCCGCCGCAGCGCAGCGCGCTCGCGCATCAGCGCCTTGACCGCGCGCTCCTCGGCGAAACGCGCGCGACAATTGACGCATCCCGCAAGATGCGCCTCGGCGTCGCGCAACTCGGCCGCGCTCAACTCCCCGTCAACCTGCGCTGACAGGTACTTATCGATGTAGGTGCTGCAATCCACTCTTATCGTGCTCGGCTCGCTCCACTCCATCCGGCATCGTAGGCCGGAGTCAAGACGGTATTATTCCGCGCTCCTTGGCGAAGTTAGCTAACGCATCACGCAAAATCGCACGCCCACGTGACACCCTGGATTTTATCGTGCCGATCGGTACGTTTAGAACCCCCGACACCTCCTGGTAACTGAGCTCCTCGACATCGACCAGGAGAATCGCTTCCCGGAATTCTGCCGGCAAGCTCCCTAGTGCCGATTCGACCTCACCTTCCATCCCTCGTCCCGAGAGCAGCGCCTCGGGATTCGATTCTGCGGGGTCGGTACGCAGGCTTTCGTTCTCTACCTTGCGCTCGAACTCTTCTGGCGACGAAGCGGGCTGTTCGCGTGACGATTTGCGATAGCCGTTGCGAAAGTTGTTGAACAGGATGGTCAGCATCCACGCGCGACAATTCGTTCCGCTTTCGAATTGATGAAAGAAGCGGTACGCGCGCAGTACCGTCTCCTGCAGCAAATCGTTGGCGTCGTCGGGATTGCGCGACAGCCGCAACGCCATCGTGTACAGCGCGTCGAGATGAGGCAGCGCCTCGTCTTCGAATCGTCTGCGCCGATCCACGCTGCTTCCGAGCTTGTCCGCCATATGCCGATTTCAAGAACATAGCATCCCGCATAATTGAAATCTTGCATAGAAAGGAAATGTTCCCGCCGGCGTTGGATTATTTCGCGTGCGACGGTCGTTCTCGCGGCTCTGCGCATCCGATCAGTTCTGGTCTCCGTACTACAGATCGAAGGAACCGACGGGCAGGGCGGCAAGTTTAGACTCTTGGCCGAAGCTGTAGTAGTTTCGGTGCGGAACAGATGCCTCAACACATGGAGAGTTATCGATTATGACCAAAGCTAAACTTACGGGCGCGATGCTGGCGACGGCGGTCGCGCTGATCTTTGCGGGCAACAACGTGTATGCGGCGGATAGCACCGACTCGAGTGCACAGGCGTCGCAAGTCAAATGCGTCGGCGGTAACGCGTGCAAGGGTCAGAGCTTGTGCCAGAGCGCGGAGAGCAGCTGCAAAGGCTCCAACTCCTGCAAGGGCAAGGGCTACGTGATGACGCCGACGGCCAAGGAATGCATCGCGGCCGGCGGCAAACCGGATACCAGCAAGAAAGCCGACTGAGCGCGCTCGCGCATGAGACGTTCTGACTTCCCGATGCTCGGTTACGGCGTCGGACTAAGGCGTGAGCACTACAGCCACGTCCTCAAGACTCGTCCCAAGGTCGATTGGTTCGAGGTCATCTCGGAAAATTTCATGGTCGCGGGTGGACGCGCGCTCGAGGTGCTCGAAGGCGTGCGCGCCAACTATCCAATCGTGATGCATGGGGTGTCGATGTCGATTGGATCCACCGATCCGCTGAATCGCGACTACCTGCGGCAACTGCGCAACCTCGCGCGGCGATTCGAGCCCGCGTGGATCTCGGATCATCTGTGCTGGACCGGAGTCGGCGGGCGCAATCTTCACGACCTGCTGCCGCTCCCGTACACCGAAGAGGCGATCAATCACGTCGTCGCGCGCATCAGGACCGTGCAGGACGCGCTCGAGCGGCCGATACTCATCGAGAACGTTTCGAGTTACATGGCGTTCGCGGATTCGACGATGCCCGAATGGGAATTTATTTCGACCATCGCCAACGAGGCCGACTGCGGAATCCTGCTCGACATCAACAATATCTTCGTGAGCGCGTTCAACCATCGCTTCGACGCCAACGATTATATCGACGCGGTGCCGGCCGATCGCGTCGTGCAGTACCATCTCGCCGGGCATAGCGATCACGGCACCTACCTGCTCGATACGCACGACCATCCGGTGCGCGACGAAGTGTGGACGCTCTATCAGCGCGCGGCGCGGCGCTTCGGCGCGGTGTCAGCGCTGATCGAATGGGACGACAACATCCCGGACTTCGCAGAGCTGGCGGAGACCGCGGCTCGCGCCCGCGACATTTTCAATGCCGACGCATCTAAAAGATCTGCAAAGCCTGCTCTATCGGCTGATCACCGCAGTTAGCGGCGTCGCCGAGGGTCTCGCTGCTGAGCACCTCGGTGCGGCAGGCCTCGACGCTATCGTCCTCGGCGACGATCGCCTGTCGGCGGAAGATCGCGTCGATATCTACGCGAACATGTATTTCTACCGCATCCGCGACGCGCTCAAAGAGGATTTCCCCGCGACGCTCGCGGTTCTCGGCGATGACAACTTTCACAATCTGATCACCGGCTACCTGCTCGAATATCCGCCAACCCAGCCGTCGATCTCGCAATGCGGAAGCCACCTCACGGAGTATCTGCGCGATCACCCGATGCGCGAGAGCGCGCCGTTTATCGCGGACCTCGCCAAGCTCGAACGCGCGGTCGTCGAAGTGTTCCTCGGTCCCGATGCCGCCACGCTCGAGCCCGACTCGCTCCGCGCCACCGCACCTGAAGACTGGCCGGCACTGAAACTCCGGATACATCCGTCGGCGCAGATACTCGCACTGGACTGGCGAGTATCAGAGCTGTTGCGCGCGGTCGAAGAGGATCGTCCCTGGAAACCCGCAGATCGCGGCCCCATCAAAGTCCTCGTATGGCGGCACGCGCGAGTCTTCTACCGCGATCTCGATCGCGCCGAGGCGGATGCGCTCGACGCAGCCTCGCGCGGCGTCACCTTCGCGGAAATTTGCGAGGTCGTCGCGGCGAACGCCGACATTGAGGATCCCGTCGCCACAATGAATCAAATCCTCGCCCGCTGGCTCTCCGACAACCTCGTAACGACAGTCTCCGCTCCCTCTCAGTGACCTCTGCGGAATTTTTTCTTGTTCCCCTTCCCGCTCGGGAAGGGGTTAGGGGTTAGGTAATTCGCACCGATCGCGATCCACGAATCGAGATGATCTTTGCTGCGTCCGCAGCTATAAGAATTGTTGAGCACGCGATGCGGCTCAACTGATGGCAGCCAATCCCAAACTTACCAGCGACACGATCACAATCGAACGGCCGACCACCCGCCAGCAGCTCGAGGAGTTCGCGCGGCTCCCGTTTCAGGTTTACAGCGCGCGCGATGCGTGGTGGCCGCCCGATGTGCAGAATGAACTCGATCTGCTGTCGCGCCGCAGCCTGCTCTCGACGCACCTGGAAGTCACCCCCTTCTGCGCGCGTCGTGGAGGCGTTCTCGTCGCTCGCGTCAGCGCCGTTATCAATCGCCGCTATATCGAACACTGGAACGATCAGCTCGGACAGTTGATTCAGTTTGAGGCGCTCGAGGGCGAGGACGTCAGCGTTGCCGCGATGCTCAATCAGGCTGTGCAATCGCTCCGCGATCGCGGGATGCGCGCCGTGCGCAGCGGCTTCGCGGCGTTTCTCGACTATCCGTATGCGATCGACAACTACAGTGCGTTGCCGTCGTTCCTGCTGCGCGGAAATCCAGCGTCGTACCATCGCTACTTCAAGGAAGCCGGCTTCGTAACTGAAAAAGGTCAGGTCGATTACACCGCGCCGCTGACCCCCGAAATCCTCGCGCGCTATCGCCAGATGACGGAGGCGGCCGCGATGGCTGGCCTCACGATTCAGAGTTGGCGCGAGTACGGGTTCCTGGCCGCGATTGACGCGTGGACTGACGTGACCAACGCCGCGTTCGATCGCCATTGGGGATGGAATCCAGTGACCCGCGCCGAAGTGCGTCCGATGCTGACCTCGTTGTGGGAGACTCCGGTTGCCGATCTATCGATGCTCGCAACCATCAACGGCCAATGTGCCGGTGCGGTCTTCTCGGTGCCGGATCTGAGTCCCGCACTGGCCCGCGTGCGCAGGGGCGTCCGGCTCGATCCCGCGCGCGGCGGCGGCACCCGCGGCGCCCTGATAAACATCGGAGTCATTGAAAGCGCCCGCGGACGAGGAATCGCGATCGCGATGGCCGCCCGATCGTTCCTCGCGATGGCGCGCCGCAAGATGCGCTTTGCCGGCTACACACTCGTGCTCGACGACAACTGGGCCTCACGCCGCACCGCCCTCAGCCTGGGCGCTCACGTCACCGGCAATTTCGTCACCTACCGCCGCGATTTGTAGTATTCATTGCTGTAGTATTCATTGCGTAGATGCTTAGCCTGCGCTTCGCCGTGCTCTTCGTGCACATCGTGGCCGTGATCGTCGCGCTCGGCGGCTCGCTCTTCAGCACCTTCGCCCTCGCTCCGGTTCTGATCGACGAGCTCGATCCGCCATCGCGGATTCGTGTCAGTCGCCGTATCGTTCGACGCCTCGGTGCGATTGTGCTTACCTCTCTCGCCGTATTGGTCGTGACGGGAATCTTCAACGTGCTGTTTATCGGCGGCGTTTCGATTCTGCTCGCGATCAAATTGGTGCTGGTCGTCGTCGTAATCGGCCTCGCGCTCTATCAATACGGAAACCTCGGCGCGCAAATCTGGCGACTCTCCGCCACGGGTCCGAATCCGGAAGTCGCGGACTTGCAAGCGCGCTTCCGCCGCGTCGGGCTGACAGTTGGCTCGATCGTCCTGCTGATTGTCTATCTCTCGATCGGACTCACGCGCGGCGCGGGCGCGATCGTCGCCGCGATTCGCTGACGGCTCACCGATGGCACGAACGAAAAAACCGCGACGAACCCCCCGATGGATGGGACGACTCACGTTCGTCGCGATACTGCTCACTGTGATTTTCACGCTCAGTTATGGGACGGGCGCGCATCTCGTCGTGAGATATCTGAATCCGACCTTCGGCGCGTGGTGGAATTCCAACGAGTTCGCAATCCTCGAGTGCGCCGCTACCGCCTTGGGAATGTTGATCGGAATTCGCATCGGCGCGCGGTTGGTGCACGGCGGCGAAATGAAGAACCGCTCGATGGTCGCCGCCGTGCTCGCATCCGCACTCGCGCTGCCGATCGTCGGACGAATCGGCGCCGAAGTCGCGCGCTTCAGATTCACCAGCGGCGCATTCGCTACCGCCTCGCTGATCGACCGTTTCGGCTACGACACCGGAATGTTTCTTGACAAGCTTCTGACGGCGGGCGTTTACTCGGTCAAGATAGCTGCGTTTGCGCTTCCAGTCGGGATGATTCTTTTCGGTATCGCGATCGCTTTTTTCATGACATCCGATCCCGCTCGCGATACCGCAGCCGCAACCTCCAAGTGAAAAAATGAAAACTCGCAAGCCCAACGCCATCAGCCGCCGATCGTTCATCAAGGGCGCCGGCGCAGTTGCGGCCGCGGCAGGCTTGGTGCGGGTTGGGCCGGTATCCGCGGATGAAAAAACGCTACCGCCAGGTGTCGTCGAGAAGCTTGGGCCTGCAGCCGCGACCATCCAACTCAATATCAACGGCAAGCCAACGACGCTCGAGATCGAGCCACGCGTGACGCTGCTGCGCGCGCTTCGTGAACACCTCGGATTGACCGGCACGAAACTCGTTTGTGATCGCGGTGCGTGTGGCGCATGCACCGTCCATCTTGACGGCAAACCTGTGACCTCGTGCATGGTGCTGGCGCTCGACGCGCGCGGTCACCAGGTTACGACGATCGAGGGCCTCGGCACAGTGGCGAATATGCATCCGGTGCAGGCCGCCTTCGTCGAAGAGGACGCACAGCAATGCGGCTTCTGCACGCCGGGCATGGTGATGTCGGTTGCGGCGGCGCTCGAAAAAAATCCGGCTGCGACAATTGACGAAATCAAACACGCGACCGCGGGAAATACTTGTCGATGCGGCACTTACCCGCACGTCTTCGCGGCCGCTCTCAGGGCCGGTAAAACCGCACGCGCCACCAAGGACGTCTAATGTCGCGCCGCGTCACTCTCAACCTCGGCTTTCAGGGCAACACGCGCGATGTCACCCTCGTTATCCCCGACGACGAGCCGACGCCATGGCAATGGGGCGACCGCCTCTCGGTCGTCGGCAAGCCCACGCCGCGCGTCGATGGATCCGCTGAAATCGACCGGCGCTGCACACTACACTTACGATATCGAATTGCCCGGGATGCTATACGGCGCGATCCTGCGTAGTCCGTGGCCGCATGCGCGGATTCGCAACATCGATCTGTCTGCGGCGCAGCATCTCGACGGCGTGCGCGCCGTCCTTGCGCTCGACGATCGCGAAATCCGTTTCGCCGGCCAGGAAGTCGCCAGTGTCGCTGCGATCAGTTCCGATATCGCCGCCGACGCGCTCAAGCTAATCAAAGTCGATTACGAAACCTTGCCGTTCGTGGTCGAGATGGACTCTGCCGCAAAAGATTCGGCGCCGCGCGTTTTCGGCAGCGCGTCGAACGTCGGCAAGATCAAACACGCGAGCGCCGGCGATGTGCCTAAGGGTCTCGAGATAGCCGCGAACACCATCGAGGCGACCTACACGACGCCGGTGCAGACGCATGTCTGTCTCGAAACGCACGGCGCGGTCGCGAGCTTCAACGCATCGGGCGACCAGCTCACGGTCTGGTGCTCGACGCAGGGCGTATTTTCAGTGCGCGACGACCTCGCGGTATATTTCAGCTTGCCGCCCGACAGTGTCCGCGTGGTCTGCGAATACCTTGGCGGCGGCTTCGGCTCGAAGTTCGGCGCGACTCCCGAAATTATTGTAGCGTCGCGGCTGGCGAAGATGACCGGCGTGACGTGTGAAGGTGATGCTCCCGCGCGCCGACGAGCATCGCTCGACTGGCAACCGTCCGAACTCCGAGCAGAAGGTGAAGATGGGCGTCGATCGCGACGGCAAGTTGACCGCGATCGACCTGGTGACGCGCGGCAGCGGCGGAATCGGCGGCGGCGCCGGCAGCGCGGGACCCTTCGGCTCTGTCTATCGATGTCCGAATATCCGCACTCAGGAAACCAGCATCTACACCAACGCCGGGCCGGCTCGTCTCCGATGCGCGCGCCCGGATGGCCGCAAGGATGCTTCGCGCTGGAGCTCGCGATGGACGAGATGGCGCGCAAAGCGAACATCGACCGGCTCGAGTTCCGCCGCCGCAACAGCGACAATCCGGTTCGCGCCGCCGAATACGAAATCGGTGCGCGCGCGTTTGGATGGGCCGAGAAAAATGGAGCCGCGAAATCGAGCGGCCCGATCAAGCGCGGTGTCGGCGTCGCGTCTGCCGAGTGGCATGCGGTCGGAGTGTCGGGCCCGGAGGCGCAAGTGATCGCGCATCGCGACGGCAGCGTAGAGGTCCGCGTCGGCACGCAGGATATCGGCACCGGCACGCGCACAGTTCTGGCGATTGTCGCGGCCGAGGAACTCGGACTGCCCGTGGCTCGAGTGAAATCGGAAATCGGCGACACGCGATTTCTCTTTTCAGTGCCGAGCGGCGGCAGTCTTAGCGCGCCGTCCAACTCGCCTGCCGTGCGTCAGGCCGCGGCGCATCTCAAGGACAAGCTCTTTCGCATCGCCGCGCCGATTCTTGGCGCCGATCCGGGCGACCTCGAAGCTGCCGGCGAAACGATTCGCGTGCGCACCAATCCCTCGCGATCAATTTCATTTACCGACGTGTGCAAGAGGATTCCCGGCGATTCGATTTCCGCGCAAGGCGAGCGCGTCCCCAACTACGAAGGCTTTCGCACCGATCAGGCGGGATGCCAGTTCGCCGAAGTCGAAGTCGATACCGAGACGGGAATTGTGCGCGTGACGCATGTCGTCGCGGTGCACGACGCGGGCCGCATCGTCGATCCGCTTACCGCGCGCAGCCAGGTCAACGGCGGCATCCTGATGGGAATCGGGTTCGCGCTGTTCGAGGATCGCCGGATGGACCCGCAGCTCGGCATCATGGTGAATCCCACGATGGATGACTACAAGCTGCTCGGCGCGCTCGACGTGCCGCAAATCGACGTGACGTTTTTCGAAGTCGCCAACGGCATCACCAACACCGGCGTGATGGGCCTTGGCGAGGTCGCCCACGTCGCGAGCACCGCCGCAGTCGCATGCGCAGTGTACGATGCGATCGGCGTGCCGGTCCGCTCACTCCCGATGACTCCGGATCGCGTGCTGGCCGCGTTGGGGCACGCGTGAACGATTTGGAATCGCGATGAACCGATTCGAAGTGATTACGCCAGCAGACGTCGCGAGCGCGTCGCGACTGCTCGCTGAAGATGGCAACGTCGCATTCGCGGGCGGCGTCGATGTCGTCGATTTGTCGAAGCAAAATATCATGGCGCCGACCGCGCTGGTGAATCTCAAGGGCCTCAAGGAACTTGGCGGAATCGAGGTGCGCCCATCCGGAGATCTTCGCCTCGGCGCGACGGTGAAGCTGAGCGAAGTCGCCGAGCATCCGGTGATTCGTGCGAAGTTTACCGCGATTGCGGAGGCGGCCGGCGAGGCGGCGACGGCGCAGATTCGCAACCTCGGCACGGTCGGCGGGAATCTCCTGCAACGTCCGCGATGCTGGTACTTCCGCAATCCCGACGTGAATTGCCTGAAGAAGGGCGGCGACACCTGCTACTCGATCGGCGGGCTGAATCGTTACCACGCGATTCTCGGCGGCGGTCCGTCGTTCATCGTGCATCCGTCGAACCTGGCCCCCGCACTGATTGCGATGCGCGCGAGCGCGACGATCGTCGGCCCCAATGGACAGCGCAGCATCGAGCTGGAAAAGTTCTTCACACTGCCGACCGTCGATCCGAAGCGCGAAAATTCTCTGAAGGCCGGCGAAATAGTCACCGAAGTGATCGTGCCCGCGCCGTCCGCCGGCGTGCGCAGTCATTACCTGGAGGCGCGCGAGAAGCAGAGCTTCGATTGGCCGCTGGTCAGCGTCGCGATTGTGCTCGATGGCGCGCCCGGTGCGAAGACCGTCCGCGATGCGCGCGTCGTGATGGGCGCCGTCGCACCCATCCCGTGGCGATCTCTCGAAGCGGAAGCCGCGCTCAAGAGCGGGCCGCTCGACGAATCGCGCGCTCGCGCGGCGGCTGAAGCTGCGCTGAAAGACGCGTCGCCGATGTCCGACAACGCGTACAAAGTAGTGATTGCCAAGGTGATCGTGCGCCGCGCGATCATGCACGCCGCCGGCTTGGAGGCCGCCTGATATGCCGTCGCCATTTTGCGCGCTGCTGCGCACCAAGACTGCGTACTATCGCACCCCCGACGGCGATCGCATTTTCAAGCCCGACGAACCGACTGCATGCTATACATGCCTCAAGACGCAGCGGCCGGTTGGACCTGACGGGCGGCCGGTTGATGCGGATTCGTGCGGAACAGATCGCGGATGCTTCGAACAGGAGTGAGACGATGAGCGAGCATGCAGAGGAATACGGTCCGGTCGCGACGCGGATGATTTTCGACAACGACGACGTGCGCGTGTGGGAGATGGACCTCGCGCCCGGCGCGGTCTGCGGACTGCATCACCATACGATGGACTACGTGCTGTTCATCCTGTCGAGCGCGAACGTCGGCGCGCACTCGCCCGGCGGCCGTAAGATGATGCCGTTTCCGGTCAAGGCGCGCGCCACCTATTTCGTTCCGGCGGGAGGAATCGAGGCGGCGCACAATATGGGCGACACGCGATTTTTCGAGGCGCTGTTCGAGCTCAAACGGCCGGCCAAACCGGGGCGCGAGAAGTTGGGCTTCACAGGATGCGAGGCAGTCGCCGGCAAGGAGCCGGAGCCCGGCACGATCACGATTCTCGACAACCCGCGCGTCCGCGTTTCCGAAACCACCCTCGCGCCCGGCGGACATAGTGGCCTGCGCCGATGGTCGCATGACACCGCGGTGTACATCGCCGAAGGCGGCCCGGTGAAAATTGTCGAGCGGGTCGGCGACACTACCGATGGCAACAATGAGCGCTCGCGCGAGGAGTCGCTTTCCGCGGGCGCCGTGCTATGGTTTGCCAAAGGTTCGCATCGAGGCTTCGTCAACGTCGGCACGCAACGCTATCGCCAAATCGCTGTAGAACTAAAGTGACGCGCGGTGGAGTTAAAGTGATACTTTAGAATATGAAAAAACCGAACGGGCTCCGTTTCACGCTGTCCTTCATCGCCATCTTATTAGCGCTGACCTCCTTCCTCTCCAACGCTCACGCCCAGGTAAAACCCGGCGACCATATCACCGCGAACAACGCGGATCAGGTCCGCGCGCTGGTCAGCCCCGGCACCTTCATCGCGGTCTCTCGCGGCATGCAGATGAATATCGTCGCGCCCAGCCGCGTCACCTGGCCACCGCCTTACCAGGATGCGACTGAAAAATATTCAGGACAGGTGCGCCTCGCCCCCGACCATCGCGACTTGCTCGGCTACGTGGCGGGACAGCCGTTCCCGTTGCTGGATCCCAACGATCCTGAGGTCGCGACCAAGATCATGTGGAACCAGTACTTCAAGCCGATCGCTTCCGACGATTACGATTTGCGCTTTTTCGAATGCCAGGTGGCGAAGCAAAATCCCGGCGCGCAACAGTCGCTGATGACGCAGACCGAGGTCGGGCATCTGGCGGGTTACAGCGATATCGGACGCACCGAAGTCGAACCGCTGCCGGTAGATCCGGATTTCAAGACTACCGGGATTTGGGCGCGGGCTGGGGCGTATCCGACTCTCGCGCCCGCCGAAGATCGCGGCAGCGGTGCGATTCTCTACCGCTACTGGGATGCGCTGAAGGCCGACGACACGTGGGCATTCCTGGCGGGGACGCGGCGCGTGCGGCGGGTGAGCGAAGTGATCTTGAGTTCATCGCCGGGCCTCTCGACCTGGGACGCCGATCACGCCGGCGGTTTTGGCGCCAAGCCGCAGGAGTACAATTTCAAATATCTCGGCGATAAAAACATGCTCGCGTGCGTGCACGCGCAGAACTCGCCGGCGCATCCATGTCCGACTGACGGCGGCGCGACTTCATGCAACGAAGATTGGGAGATGCGCCACCTTTACGTCGTCGAAGTGACGCCGCGTCCGGAAAGAATAGAGGGCGTCCTGCAGTCGAAGACCATCGTGTACGTTGACGGCGAAGGATGGTTCAATCCGTACGTCGACAGTTACGATCAAAAGGGCGAGCTGTGGAAGGTGCAGATTTATCTGAACACATATCGCGACCGCCCGGTGCCCGACGCAAAGATTGCGGTCTATCCGTTCAAGCGCGAGTTCATCGTCGCCGCCTCGAGCATCGACGTGCAGTCGGGCGTCTCGACGACCTGCTACCTGCCCGGACCGGACACGCCCGAGCGCGAGTGCTGGTACATCAACATGGGCGCAGTGGACAAGAGCTTCTTCACGACTGAAGCGCTGACGAAAGCGGGTCACTGAGCGGGCAGCCCGTCGTGATCGAAGCGCGGCAACCTAACCCCTAACCCCTTCCCATAGTGGGAAGGGGGATCGGATTCGCGCGCTCGTCTCTCTGCGACGGGGGTTGACGGAATAAATTCCGTCCTACTTGATCGCCAGCGCATTCGGCGGCGAGCCTACTCCTCCTGGGATGTTCAGCGGCGCCGAGGTCAGGAAGAAATCGTAGTTGCCGTCGGCGGCGCATTCATCCGCGAGCCCCTCGAGGTTCCACATCTCGCCGATCGGCATCCCGAAAAACGCGAGCATGTGGAAATGCAGAAACTCCATTTCCTCGCCCGCCGGCTTTGGCAATGCCTCCAGCGCCGGCGAATCCGATGCGACCGCGGCCAGGTGATTGTCCCACAGCCAGCGCGCGGTCCGCTCGCTGCCTTCGATTCCCGGCACGACGGTCTCTTTCGCCAGCTCTTCTTTAATCTCGTGGCTCGCCGACAGGTAGAACTTCGTCCATCCGATGCGAATCAGCAGGATATCGCCGGCTTGCAGCTCGATGCCCTCGTCTTCGAGCGTAGCTTTCACATCGTCGAGCGGAATCGATTCGGACTTGGTGAAGTTGATCGTCTTGCCGACGCGATCGTAGTAGCGCGCCACGTCCGCGAGCACTCCGCGTCCCGCGATTCCGCGCCGCGCCAGGTTGTCGATACCCAGCCGCGTCCCGCCGCGCCCGGTTATCTCTATGTCGGGAATCCCGTTGTATGCCCCATGCACCGGATGCTTCACGTGCGCGAGCGCGTCCCATTGCGATGACGCTTGCGGGTAGAAGTTGTCCAGGAAGTCGTCGAGCACGAATTCTGCACTCGGGAAAATCTTTACGGTGTGCGTATGCTTGCCGCGCGTGAACAGCGGCGGATCGGGAATGTTGATCGGGAGATTCAGCGCGAACACTTTGCCGGTGCGAATCGACGACGTCGCCGCGATTACCCGCTCAGGGGTCAGCAGGTTGATCGTGCCGACTTCGTCGTCGTCGCCGAACACACCCCACGCAGCGCCCGCCGGAGCGCCTGCGCGTACCGGCAATTGGTCATAGCTGGGGATTTTCGGCGAGTCCGCGACGGCGTGCCTCATCGCGCGCGTCGCCCGGACCGCGACTTCGCCCACTTTTCGCACCGCTGCGCGCTCGATCCGCCCGGCCGCGGTCTCGAAATCGACCGATGCGCGAGTCGCGGCCGTCACTATTTCGGCGACTCGGCGTCCTATCGGCTTGGCCGATTTCTTCGGAGCCGGCCGCTTCACCGCCTTCGCCTTTTTCCGCTTGACCGCTTTGGGAGCAATTTTGCGCGCTTTGGGCGCCGGTTTCCTCATTTTCTTTTTGGGCTTGGCCATCTACCGATCCTCCTGAATCGCGATCGCGACCGCATCTTCTCATTAACAGACCGTTCGTCAATGGCAAGACTAACGCCGCGAACGATTTCCCGCCCCTTAAATAACTGCGGGGCGGCCTTGAGGCCGCATACCCGCGATGGTACTTTATGGGATTGCTCCTTGCTCCAACCTGGGGCTGCAATCCGTAAGGAGGACGTGCAAGCGCATGCGGCGCTACGAAACTATTTTTATTCTCCGCCCTGATTCGGGAGACCCCCAAATCAAGGAAGCCATCAAACGCTACGAAGGTATCATCGCGGCCGGCGCCGGCGAGATGATTGAAACTGAGGAATGGGGATCGCGCGAGCTTGCCTACAAAATCAAGGGCGAGCGCCGCGGCTTCTACGTTCGACTCGACTACGTTTCGCCCGGCCCCGTGATGAACGAGGTCGAACGCAATTTGCGCATCTCCGACACCGTCCTGCGTTATCTGTCCGTGCTGGTCGACGACAACGCCGACGTCGCAAAGGCGCGCGAGGAACTCGAGGCGCGCAACCGTCGTATCGCCGAGGCCAAGGCTGCGCAGGAAGCGCGCGCGGCGGCTCTGATGGCCTCGCGCGAGCAGCCCGTCGAGGAAGCGCCCGACGCTCCCGAAGAGATAATGGAAGCGGCGGTCGACGAAATCGCCGGGCCCGAAGGTGACAGGGAACCGGATTGAGCTGGAAGGCCGGCTGCTCGTCCCGCCCGAAGTTCGTGTCACGCCCGCCGGTACGCCAGTCGTTCGCTTTATCGTCGAATGCGGCGCGCCCGGCGAAGAACTGAGACTCGGGATCGTGATGACGGGCGAATCGGCGATAGCGGCAAAGCCGCTCCTGAAGCCAGGGCGTCAGGTTAAGGTGATCGGAAGGATGAGAGCATTGAAGGGCAGCTTGAAGAACGATGCGGCTTACGAAGTCGTTGCCGCGTCGATCGAGCGACGTGAATAGAGACTAAAACTTTCGCTAAGGAAATATTTTCAGGGAATTAAATGGCTGACGAAGAAAGATCGGAAAGAGGCGGCGACCGGCCGCGCGAAGGTGGCGGCGGACGCTACGGCGGTCCGCGCCCTGGCGGCGACGATCGTGGCGAAGGCCGCACTGGCGAAGGTCGCGGCGGCGGGATGCGTCGGGGTCGACCGGGCGGACGTCGCAAAGTATGCCGCTTCTGCGCCGACAAGACGCTCAAGGTCGACTACAAGGACGTGCGAACGCTCGGCAGTTTCATCACCGAGGGCGGCAAGATAGTGCCAAGCCGAACCTCGGGCAATTGCGCCAAGCATCAGCGCCAACTTGCCGTCGCGATCAAGCGCGCGCGCGTGCTTGCGCTACTGCCGTTCTCGACGCTCGGGGTCTAAACGGCGTAACCAGTGACCCGCAAAGCTGTCATAGGGATGGTTCGAGCAGCCGCGTTGGCCGGCGCGTTCTTCCTTGCCGGCGGCGCGATCCCGGTCATCGGCGGCATCCTGATGATGCTCGCGCCCGCGCCAATCCTGATTTATGCCGTCGGCCGTCCGAGTGCCAACCTGCGCGCGACTATTGCGGTCCTGCTTGCGACCGCATTCGTCACAATCCTGTGGGGATTTACCGGCGGCCTCGCCTACTTCGTGTCGTTCGGCCTTGCGACGGCAATCGCGTGCTACATGCTCGAGCGGCGCTTCTCCTTCGAAATGGTCACGGCGGTCGGTTCGGGCATTATGGTAACGGCTTCGATCGTAGCAGCGCTGGTGATCATGGGCGGCCCCGACGCGCTTATCAAGACCGTCCACGACGAACTTGCGCAGGGGATGGCGCGCGGGCAGGACTTCCAAAAGCTGCTCGGGATTCAGCAGACGGTTTCCGCCGACATGCAGGCGAGCGTCATCGCGCTCACGATGCATCTGTCGCCGGCGTTTGCGCTGCTGGTCGCGGCGAGCACGATGCTGCTGAATCTGCGCGTGTTCTGGCGATGGGCCGGGCCGCAGCGGCTGGCGTACAGCCTGTTTGGCGATCTTTCGCGATGGTCGGCGCCGGAATGGATGGTGTGGCTGTTGCTCGCGAGCGGCTTCGGATTATTCATCCCGGTCTCGGCGATTAGCGCAATCGCGCTCAACGGCTTCATCTGCATCGCGGCGATTTATTTTTGCCAGGGACTCGCGATCATCGGATTCTATTTTCAGTCGCTCGCGGTTCCGTCGATCGTTCGCGGCATAATTTATTTCGTCGTATTCGCGCAACCGGTGGTAGCAGGGCTCGTGTCTGTCGCGGGCGTCTTCGACATGTGGATCGACTTCCGGCGGCTCAAGCCCCCGAGCCCCGAAGCGAACAACCTGGGCGATTTTTTCTAAGATGAAAAGCCAAACCTGTAACCCCAACAGAACCCTCACCCCAGGCGCGGACGCCGTTCCCTCTCCCGCACGCGGGCGAGGGTTATTCGGTACTCAGGAGACATAGATGAACGTGCAAGTCATACTCAACGAGGACCTTCCTAACCTGGGAAGGACCGGCGACGTGGTCAAGGTCCGCGCCGGCTACGCGCGCAACTATCTGCTGCCGCGCAAGCTCGCGGTCGAGGCGGATCAGAAAAATATCCGCGCCTTCGAGCATCAGAAGCGCACCGCTGCGCGGCGCGGCGAGATCAAGCGCACCGACGCGCTCGCGGTAAAGGCGAAAATCGAAGCGCTCACCCTGACCCTCCACGCCCGCGCCGGCGAAGAAGGCAAGCTGTTCGGCTCCGTTACCAATATCGATCTCGAGCGCGCGCTCCGCGAGAACGGCCTCGATATCGAGCGGCGTAAAATTCACCTGCCCGAGCCCATCAAGCAGCTCGGAGATTTCACGGTGCCGGTCAAGCTCGATTCCGAGGTTGAAGCCAGCTTGAAGATTACCGTCGCGGCGCAGGCCGAATGAGGACGTGCCCGATATGATCAAACTCTACGACTTCCTGTCCTGCCCCTACGGCCAGAAGGTGCGCATCGTGCTGGCCGAGAAGGCGCTGACCTACGACCTCATCAATGTCGATTTGACCCAGCACGAAAACCGCAAGCCCGACTTTTTGCGGCTCAACCCGTTCGGACGCGTGCCGGTGCTGGTCGACGACGACACGACCATTTACGACTCGACGATTATCAACGAGTACCTCGACGACGAATATCCCGAGCCGCCAATGCTGCCGCCGGTCGGTTCCAGTGCGATGCGCTCGCGCGCGCGGTCGTTCGAGGATTTCGCGGACACCTCGTTCACGCCGCCGGTGGGCCAGCTCATCGCCGAGGCCTCCAAGCCCGAAGGCGACCGCGACCAGGGTCGCGTCCAGCGGCTCCATCAGTCGGTCGAGCGCGTGCTCGACTACCTCAATCACGAATTGCAGGGTAACAACTTTCTCGCGGGTGAGTTCTCGGTCGCCGACATCGGCTTCGCGCCGCGGATGATGATCCTGAACGAGATCGGCATCGACGTGCTCGGCAACAACCGCAACAACATCGACGCCTGGATCAAGCGGATGATGGAGCGCCCAAGCATCCGCAACCTGCAAGGCGTCGCCGCCGTCCCAGTCGCGGGCGGCTGATCGAACTCCCGCAGGGACTTAGGAATTCGAACTTCCGGTTCCTGATTGAGGCTGATTCGCTGCTGTAGACCTTTGAGCGACGCCTTCGATAAGGTTGTGCCACTCTGCGGCTCTCGACGGCATTTTTGTCGGCCGCATAGCTGGGGGCACCTACGGACCGCGGCGAAGACACACCTTCCACGGCGTCGCGAGCGCAATTAGTTGGACGCGAGCGCGAGCTGTCGGAGTTGCGCGACGGACTCGCGGATGCGACTTCCGGACGGGGGCGGCTGGGCGGAGTGTTCCTTATCTCCGGCGAACCCGGGATTGGCAAAACTCGTCTCGCTGACGAGCTCGCGGCCGAGGCCGCATCGCGCGGGATGCGAGTCGTGTGGGGCCGATGCTGGGAAGGCGGAGGCGCGCCGGCCTATTTGCCTTGGGTGGATGTCCTGCGCTCACTTATCATCCACGAGCCCCGCGAGCGGGACCGGCACTCCGCGCTGCCGCCTGAGATAGCGCAGCTGATTCCCGAATTGTCGCCGGAAACTGTCTCGCCCCGGGTTCCGTCCGATCCGCAGCAGGCGCGTTTTCGACTGTTTGACGCGGTCGCAACCCTGCTCAAACAGTTGGCGCGCGCGGAACCGCTGCTAGTGATCCTTGACGATCTGCACGAGGCCGATCACAGCTCGCTCGAACTGCTCAAGTTCGTCGCCCGCGGATTGACAGATTCCCGAATCGTCATAGTTGGGACGCATCGCGACGCCGAGGTACGCCGTTCGCCCTATCTGTCCGAGACTATCAGCGAGATCCTGCGCTACGGTCGTGCGATACAGCTTGCCGGTCTAGACCAGAATGAAGTGACACAGATGGTCGAGGACCGCGCGCAGCGCTTGCCGAGCGCGGCATTCGCGTCGGAGCTACATCGCGTCACCGCGGGCAATCCGCTCTTCGTCGATGGAGTAGTCCGGGTGCTGCTTGCGGAACGAAACCTCGGGACCTCGGATCGCATCGACCTGCGCGGGTTCAAGCTGCCGGAAGACGTACGCGGCGCGATCCGTAAACGTCTCGGGTTGTTATCGACGCATGCGCAGTCGGTACTGGCTATCGCGGCTGTAGTGGGACAGGAATTCGACATTGCCTTGGTCAGGCGAATCAGCGACTTAAGCGCTGAAGCATCAGGTGAGTTGATGGACGAGGCGTCCGAAGTGGGTGTCGTCACGCTCTCGTCGCATGACAGCTATCGCTTCACCCACCCGCTCATCCGCGAGTCGCTTTACGTGGGCTCGACCGAGGCGGAACGCACGCGGCTGCATCGCGCGATTGGTGAGGCGCTGGAGCAGCTACACGCCGCCAATCTCGCGCCTCATCTTGCGGAATTGGCGCATCACTTTTTCGAGGCTGCCGTCGACGAGAAGGCAATCCGCTATTCGATCGGCGCGGGGGACGCGGCCTACGCGGTCTTCGCTTACGCCGAGGCAGGCGCAAGCTGGAAAGCAGCTATGAGATTGATTGACCTGAAGGACGGCGACGACTCGCGGCGCGTATCTGTCCTCATGCATCTTGGCGACGAAATGGTCACGCCGGGGCCGAAAGCAATCGACTACCTGCAAGGTGCGTTGCGTGCATCTGAGAAGCTGGGAGATTGGCCATCTGCCTGTGAAGCCCACATCAGAATAGGCGCCTATTGCGCAAGACCGAACATGATCATGGATTTGCCGCGAGCATTCGAGCATCTTCGTAAGGCTGAAGAATTGGCGGCACAAGATCCTTCTGGCGTAGGACTCGCCTGGGTCCTGATGGCTAGAGCAGGAGCCTTCATCTCGTCCAACGCAGTCGATGACGGGATCGCTACGGCCAGGCGAGCGATAGAGCTCTGCGAGCGTGCCGACGGTATCAAATCCTTACAGATCTATACGGCTTTCGAGTTAGGACTGTTCCTGGTCAAGCAAGGGCATGTGCGCCAGGGACTGAAAATGCTCAATCACGCCTCCATAGAAACCGATGCGACGGATGACGTGACGATTGGATCTATGGTCGCAGTTAACACCGCTGTTCTGCTTGTCATGCTTGGAGACCCTCGGGAGGCGCAGGCGAGGCTGAATCGGGAACTGGCGCGTGACCGAACTGCACATTCGCCATTTCGGCGTTCGATGATACACCATATTCTGAGTATGGCATGCGCGGAGACTGGAGAGCTTGCGGAAGTCGACCGACACGACAAGGAATGGGTCATGCTGACCTCGCCTGTGGGTGCTTGGCCGCACGACGTTTCGCGCCTGTTCTACAGAGGCGATTGGGACTCGGCCCGCAAGCTCGCAGAGCAATGCTTGGACGGATGGATTGCCAGGGGCGGCCTCGAGATGGCGATCGCCGTCGGGTTTCTCCTCGTTCGGTTGCACAGAATGCAGGAAGAGTACGCTCTTGCCAAAGAGGTCTGCGCGCAGGTGCTTTCCATGGCGACGCCGCACGGCGACGTGGCCAGCGAGCTTCGCGGGACCGCTGAACTGGCTCTGATTTGCGCAATCGCCGGCCCGACGGGAGAGGCGAGCCGTTATCTCGCTCGGTGCCGCGAGATTGTGGATGGTGGCGAGGATTGGCGGGGGCTGGGCGGTCACTTTCACCGCGCAGCCGGAGTCTGCGCGGCCGCGGTCGGCGACAGTGCGAAAGGTGAGCAACATTTTGCGACCGCCATCGATATATTTCGTCGATTCACGCTGCCTTGGGAGGAAGCTGAAACTCTCCTCTACTGGGGACGAGCCCTAGCGACAGGCGACGCACGCGCCAGCGAGAAGTTCGATGCCGCGCTCGAAATTTACGAGCGTCAGGGCGCGGGACAGCGCTGGGTCGATCGCGTCGAAAGCGACCGACAGGCCAGCGCTTGCTCATCCGTTGCGCAACGCGATAGCGGTACCTCTCAGTCGATCTTCCGCAAAGAGGGTGAGTACTGGAAGACAGCCTATGAAGGCGGGTCTGCGAATGTTCGCGAGCGTGGCGGGATGCGATTCATCGCGATGCTGCTTGGCCATCCCGGCGAAGAAATCCCGGCGATCGAAATGTTCGCGACGCTTTCCGCAGGCGCCGGGATAAGTCCAGCGCAAGATGGATTGAACGCAGCGAGTGACCTCGGCGACGCCGGAGAAGAATTCGACGCGCGCGCGCTGAGCGAGTACCGTCGCCGTCTCGCCGAGGTCGAGAGTGAGATCGAAGCCGCGGAAGCATCGCACGATTCCGGCGCTGTCGCCCGCGCACGCGCCGAGCAGGAGATGTTATCGCAGGAAATCGCATCCGGGACGGGGCTCCACGGCGGCTTGCGGCGGGCCGCGTCGCATCGCGAGCGCGCGCGAGTCAACGTGACCCGGCAGATCAAATCTGCGATCGATGCGGTACGAAAGGTAAACCCTCCGCTCGGTCGCCATCTCGCCAACTGCATCTCCACCGGTAGCACCTGTCGGTATGCGCCCGCCGACCGGATAAAATGGCAATTGTGAACTAGACGAAGTCCTCCCGGTACCGCGTCGTCTGAGGTTCATTCCCCCCTCATTTGTTCGTTCGAAGCGAACGATTGTTCCTTCGGGATTTACGCCCGAAGGGCAGGGAGCAGGCTCGCGCCCTCCCAGAAGGAGGAAGGTCCATGACCAACAGCTACGCATTTCTCGGCAGTCAACGCGACAAAGCAAAGAGGGCCCGCAACGTAATCGATGCCGCTATCGAAAATCGGCGGCAGGGGAAAAATGTAATGCGTACAATGTTCAAAATGGCGATCACCGCGACTCTCGCGACGGTCCTGATCGGGATGGGATTCGTCTCTGGGGCGAATGCCCAATGCGCAGGTTCCGGCTCTTTCAAGGTCGGAGGTATCCAGCAGCAGTCTTGGGAAGGAGAGCCTATCGTCGGGACAGCCTCGTTCCTGCGAGTCGCCAATCATACGGGCGGCGGCGCCGGTATCGTTGGCTTCTGGAAGGTGAAGTTCATTGCTGAGGGGAACGCCGGTATTCCTGATGGCACCGTCCTCGACAATGCATTTGTGCAGTGGCACGACGACGGTACCGAGATGATGAATTCATCCCGCGCCCCTGTTACCCAAAGTTTCTGCATGGGGGTGTGGCAGAAGACCGGACCGTCCAGCTATCAGCTGAATCACTTTGCGCTGACCTTCGACACCAGCAACAACTTCGTCGGTCCGGCGCAGGTTCGCGAAGACGTCACGCTCGACAAGAAAGCCGACCAGTACACCGGCACATTCAAGACCGATTTTTACGATCCTTCGGGGAACCTGACCGTCGAAGTTGTGGGTAACATCACGGCGACGCGCATCACGGTCGATACCCCGATAGGGGACGTGCTCTGAGCGTCGACGGAAGCTAGGCGATGTCCTCGGGAAGAGCTTTTCCCGAAAAGAAAACGCGCGCGCCGTCCGGGGTTGCCGGACGGCGCGCGTCGTACTGATGAGTCAACGGATCTAGTGACGGACTGAAAATACTAAATGATCTGCGGACACGTTAATAGCGGGAATCAGCTCCCATTTCGTCGTCATCGCCGCGGGTCCCACCGAGCCCGGTCGCACGGAACAGCAGCTTGGCCGCGAAGACCTTTTCGCTGATGCGTCCCTGAGATTTGAGTTGGCCGCCATGACGCTTGCAGTGCGGACACGGCATCGAACCGCTAAGCAGGCTCGCGTTTTGAGGGGTGATCCGAAGATCGAACTTGAACCCGCATCCCGGATTCTGACAAATAGTCCGGTAAACGATTCCCGGGTTACTGGTGCTCTTGGATTCCTGTCTGCTAACCGCTGTTTGCATTTTTCTATCCTCCGCTCCCGCGGCAACACCGTGAGAGGTTCGCGTCAAATTAAGATAACCACGCTTAGCAACTTAGACGTAAGATCGTCACCGAAGTTTCAAGCAAAGGACGTGCCTCGCGTAACAATTGGCGACGGAAGGCAAAATTGAGTAAAATCAAGCTAAATTCACCTTCACGGAACCTCATGTTGTGAAGGACTCTGGCCGGTATCCGGAAATTCCTGCGGCGTTTGGCAAAAGTCCGCGATTTTTCAAACAAAAATGCTGCACCGTTGGTTCCCGGCCGATTAGACTTCCGATGATACCGTGAGACACTTATACTTGGCGGGCTAATTCTGCCGAGGCCGATTGAGAAATGATTACCCGAGTCGATTTGTCCAAATGAGAACGCTGGCGCTAGTGATGGCCGGAGGGCAGGGGACGCGGCTGCATCCCCTTACCCGCGATCGCGCCAAGCCGGCGGTTCCGTTCGGCGGCAAATATCGCATCATCGACTTCGTGCTCTCGAATCTCGTCAATTCGGGCATCTACGCGATTTACGTGCTCGTGCAATGGCGTTCGCAATCGCTGATCGAGCATCTCAAGGACGGATGGCAATTCGGCGGGATGCTCCCCGATCACTTCGTCATCCCCGTGCCGGCCCAGATGCGGATGGGCGAGCTGTGGTACCAGGGGACTGCCGACGCGATTTTTCAGAATCTCAATCTTATCGACGATACCAAGCCGGACCTCGTCGCGGTCTTCGGCGCGGACCATATCTATCGGATGGACATCCAGCAGATGATCGAGTTTCACATGGAGCGCAAGGCGGCCGTCACCGTCGCGACGCTGCCGGTGAATGTCGATGAGGCGAATCAGTTCGGCATCGTGCAGGTCGATTCGGGGCTGCGCGTTTCGGGTTTCGTTGAGAAGCCGGACAATCCGCCGCAGATGCCCGGCGCGCCCGGGCGCTCGCTGGCCTCGATGGGCAATTACCTGTTCAGTCCGGATGTGCTGCGCGAGGCGCTGATCGAGGATTCGATCAACGAGCATAGCAATCACGATTTCGGCCGCGACCTGATTCCGGCGCTGATCAACCGGGTGCCGGTGTACGCGTACAACTTCATGACCAATCGAATTCGCGGCGACTCCGAGGTCAATCTCAGTTACTGGCGCGACGTCGGGACGCTCGACACGTACTACGAGGCCAACATGGATCTGCGCGACGCGCGTCCGCACCTGAACCTGTACAATGCGTACTGGCCGTTGCGCACCGCGTACTACGATCAGCCGCCGGCGAAGTTCGTGTTCGATGAGAACGGGCGGCGCGGCCTGGCGCTGCATTCCGTGATCGGCGAGGGATGTATCGTGTCGGGCGGCGCGGTTCGCAACTCGGTGCTCGGGCGCTCGGTGTTCGTGCATTCGTACAGCCTGGTCGAGGATTCGGTCATCATGGACTACGCGGAAATCGGGCGGCACGCGAAAATCCGGCGCGCGATTATCGACAAGAACGTCTATGTTCCCGAAGGCGAAGAGATAGGATACGACCTCGAGCGCGACCGGCAGCGATTTTTCGTCACTGATTCGGGCCTGGTCGTGATTCCCAAGGGCCCCAAGCGCGAACGGTCGGTACTCTAGATGGCGCAAGCGTCTCCGTCAGCAAATGCAAAGTTCGATCGCGATGAATCGGATGCTTCGACCGGCGATATGCTGCGGCGCGGCGTCGCTCCCGCCGACGCGACTGATGGCGCCCCGCAGAAGTCTGACTTTCCGCTCTCCCGCGGAGCTCCGAAGAGCACGCGCATCCAGTTGGGAACCAAGGACCGGCTCGTTTTCTGGATGCTGGTCGCCACGCTGCACGCGCTCAGCCTCCTGCCCGACTTCATTCTGTACCAGCTGGGAATCGCCTGCGGTTTGATCTTTCACCGCTTCGACCACCGCCATCGGCGAATCGGAGCCCGCAATCTCGAAATTGCGTTCCCTGAAAAGAGCGCCGCCGAGCGCGATCGCATCCTGCGAGCGTCGTACATCAATCTGGGCCGCTGTGGAGCCGAGTACGTTCGGCTGGGTGGATTCTTCTACCGCAGCCTGGCGCGCCGCATCAGCTACAATCGCCTCGACGTCTGGAACGAACTCCATCCGCGCTACCCCGGCAAGGGCGCGCTAATCCTGACCGCGCACTTCGGCGGTTTCGAGATGTTGCCTGCGGGCCACGCGCTGCACGGCTTCCAGATAGGCCTGGTGCATCACACGCAACGCTTTCTGGCGGGCGACGATCTGATGTCGTTCATCCGCGAGCGCGCCGGCGTCCAGATAATTCGCAAGCACAGCGCGGCGCGCGAGATGCTCCGCTCGCTCAAGCGCGGCGAGATTATAGGAATCCCGCTCGATCAGAACGCCAAGCGCTCAGAAGCAATCTGGGTCCCATTCTTCGGCGAACTGGCGGCAACCCCCAGCGGCTTCGATCGCCTCGCCATGATGGCCGGCGCGCCCGTCGTCCCAGTCTTCATCGTGCGCCAGCCCGACGGCATCAGCCACGTAATAGAAATCTTCGAAGAGATCCCCCAGCAGCGCACCGGCGACCGCGAGGCGGACGCGCTGGTAAACACCGCCCGCTATCAAAAAGCCATCGAAGAGATGGTCCGAAAATACCCCGACCAATGGCTCTGGACCCACCGCCGCTACCGCACAAGACCGGTGAGCGGGTCCCCTTCGCTATACAACTGATCGCCAATGGACCGCTCGCTGCGCGCCGGTGACCGGGCGGAGCATTGCGAAGATAGCTATCGCGATTATCCATGCGGCAGCCCCACCGATCAGCGGGATTGCGCCGCCGCCAGCTATCCACCATGGCACAACCGCGCGGTTGAGGATTATTTTCGGCCACATTTTCGCGCCCAGCACGAAGCCGCAGTGCAGGCCGATCGAAAAATACACACTGCCCGTGAGGAGATACGCTTCGCCGAGCACTATCCCGAGAAGGAACAGTCCGATCAGTGTAGGAATCGCGATTGCAGGGTTAGTGAACTGGTCGATGCTGTGCGCGAGCGTCACTAATCCTGCCGTTGGCTGGTAGCCAGTCACATAGAAGCGCGCAGGAGATCGCACCAGATGCGCGACGGCGTAGATTGCGGCGCTTGCGATCAGCGCGACGCGGTCGCCGAAGTCTCCGCGCATTCCGCCGAGCAGGAATGCGCGGAAGAATGCTTCCTCGATGAATGCGATCGCAATCGCCGAAACAAAATATTTCGGTATCAGCGCGACGGCTGGTTCGTGATTGCCGATCCCGCCGCCGCCAACAGCGAGCGCAAGTCCGAATAAGATCGCAATCGCGATCATCGCTACGACGAAGCCGCGAATCGCTCGCACGATACTTGGCGCCAAGGGATGTTTGAAGCCGCGAATGACCAGCGAGACGAGATTCAGGTCGCGCGCGGCGAACAGCATCGCGATCAGCAGCGTCGCCATCACGGTGCGATCGAAAATTCGGGGAAACGGGAAGCGCCATCCGGCGTGCGCGACCGCGACTGCCGCGAGCGGCGCTAGAATGATCGCGCCGACGATTCCCGCGACCAGCACGAGTGCGAAACGCGCCGTGAATGATCGATGCACGGAACCTAACCCCTAACCCCTTCCCGAGCGGGAAGGGGAACAAGATTATTGGGAGAACAAAATGGCGTCCTCGCCATTTTGCGATTAATACCGGGTGCAGGGGTCACCCCTGCCGAAGGAAGCTTGAAACCCATCGCGGGTTTCATTTTAAATGACGTTCCCCCAGCGCGGCCGCTCCGGATCGATTTGTGGCTCCAGCGTCACTTCGACCGGGCACGCGCCCGCGGGCGAGTTCACGATTTGCATCACGGTGCGGGCGACGTCAGCCGTCGAAAGCATCGCCGCGCGATCGAGCCGCTTGTTGTTCGGGATCAACGCAGTATCGACGAGTCCAGGGACGATCACCGAGAGCTTGATCCCACTTTGCCGCATCTCGTGGAACGACGCGCGCGTGAATGCGATCAGCGCGGCTTTGGTCGCCGCGTAAACCGCCTCGCCGGCTGGAGCTTTAATCGCCGCCGAAGATGCGACGTTGACGATCGTGCCACTGCCCTGCGGCGTCATAGCAGCGGCGGCCAGACGCGTGAGCGCGATTGGCGCGCGGAGATTTACTGCGATCATGCGGTCGATGTCGACCGGCCGCATCTTGAGTAGCGGCGTGCGCGGCGGGGCCCATCCGGCGTTGTTGACCAATACGTCAACACGTCCGAAGCAGTCGAGCGCGGCGCCTGTGAGCAGGTCGGGTGCGTCCTCCGATGCCAAATCAACCAGAACAATCAAGGCGCGTTCGTTTGGAAGGCCGCTCTGGGAGCGGGTCTCCTCGAGTTCGTCGCGCGATCGCGCGGCGAGGCATAGCGAGTAGCCCGCGCGTGCAAGCTCGACCGCGACCGCCCGCCCGATGCCGCGGCCGGCGCCGGTGACTATCGCGACGCGATCCTCATCGCCGCGCGATTTTCCCGCGGCACTCATTGGTAGCCATCTTGCACTGACGTAATCGCTCGCACAGACTGACGATAATGAATTCGCAGGTCTTCCGCGAGTACGACATCCGCGGAATCGTCGAGGATGACTTCGACGACGCGTTCGTGGCCGATCTCGGGCGCGGCTACGCGACGCTGTTGCATCAAGCGGGCAAGAAGACAATCACGCTCGGCCGCGATTGCCGGTTGTCGTCGGACCGCCTCCACGATCGGCTGGCCGAGGGTTTGCTCGGCGCCGGCATTGACGTGGTTGATATCGGTGTGGTGCCGACGCCCTTGCTGTATTTTTCGGTGCTGAGCTGGAAGATGGACGGCGGCGCGATGATCACCGGCAGTCATAACGCGGCCGAGTACAACGGCTTCAAGCTGGGCGTCGGGCCGACGACGATTCACGGTGCCGAGATTCAGCGGCTGCGCGAGATAATCGAGCGGCGTGATTTCGTCACGACTGGCACGAAGGGGAAACTTACCGATCGTCCCGTGATTCCTGACTACAACGATTTCATTATGTCGCAGTTCAAGCTCACGCCGGGCATGAAGGTCGTCGTGGACGGGGGCAACGGATGCGGCGGCGTGATCGCGGCGCCGCTGATGAAGCGGCTCGGCCTCGATACGATCGAGCTCTACACCGAGATGGATGGACGCTTCCCGAACCATCATCCGGACCCGACCGTCGAGGAGAACATGCGCGATCTGATCGCGGCGGTGAAAACCAATCGCGCAGCAGTCGGAATCGCGTACGACGGTGACGCCGATCGCATCGGCGCGGTGGACGAGAACGGGAAAATCGTGTGGGGCGACGAGTTGATGGTTGCGTTCTCGCGCGCGATTCTGCGCGAGCGTCCCGGAGCGACGATTATCGGCGAAGTGAAATGCTCGAAGCGGATGTACGACGACATCGCGCGCCACGGCGGCCGCCCAATCATGTGGAAGACCGGGCATTCGCTGATCAAGAGCAAGTTGAAGGAAGAGCACGCCGCGCTGGCGGGCGAGATGAGCGGGCACATGTTTTTCGCCGACCGCTACTTCGGCTTCGACGACGCCATCTACGCATCGTTCCGCCTGCTGGAAATTCTGAGCCGCGAGGGCCGCGGCCTCGGCGCGATCCTTGCCGATCTTCCCGCGAGCCATATCACGCCGGAAATTCGCGTCGATTGCCCCGACGACCGCAAATTCGAAGTGGTGCGGCGCGCGGCGGAATTTTTCCGCAAGCACTACGAAGTCATCGACATCGACGGCGTGCGCGTGAATTTTCCCGACGGATGGGGCCTCGTGCGCGCGTCGAACACGCAGCCAGCGCTGGTTACCCGCTTCGAAGCGACCAGCGAAAAGCGTCTTGCCGAAATTCGCGCGATTTTCGACGACAAGCTTCGCGAACTTGGCGCGATCTGACCTGATGGCTCGACGTTCCGCGCCGCCGCACGCTTCGGTGCTGATAGTCGCGGGCGGCCGCGGCACTCGATTCTGGCCGGCGAGCCGCGAAGCCAATCCCAAGCCGCTGTTTTCGATTGACGGCAAGACCAGCCTGCTCGCCGACACGATCGCGCGTCACATCCCGCTCATCCCGCGCGCGCGAATCTTCGTGCTCGCCGCGGCGTCGCATCAGGTGGCGTTCCGGCGGGCTCTTCGCGGACTTATCCCTCCGCAGAATCTGATAGTCGAGCCGTTGGCGCGCGGCACCGCGGTTGCAATTGCGTACGGCGCCGCCGTTATCAAGCGCCGGCTCGGCGACGGAGTAATCGCGTCAGTCGCCGCAGATCACTACATCGTGACCGGCGAACAGTATCGGCGCACGCTCGCCGATGCGATCGGCCTCGCCGCGGCGAACAATTCGATCGTCGCGATCGGTATTCCGCCGACGCGGCCCGAAACCGGTTACGGCTATCAGAAAATCGGTGCGAAGGTCGGCGCCGGATTTCGAATCGAGAAGTTCGTCGAGAAGCCTGTGTTCGCAATCGCGCGCAAGATGGTGCGCAGCGGACGCTATTTGTGGAACGCTTCGATGTTTGTCGCATCGACGCAGACTCTGGCGCGCGAGTTCGCGACGCATTCGCCGTCGCTTGGTATTGCTGCTGAAAAGCTCGCGCGAACACCGCGGGCAAAGCTCGCGCGCGCATATGGCAGGCTCAAGTACGATTCGTTCGATCGCGTGATCATGGAGAAAAGCACCGACGTGCTCACCGTGCGCGCGCGATTTTCCTGGCATGACGTGGGATCGTGGGACGGGCTGTGGGACGCGGTCGGCGACGCTAGTGGTAACGTGATTCGCGGCAAAGCGATTTCGCTCGACTCTGAGCGCGTGCTGGCGCATTCGGATTCGCGCCTGATGGTGCTGTTCGGCGTGCGCGATCTGATTGTCGTGGATACCGGGGACGCGATCCTGATTGCGCATCGCGATCGCTCGCCGCATGTCGGCCGCGTTACTGAAGAACTCAAGCGGCGGGGGCTGGAGCGGTACCTGTAAAAGAACCTAATGCGGGGCTGCGCACCCCGCACCCGCGGCAGGGGTGACCCCTGCACCCAGTAATCGGAAACGAAAGATGCGGGACTTCGTCCCTGTTAGGAAGTTTGGGCGCGAGGACGCGAAGCGTGCTCGTGTCCGCAATCGCGGATAAACCTGGACGCTTCTTCTCTTGAATAGTTCTAACAGGGGCGAAGCCCCGCATCTTGAATGGATACTGGGTGCAGGGGTCACCCCTGCCGCGGGTGCGGGGCGCGCAGCCCCGCATGATAATCGCCTTCAGCTAGTCCAGCGCCATCGCGTCGCACATCATCGCAAGCTTGCGCAGTTCGCTTTCGTGATTGTCGTCCTCAGCCGCAAGCTGACGCAGTTTCGCGACGATTTCCTCGTCCACCGATTCCCACTTCATCGCGTTGAGCCGCAGATCGGACGCGAGCGCGGCAAGCACTGCCAGGTCGCCGCTGAGGCGCGCCCAGTTGTTCGAGCCGTCGTGGAGCGCGGGCTCGGGCAGCTTCGCCCACACGCTGTGATCGGCGAGAATCGAGTTGAGCAGCTTGACGTGCGCGGCTTCTTTTTCGGCGAGCGCCTCGACCCCCGGCTTGATGCTCGCGCCGCTGAGCGCGGCGTGCCGCTTCAGGCGATCGACGAGACCATGGTTGTGGCCGGCGATCGCAGCCAGTTCTTCGAGCAGTTCCGCACGGGCCGAAGCCGGCGAAAACAATTTCTGGAAAAATCCCATACCAGTGGCCATCTCTCCCACCCGACGCCCGTTGTTGTCATGCAGATGTGTGGCGCATCGCGACAATAGCTATTGGGATCGAAGGCAGTGCTGTCAAGAGAGGCCGGGATTGA
Source organism: uncultured delta proteobacterium (assembly GCA_963794325.1). Lineage (GTDB taxonomy): Bacteria > Desulfobacterota > Binatia > Binatales > Binataceae > Binatus. Next base: position 27,838 of record CAWCDG010000010.1, on the reverse strand, counting down.
ACAGCGCGCGCACCAGCGACGATTCACGCTGGAAGAATCCGCGCGTGTGGTATGAATCCTCGAGCCTCAAGTGAGCGTAATCAAGGTAGTGTCCGATTTCATGCATCAAGGTTCGCACGAAGGTCTTCGGCTTGACGACGTCGTGACGCTGCGCCGTGCGCATCCAGAGCACGATGTATGGCTGCCGCCGGCTGCGCGCATCGTAAGGATAGAACAGGCCGTGCAGCTCGCCGCGCGTGTTGCGAGGACGCACGCCGCGAATCTCGACGTTGACCGGCGGAGTCGCGAGGCCTCGGCAAATTTCCGCGGTCAGAGCGCGCGCGCAGGTGGTGCATGCCGCCAGGTTGCCGCTCTCGAGCACGCGCATCAGTGCGTCGAGCGAGTTGCGCGCGGCAACGCTCGGGATGTAGTTGAAACGATCGACAGTGTCGCTCTTCAGGTAAGTTCGCTGTGCGCGCGACGACAGCCGATAGAAATACGCCGGCAGTCGCGTCTCGGAATCCGTGCGAAGCGTCAGTCCGGTACCCACCACGCCTCCATCGCCGGACTACTCACTTCCGGCGCCTCATCAACGGGAATATCATCCGCGCAATAGCCATTAGGGGCAAGCACTATGCAACTGAGTATTGTCGAAATAGCAAAACCCGCCGAGGCCAACGTGATCGTCGGCCAGGCGCATTTCATCAAGACGGTCGAAGATGTTTACGAGGCTCTGGTGCAGGCGGTGCCGAACATCAAATTCGGGCTGGCATTCTGCGAGGCGTCCGGACCATGTCTGATTCGACATACTGGCACGGACATCGCGCTCGAGAATTCAGCAGTCGAAGCGGCCTCGGCAATCGGGGCGGGGCACGTGTTCGTCGTGATTCTCGGCAACGCATTTCCGGTCAACGTGCTGAATCAGATCAAGTCGGTGAGCGAAGTGTGCACGATCTTCTGCGCGACGGCGAATCCGCTGCGGGTGATCGTCGCAGAGGAAGCTGGAGGACGCGGCGTGGTTGGCGTGATCGACGGCAGTTCGCCAAAAGGAGTCGAGAGCGCCGGCGATCAGGCGGAACGACATGCGATGCTGCGGAAATTCGGTTACAAGCAATAGCCGTGGATCAAGAGCCGCCGATGGATCAGGTTTCCAGACGCCGCTAACCTTATAGATGAGGCAGTAACTCCGATGAGCGGCGGCGGGCGGCAGCAAGCGAAACCGAATCCTGCGAAAAAGAAATCGCCGGAGTGGCGAATTCGCGGGTGGCGAGTGCGGAATCTCGCGGCCGGCGGATGCCTGCTGGTGTTCTTCGCGGTCGGATTTTACCTCGCACAACTGTACGGCGAGATCTCCGCGCTTATCGAGCAGCGCCGCGCCGCGCTGACCTCCGCGATTTTCTCAGCGCCGTTCCCGATTCGGGCCGGCGACGATCTCGAGCGCAGCGGCTTGCTCGACCGGCTGGCGCAGTTGAGCTATTCGCAGGTGCCGTCGGCCACCACTCCCGGAGAATATACCCAGGCGAAAAATGCGATCGCGATTTACCTGCGGTCGTTCAAGGTCGGCGCGAAGTCGTATCCGTCCGAGTTGGTGCGGGTCAGCGTGCAAGGCACTCGAATCGCGGGAGTTGCCGATTCGTTCGGGGTCGCCAAGCCCGACGCGATGCTCGAGCCTGAAGTGATTGGACGCCTTTTCCCGGGCGCGCCGGCCGAGCGCGTCGAAGTGCAACTCGGCCAGCTCCAGCCGTACCTGGTCAAGGGCTTGCTCGCCAACGAGGATCGTTTTTTCTATTACGAGCCGGGAATCGATCCGATTCGAATCGTCGAGGCCGCGATTTCCGACTTTCGATCACATCGCCTGGCACAAGGCGCCAGCACTCTCACCCAGCAACTCGCGCGCACGTTCATGGAACGTCACGAGCGCACGCTGAGCCGCAAGTTCAAAGAGCTGGCGGTCGCCGCGGTGCTCGAAATTCGACTGCACAAGGATGAAATCCTCGAGCGCTATATCAACGACGTGCCGATGGGCGAATACGAAGGCACGCCGATCGACGGGATGCCGCAGGCGGCGCGATATTTTTTCAACAAGGACTTGTCAGAGGTGACGCCGGCCGAAGCGGCGACGCTGATCGGGATGATCCAGGCGCCGACGCTGTATGATCCGCGGCGTCATCCCGACTCGTGCCGCAAGCGGCGCGATACCGTACTTGGCGTGATGAAGCGTGCAGGCGTGATCGACGACGCCACCTTCGCCGCCGCGGTCGCGACGCCGATTCAGATCACCAAGCCGCCGGGACTCCGGCGCGCACCATATTTCACCGACTACGTGACCGCGTTTGTAAACAAGATTCCCGGCTTCGACGGCCATCTTGAAGGACTCAAGGTTTACACGACGCTCGACACCGAACTGCAAAGCGACGCGGTCGATGCGGTGACCGACAATATTGCGAAGCTCGAGAAGGCCCATAAGCGCCTGCGTCGCGCCAAGGCTGACGGCAGGCTGCAAAGCTCGATGGTCGCGCTCGACGCCGAGACCGGCGCGATTCGCGCGATGATTGGCGGGCGCGACTATTCCGAGAGCCAGTTCAATCGCGCGGCAAATGCGCAGCGCCAGCCCGGCTCAGCGTTCAAGCCGATCGTTTACCTTGCCGCGCTGGATCCCGATCGCGCGCCATTCTCGCCGCCGCTCACGCTCGCGTCGATGCTGCCCGACGAGCCGATGACGTTCAACGGATGGACGCCCGCGAACTACGAGCGCACCTATCAGCCGCAAGTGACTGTCGTGCAAGCGCTCTACGAATCGCTCAACGTGCCGACCGCCTACGTCGGCAACGAGCTCGGCCCCGCGACGATTGTGAAAACCGCGCACCAGCTGGGAATCAACGAAGACCTTCAGGCGTACCTGCCGATTTCAATCGGAGCCGACGAGACCACGCTGCTCGAGCTCACTTCCGCGTACCAGGTTTTTGCGTCCGAGGGCGATCAGTCGCCGCCGTACGCGGTCGAGGCGGTGGTCGATGCGAAAGGCCATCAAATTTACCAGCACGAAGACCAGAGCAATCGAATCATCCGTCCTGCCGTCGCCTATTTGATCACGGGCGCTCTGAAAGCCGTTCTGCGCTATGGAACCGGCGCGAGCGCGGGCCGTCTCGGGCTGGATTTTCCGGCGGCGGGCAAGACCGGCACGACCCAGGACTACAAGGACGCGTACTTTATCGGCTACACGCCGGCGATTGTTTGCGGGGTATGGGTCGGCTTCGACGAGCCCGAGAGTCTCGGCCTGACGGGCGCGCAAGCGGCGCTGCCGCCGTGGGTTCAGTTCATGCAGGATGCGGCGCCGGCGGACCCTGAGGACTTCCCCGAGCCGTCGGGAATCACGATGGCGACTATCGATCCTGAAAGCGGCGGGCTCGCGACGCCGTCATGCCCCAAGCAATTCCCGCTGCCGTTTCTGATTGGAACGGCGCCGACCCAGATGTGTCCGCTACACGGCGGAATTCTCGCGAGCGCGCCCGCGCCGCCAGTTTTCGGCATGACGCCGCCGCCGCCGAATGGATTCACGCCACCATCACCAGTCGCGCAAGCGAGTCCTACGACGCAAGACGTCTTCGGCGCAGTCGGGAAATTCCTCAAAGGAATATTTTCCCATTGATCTAAAATCTGTCCGAATACTACGAGAAGCGCCACGTCACAGCCTTGCGCATGTGCGTTTACTACAGATTCATCGCGGGGCGGAATCCGTCCGCCATTTGTCGGGTGCGCAGAGGTTTGATAACTCAGTGTCATGAACCGTATCGCCACGCTGCCGCGCTCACACTCGTGGGCTGTGTTTTGCGTCACGCCGCATACTGTTGATAAGAGACTCAAGAGCGCGTGCTAGACGCCTACGAAATCTTTCTTTGCCGACTATCACAATGGGTGCGGAGGGGACCTTTACGCGTCGAAGAGCGATTGCGAAGATAGACGTTCGGAGGCTTTGCGGCGGAACGTACTGATGATCCTCGCCTCAAGGCAACGATGAGGAGATGACAGAAGGCAGTTACACGATGCCAGTGCGTGCGGAAAAATAATCGAGCCTGAGAGTGAGCCAAACCAAATAGTATGGCCGACGGCCAACAGTTACGTGTCGCAGAAAGAAGCGCAGAAGTTTCTCAGGCCATCCGCACGCTAGCATCTGTCAGTTCACGTGGCGACATCAGCGCCTCAAGGAAATGGAGGAGGCAGGCGACTGTCCCTGATCTCGTGATCGCGACGATCTCCGCGACATGGGGCGGTTGACTCAATGGCCCCATGAATCTCCATCACGCCGTCGCTCTCGCTCATGGGTTGTATCTGATGCTGCCGCCGCTCCATGGCGCGAAGCACGACCGAAATCTCGTTGCCGTCGAAACGGGTGCACCTCTGAGCAGATGGACCCAATACGGGGCCTTTGATACCGGTAAATTCTTGCGATCAGTTGGAAAAGATGCTGGAGCAACTCGCTACGAGAGAAATACCGCCAGGACCACCAGCCAGCCATCGATGACCTACCAGAGCTCTTGCGACTAGATACAGAATACGTTGATCTCGTTCGGCTATGCGATTTGCGTGTCGAGCGATGATCCCCGTCTCAAGGAAAAATGACATGGCCAAGTGTACGCGCGACGGCAGCAATCAGGATGTTCGGCAGGAACCGGTGACAGACAACCCTCGCAATCGCATCGTGGTCATTCCGTTGTGCGCAACCTGCCGCGCAAAGCTTCGCGATGGAGATACGGATTTCCATGCGTGGTTTGTTAAGTATATCGGCGAGAGTCCTTAGGGAAACGATGGGATATTTGGATTCAGCGCCCGTGGACGCGCTGGTTCGGCCTAAGTCCGGCTAAACAAGCCAATCGTATTTCAAATTCAGACACTCAGACCTGATTTCGGCGAGTACTGTCGCCCACCGCTGTTCCCCGATGACGGTCAGGCTTCGGTGCGATCCCGCACAGGCGAAACGAGAAACCTTTGCATAACCTCGGTGGACAGAATCAGGACAGGAGCGGAATCTTGAATCGCGCGCGAAAAATGCGCGCTGGACAAGGTCCCTCTCCTTAAATCCTCTCCCGACGGGAGAGGGGAAGAGAGGCCGAGCTTCTCTTTCGGGTCAATCGGGATTGAAACTTTTACACTCCTGTCTCGTCTAAGTGAAGCGCTATAATTAAAAGTGATGCGCTTGGATGCGGCAACCGTTTAACTGACAGCTGCCAAGTTCGAAGAGCCGAGGACTTTGCAAGAGCATCTGCACACCAACCCGCGATGGGTGAGGACTGCGCTCGCAGCACTGAGCGCCATCGGATTGGTCTGCCTGCTCGCGGCCAGCGGATGCATCAACCCCGACGGTGTCGAATCGTCGTCTGCGTCGGACGATTCGGCCGCTTCAAGAGGGCATCGGTTCGCAGCGCAAACTCACGCACCGGCAATTGCCGCCGCCGGAGACGTGTTGATTGCAGGCGGCGCCGACGCATCGAATCACAGCATCGCGGCGGCAGAATTTTTCGATCCGCCGTCGGGCAAATTTTTCCTGACTGGAACTATGGAATCGAGTCGCGCGGCCATCTGGGCGGCGCCGCTTTCGCCGACGCAGGTGCTGTACGCGGGCGGCTTCAGCGGTACGGCAACCATCAAAAATTTCTCGCTCAACCTCAACGGTAAAATATTAAGGAGCGCCGAATCGTTCGACGAGACCACCGGCGCGTTCTCGCCGGCGGGCTCGATGGGCGCGGCGCGAATGGGTTCCACCGCGACCGAGCTGAACACCGGCAAGGTGCTGATCGCCGGCGGCCTCGACGATCGCGGCGACATCCTCGACACGGCGGAGCTGTACGATCCCGTCGCGCACAAGTTCGTCGCGGTCGCCAACCCGATGAGCGACCGGCGGATGTTTCAGACCGCGACGCTTCTGCTCAATGGCAAAGTACTAATCGCGGGAGGCGCCACCAGTCTTTCCGGCGAGACGACCAATTCGGCCGACATTTATGATCCAGCGTCGAACTCGTTTTCACCCGCGACCTTTCCGATGGACCATCAGCGCGCGGCGCATACCGCGACGCTGTTCACCAGCGGCCCGGCCGCGGGAAAAGTGTTGATTGCGGGTGGCGTCGGAGGCTCGAGTTTTTTCTTCAAGGACAGCAGCGCCGAGCTTTACGATCCCGCCTCGCAACAATTCACGCTGCTTTCGAGCTTCATGAACGAGCCGCGCTCGATGCAGACCGCGACCCTGCTCGACGACGGCAACGTGCTGCTGGCCGGCGGTTTCAGCGGCACGGTGGCCGTCACCGGCGGCATGCTGTCCGGCGCTTCAGGATTGATCAGCAACTCGGCTGAGACGTTCGATCCGAGCACCGGCGATTTCACCTGTGTGGGCGGATTCAACACCGACACGCTGCGATGCAACCAGTCGATGAGTGTCGCGCGCGCAGCGCACACGGCAACGCTGCTGGCGACCGGCCCGAAACCGCATCGCGTGCTGATCGCCGGCGGAATCGGCGCCGATCGATCCGGCTGCGCACGGCAAATCGTTAGCCAGCGCCGAACTCTTCAACCCCGCGAGCGGCAGCTTCAGCGCAACGGGCACAATGTCCACCGCCCGCGCGCTGCATACGGCGACGCTACTGCACTAAACAGATTTTCGTGAGGTTCTGCTCGCGGCTGGGAACCTAACCCCTAACCCCTTCCCGAGCGGGAAGGGGACCGGATTGATAGACAGGAATTTATACCCGGCTGACTTCGAGCGCGATTCGCGACTGGCCGCTCATCCCACTGCCGGTCTGCGGATCGGCCGGCGGCTGCGCGATGCCGCCGCCGTCGGTCGCCCGCACGCGCATCATGAAATCGCCCGCGGCCTTCGGCGCGAATCGATATTTCCAAACCGTCCACACATACGGCGAACTGTTCTCGACCAGTTGAGCTTCATGCCACGTGAGGCCATCGTCGGCCGATATATCGACGCGCTTGATTCCCGACGGTCCCGCCAGCGCCCATCCGTACATATCCAGCGGCGCCGTGACCTTCGCTTTGCGATCGAAAATCGACATCAGCCCGCCTTCGACGCGGGGCGAAAAAAATCCCGAGTTGACCTTGCGCCAGCACGTATCGCTCCATCCGCGAACCTCCCAGTAGCCGGCGATTTCGTGGTCCGCGAATTCGAGTTCGGTGATCCATTTCGGCTGCTTCATCCCGTATTTTCCCGGGATGAAAATTCTGAGCGGGTAGCCATGCTCCGGCGGAAGCGGCGCGCCGTTCATCAGGTACGGCAGAAAATTTTCCTCGCGCATCAATTCGTCCACCGGCAACACGGTGTGATAACCGTCCGCCCCGCGCATCGCGACGAACCTCGCGCCCCGCTTGACGCGCGCACGCTCCAGGAGCGGCCGTAGTTGCACGCCGGTCCATTTCGCGTTGCCGATCGCAGTGCCGTCAGGCGGATTCGAGATGCATTCCAGCGTCAGCGTCTCGTCAATTTTCGGAAGCTTGCGAATATCCGCGTACGAGAACTGCTGCGGATTCTCGACTAATCCCTTGATAGCGAAGCGCCATGAATTAACGTCCACCGAGGGCGTGCTCGAATACGAAGTCACATAAAAGCTGGCGTTGGGGGTCGGCCCGCCGAACTTCGACGTAGTCGCCGCCGCGCGACCGAATCTCGGGATGCTAGCGAGCGCAATCGCGGCGCCCGAGGCTGTCAGAAATTTTCTCCGCGTGATCATTCAAGCGGATCGTCCACCTCGGTGCCGTCTGACTCTGACGAATCCGGCGCACGCAAAGATTCCTGCGGATGCGCGACATCGGCGACCAGCTTGCGCGACACGATGATAAACGCCGAGTGCGCAATCATCCTGAAATGCGGCCGGACGCTCATCCCCTTGACCTGCCAATGCCGCAGCAGCGTCTCGAAGCTTTCAATTTCGCCGAAGTCGCTGCGCGCCTGAATCGCCTCGACGGTATCTTTCAGCTGCACCGCCGTCGGCACGTAGCAAACCAGCACCGCGCCCGGCCTCAGCGCCGCGGCGGCGACCGCCAGCGCGCGTCCCGGTTCCGCAAGATCCAGAAACATCCGATCGACCCCGGTCTCATCGAAGCCCGCATACAGGTCGCGCACCTTGATTGTCCAGTTCGGCGCGTCGCCGAAAAATGCGGCCACGTTTTTGCGCGCCGCATCGGCAAAATCCTCGCGCAGCTCGTACGAAATGACCCGCCCGGCCGGCCCTACCGCTCTCAGCAGTGCAATCGTCAGCGCGCCCGCGCCGGTGCCACCTTCGATCACCGTAGAGCCCGGGAACACGTCGCCCCAAATCAACAGCGGTCCGGTGTCCTTGGGATAAATCACCTGGGACGCGCGCGGCAGATGAGGAATCAGGTCGGCGTAGGTCGGCCGCAGCACGAGGAACGCCTCGCCGGTCGAGAATTTGACGCGCGATCCTTCCTCGACGCCGAACAGATCGTCGGCGCGCAACTCGCCGCGAATCAGCAGTTTCTTGCCCGCCCGCAGCATCTTCATGTAGCGGCGGCCCTTGCGATCGATAAAAATTACGGCGTCATTTTCTTTGAGGCGCGAGTCCAAGATGCATCAACGCTTGCATGCATCGCGCGCGCGGGCAACACACAACTCGCTATTCACTTTATTAAATGTGAAACCCGCGGTGGGTTTCACGCTTCCTTCGGCAGGGTGACCCCTGCACCCAGTACTAATTTTTGGTGGCACAGGCTTTAGCCTGTGATTTTCTTGTCCATGTATCCAGGAAAGAATCACAGGCTGAAGCCTGCGCCACTTGACTACACGAGGCTGCGACCTTACCTTTGAGAATGCACCCGGTCAGATGGTAGCATCCAGTGGCCGGGTCGTTTTGCGTCAAACTGGTTCCGAACACAAATTCGACAGCCGTTAATACAATCCGAGAGCAATTCACGTCATGGCAGAAAAAAAGGCAAAGACCGCCGAGAAAAACGCGGGTCTCCAGCAGAAACACATCTGTCCCAGTTGCGGTGCCGAGAGCAAGGTGACCAAGTTCGCCGGCTTCGGGCGCAAGGGCTTCTACCTCGTATGCGAAAAAGCCTGCGGCTTCGTCGGACGCACGCGCTAAACGGACAGGGAGAATCACGCGATGGGCAGAGCGCGCAAGAGCAAGACCTCCAAGCGTGACAAGTACGCCTCGTTCGGCGATATGGCGGACGAGTCCGACGAGGATGCCGACCTTCCCAAGGACGAAGCGGGCCGGCGAAAAATCAAGCGTCAGTACGGCGAGCTGCTCGGCATCCGGATCGAGAAGCTGCGCGGGCGCGTGCTCAACCGCGAACGAATCAACAAGACGATCGAGGGCATCTACTTCATCTGCGCGTCATGCATGAAAGTATGTCACTCGCTCGACGACGGGTTTACCGAAGACCCCGCGAATCAGAACAATCTGTGCGGCGAATGCACCAAAGCCCAGGCAGCCGCCACCACGGCCGCCGCAGCGGCAGTCAAAGAAAGCGGGGCGTCATCGCGCCGGCCTGCGCGATCGCCGCGCAAGCGGGCAGCGGCGAGATAACCATGCTTGTGCGCGTCACCACGAAAAGCTAAACAGGGCCGATGTCTTTACAGCTGATTCGTCCCGACATCAATCTCGATTTCGTCGGGAAGCGTTATTTTTTCGTCGCACTATCGACCGCGATCAATCTGCTCGCGATCGTGCTGCTGCTCACCAAGGGCCTTAACTACGGTGTCGATTTCGTCGGCGGCAGCGTCGCGCAAATCGAATTCAGCCAGAAGACCACTGGCGACGCGATTCAAAAGGCGCTCGCGCCGCTCGATCTTGGTGAAATTACGGTGCAGGACTTCGGCAAGGCTGGGCAGTCGTTTCTGGCCCGCTTCGAAACGGTCAAAAACATCGGCAGCATCGGGCCCAAACTCGAAACCGCGCTCGATAAAACTTACGGCCCCGGCGTCGCGAAGGTGGTGCGCGTCGAGAGCGTCGGCGCCAAAGTCGGCAGCGACCTCCGGCGCAAAGGCTTCGCGGCGGTTATCATCGCGACCATCTTCATGGGCGTGTATATCGCAATCCAGTTCCGCAACGTGAGCTGGAGCTTCGGCGCAGGCGCCGTGATCGCATTGATTCACGACGTGCTGGTCGTGATGTGCGCGCTGGTCATCAGCCAGTACCAATTCGATTTGACGACACTGGCCGCGGTGCTGACGGTCATCGGCTACTCGGTGCATGACACGATCATCGTCTCGGACCGCATCCGCGAGGATTCGACCAAGCGCCGGCGCGAGCCGATCGCAACGATCATGAATCGCGCGATCAACGAGACTCTGTCGCGCACGATCCTGACCTCGGGCACTGCGATCACCGTGCTGATAAGCCTGCTTGCGTTCGGCGGCCCAATCCTGCGCCCATCGGCCTTCACGCTGCTGATAGGTTTCATCACCGGCACGTATTCGTCGATCTATATCGCAGGACCGGTGGTGCTGTTCTGGGAAGGCGGCGCCGGCCGCACACAGAAAGGCGCCGGCTCGTCGCGCGCCGCCTGAACCAGGCTTGTGTCGGCTGACCTTTTGTTTTTTTGTGTCATTCTGAGCGCAGCGAAGAATCTCGACGGACGCTCCTGCGGCCGGCGCCAACGGCGTGCACATTGCCAACAGCATTGAATAGCGCCCGCGGCATTTACACGATCGCGAGCGTTGGGGCGCTTGAGCGAACCGACGATTCGGTAGTGCTAACGCTAAGCCTCGAGCGCGCCGACGGAATCGAGAAGGTCGCGCTCAGATTCCGCATCGCGACTGGCTTGATTGGCGCCGATGACTCCGCAGAGAAGTTAATCGAGCGAATCGCGCTGTGGCTCCAGCGGGAATTCGAGCAAACCCGGGAAGCCGCTTTGAAATCCATCCGCACCGAACGCAAGCTGCTGGAGATTTCTTTCGACGCCGCACATCCCGGCCCATTCGTGTAGCCGGTGCGCCGGCCGCAGGAGCGTCCGTCGAGATTCTTCGCTGCGCTCAGAATGACGGTGTGGCGTTGCGTGTTTTTTCCGTCATCCTGAGCGCAGCGAAGGATCTCGCGCGCCTGAGCGCGCGTCGCGGACGCAGCCCGCACTCTGCACATCGAGCTAAGTTTTCCGCACCCGTCCTTCGCGCTATACGATCAGATCGCCCCTCCGGAGGACGCTGACAATGCCTATCCAAATTCGCCGCGCCACCGAAGCCGACATCCCCGAACTCTCCCGCCTCGTCGCTGCGCTCGCCGCATGGGAGCAGTCACTCGATCCGCGCGTGGAATTCGATTGGGACGGCATCCGCGATGCGCCCAACTGGCTGAAGCTGGTGCTCAATCGCGCCCATCATGCGGTCTGGGTTGCAGACGCCGGCGACTCGCGCCTGGTCGGACATCTGTGGATTAGGCTCAAACACAACACCGACGGCGCGCTTCCTCAATCGATCGGATACATCAGCCAGGCTTTTATGGACGAAGCCTTCCGAGGACGCGGGCTAATGAAGCCGATGCTCGAAGCCGCCTACGAATGGTTCCGCGATGCGGGCATCACGGTCATCACCCTGAGCGTCCTGCATCGTAACTGGGTGGGCGCGACGGCATGGCATCGGCTGGGCTTCAGCGACTGGCGCGAGGAGCGCCGGATGGACCTCAAACCGCGCGCGAAATAGCTTGCTTGACCGCTCGGTAAGGCTCATATTGTCCTTGACAGACGGGATCAATCGCTTTACTAGACTGATTGGGTCCAGTATTCCGAGATGGTCCGATTTCATTTGACTGTCGGCGAAAAGAGTCTATATTATACCTAACAGGTCCACTATTATTTGATTGAGTAGATCTGGAAATAGATACTGGGAAAACCGATGTTGAAAAAGCCCGTTTATATGGACAATCATGCGACCACGCGCGTCGATTCGCGTGTGCTCGATGCGATGCTCCCGTATTTCACTGAGAAGTTCGGCAATGCCGCCAGCCGCAACCATAGCTTCGGTTGGGAGGCGGAAGAGGCCGTCAGTCGCTCGCGCGACCAGATCGCGGCGCTGATTGGCGCCAAGTCCAAGGAAATCATTTTCACCAGCGGCGCCACCGAGTCCGACAACCTGGCAATCAAGGGCGTCATCGAATTTTACAAAGACAAGGGCAACCACATCATCAGTTGCGTCACTGAGCACAAGGCCGTGCTCGACAGTTGCCGCGCGCTCGAACGGGCGGGCAAGGCGACGGTCACGTACCTGCCGGTCGATAAGTACGGGATGGTTGATCCCGACGCGGTGCGCAACGCGATTACCGACAAGACCGTGCTGATCACGATCATGTGGGCCAACAACGAGATCGGCACGATTCATCCGATCGCCGAGATAGGCAAGATCGCCAAAGAAAAAGGAATCGTCTTTCACACCGATGCGGTGCAGGCGATTGGCAAGGTGCCAGTCGACGTCGAAAAGGCGGGCGTCGATCTCGCATCGATAACCGCGCACAAGATTTACGGGCCGAAGGGAATCGGCGCGATTTGGGTTCGATCGAAGGGCCCGCGCATCCGGATCTCTCCGCAAATGGACGGTGGCGGCCATGAGCGCGGGATGCGTTCGGGGACGCTCAACGTTCCGGGAATCGTCGGGCTCGGCGCGGCGTGCGAAATTGCGGGCAAGGAAATGCCCGACGAAGCGCAGCGCCTGATCCAATTGCGCAGCCAGCTACAGGCTGGATTGTTCGAGCGCCTCGACGAGATTTACGTCAACGGTCATCCGACCGAGCGGCTGCCGGGCAACCTGAACGTGAGCTTCGCGTATGTCGAAGGCGAGTCGCTGCTGATGGGAATCAACGATATCGCGGTGAGCTCGGGCTCCGCGTGCACATCGGCGACCCTCGAGCCGTCGTATGTTATCCGCGCTCTGGGAATCGACGACGAACTCGCGCACAGCTCGATTCGTTTCGGCCTGGGCCGTTTCAACACGCTCGAGGAAGTTGATTACGTGACTGACCGCGTGAGCAAGGAAGTGAAGCGGCTGCGCGAAATGTCGCCGCTGTACGAGATGGCGAAAGAAGGAATCGATCTCAAGTCGGTCAATTGGAAGTCATAACCCGTAGCATCGGCGCACCAGGAAAAAATCATGGCTTATTCAGATAAGGTTATCGAGCACTACAACAATCCGCGCAACGTCGGCAGCTTCGCTAAAGACGAGGCGAACGTCGGCACCGGCGTGGTCGGTGCGCCGGAATGTGGTGACGTGATGAAGCTGCAGCTCAAGATCAGCGACGCCGGCGTGATCGAGGATGCGCGCTTCAAGACCTTCGGATGCGGCAGCGCGATCGCAAGTTCGAGCTACGTCACCGAACTGGTCAAGGGCAAGCATATCGACGAGGCGATGACGATTAAGAACACCGTCATCGTCAAGGAACTCAATCTGCCGCCGGTGAAGATTCACTGCTCGGTGCTGGCCGAGGACGCGATCAAGGCCGCGATCACCGACTGGCGCAAGCGGAGGGGCGACGATGTCGCCGTCGAAGAGCATCCGAAGTCGAAGGAGGCGTAACTTCTCGTGGCTGTGATTTCACTTTCCGAGGGCGCTGCCCTGAAGATCAAGCAACTGGTCGCCGACAAGGGCGAAGGCGCCGGGCTGCGAGTGAAGGTCGTGGGCGGCGGATGCTCAGGCTTGCAGTACCGGATGGAAATCGACGCTGCGAAGGAACGCGACAAGGTTTTCGAGCGCGACGGCGCGCGTCTGATCGTCGATAAGAAAAGTTTTCTCTACCTCAACGGCTCGGAGCTCGACTACGGCGAAGAACTGATGTCGTCGGGCTTCAAGGTCGTCAATCCTAATGCCAAGCGCAGTTGCGGATGTGGTGAGTCGTTCGTCGTATGAACGAGTGGACGTGGGGACTGGCGTCTCAAGATGATCGAATGCCCTTCATGTGGACGGCAGCAGGAGCCGTCGTTAATTTGCGCTGAATGCGGGGTGCCGCTCGCGGCGCCGATCGACTATTTCAGTGCGCTGGGCCTGCCGCGCAAGCTGACGATCGAGCTCGACGCGCTCGAGCGCCGCTATCACGAATTGAGCCGCAAGATTCATCCCGATCGGTTCGCATCGAAGGGCCCCAAGGTCCGCGACGCAAGTCTGCGCGCGACCGCGACGCTGACTCGCAGCTACCGCACGCTGCGCGACCCGGTTGCGCGCGGTCTCTACTGGCTGGAACTGAGCGGTGAAAAACTTGGCGAGAACAACAAGCGCGTCCCGCCCGAGCTCGCCGAGCTGGTCTTCGAGGTGCAGGAGCAACTCGCCGAGATGCAGCTGGCGGATCCCGAAGAGGCGCACGAACGCGCAACCGAAATCACTGCGCGTCGCGTCGAGCTTCAATTCAAGATGGATGAAGCGTTGGCCCAGCTCGATCGAATTTTCGCGAAATGGGATCAATCCGCGGATGCGAAGGCGCTTACCTTGGAACTCAAGGCGATCCTTTCGAATATCGCGTACCTGCGCACTCTGATTCGCGACGTGGATCGGGCGCTCGAAAACACAAAGGCCGCCTGAGGCTTTTAATACTAAAAAGAAGATGGCACGAATTTTTGGCATAGACCTCGGCACCACCAACAGCCTAATCGCCGCCATGGAAAATGGCGCGCCGCGGGTAATCCCGGTCGGTGAGAACGCTAGCGCGTTGTTGCCGAGCGTGGTCGCGATTGCACCTGATGGCCAAGTCACCGTCGGCGAGCGCGCAATCGAGATGGAACCGCATCTGACGGTCGAGCGCGACGGCCGCGTGAGCGCAGTCGGCTTTGCCGGCGGCGAATACGGCGCCGTCATCCGATCCGTCAAGCGCTATATGGGACTGGGTGGCGACGAAATCGCGCCCGAGGATCGCGCACGCTACACCTTCGCCGATCTGAGCGGGCCGGTCGTTCGGTTTCAAATCGGCAAGCGCGTCTTCATGCCCTCGCAAATATCCGCCGAAATTCTTCGCGCGCTCAAGAACGGCGCCGAACGCGCGCTTGGCAACAACGAAAACGAAAAAGTCGAGCGCGTCGTAATCACCGTTCCCGCCTACTTCAACGACGGGCAGCGCCAGGCCACCAAGGATGCCGGCCGTCTGGCCGGGCTCGAAGTCGTGCGCCTGGTGAACGAGCCGACCGCAGCGTCGCTCGCCTACGGTCTTAACAAGATGGCCACCGGCAACGTCGCGGTGTTCGACTTCGGCGGCGGCACTTTCGACATCTCGATTCTCAGCATCAAGGAAGGAATCTTCGAGGTGCTCGCCACCAACGGCGATACGCATCTCGGCGGTGACGATATCGACCGCGCGATCGTCGATTGGCTGCTGGCCGAAGTTCCCGACACGCTGAAGCTCGATCGCCATGTCTGGAACAGCGCACGGATGGCCGCCGAGGACGCCAAGAAACGCCTCACCGACGCGACCGAGACCGACGTAGTCGTCGAACTCCCCGGCCATTCGATTCGCAAACATCTGACTCGTGACGCGCTCGAGCAAATTGCGGCGCCATTCGTCGCCCGCACGCTCAAGCGATGCGAACTGGCGGTCGCCGACGCTAAGCTGACCCCCGGCAACATCGACGCCGTGGTGCTGGTGGGTGGATCTACGCGAATGCCTGTCGTCCGCCGACGCGTCGCCGAGATGTTCCAGCGAGAACCTCTGTGTTCGATAAACCCAGACCAGGTGGTCGCTCTGGGAGCCGCCGTGCAGGCCTCTGTGCTAATGGGGAATCAGGGCGACATGCTCCTGCTGGACGTAGTTCCGCTGTCGCTTGGCATCGAAACGATGGGCGGCGTAATGGAACGTCTCATACATCGTAATACCACCATTCCGACAAGCGTAGCTGAAGGATTTACCACGGCTGTGGATAATCAAACGCATGTTGATATCCACGTTTTGCAAGGAGAACGCGAACTTGCTAAGGATTGCCGTAGCTTGGCGCGCTTCAAGCTGGGCCCGATTCAAGCGCAGCCGGCGGGTGTCCCGCGTATCGAAGTCACTTTCCTCATCGATGCAAACGGGATACTAAATGTCAATGCGCGCGATGAGCGCACGGGCCGCGAGCACTCGGTCGACGTCAAGCCGAGCTACGGACTGACGGACGATGAAATCGAGCGAATGCTCGAAGAGGCAATTGATCTTGGGGAACAAGATCTCGAAGAGCGCCTGCTGATTTCGGCGCGTAACGACGCCGACCAAATCCTGGGCGCGCTTCGAAAGCAGCTCGGCGAATACGGCCGGCTGGTCACGGCTGGCGAGCGTGCACGGATGGATGAGGTGGTGGAGCGGCTGGAGGCGGCCCGAACGGGAACCGATCGCGAGCTAATCGCAAAACTCGTCGAAGAGCTGAACGAGATAACTACTCCGTTCGCGGAACGGATAATGGACGCAGCTATTAAATTGGCGCTCGAAAAGAAATCAGTCGAGGAACTCTCCTAGCAGAAGGAACTGCAACGGAAGTCGGAACAGAGACGTATATTTGACTATGGGACTCAAGTGGGATCAGGCCGAAGAGCTTGCGGAAGTGCTGGCGGAGAACCATCCGGGACTGAATCCACTCGACGCGCGGTTTACTGATCTGCGTCAATGGGTTATCGACCTCGACGAGTTCGATGACAATCGCGAAGGCTCAACCGAAGCAAAATTAGAAGCCATACAGATGGCATGGCACGAAATATATAAGGAACAGAACGAAGACGACTCTGAATAGGCGCAGACGTGGCTGCGTCATAACTTAACTGGGGAGGTGGGGCCGGTGGAAGCAAGTACGACATTGAAGGCGGAAAACGGAGAGAAGATGCAGGAAAAGGAAACACTGGACGAGAGATTGCCGGGGCTGTTCGAGCCCGACACGCTTTTGCCCATTCAATATTTCGAGGCGATGCGCAAGAAGCATCTGCTCGAAGGCGAGAAGCGGCTCATCCTGAGCGTGCTCGAGGACGCGATCGAATGCTTCATGAAATGCATCGATGCGTCGACCAGCAAGGGCCAGCGATTGTTCCGCGATGCGGACGAATGGATCGCGCACGAGGACAAACGCTGGGTCTTCTCGTTCGACAACGTCTGCGACATGCTCGACATCAATCCCGAGTACATGCGGATGGGGTTGCGCAAGTGGAAGGACAAGCGGCTCGACGCGATCGCGCGGCGCCGCGCACAGATGGTGCTGGAAGCGGAGCGGGCAGCCGCCGAGGGTGAGCTGGCGCCGGCGCTAGCAGCGGCGGCGCCGGTTGCGGCCGCGACTGCGGCCGCAATCCAGAAGCCCGCGACCAAAGTCGCGGGGAAGGCATCGGCGGCGCGCGTCAAGCGCCGCCCTGAGCGCGTGCGCATCGCGAAGCGCGCGTCAGCGCGCAAGCTGCGCAAAGCGCGCGCATAAGGACAGGAACAAGAAGAGGCGACAGCCGCGGGACGCGGCCGTCGCCTCTTTGCATTCGATGAGCGCCGGTCTTCGACCCGCGCTCATCGCTTATTCCCGCGTTCGCGCTTCCCCTCGCGACGCCGACAAGCCCGCTACTATGACCCGCACAATCTCATTGAGCCTGCGATGGTACCGCGTGGGACTCGTCGCGTTCTGCTCGATTCCATGCGCCGCCGCAACCAGCAACTCGGCCAGGTCGCTCGCATCGAGGCCCATCCGCGACGGCGCGAGTTCTCCAGCATGCGTCGCCTCTTCGATCATCTCGCAGAGCACTTTCATGTAGCGGCGTCCCGACCGCGCGAACAGGTCCGCCGACAGACGATTCTTCGAATCGATCAGTTCAGCCGCATGCGGCGATCGGTGCACGGTGTCGAACAGGAATCCGAACTTCGCTTCGAGAACCGCGAGCAGCCGCTGGTCGATTGGCCCAGGCGTGTCGCACGCCAGTTTCGCCCCCGACTCCGAGCGGTCGATCAGCGCCTCGCACAGCGCGCGGAAGATTTCCTCCTTGCTCTTGAAGCTGAGGTACACGGTGCCCTTGGCGATTTCCGCATCGCGCGCGATGTCGTCGATCGAGGTGCGCCGGTAACCATACTGGCTGAACAGCTTCATTGCCGCGTCCAGTATCGCAGCGCGCTTGGTTTCCGACGCCCCTCGTAGTTGAGTCTTCATCCTGGCGATTGACGCTACGCTGTTACGCCTTGCAATTGCAGTTGCCGCTGCGGCCGCACCACCATCTCGAAGATATTCAATTCAATCGGCTGGGTCACGGCGAACAGCACCGCGCGCGCGACGTCGTCGGCCGACGCGAGGAACAACTTGCCCGACGACGCGATCTGATCGAGTACCTCCGGCGGCAATTGACCGCCAGGTTTGATGTCCGCTTTGATTCCGAGCGAGCTCACGATTCCTCTGACGAAGTCAGGCGGGAAGTTGCGCGCGAAGTTGGTGGCGACTGCGCCCGGCATGATATTCACCACGCGTATCTTGTCGTTCTCCAGTTCCTTGCGCAGTGTCGTCGCGATCGAATTCACTGCCCACTTGGTCGAGCCGTAAACCCCCGACGCGTCGTTGCGCCCGGCCACCGACGAGATATTTACGATGTGTCCGGCAGCGCCGCAAGCGCGCATCGCGCGGATTGCAGCCTGCGATCCGACCAGCAGCGCGAGCACGTTCACTTCGAGCATCTCGCGCCATCGCTCGGGATCCCCGTCGATTATCGAGCTTGGGAATTCGAGGCCCGCGTTGTTCACCATGATATCGAGGCGGCCGGTCGCCTTGACCGCCTTGTCCACCAACTGCTGCACCTGCTTCACGTCGCGAGCGTCGAAGGCGATCGCGGTCGCGCGTCCGCCCGCCTTCTCGACACTCTTGCAGCCTTCGTTAAGCGCCGCTTCGCTGCGGCCCGCCAGGAAGACGTGCGCACCGGCCTCGCCGAGCCGAATCGCGATTGCGCGTCCGATGCCGCTCGATGCGCCAGTGACGAGCGCGGTGCGCCCCTTGAGCGATTGATTGTCTGCCATGACCGTAACCTCCGTGATTGCTGCTAAATGACCGAATGACCGTTTTATCCAAAGCAGTCATCCAGACTAGCAGCGTCTCAGGCGCGAGCATACAGGAAAAGGTTCTGCCGCCTGGAGATACCCTTGCGAGCCAATTCCGTAACTCGTAGCGTCTTCGGCATAACCGCGATGCCGCTGCGAACCAAAATAGAATGTCCCGAATGCAACGCCGATCTGGTCGTCAAGCGCGGCGGAGTATGCCCCAACTGCGGCGCGCGCATCAGCGAGCATGTGGCCCGCGTCCGATCGCGCGAGAAGCGCATCGAACAGATCGTCGCCGTGTTTGGCACAATCCTGGTAGTCGGGGTGGCGGTCGTCACCAGCGGCGCGACTCTGCTCGAAGGAATCGCCGCATATGCGATTGTGGGCGCGGTCATGTACTACCTCGCGCGCCGCACTTTCGTCTGACTCCTGGTTGATCGCATCTGAATATTTGTTTATTTCCGTGCCGCTCAACGCTCGCCGGAGTGCGGCCGGTCTGAACGTTCGTTTATTCCACCGCGCCAAAACCTGAACATGCATTAAGCTGTTCTCTCCGTTGACGTTTTTCGTTTTTTTATTTCGAATTTAGTGCAACCTGATTCGTCTGATTGCGTATCTAGAGGTGCAATGCGGAAGGTTTTGAAAAACAGCGCGGTGGCATCCTTAATGCTCTCTTACCCGGGTAGAGGTAACCCAACAATGAATTCCAAACGAGGTCTGATGACGGTGCTGGTTGGTCTGGCGATGCTCGCGACGCCGATCGCGGCGGCTGCCAAGGACCACAAGCATGGGCAGTATGTCGGCCCGGCCGCCGTGGCGCGGCATGATTTCCGCAACGGCGCCACGTACGCGCCTGCGCCCGCCGCGTTCGCTCGTCACGACTGGCACAAGAATAAATGGAACCGCGGATACTATGGTGCGCCGGCTTACGTTGGTGCGCCGGCTTATGTGGCGGCGCCGGTCTATCCCGTCGCGACGCCTTACTACGGCGGTGGCCAGGCTGGTTACGGTGGTGGAGGCGGATGCGGGGCAGCGAGTCGCGTGATGAGGACCTATGCGCGCGACCGTGCAACCGGCCATCCAGCCGCAGCCTATGACGTGCTCCGTCAGAATCAGTGGGCGATGCACAGCGGTTGCGCGACAGGCGCGCCGGTGGGACGCGGACAGTTCGGTGGATACCGTGGAGCTTCAGCGTACAACAACTACGGCGGCGGTGGATTGCTCGGCGGGCTTGTTGGAAACCGTGGAGCGGCTGCCTACGGCCAGCCTTACGGCGGAGGATACAACGGTGGCGGATACAACGGCGGGTACAACGGTGGCTACGGCCAGCAGTACGGCAACGGCTCGATGCTCGCGCCTCTGATGCAGTATTTCCACTAATCCGTGCAGCAGCGGACGCGCATCTTGCGCGCGTTCCTTGACGATAAGCGCGCCCCGTGCCCTCCCGGCGGGGCGCGTTTCATTTCATACTGCTGCGAGACGTTCGATCGCTTTCAGCACCTTTGCGCGCCGCTCTTCGGGGGTCCTGGCGAATGAGGAAAATTGCAAGGCGGTGGTGGTGATTCCGGCCTTGGCGTAATCGTCCAGCCGTCGCCGGCATTTCTCGGCCGTGCCGAATACGAAAATCCTCTCGACCATCTCGTCGGGAATCGTCTCGAGCGCTTTCTTACGGTCACCGGCGTTCCACGAATCGATCGCGATGGTCGCTTCCTTCTCGTAACCGATCTCGCGGAAGAATTTGTTGTACTGCGGCACTGTTACGTAGGCCGTCAGCGACCTGCGAAACAAGGTGCGTGCGACGCTTTCGTCCTCGTCCACCGCGCAGATTATTCTGCACACCACGTCCAGCCTTGCCGGATCCTTGCCTGCAGCGCGCATGCCCTCGCGCGTGTTGTCGAGCATCGGCGCTACCGTCTCGGGCGTGATGAAATTGACGATCACGCCGTCGCCCAGCTCGCCGGCCAGCCGCAGCATCTTGGCGCCCTGCGCACCGATATAAATTTTCGGCGGATGGGTAATCGCCGAATCGAGGCGGAAGCCGTTTATTTTGACCTTCGCGCCGGCCATCGTGACCTTCTCGCCCTTGAAAATCGCGCGCAGCGCTTCGACGGTCTCGCGCATCTGCGTGACCGGCTTCTGAAACGGGACGCCCATCCATTGCTCGACGATGTTCGGGGTCGATATTCCCAGGCCCAGGATAAAGCGGCCTCCGGCCAGCTCGTTGACGGTGACCGCCGACATCGCGATCAGCGGCGCCGGCCGAGTGAATACCGGGATGATCGCGCACCCGAAGCGCATCCGCTCGGTAAGCATCGCGGCCGCGGCAATCGGCGAGAACGCGTCGGTCGAGTACGACTCGTACGACCATGCGTCGGTGTAACCGCATCGATCGGCGGTGCGCACCAGCTCGGGAAAGTATTTGCCGTTAAACGGTTCGAAAGGGATTGTGATTCCAAGTCGCATTTTTTCAGACTCCATTTCCAGGAAGCTAGCGCAGCCGGACGAAGTTAGCCTACCCGCAGATTCAGCACTTCCGCCAGATGCATCGGCGTGCGCGACGGGCAGAAGTGGCGAATCTGCGAGCGGCACGAGAACCCGTCGGCGACGATGATCGCGTCGGGGGGCGCCTTGTCGATTGCGGGAAACAAAACTCGCGAGCCAATCTGTTTCGATACTTCGAAGTGATTGCGGTCGTAGCCGAATGCACCCGCCATCCCGCAGCATCCCGCGTCGAGAACTTCGAGTTCCGCGCCCGCCGCGCGCGACAGCAGCGCAACTTCGTCGCCGATTCCCGCGATCGCTTTCTGATGGCAGTGTCCTTGCACGATTATACTTCTGCGCAACTGAGGCGGCGCGAAGTCCGTAGCTTCGCGGGCAAGGAACTCTTCGAGCAGAAATGAATTCGACGCGAGCGCCTTCGCGCGCGGATCTTCCGGGAAGAGCGAAGGCAGCTCGTCGCGAAAAGTCAGGATACAACTCGGCTCGAGCCCGATGATCGGAATCCCGACCGCGACGAATGGATCGAGCACGTCCATGACGTCGCTCAAGCGAGCCTTTGCAACCTCCAGCATACCCTGGTCGTAGAGCGGGCGGCCGCAGCATAACTGCCCGCGCGGAACGATCACGCGGAAGCCGGCGCGCTCGAGGACTTCGACCGCGGCGGTTGCGACCTGGGGCTCGAAGTAGTTGTTGAAGGTGTCGGGGAAAAGGACGACTTCGCGCACGCTCGCTCTGGGAGCCGTCCTGCGATCGAACCACGAACGGAAAGTGCGCCGCGCGAAACGCGGCAGTTCGCGATCCGGATGAATCGCGAGCATTTTTTTTGCAAGGTCTCCGATGAGTGGTGCATGCGCCAGGCCATTGGCGAGCGACGGCGCATGCGACGCGAGCCGCGCGACTTCGTTCAACCTGCCGAAGAATGCGGACGAAAGAGGACGCCGATGGCTTCGATAGTAGTTCGAGAAAAATTCTGCGCGGTAGGCTGCCATATCGACTGACGATGGGCACTCGGCCTTGCATCCTTTGCACGAGAGACACAGGTCGAGCGCATCTTTCACTGCCGGGTCGGAGAAACCTTCGGGCAGGAGATCGGTGGTCAGCGCCTCGAACAGGATGCGAGCGCGGCCGCGCGTCGAATGTACTTCCTCGCGCGTCGCCATGTACGACGGGCACATCGTGCCCGCCTCGGTTTTGCGGCATTTCCCGATTCCGACGCACTTGAGCGCCGCGCCCGCCAGCCCGCCCTCCGAACTGAAGTTGAAGTGCGTCGCGATTTCACGCGGCCGATAGTTCGCGCCCAGCTTCAGATGCGAGTCGAGCGGATGCGGCGCGACAATCACGCCCGGGTTCATCATCGAATCGGGATCGAAGATGCGTTTGAAATCGCGGAACGCCTCGATCAACTCCGGCCGGAACATCAGTGGCAGCAATTCGGAGCGCGCCAGCCCGTCGCCATGCTCGCCGGAGAGCGAGCCGCCGAGACCCGCGACGAGTTCGCCGAGATCGAGCATCGCCGCTCGGAACGTCTGGATTCCGGATGCCGTCATCAAATCGAAATTGACGCGCGCGTGAACGCATCCTTCGCCGAAGTGTCCGTAATATGTCGCGACCTTGAGCTTGCGGTTGCCCAGGATGCGTTCGAACCCGCGGAGAAACGCGCCGAGATTCGCGGGCGGCACTGCGGAGTCCTCAGCGCCCGGCCACGTGCGCGGGCGGCCGGGGATGAACGCACTCGAGCCGAGGCCAGACTCGCGAATCTGCCAGACCGCAGCTTGTTCCCGCGCGTCGGCCAGGCAGGCGACGCCGGTGCATTCGCGAACCGCGCGCGCCCGAGCGATCACGCGATCCGCACGCTCGCGCGCTTCGTCGCGCGTCGCGCCGCCGAGCTCGACGAGCAGAAACGCCCGACCGGCGGGCAGAAACCGGACACCCGGCATCCTCTTGATTCGCGCGAACTCGGGGAGGTTCTGGTCGAAGCCCTCGAGCGCTTCGGGGCGATGCTCGAGCAGCCAGGGAGTTTGATCCGCCGCGACGAACACGTCGTCGAAGCCGAGCACCGCCAGCGCGACTTCATTGGGCCGCGGCACTGCACGAATCGTTGCGCGGAGAATCGTGGCGAGCGTTCCTTCGGAACCGACAATTGATCTTGCGAGGTTGAAGCCTGGCTCAGGCATCAGCTGATCGAAGTTGTAGCCTGACACGCGCCGCGGGAGTTTTGGGAAATGAGCACGCACCGATTCTGCCGAACGATCGCGAAGCTCGCGGATGTGCGAGTACAACTCGCCTTCGCGTCCGCCGCGCCCGATTGCCGCGATGAGCTGCGCATCATCCATTGAGCCGGTCAGCGAGAGTTGCGTGCCGTCGTAGAGGATGACCTCGAGCGCCTCGACATTGTCGACCGTCTTGCCATAGGCAGCCGAATGCGCACCGCATGAGTTGTTGCCGATCATGCCGCCGATGGTGCATCGATCTTTGGTCGAGGGATCCGGAGCGAAGAACAGGCCGTGTGGCGCGAGCGCAGCGTTGAGATGGCTCTGAACTACGCCGGGTTCGACCTGAGCAGTACGCGCGCCTGGGTCGATCGCGATTACACGATTCATGTACTTCGAGAAATCGAGCACCAGCGCACTGTTGCACGCCTGACCCGCGAGGCTGGTGCCGCCGCCACGCGCCAGAATCGGCATCGAGTTTTCGCAAGCGAGCGAAAGCGCCGCTATCACGTCGCCCTCGTGTCGAGGAATGACGACGGCGACCGGCACTTGCCGATAGTTCGAAGCGTCGGTGGCGTAGGCCGCGCGAGTGCCAGCGTCGAAGCGCACTTCGCCTTCGATAGTGGCGCGTAGCTGAGATTCGAGCGCTGCAATTGAGGTCATGATCGACGATGATTGTAATTCAGATGAATAACCAGCGTGAACCGCGGAGGCGATATGTCGAACGATCAGAGAAAAGTGGTCGCCGGAGCGATCGCAGCGACCGTGTTCAGTGTGGCGTTCTTCGAGGTCGTGTTTCGGCTGACGGATTTCGGCTTGACGCCGCCGGGTGGAATCGACGTCTATTTACGCCTCGAGTACGCGCTCAAGTGCGAGGTTTTCGCGGCGCTATGTCTGCTCGCAGGTGTCGCGAAGGTCGCAAGCCGGCGGTTCTTCATCCCCGACGCGATCGCAGGCGGTCCGTCGCCGTCCCTCGAGATCGACCTGCGCTATATTCAGAACACCTTGGAGCAACTGATGCTCGCGGTAGTCGCGCATCTGGCGCTGGCGGTCGTGGTTCCGGACGACTCGATCCGCGCCGTTGCGATACTAGTGATGCTCTTCGTGATCGGACGCGCGACGTTCTGGATTGGGTATCACGTTTCAGGCTCGGCGCGCGCGTTCGGCTTCGCCACGACGTTCTACCCGACCGTCGCAGTATACGTGTATGTCGTATCGCGGATTCTCACCTAGTCACTGACGATTACAGCGGGAGGTCTTTCAGACCGGGCTTGGGGGCGCCGACCAGGGCGGCCATTTTGCCCTCGGGGGCGCGGTTTTCGTGCATCGCCTGGTGGCATTCGGGGATCTCGGCGAACGAGTACGTCTTGGCGAGGCACGGATCGATCTTGCCGTCGAGCACCAGCTGATTGAAGGCGTACGCCTGCTCATCGTTAGCGAAGTGCGAGCCCTGCAGGCGCTTCTGGCGCATCCACAGGTAGCGCAAATCGGCGACCGCGTTGTAGCCGGTGGTGCCCGCGCAGATGACGACCATCCCGCCGGTATCGCACACGAACACCGAAGTCGGAATCGTGTCTTCGCCGGGATGCTCGAAGACGATGCGCGGACTTTTGCGCTCGCCGACGATGTCCCAAATCGCCTTGCCGAACGCGCGGCACTCGGCGGCCCACTTGTTGTACTCCGCGGTCTCCTTCCAGTGCGGCATCATGCCCCAGTGCAAATATTTTTTCCGATTGATGCATCCGCGGGCGCCGAGCTTCATGCAGAAATCTATTTTGCGATCGTCGCCGACGATGCCCACTGGAATTCCGCCTTCAGCCTTGACGATTTGAATCGCCATGCATCCGAGGCCGCCCGATGCGCCCCAAATCAACACGACGTCGCCGCGATGGACGACGTGCGGCGCCCATCCCATCAGCATCCGGTACGCGGTCGCGCCGACCAGGGTCGGGCCCGCAGCTTCTTCCCAGGTCAGGTGGCTGGCCTTGGGCATACACTGATGCGCCTGCACGCGGGCGAACTGGGCGAAGCTGCCCCAGTTGGTTTCGTAGCCCCAGATTTTGAACGACGGATCGTACATCGGATCGTCGCCGTTGCGGGCGGCCGCGCAATGTCGATCCCAGACGCCGCAATGAATCACGACGCGATCGCCGACCTTGACGTTGTGCACGTCGTGCCCGGTCGCATAGACGATTCCCGAGGCGTCGCTGCCGCCGATATGAAAATCAGAATGATCGTACTTGGCTTTCTGGCGCGCGCCGATCACGTCAACCGGAGAGCCGAGCGCCGCCCACACGTTGTTGAAATTGACGCCCGCCGCCATGACGTAGACGAGCACTTCGTCGGCGCGGATTTCCGGCACCGCGATTTTCTCGACCTTGAACGCGTGCTTGGGCTCGCCGAAGCGGTCCGCGCGAATCACCTGCGCGTACATTTGCTTGGGCACATGCCCGATGGGGGGCACCTGCCCGATCTCGTAGATTTCCTTTTGACTCATTTACAGGTTCGAGGTCGCGGCAATGCGCGCCGGAATTAGCTACCTCTTTGCCGCAGGTTTGACAATACTAAGCGACTGGGCGTTAGGGAACGCCTGATTTGATTTTAATGAAACCCGCCTGGGTTTCATGCTTCCTTGGCAGGGTTAAACCCTGCACCTTAGTAATAGATTGACGCGCATCCGGTAATTCCATAAAAAACGGGTTCGGCATCAGGATTTTTCGCGACTCTACGTTAACCGGAAGAAGGCAGCCTGACCCATATGGCGGTGCGCAAAATCGAGCGTGGTCACTACTTCGAGGATTTCGAGGTCGGCCATCTTTTCAAGCATGCGACCGGACGAGGTACTGGGTGACGGGTGCTAATCGCGAGCTCCTGACGTCTACTCAAATCGCATGAAGCGTGGCTGCGCCGCCCTGATTGTGATCACTTCGATTGGGATCGCATCGTGCGCGACAAACCAACCCGGACAATCGTCCCCCCCACCGGCATCGAGCCCCAGTATTCGAACTGTCGAAGGGCGACTCTTCGTTGGACCCGGGCCCCACGTGGAGGTCCCCTTTAAGGGCGGAACGCTGAGCGCTTGGCCGGACTTCAACAAACCCTATTCGGTCAGGGTCAAAGAGGACGACTCAAAGACCGAATTTTCGGCGCACTCATTTGATCCTGGATGTCCCGCACTCGAGACATGCACCAGCATTCACTCTCAATGGTTAGGTGCTTACGACGAGCAGATCGTGAGCGGAGATTGGCGACCATGGCCAGACACTGAGATGTGGGCGGTTGTACATGATGTGAACGCACCAGTTGGTCCGAAATTTCTTGGCATGACTCGCTCGCACAAGACGATCGCATTTGAAGGATGCACCGACGGCAAGATTTACAGCAGCGCAAACTTGCCAGCCCTGATGAGCGTGCTTGAAGGAGAGACCATCGCTCCGACGACGCGCCCGCCGCAGTCGCTGGAAGGCGATAAGAATGTCTATTTCGTAGATGACGCTAAGGACGATCGCAGGCCGGTCTGCAATTGGCGTCATCGTGTCGGCCTCGACGCTGTGCTGCCCGCACCCAAAACGACAGCCGCGAGATTTTATCCGGCGAGCGAGAAAACTCCCGCTCACCTTGAGATCGCCGCAAAGTCGGCCACCATTGATTTGTTTATAAACCAGAGCCAAAAGCGGATCGACAAAGTATCCATCCACGCAGCGAGCGGACACTCGATGACGATCAAGCCGATGTACGGAACGTCGGATTGCCTCGACGGCTCGCACTGCGAACAGGTCGAGGTGACCACGGACAATACCACCGTGATTCAGAAGTCTCTCGATGGCCAGACGCTCGGCAGGAGCCGCCTTTGGGAAGTCAGCTCCCCGAATGGAGGACCGAAGATCTACCAGGCGTGTACCAACGGCGCCGTTTACTCGAGCAAGATCCGCTCGGAGGTAGAGGCGGTGCTCGCAGAACCGGGCAAGGAAGCGGCTCAAGAAGATATGGTTATCGACCCGAAGGCGGGCCTACCCGCGCCGCCCGGAGTAGTTGCACAAGCGACGCCATTATGCGATTGGGCCGAGCGCGAGAAAAAGCTTCGCGAGGCCGTTGCCGAAGCGCGAAAGGCCGCGAGCGAACGTTTAAAATCCGAATCGCAGCTTAAGTCGCCATTGCCTGTTTCGCGGCCGTATAACTAACGAACTCGCTCGGTTGACGCGCAACCTCTAA
>CAWCDG010000009.1:0-178075 GCA_963794325.1 uncultured delta proteobacterium | reverse complement strand
ATATCGTCGAGCGCGCTGACTGCCGCCACTCTATGCTGCCCCTTGTTCAGCATGACGCACTCCGCACGTTCTCCATCGCGGCGACGGTAATCTCGGCGCGAGAGGGGTGACCTTTTTTGGCGAGCGACTCCAGCACCTGCGTTGCCCAGATGACAGGCAAATGCGCTGCTTCGCAGATCCATCGAATTTCTTCCTGGACCTCGGCCAACCGTTCGTAGCCACACTCTACCACCATCTCCCTAGCGATCATGATCCCCACCGGATGCTGCCGCATCGCCGCCAGCATGAGGCTGGGCAGCGCTCGAAGCTCTTGAGCGTCTCGAATTTCAGCACCATTCCCACGTGATCGCCGCCGAGCTCATGCAGTCGCGATTGAAGTTCAAGTATGTCGCGCTCGTGGCGCACGAACGACATCCCGACCAGTTCCGCATGTTGGACGATAGACTCGAGGTCTTCGAGATTTTTCGCGGTAAGCGCAGGCAGATTGATTCTCGTATCAGGCAGGTTGAATCCCTTGTCGGCTCCGAGGCGATTTCCGCCGGACTTGGCCTGGGTAATTTCAATGCTAAGAATTGTCAGAATGCACCTCACGCACGACACCGCCGATTTGCCATCGTCGAACCAAATTTCTCGTCAGCGCGAACCGCCGGAAAAATTTCTGGAAGTGTACAGATCATCGCGGAAAGACTTGTCGATCCGTCCGAATCGATGGAAGCGCTCTTCCCCACGATGGACTCACGAGTGAGAAGGAGGATGTCGCCTTTCTTAAGCAGGATTCCTTGCTCGCGCGGCGGTAAATCTCCTACCTGTGCCTGGCGAGTTGCGTCGCTGCCCGCGTCGTCGCGCAGCAATACCGTCCCGGGTGTAACGTATGCGGTCTGGCTGCATCGAGCCCATCGACCTTTATCGCTGCCACCCACTACTTCCAGAACCCGTCGTTTGCCGCGCGCATCTTTGAAGTGAACGCGCTCTCCGGATCGTACTGCTGCAAGCCATTCGGCTGATACGGGCAATGCGGCGTCTGCGTCTGGCGGAGGAGGATGGCTTCCCACCGCGGGCTCGAGCCAAATTCGCGCCGGCTCTTTTACGCGTCCAAAGCTATCGCGCTTGGGATGCCAAACGACCACTCGCGGTCCCGGCTCTATCGGTCCGGTTCGAAGCTTTGGGCCGGCAATATCCATAAGAAGACGGCAGGGCAGGCCCAATTCTTTTCGCGCGCGTTCCAGGTGATTAGCCATCCGGCCCCAGATTTCCGGCGTGTCATGCGCGCAGTTAATCCTCATGCAGTTCATCCCGTGAGAGACGAGGTCGCGCACCAGCGCATAGTCGTCCGCCGCCTCCGACGACATCGTCACCATGATACGGACGCTGCGATGCTTCGGCACAGGGCCGAGTAATGCTTCGGTATGCGCAGCGAGCAATGATCTGCCTTCGCGAAAGCCCGGAAATTCCGATGGCGCCTGCACTTCGATCTTGCGCCCTGCCAAATGCTGGAGAGCGACGAGCACGGCATTGAGAGTGCTCATCACATGAGCTTCAGTCCTGCCGAGAGATGAGAGACCCAGAGCAGCGAGTTCATCCTGTAGTTTCCGGATGTCCTGATGCCTGAGGGCCATATAGTGGATCAAGTTGAGCGCGCTTTTGCGATATGCGAGATGGACTGCTGCAACGCGCTCCCGAAGATCGCTCTCGTGTTTGATCAGTGAATGGAGGATTTCGCGAAGTCGCGAGATTAGCGCTTCAAAAGAATCACGACTCGCGACGGGCGATGCTGATTGATCATTCACGACGTCAAGGAAGTGGAGCAATCGTCATGCCGATTCGACTGCAATCCGTTCATAACAAAAGAGCATCTGCGCGATTCTAAAGAAATCTTGGCAAAGTTACGGAATTGTTAATTCAGGTCTCATCGCGCCGGTCCGAGGAACCGCATTCTCGCGATCATAGTCGCTCCTGGTCGGCCTGCGCTTTTTTGACATTAGCGAACAACCTAACAGTGGTTAGGTTCATAGCGTGAGAGCGAGTGGTTTCAGTTTTATCCCCTCATTGATAGTGGCCGCGTTTTCGTTACTCGGCCTGTCATCGTGCGCAAGTAACGATATCGCCTCGACACCGCGAGAGCGAGCGCAAGTGATTGCGCAGCTGGAAAAGGCGCGGCAAGCGGATCTCGATGCCGCGACGGATGTCTCGCTAGGTCCCGTCGCAGAAGGCGACTATCTGGCGCAAGCAGAGAAGGCCAACACGGCCATTACGGATTTGAAAGAACATTCGAATGTCCCCCAATCGGAAATCTCCGCCGCGCTATTCGTTCCGCCAAAGCATCTTTCGCCTGAGATGAGAGCCCAGTTAGTGGAGCGGCTGAAGCAAGCAAAGGCGCTCGACGATGAGAAGTGGCACAATAACCTCGGAAGCGAAGATGAAGCCTGGCTCACACTGCTATGCGATATTCAGTCGAGGCGGGCGACACGAGTTATCAATAAACTTGAAACCACAGAGCCCGTCTCATGGTTCGAAATCGACGACGCGATGACCACGCCGGAGGAAGTACCATAAATCCTTCTTCCCATCATCTATGTTTCCTTCGGAGCCACTGGATGATGATCCTGGCTCTTGTCATCACACTTTCGCCATCCTGCAGTGGAGTTCAATTAATCAGTGGCTCTCGGCATCTGGCATGGCCGATAACGAGGAACTTCTTAAGAGTTGAATCATCGGCACCGCCTGGATTCCATGTAAATGCTCCAGGCCTTTTTTCACCTGGCTTCTAAGGTTGCTTGCGAATGATTCCCCGCAGCACGTTACTCGCCCCTGACGCCCGCAGCGATATCCAATCGTCTACGGATCTCGGCAAGCATGTTCTGATCGATCCACGCGCCCTGGCGTTTTGGGCAGGCCATCCCCGCCAATCCTTCCCCGCCGGGAGAGATTGCAGCTTTGGCGTCAAGTCTGGTGCCACAGTCCGGACAGTCGATTTCCTTCGGATGCTTGTGACGTAGATCTTCGACGAGTTCGCTAACTTGGATAAATACCTTTTCGCCGAGGGATTTATCCTGAATCGCCGCCGCATTCTTGAGGCGTGCAGCGATTTGCATCAGCGCTACCTCGTCGCCCCATGCACCGTGGTAGTCGGGGCAAGCCATACCGCCTATCCCGATCGCCACCCGTGCATCGAGATTCTTGCCGCATTGCGGACAATGAATAGGTTTGACGTACTTCTGCCGGAGCCGCTCGATTATCTCAGCATCGCGCTGATGGGCCCACTGATCCTCGCGAGCTCGCTCCGCTTGGTGGAGTTTGTCACCTAATCGGTCTTTTTCGTCGGTCATGATCCCCACCTAGGTTGCGATTTCATTTTTCACGACGCAAACAAAAGAGACGCAATTGACGTGCCGGTCCGCCTGCTTCCCTCCGGTAACAAAGGCATCCGTACGACTTTGAGGAAATCCTGGCGAGTTACGGGAATGTTAATTCAGACGGCATTTGAACTGTCGCCTTTGGCACCACACTGCACGAAGCTCTCGAACAGGTCTATTGCCGTTCCAATTCCATCCTCAGAACGAATACGCTTGCCGAGATCGGAAGCGCGTCGCCGCATGGCAGTGCTTGATACGGCCTGACGAATCGCATCTGCAAGGAGTTCAGCAGTTAGTCCTCTGAATGGAATTGCTCGAGGTCCGACACCGAGTGCCTCAATCCTCTTCGCCCAGTTTGGCTGGTCGGCAACGAATGGCGTCACTATCGAAGGGACTCCCGCGCGAAGCCCCGCACCGGTTGTGCCCGCGCCCCCATGATGGACGACCGCAGCCATCCGCGGGAACAGCCAACCATGGGGAACGCTCTGAATACCGAAAGCATATTCCGGCAGTGTCCGTTCCTCGCCGATGCCCGCCCAGCCAGAAAGCAAGATGCCACGCTGGTGTGACAAGTCCAACGCCTTCAGGATCAATTTGAGGGTATCCTCAGCGCTGCCGCTTGGCATGCTGCCAAAGCCCACGTAGACGGGAGGAGGCCCATTCTCCAAAAAGGCGACCAAATCAGCCGGGGGCGTCCAGCCTGGCGGTGGATCTGAGAACCAAAAACCGGTTACGTGAATACGGTCGGGCCAATCCGCGGGACGAGGAATCACGGTCGGACTGTACGCGTAAAAGAGTGGAATCCGTTCCAATTGCCGGGCAGAGGGCCCCCAGAATGGCAGTCGCGGAAGGTCCAGGAGTTCAGAGCGCAGCTTGTTGTCAAACTTCCGCGCCACCTGCCAAATGAATTGCTCCGTCATCCGCCAAATCAACGAATTGATCGTCCTGCCGCGATCCTTGCCACCGCCGATTAGAAAGCTGGGAAAGGAACGCGTCCTCGTAAGCGGCATGAACATCGCGGCCGCGGAGGGGATGCCGAGTTTTTCCGCGATGCTGTAGAAGGGAATCCAGCTGCTCTTGTAGATGACAGCCTCGGCACCCTCGACTGCGCGCATCGCGTCTGTATCAAGCTGATCAAAGAAAGCCTTTCTTTGTTGTGAGTCCGAGGCCTGCTTTATCAACATCTTGAGCATGTTTCCTGAGCCGATAGCCGTCGCTACTTCTTCATTCCTTAGCAGCGACTTGTATGGATTCCCCAGAGGAACGAACTCAATGTCGTATGACGCGGCGAGGGTCGCGAAGTCTGGCCGTGCTGCCAGCCTGACGTTGTGCCCCCGTAGTTTTAACCGCACAGCAAGCGAGACGAAGGGTTGGGTGTCGCCCATGGCCCCGATGGTCAGCAACGATATCTTCAATTTCCGCCCAACCGTTTGCGCATGAACTTGAACTTATGGAAACCAAGCTACTTGATGCAGAAGATCCTTAAACTGAAGCAAGGCGTTTGAGGCTGTCGGATTCGCCGATCACAACCAGCAAATCGTTGGGCTCAATCCTGGTTTCCGGACCTGGAATCATCTCGAGCCGTTGGTCGTTGCGCTTCATCGCCACGATCCGAACCCTCGGATTTTCCTGTTCGACCGCCGCGATTGTCTTTCCGGCCGCCAGGCTCTCGCGTGAGATTCTTATCTCTTCCAGATCGACTTCGGACTCGCGGCCCGGCACCGCGAGTTGCAGAAAATCGACGACCGAAGGACGCAGGATGCTCGCCGCTATTCTCAGTCCAGCCCATTGGTAAGCTGCGACGACCTGGTCTGCTCCCGCGAGCTTGAGCCGGCGCAGGCCCGCATCCGAGTCGCCGCGGGCGTATATTAGAATCTTCGAATTTTTTTTGAGCCGAGCGGCTGCGGAACAATCAAAATCGAAAATCAAGTGGGGTTCTGCGTTGCGAGAAGCGCGCGCTGGCTGGTAGCGAACAAGGTTGGAGGGCGGAAAAAAATGGCGAGTGCGATTTCCAGCGATCCCTATCTGTCGAAAGGGTTTGAGCCGATTCGGATGGAATGCGACTGCGCGCATTTGACGATCGAGGGGGAAGTTCCGGCGGACCTCAACGGGACCTTTTATCGCATCGGACCGAGTCCGCAGTTCGCGCCGCGCGGAAATTACAATCCGCTCAATGGGGACGGAATGGTGCATGCGTTTCGCGTGCACAAGGGCAACGTGTCCTATCGCAATCGCTGGGTGCGGACGCAGCAGTGGAATCTGGAACGCGCCGCCG
The DNA here is from genome assembly GCA_963794325.1 of uncultured delta proteobacterium. Lineage (GTDB taxonomy): Bacteria > Desulfobacterota > Binatia > Binatales > Binataceae > Binatus. Next base: position 172,447 of record CAWCDG010000009.1, on the reverse strand, counting down.
GTCGAGCGCTGTTCGGCACTTCGGGGATTCCTTCGGAATCGGATTCGAGCGTCGCCGGCATGCGGACGGACGGTGTCGCGAATACGAACATTGTCTGGCATGCGAACAAATTATTGGCGCTGGAAGAAGGGCATGGGCCAATTGAACTGGATCCGGTGTCGCTTGAAACGATCGGCCGATGGGCCTTTAACGACAAGCTGCCGCGGAATATGACGGCGCATCCGAAGATCGATCCGGAGTCGGGTGAGATGATTTTCTTTGCGAATTTTCCGACCGGACGCATCAGCGGCGAACTCGAGCTTTACGCCGCGAACGCATCGGGGGAGCTGGTTCGATCGCGGATGATCCAGGGGCCGTTTCCGGCGCTGGTACATGATTTTGCGATCACGAAAGACTTTGTGGTCGTTGCGATGTGTCCGGTGACGGTATCGATCAAGCGGGCGATTGCTGGCGCTCCGGCGATCGCATGGGAACCTGAAAAGGGCACGCATGTTGGAATCATGCCGAGGAGCGGAAGCGTCGAAGACGTGCGGTGGTTCGAGGGCGAGGCGTGCGTGGTGTGGCATCTTATGAATGCGTTCAACGACGGCGACAGTGTCGTCGCGGATGTCTGCCGACAGGAGGTTCCGATTTTTCCGCTTGCGGACGGGACGCCGACCGACCATCGGCGCGCCTCGCAGTACCTGACGCGTTGGGAGTTTGATTGGGCGAAGCCGGGGACCTTCACCGTCGAAGGATTGAGTGATGAGCGATGTGAGTATCCGCGTATCGATGAGCGACGCGTGGGATTGAGTTATCGGCATGGCTATGTCGCATGCGTCGGCGGTCCGGGCAGCGACGACATTTTTCATCGAGGCGTCGGACACTTCGATCACGTCTCGCGAGAGATGAAGATCTATTCGGCGGGTCCGCGCTGTGCGGTCGCCGAGCCGGTGTTCGTGCCGAAGCGGGAAGGCTCAAGAGAAGGCGAAGGGTATTTGCTGACGAATATTTTCGATGAGGATCGAAATGCGAGTCATCTCGCTATTTTTGATGCGGAGCTGATTGAGAGTGGGCCTATTGCGCGGGCGCATTTGGATCACCGCGTGCCGGTTGGGTTTCATGGTTGTTGGCGGGCGGGGGGTGCGTGAATGATACGAGGAACCTAACCCCTGACCCCTTCCCGCGCGGGAAGAGGAACCGGATTTAGAAGGGCGCGAATTGCCGCGGTCTTGCTTGAATCGGAGAACCCTGAGTTACTGGTCGCGTTGCGGGCAGCCTCCTCTCCCGTGGAGTAACGGGAGAGGTAAGAGGCGGAGCGGCGAACGCTTCGGCGCGAAAAGAGCTACGCGAGGGGGGCGAAGACTTCGCGGGTGATTTTTCGGCCTTTCAGGTCGCCTAGCATTACCATTGCCAGTTTGTCGGGTTGGAACCAACTCGATGCCAGCTCGACTATGTTGTCGTTGGTGACTGCTTCGATTCCGGTTGAGAGTTCATCCAGTGGGACGTCGCGGCGGAAATAGATTTCGTTGCGCGCGAGGCGGTTCATGCGGCTGTCGGTCGATTCCATTCCGAGCAGCATGTTGCCTTGCAGTTGGCTCTTGGCGCGGGCCAGCTCATTGGGTTCGAGGCCGTTGAGCTCTACCTTTGCGCAATTCGGCGATCGTTACTTCGAGGACTTCGTCCACCCATTCGGGGTTGGTGCCGGCGTAAACGCCGAAGTAGCCGGAGTCGATGAACGACGAGATGAACGAGTAGATGCTGTAAACGCGGCCGCGCTTTTCGCGGACTTCCTGGAACAGCCGCGATGACATCCCGCCGCCGAGCGCGGTGTTGAGGACGTAGGCGGCGTAGCGCAATCGATGGGACTGGCTGATGCCGGGGCCGCCGATGCAGATGTGCGCCTGCTCGAGTTTCTTTTCGCGGGTCAACACGAGAGGATGGTCAACCGGCGGCGAGAATTTTTCGACCTTGCCATCACCCGCGACGCCGCCGAACAGTCCGGCGCATTTCGCGGTGAGGCGTTCGTGCTCGACCTGGCCGGCCGCGGCGATAAAGACGCGGCTGGAGCGGTAGCGCGCCGCCATGAACGAGGTCAGCAGTTCGCGGTCAATTTTATTTACGGTCGCGATCGAGCCGAAAATCGGCAGCGCGAGCGGATGACCTTTCCAGAACTCTTCGTTGAAGAGGTCGTGGATGAAGTCGTCGGGGGTGTCCTCGGCCTGCGAGATTTCCTGCAGGACGACCTGGCGCTCGCGCTCTATCTCAGCGGGATCGAACACCGAATCGAGAAAAATGTCGGCGAGCACCTCGGTCGCCATCTCGAGGTCCTTGCCGAGCACCTTGGCGTAGTAGCAGGTGTACTCCTTGCCGGTGAAGGCGTTGAGTACGCCGCCGACCGCGTCGAAGGCCTCGGCGATTTGCGCGGCGGTGCGCTTCTTGGTGCCCTTGAAAAGCAGATGCTCGATGAAATGCGAGGTGCCGTTTTCGGCCGGCTCCTCGTAGCGCGATCCGTTTTCGACCCAGATGCCAATCGACGAGGAGACGACTTGTGGCATCGCCTCGGTAAGAATGCGCACGCCGTTTCCAATAACACTCTTTTGAATCATTCGGTGACTAATTTCCCTTGTTGGGTTCCTGTTCCGCCTCGCGCATCGAAAGTCGGATTTTGCCGCTGCGATCGACGTCGAGCACTTTCACTTTGATCTCGTCGCCTTCGTGCAACACGTCTTCGACGCGGCGAATGCGCTCGTTCGAGATTTGCGAGATGTGCAACAGGCCGTCAGTGCCGGGCATTATCTCGACGAACGCGCCGAACTCGACGATCTTGCGGACCACGCCGTCATAGATTTTGCCGACTTCGGGCTCGGCGGTGATTGCCTGGATCATGCTGATCGCTTTTTCCATCGCGGTTCCGTCCGCCGACGCAATCAACACGGTGCCGTCGTCCTCGATGTCTATTTTGCAGCCGGTCTGCTCGACCAGGCCGCGGATCACCTTGCCGCCCGGGCCGATCACTTCGCGAATCTTGTCGGGCTTGATGTGCAGCGTGACGATTCGCGGCGCGTAGCTGGAGACGTCCTTGCGCGCCGTGGGCAGCGCTTTTTCCATCACACCGAGAATGTGCAGACGCGCGTCGCGCGCCTGATGCAACGCCTGGCGCATGATGTCCTTGGACACGCCGCCGGCCTTGTTGTCCATCTGGATCGCGGTGACGCCGGCCTTGGTGCCCGCGACCTTGAAGTCCATGTCGCCGAGATGATCCTCGTCGCCGAGGATGTCGGTGAGCACGCGAACCTTGTCGCCCTCTTTCACCAGACCCATCGCGATTCCCGCGACCGGCGATTTGGTCGGCACGCCGGCATCCATCAGCGCGAGGCTGCCGCCGCACACTGTCGCCATCGAGGAGCTACCGTTGGATTCGAGTATCTCCGACACGACGCGAATCGTGTACGGGAAGTCCGCATCGTTGGGGAGTATCGGAGAAAGCGCGCGTTCGGCGAGTGCGCCGTGACCGATTTCGCGCCGCGACGGAGCGCGCAGGAACTTCACCTCGCCGGTCGAGAATGGCGGGAAGTTATAGTGCAGCAGGAATTTCTTGAAGCGCTCGCCGAGCAGCGCGTCGATTTTTTGCTCATCGGAAGACGTGCCGAGCGTGACCGTCGCGAGCGCCTGGGTCTCGCCGCGGGTGAAGACTGCGGAGCCGTGCACGCGGGGAAGCACCTGGACCTCGGCGCTGATCTGGCGGATGTCGGTGGACTTGCGATCGTCGATACGCTTGTCGTCGTCGAGGATCGCCATTCGCACGCGGGTGCGGACGAGGTAGTCGCAGGCGTCGATGATTTCCTTGGCGCGATCTGGAAACTTCTCGGCGAGATCGGTCACGACCTTGTCGCTTACCGCATACAGCGCGGCGGCGCGCTCTTTCTTACCCTTGGTGGCGAGCGCCTTTTCAATAGAATCGCCGATGCTCTTTTCGACCGCCTTCAACAGGGCCGCGTCACGTTCCTTGACGGCAAACTCGCGCTTGGGCTTGCCCGCGCGGCGTTGCAGCTCTTCCTGCATCGCGAATATCGGCTGCATCGCTTCATGCGCCGCGAACAGAGCTTCGAGGATGACCTCTTCGTCGACGATTTGCGCGCCGCCTTCGAGCATCATGATCGACTCGGGACTCGCCGCGACGACGAGCGATACGTCGCTGCCTTCGAGCTCGGTGTGAGTCGGATTGACGACGATTTTGCCGTCAACGCGGCCCATCCGCACCGACGCCACTGGCCCCTTGTGCGGGATGTCGGAGACGAGCAGCGCGGCCGACGCCGCGATCAGCGAAAGCATGTCGGAATCGTTGTCGCGATCGGCGGAGAGGACGGTCGTGATGATCTGGGTTTCGCGATCGTAGCCCTTGGGAAACAGCGGGCGCATTGCGCGGTCGATCAAGCGCGAGGTGAGGACTTCCTTCTCGGATGCGCGTCCTTCGCGCTTGAAAAAGCCGCCGGGAATTTTGCCGGCGGCGAAGGTCTTCTCGACGTAATCCACAGTCAGCGGCAGAAAATCCATGTTGGGCCGCGCTTCATACTGCGAGACCGCGGTCGCCAGCACTATGGTGTCGCCGTAGGTCGCGAGCACGCTGCCATGCGCCTGCTTGGCCAGGCGGCCGGTTTCGAGCGAGAGTTTGCGTCCCGCGAAATCAATTTCGAGTTTTTCGTACATTAACAATACCTGAGGGAGGATCTGAGGCCGCGCGACGATTGCGGTTCTTGGTGCCCGCGAGGCGTCACAGGGGACGCGCCTTGTTTTTCTGCCAGTGTGGCAGCCAAGGCCCGCGCGCCCGGTGTGTTAAGGGCGGCGCGGCAGAATATGTGCGGCCTATCTCCGGATGCCGAGCTTTTCGATCAGCCCTTTGTAGCGCGAGAAATCGCGCGAATGCAGGTAGTCAAGCAGCCGACGACGCTTGCCGACCAATCGCAACAGGCCACGGCGCGTATGATGGTCCTTCTTGTGCGCCGCGAGATGCGTGGTCAACTGGTCGATCCGGGCCGAGAGTAGCGCGACCTGAACTTCAGGCGAGCCACTGTCATTGGTGGTTCGAGCGTTGGCTTCTATGACTTCCCGCTTACGGGCTGATGGAAGAGGCATTCGGAGTTCTTACTTTCCCTTTTTCCTTTATCTTTAGCCGACCAAATTAACAGACCAGGTCAGAGGAGTAAAGGCAGGGGAAGGGGAACGTAATTTAAATGAAACCAGCCGTGGGTTTCATGCTTCCTTGGGCAGGGGTGACCCCTGCACCCAGTATTAATCGCAAAATGGCGAGGACGCCATTTTGCTCCCAGGTTCTGGGGGAAGAAAGGATCCCTTCCTCGCGATTGTTCCCCTTCCCTCGAGGGAAGGGGTTAGGGGTTAGGTTGATCGGAACCACAATTGAAGATTCGCTCTACTATCGCCGTCACCCGCGAGGTGGCTCGCGCTACTGCGATCAGCTCGCCGCCGTTCGATATCACTTTGAAGAGCGGGCCGTTCGGAGGAATTTGAGAATCGAGGGCGCGCGAGTCGCCGTTGCGCAGGCGCTTCTCAGCGACCGTATCGACGACCAGCTCGGGAAGGCCGACGAGTGCGTCGCGAGGAGAGATCAGGCAGAGAGGCGCGCCGGAATCCAGAGCTGTCAGAACGCCGGCCAGCGGCATCGCGTCGGTAATCGAGAACGCGCCGTTGCGGGTGCGGCGGAGTTCCTCGAGATACGCGACAGTTCCGAGTGCGACGCCGATGTCACGCGCGAGCGAGCGCGCGTAGGTGCCAGGCGAGCATATCGCGACGAATCTGATCGCTTCGGGCGCCTCGATGACCAGATCGAGACGCTTGATCTCGACATTGCGTTTTTCGGGCGGTGCTACGTCGTCGCCACGGCGCGCGAGGCGATAGAGCGGCACGCCGGCGCGCTTGATTGCGGAATACACCGGGGGGACCTGCTCGATCGCGCCGGTGAACTGCGCGGCGACCTGCGCGAGCGTCTCGGCCGAGATAGCCGGGACGTCGGCGCGGCGGACTTCGGCGCCGTCGCGGTCGAGTGTGTCGGTCTCGACGCCGAGCCGGATCAGGCCCGCGTACTCCTTGTCGCCGCCGTCGATAAACGGCGCGAGCTTGGTCGCCTCGCCAATCATGATCGGCAGCAGTCCGGTTGCGAAGGGGTCGAGTGTGCCGAGATGCCCGACGCGAGCCGGCTTAACGTGGAATTTGACGCGGCGCACCACCTCCGCCGATGAGATTCCAGCGGGCTTATCGACAAGCAAGATTGCATTCATGGGAAGAGTCATCAGCTTATCCGTTAGCAGCGCGGTGGATAAGGGGATTCGCTCCATCTATATGACAGCGATACGATCGCGTAATGGAATCTGCGTCATCGGCTGCAAAACATGTCGTGATAATCGGCGGAGGATTCGGCGGGATCACTGCCGCGCGAGAGTTCAAGCGCGCGCCGGTGCGGCTGACGATGATCGACCGCCGCAACCATCATCTGTTTCAACCGCTGCTGTACCAGGTCGCGACGGCCGCACTGAATCCAAGCGACATCGCGTCGCCGATACGGCGGATTCTGCGCGGCCAGCGCAATGCGAGCGTGATTCTTGGCGAGGCGTCGTCGATCGATACGCGGCAAAAGATCGTGCATCTGCTCGACGGCGAAGTGGCGTACGACTATCTAATCGTCGCGACCGGCGCGACGCATTCGTATTTCGGGCACGACGAATGGCTCGAGCCGGCGCCGGGTTTGAAGACCCTCGAGGATGCGGTCGAGATTCGCCGTCGCGTGCTGGTCGCGTATGAAGCGGCCGAGCGCGAAATCGACGAACAGGAAATCGCGAACTGGATGACGTTCGTGATAATCGGCGGCGGGCCAACCGGGGTCGAAATGGCGGGAGCGCTCGCAGAGATTTCGCGGCGGGTGCTCGAACGCGATTTTCGCAGAATCGATCCGAGCAAGGCGCGAATCGTGCTGATCGAGGCGGGGCCGAAGCTGTTGCCTGCGATGTCTCCCGAATCGTCGGCGAGCGCGGCGCTGCAACTGAAGCGGCTGGGGGTCGAGATAATAACGGACTCTCCGGTGACTGCGGTCGATGATCGCGGGGTCACCCACGCTGGGATACGGCTCGAATCGCGCACCGCCATCTGGGCCGCGGGCGTGGCCGCGTCGCCATTGGGCAAAGCAATCGCCGCCACGACGAATGCGACGCTGGATCGCGCGGGGCGCGTGATGGTGAATCAGGATCTTTCAGTGCCAGGCTGCGACGGCGTGTTCGTAATAGGCGACCTCGCATCGATCAAATCGGACGGCAAGCCGGTTCCCGGCCTATCGCCGGCCGCGATACAGGAAGGGCGGCATGCGGCGAAGAACATCGTGCGCCTGATGCGCGGCGAGGCGACACTGCCCTTTCATTATCGCGACAAGGGAACGCTCGCGACGATTGGCAAGGCGGCCGCGGTCGCCGACATCGCAGGGCTGCATCTCAGCGGCCTCGTCGCATGGCTGATGTGGTTGTTCGTCCACATTTTCTTTCTGATCGGATTCCGTAACCGGTTCATCGTGATCGTCGAATGGGCCTGGACCTACATCCGCGACGATCGAGGGGCGCGACTGATCACCGGCGATGTCGAGCCGCTGCTGGAGCGCGGCGAGAAAATCGAGAATCGCGATCGGATGCTGTCGAAGTGATCGTGCGCGCGATCGGCATTTTCCGTCTCTGAGCGTAGCGACGTTCTTCGCCTCCTCCTTTCGTCGGAGGAGGCGAAGAACTGGATTTCGTTTCCACTCGAGTGAGGTAGATACCGTCCTTCATGTCGGAACGCGGAAGGGAAGCGAGACTTTTCTCAATCCTTTGGCGCCGATTGCTTTAGCAGTGCGTCGATGCGGGCGGCGCGTTCCAGGGCGGGGTCGAAATCGAAATCCAGTTCGGGGGTGTATCGAAGGCCCAGCGACTTGCCGATTTCGCGGCGGATGAAGCCGCTGGCGCTTTTGAAGCCGGCGATTGCAGCGGGGGCGCGGACACTGCCTTCGAGGTGCGAGAAGTAGACGTGGCCGTGGCGGAGGTCGTCGTCCATCTTGACGTAGGTCAGCGTTATTCCGCGCAGGCGCGGGTCGCGCAAATCGCGCACCAGCAGGGCTGAGAGTTCTCTCAGGACGGCTTCGGCTACGCGCTCGGGTCTTCGGCCTTCAGGCAATGTTTTTCACTCTTGACCGGCGTCAGTAGTTGATAATTTCGAGCTTCTCTTCGCCGAGCGGGACCAGCGCCAACGAATCGATAAAGTTCACGACCTCGCGGAGCGCCTTATCCACAAACGCGCGATCGCTGCCGACTTGGGCGATGCCCAACTCGGCGCGCTGCCACATGTCGTGATTGTCGGACTCGGCGATCGAGACATTGAACTTGTTGCGGACGCGATCCTTGATCGCGCGCAGCACTTGCCGCTTGCCCTTGAGCGAATGATTCTCCGGCAGAAACAGGGTCAGTCGCATGATGCCGATGACCATAATACGCCCCCTCCGCCAACGCGCAGCCCGCGCGCCCGGAACGTCCAACTCACTCCTGGTCTAAGGCTGTAGCTGTTTTTCGACCGCCGGCTGTCCGCGCACCGTCTGTGGAGTCGGCGCGGCGAGCTTGCGCAGAATCGCTTCCATCTCGAAAGCTTCGATTATGTCGTCCGGTTTCACGTCGTTGAAATTCTCGAGCGCGATACCGCATTCATAGCCCTGGGCGACTTCGCGCGCATCGTCCTTGAAGCGCTTGAGCGTGGCGAGTTTGCCCTCCCACACCGGGCGGCCGTCGCGCACCAGCCGCGCGCGAGCGCTGCGCACAATCTTGCCTTCGACGACCATGCATCCCGCGACGGTGGCTCCCGGCACGTTGAAAATCTTGCGGACCTCGGCGCGGCCAAGCGCCTTCTCGCGATAGGTCGGTGCGAGCAGACCTTCCATCGCCTCGCGCATGTCGTTGATCGCTTCGTAGATGATCGTATAGAGGCGAATCTCGACGCCTTCTTTCTCGGCGAGATTCGCGGCCTTCGGTTCGGGACGGATATTGAATCCGAGGATGATGGCTTTGGAAGCCGAAGCGAGCGTCACGTCGGTCTCCGAGATCGCGCCCGCTGACGCGTGGATCACTTCGAGCTTAACTTCCTCGGTGGAGAGCCGCGCGAGTGCTTCGGCAAGCGCCTCGACCGAACCTTGCACATCACCCTTGAGGATGACCTTGAGTTCCTTGACCTCGCCCGCTGCCAAGCGCTGGCTCAAATCCTCGAGCGAAATGCGGCTGGTCTTGGTCAGCTCGCCTTCGCGCTGCTTGCCGCGGCGATACTCGGCAACCTGGCGTGCCTTCGATTCTTCGACCACGCCGGTGAACACGGTTCCCGGTTCCGGAACGGTGGAGAGGCCGAAAATTTCGACCGGCGTCGATGGTCCCGCTTCGGTGAGACGCTGGCCGAGATGATTCTGCATCGCGCGCACGCGTCCGTATGAAGTTCCGCTGACGAACGGATCGCCCTGATGCAGCGTGCCTTCCTGGATGAGCACCGTTGCAACCGGGCCGCGACCGCGGTCGAGCTGCGATTCAATGATAGTGCCGCGCGCTGGACGATTCGGATTCGCCTTCAGCTCCATCGTGTCGGCTTTCAGCAGGATCATCTCGAGCAGTTCGGGGATTCCGACGCCGGTGCGCGCTGAGACCGGCACCGTGATCGTATCGCCGCCGTAGTCCTCGGGCACCAGCCCGACCTGGGTCAGGCGCTGCTTGACGTTGTCGAGGTTCGCGTCGGGCAGATCGATCTTGTTGATCGCGACGATTATCGGAACATTGGCCGCACGAGCGTGATTGATCGCTTCCTGCGTCTGCGGCATCACGCCTTCATTCGCGGCGACCACCAGCACGACGATGTCGGTGACCTTTGCGCCGCGCGCGCGCATCGCAGTGAACGCCTCATGGCCGGGAGTATCGACGAATGCAATCGTGCGACCGTTGGCCTCGACGGTGTAGGCGCCGATGTGTTGCGTGATTCCGCCGAACTCGCGCGCGGTTACGTTGGTGTGGCGAATCGCGTCGAGCAGCGAGGTCTTGCCGTGATCGACGTGGCCCATAATGGTGACGACCGGGGGCCGGGGAACGCTTTCGCCGACGACGGTTTCCTCGGGCGCTTCTTCGATCGCCGACTCCGCATCAAAGGAGACGTTCTCGACGCTGTAGCCGAATTCGCCGGCGAGCAGCGTGGCAGTGTCGACATCGAGCACCTGGTTGAGCGTCGCCATCTGGCCGAGTTCCATCAATTTCTTGATCAGGTCGCCGGCCTTGACGCCCATCGAGCGGCCGAGATCGCCAACCGTGACGCCCTCGGTGATCCGCACCACGCGCTTGGAAGCTTTCGGGGTTGTGATCTCGGTCTTGCGCTGTTCCTTGCCCGGGAGAGCGCGCCGTTTCTTCGGTACGCGCAGTCCACGCATCTCGCGTTCGGCGGCGAGATCGGTACTGCCCTTCTTGACTACTTTCTTTTTCTTGATTGCGCCGCGGGCGCCGGGCTTGTTAGCCGCGAGTTGGTCGGGGGTAAGCTGCGGCCCACCGTCGGCAGGTTGCGCCGGCTGTTGTTGCGGAGCGAAGCGTCCGGTTAGTCCGGGACGCGCACTCGGCGCGCCCGCTGCGGTACGCGTTCCGGGCGACGCTGGCCGCGGCGGTGGCGCCTTCGGCCGCAAGTCGATCTTGCCGAGAACCTTGGGTCCCTTCTGCCCATCGTCGAGCGTCGGTCCGGTCTGCGAACCGCGCGTGAGATTGATCGAGCCGCGATCCGCAGTTTCCGCCGGGCGCACGCGATCGGTGCGATAACCGAATCGCGACGCGGGCGCCACCGGCGCGGCAGGCGGTGCTTCCGGTGCAGCTTCAACCACCACGGGTTCAAGCTCGGGCTCCGGCGGCACATACCGAGGCTCGGGCTCTGGTTCCTCATCCTTGGTATGGACCGCGGCCTCGGGCAGATGAGCCTCGTAGTCGGCCGCGCCAATTTCTTCGATTTCCGGCTCCGGCTTGACGACAATCGGCTCAGGCTCGCGGCGCGGCTCGACGACGGGCGCATGGTGTCCCGCGTCGAACATGACCGGTGTCTCGGCCTCCGCGGGCGAATCTCCGAGGAACGGCGACACGAAAGAATCGTCGCGGTTCTCTTCGACTTCGAAATGAAAAGGAGTATCGCCACCGGCGGGCGCGCCGCCTTCGGCGTGACGCCGGCGCATCACGGTCGCGTTGAGGCGCTTCTCTAAAATTTTGCCGCTGCTCGTTTCGAGCACGGTTTCGCGGCGCAGGATGGTCGCGCGATGCACCTGTTCGTCGAGGTCGGCCTTCAGCCGGTCCGCCTCTTCGGGTGAGAGAAGACTCGACTCGGACTGCGTATGCCCGAGTTTCAGGCGGGCGCATCCGGCGAGCAAATCCTCGACCGGAAATCCCCATTCACTAGCAAGAGTTTTGATCCGCTTTCGCGCCATCCGAGTTATACTATTCGTCCTTTGAGCTTCTATCCAGTCGGAGTTTTATTGCCGCCGCTATTTTGTCACGCTCGGGACGTTCAATTTTCCGCCGGAGCGAGCGAAATACCTTAACTTTTGAGACGACGAACCGCTCGATGCATTCAAGCGCCGGATGCAGATATCCGCCGCGCCCTGCCCTTCTCGCTTCGAAATCCACTTCGACATGATCATTGACGACTGCAATTCTTACCATCGACGCCTTCGCGTCACGCTTCATGCATCCGATGCACGTGCGCTCGGGCGATTTAGTCAGCTATTTTTCTCCCGCATCTTCGGTGGCCGCGGCCGGCGCCGATTCTTCGACGATCGTCTCGCCGGCTGCCTCCGCGCCTTCCGCTTCCGTCGCCACCGCCGCGTCCGCTGTCAGCGCCGCAGCTTCCGCCGCCGCCGATGCCGCAGCAGCGGCCGCCTCTTCCGCAGCCGCGGCCTTTTCAGCAGCAGCGACCTTCTTATTGGCGACGTGCTCGCGCGCCGCGTTGATTATCTGATTCGCGCGCTCGGCACTGATTCCCTCGACGTCGAACGCCGTCTCGTCGGCCTCCGCCAGTTGCTCCGCCGAGCGGAAGCCCCACTGGTAGAGCAGTTCCGCGTTGATATCGCCGATTCCCGGAATCGCGTTGAGCGACGCACGCGCAGAGCGGGCCTCTTCTTCGGCCTCCGCCTCGCTGCGCACGTCGAGCTTCCATCCGGTCAGCCGATGCGCCAGGCGGACGTTCTGCCCGCGCTTGCCGATCGCGAGCGACAGTTGATCGTCGGGGACGATCACTTCCATCGCATGCTCGTCCTCGTCGATTATCACCTTGGATACTTTCGCCGGCGCCAACGCGCGGCATACCAGCTCGGCCTGGTCGTCGGTCCACGGCACGATATCGATCTTCTCGCCGCGCAGCTCCTGCACCACGGATTGCACGCGCGTGCCCTTCATCCCGACGCACGCGCCGACCGGATCGACGTCCGAATCCTTCGAGTAAACCGCGACCTTGGCGCGTCCGCCGGGCTCGCGCGCGCTTTGGCGAATCTCGACGATGCCCTCGTAAATTTCCGGCACTTCCTGCTCGAACAGCTTCATCAGGAAATCGTTCGAGGTGCGCGAGAGCACGATCGACAAGCCTTTTTCAGAAAGATCGACATCCAGAATCAGCGCCCGGATGCGATCGCCCTGACGATAGCGCTCGTGCGGGATCTGCTCCTTCTCGGGCAGGATAGCCTCGGTCCGTCCGAGATTGACGATCATGTTCTTGCGCTCGAAGCGCTGCACGATTCCCGAGACGACTTCCTGCTTGCGATCCTTGAACTCGTTGAAAATCTGTTTGCGCTCGGCGTCGCGAATATGCTGGATGAGATTTTGCTTGGCCGCCTGCGCCGCTATCCGGCCCATCGTCGCGGTGTCGAGCTTGATCAGAATCTCGTCGCCGACTTCCGCTTCGGGATCGTATTTGGCGCGCGCCTCGGTGACGTCGGCCTCGGCCGCCGCGTTGGCGACCTTATCGACGACCGTCTTGATTTCGAACAACTCGATTTCGCCGAGCTCCGGATTGAAGCGCGACTCGATGTTGCGGTCGGGCCCGAAAGTACGCCGCGCCGCCGAATGCATCATCTCCTCGACCGCGTTGATCACGATCGTCTTGTCGATGCCTTTTTCCTTGCTTACCTGCTCGATTACCCGGTTCAGATCGACCTGCATACCGCCTCCCCGGGGCGCGCATTGAAGTGCACGCCAATAAATTTATTTGTCAAAGTCGTACTCGTAATTCGCTCCGCTCATCTCGTCGAAACCGATCGCCTGCCGCTTACGGCTCGGCTCGTCATCAATTTCGATCCCATTCTCACCGACGCTCACCAACTTACCCACGAACGACTTCTGCCCGTCGCGCGCATGATGCGTCCGGACCTTAACCCGCTCGCCCTTCACCGCCTCGAAATGCTCGAGCTTGCGCAACGGCCGGTTGATTCCCGGCGACGCAACTTCCAGCGTGTAACGGCCCTCGACCGGGTCATACACATCGAGCAAATCGCCCAGCGTCGGGCTCAACTTCTCCAAGTCGCTCAGCGCAATTCCGCCGCCCGGCTTATCGACCAGCAGCCTCAGCAGCGAGTTCCGCGTGCCTTTGCGAAAATCCACCGAAACCAGCTCGTAACCCTGGCGTTCGATATGCGGCTCAAGCAGCGCGACCACTTTTTCGGCGGTCGGATGAAGCGTCAGGGCGGTCATCTGCTCTCACCACTTCGCTTGCTAAAGCCGTCAGCCCGGCGTATGTCACGAAACCCTTTTTGCGACACCAACAAAAAAGTGGGCACGCGCCCACTTCCAACCGTGAAAGATACCACCGCGGACAAGGTGTCAGCAAGGCGGGTCCAACGCCCTCACCCGTCCGACGACTCACGTCGTCAGACGACCTCTCCCGGTTTGCCGCTAGCGACGTAGTCGCCAGCGGCGGGGAGAGGTAAATTCCGGCAAGCAATTTCGCCCACATTCGGCTAGCATTGCGCTCTCGATGCCCGAGCTGACTGGCCCCGCCGTGGGATTCGTTCTGGCGCTGACGATCGGATTCCTGGTCGGCCGGACGCGGGAACCCGAACCTAAAAGTCCGCCGCGCCCGGGGATGCGGGATTTCCTGATAATCGCGCTACTCGGAGCGGTCGCGGGACACTTGGGCAACGCGGCGATCGCGATCGCATTGTTCGCCGGCACCATTGGGGCGATCCTCGTGATGCGCGTACAGCATCCTGAGCGCAACGGAATCACCACCGAGCTCGCCGCGGTCGCGACCTTCGTGCTGGGTGCGCTGTGCCTGACCTCGGATCGCCAGTTCGGCGCGGGACTCGGAATCGTGCTCGCGGCGATTCTTGCCGAGCGCGATCAGCTCCGCCATTTTGTGCGCGACGCGATCTCCGACCGCGAATTTATCGACACGCTGAGTTTTCTCGCGCTGATTTTCATAATCTACCCACTGCTGCCGACCGGCAGTTACGGACCCTTTGAATTCTTCGAGCCGCGCAAGATCTGGCTATTCGTAATACTAGTTTCCGGAGTATCGTACGTAGGTTACTTCCTTACCAAGTTTACCGGCAGTCGAACGGGGCGCATTACTCACTGCAATAGTCGGTGCTATCGCCTCGACGACTGCCTATACGACAGGTATTTCGCAAGTCGTGGCAGATACTCCGGAGTCCGCGGTATCGTCAGCCCGCTATGCGGTGATAGCCAATTCGATCCTGTTTCCGCGGATGCTCCTGCTGGTCGCGGTGGTCAGCCCGACGCTCGCGATAGCCGCGAGCCCGGCGTTCGCCGCGATGATGCTCGCGGGGTTCGCGGCGGCATTGTTGCTCACGCGCGCGCCGGCAAAGTCGAAGCAACATAGCGCAGTTGCGGAGTCCACTTTCCGTAACCCGTTTTCTATCCGCCCGGCGCTCCAGTTCGGCGTCATATTCACTCTGGTGTTGCTGATTACCCGCGTCGCCAAACATTATGCAGGATACAACGGTCAGATGGTGGTTTCCGCAATCAGCGGGTTGGTCGACGTCGACGCGATCTCGCTGACTCTGGCGGGTTTCGTGCAGGCGGGGACCAGCGCGGCGCGCGACGCGGTAATCGGGCTGACCCTGGCGGCGGGTGTCAACGCGATTTTCAAGTCGGCGATCGCGCGGACCAGCCATCAGCCGGCATTCTATCTGCGGTTGATGGCGGGGTTCGTAGTCATGTTCGCAGTGGGCGCGGTAGCAATAGTCATTGTCGATCCTGCGAGGGTGGTCGAAGTAGTTAGTCAATTGCATACTAACTGAGTATCAGTTGCTCAAAGGCAAGTGCTTTTCTTATAACCTCTCCTTGTCCGAGGAGAGGTCGGAGCGCGCCAAAGGAGCGATCCGGGAGTGGTGCAACGCCTGACACACCGCAGCACGTTTTCATCTCTTACACACGATTGCTCTCGCGGAGCGCTTGCTCGATCATCTGCAGAACACCGTCAATCGCGGTGAGAACCTCGCCGTCCCAGAAGCGAATTACTCTGTAGCCGCGCTGCTCGATTAGCCTGGTTCGCCACGCATCTTTTGCTGCCTGCTCAAGATGTTGACCGCCGTCGAGCTCAACGACGAGTCTCGCGCGAGGACATGCGAAGTCCGCAATGAAGTTCCCGATCGGGAATTGCCGCCTGAATCGGAACCCGCCGAATCTTCCCGCTCGAAGCCGCGCCCACAGCTTCTTTTCTGCGTCCGTCTGATCGCGCCGTAATCGGCGGGCGCGATGGTGCTGAAGTGAGATTGCCTTCACATTTTGTGTCGCTCGATTGACTCATAGCTTACGCCGGCGAGCGCCCCAGTACCAAGGGCTGCGACAAGAAGAAATCGGCACTGTGTTGTGTCGTGCGATGCACCACTCCCGCCGCGGCCTTCGGCTCGCGGCGACCTCTCCTCGGACAAGGAGAGGTTAAGGATCAGGACAACGCCGCGCTGGTTTCAGATTGGACTAGTACCTTAGTCGTCGTCGTCGCGGAGTTTCGAGAGTACCGACAGGTCCTCCAGTGTCGTTGTATCGCCTAACGTCTCGTCGCCCGACGCGATCTGCCGCAACAACCGGCGCATTATCTTCCCGCTGCGGGTTTTGGGGAGGGCTTCGGTGAATCTTATGTCGTCGGGACGCGCGAGTGCGCCGATTTCCTTCACTACGTGGGCGCGTAGTTCGTCGCGCAGTTTGTCGTCGCCTTTGCGGCCGCCTTCGAGCGTTACGAATGCGACCACCGCCTGCCCTTTCATGTCGTCGGGACGGCCGACGCACGCTGCTTCCGCGACGGTCTTGTGCGAGACCAGCGCGCTTTCTATTTCCATCGTGCCGAGGCGATGGCCCGACACATTGATGACGTCGTCGACGCGCCCCATGATCCACAAGTAGCCGTCCTGGTCGCGGCGCGCGCCGTCGCCGGTGAAATATGCGTCGTCGATTTGCGAGAAGTAATTAGTCTTGTAGCGATCGGGGTCGCGGTAAATCGTCCGCAGCATCCCGGGCCACGGTTTGCGAACGATCAACAAGCCGCCCTGGTTGGCGCCAACGCTCTTGCCGTCGCGCGTGACGACGTCGGCCGCGATTCCCGGCAGCGGAAACGTCGCTGAGCCGGGCTTGGTGGCGGTCACGCCGGGCATCGGGCTTATCATGATTCCGCCAGTCTCGGTCTGCCACCACGTATCGACGATCGGGCATCGCTCGCCGCCGATAACTTTGCGATACCACATCCATGCTTCGGGATTGATCGGCTCGCCGACGGAACCGAGTAATCTCAGACTCGACAGGTCATGTTTCTTGACCCACGAGTCGCCCCATTTGATGAAGGTGCGGATTGCAGTAGGCGCCGTGTAGAAGATGCTGACCTTGTACTTCTCGATCACCTTCCAGAAGCGATCGTTCTCGGGAAAATTCGGCGCGCCTTCGTACATGACGACGGTCGCGCCCGCCGCCAGCGGCCCGTACACGGTGTAGCTGTGACCAGTGACCCAGCCGATATCGGCGGTGCACCAGTAAATATCGTCGTCCTTGAGGTCGAACACCCAGCGCATCGTCATCAGGATGTGCGTCAGGTATCCGCCGGTCGTATGCACGACGCCCTTGGGCTTGCCGGTGGTGCCGCTGGTGTAGAGCGTGTAGAGCGGATGCTCGCTGTCGAGCTGGGCGGCCTCGCAGTTCGGGCTTTGCGCGGGGACCAGTTCGTCCCACCATACGTCGCGCCCCTTACGCATCTCGATTTTGTTGCCGACGCGCTTGAGCACGAGGACTTTCTGGATCGAGGGAGTCTTCTTCAGCGCTTCATCGACATTCTGCTTGAGCTCGACGACCTGTCCGCGACGCCATCCGCCGTCGGCGGTGATACAGACCTTCGCTTCGGCGTCGTTGATCCGATCGGCCAGCGCCTCCGACGAGAAGCCGCCGAACACGACCGAGTGAATCGCTCCGATTCGCGCACACGCGAGCATCGCGATTGCCGCCTCCGGCACCAGCGGCATGTAAATCGCGACGCGGTCGCCATCCTTGACGCCGAGGCTCTTGAGCGCGTTGGCACATCGGCCAACTTCGTCGGCGAGCATCTGGTAGGTCAGCACGCGCGAGTCGCCCGGCTCGCCTTCCCAGATCAGCGCGGCCTTGTTGCGGCGCGGCGTGTCGAGATGGCGGTCGAGGCAGTTATACGACGCGTTGATGGTGCCGCCGACGAACCATTTTGCATTCGGGAAATCCCACTCGAGGGTTTTGCCGAACGGCTTGAACCAATGCAGATTGCGAGCGCACTCGGCCCAGAACGAGTCGGGATCTTCGTCAGCGCGTTTGCGCAGCGCCTGATACTCGTCGAAATTTTTGACCCACGCCTTTTCGCTGAACTCGGGCGGAGGCGGGAACTTACGGGATTCGGTCAGAGTCGAATCGATATGAGTCGCTTCGGTCGAAGCCATCGCGGGGCACCTGTCCCTATCCTTGAATTACTACACGCGACCGCGAGCTTCGCGCGTTTTCAAGCTCAGGTACAGAGTTGCGGCGTCGCCATTTTCGCGGCGATTCGAATTGATCCCGCGCAGCCGCTCGAGCAGTTCATTTTCGACACTCGCCGAGTGCTCGGCCGCGAGCTCGACGGTGCGCGCGGCCCATCGGAGTGCGACGCGCCCTTCCAGGCCGCCGAAATCGTCGAAGAACCACGCACAGCTGGTTAGCGCCGCCTGTCCCGCGCGGACCATTTCGAACATCCGGAGCAGAGTCTCGCGACTGTACTCGGTGGTCACGCTGAAGCGCTTGAAGGTTTCTTCGTGAACCGCGGGATTCGGATCGATCAGCAAGCGGATTGCGCCGCGCAAAATTGCGCCCGGGTCTTTTACGAGAGCCGGCGCGAAGCGGTCATAGGTCGCCTCGGAATGGTACTTCACGAAATCCATCGCCTCGCGAAACGGCTTGCGCCATTCCTGCGACGTGCCCGCCTCATTGCGGCATCCGCAGTTCGAGCGCCACCGCTCGATACCGTGCGCGCAGCTCCACGACGTGGCCGAAGGAATCTCGAACGACCCCGCGGGCGGATGCGCCGCGAGGTAATCCTCGCAATTCGTGACGATCACGTCGTCGCGTTCTTCGAGCGCACGCAGCGCGCGCGCCAACTCGGATGCGCCGTGTTTATTGTGATGGCCAAACGTCTCGCCGTCGGTCGCAATCATCAGCGCGGCGCCGGGTTCAAGGTTGAGCGCAGTGACCGCGATCCATTCCGCCAGCCGCGCGCCGTCGGCCAATCCTTCGCCGAAAGAAACTGTATTGGACAATTCGCGATCGAATCGAAATACCGCGAGGCTCAAATCTCCGCTGCGCCATTGGAACGGTCCTGCATCTCGCGACTCTGCGCCGGCGCCTTTAAAATTTCCCTGGTCCGTAGCAAGGATCACGAACTGGATTCCTGCCGCCGCGACCGACGCCAACGTATCCTCATCGGCAGCGCATTCCGGCAGCCACATCCCGACCGG
Organism: uncultured delta proteobacterium; assembly: GCA_963794325.1. Classification (GTDB taxonomy): domain Bacteria; phylum Desulfobacterota; class Binatia; order Binatales; family Binataceae; genus Binatus. The sequence continues at coordinate 153,444 of CAWCDG010000009.1, read as the reverse complement.
CTTGCGACCAAAACGAAAAACGAAATCCTCGATACCCCATACGATCTGCAACTCGCGGTCGCGGGGCGGCAGGAGCGGCAGAATCGAATGGCTGTACGATTGCGCGATCGCGTTGCCATGGCCGCCATGCGCCTCGGCATACAGCGCGTCGCCACGAATCATAGCGCGATACGCAGTCTTGCCGTGCGTCTGGAGCCATCCGGCGAGCGTCGGACCGACATCGAAGCTGGTCGACTCGTAATTGTTGCGAACATGAACGACGGGGCCCTGCATCGTGTGCGCATGCGCATTGGCGGTGTAGCACTCGCTGAGAATCCGCTCGTTCCAATTCTGAAACGGCGCCGCGCCATGCTCGGGGCTGATCAAACCAGTCCACGGGCTATCGCGCGGAGGCTGATAAAAATGCCCGTGGATAATAATGTGCCGAGGTTCACCCATTAAAAATATGTTGCGCCTCCGGGCCGGGCTCCGATAGCCCACCCACCGGTCTAACAGTCAAGCTAATTTGTCTTCTTTGGCGGATTCGGCTCAGCTAATCAAGCAGAAAGTGACCGCAGGGCTGCTAACAGTCCACAATTGTTCAACAATTTCATCCACAAGGGGCTCAAACGATTTCGCGGAAGGCCATTGCCGGGACGACCCGCATCGCGCGGATCACAGGGCCCAGCGCGCTTACCAGGCTCACCAGGACCGCCGTCGCAACCGCGGCGGCTGCTGTCTCGGGACGCACTTGCAGATAGCCCAGCATCCCGGTTATCTCGCCGAGCCGGATACCGTGCGCGAATACCACGAGGGCGAGCCCGGCGCCGACCATCGATCCGATGAGCCCAATCAGCGCGGCCTCAGCGAACAGGAGAACCGCGATGTGGGTGCGCGTGAAGCCGAGCGCGCGCATCACCGCCACTTCGCTGATTCGGTCGCGCACCATCATCGCCATCGAGTTGGCGGCGATCAGCAACACCGTCAGCATCACCACCAGACACAAGCTGTAGATGATGGTGCGGATGTTACCGATTGCGCTGACGACATTGGCGACCGAATCGGACTCGGTGGTCGTTTCGGTTTCGGCGTCGGAGTTGTGGAAGTTCTCGTCGATTTCGTTGGCCACCAATCCCATGTTCTCGACGCGATCGACCTTGACCACGATGAACGACGCGCGGTCCGCGATATCGGCGCCGTAAACTTTCTTCACCGCGTCGTCCAGCATCCTGCGATCGAACAAAAACGTTCGCGCCATGTACTCGGTCGGGAACTCGACGATGGGGATGAAGGTCAGCGTGAGCCTCGCATCGTCGGGGTTGCGCAGGGTGAGCGGCTCGCCGAGTTTCCATCCGTTCTCGCGCATCAGCATGTATCCGATCAGCGCGCTGCGGCGGTCGGTTTGCATTAGCTTCGATCGGTCTGCCGATAACTGGAAGTCGCTACTGCCGGTGATGCTCTGGATATCGCCATTGATTCCGTAAGCGATTATCGGGTCCTTGGGATTGCGATAAACGGCGCCCCAGACGATTTCGGGCGCGCATCCCATCACATGCTCCAGCTTCTTGATTGGACCGCAGTAGCGCGCGGGCAACCGGCCGTTGTTGCGCTCGGTCACCACCAGGCGGAGTTCCTTCGAGGCGTTGTTGGCGATTCGATCCATCGACCACGGCACCGCGACCAGCACCGTGTAGATGAACACCGCGATGGCAAAGGTCATCCCGGTGAGGATCGTGCGCCGGAGCTGGCGGCTCATATTGCGGAAAGCGATTGTCAGTAGCTTGGCCGCCATCGTCAGGCCTCCCGCAGCGCGCTGATGATGCCGACGCGCGAGGCGCGCAGCGCCGGCATCAGGCCGCCCGCGACACCGATTATCGCGGACACTATGACACCAGCCGCGAGAGCGCCCACGGTCGGACGGTACGAAAAAAACATCGCGCCTACGCTCATCGTGCGGCTGGTCAATCCCGTCGCCCACGCCACCGCGGTCGCGAGCACGACGCCGGCCACGCCGCCCGCGAGGCCGAGGATGACGCTCTCGATCACGAAGCTGGTGAGGATGTTGCCACGTGAGAATCCCAGCACGCGCAGCACGCCGATCTCGCGCCCGCGCCGGGTCACCGCGGTGTACATCGTGTTCATGCCACCGAACATCGCGCCAAGCGCCAGCGCCAGCGCCACGATCAACCCGAGCAATCGTAGTTGTCCCACCACCGAGGCTTGCGCGGCGTAGTACTCGGTTTCGGTTTCGCTTTGCAGCGTGAGGCGGCCGTCGGACTTGATTGCCTGCGCAAATTCGGCCGCGCTGCCGGGATTCAACACCACGTGCAGAGCGGAGGCGCCGCCGGCGTCCCAGTGAAAGTTGTTGATTAGGTCGTCGAGGTCAGTCCAGAGTTCCGATTCGCGCGCGCTGTCGTTGTCGGTAAACACACCGACGATCTTCCAATCGCGATGCTCAAAGTGAAAAGTCGTGCCGGGCTGCAGATACGGGAAGCGTGAAAAGAGCCGTCGCCCAACCACCCACTCGCCATTGCCGCGCACCGGCCAGTGTCCCTCGACCAGATGAAGGTTCGGATGCACTTCGTAGGCGATTGGCTCGACGCCGCGCAGCAGGGCGAATTCCTTGGCGCCTCGGGTCCGGCTGACGTTCACACCGGCGATACTTTCGCGCGACAGCAATGGCTGATGGTGTTGATCGGTGGCGATTTCCGGACGCACCCGGAGAATCTCGGTTGCCGAGTGAGGAACAAAGCTCTCGTTCTCGTTGGTCACGCCGCGCGCGAGGACGATCACGTTGCGATCTTCGCCGGAATTGAGGAGCGACTGCTTCAGTCCGGCGGAAAATCCGAAAACGATGATGAAGATCATCGAGACCAGCGCGACGCCGAGAATCGTCATCAGCGACGTGGCGCGCCGCTCGATGACGCTGCGAATGTTGTAGCGAATCGGCACCATCGCGAGCCCCTTATACCGATCTGCACCGACAGGAAGTTAATTCTTATGAGGGGACATCTTAGTAGGAAGCGCGGCATCTCAAAAGACCCGCGGTCATGGGCGATCGCGCGCACGCGCGAAGAACCTAACCCCTAACCCCTTCCCGGGCGGGAAGGGGAACCGGATCTGTAAAAACATTGGGTGCAGGGGTCACCCCTGCCCAGGGAGGTGCGGAACCCACGGTGGGTTCCGCATTAAGTTAAGTGATCTACCCTTCCCTCACGCGCATGCCGCCCGGAAGCTGCCTTTGATCGCGGGCTCGCCTTTTTGATTCAGAACGATCAGGTCGCCCTCGATCTGCTTCTCGCCGTCTTTCTCGATTTTGTTGGTGACTTTGCCGGTGCAGGTGACGACGTCGCCCGGCCATACGCGCGTTGCGAAGCGGACCTGGAAGCGGCGCACGTTGCCGATTCCGACGTAGTCGGTCACGGCCTTCGAGAGCAGGCCCGCCGTGAACATCCCCTGCGCGAACACGGTTGGGATGCCGGCGGCCTCGACGAAGGTCTGATCGTAATGCAGCGGAACGAAGTCGCCGGATGCGCCCGCGTAGCGCACGAAATCAGGACGGGTTACGCCTTTGATTTCGATTTTAGGAATTTCGTCGCCGACTTTGACTGAATCGTATTTCAATTTTGGCATTTTTTTCACCGTCTCGAGTTAAGCTTTGACTGCTTGTCCTGTCTCGATCAGGGTCGAGCGCGCAAGAGCAACTTTCTCGCCCTTCTGATTGGTGTACTCGGTCTCCGTGATCAGTAGCGTCATCTTGCCGCCGCGGCCGCCTTCCTTCTCGAGCACGTCGGCGACTTTGGTGACACCGGTCAGAGTGTCGCCGACGAAGATCGGCTTGAAGAACTCGAACTCCTGCTCGCCGTGCAGGATACGGCGCAGATCGAAGCCGCCGAAGCCGGGGCTGGAGGTCTCGTCGGTCCAGAATGCGCTGGTCTGCAGGAACGTGACCGGCACCGGCACTCCGCCGACTTCTTTCTTCGCGAGCTCGGTATCAAAGTAGAGCGGGTTGGGATCTTTGATCGCGCGGGCGAACTCGCGCACCTTGCTCCAATCGACGTGCATCTTGAATGGTTTGCCGGTCTTTCCGACCGCGCTTTTATCAGCCATTGAATCAACCTCTCTCGACCTGGTCGAGACGTTATTTACTGTTGAACGAGCGGTTTGTCCACTTACCCGCCCAGACGCATCATGCCTTCGCCGCCGTCGATTATCAGCAGGGAGCCGGTGACGTAGCTCGATGCGTCCGACGCCAGGAAGATACATGGATACGCGATTTCCTCGACGCGGCCGAAGCGCTGGAGCGCGCGCGATCGCGCGACCATCTCTTTGACTTTCGGATTCGGCCATACGCGCGGCGCCGCGCCTTCGGTGTCGATCGGGCCGGGCGCGATACAGTTGACGCGGATTCCCGCCGGACCCCATTCGCCGGCGTGCGATACGGTCAGGTTGATGACCCCGGCCTTCGCCGCGCCGTACGGAAGCATCGTGGGCGATCCATGCACGCCCGCGGTCGATGAGATATTGACGATCGAGCCGGGACTCTTCTGCTCGATGAACTGGCGGGCAGCTGCCTTCGAGCAGAAGAAGACGCCGTCGAGATTGATCCCGACCACCGCACGCCATCCGTTGGGCGATAGGGTCATCGACGGCGTCGTGATACTGGCGCCATGGTTGTTGATCAGCACGTCGAGGCGGCCGAAATGCTTGACCGCCTCGGCAACCATCTTGTCGCATTGATCGGCGTCGCGGACGTCAACCGGGGTCATCTCGCATTTGCCGCCGGCCTTGCGAATCTCGTCCCGGACGCGCTCGAGGTTCTCGACCTTGCGGCTGGCGATCAGCACCGGCGCTCCACGCGCTGCGAACTCTTTTGCAATCGACTCGCCGATTCCGGTACCGCCGCCGGTCACAATCGTAACTTTGCCTTCGACACTGAATGGGTTCTTCAAAGTAGAAACATCCTCCAGAGGGGTTCGTTTGGATTTATCGCACTGTTGAGGAGCGTTGGCGAGAGGCGCGGGGTGGGGAAGGGGAAATCACTTTATTGAATGTGAAACCCTTCGCGGGTTTCACGCTTCCGCGGCAGGGGTGACCCCTGCACCCGGTGAGAATCGCAAAATGGCGAAGACGCCATTTTGCTCTCAGGTTTGAGGGAGAAGGCGGCGGTCCGCTCATCGCGATTGTTCCCCTTCCCTCGAGGGAAGGGGTTAGGGGTTAGGTTTGCTTGGAACGATCACCACGCTTTTGTGCTAGCGAGAGGGTGATCGTCAGAACGCTGGAATCGTTACTTGGCTGCGGTTGCGGCGCTGGCTCAGGTGCTTGTTGCGCGGGGTGATTTTGAGCCGCAAGTGCGGCGCGCTGGCGCGCGGTTCGAGATTGCGGCGGAGTTGATGCTTCCAGGCCATCATCCGGCGGCGCAGCGCGCTGGGGTTGATGCCGAGCGCGTCGCACACGGTGTCGAAACTGAATGCGTGGCGGCACTTCGCGCTCGCCGTTATCCATCGCTCGGCATCGATGAAGAGCAGGCGCTTGCGGGTATTTCGCGAGAGGACGCCCTGCTGGTAGACGTTGATCGCGTCGGCCAGCAGCGCGAGCATCAGGCGCTGTTCGCCGGTCAGATGATGGCCGCCGGAAACGTCGTAGTATTGGCTGGGAAGAATCTGGTTGAAGCCGACGAAGCGCTCGACTGCGGTATCGGAAGCCAGCTGAAAGCCTTCAGACATTTGCAAAACCCCGCGGGGCGTTAGCGTCCTCGGGAGCGTATCCGGCTGGCTCCCGACCGGACTCTCATCGACTGCGATGAGACGGTCCCCATGCGCCCTGTTAACCATCGAGGTGAACCATTGGTTCCCGGTGGCGATTCTTTTTTGCATCGTGGATGATGCCGGCTCGGGAGCGGTGCTTTGGTGCGTCCGGTCATATGGAAATACGGACTGGATGGGCGTGCGGATTATTCCCTCTCCGTAATCCGGTTCCCCTTCCCGCTCGGGAAGGGGTTAGGGGTTAGGTTCTTCGGCGAAAAATAGCGATGCGGGTTCAGGTGGACAGTTGATGAACCAATTCGATCAGGGAGGGGTCGAGGGGGCGGCGCTTGTTGGCGACATCGCCCAGCGGGACGCGGACGATTTTGCCCCCTTCCTCTCCGATGAGCGAAGGGCCGGCACCGTCGAGGATTGCGTTTACGGCGCCCGCGCCCATCCGGCTCGCCAGTAGCCGGTCACGAGCGGTGGGCGCTCCGCCGCGCTGCACGTGGCCGAGCACGACGACCCGCGCCTGCATCCCGAGCCGCGCGGTCAGGGCGTCGGCGACCGGGATTACGCCGCCGGTGCGCGGACCCTCCGACACGACGACGATGGTCGAGCGTTTGCCGCGGCGATGGCTGTCCTCGACGCGATCGCAGATGTCGTCGAGGTTGAACGGGATTTCCGGCACGATAACTGCCTCGGCGCCTCCGCCGAGCGCGACCGCGATCGCGATGAAGCCTGAATCGCGGCCCATCACCTCGACGCAGAAGACGCGCTCGTAGGCGAATGCGGTGTCGCGGATTCGGTCGATAGCGTCGAGGGCGGTGTTGACCGCGGTATCGAAGCCGATCGAGTAGTCGGTGCCGGGGATGTCGTTGTCGATCGACGCCGGTATCACGAATACCGGAACGCCGGTCTCGCTGCCGAAGGCCGTCGCGCCGATCATCGAGCCTTCGCCGCCGACGACGATCAGCGCCTCTATCTGGTGGCGCTTCAGGTTGCGGGCTGCCAGACCGCGCGCGGCGGGCGTGCGGAACTCCGGTGAGCGCGAAGTTTCCAGGAAGGTGCCGCCCCGCTGAATCATGTTGGCGACAGAGCGTCCGCTGAGCGGCTCGGCGAGGTCGCGGATTAGACCCTCGTAGCCGCGCCGGAATCCAATCACCTCGATTCCCGCGACTGCAGCTCTGCGGACCACGGCGCGGATCGCGGCGTTCATCCCGGGAGCGTCGCCGCCGGCGGTGAGAATCGCGATCCGGCGCGGCCGCGGCGCGGCGGTAATCTCGGGAGTTTCGTTATTGCCGTTGCCGTCCATGGGAGAGGAGGAGGGCTGCGCGTCGCCCCCATGATCAAATCTAACGATCGCGCCGAGTAGAACCAAACCGGCGAGAGACGCGCCGATGACCGACGATCTAACCGGGATTCTGCTCGAGTCGCAGAACCCTCACTTAGCCTCTCCCGTGAAGTAACGGGCGACGGATCAGAATCAGGGCATGCGGGCGGCTTGCAGGCGCAGGAGTGCGGCCTTGGCTTCGTCCTGGGCGTCGTTGACGGTGGGGCTGTTGCTGTCGGCCACCTTTCGGTAGAGGTTGATGGCGGCGACTTTGTTGCCGAGCGCTTCGTAACTGCGCGCGACGTTGACCTCCGCGCGCTCATCGGTCGGGCAGGCCATGAGCGCATCCTGGTAGTATCCGAGCGCCTTGTTGAAGTCGCCGGCCGCGAAGTTGTCCCCGCCGCGCTTGCTCGCGACCGTCTCGACATCTTTGTCGCATCCGCCCCGAGGCGAGTTCGCGACTCCCGGCGTATAGCCTTGATTCTGGTTCGCCTGGAGGGCTTCGAGCTCCTGTTGCTGATGCTCGAGTTGTTCCTGCTGCTGTTGAACCAGCTTGTTGGTGGCGTCGATCTGATCGCCCATGCATCCGGAACCGATAAGCGCGACCCCCGCGAGTGCGAACGCCACGATGACTCTTGTTGCCAATTTCGTCTCCGATATGGAAATAGTGTTGCCGCTGGATTTGTTTCGCATCGCCACCAATACTGCCGAATAGCGGCGCGGTGTCAATTCCGAAGTGCGAGGGGCAGGTAACTGCATAGCGGCCATGGAGAGAGACTGTGATTCCAAAAAAAAGGTTTCGGTCGAGGATTTCGATGCTGTTGGCGATCGGAGCGCTGTCGATCGTCACGACCCGCGCAGTGATTGCCGCGGTGAGTGCGCCAACAATGAGCGCTGAGGCGTCTCTCAAGCTCCTGCTCGACGGCAATCAGCGGTTCGTTGCCGGCAAGCTCGAGCGTCCCAATCAGACGCCGGAGCGGCGCGCTGAGGTGGCCAAGGGGCAGCATCCGTTTGCGTCGGTGCTCGCATGCTCGGACTCGCGGACGCCGCCCGAAATTATTTTCGATCGCGGACTCGGCGATATCTTCACCGTGCGCGTGGCCGGCAATGTCGCCGACAAAGTGGTGATCGAAAGTCTCGACTACTCAGTCAAGCATCTCGGCGTGCGGCTGGTGATGGTGCTGGGGCATCGCCGATGCGGCGCGGTGATCGCGGCGGTTGACGGTCACGAGGGTACCGCCGATCAGGACGTCGGGCCGATGCTCAGCGAACTGCGGCCGGCGGTGGCAGCGTCCAAGGGCCAGGCGGGCGATCCGGTCGAGAACGCGGTGCGCGAGAACGTCGAGCTGGTGATGAAAAATCTGGCGACCTCGGAAGAGCTTTCGGCGATGGTCAAATCGGGCGAGCTTAAAATCGTCGGCGGTATTTACGATCTCGATACGGGCACAATCGAGATGCTCAAGGAATAGCACCCGGCGCACCTGCTACCGAGGGCTGCGTCACGATAACGCCGGCGAACGATGACGCCTGATGGCCGTTGGCGTCGGTCACGGTTACGTTGACGATGTAGCTGCCGGGAATTGCGTAGGTGTGAAACAGCGCGGTCGGCGGGAGCATCGAGACATGGCCGTCGCCGAAATTCCAGACGTAGCTGGCTATCGGCGCAGCGTCGGGATTGATGCTCGAGACGAAGAAGCCGACCGTCAGGGGCGCGGACCCGTAGGCCGGCACCGTTTGAAGCCGAATCTGCGGAATCACCGGCAGGACCATCGGGGTCCGCGTGGGAGTTGGCTCCTGCGCGAACGCGGAAGTGGTTGCGGCGGCGAGCAATAGAAATGAAAGGGCGACGGCCATGACGCTGCGGGCGTCGCGAACGATCCGTGGGAACCTAACCCCTAACCCCTTCCCTCGAGGGAAGGGGAACAATCGCGCAGGGTCTTCACTGATCACTTGTGCGAGGGGGAACAATCGCGCGAGATCCTCGCTGATCACTGCATGACGATGCCGCCGTCGGGGTGCAGGATCGAGCCGGTGTAGTAGCGCCCTTCTTCGCTGGCGAGGAACAGCGCGGTGTTGGCGACGTCGATGGGCTCGCCCATCTTCTTCATCGGCACGCGCTCCATAAGCGGCGTCATATTGGCCATGTCCTGGATCTGTGCGGTCATCGGGGTCTTGATGAAGCCGGGGCCGATCGCGTTGGCGGTGATATTGAACGGCGCCAATTCAGTCGCGAGCACCCGGGTCAGCATCCAGACGCCAGCCTTGCTGACGGAGTACTCGCCGACGCCGGGAGTTGGAAGTCGCGCCGCGGCTGACGCGATATTGATGATGCGTCCGCCGTGGCCCGCTTCGATCATCGCTTGTGCGCAGGCCCGGTCGGTCAGAAAAACGCCGTCGAGGTTGACGCTTAAGACCTTGCGCCAGTTGGCGAACGATTTGTTGCTGAGAAACGTGATGTCGGGCTGGCCTTCCTCGCCATAGTGCGCATGCGAGATTCCCGCCGCGGCGACGACGATGTTGACGCCGCCGAGCTCCTTTACCATCTGCGCGACCATCCCATTCACTTGCGCCTCGTCGCTGGTATCGACCTGATATGCGATCGCCTTGCGGCCGAGTTTTTTGACTGCGGCAGCGGTCTCTTCGGCGGCCGCCACATGGCGGTCGGCGACGAAGATGTTGGCGCCCTCCTCGGCAAAACGAATCGCGGTCGCGCGTCCGATTCCGCTGGCGCCGCCGGTGATCAATGCATTTTTGTTTTCGAGTCTCAATGCCATCGAAAAGTGCTCCCTGGAGCTCTCTGTGCTGCTGCGGTTGTTAGCACGACGAGCCGCGCATGAAAATCTATGCTCACCATCGCGCGTCGAATAGAATCGCAGGTTATGGCACAACAGCAAGCGGCTACCGCGATCGCGGAGCCGACCCATCGGTACGTCGAGGTTGAGGGACTCAAGCTTCACTATCTGGACTGGGGCGGCGATTCCGACAAACACACTTTCGTACTGCTGCACGGCGGTGCGGCGCACGTTCACTGGTGGGACGGCGTCGGTCCACTGTTGACGCCTTACGGGCGCGTGCTCGCGCTCGATTTTCGCGGGCACGGCCGCAGCCAATGGGAGAAATCGGGAGCTTACGGACCAGGCGCGTATCTGAATGACGTTCGCGGCCTGATCGAGAGCCTCGGCACGCGGGTGATCCTCGTCGGACATTCGATGGGCGGCGCGGTCGCGCAGTGGGTCGCGGTCACGCATCCGGATTTGCTCGAGGCGTTGATAATCGTCGATGCGCCGCATGGACCGCCGCCGCTGTTTCGCCGCCTGATGTGGCGATGGCGCCGGCGCTCGCATGGAGGGGTTCGCCCGGAGCTTCGCTCGGCCGCCGACATCATAAAGAAGTTTCGCCTGCAGCCGCCGGATACAACCATGACGCGGCTGGAAGTCGAGCGGCTGGCGCTGCTGGGCGCCGAGCAACTACCCACTGGATCGTGGGCGTTTCGCTTCGATCCGGAAACGCGGGCGTGGCGCAAGCACGGGCACAAGATGACGCGGCCGAAGATCGGGCAGATCAAAATGCCGACACTGCTGCTCCGCGGCGATCAGAGCGCTCTGGTGAGCGCGTCGCACGTCGCCCGGATGCATCGCAAGATTCGAGGGTCGGTGATAAAGGAAATTCCCCGCGCGTTCCATCACGTACCGCTGGACAATCCGGGCGACACCGCGGCCGCCATTATCGAATTCGTCGAGAAGCTGTAGCCCGTCCTAGATAAGTGTCGCGAGCATACAGGCTGCGACGGCGAACATCACGCCGGTAGCTACCCATCCTATGACGCTCTGAAGAGTGGGTAGCTTCAGGCCCCCCGTGATCTTTTTGTTGGTGGTCATCAGCATCATCACGATCATGATAGGAACTGCTGCTACTCCATTGATCACTGCGCTCCAGAAGAGTGCCTTTATAGGATTCAGTCCTGTAAAATTCAGCGCGACTCCTATAATCGTGGCCACGGCGAGAATTCCATAAAATCCCTTTGCCCGGTTCAACCTGCGCTCGAGTCCTATCGGCCATTTAAGAGCTTCGGCTAGCGCGTAGGCTGAAGATCCGGCTAAAACCGGAATAGCTATCAAACCCGTTCCGATGATACCTATGCTGAAGAGCAGAAAGGCCAACTCACCCGCGAGCGGCCGGAGCGCTTCTGCCGCTTGTGCTCCGGTCTGAATGTTGGTGATACCGTGAGCGTGCAGGACGGCTCCGGTGTCGAGGATGATAAAGAAGGCGATAATGTTGGAAAATGCCATCCCCAGGTATGTACCGCTTCGCATCCGCTCGAGTTGCGCGGGTGCCTGTTTGGGCGCGTGCTTGAGCGGCTTTTCGCGTGGCGCGGCCTTTTGTTCCGCCACTTCTACTGAGGCCTGCCAGAAGAAGAGATAGGGACTTATCGTAGTTCCAAAGACGGCAGTTAGCGCAGTCAGGTAGCCACTCGAAAACGACAGCGATGGAATAAACGTCCCCATCAGTACGGGCATCAGGGGAAATCGAACTACAAGGGCCGTGGCAGCGTATACGAACAGTACCAGTGTCGACCACTTCAAGTATTCAGCATATCGCTTGTAGGGGAAGGCGATAGCAGCTATCACCGAAATCACTCCAAAAAGGATGCTATACAAAAGCGCGGGTCCGCCTGCCACCAATTGCAGCGCGCTTCCCATGGCTCCTATATCGGCGCCTAAGTTGATCATGTTGGCGATCAACAAGAGGCCGACCAGGGGATAGAGAACTACGGGTGAGTAGTGGCGGCGGATGTTGCCTGCCAGACCTGCGCCGGTAACCCGCCCGATCCATGCGCTGATTTCCTGGATCCCAGCCATCAGCGGGTAGCTGACAAGCATCGTCCATAGCATCGCGAATCCGAACTGGGCGCCGACTTGCGAATAGGTCGCGATGCCGCTGGGATCGTCATCGGCAGCGCCGGTTACGATGCCCGGCCCCAGTTTCTGGAAGCCGCGATAAAGTTTGGATAGCAGTCTCGAGAGATAGGGCGACGCCCACTTCGCCGACGCGGTCGAACGTGCTCCGCCGGTGGAAGCTTTTTTTGCCATTCCGGCAAACCTACCTGAGTTGGCGAGAACTCAACAGAAGCGGACGGACGAAATTATTTCTTGAACAGCTCTGCCGGCGGTCACGTAGTTCCTAGAAGTTTGTTTGCTTTGGCGTCGATCTTCTTTTTTTCCGCTTCCGATAGTTTGCCTTTCTTTACCATCTGAGTGGCGCGAGCCTTAGCATTGGCGGCATGAGCCTTATCCGGCACTGGGTACGCGCGGTTCGCCGGTTCTCCAAACTCTTTGGCAGGGATTTTCTTTCGAGCCTTAGTGGTCAGCTTTGCCATTTTGTTCAAACTCAATACAATTTCGTTTTCGACGATGAATGTCGCCCGCTATCTATATTTCAAAGTACATGACTGAGCACGAACCAGATCACCAAGACTGATACGGGAACTCCCAATAGCCATGCGATTCCATATTTCATTTCCGCCTACCTGCGATCTCCAGATAGTTACTTTGATGCCCGCGAGAGTGCCGCGCGTACGCAATTTTGGACGCTCGCTTGTTTTGTGCGCTATTAGAGTCCAAAGAAAAGGCGGGCGCCCCGGGGCGGCGGATAGGAATACTCAGGCCCCGCGCCATAATAATAAGGTGAAGGTGCGTCGTAGTAGTTGGGATAGCCTGCGCGACATCCCCAGTATCCGCCACAGCCCCAGTATCCGCCACCGCCTCCCCAGTAGCGGCCGCGTCCGTAGTAGCCGCCTCCGTGGTAGCCGCCGCCTCTGTGATAGACGCCGCCTCCGTGGTAGCCGCCACCTCTGTGATAGCTACCGCCACCGCGATGATCGCCGTCGTGACCGTGGCCGGCGTGAGCAGTTCCTGTTCCGAAGCTGCCAATCACCAAGGCAAACGCGACGGCCACCGTGATCCGTGCTATCGTGGAAGACAACTTCTTTTTCGGCTCGAGCGATACTTGCACAAGACACCCTCGCGGGATCGACTCCGCTTACTCAAGCCTTATAGATCGGACTTATGGTTGGTCTAGCGGAACGCGGTCTAAGGCGAGTGGAAGAACCGCCGTTGGGGCTGGATCAATTCGGGCTCGATTCGTATGTCGATCCCGGCCATTAAGAATTACATTTGACGAGATCTAATAGCTATCGCGAAAGTCCTGCAATTAGTCATTTGAAGCACTAAAAGTAGCGGTTCGAGAGAGAACCATAGAGGGCTCAAGCATTGGAGGCCTGGATCCGCAAGCCATTCCCGGCGAAGGCTATCGCTTCGCGAGAAGGTCAAGTATCGATAGGACGCTGCGTTACGCCCGAAGCAGGAAGTCGCTCAGGTCCATCGCGTATTGCCCGTCGCTCAGCGTCATCGACTTGGGCGAACGCTTGAGCATCAGCCGCGAGATGTCCTGTCCATGCGGCAACAGGTACACGATGTCCCCGCTGCCCATCGAGAATACGCGCACGCGCTCTTCGCCGCGGCGTTCCTGGCCGGCAACCTCGTAGGAGCTGACGTGAAAGACAAAGCCGCGGGCGCGAACCAGCGAGCCGTCGGTCGTCTCGACGATGCCCACGAAAATTCGAGTGTTGTCGTCCTTGAAGAGCCTGCGATCGATTAGGACGATCCGGTCCCCTTCGGCGATTGCCGCCATCGTGCGTTCCTCCTGTGGGCGTGTCCCCGACGGGATTCTACTCGATCGCGAAGGCTAACACGACGCGCCAGGATCGACGGTAGTGGGCATGCGACCCACCACCGGATCCATCTGCGCCCCAGATCAGCGACCAGCCATCAGGCGCTCGGCCTGCTGTCCCTCACCCTGGGAAGCGGTCCATCCCCGCACGACGTCACTCAGCTCGCGCGCTCGAATCAGATCGAGGCCGAAGCGAATCGGCAAGGAACGCGGCAACACCTCGATCGCATCGCGTCCGCCGGGGCGCATCGCAAGCCGGTCGAGCAGCCGCGACGTCACCGTGCGGCGCTGCCCGCGCAAATACTGGTCGTTGTACATCTTTACGATCAACTCCGCCGCCAGCCGCACCGCATCAGACATGTTCATCGATTCGGATGCGAGCTGATCGATTGCCTGCTTGAGCGGGAACTGATCGGGATTCCACACTGCGACCGAGCCCGCGCGCATCAGCGTCTCGATGCTCGGGGTCGTGAACGAGTAGCCCCATCCCGCGAGCTTGGTGCTGGCCGTGGCCAGTTCAGCCGGATCGAGATTGCCCGCCTGCGCGCGTGCCTGCAGCGCGGCCTCGGTCCACACGCGCCGCACACCGAATTCGGTCTTGGCAAGGTCGGCAAGGATCATGTCGTCGGTCCACAACACGTGTCCCGGCATCGAAGCGATCACGATGCTCTCGGCGCCGTGACGGCCAAAGAACTTGACCAACCGATCGCGGCGTTCAGGATCGATCGAAGCGAGTGCGGCGCCGTCGCGCACGCGGCACACCGACTGCAACGCATCGGCGAGCCCCTTCAACTGAACGTCGGCGCGCTTGCCGTCGTTGGCGCTGCCGGTGATCGAGGCGGAGAATCCGGGCGGCAGGCGCAGGAGAGTGTCCTCGAACGCCAGACGCCGAAGTTCGGCGAGGGTGGACTGCGAGATGACGAACTGACGCGGCCATGTGGGCAGCAGGCTCAGCCGCCCGAGCATGCACAGGGTCGCGATTGCGGTCAGATCGAGCACCACGGCGTTGGCGCGCTCGAAGGCTCCCAGAGCCGCCTCGAGCTCGTCCGGCGATCCGGTGCAGCACTTCAGCGGCGCCTCAGGCCGCTGCGCAAGGATAAACACGGTCTGCAGATCGTTCAGGTTAAGGCGCTCTGCCACCGCATGAATCGGAATCGAGTTGTTGGCGTAGGTGCGCTCGGCCTGCTTGAGACCGTCCTCGCGCTTTCCGTTGACGCCATTGGCGTGACCGTTGGCGATTCCATTGGCTTTGCCGTTGACGACGCCGTTGCCGTTGCCGTTCCCGTTTCCATTGACGATGCTCGCCTCGAACATCGCGTCGAAGCTGTCAGTCATCTCGCTCCATGGAATTGCCTCGGCGCGCCCGTAGCTCATTTCGATTTCGGCTTCGCCGGGGAAACGCGCCTGCCAATTGATGAGCACGTCCATGTAGCGATAGGCGTACTTGCTGATCATCTGCTTGACGGTGGCCTGGCGGCGGCTAAAGCGGCCCTCGGGGAGCTGGAACTTCTCACCGGCCTTCTTGCCCTTGACCGCCTTGGTCAGAGGATGTTGCGGGCCGTACTCGTCGAGCGCCTCGTCGGCGTCGTTGGCTTCCTCCAGCATAACCCACTTATCGGTGTTGGAACCCTCTTCGACGAAACTGAGCGCGCATCCGGGCGCAGCCATATCGTAGTCGGGCACGTGGGGCATCGGGCCAATCGGTCCGAGCGCGGCGAGGTACGCGCGATGCGCATCGACGCTGCCGCCCTGACGCCGCAGCAATTCATATGCATACGCGACCGCCTCGTTGGCGCGGCCGCCGTCGCGCATGAATTGCACGGCGGCGCGGCCGAGCGCAGGCGGAATTTCCCGCGCCGGCGGCATCGCATTCGGATCGGCGACGACCAAATCCGCCTTGCCCAGCCGAGCCGCGACGATCGAGCGTCGCAGCTTCAGCACGCGGTCGTCGGGATGCGCACTGAGCATCTCTTCGAGTTGGAGCAGCGCGGCTTCGGGATCATTGCGTTCAAGTTTGTCGAGCTGATCGGCGGCGGTGCCCGCATCGGCAAGTTTTTCGGGATGCAACTGTCGCGTGATGTCGTCCACGATATCTTCGCGGCCGAGACGGCTGGCGCAATCCAGCAGCCGGCGTGTATCGGTGCCGGCAGTGCCGGCCGGCGCGAGCGTTTGCCACAGCGGCAGCGCATCGCGATAGCGCCCCAGATCGTGCAGCAGCGCGGCCAGCTTGCGCCGATTGTCAGCGCCGATATCCGGCGTCAGCCCAGACAGCGCCTCGTCGGCCAGCTTCGACGCTTGATCGAACTTGCCCTGCGACAATCGCAGATTGGCGCGAAGCGTGCGCATCGTCACCGCATGCAGGCGTCCCTCGGGAATCGAAGTGAGCAGCGCGTCGGCATCGTGATAGCGCTCGGCGGTGGCAAGAGCTTCGACCGCGGCCGCCACCGCGAACGGAAAATCGCCGGCGGGAATCGCGTCCGGCCGCGCGATCGAGCGCATCAGCAGCTCGGTGGCCTCCTGCAAATCGCCGGGTTCGTCGCGCTCGCGGAGCGTGACTGCGAGATGGTAGTCGATGTCGTCGCGGCCGCCGACCGCAGCGGCGCGCCGCAGCACTTCGATTGCCTCGGTCAGGCTGCCGCGCGATCGCAGCACGATTCCGTACTCGCAGAGCCCGTTGGCATCTTCGCGCTCGAGGCTATGCGCCTGCTCGATATCCTTGCCGGCGCCGTCAGTGTCGCGCAGCGCGATTCGGGCCTGCGCGCGTCCGATCAGTGCCTGCACTTCGCTCGATGCCTGGTGTTCCGCCTGCGCGAGGGTCAGCGCCTGCGTGAAGCAAGTTTCAGATTCGCGGATGCGGCCCTCGTCGCTTTGCGCGGGCGTATCGATGGTGCCCTCGCCGGCCATTTCGAGCTCATTGAGCAAAATCGCCTGTCCGAGAACCAGCCACGGGATCGAGTTGTTCGGTAGCGCGGCGCTGGCGAGGCGCGCATAACGTTCGGCGCGATCGAAGTGCGCGTCGAGCAACGCGCGGCGCGCCATCACGACCGCAACTTCAGGATCAGATGAGAGCTCAGGCGCGACGTTCTCCTCGAGCGAGCGCGCGTCATACGACTTGGGCGCATTGTTCAGCCACAGCGCGACCGCGCGGCCGCTGGACGGAAACTGCATCCGCAGCTTGTCCGCCAGCGCAAAAGCGCGTTCCCGCTCGCCGAGCAGTTCATGCGCGAGCGCCTCGTTGGTGCACGCGTTCTCTTCGTCGGGCTGCAGCGATTTCGCCGCGATAAACAGCATCGCGGATTTGCGCGGCTCGCCTTCCTTCAACCACGCGGCGCCGAGATACGAGAGCACCCGGAACTTGTGCAGGTTCGAGAGCTGGCTCCACTTCTGCTCGCGCAACCGGAGCAGCGCGAGACGCGCGAGCTGATATTGATGGCTCTCGAGAAGTGCCGCGGCGGCCGAAATCTCCTCTCCCAGCGCGTCGGACGGTCCCTGCGCCGAGGGTTCGCATCGTGCTTCGAGATGTACGACCGCGTCGGCCCGGGTCAGCGCCTGGCGTTTTGCGGCAGTTCCGAAGTCGGTGAGAATTTGAGGATACTCGTCGAGCAGTTCCTCGAGATCGTCCCAGGTCAGGACTTCGATCGCCGAGATGCCGTCCTTGCGGTTGGCGCGGTTGAGATCGAACAGCGACCGCTGCAAGCCTTCGGGCTTGGCGGCCGTGGTCGCGATCACGAAGCGTCCGATTGGGAGCTTAAGGCTCGCGGCGCGGTCAACCGCATCCTTGATCTCGGCGATCGTCAACTCGCTTCGCGAAGCGCGCAGGTCGCACTTGACGGCGGCGAGTCGTGGACGGCCGCTGATCTCGATCAGGTTGATCCCCTTTTCGCCGCGATCCGGATCGCGGAATCGCTCGAGCTGAGGAAGCTGCCAATGACGCCGCAGGAGCTTTAGACAGAGTCTTTCGAACTCGTCGGCGCTCCTGGGCAGCGGATAACCGGGGGCGAATTTTGCCATAGTGTAACATTTCCTAACACATTGTCGGGAACGTAGGAAGCCCCCCGAACGCCATGGCGCGCGGGGGTCGCTTTCGACGCGCGAACGCCGCTGATAAGATGGCTTTTTTCACCATGCTTAGTCTCGACAACCTCTCCAAGTCCTACGGGGGCCGCAAGATCCTCGACGGGGTCAGCTGGTCGATGGCCGATGACGGCCGCGTCGGCCTGGTCGGCCTGAACGGTGCGGGCAAGTCGACACTGCTAAAAATGATCGCGGAAGTTCTGCCGCTCGATTCCGGGAGAATCACTCGGCCGCAGCGCACCCGCGTCGGATACCTGGCCCAGGACGCGCCCGAGATGGGCGGACGCTCCGTGCTGCGCGAGACGCTCGCGGCGCTCGATCGGATGAATGCGCTCGATGCGCGCCGCAAGGAAGTCGAGCAGATTCTCGCGAACCAACATTCCGGGCCGGCGCATGACGCCGCGCTCGAGGAATTGGGCGAGGTGCTGACCGAGCTCGAGCATCACGACTTCTACAGCGCCGAAAGCCGCGCCACCTCGGTGCTGTTCGGGCTGGGCTTCACTGAAGCTGACCTCGCGCGCGACGTCAGCGAATTCTCCGGCGGCATCCGGATGCGAATCGCGCTGGCAAAACTCCTGCTCGACGCACCCGACTTCATGATGCTAGACGAGCCGACCAACCATCTCGATATCGAAGCGCGCAACTGGCTCGAGGATTACCTCGTCGCGTACCAGGGCGGGATCATCCTCGTCTCGCACGATCGCTATTTTCTCGACCGCGTGACCAGGCGCACAGTCGAAGTGTCGCGTGGGCGGCTCACTGAATACGTCGGCGGCTACTCGCGATATCTAGTGCTGCGCGAGGAACGCTTCGCGCTCGAGATGGCGGCGTTCGAAAAGCAGCGCGAAGAAATCGAGCACATGGAGAGCTTCATCAGCCGCTTTCGCTACCAGGCAAGCAAGGCGCGCCTCGTGCAAAGCAGAATCAAGCAGCTCGACAAACTCGAACGGCTCGAGCCGCCCGAGGGATCGCAGAAACCGCCGGCGATTTCGTTTCCGAAATGCGAACGCAGCACGCGCCGCGTTTTCGAACTCAAAGGCGCGGTCAAACGCTACGGCGCTCACACGGTTTACGACGGCGTCGATCTGACTATCGAGCGCGGCGCGCGAATCGCCCTGGTCGGTCCCAATGGATCGGGAAAATCCACGATGATGAAGCTGCTGGCCGGCGTCGAGTCGATGACCGGCGGCGAGCGAATCGTCGGTCCGAGCGTGCAGGCCGGATACTTCGCACAGAATCTTGCCGAGTCGCTTTCGTACGACCAGACCGTGCTCGACGAACTCAGCGGCAGTGCGCAGAGCCTCTCGATGGGTGAGCTTCGCTCGATCCTCGGCGCGATGCTTTTCTCCGGCGACGACGTGTACAAGCGGGTCGAAGTGTTGTCGGGAGGCGAGCGGGCGCGCCTTGCTCTGGCGAAGGTGCTCGCGCGGCCGAGCAACTGCCTGCTGCTCGACGAGCCGACCAACAACCTCGACATCGTGGCGAAGGACACGCTGCTCGAAGCGCTCCGCCGCTTTCCCGGCACCGTGATAATAGTCAGTCACGATCGCTTCATCCTGAACGAGCTGGTGACCGAAGTGCTCGAAGTGGGCCAGGGGCATGCGATTCGCTACCTCGGCAATTACGACGAGTACCTCGAGAAGAAGGCGCAGACCGAGACGCCGTCGCCCTCGTCGCAGACTGCGCGCAGCGCGCCAGTCCAGTTGCGCGACGCTCGCGGCAACAACGGGATCGCGCCGCATCCAAAGAAAGCCGAATCAGCGAAAGCCGCACCGCCCGCGAAAGACGAACGCGACGCGTCTCGCAAGCGCGAACGAATCGCGCGGCAGCGTGGACAGATTGAGGCCGAGATCGAGCAGAAGGAAAACGAACGCGCCGCGCTCGCCACTGAAATGAACGATCCTAACTTCTACCTCAAGCGCAGAGACGCGGACGATCTGATCGCGCGCTACGAGCGGCTGGGCCGCGAGATCGAAAAGCTTTACGCCGACCTGGTCAAATTCGACGAACCCGCCTCTGCGTAGCTCTCAACTCAGCTCCCTGTAGAACGCGCGGACATCGTTGGCCAGCAGCGTCGGCTGTTCCATCGCCGCGAAATGTCCACCCTTCGGCATCACGGTCCAGCGCCGGACGTTGTACGCGCGCTCGGCCCAATGCCGCGGCGGACGCACCAGCTCTCCCGGAAAAAGCGCGACCGCGGTAGGCGCCTCGATTCGGGTGCCGGGCTTCAGCCGCCACGGATGGTGGCGCGCTTCGTAGTACAGCCGCGTCGAGGAATTGATCGTCTGCGTGAGCCAGTAGATCATCACGTTGGTCAGAATCTGGTCGCGCGTGAAACTCTTCTCGACGTCGCCGTGACAATCGCTCCAGGTCCGGAACTTCTCGACGATCCACGCGAGCAGTCCCGCCGGTGAATCATTCAAGCCGTAGGCAAGCGTCTGCGGCTTGGTGCCTTGAATCCACTGGTAGCCGGTTTCTGCGGTGCGGAATTTCTCGAGGTCGCCGAGAAACACTTTCTCCTCCGGCGTTAGCTCCGACGCGCTGCGTCCTTCCGCGGGGCCAATCGCAATCATGTTGATATGGATTCCGAAGACGCTGTCGGCGTGCACTTCGCCGATTCGGGACGTGATCGCCGCGCCCCAATCTCCGCCCTGCACTGCGTAGCGTTGGTAGCCGAGCGTCTCGGTCATCAGCTTGTGAAACAGATCGGCCATCGCCTGGATATTCATCGCACGGGCGCGCGGGTGATCCGAAAATCCATAGCCTGGCAGCGACGGCGCGATCACGGTGAAGGAGTCCTTCGCATCGCCGCCGTGTGCGGCCGGATCGGTGAGCATCGGGATGATTTCCATAAACTCGTAGATCGAGCCCGGCCATCCGTGAAGCAGCAGCAGCGGTTTCGGATTCGGCCCTTTGCCTTGTTCGTGGATGAAATGGATTCCGAGTCCGCCGACATTTGCCTTGAATTGCGCAAGGCGATTGATCGCGCGCTGCTGCGCACGCCAGTCGTACTTCGTTCGCCAGTACTCGACCAGCTCCTTCAGGTACGCGAGATTGGATCCGTACTCCCATCCGGTGTCGGGAACCTCGTCGGGAAAACGCGTACTGCTGAGACGGGCGCGCAGATCGGCCAGCACTTCGACAGGCACCTCGACGCGAAACGGCACGACCTTTCCAGTGGGCATGGGAACCTCCGCGACCTCATGTGGTTTTAGCTCGGACCGGAGTCGGGATTACGCCCAAGTGCTACCGGGAAAAGGGTTTGACCGTCAACCGCGGAGCCGTTAACTGGAAGCCAGCCGGAAAATTGTGAGATACGCTGGTGCGATGGCCAATACAGTCGTGGCGCGATGGCAGGATTGGGACGCGAAAGGGATGGAGCATCTCGTTCTCCGCGAGGGCGCGCGCGAGATCGTCGCCGAGTCGGTCGTCGCCGGATCGGCGGACGATTCGGTCTTCGCACTTCGGTATCGCATTCGATGCGACAAGTCGTGGCGCGTCAGACGCGCTGAGATTGCGCTGGTCGGAAGCGATCGCAAAATCGAGATCGCCGGCGATGGCAACGGCAATTGGTCCGACGCGTCGGGGAAACGTCTCTCGAAGCTCGGCGGCGCGATCGATATCGATCTCTCGGCCACGCCGTTCACCAACACTCTCCCCATTCGAAGGCTGAAGCTCAGGGCCGCCCAGGCTGCCGAAATCGTCACAGTCTATATTCTGGTGCCCAGCCTCACGCTCACTACCGATCCGCAGCGTTACACATGCATCGAGCCGCTCAAGCGCTACCGGTACGAATCGATTGACAGCGACTTCACGCGTGATATCGAAGTCGATCGCCGCGGGCTGGTGGTTGTGTATCCCGGACTGTTCAGCAGGCTGTTGTAGAGACGGGCGCTACTTCTTCGCGAGCGCTTCCTTGGCGAGCTCGCTCGCCATCTTGCCGTCGAGGCCGGCGCCGAACTTGTCGCGCAGCGCCTTCATGACTGGACCCATCTGCGACGCGCCCGACGCAATCGCCGCCGCGATCTCAGCGCGCACTTCATCGGCCGACGCAGCGGCGGGCAGATATGATTCGAGAATCTTCGCCTCGGTCTCGTTCTGATCGATCAGGTCCTGGCGCGATGCCTTCCGCGCAAATTCCAGCGACTCTTCGCGCTTGGCTCGCTCGCGCTTGATGATCTGCAGGATCTCGGCGTCGTTGGGATCGCGGCGAACGTCCTTTTCGAGGCGCGAGATCTCCGACAGCACACCACGCAACGCCATCATGCGCAGCTTATCGCCGCTCTTCATCGCGGCCTTGAGATCATTTTGAATCCTGGTCTTCACAAAATTCGATTATCGTTGAGCCTGACTAATGTGGCGACGCCGTCGTTGCTGGAGCGGCAGCGGCTTGAACTGTGGAACCCTCGCCGTGCCAGTTTGCAACAGACAGGCAATCCTTTCTCACGGATTCGTAAAAGGCCCAGCCGAACGGCCCCCAAACGAAAGTGTCGGCCGCGCCTGACCAGTGACCTTCCATGCAACCGTTATAGGCTTTCTGCTGATCGACGGTCATAATCGGCTGCTGCTCCGAGCATCCAACTAAGGTCAATGCCAAAAGCGCTACGAAGACAATCGGACGCATCTGCGTTCTCCCCCCCCAAAACCCAGATCTCTAACTTCAATTGCTACTTAGCCGCGGCCGCCGCTGTCCCATTGGCATCTACATCTTCCCATTTCGGCGGCTCGACCTCGGTCCACTTGCCGCCGTCGAGGCGGTAGTTGAATACCAGGCTCCTTTGCTTGCCGGTCGGCTTGCCCTTGCCCACGCCACTCTTGGACGGTGTGTATTCCGGCGCCTGCAGCTTCGCGACCACAGTCCAGCGGCCACCCTTCATCGTGGGCAGGTACTTGAAGGCTGCGTGCTCGAGATCGACATACGGCTTGCCCGAGGTTTTCTTTTCACTCTCGTCGCTGAGGTAGCTATCGGACTCGCTGGCAATCGTGTCGCTGAGCTGTTGGGCCGCAGCTTTGGGAATCGGGTTCTCTTTCGCGGGGCCCGGAGCGTTCGGACCAGCCGGACCGCTGTTGTTGTAGAGATCCTTTTTGACTTCGATCGCGCCGGCGCGATTGGGCACAAGAAGCGCCGCAAGCATCAGCCCTGCCACCGCCAGAGTAGTACATGCTTTGGGAGCCATCTTTCCTACCCTCCTCGGATGGGGCTTATACCACGGCTGGGCGGGATAAGCACGATGGGGGCGGCATCTTCAGTGAACCGCGCTGGCCTCGATCAAGGTGAACCTAATCGGCACCAGGACCCAGCTTTCGACCGCGATCCCACCGTGACGCGCCGGCACAAAGCGCCATCGCGAGCGAACGGTCTCGAGCGCGGCGTCGTCGAGCGTGTCGAATCCCGAGGAGTCCGCAACTTCGGCGCGCTCGACCGAGCCGTCGGCACCGACCAGCACCCTGACGGTGACGGTGCCCTGCTGCTCGCGGCGGCGCGCGATAGCGGGATAGATGGGCGGCGGATTGCGGGCGTAGTCGGCATGGGCGAGAGAACTGGGGTCGTCGCCGGCGCCGCTATCGACGGCGCCGGGCGACCCCGCCCCACCACGCACCGCGCCGCCGTCGGAACCGACGGCGGCCGGACGAGCACTAGCCGTGTCGCTGTCGCCATGCGACAACGACGCGGCTGCATCTTGATGCCCCGCTATGCTGGCAATTTCGGACGCGTCGTCGTCGATCCGACGACGCGGCTTGCGCGCCGCCCGCGGCGGCGGCGCCAAATGCGTCGTCGCAGTCGGCACGCCCGCGGCGGTGCCGACCGCGACGTGCTTCGCGGCAGCTCCGGACGCGGCGGCGCTTGCGCCGCCGCGTCCGGAATTGCCGTCGACGCCTTCGACCAGGTAGGCGAGCACCCATTCGCTATGCCCCCGCGCCAGCGGCGATGCGAAGCACACGATCAATCCAATGACCACCGCATGAGCGGCGATCGACGCCGCAAACGACGCGGCATGACGTCGCGACGGCTCCGTCGAGTCATCCAAAGGATGCGATTTCCTTTCGTCTTCCAAGTCGCCATGGCCGAGACTTCGAGGATGAAAATAGAAGTGGCCAGGAGCGACGAGTCGCCGTGTGGATAGGTGCCGGCGGATCTGCGATGCGCGTCCTGAAGCCTCCCTCTCCCGCGAAGGTTCTTACGGCTCCATCGATTCGCCCGGTCGCCTGACTCGACGAGCATCATCGCGCTCATCTCACAGTTGCGGGGCAGCGCCGGCCTTTCACCGGCTTCCCCAAGCGAATCCCAAAGCAGACTACGCGCCTCGCCCGGTATGTCAACCGGATTTTTGACCGCCCGCGCGTTCGGGGCTCTCGTATTGTACCAAAGTACAATAGTCACTCGTGACGACTCCGGATTACTGATTCAGCGGGTAGTCAAACACGGTAGGCGTCGGCGAAAAGCCTCCTTGAACCTGAAATGCGGTGCCTGACCTTCGATCGGATCGAGAGGGGCTATGACATCTAAAAGATCCACAGTTTGTAGCTTCATTGCGGTGGTCATTTACCTGGGTGCGTTGGCGGTCGCGCCCGCCTCCGCGCAGCAAATCAACGGTGTGGCGGGTTCGCCCAACGCCACCACTACGATCGACGGCCAATAGCTGAAATTTGAATCGGGACCGATGAATCAACACGAAAATGAGGATTACTTTGAAATCGAAAATCCTTAGTCGAAGAGCTATACGTCCTCGACCGGGTTCCTGGTGGACAAGGCGACCGACCAGATCGTGCAAATGGTGATGAACTACTACAACCGGCAGGGATGGCAGTCCTGAGCGCGCTTTTGAATGATCATAATAATCATAAGGACCGAGTGAGACCAAAATGAACAAAAGATTTATCTCGCTGCGTTTTGCTGCGGCCGTGGCAGCACTGTTGCTGGCCTCGAACCAGGGAGTCTCTGCCGAAACCGCGGCACCGACGAGCGCGGCTTCGCCCGCGAGCCCGCAGGCGCCCCAACCCGCACCGCCGCCCAATATTGATCCTCGAGCGGATCAGCTCCTGAGTCGATCGTGCGAAGACCTGGGATCGAGCAAGGCTTTTACATTTCATGCCGAGATAACGTTCGATCAGGTGCTGCCATCGAACATAAAGCTTCAATTCGCTGCCGCGGCGGACTATGCCGTCCAGCGACCCGATCAGTTAGCGGTGGAGTTTCACAGCGATCTGGGCGGCAAACAGATTTGGTATAACGGAACCAAGGTTACGATCCTCGACCCGCCACACATGTTCTACGCGACTGCGGAAGTCCCTGATTCAATTGACGGGATGATCGAGCGCCTGGAGGAAGTTCATAACCTCTCAATTCCGCTGGGAGACCTTGCGTACAGTCATCCGTGCGAAATGTTTCGCAAGGGAGTTATTTACTCAGGATATATCGGCGTCAACGACGTGGCCGGTGAAGACTGCGATCATCTGGCTTTCGCCAAGAAAAACGTGGATTGGCAGGTTTGGTTGCAACGCACGGGAAGACATCTACCGCGCAAAATTGTAATCAATTACCGAAGTGCCCCCGGTTCACCCGAATACGTCGCGGTTCTGTCGGACTGGAAATTCCCGGAGAGCATCCCGGCGAGCGTGTTTCGTCCCGACCTTCCGAAGGACGCCAAGCGGATCGACATCATGAAGGTGAAGGAGACAAAGCCGTGAACAACAAATCGAATCCTTCGACCAGCAGAAGACTCGCGCTTCAAATCGCCATCCTGATCGCCGGAGTTTCTTTGCTAACCGCTCCGCAAGCCTATGCCAGATGGGGCGGCGGCGGTGGTCGAGGCGGTGGCGGCTGGGGTGGTCGAGGTGGTGGCGGCGGTGGTGGTTGGGGTGGTGGCGGTGGTGGCGGATGGGGCGGCCGTGGCGGCGGAGGCGGATGGGGAGGTGGCGGAGGCGGCTGGGGCGGTCACGGCGGAGGTGGCGACGGCTTTGGGGGCGGCAATGTCAGCCACTCCGATAGCTACTCTTCGGGCGGCCAATCCTGGCAGCACTCTGGAAGCAGCTCCGGGAACAGCTACGGAGGCAGCTCTAGTTCGGCAGACAAGCAATCGGACTACAACACTTACAACGCCAACCAGGAAGAGCAGCAGCAGGCCAGATACAACGAAGCGAATACTCTTCAAAAGAACAACGAAAACACCGAAAAGAAACTGCAGAACAAGCAAGATGCCACGATCAACAACTATGACAGTAGCAACAACAACAACTACTACGGCGGCGGTGGAGGTAATCCCTATTACTGCTGCGGCGGAGGAGGATATAGCTCGGGTGATGTCGCCGGTGCTGCGGCACTCGGCGCTGTAGGCGGACTGGCTGCAGGCATGGTAGTTGGCTCGGCGATGAACCAACAGCCGTCATCCACCACGATCATCAACAATCCGGCGCCGGCTCCCTACTACGCCGGAGCTAGCCCGCAATACGGCGCACCTGTGATTGGCTCGACAATCGCGTATCTGCCACCGGGTGCCACCATCGCCTACGCCTACGGCGCAACTTTCTACTACTCGAACGGCATCTTCTATCAGCAGAACGGGGCTGGGTACGAAATCGTAACGGCACCCATCGGGGCGAACGTTTATCAGCTTCCTAACGGGGCTTACTCTACGACCATCAACGGAAACAGTTACTACGTCTATGGATCGACGTACTACAAGCCGTATTTCGACGGAAGCCAGGTGGCCTATACCGTGAGCCAGGTCTAAACGCCTCAGTAGAACTGCCATGGAAGCTGGGAGTCCTCTTGTCCCCAAGAGGCGACTCCTCCGCCCCGCTAATCTTCCCCCCTCCAGATTTTGTGATTGTGGGCGGCGCTGGGACTGCGGGTCGTGGATTCGCGGTTTGGGGCGAGGTACATCTATCTTGCGGAGAGATGCTGGATGAAATCCAAACTGCCTCGATGGGTCGTACCTGTCCTCTGGATTCTCGCGGCGCTCGATATCGTCAATGGTATCGAGATGTTCTTCTTTCCATCGTCGTGGTTCTTCAAACTGGTGCCGGGGGTGCCTGAGACTGGGGCGTATAATATGCACCTCGTGATGGACGGTGGGACGTTCTTTCTCGCGGTGGGCATCGGACTGGTTGCGGCGGCGATGAATCCTCGGCGCAACGCGATTGCGGTTGTAGTTGCCGCCGTTGCCGGCGCGATGCATTCCGCGTTGCACATATACTCACATGCCGCGGGATTGCTCTCGACTGAGCATCTGGTGACCGAGGTGCTGGGTATCTACATTCCAGCGATCTTACTAATTGCGATTACTGTTATCCTCTATAGTCAGTCGGATGAAACTCGCGCGGTGCGAGCGCGCGCTGCATAGCCGGAGTTTATTCCTATGCGTATTGAACCGCTCGAAGAAAATCAGATTAGCTGGCTCCTGAAGCCGTTCACCTGGATGATGAAGCGGCAGCTCGGCAAAGTTCTCAATCCGTATAAGGCGTGGGCGTATCGACCCGGTATCACATTCACGATGTCGATATTCCAGCAGTCGATCGAAAGCTCGAAGGTCACTCCGCCGGCTCTGAAGCGGATGGTTTGTTTGCGCGCAGCGCAGATGATCGGGTGCGTTTTCTGAATAGATATCAATGCTGCCGGTGGCAGCCGGGTCGGACTTAGCGAAGAGAAGCTCGCCGCACTGGCGGAGTATGCGGAGAATCCGCTATTCACTCCCGCCGAGCGCGCGGCGCTGCGCTATGCAGAAGAGATGACGCTGGCTTCAGTCGATGTGCCCGACGATGTGTTCGAGGAGCTCAAGCGGCATTTCAATACCGAGCAAATCGTCGATCTGACGGCGACTATCGCGCTCGAGAATATGCGCGCGCGATTCAATCGAGCGCTGCAAATCGAGAGCGACAGTTTCTGCCAGTTGCCGGCGCATCATCCGGCGCTCGTGTCGGAAGCCTCGCGATAGCTATCGGGGTAATTTAGGAATCTCTTCCCTCAACCCGCCCCCTTCTGGACAGAAAAGACTGACCCGGAGTGCGGTTTCGGTCGACATTCGTGATTTTCTCGTGTTGCGCGGGCCTGATAATATCCTCAACGCTACTTTGACGACGTAACACTCTCCCGGCTGTGCGGTTTATCCGCAAGCCGGAGTTGAAAGGCAATCTCACCTTGAAGCGATGGTGCGCGACAGCTTTCGTCCCGATGCTCGCACTGATTGCGATAGCGGGATGCTCGCACGGGCCTGCTGATACTTTCGGCGAGCGCGAGGCGGTGCCGATTCTCGCGGCCAAGGTCGAGCAGAAGACTGTCGCCGATACGATCCGCGCGATAGGCCGGGTCGAGGCCTTCTCGACCGTCGAGGTGAAGGCGCAGATCAACGGGCAGATCATGCAGGTGAACTTCCGGCAAGGACAAGACGTCAAGCAGGGCGACCTGCTGTTCACGATCGATCCGCGTCCATTCGAAGCCGCGCTTCATCAAGCACAGGCGAACCTCGCCAAGGATCGCGCGCAGTATCGGCAGGCGGCGGCCGATTGGCAGCGCTACTCGACGCTGCTCAAACAGGAAGTCGGATCGCGCCAGCAATACGATCAGGCCGAGGCGGCGGCCGGCTCGCTCAAGGCCTCGGTCGAAGCCGATGAAGCGGCGGTGCAGACCGCTCAATTGAATCTCGAGTACACCTCGATTCGCGCGCCGATCGACGGACGCACCGGCGACTTGCTCGTGCATGCCGGCGCCCTGGTGAAGCCTGACGCCGACACTGCGATGGTTGTGATCAACCAGGTGCATCCGGTGTACGTCGATTTCGCGATACCCGAACAGAAGCTGCCCGCCGTGCGCGAGTTCATGGCGGAGCGCAAGCTCGCTGTCCAGGTCTCATTGCCGGAACAGCAGGGTCCGCTCGAGTCGGGCGAGCTGAGCTTCGTCGATAACAGCGTTGACGCGAAGACCGGCACGATAAATCTCAAGGGGCTATTTTCCAACGCCGATGCGCGCCTATGGCCGGGCGAGTTCGTCAATACTACGCTGGTACTGCACGAACATCCGGGCGCGATCCTGGTGCCGTCGCAGGCCGTCCAGACGGGGCAACAGGGCTCGTTCGTTTTCGTCGTGAAGCCGAGTATGAAAGCCGAGATCAGGCCGATCGTGATCGGCGAATCGATCGACAATCAGACCGTTGTGACCAGCGGGCTCAAGCCGGGCGAAACAGTCGTTACCGACGGGCAGCTCAGGCTGATTCCCGGTTCGACGGTTACGATTAAAAGCGGCCTGAACGCCGAGGGCGGCGCAGCGTCATGAATATCGCTGAAGGATTTATTCGCCGCCCGGTGATGACGACGCTGAGTTCGCTCGCGATCGTGCTATTCGGCTTGATGGCGTATCGATATCTGCCGGTGAACGATCTGCCCAACGTCGATTTCCCGACGATCGTCGTGAGCGCAAGCCTGCCCGGCGCGAGTCCCGAGACGATGGCCTCGTCGGTCGCCACACCGCTCGAGAAACAGTTCTCGACGATCGCCGGCCTGGACTCGATGACCTCGTCGAATATCCAGGGCTCGACCAACATCACGCTGCAGTTCAATCTCACGCGGAATATCGACGCCGGCGCGCAGGACGTGCAAGCCGCGATCGCCGAAACGCAGGCCGAACTGCCGCAGGGGATGCCGAGTCCGCCTTCGTACCGCAAAGTTAATCCCGCCGATCAGCCGATTCTGTATCTCGGGCTCAGCTCGAACACGATGCCGATTTCGCAGGTCGATCAGTATGCCGAGACGTACCTGGCCGAGCGCATCTCGATGGTCTCCGGCGTCGCGCAGGTGCAGGTGTACGGATCGCAAAAGTACGCGGTGCGGATTCAGCTCGATCCCAAGGCGCTGGCGACCCGCGGTATCGGCATCGACGAGGTCTCTACCGCAATCCAGAATGCCAACGTCGATATGCCGACCGGCACGCTCTACGGCAAACACCAGGCGTTCACCGTCGACACCAAGGGTCAGTTGACCAACGCCGCGGCGTATCGATCGCTGATCGTCGCGTATCAAAACGGTTCGCCGGTGCGGCTCGAGGATGTCGGGCGCGTGCTCGACAGCGTGCAGAACGACAAGACCGCGGGATGGTCGAACGGCGAACGTGCCGTAGTGCTCGCGGTGCAACGTCAGCCGGGCACCAACACGGTCGAAGTCGTCGACAATGTGCTGCGCCTGATTCCCGCCTTCCGCGCGGAAGTGCCCGCCTCGCTGCATATCAACACGCTCGGCGATCATGCCGAGACGATTCGCGCGTCGGTCAACGACGTCCAGTACACGCTGCTGCTCACCATCTTCCTGGTCGTGATGGTGATCTTCCTGTTCCTGCGCAACCTGTCCGCGACGATCATCCCGAGCCTGGCGCTGCCGATGTCGATCATCGGCACGTTTGCCGTCATGTGGGCGCTCGACTACTCGCTCGACAATCTCTCGCTGATGGCAATCACGCTCGCAGTCGGCTTCGTGGTCGATGACGCGATCGTCATGCTCGAGAACATCGTGCGCCACATGGAGATGGGCAAGGACGTGATGACCGCGTCGCTCGATGGCGCCAGCGAGATCGGTTTCACCATCCTGTCGATGACGTTCTCGCTCGCGGCGGTGTTCATCCCGGTGTTGTTCATGGGCGGGATTCTCGGACGTCTGCTGCATGAGTTCGCCGTCACGATTGGCGCGGCGATTCTGGTGTCGGGCTTCGTGTCGCTGACGTTGACGCCGATGCTCTGCTCGCGCTTTTTGCGGCCGCCCGGCAGCGAGCGTCACGGAAAACTTTACGCAGTCACCGAGCGCTGGTTCGATCGGATGCTCGACGGTTATCAGCGCAGCCTGTCGTGGGTGATGCGTCATCGGCGCGCGACGATGTATTTTTCAGGCGCGCTGCTGCTAGCGACGATCTACATGTTCTACGCGATTCCCAAGGGCTTCCTGCCGTCGGAAGACGCCGACCAGTTGATCATCTTCACGCTCGCGGCGCAGGGAATTTCCTACGACTCGATGGTCGAGCATCAACTCGCCGCCGCCAGCCTGATCAAGGACGACCCGAGCATTCGCAGCTACTTCGTCAGCGTGGGATCGGGCGGTCCGGGCGGTGCAACCAATTCGGGAATTATTTTTCTGCATCTGAAGCCGGCGTCGGAGCGCGCGCTCAGCGTCGATCAATTGATCACGAAGTGGCGGCCGGTGCTGAACAGCGTGCCCGGGCTGCGCGTGTTTCTGCAGAATCCGCCGCCCATTCGGATTGGCGCGCAATTCACGCGCAGCATGTACCAGATGACGCTGCAGAGTCAGAACACCGCGACGCTCTACAAGTACGCGCCGCTGCTCGAATCGAAACTGCGCCAGCTGCCGGATTTGCGCGGCGTCAACAGCGACCTGCAAGTTGAAAATCCGCAGGTGAGTATCGACATCGATCGCGACAAGGCGCACTCGCTGGGAATTTCCGCGGGAGCGATCGAGGACGCGCTCTACAATGCCTATGGCTCGCGCCAGATCTCGACAATCTACGCGCCCAACGACGAGTACTGGGTCATCATGGAGGTCGAGCCGCAGTACCAGTCCGAGCCGGGCACGCTGTCGCTGCTGTACGTGCGATCGTCCAGCGGCGCGCTGGTGCCGCTCGACACGCTGGTCAAGTTCACGCGATCGCTGGGGCCCTTGCAGGTTAACCATTCGGGACAACTGCCGTCGGCGACGATTTCATTCGACGTCGCGCCCGGCGTTTCACTGGGCAAAGCGCTCGGCGAGGTGAACAAGCTTGCGGCGGCGACGCTGCCCGATAGCATCACGACGGACTTCCAGGGCACTGCGCAGGCATTCGAGTCGTCGCTCTCGGGACTCGGCGTGTTGCTGATGATGACGATCCTCGTCATCTACCTGGTGCTGGGCGTGCTCTACGAAAGTTTCATCCATCCGATCACGATTCTCTCCGGCCTGCCGTCGGCGGGCTTCGGCGCGTTGATGACGCTGTGGCTGTTCGGGATGGAGCTCGACCTGTTCGCATTTGTCGGCGTGATCATGCTGGTGGGTCTGGTCAAGAAGAACGCCATCATGATGATCGACTTCGCGCTCGATGCTCAGCGCACCGAAGGCAAATCGCCGGCCGACGCGATCTTCGAGGGCTGCATCATCCGCTTCCGCCCGATCATGATGACCACGATGGCGGCGCTGATGGGAACCTTGCCGATCGCCATAGGACTGGGCGCCGGCGGATCGTCGCGCCGTCCGCTAGGCGTGGCAGTAGTGGGAGGTCTGTTCTTCTCGCAGTTCCTGACCCTCTACATAACACCGGTCTTCTACACTTACATGGAAGCTTTCCTGGAACGTTACAACGCGTGGCGCGAAGGGCGCGAGGTTGTGCCGGCTATCCAGCCAGCGACCAAAAAGATCGCGGCCCCGCAAACTTCAGAACCGGCAGACGGCCGCCTCGCCTCGTAGAATCGTCGCCGCCCCGGACACACGCGACGTGGCGGCTGTCACTTACTGCAAGCTAAATATCAAGATCCGCGAGTTGCCATTGTCGTCGACGAACAGTTGCTTGCCGATCACAGATACACCGAAAGGATCGTTGAGAGTTTGCGCAGATGGCGTTGCATTTCCCGCATTCGCCAGGTCATGTGTGAAATCGGCTTGACCGAGCACGATGCTGGCTGCTGGATCGTTCGCAGTGGGAAAAGGTGCGTACACCAGTACGCGATTGTTTCTCGAATCCGCCACCAACAATCTGGTGCCATCCGATGTTACGTCGCCTGGTTCCTCGAGGCTTTGCGCGGTTATCCCCGAGACGCTGCTGGAGTTGAAATCCGGTTGTCCCACGACTAAATCGGCCGGCGCGTCATTGGCGGTCGGAATGCTTTTCCAAATCAGTACCCGGTTGTTAAAGAAATCCGCGACCACCAGCCGGGTGCCGTCGCTCCATAGCCCGGCCGGCCCATCTAACCCGGTTTGACTGGTCGCGGTGCCGGAACTGGTGAAATCGGCCTGGCCCAGTACGACATTTGCATTCGCGCCATTGGCGGTAGGAATCGGATTCCAAATCAGGACTCGATTGTTCGCGTGGTCTGATACGAACAGCTTGCCACCTGCGACCGCCACCGCGTCCGGACCGCGCAGCCCCGATTGGGTGACCTCGCCTGTACTTGAGTTAAAGTCGGGTTGGCCGACTACCACATTCGCGGGCGTGTCGGTCTTGGTCGGCAGCTTGTTCCAGATGAGCACGCGGTTGTTGCTGAAATCCACCACGAATAGCTGACTGCCCGCAATCGCAAGTCGCGATGGATAATCGAAAGACTTACTGTCCGTCCCAGGACTGATGTTCGAGAAGTTGGTCTGACCGAGCACGAACTTGGCGGATGCGCCATTCTTTTTCGGGATTTTCTTGAATCCCAACACGCGCTCGTTAACGCTGTCGGGAATGTAAAGTCGTTTCTTGCCCAACGCCGGAGCACCTTCCCCCTCGCAAAGAGTGTTAGCGGCGGGAATCTCCGTCACTCGATTACAATCGCCGCCGGTGAAGTCCTTTTGTCCGATTACGACCTTGGCAGCCGCGAAGGTGGTCAGCGCCTCAGCAACGTCGCCCGCGCGAGCCGGAGCCGCTGCAATCAGGAAAAACAGACACACAAATACCCGGAGCCCAATCTGTCGAATCATTTGATCTCCCCGCGCGACTCGCTACCCCGCGAACCGACTACGCGCCGGAGTATGGAGTCGCTCCCGCCATAGCGCAAGCAAGCGTCGCGAGGGTGATATTTATCGCTAGCGAACTTACGGCGATTCGAAGGCGCCGATGTCGCATCGGGTCTTCGGGCGTGAGTGCAATCGCTCGTCGGTCTTCTGGCAATGCCCGCCGGCGCCGAGCACCGGGCTCCCCTGATTCGGCTCCTGCACGATCTTAACGTCGAACGGCCCTGGTGCGCCAAGATTGGGATCTTCGCCGGTGATGTTCGACGCGGTCTGCCCGGAAACCGTACATCCTGTCGTGTCAAAGATCAGGTTGAAGCCCTGCGACACGAAGCTGCCACCGCAGTCCTGGGCGAATTCCATCGGCGCCGAATTCAGCGCCATGATCGTGTTCGAGATTTTCACCGAGCCGCTGGCGATGTCGATGCCGCCGCCGTTACCGTGCACTGAGTGGTTGCCGTCGATCGTCAGCGAGCCGATTTTACCGTTCGCTTGAGCGAGGATCGCCCCGCCATTTTGAGCGCTGCGGTTACCGAACAGCGTATCGTTAACCAGGTTGAACGTCGTCTCCGCCGCAATTCCGCCCCCGTCGCTCTCGTCAGAGTTGTTGCCGATGATCGAGCTGTTGATCACGCTGAGTTTGCCCGTCGGCTGAGCCAGGATACCGCCGCCGTCGTCGAGCGAGGTGTTGTTCTCGATGACACTGTTGGTGATCGTCAAGGACGAGATCGAATCAATTCCGCCGCCATCTCCACCCGTCGCAAAGTTGTCCGACAGGATCGTCGCTTCGATGGAGATTTTTCCGCCGCTGGCAAAGATACCTCCGCCGGAACCAGACGCCTGGTTGCTCATGATATTAAGCGACGGTTGGTGAGCTTCGCCGGCGCGACCGACGATATTGGCCTTGGTGTTTGACAGCCAGAGCGCGCCGCCGTCTCCGCCTGCAAAGCAGTTAGTAAGGTCGGTATTCCGAAGATTCAGTTTGCCGCCTTCCATCGCCAGACATCCACCGTTTTCCGTCGCCTCGTTGCCGTTGATCTCGCTGTCGGTGATCGTAAGCTTCCCGCCGATCTGGTGGATCGCCGCGCCTCTCATTCCGGCGCAAAGAAAGACTGCAACGTTGTGCATCGTCAGGCTGCCATGGCTCTCGATGCATGATGAGCTGGTAAATGTGTCCTGGAATTGCAGATTGTTGATGGTTACTTTCGCGCCGGCGGCAATCGTGAGGATCGGATCACTGGTGTTCCCAAAAATTGCCGTGTCGGGATCGGCGTTTATGGTCAGCTTGATTTTCGGAACAGTCACATTGTCGAAGTAGGCTCCGACAGCGACGTTGACGACGGAACCGGATTTTCCCGTTGCGTTCACCGCATCCTGGATCTTCGAGAAGCATCCAGCAGTGCCGCCCGGGTTGACGCAGAAGGTCGCTGGCTTGGCCAGCGCTGATCCGCCAAACATCAGCGTGAAAGTCAGAAGCGCGATCGGAACAACGATTCGGGCACGGCCGAGACTTGCGGGCATTGTGAATTTCCCTCCCCGACGGCGAGCC
Organism: uncultured delta proteobacterium; assembly: GCA_963794325.1. GTDB lineage: Bacteria > Desulfobacterota > Binatia > Binatales > Binataceae > Binatus. The sequence continues at coordinate 118,364 of CAWCDG010000009.1, read as the reverse complement.
CCCGCATTCGTCGTCATGCCGCGCATGACTATCATTTGGGCGCTCTTCGGGCAAAATCCTTTGAGGTACTATACTGGCTCAAGCGCCATGCCATCGCCGATGAACATGAACTCATTCGAAGGCAAGCGGATCCTCGCGCTGATTCGCGAGGGCGATTACGCGCATGCCGGCGAGGAAGAAGCGATCGAGCGCTCGTTTCGTTCGATTCCGAAAAACGGCGACAGTTGGTTGCTCGACGTCGGATGCGGGCGTGGCGGCAGCGCGGAATATTTGCGGCGGCATGGATGGGGGAATGTCGAAGGAATCGATCGCGACGCCGAATCGATCGAGTACGCGCGCACTACCTATCCAGAAATTGAATTTCACGTTTGCGACGTGCTCGATGTACCGCGCACCGTCACGCGAAAGTTTGACGTCATCTACATGCTCAACGCGTTCTACGCGTTCGATCGCCAACCCGAGGCGCTGGCGGGCTTACGCAAAGTGGCGACGCCCGGTGCTGCGCTCGTCATCTTCGACTACACCGTCGGCGCGAAGGCGGGTGATACGCCGAACCCAATGATGCCGCATGCGATTCGATTGTCGGAGATTGCTGCGATGCTGCGTGATGCCGGGTGGCAGGCCGGCGATATCGAGGATCTAAACGCCGAGTACGCGCGATGGTACGCGGAGTTCGTCCGACGAATTCAGCTCAAGCGCGACAAGATCGAAAAGATCGGCGGCGCTGAATGGTACAACTTCGTTTTTTCGATGTATTCCGGTCTGCACGGCGTAATCGCCGCAGGCGGCCTCGGCGGCGCGATCGTACATGCCCGCGCCACCTAACCACCCTAACCCCTTCCCATAGTTGGAAGGGGACCGGAATACGGGCTGACTAGCTGAGCCGGTAAAACCGCAGCGCATTCTGCGTCAGGATGTTGTCGCGGGCGCTCGCGGGCAGTTTCTCCAGCACGCGGGTTACCTCGCGCACCACGCCCGGATAGGTGCAGTCGAAGTGCGGGTAGTCCGAGCCCCATAGCACGTTGCGCTCGACGCCCAGATCGATCATCGCTTTCAGCGTGCTCTCGTCGGGATCCATCGAGATGTAGCATTGCTCGACAAAGTACTCGCTCGGCTTGCGCTTCAGCCACGGCACGTAGGTGCCCATCTTCTCGTAATGGCTGTCCATCCGATCGAGCCAGTACCCGAGCCATCCTATTCCCGACTCGAGGAAGCCGACCGTCAGTTTTGGAAATCGCGCGAGCACTCCGCCGCACACGATATCCATGCAGGCCGCTTGCTGCTCGAACGGATGACAGACCATGTGGAAGAAGAACGGATCGTGATAACGATCGCCGCCCATCGTGGGCATCTTGGTACCGAAGCTGCCGTGAACGGCGACCGGAATGTCTAGCTCCTGCGCTTCGCGCCAGAACGGATCGTAGGCCGCGTCGTTGAGACGGCGCCCATTGAAAGGATTGGGCCTGACGAAGACCGCTTTGAAGCCGAGTTCACGCACGACGCGGCGCATCTCGCGGATCGCTTCGTTGACGTCCTGGATCGGCATCGGTGCGACGCCGAACAGCCGTTTCGGAAATGGCTTGCAGAAATCAGCGAGCCAGTTGTTATAAGCGCGACACGCGGCCGCCGCGAGCGGCGGATCGGTCAGGTCGCCGTAGAGCAGCCACAACGACGGGTAAAGAACGGCGACGTCGATGCCCTCTTCATCCATCACCTTGATGCGGGCGTGAGGATCGTAGCCGCCGGGCAGGATGTCGTCCCAAGTAAGTTTGCGCGCGCGATCTAGATCGGAAAGTCCGCCCGGAGTCATCGACGCCGCCACCGGGAGCGACGGGCGGCTGCGATTTTCGTCGTTGATCCACAGCTCGTCGCCACCGTCGCGATTGCGCCGAATCTGGATCATGCGATCGCGAAATTTCGGCTCGGCGTAGTCTTGCCAGAGCGCGCGCGGCTCGACGATATGCCCGTCGGCGTCGATTATCCGGGTCATGGCGAATCCTCCTGGCGGGGTGTTGAAAAACTGGGACCAATCGTCATTTTCGATTTCAAGCTTTTCAACACCCTGCGTAAAAACTGTCCTCCTACCTATAACCTCTCCCCCTCTGGGGGAGACAAGAGAGAGGGAACAGGGGTTGAAAATTACTTTTTCAACAGCCTGTTAGAAGGCGGACTTGCCGTATCAATGACGCGTCGGGCGAGATTGTCAAGAAAGGCAGTCGCGCGACCATTCGTCGCGGATCGCCGCATACTGGTACTCGTCGCACCATTCGCCCTTGAACCAGGCGTTGTGGAGGAAGTGCCCTGCCCTTTTCATTCCGAGCCGCTCCATCAGCGCGACCGACGGAGCATTGCGGCAATCGGTGGTGGCGATTACGCGGTTGAGCTCGAGCACATCGAAGGCGAAATCTATCACCGCTCGCGCAGCCTCAGTCGCGAGTCCGCTGTGCTGGTATGCGCGCGCGAAGGTGTAGCCGATCTCACCGATTCGCGGCGTCGTCCTGATAACCAGCAGTGCGCAATCGCCGGCCAGTTCGCCGCCCGCTTTGATTTCCGCCGCGAATTGAAACCACTTGCCGGGAATCCCGGGGCGGTGGCGTCCCTGCTGCGCGATGAATTTCGCCGCTTCAGCATGGGAAATCGATTCCCACGACTGGTAGCGTGCGACTTCGCGATCGTTTCGATAGGCCATGAAACTCGCGAGGTCCGAACCGCGAAAGCGCCTCAGAATCAGGCGTGGGGTTTCGAGATTCGTGAAGGTTCGAGTGCTCACAGCGGGACCGCGAGAGACTATTTGAATTGATTCAGAACGCCTCAATCATACGAACGGGAAACATAAGTACGGACCCGAGCGCGCTCATGAATCCGCCGGAATCATCGGACGGTGGTGGAGGCTTCGGCGGATCGCGACCTTCGTCGGAGATCGATGCGTACGGCGGCATCGTCTGATCGATCTCCTGCGTCTGCACGCATCCAGTGACCGAGATCGCGCAAACAAGCATCGCGGCTGCGAGAACAGATTTGCCGATTCCCGTCATACCTTGGTTTCGATACCCGGCTATGAGGGTATTTCCCCCCGAGATTGGTTTCAACGCGCGACCGGAGCATTTGCCCTTTGGCTTCGTAGCTGCAAGGGCTTAGCGATGCTATGGTATCGTGCGTGAGAGTTTAACGAGACAGCAGGACGCAGGAATTCATATGAAAAAAATCGAATCCGGAATCTGTGCGCGAAGGATCATCCACCGATCAGTCACATTCATAGCGGTGGCCGCAATGCTCGGTATGCTCAGCGCGAGCTCGACGGTGCGGGCCGATGACAGCGTCGGCGCGGTTACGCAGGTCAGCGGCGGCGCGCAAATCGGACGCGGCGGCGCGACGCTCCCCGCTCAGCAAGGAACCGCGCTCAAACTTCACGATACGGTGACGACGCAGCCGGACGGTGCTGTGACACTTGGGTTTGGCGACGGCAGCTCGATGGCGCTCGCCGGCAACACCAGCGTCGAGATCGAGGACAGCGTCATGGTGAACGGGCAGTCCGTGCCAAGCCGCGTGACGCTTATCAGCGGCGACATTCATACCAACGTCCCCGGGCAACAGCATAGTATCGAAGTGAACACTCCGAACACGAAAGTGACTGGAGCATCGCCGAATCAATAACCGCGACTGGCGCGCGCGCATCTGACGTAGATCAGTTTCGTTTCTTCCTGCGCGGCAGCCGCCTTGAATTGGATTGTTCAGGCTCTTTGGGAAGACGCGCTCGCTGGACTATCCCATGGAGACCGTGCAAATCCTCTGAGACCCGGTACAACTTCCGCGCGGTTCTGGCGAGGATTCGAGAGACTGAGTCAACAAATACCCTCTCGACCGCCGTCATCTCCATATCCTCCGCACTCTCGTTGATTGCACGCCTTATGGTGCGGAGTTGAAGGACCAGGTTGGAACGATCGATTTCGAAAAGTTCGTTTTGATCGAACCACGAATCGAAAGTTTGCGGAAGATCTGTACTTTTTCGAGCATTTCGAGATTTGCAAGATTTCAGCATGGTCGATGCCTCCTGCTCGATGAGTCTAAGAGAGACCGCCTTGCTCACTGAAAGTCAAGGGCTCAAAAACTAGCTGTCACCAGCTATCCGAGGACCGGGTCTGAACGAACGGCTGCTTCGGTTATCGTGGCTTGAAGGTGCGTATCGAGCTTGAGAGGCGGTGATCGAGCGGTAGGACCTGTGGGTAGTTTCGTTTCAGCGCTTCGAAGCCTTTGTGCTCGTGCGTGGAGCAATATCTTCTGATCGATGCGCCACCATTCGAATATGAAATCACTGCCACGACTCTTGCAACTTGAGTGCACGAAAGGATGTCGCAAAGTTCGTCGGCACCTCCCTTCATCTGTGGAAGATGCCAGAGGTCGATTTTAGGCCAGTAATTCATCGCACGCTTGGCGGCATCATCTTCGAATCAGCGAGATCAAAGCTGATCCGTGCGCGTCAACTCAGCGCTGTATATCTCAAAAGAAACTCCCCACACGACAGCTAAGAGTGTAGTGATTTGCCAAGCTTGTGTCGCTGATCCGCTCGCGTTCTCGTGCTTACCATCAATTTGGTTTCCTGCGTCGATTGCGCGGCGCCGGCTTTCGCGTGAGTCGTGCTGGAACGGTGGGTGGACGAGCTTGCTGGAGCATCCGATGAAGAGCGTTCAAATCTTCCGCGGCCCGGGATAACTTCCGCGCGGTACGGGTCAGTGCCTGAGAAACTGACTTGGCAAATACCGCCTCGTCAGCGACCATCGCCATCTCTTCTGCGCTTTCGTTGATTGCGCGGTGGAGGGTGCGAAGTTGAAGGACCAGGTTGGAACGATCGATCTCGAAAATCTCGGTGTCATCTCCATCCAGGAGATTCAACAGTTGATTCGCGGTTTTTGGGTCAACGGTGGAGGGCCGATCAGTCTGTTTAACCATCGCATATAAAAGCAGGCGTTGTGCCAGCGGTCTGGGCAGAAAAATGCTTAATAATGCTGGGGTAACGAGAAATTAACGGCATCATATCGCAACGAAGTTTCGTTGCGATTGCGTCTAACAACGACATTTCGTTGTGGCGACTAGGTGTTGCACGACGCCTCTCGCGGCTGTCCGCTCCGCGATCCCACGAAGAATACTTGGAGTCAACAAAGCGGTCGCAAAATTGCTTAATAAGTTAGATTATGGGAGGAGCGTCTCATAGCTGGACACAAGAAAGGTGGGACATGAGTTCCGGTCTGTTCAGCGTACCGACTCTTGAAGACCAAATAGAATCGCTCCAACCGGGCGATCACGTTTGCGCGATCTCATCCGGCTCGCCGCTGGCTCATTCTATCGTTGTCCCCTTTGTGCGACGTTGCCTCTCCCGGAAGGAGATGTGCTTTTACGCAATCGGCGAACGCGCAATGGAAGACGTGGTTGCCGAACTCGCTCAGGCTGGAATCGACGTCGAACAGGCCCGTGAACGGGGCGCGCTGACGCTGTTCAGCGGTCGCGAATATATGCCGCTGGAGAAGTTAGACGCGACTGCCTTCCTGTCGGTGTTCAGGGCCAGAGCTCAACAGGCGTTGAAAGCGGGCTTTTCACGCGCCGCTTTCGTGGTTGAAATGACCTGGGCGGTGGAACTCGAGGTTGCGCATGACGTTCTGATCGAATACGAGGCGCGCTTGAATACCGAGTTTTTCCCGAAAGCGCACGCCATCGCCGTTTGCATTTACGAGCGACAGCTACTTTCCGCGGAATATCTTCAAGCCGCGCTCCGCAGCCATCCCATGGCAATCGTCGAGGAGAAGCTCATTTCCGATCCTTACTACGAACCGCCCGCGCTGATCGCGCAGCCATCGGAAGCGGCCAGGCTCGATTGGATGATCGCCCAGCTCGCTCGTTGGGCTGAGGAGCGTGAGGAGCTTCGCCGCAGCCATGATCGCCTTCGCGCGCTAACCGAAAACGCATCCGACGGCATCACAGTTCTGGACGCTGACGGACGGATCATATACATGACGCCGTCGGCTGAGCGCCTGCTGGGTTACAAGCCGGAGGAGATGATAGGGCGCCACGCCGGAGACTTTATCAGGCCGGAAGACGTCGCTCCGCTTACCGACAAAATCCGCCGCGCACTTGAAAATCCGGAAGAAGTTCAGACGATACGCGTGCGTGTGCGACGCCGCGACGGTTCAACCATCGACGTCGAAGCAGTTGGCCGGCGATTGCGGGACCCGGCCGATACTCGATACGTCGTCTTCAATTGGCGCGATATCAGCGAGCGGGTTCAATACTACGACAAGCTGCGCGAGCGGCTGGAGTCGGAGAACGCATACCTGCAGGAGGAGGTCAGAGCAGCTTCCGGCAGCGGCGCGATCCTCGGCAAAAGCGCCGGAGTGCATCGCATGCTGGAGCAGATCGAGATGGTCGCTCCGACCGATGCCACCGTACTTATCCTCGGCGAGACCGGAGTGGGAAAGGAGCTGGTGGCACGCGCGATCCATGAACGGAGCCTGCGGCGCGACCGTCCACTGGTCAAGATCAACTGCACCGCAATCCCGCGGGAGTTATTCGAAAGTGAGTTCTTCGGCCACGTCAAGGGGGCGTTCAGTGGCGCGCTGAGAGATCGAATCGGCCGCTTTCAATTGGCTGATGGCGGCACTCTTTTTCTGGACGAAATAGGCGAGCTGCCGCTGGCGATGCAGCCCAAGCTGCTGCGAGTCCTGCAGGAGGGCGAATTTGAGCCGGTCGGCGCCGATACGATGCGGCGCGTCGATGTCCGGATTGTCGCGGCGAGTAATCGTGACCTCAAAAGCCTGGTCCGCGCGGGGCGCTTCCGGGAGGATCTCTACTACCGGCTGAGCGTTTTTCCGATCGAGGTGCCGCCGTTGCGCGAGCGCAAGGACGACATCCCAATACTCGCGAAGCATTTTCTGGAGCTGGCGAGCAAGCGGTTCAGTCGATCGGGTCTGCATCTGACCCCGAGCCAGATGCGCCAACTACAGAATTACGATTGGCCTGGAAACGTCCGCGAACTGCAAAACGTCATCGAGCGGGCGGTGATCACATCTCATCTGGGATCGCTCGGGCTCGATATTCCATCGGCGGAATCACGGTCGTCTGCGCCGGCGGCAACTCGGTCCAAATCTCGCGAAGAGTCGGAAGTGATCCCGGACAAGGAGATGACCCGCCGCATGCGGGACAATATGATTGCCGCGTTGAAACGCAGCGGTGGCCGAATTTATGGCGCCGGCGGCGCCGCAGAGTTGCTGGGAATCAGGCCGAGCACGCTAAGCACTCGCATCAAGAAACTCGGCCTGAAGTAACCGACCGATCTCACGAGTCGTGGTTGCGCCGACTCGCGATGGCCTTGAATGCGATCGCGTGCTCTACTCAATTCAATTCACGGAGGCGCGCAATCGCATGGACGTTACGAAAATTCCGCCGGGGCGCAACCCGCCAGACGAGATCAACGTGCTGGTGGAAATCCCGCAGGGCGGAGTTCCGGTGAAGTATGAGCTCGACAAGGCCTCCGGCGCCCTGTTTGTGAATCGTTTTCTGCATACCGCGATGTATTATCCGGCCAATTACGGATTCATTCCGAATACGCTGTCCGAAGACGGTGACCCTTGTGACGTGCTCGTGCTGTCACAAGCGCCGGTCGCGCCCGGCGCCGTCATCAGATGCCGTCCGGTGGGGGCACTGCTGATGGAAGACGAGAACGGCATTGACGAGAAAATTCTCGCGGTGCCGGTGGACGAGCTAAACCCGTATTTCGATGGAATCGGGAACTACACCGATCTGCCGAAGATAATGCTCGATCAGATCGATCACTTCTTCCGCCATTACAAGGATCTGGAAAAAGGGAAGTGGGTAAAGGTAGGCGATTGGGTGGATCGCGACGCGGCCCGCCAATTGATCCTCGAGTCGATCGCGCGCGTGCATAAGAAATAGGTCTGCCCGCAGCGCGCAGCGCGGGCAGACCTGGTCAGTTACTGTTGATTAGTCTCGCCGGGCGCTGCCGCGAGCGGCACCAACTGCGCGATGTCGCACTGGATCAGCGCCTGGATCTTATTGTCGATCTGATAGAAGCGGGTCACCTTCACCTGTGAGACGACGTCGCGGAACTGCGGAACGAATTCCTTTTGCACGTCGAGCCGCGCCTGCTGGATCGCCAGAACCTCGTCCAGTTTCTTCTTGGCGTCGGCGTCGGTGAAGCTATTGTACTTTTTGGCAAAATCCTTGAGCTCTTTGACGTGGCGATCCTCGATGCTATCCATCTTTTTTTCGTACGCGTCGTAAACCGGCCAGAACTTTGGACGCTTCATCCGGCGTGAGATTCATATTTGCGCCGACTGTCGCTTTGCGCTGTGCTCGCGCGGCCGCGATGTCGAGTTGTTTCTGCGAGGGTTGCGCGAAGGCGAATCCGCTCAATCCAAGTGCAGAAAGAAAAAGCGAAGCGGCGGTGAAACGAGCAAGAATACTCTTAAGGCTCATCGATGGGTTCTCCTGAGTTTTGGCGTGACGGCTGCAACCGCAGGATGGTGCGGTATTGTGGAATCATAGTCAAGCCGTAGTCGCCGGACGAAGGCACTGGGAGCGCTCGTATTGCATTTGCCCAAGTAAAATGCGAGTTTGCCCTCGACTAGGGAACCAACGGAACAGACAGCCTGACCATAGAACGGAGGACGAAAATGAATTTGAAATCGAAGGGACTGGTAGTCGCGCTGGGTTTGGCGATTGCATTGGCCGCCGGATCACCATCCGCACGCGCCCAAGGCGCAGCGCCTGCACCCGCTCCAGCAAGCGGCGGAGGGGCCGCGGTACGCGCCGGATACCTGACCTGTCACGTAGCGGCAGGATGGGGATTTATTTTCGGCTCATCGCGCAAGCTGGAGTGCGCATACGCGCTACAGCCCGGATATACCGAGTACTACACGGGCTCGATCACGAAGTTCGGCGCTGACATCGGCTACCTGCAGTCGGGCGTAATTCTGTGGGCGGTTCTGGCACCGACCACCAACCTCGGCCAGGGCGCACTTGCCGGTCACTACGGCGGGGCGACTGCGAGCGCAGCGGTAGGAGTCGGCGCGGGCGCCAACGTACTGGTCGGAGGCTTCAACAGCTCGGTCGCGTTGCAGCCGGTGTCGATCGAAGGACAGAACGGCTTGAACGTCGCGGCGGGCGTCGTCGCGATGACCTTGACGTTCAACAAGGAAAAGCCTGCCAAGAGCACTCCGTAGCCAGCAGATTCGATCAGTTCGGAGTTATGAGAGCGGGAGCGGTCGTTGTGACCGCTCCCGTTTTTTCTTAGGTGACACAATTGCTGGGCTTCGATAACTATCGCAGCAATGACGAAAGTGGATCTGAAACACGCGCATCCGAATGAACCATGGCTGTGGCGCGCGCAGTGGGCAGCGGGCGAGATTCATTCGAGCGCCAAGCCCGGCGCGATTGCAGTCTCCGCGCTCGCGCTCTTCTGGAATGCGATCGCGCTGCCAAGCGCAGTACCGGCGTTACTAGCTCATAACCTGCGCTACGAGCCAAAATTCGCGTTGCTCGCAATCTTTCCGATAATTGGATGCGGACTGATCGGTTGGGCGATACACCTGCTTTTACGATGGAATGTGTACGGCGTTTCGCGCTTCGAGATGAAATCAGTGCCGGGGAAAATAGGCGGAACGCTCGAAGGCTCTATCCACGTTGGCGGCGGTGTCGAGCCGATGCGCCGGGTAAACCTCAAGCTGGTCTGTATCAACGTCACTAGCTCGGGCAATAGCAGCAGCAACCGGCCGCTGTGGAGCGACGACTCGGAGGTCACGTCCGCTGGCGACGGCTCGATCCCGGTCGCGTTCCCGATTCCTCCCGAATGCAGGCCGACTGACGATACCAACTTCCGGGATCGGATCTACTGGCAACTCAAGGCGTCCTCGCCCGGCGGGATCGTCAACTACAAATCGAGCTTCGAGGTGCCGATCTTTCAGCTCGGCGAAAGCTCTGCGGAGGCTGCCGACGCGGTCGACTTGCGCATCCGCCGCGACCAGCGCGTGAGCGAGTTTCGTCCGCAAGGTTCGGCTATCCGCATCGGGCCCACCGCCGACGGCCATACCAAAGTCCATTTTCGGGCGTTCCGCAATCCGTCGGTGATCTTCGGTATGTTGGTATTCCTGGCGATTTGGTCCGGTTGCACTTACGAAGTCTTCAAAGAACACGCACCACTGATCTTCAAAATCATGTGGCCGGTTATCGAAGCGATCGTGGTTATCTGGGTCACCGCAATGATGTTCGGCACCACGACCGTGGTCATCGGTGATGGCGAACTGAAAGTGACGTGGCGCTTGTGCGGTATTCCCGTATCGACGCGGCGAGTTGCGTCCAGCGAGGTGCGCGACGTCAGGTCAATCGCGGGGATGACCGCCGGAACGACGCTGTATCGTCGAATCCAGGTGCGTTACGGTGACGATGGCAACCTGAATTTTGGTGACGGAATCGGAGATCCTATCCAGGCGGATTGGATCGCTACTGAGATCGCCAAAGCGCTGGGTCTGACGATTGCTGGTGCGCGGAATACGATAGCGTGAGCAGCTCATGTTGCTCGCGGAGAGTCGTCGATAGCCGCTTTCGTTTTCCTTTCAATATGTTCATCTTCCCGCGTTTCGCATTGTAGAAAATCCATTCGCGCGAAGGCCTGTATTTCGTACGAGCTTCAGACGGTTTCGGCTCGAAAAAGATCAGGGATTTCGAAAATCTCCTGATAGGTCAGTATTGGCACTGTTGATGCTTTCTATTCTCGCAGGTGCAAGTTCCATGAAATTCAAAACAAAATTGATTACTGGCGTTTTGGCGGGTGCAATGCTGGCGCTGCCCATGATGAGTGCACCAGCCTTCGCCGAACCAGCCTACAACGCAAATTCCAACTATGTTGAACTTGTTAACTGGGGGCATCGCGACTCCGACGACGGCTATCGCTACCGCGGCTATGATTATGCGAATCGGTACTACGGCTCTGGCTATCGCGGTGGAGCATGGGGATATGGCGCTTGCGCAAATGCCCAGCGTCTCCAGAGGCAGGCTTTGATAGATCGGTACAATGGCCACCCCGCGGCCGCCTGGGACCTGGCGCGGCAAGCCAGCTGGGCTCGCGGGCGTTGTTACTAATCGTTGAAGCTAAACAGCCGACGTTCTGAAGGTCGTGGGCGCCTCGCTTCTCGCGAGGCGCTCGCGTCTTCTAGATCTTCGCTTTCGGATTTCGCACGCGAATCCACGCCACCAGGTTTTCGGGCACCGCCATCGTCGACAGTCGTCCTTGCCGGACCAGCGCCAAGTCATCAAACTTTCCTGATTGCTTGATCTCCGCCAGAGCGATGGGTGAATCCAATCGCCCACCGAATTCCAAATCGACCACCGCAGACTTCGGATTTTTCGGATCGTCGCGCGGGGCCGATTTCACCACCGCCCATCCGACCACGCTCGAAACACCGCCGCTGTGGTAGATGAACACGGTGTCGCCGGGCTTCATCTCGCGGATCGCGCGGACCGCTTGCGGATTGGTCACCCCGTCCCAACTGGTGCGCCGGTCGCGCTCGAGATCGTCGATCGAGTAAGTGCCGGGTTCGGTCTTGGCAAGAAAGTAGTTCATGGCGCGTCCTCGATACAGGGTGTTGAAAAACCGGAATCAATATTCATTTTCGATTTCAAGCTTTTCAACACCCTGCGTTAAACTGTCCTCTTACCTATAGCCTCTCCCCCTTTGGGGGAGACAAGAGAGAGGGAACAGGCGTTGAAAATTACTTTTTCAACATCCTGTTTAGACACGATTCGGGGTAAATGTAACACGGCGCGCGGTAAAAAAACTCTCATGCCGGAACTGCCTGATATCAGCGTTTATGTCGAAGCGATCCGGTCGCGCGTTGTCGGGCACCAGCTGGTCAGGACAATCGTCAAATCCCCGTTTCTGTTGCGCTCCATTGCGCCGCCGATCATCGCAACCGCGGGCCGGACGGTCAACGAAGTCCGACGGGTCGGGAAGCAGATCGCTATCGGCGTCGAAGGCGATTTGTGGCTCGTACTACATCTCATGATCGCGGGCCGCCTGCATTGGAAAACCTCCGCGCCGAAACTCGGTGGCAGAAATATCCTGGCTGCCTTCGAGTTCGACAACGGCTGGCTCTGGCTTACCGAAGCGGGAACGCAGCGACGGGCCGCGCTGCGCGTGGTGGAGACAGATGCGGGCCTCGAGTCGTTGAATGCCGGCGGGGTCGAACCGCTCGAGGTCAAGCTCGACGAATTCGCTACGGCGCTACGATCGTCCAATCACACGCTGAAGCGATCGTTAACCGACCCACATATTTTCAGCGGAATCGGCAACGCATACTCCGACGAAATTCTGCATCGCGCGCAGCTCTCGCCAATCGCGATGACGCAGAAATTGACCGGCGATGAAGTCGCGCGGCTTTACCACGCTACTCGCGCGACATTACTCGAATGGATCGATCGTTTGCGCGCCGAAGCTGACGCTGAATTTCCGGAGAAGGTGACCGCGTTCAGACCGGAGATGGCGGTCCACGGCCGCTATCGTCAGCCGTGCCCGCGATGCGGCGCCAGGATTCAGCGCATCCGCTATGCGAGCAACGAGACTAACTACTGTGCGAAGTGCCAAACTGGCGGCCGCCTGTTAGCTGACCGCGCTCTTTCGCGCCTTATGCACGATGATTGGCCGCGCACGCTGGACGAGCTCGAAGCCCTCAAAAGTCGATGAGGTTGGCTAAGCGGCGCGGCCCGCTTTCACTCTTGCGCGATCGACCGGGAATCCATGCCGCACCCGGCGTGCCAGTTGAAGCGCGATTCGCCGCCACAGTTGAGGGAATCGATCGGCGACCGTCGAAAAGTCAGACTCTGAAATGCGCGCAACGATCGAATCCGAACTCGCAATAACCGACGCCGAGCGAGGCATCTCGGGATCGACGACCGACATTTCACCGACATGCTCGCCGGCTTTCGCACTGGCCGCGATGCGCCCGTTGATGACGATCGAAAATACGCCCTCCAGAATCAGAAAAAGATCCCGGTCGGAAGCATCTTGCTGAATGAGTTTCTTGCCGGCGGGAACTGCTTCGAGCATCACCCGCCGCGCGAGTACGATTGCCACGTTTTGATCGCGAATCAGCGGCTGCAAGGTCAAGGCCTTGATCAGATGCCGGCGACCGTCGGATCCCTCGAACTGCTTCAGCAGCGATTTTTCCATGACCTTTCGTCCCGCGAGCTCTAAAGGTTTCTTCGTGTGACCAAACATAAGTAATCGAACCTTCTTTAAACACCGCATAGTTGGTGATTCCTGACCATGCAGCCTCGTATCTAATGATTTACTCATTTATGACGCCGATGCAACCGGATGCAAATGGGGCGTGTTTTTAGGGCAAAAACTGAACTCGCATGCAGCGTCGCGGTATTCTCGCAGATATTCTTCGTCTCAGGATTCAGGTAAGCCACATACGGGAAGCTAATCAAGTTCGCCCCAGTGATGACCAAAGTTCTTCGCGGGCGCGGTATCGAACTTTTCGTGAACGTGGAGTGAAGACCAGATGGGTTTCTACAATCGATGGATACTGCCGCAAGTGATCGAGTTGACCATGCGCCAGAAGAATTTCGCCCCGTTCCGGGAGCGCACGGCAGGAGCCGCGCAGGGACGAGTGCTTGAGATTGGGATCGGTTCGGGTCTCAACCTCTCATCGTATCCCCCGAGTGTGGAAACCGTTTATGGAGTCGATCCCTCGGCCGAACTTCTGGCAAAGGCCAGCCAGCGCGTCGCAAATGTGGGATTCCCCGTGCGTCTGCTGGAAGCCTCAAGCGAGAAATTGCCGCTCGATGATCATAGCTTTGATACCGTCGTGATGACCTTCACGCTGTGTTCCATACCTGACGTAGGCGCGGCGCTCGTCGAGATGCGGCGAGTTCTCAAACCCGAGGGCGCACTGCTGTTCGCAGAGCACGGGCGCGCGCCCGATCCGGACGTGGTGCTCTGGCAGGACCGGATCACGCCGGTCTGGAAACACATCGGCGGTGGCTGTCATCTCAATCGAAAGGTTGATGATCTTATTCAAGCCGCCGGATTTCGTATCGAGCGACTCAGCACCGGATACCAGAAATTTGCTCCGCGTCCGTTTTCTTTCCTTTACGAAGGCAGCGCTCGGTCGGTTTGAACACGTAGCAATGTTGGCCTCTTCGCCTGGTCCAGGCGCGATTGCATCACTACGCCCTTGTGACTTGCGTGCAGCGCAAAGCAGTATCCGCGTGCTCCTCAAAGCAGGGTTCCTTTCCTTAGTGCGCGTTCCTTCATGATCGCGAAGAACACAGGCACGAGTATGAGTACGTGAATCGTCGAGGTGATCATGCCGCCGACGATTGGCGCTGCGATTGGTTTCATCACGTCCGAACCGATTCCGCTCTCCCATAAAATCGGCGCGAGACTGAGCATTACCACCGCAACGGTCATCAGCTTGGGGCGAAGGCGCTGGACTGCGCCCTCGATAACCGCTGCTTCGACGCCTTCCTGGGTTAGTTGGCCGGCGGCAATGTGACGATTCAGTGCTTCGTGAAGGTAGATCACCATGACAACGCCGGTCTCGACCGCGATTCCGAACAGCGCGATGTAGCCGACCCATACGGCGACGCTGAAGTTGAAGCCCATCATGTACTGAAGCAGAAGCCCGCCGGTCATCGCGTACACGGTCGGAAGAATGAGCACGATCGATTCGGTCACCGATTGGAAGAGCATGTAGAGCAGGACAAAGATCAGACCGAATACGATTGGCAGGATGACCGTCAGGCGCTTTCGCGCGCGCAACTGGAACTCATATTCGCCCGACCATTTCAGAGTGTATCCGGCGGGCAGATGGAGCTGCCGATCCAGCACGCGCTGCGCGCTGTCAACATAGCTGCCGTAGTCCGAAGTCGCGAGGTCAACATAGACGTAGCCCGTTAGTTGCCCATCTTCGTCGCGGATCATCGAGGGGCCCGGGCTCAAGTCGATATGCGCGACCTCGCCGAGCGGAATCTGCGCGCCGGTCGGCGTCATGATCAATATGCGGCGGAGCGCGTTCAGGTCATTTCGGTAATCCGCGAGATAGCGGACGTTTATCGAGTAGCGCTCGCGCCCCTCGACGGTGGTCGCGATATTCTCGCCGCCCATGCCAGAGCTGACTGCGCGCTGAACGGCTCCGACCGTCAGTCCGTACCGCGCGGCGACCGCGCGATCGACATCGACGTTGATGTAGAACCCTTGAGAGACTCGTTCGGCGAAAATTCCTCGCGTGCCCGCAACGGATCCAAGTATCTCTTCAATCTGCGAACCTATCTGCTGAATCCTATCGACCTCGGGACCCTGAATTTTCAGTCCTACCGGGGTCTTGATCCCGGTCAACTCCATGTCGAGCCGATTCTCGACTGGCATCGTCCACGAGTTAGACAGACCGGGAAAATGTAATCTGTCGTCCATCTCCGCGATCAGCGAATCGTAGGTCATGCCCTTTCTCCACTGGGCGCGAGGCTTGAGCATGATAGTCGTGTCATACATGTCCAGCGGCGCGTTGTCGGTCGCGCTATCCGAACGTCCTACACTGCCGAACACGCTTTCGACCTCGGGAAACGTTCGGATGATCTGATCCTGCTTCTGCATCAGATCTACCGCTGAGCTGATCGAAATACCGGGCAAGGCAGTCGGCATGTAGAGACTCGATCCTTCGTAGAGCGGCGGCATGAACTGACTGCCTATCTTGAACAGCAGCGGAATTGTCAGCAGCACGAATATCACGTTGGCGACGATCGTCAGGGCGCGATGATGCAGGCACCATCGGATGACCGGCAGATAGATGGCCTGGAAGAAGCGCGAGATGGGGTTGTCCTCCTCCGGTCGAAGGCGCTTACCGCGGATGAAGAGAACCATCAGCACCGGAACCACGGTGATCGCGAGAATTGAAGAGAAGCCGATCGCAAAGGACTTGGTATAAGCCAGCGGACGAAACATCCGTCCCTCCTGCGATTCGAGCAGGAACACCGGCAGGAATGAGACGACAATAATTATCAGCGAGAAGAAGATCGGGCGGCCGACCTGCTTTGCGGCCGATAGCAAAATTCGCTGCCGCTCGGATGGGGAAACCGATTCGCCTCTTAGCGACGCGAGGTGCTGCGCTTCCGATAGGTGTCGATAGCCGTTCTCGACCATCACGATCGAAGCATCGACCAGCACACCTATCGCCAGCGCCAACCCGCCGAGCGACATGATGTTGGAGCTGATCTGCAGATAGTACATCGGAATGAAGGTCGCGATGACCGCGATCGGCAGCGCAAGAATCGGGATCAGCGCGGAGCGCAGGTGGAAGAGGAAAATGATGATCACGAGGCTTACGATGATGGCCTCTTCGAGCAGATCGCGCTTCAAAGTGTTGATCGATGCCTGGATGAGTCCCGAACGATCGTAACCGGCTACGATTTCAACGCCGCGCGGCAGGGTCTTTTGAATCTGAGCGAGCTTCTGCTTGACCCCGTCGATGACGGTGAGCGCATTCTGTCCGTAGCGCATTACTACGATGCCGCCGACGGTTTCGCCGTCGCCGTTCCATTCTGCGGCGCCCTCGCGCAAGTCGGGTCCGAGACTTACGACGCCCAAATCTCTTATCAGCACCGGCGTGCCATTGTTGGTTGCGACGGAGATCTGCTCAAGGTCTGTGACCGAATGGACGTAGCCGAGGCCGCGGATCATGTAGTCCGCTCCCGACATCTCGAGCACGCGCCCACCGACTTCGCCATTGCTGTCGCGGATTTTGTCGATCACCGTTTCCAACGGGACCTTGAGCGCGAGCAACCGATTTGGATCGAGCTTGACCTGGTACTGCTTTACGAAGCCGCCGATAGTGGCGACCTCCGAAACCCCCGGCACCGTTTCGAGCGCATAGCGCACGTTCCAATCCTGCAGGCTGCGGAGATCGGCGAGATTGTGAGTATGACTCTTATCGACGAGAGCATACTCGTAGACCCAGCCCGCGCCGGTCGCATCGGGACCTATTGCAGGATTTACGCCCGTCGGAAGCTTGCCCGTGATCTGCTGCAGGTATTCCAGCACGCGGCTGCGCGCCCAATAGATGTCAGTGCCGTCTTCAAAGACGACGAATACATAAGAGTCGTTGGGCATGGTCTGCGCGCGGACCGCCTTTACGTGCGGCGCGGCAAGCATCGCGGTGACAATAGGATAGGTCACCTGATCTTCGATGAGGTTGGGCGGCTGACCCATCCATTCGGTGTGGATAATCACCTGAACGTCGGAGATGTCCGGTAGCGCATCGAGCGGGATTCGATCGAGCGACCAGATGCCCGCGAGTATCAGCGCGAGCACGCCGAAGAACAGGATGAAGCGGTTCTCATTACACCAGTCGATAGTTCTTTCGATCATGCTTCGGTCCTCACATCGCCATGGAGCCGCTGGCCGACACGTCCATTTGCTTGGTCGCGATAGGTTGACCACCCTTGGACGCGGTGATCGTCAGGCTCCAGGTGCCACCGCTCGGTAGATCGATATTCGCCGAGTAGGTTCCATTCCCTTGATCTTCCGCGGTGCCTTGCGCGCGCATCGCCGCCATTCCCATCGCGGGCATCGCCGCCATGTAGAAGGACACCGTCACTTGCGCGCCTGAGATTGGCGCGCCTTTGGAATCGCGCACCGTCACGATCGCCTTGTTGTGACCTCGCACCAACGGGTTCGGGTCGCTGGTGAACTCGATGCTTGCCTGGGGGATTGCCTCAGTGGCTGCTCCAGGAGCATTCGCGCCGACGCCCGGTGGAGGCGGCACAAACGCTCCGGCGGCTGCCTGGAGCTGGCTTTCCGAATCGATCAGGAAGTTGGCGGAGCTGACTATCTGCTGACCCGGCGCGAGTCCCTTGAGCACAATGAATTCGTCGCCGACGTGCGCACCCAACTCGATCTCGGCGGGCGTGAGATAACCGTCACCGCGATCGATGAACGCGACGTTGTGTGTGCCGGTGCGCAGAACCGCCGTGTCAGGGATCACGGTCTGCTCGCCCATCGGAAGGTCAAGCGCGACATGCGCGAACATCCCGGGAAGGAGCTGGCCTTTGGGGTTGTTGAACTCGCATCGAACTTTTGCGGTGCGCGTCATGGGATCGATCTGCGGCTCGATGAAATCGACGCGCCCGTCGAAGTTCGTGCCCGGATAGGCGTCCACCGTAACGGTTGCAGGATCGCCGGGATGGACTTTTCCGATCTCGTTCTGAAACACCGCCGCGTAGATCCAGACCTTCGACAGATCGGTGATCGTGAACAGGCGCGTGTCGGGTTGCACATACAGGTTGGGCAGCGCGTTGCGCTCGACGATGTATCCGCTCATGGGAGAGTCGATCTCGACGGCGCGCCGCACAGTGCGTTCGCGTTCCAGGCGCGCGACCTCGCGCGGCGACACTCCCCACAGCTTGAGACGTTCCGCGGCGGAATCGACCAGCGATGACGCGTCGTTGGTCACGTCGGCGACACTGCTATCCTTCACGCGCTTGCGAGCCTCGAGAGCGAGCAGATATTCGTTCTCGGTGCTCACCAAGTCCGGGCTGTAAATCGTAAACAACGGCTGACCACGGCGGACGTACTGGTAGCTCGAATTCGCGAACACTTTTTCGATCCATCCGGCGAAACGCGTTTGCACGTAACCTTGCAGCCGTTCGTCGGCCTCGATGTTGCCGGTGGTTTCGAGGCGGTCGCTCACGTCCCTTCGCGCCACGGTCGCGAACTTCAGGCCGATCAGTTGCCTGCGCTCTGGCGTGATGCGGATGGGCGCGAGCTGGGAATCCGCTCCGTGTGCGCTTGGGGCCGCGATGGCCATAAAGAGAGCCAGCATGCAGACTCGCCAACTTAGTGAGTTGTAGTTCATCGTCGGTCACCGATTACCTGCTGGAGTTTGGCGATAGCGATCTCGTGGTCGGCGAGGCTGCGGTAGTACTCCTGCCGCAGGTTCTGCAGATCGAGCACCGACGAGAGCAGCGTCTGGAAATCGACTTTGCCGACTCGATACGCCGCCATCGCCGAGGCTTGCGACGTTTCGGCCTGCGGGATCAGACCGTCGCGATAGATAGCCAGGATCCGTTCCGCGGTGCGCATCGCGACCATGCTGCTTTCTCCATCTGAGGAGACCTGCAGCTGAGTTGCACGGACTTGCGCGCGCGCTGATTCGGCCTCAAGCGCGGCCTGCTCGATGGCGGGCGTCTGTTTGCGCCAGAAATAAAGCGGAACCTTCGCGCCGAGACTCAACATGTAATAGTCGCTGAAACCGGGCCCGGTTTTTTGATACGAGTAACCGACCGTGAAGTCCGGCCAGTATCCCTGATGCGCAAGCTTCAACGCTTCGGCGCTACGCGCTTCCATCGCGCGATCCGCGGCGAGGTCGGGAGAACCGCTGTCGGCCAACTGCGCGATCTGCGATGCGTCGAGCTGGAGCTGCGTCATTTCGACGTCACCGATGTCGATATTGCGCGAGTCGGGATCCCTCCCGAGCACCTGCTTGAGCGCGAGCTGTTCTTGATCCTCCTCCTGATGGTGCATTGCGTGCTCCTTGAGGAGCTCGGTGGTCTGAAGCTGCGCTTTGATCAGATCCTGCTGCTGGCTTTGTCCGAGGCGGTAGCGGGTTTCGGCGATTTTCTGAATCTGCTGCAGCTCGTCCTGATTGCGATCAAGGATCGCCAGCGTCTTAGCGTGATAGAACAGCTCGTAGTAGAGCTCCTTGACCTTTTCTTCGACGGCGCGACCGGCGGCTTCGTAGCGATGCTTGGAGTACTCGGCATCTCTCTCGGCCTCAGACCTTTGCAGGCGGAGCTTGCCGGGCCCCGGAATGTCCTGCGAGACGCCGAAGCCGGTGTAGTAGAAGTCGCTGCTCTCATAGCCTGAGAATGGCTGCGGACTTCCAACGGTGAAATGCTGGAGCGAGACCTCCGGATCAGGCAGCGTGGCGGCCTGGATCGGCACCTTCGTTTGAGCCTGCCAGTGGCTGCGCGCCGCGAGTACTACCGGGCTGCGAGCGAGAGCCTCATCGACAAGCGCTCGCAGTCGATCCGAGCCGGAGGGTGTTTCAGTCGCCGAAGCGCCATCCTGTGCGCGTCCCGCCGATGGAATCGCCGTCAGAATTGCGATGGCGAATATGGTCGCTATCAACTTTCGCGCCGTTGTGCGGCGAATGCTTTGGCACTTCACAAATTCCAACCTTCCAGCCGCGATCGATCGCGGCGCGGCTGAGTCCTTCGCAGGTCCAGAACCTGCGCTTTAACCTGCCGAATCGTATCGGCAGATGTTCATCGGATTGTCGCGAGCAGGCGGCACGCAAGCGTCGGCGGCGAATGAGGCACATTCGCCATTCAACTCACGCGCTTATGGAAGGTTCAGATTTGTCGGGAACAGAGAAGTGCCAACGAAAGGAGACGGTCGGGTGGCGAATACCCTCGAGCGACGACGATGCTCCGCGAGTGCGAAGTCGCGACGATCACCGCCGCTACGGGCATACTCCCGATCGAATCGAAATGTTGCGTATCTCGCGCTTGAATCGTCGCTCGATCCGGCGCAACCGGCGTTTTGCAGCAGCTCAACTGATTGATCGGAGCGCTGCTCGAACAATCGGGGCCGCAGCACGCCGCTGTCGGACACGCCATCGCTGACGGCACGTTCATGCTGAACGGAAGAAGCAGGACAGCAAGGATTATGGCGAGAAGGCGCAAGACGACTACATTCTTAGCCTGACGCCAGCGGTGAAGGCAATCCGCTCTGAGTTTTCCAAGTAGGAGCGATTGCTAGTCGTCGATGGCGGTCAATCGTCCGCGTTCACCAGATAGGCCTCACCACGCCAAAATAATGGTGCCGGGGCGGGACTCGAACCCGCACGGAGCTTTCGCTCCAGAGGATTTCGAGTCCCTTAAGCACCTTTCGCTTCTGATGATTTCCACCCCTGTCGCAGTAGTGACATCGGGTTCGCTCACCGGGAGCAGTTCAGGAACAAGGTCCCGCGTCATTGATCACGGCGCGGCTCGGACCATCGCGTTGGTCGTGAAGAAATCGCGGTCGACTCCGCCCATGTTGATGTACCAGCATTCGTGCTCGGGCGTGCTTTGCCCGGGCAGGTAGCACATCGTGGTCATTCCAGACTGAACGTCGGTCGCGGCGGCGCCCACCACAAATTCGCGCTTGAAGGGATAGATCGCTATGCGCGCATCAGGCACCGGTCGGTCGCGATAGGTCAGCCAGTAGATGTGATTCTGCCAGAGCTGACCGTTGGGATCGTATTCATCCACGTAAGGTTCGAACCACATCTCGCCGTCGATGTAGAGAATCGACTTCGAGTGCAGCGCCTGGCTGTTGACCGAGACGCGCGGCGAGGTCTGGACAATGTACAGTTGGCGCATCTCCCAATTCTCGGGACACGCGCTGGCGCCGCCGTCGGTTGAGCAGGTGATTTCCGGCGAATGCTTGGCGTTCACCGACGCAAGCATCGTCTTCTGGCCAAGGAGCTTGTAGTTGTATTCCTCGACCTTGGCGTTGAATCCGGAGTAGTGATCGGGGTCGAACGAAGTGGGATTGCCTCCACCCACAACTGCGTCGCTCATGATGCCTTCGTTCAGGCGCCGCAGCCGCCGCGTTCCTGGAGTCCACTGCCAGATGTCGTCAGCCTTGGTTGGGTTTGCGTAGCGGTAGCGAATGAAACCAGACCCGCGAAGATTTTCGGGCGTGAGAATCGGGTAAAGAGCGAACATCCAATAGCGCCCCGTCGCCTTAAAGTCAGGATCGATCGGGATTGGATCGACTTCGGTCCGCCCGACTTCGTCGTAACCGGCGTAGTGTCCAATCTGAAAGTAGTCGATCACGTTGTACGGCTTGTTGAGTCCTTCGTACACGTCGTCGCAATCGTAGTATCGCAGGTCATAGTCGTCGGACGTGATAGGTCTGAACGCCGCGTTCCACATGATCTTGGTCGCAACGCTCGGGTCATTGGGATCAAGAAACGGAAACGGTTGCCCAGCGACATAGTTCACCAGCGACCGGCCGTCGGGCGAGAGCCGCACCTGGTCGGCATACTTTTCAGTGGCGTCGCGAAACGGCGGTGGCCACTGGATGGTTGAGGTCGGCACGATGTCCATCGTCATGCCGTTCGTGACTTTGTAGTAAACGCCGGGCGAGACAAGGTCTTTCACCTTGTACGCGGTTTGAGCGGTGATGACGTCGCCCGGTTTTACTGCGGCGCCTGCCGGGACCGCGAGTGCAATCGCGAGTGCGATCGCGACCATCGCAGCGGGCACGTGGCGGACCGAGACACAATCTCCTGTTGGCATACGCTACCTCCTTCATGTGCGCTTGCGCGGGATGAGGTTCGGATGCCACGGCGAGCCGCCACGGGTCGCCTCTTTTTTGGGGGTGACAGAGAGCTCGCGACTCGTCGCGGCCTCTGCGCGGGCACCTATTACATGTGACGATATGTTTGCTTCGAATGTTCATTTTTCATACGTCGGACGACGATCCATTTTAGCAGTGAAGAGGGCTGTTTCGCCGACTCTTATTCAGCTGCCTTGAGTCTCCAACGGCCCACCAAAAGACAATCGCCGCCTTCGGCACGCCGAGCGTGCACCTTGTCATCTGCGAGATCTTGCTCCGCTTGACCGAATGTCAGCGCTGCTTGCACACGTCGCACTTTCGCTCGAATGTCAGCCAAAGACATCCGAGAAGCCATCGGAGACCTGCGTAGCTTCGTTGATCGCCGATCAGGATACAGGTGTGTGACTCTCGAGCGCGCGTATGACCCTGCTCGCTCGTGTGCCCTGGATATCGTAGCCCCGCTCGAGAATCGGCTCTTGCCGCCCTTGTGTACTCGCCATCCCGTTTCATCGAGCGCCCCGCCGCAAATCTAATATCTACGATGATTCCGGCAATTCGATGAGTCCCACTTTTCATTCGTCGGGCATCTCCGTGAGGGACGCCGGTAAGACGATCGAGCGCCGCTTTCGCCGCGGAGTATCCTTACGGCATTGAAGTGTTCTGGCGCGGTACGGAAATCCAGGTAATGCGCGTGTCGCCGGCAATTTGTCGCTTTAGTCGCTTTCGTTGACCGCGAGACGCTCATGACCTAGGCGACCCGAAATCACCGGCGCGGCGCTGATGACTTCGTAGCGTTTCTTCAGACGGAGGAAAGGGCTTTCAAGCCATCGGTAGGATGCCGTCGAAAGGGCCAGTGTCAGACCGAAACCCAGAATCGATAACGCCGGCCAAAACGCAGGATCTGGCAACGCGGGCAAGATATGGGCGGCCAGCACCAGCGCGGCGCCATGGAAAATGTACAGGCCGTATGAGATACGCCCCAAGTAGACCGAAGTGGGCTTGGTCAGAATACCGCCTTCCTTGATTCCGATCGCAGCAAAGAGGAACGCTGCAGCGCCAATCGCAGCCATCGCAAAGCCGACCATCGGAGGCGCAAATCCCTCGGAGTGCATTCTATAGAGGTGGCACATGGCAGCATCCGCCCAACAAGCCGAGCCCACCAGAAACCACAGCCCGCGAGCGCGAGGCGAATGTCGCGGGAGTACGGCCATCATGATTCCGAGCGCAATCGCGCCGAGCCGCGCGAACCCAATAAACCAGATCTGATGAGGCGTCATCCCGCTTCGAAGCAGTTCGAACCGGGCCCAGCTCGTGAATATCCAGATTGCGCCGCCGGCCACGACCACGCCGCGGCGGGTCAGGTTATGCATGAGCAGCGGCCACACGAGATAAAACTGTTCCTCGACCGAAAGACTCCACAGCGGCAGGATGACCAGACTCGTAACCACGCCGAGCGAAGCCGCGAAATTTCCCCCGAATAATAGAAAAGGGACGAAGAAGCTCAGCGAATAATCAGACCATAGATGCCGTGTCAGCATCAGCGCGGCCAACCAGGCGAAATAGAGCGGCCATATTCTCAACAGGCGGCGCATATAGAAAGCGCCAATCCGAATCGTGCCGGATTTCTCCCTCTCGGCAAGCATCAGGCAGGTCAGAAGATAGGCACTGAGTGCAAAAAACAGGTCGACGCCAAACCGGCCGAACATGTTGCAGAGTTCTACTACTGCGGGTCTTGATCCGTGGTTGCCGTTGGAAAACACCGCGACGTGCGACAGGAACACCGCCAGAAAAGCGAAGAACCTCAACCCGTCAAGCTCGGGCATATAGAACCGATTTTTCTCGAAGGCCGTCATGAGTCGACTGTCACTAGAATCTCTCTCACCCAACGGCAAGCAAAAGAGGAACCAGAAAAAAGGAATTGGAATTTCCTTGTTTTGCGTCTTAAGGATCGTTGCACGCGTGCAACTTCGGGCTCTGCTGCCTCTAATCAGGTGGCAAAAAGACCCTTGCGCGGCGGTTCTTACGGTTCGCTCCGATCGAAAATTGGATGTACACTCAGTGACGTGAAGACGCTCGGTCTATGGTTGCTGACGTCGTTGCTCGCAATCACTTGCGCATTGCCAGGCGCGATTGCACCGAGTGGAACGACGAAAGGCGATTCGGCGCCCGTTGTCTTCAATCTCCCACTGCGCAGCGCCCGGCGTCAAAGCAGGACACTGCCGTTTGAGGAGAACCTTCGCTCGCGCTCTCTGCAAGAGGTTTCCGCGCCTCAAGGGTCGTTCGGAAGAGTATTCGATGCACGCCTGCGGCGGATGTCGCGTTTTTCGGTGCGCATTTTTTCTCTTGCACCTGTAAGCTCCCTTCCTCTTGCGCTCCTCTGCCGTCTGAGAATTTAGCTCTCTCCAATAGTCGCGTTTCGCGGGATATCGCCGAGCATGAGCCGCGGGCGCATGCCGACAATTCGCCTGATATCCGAAACCGACCGTCGCGGAGACTGGATGCTATCCAGCCGCGCGGAATCGGCCCACTGGGAGAGAACAGAGTGTCGGACAAAGATGACGAAAATCGAAGGCTTCGCGAGCGAGACCTTTACGCCTGGAGCAAGGCGACCGAACTCCTACTGTTGGATCGCCGGATCTATGAAATCGACTGGGACGCCGTCGGAGATGTGCTGGAAAAAAGCGCGCGAGTGAATGATTCGAACCCACTGAGGGAAGCGGTTGAGAAACTCCTGACTCATCTGACGATTTGGAACGTCGGCTCGCAGTATCACAGCCCGGCTCGGCGCTCTGAAATCGAATCGGCAAGATTCAAAATTGACGACGCCCTTTCCCGATCGTCCTCGCTTGCGGGACTGATCGAGCTTGAGTGGAGGAGTTTGTACAGACGCGCTTGCTTTGCTGCGATGCTGATTCTGGGGGAGAAAGCAGCTTTGCACGAGGTCCTAACTTCGGATCTCGTGCTGGTCACCACTGATGAACCCGAGGCGGAAACTGAGGCCGTTGCCCTCATGCGGCTCAGCCTTCGCATTATCCGGCTAAAGCTTCGCGTCGCAACAAATTCCGACGACGAAACTGGCGATTCCGATCAAGATCACTATGCGTGGTGTCGCGCGCAGGCAGCCGCCGCTCGGTCCCGACAATTTGACGAACTGGATCCGGTCGGCATTGCTGAGGAAATCTCGAGCGTGGCAACCTCGGTTCGACGCACTGTGATCGAATCATTGGCGGGACTCATGGACAAGCTGAGGGCGTGGCAGGCGGGGCGCTGCAGCCCGAGCCTGAAGACCAGGATCGGGTTGGAACGCGCTCGCATACGCGCGCTGCTTTGGAAGAATCCAAGTCTTGCCGCAGCGCCGGAACTTATGGCAGAAGCGCACAGATTCACGGTGAGAGAGGGAGAATGGGCAGTCGTCGCGCGCGCACCGATGTTATCGCAATCGTCTCGCTGGACGCTGGCCCGAATCATCGACGACGCGTCTATTACTGAACGCGACTCCACCTTCACCGACGCGAGAGACGCTTCCTGATGAAAAGACGCAGACGCTGTCGCTCATGGACAAAAAACTGCTGCATACCAATCGCTCGCTGACCAGTCGCGCGAAGATTTTGCGGCGTATCGCGGGTCCTATCGCCGCGGTCGCTGCATGTGCGCTAGTGCTCTTCCTTCTCAATGATTTGTCACGCGGGCTCGACTATCACGGAGTGACACAGGCGCTTCGAGCGACACCACATAGGCTCATCTGGATTTCTATTCTGCTGACGGGATTGAGCTACCTGGCGCTGGTCGCCCGCGATCTGTGCGCATTGAGTTATGTCGGCGTGCAAGTATCGACGCCGGCCCTGCTGCTCGCATCGTTCTGCGGCTCTGCACTGGGCAACGCCGTCAGTTTCAAGGCGCTGACCGCCGACGCGGTTCGCGATCGCGTCTATGGCGCGGTCGGCGTGCGCCCTGAGCAGACGGCGCGCGTCATGCTCTTCATCAACGTGGCATTCGGCATTGGCCTGGCGGCGTTCGCAGCACTCAGTCTGATGCTTTCCGGGAATGCGATCGCGCACTTGTTGCCTGTTTCGATCACGTCGATTCGATTAGCCGGCGCCGCCGCGTTGCTCGCACTCCTGCTCGCGCTGCTGCTTCGTTCATGGCGGCGGCAACCGATAGCAATCGGGCGGCTTTCGATCGCGATGCCCGCACTTTCGATCACACTCCTTCAGCTCGTGGCTAGCGCGATCGATTTGACGGCGGCGGCCGCGGCGTTCTGGTTTCTGTTGCCAGGCGCGCGGATCGACTTCTTCAGTTTCGCGGCAGTCTTTTCGGCGGCGACTGCGCTGGGTCTGATCAGCCGGGTCCCGGGCGGCTTCGGCGTTTTCGACGTCGTCGTCTTCCTCGCGCTGAGACGCTTTGTCGATTCCAACCAGTTGGTGGCAGCACTGCTGATTTATCGCGGCGTGTATTTCGTGCTGCCGCTACTGCTTGCCGCAGCGTCATTGGCGGGATTCGAACTGCGGAGCGTGCCGGGCCGTTTTCGCTCAAAAGCCGGGGAACGGGTTTCGCTGGGAGCCGAACTTCTCGCGCCTATTTTTCTGAGCGCCGTCACCTTCGCGGTCGGCGTCATGCTGGTCTTATCGGGCGCGACTCCCGCGCTGGATTGGCGGCTGGCGGCGCTGCAAGGTGTCCTGCCGCTCTGGGCCGTTGAGATCTCGCACTTGCTCGCGACCCTGGCGGGCGTCTTTCTGCTGTTCGTGGCTCGCGGCCTGTATCATCGGCTGGACGGCGCATGGTGGGTCGCGCTGATTGTCGCGTTGGTCAACGTTGCATTCAGTCTGGCGAAAGGCCTGGCATTCGGCGAAACCGCCGCAATTGTTTTCCTGATATGTCTTCTGCTCGCGACGCGCCGAGAGTTCACTCGCCCGGCCGCGTTCCTGCATCAGCCGTTCAGGCTGGGCTGGTTCATCGCGATTGCCGTCGTCATCGCCTGCGCGATCGGTATCCTGCTGTTCGCCTTTCGTGACGTCGCCTATCGGCGGGAAATCTGGTGGCAGTTTGAATTCGATGCTCAGGCATCCCGGGCATTGCGAGCGATTCTCGGAGCGTCGATTCTGGCGCTCGGCATTTCGTTATGGCAGTTGCTGCGGACCGCGCCCGGACGCATCCAGCCACCTTCGGAACCAGACCTGTCGCGCGCAACTGCCATCATTGGCGGCCAGGAGCGCAGTGCCGCGACGCTGGCGCTGATGGGCGACAAGAGCTTTCTGTTTTCCAGCTCGGGAAACTCGTTCCTCATGTATGCCAAGCGCGGCCGGAGTTGGGTTGCGCTGTTCGATCCCGTAGGACGCTGCGAGGAATGGCCGGAACTGGTTTGGCGCTTCGTCGAACTTGCCGACAAGCACGGCGGACGCGCCGCCTTCTACCAGGTTCGTCCCGATAGCTTGCCGCTCTACCTCGACGCGGGCCTTAGAGTCGTGAAGGTCGGCGAAGAGGCCTGCATTTACCTGGAGCAGTTCAGCATGGAAGGTTCCGAGCGCTATGGGCTGCGCCAGGCGCTGAAGCGCGGCGAACGAGAAGGACTGACATTCCAGATTCTGCCTCCTCAACAGATATGCCAGGAGCAGGGAAGTGCTCAGTGAGATCTCCGATAGGTGGCTTGCCAGAAATCACGCCGCTGAGCGACGGTTCTCGGTCGCGGGCTTCGAGCCGCGATTTGTCGCGGCTCAATCGGCAGCGTTGTTATCGCAACATGGGAAGCCGATCGCGTTCGTCACCTTCATGACGACGGATCTGCAGACCGAAGCGACGGTAGGACTTATGCGGCAGGTGCCAGGCGCGCCACCGTGTACGATGGAATGCTTGTTCACGCAGTTGGCGTTGGATCTGAAAGCCCGAGGCTTCAAGCGGCTCAGCCTTGGGATGGCGCCACTGGCAGGTATCGCGCGGAGACCGCTTTCGTCACGGTGGAATCGCATCGCAGGCCTGGTATGGCAACACGGCAGACCCATCTACAATTTTCAGGGACTGCGCAGCTTCAAGAATAAGTTTCGCCCGGTCTGGGAACCTCGGTATCTGGCGGCATCGGGCGCGGCCGGTCCATTCATCACCCTCGCGGACGTGGCAGCGCTCGCCAGCGGATACAGGCGAGGTTCCTCCGCGACATGATTGGATTGCGTCGTGCGCTCGCTTTCATCGCTGCCGCCTTTTGCCTCTCTGCATCGACCGCATATGCGTTCGAGCCGGGCCGCTACGGCAGCGTCAAACTAGCCGAGCCGACGGGTGAAGCTCGTGCGGTCGTGATCTACTTTTCCGGCCGCAAGGGATTGACGAAGGCAGATGAGGCTGCCGCGCGAGCGATGGCGAAAGGCGGCGCGTTGGTGGCCGAGGTTGATAGCAAAAAATATTTGCGGGGGCTCGATAAGCTCAAGGAGAAGTGCCACGAGTTGGTCTACGATACGGAATTGCTCACCCGCCAACTGGAGAGAGAGCGCCGGCTTCCAACCTACCTGACACCGATTGTTGCCGGCGTCGGCGAAGGCGGCACGCTCGCCGAATTGAACCTGGTCCAGGCTCCCGCAGTAACGATTGCGGGTGCCGTGTCGATCGATCCCGCGGAGATCATAGCGAGCAGGCAACCAATTTGTTCCGACCTGCCCACGACGGCGCGCAGGGGTGGATTTCGCTATGGCGCTCCAAAAAAATTGCCTGGCTTCTGGATAGTCGGATTGACCCATCACGTCCGCAGAGCGGACCGCGAATACCTGATGAGACTGCGTCACGAGGGCGCGCCGATCGATCTCCACGAGATGCCGCCCAGCATGGCGCCGGGCGACGCACTGCGATCGCTGATCGAGCCGCATCTCGCGCCGCTCCGGCCCGCGGTAACCAACGCTCCCACGAATATTCCGAAGGCGGTTGATATCTCTGGCTTGCCGCTCGCCGAGCTGCCGGTTGACCATCCGTCGAAGCTGATGGCGATCCTCCTCTCAGGTGATGGCGGATGGCGTGACCTCGACAAGACCATCGCGGAGGACCTTCAGCAGCAAGGTGTGCCGGTCGTTGGCCTGGACACTCTTCGATATTTCTGGAGCAAGAAGACGCCGCAGCAGACCGCGGATGTGGTCGGCGCGCTGATCCAGACGTTCATGACAAAATGGCACGCCGACAAAGTAGTGTTGGTCGGTTACTCATTCGGCGCCGACGTGATGCCGTTCGCCTACAACCTTCTGCCGCCGAGCTTGCGTGACCACGTGGTTCTGATCTCTTTGCTGGGACTCTCGAAATCTGCGGATTTCGAAATTTCGGTTCGCGGATGGCTGGGCGAACCGCCCGGACCCGACGCACTTCCAGTGTTGCCGCAAGCAACAAAAATTCCGGCGCACCTCATCCAGTGCTTCTACGGACAGGACGAGACCGATACTGCCTGTCCTGCGCTCGCGCAGCGAGGCGTCGAAACGTTCCGCAGGAATGGCGCTCATCATTATGACGGCAACTACGGCGCACTCGCCGATGCGATACTCGCCGGCGTCAAGCGGCGCGCCGGATCTTGATCTAGCCGGAGGACAGCCGCTCTATCACGAGAACCTCACACGACGCGCGGCGATTCGAGGCCGCTATTGGCAGCGCGCACCGAGGGAAACGTAAGGCCGGCGCTAACTGCCGGATCGGTACGCGCGCGCGGCCGAAAATTCATCGCCTAGGCTATTGCGCGGATCGACTCGACCACCGATTGGCGCACCGAACCAAGCGCCGGAATCAATCCAGCCGCCGCTCCTATAGCGATCGATAAGACAAAGGCCTGCACGATCACTCCCGGCGAAATGATCCCGAGCAGATCTATTGGTCCCAGCGGCAGGAGTGAGAGCGGCAAATTCTTCGCGATGAGAAAAGTAGCCGCGCACCCGACCGCCCCTCCCACCAAGCCCAGCAGCGCCGATTCCGCGACCGTCAGGTACATGATCAATGAGGGACTGAAACCTATCGCGCGCATGACGGCAATTTCACTGCGCCTCTCTCGCACCGCGATCACGACGCTGTTGAGCGCTACCAGGGCGACCGAGGCTACTACCAGGATCGCCATCGCCCGGAGCATCGCGAAGAGCGTGTCGAGGTTGATGAAGTTTGAAAACCACGCAGCCTCGGATTCGCTATGAGTCTCGGCCGCCGAGTTCGAGAAAATTTCGTCGATTGCCGCGATCGCAGAGGGCACCGAATCGGCGCGATCGAGCATGACGTGATACGCATTCACGGTCGGGCTCCCACCCAGCGACCGTTCCAGGTAGTCGCGGCGAAATAGCAGTGAGTCAGGCGGCGCGCTCGCGCCCAAAGTGTCGGCGATGCGCAGGGTCACGTCCACCGGCACAATGGTGCCTCTGAGGATGATCTGCTCGCCGACGTGCCAGCCGTACTTTCGCATCATCGCCGCCGGCACCAGGCACGCCGTGGCGCTGGCGCGGAACTCGCCGGCCCGCTCCGGGGTGACGCCCCAATCGGGCCACATCAGTTCCGCCTGGTCTGCATCGACCGCGATTCCGAGTTGGTCGCTGGGACTACGATAGATTCCGCCGAAGTACACCAATCCCGAAGCTGCGACGACGTGCGGCGCCGCAAGAATTTTGGGCTTGTACGAATCGGGCAGACGATTGAAAAATCCCGAGTCGCTCGTCACGATGATGCGCCGTGCGGAATCGGGGGTGCTCAGCGTTGCGCGCATAATATTTGGAAGGCTCGACAGCGACGAGTACGTGAACGCCGCCAGCGCAATCGCCATGATGGTGAGGATGGTGCGCCGCGGACTGCGGCGTAGATTCCTCCACACCAGTGTCGCAAACTTCCCCATTTGCTATTCAGCCGTTTCACTCGGCGCCAGCGGCGCGAAGTTTGATCGAACTGACTCGCGAGTGAGCTTCGTCCATCGCCTGTTTGCGCAGACCAAAATACAGCGCGATCGCGCGATCTGCCTCGAACAGGTGGTAGGACGAGATATCCCCAGGTTCATTGCGCTGCTGGCTCGCGAGCATCCGCATGTCCTGATGCGTGAACACCAGCTCGAGGTCGAACTTCGCCGCCAGCCGCGCGATGACTCTGCCACCCAGCCATCCTGGAATATAGTCCTGTCCGTATCGCGCCCACAGCCACGTATGGTCGTGATCGATCGGCGTCGCGCTGGCGACAAACTGTATCCCTCGTGCGACCTCAATCGTCGCGAGCGTGGGTAAGCGAATTGCGTAAGTGAAGTTGTACGTCGGCCGCATCCAGCCGGGTCGTTCTTGATGCAGCGAGACTTTCATTCGAATGATGGCGCCGTCGAGCCGCGCTTCCTGCATCTCGACGCGAGTTCCTGCGCCGGGAATTGTCGCTCGATGAACGAAAGGTACATGATGCATGTCGCCAAGGTTCTCCATCACGCGCAGGTATGAAACGGGGTAATCGCGCTGCACGAAGCTGGTTCGCGGACCTGGATCAGGCGCTTCGGGAAACCACGGGATTTCGCTGGCGGGTTGAGAATCACCGAACCAATACCAGACGAGGCCGTGCGCCTCGCGGACCTGATGTGACGGCAAATCGAAACCGCGCGGCACCGGCTCGCCCTCGCCATTGGCGGGAATCAGCACGCATCGGCCGGCCGAATCGAACCGCAGTCCGTGAAACGGACACACCAGGCAGTCGTCTCGGACCCATCCGAGGCTGAGCTGGGCGGCGCGATGAGGGCAACGGTCCGCCATGCATACGACGGCGCCGCTACTGTCGCGCCACAACACCAGTCGCTCGCCGAGGCGCGTGATGCCGACGGGTTTGCGCCGTCTCAACTTCGAGCTGTCGAAGATCGGGTACCACTGATTCGGAATAAAATCGTCCGGAGCCATGGCTACTCCTTTGAGATCGGATCGCGGCGTCGGGCTACGCGGCGACGATCCATTTCCGGGCTTCTGATGTCTGGGCGGAAGTGAAGACTCGCATTTCTCCGGGCATCAGAAAGCGAAAAGCGCCGACCAGATGCCTGATCCAGGCGACGTCGGTGACGACGGCCGCCCGTTCCCAACGGGAAAGATGCTCAACTCCGAGTTTGAAATCTTCCCATTCGGCGCCGAAATCGATTCCGCTGAATTGGGAACCCAGCTCGTAGTAAAGCCGCAGCTTGGCATTTCGCTTCAGCGCCTTGTCTATTGCCGGTATCACCACCTCGAGGTAGTCCTTTCTCGTCACTTCGCCCTTGGCCAGAATTCCCACTACATTTTCTGGAAAGCCTTCGATAATTTCGATCATGGTGCCTGTCCTCTCCTGGTAATTGAGATTGTGTCGGCGCGCGGAAACAACCCGCTCATGGCGATCGCGGTACCGCGACGAATCTCGTTGCGCACCATCTCGGCGCTGATCGAGTCGTTCATCAAATAAGCGGTCATCCACGTGAAGCAGACGCCGTAAAGGACGGTCGCCGCGGGCATGGGTTCTATATCGGATGCGAGAATCCCGTCGATCCGGTATCGCTCGAGGAGCGAGGCAAGCTGCGTTACCAGTTGCGCATCGCCTTCGAACAGGCGCCGCCCCACCGTGGCCGGCTCTGCGATCGCAGCGCCGAACAGTTCGCGCCACAGCCGCCGGTCGTCACGGGTAAAGTCCTCGAGAAAAATCTCGGTGAACGAGCACGCGGCCGCCACCGCGTCGCGCGGCGGGTCGTCGAGGATCTTCCGCCCTCGCGCAAGCAGCGATTCCGTTTCACTCCTGACGATCGCGAGCAGGAGCGCAGATTTGGACGGAAAATAGTTGTAGATCGTGCCGACCGCCAGGCCCGCGCGCGCCGCAACATCTTCCATCGCAACCTCAGCGTAGCCCTTCCTGGCGAATAATTTCTCGGCCGCCCTAACGATACGGCGCTCGCGCTCCAGCTTCTGCCGGTCGCGGAGTCCGACTGGCCGTGCGTCCAAAGATGAATCCATTCATTATTTTATAGCGCCGATTGGCGTGGTGGGTCAACAAAAATGAATAGATTCATCTATGAGTGAAAGAACCTGGGTCTCCACGAAATAGGCTCCCGCCGACCGCAGCATTCTGTCGAGAAGTGACGTATTCTGCGGATCGTGACAGCGGAACGCGTACTGACCGTGGATCAGGCCCGAGCGTTTTACGATCGCATGGGGGCGTGGCAGGACTGGCAGCGGTTTTACGAAGATCCTCCGCTCCAGAGGCTGCTTCAAGCGGCTAAGTTTCAGGCCGCTCACTCCATCATAGAGTTTGGATGCGGTACCGGCCGATTCGCGCAGCAGATATTGTCCGAAATCACGCCGGCGGATTGCCGCTACTTGGGAGTCGATCTCAGCTCGACGATGGCAGCACTCGCCCGAGCCCGCCTTTCCAGCTATTCCGACCGAGCCGAAGTGCGCCTCTCCGATGGAAACGTAACCGTCGGCGAGCCGGACGGTCGCTTCGATCGCTACATTTCGAATTACGTGCTCGATCTACTCAGCCGCGAATCTACTGGACAACTGCTGTCTGAAGCGCATCGCCTTCTCAAACCCGGCGGGGTGCTATGCCTGGTCAGTCTCACCCATGGGACTTCAGCATTTCAGAAGGCGGTCTCCGGCGTTTGGAGCCGCATCCACGATGCCCGGCCGTCGCTGGTTGGCGGATGCCGACCGCTAGAATTGCTGGATTTCGTCTCGTCACCGGACTGGCGAGTCGAGTTCCGCGAGGTGGTTTCCTCCTTCAGCCTGAGTTCCGAGGTGCTGGTGGCCGAGCGCATCTAATCGCGACTCAACTAATACCGATAGTCGATGGCAGTTTAACCGGATAAAGCTGGCCACGCCAAAATAGTGGTTGCCGGAGGCGGGGGTCGAACCCGCACGGAGCTTTCGCTCCAGAGGATTTTAAGTCGTTTGATTGTAGCGAAAAGTTCCCTGTTTTATTGGCTTTATTTCCATCAAATGTGAAAGTGTGTAAGTTTCCGTGTAAGTATTGAAAAAGGGCCAACAATATCAAGCATGTTCACCTCTGTCGTTTCTGGAGCTTTTCTCTCTTCTCTGCAGTCTCTTCGGAACTCCCACACTGAGAACCAGTCGGGGGCAGTCTGCAAAGCGACGGTTTCTGTAGCCGGTCGGGCGCGTCGCGAACGGTTTCCGCTTGCCCCTGTCGGCTACTAGTTGCCGTTCGGCGACGCGACGAGGTCGTCGTTAAGGTGATGCAAGGCAGCCCGGTCCACCGACGAGTCGTATTGAATTGCCTTTCCCGTGACCGTGATCTGCGAGCCGTCGGCGGAAACCGTCTGATTCTCGTTGACGATCGCGTCGATCATGTCCGGCCATTTCTGGAGGGCTATTTTCTTCAGCTTGTCGCTGATCCTGGCCTCGTCGATCGCATCGGGCGAGAACGGTTCGGTGTAACTTAACTCGCCAAGCGTGGAATAAGGCTGGCCGGCCGGAGGCGACTCCGTGGTGACCCAGACATGAGCAGTGTCAACGCGATGCTCGAAAGCTATTTGCTTTTCAACCTGCTCTGACCTTGCGGCCTCCAGCGCACCGCAGCCGGAACTTGCGAGCGCCAGTCCGATAGCTAGCAATGTTAGAATTTTCGATGAACGCATATTCTTCCTCCTAGATAGGGTTCAATCTTGCGATTCCGCAGGGCTCAGGGATGGGGTGTTCTCGGGCAGTTCTCTTGCCGGCCGCGAGCCGACAGCGAGGCAGAGTATCGCGGAGAACATTTGAGGGTGTCGCGCGAGCATTGCGATTACTGGCCTGTGAAGCGCAGGACGGCGCGCAAAGGCGAGCATAGTCTTCGTCACAAATGCGTAGCGGCGATACTGGCGCTCGGATTCGCGCTGGTACGCGAGCAGCGTCTCACGCGACCCGCCTAATTCGAGCGCGGCGGGAAGTATCCTGCCAAGAGTGAGCGCCGAGACGAGCGCGAGTGACAACCCTTCGCCAGTGATTGCATCAATATAACCTGCCGCATCTCCCACGAGCGCAAATCGATCTGAGATTCGCGAGCGCGCTGAACATGCCATTGGGCCCGCGCCCCGAGGACGGGAATCCGCCACCGCTCCTGCGAGACGCATCGAAATAGAAGGAAATCGTTCAAGAAGTTTGTCAATCGATTGCCGCGCCACGCTCGCTTCGTCCCACAGGAACGCGACACCCACTCGTTCAGGACCGACGGGAGTGACATAGGCCTCAACACCATCGGTCAGGTGCACTTCGACGAAGCGGCTCCACGGCGTAACGCGAAAATGTTGGCGTATCCCGAATCGACGCGGGCCGCTCGATGTCGCCTGCAATCCGGCCACCGCGCGCAGCCGCGAATGGAGACCATCTGCGGCAGCAAGGAATCGGGCGCGCACTAGTCCCACATCCGTTTCCGCAAGCACCGTGTCCTGCTGGACACGATAGCCGAGCACGCTGATGCGCGTTTGAACTTCCGCGCCGAGTCGGCGAGCTCGACGCATCATTGCGCCAGTCAGCGTGGTCCTTCGGACGGCCACTGCACCGGGTGGGGGCAGATGTGCCTCAGCCGACGCCGGGCCCACTTTAAGGCGAATGCCGTCGATCGACGGGCGATGGGCGGGATCGATCAAATCCAGCACCCCCATTCGGTCGAGCGCTAGCACCGCCGGCGGCATAAGGCATTCGCCGCAAGCCTTGTCAGGTGGAGAGGGGCGGCGCTCGATTACGATTGCACTCAGACCGTTCATTCGCGCTGCTATTGCAACGGCAAGCCCAGCGGGTCCACCGCCGGCGACAAGCACATCGCAATCGAGAGCCGAGGTCATCTTTACTAAGATGCCGGCGAGGACCATTGGTTTCGCGAAGGCCGTGAGCGAGCACCCGCGATTGCGCCGCTCGATCCTTCGATCGGATGCGGGGTCGACCTCCGCGCCTATGTGTAACCCGAGGCCCTCTCATTGCATCCAATTGGCACGGTTCGGAAAGTCCTCGCACAACCTTGTAGGCCTCACCCGCGTGTCACGTCTCCGACAGTCCACGGAAACAGAAGATCGCCAGATGTCCACGGCGAACTGGACAGTCGATGGGATCTTGGCGCCTGACATCATCCTGCCATCGCAACACTTTGACTCGCGAACCAGGTGTCTTGAACCAGAGAAACGCCTTATGTTAGCGGTGCTCAGCGACGCCGTGCGGTGCTTTCGTATGGGGGCTGCATCGGAGCAAGGACCTCGCCACGGGCTATTTTCCGATGCCGAGTGGTGGCTGTTCTGCGACAAGGGAAGCGGGCCATTTTCCGTCCAGTACATCTGTGATGCCCTCGACGTCGATCCTAGCCTCCTCAGAAGGGAGCTACTCCGTTGGGGCGACCGCGAGCTTGCGGGCGAAGCACCGCGGATGATTCGTCGGTCTCCCGTGCTTACGGCGAAGCTAGCAAGCGGGAGAGCCCTTAGGTCTCGGCTTGAAGGATAAAGAGGCGGCAAGAGGCTCAGGAATGCCGCAATCGAGAACACCCCGGTTTAACGCTCCTGGTTCTGCAACTTCTGGTCGAGCTCGCGCAGCTTTGCGAGCTTCTGATCGGTCGGGACCGGGGCATGCGGGTCTTGTCGCGACGCCAGCTGCTTTTGGTGCTCGAAAGGAAGCTCGCCGTCGATCTTGCGCAGCGCTTCTCGCGCCAGCCGTCGTACCGTCGGACTCTGGTCTTCGATCAGAACGCTTTTGAGGAGCGGCGTCGCTTTCTCATTTCCAATCTCGCCCAGCGCGAATACCGCAGTGCCGCGTCCGCGCTCGTCTTCGGGCTCCGCTAGAAATTGCATAATAGCCGTTGCAGCTCGCCCGTCGCCGATTCGGCCCAGCTCCGCAATCAGATGAAGTCTCGCGATTTGCTCCGTCGATCGCTGAAACAGCATCGACGACATCGGCGCTACTGCCTCATCAGCCTCGCGTGCACCAAGGATGTCGATCGCCTTAAGCTTCACGCGCAAATCCGGGTCGGCCATCGATTCCATGAGAATAGCGTTCACCTCTGGATCTTGCAGATCGCGTAATTTGGTCAACTCACCCACGCGCACGTTCGGATCAGCATCTTTGAGGCCCAGCTTTACGTCTTTGATGATATTGAAGGGCTTCTCCTGCGCGGCGTGACCAGCGGTATCATCGACGCCGGGGCGGACCTGACCTTGGTGGGACAAGGGATCGTTGCTAAGTGCGCTACCAAGGCCCTGACCACCGAATTGCGCGAACGCTATCGCCGGAAAGGCGAACACTGCCGACGCAATGAAGGCAAATCGACCTGGAGCTTTACTTATCTGCGAGTTGCCTGCCACAAGGGTTCGCGTTCATTTTCGGTGAGCTGGCAACACTCCGGCCGGGTTCGACTGCGAGGAGCCAAGGCATAAGAGATTGGTCTCGCGGCTTGCCTACAGAACCTTTGCCTAGAGCGAAGTGCGGTGCTCACGATCGCATGAGCCGATTTGGTTCGAATTAGAGAACTGGAGGCCAAGCTCTCGCTCAATGAGAGTCTTGAGCGCTTGGCGAGCACGATGGAGCCGCACTTTGACTGTGTTCGGGGTGATCGCAAGGGATCGTGCAGTCTCGTCTGTATCCAGCTCCTCGATATCGCGCAGCAGAACGACCGAACGGTATATCGCGGGAAGTCGCTCGATGCATCGCCGCACCATCTCGCGTGAATCGCGACGTTCCAAAATGGTCTCGCTGGCATCGGTCCAAGTGACCGGATCGCCGATCCACTCGCCCTCCTGGTCGAAGCGCGGAAGCAAGTCCTGTATCGTCCGTTCGGCTCTACGTCTTTTGGACCGCAACTGCACGAGCGCCGCGTTCACGACAATGCGATGAAGCCAGGTAGAAAGCATCGCGTCGCCATTGAATTTGTTGAGCGCGCGAAATGCAGAGGCGAACGCCTCCTGGACAGCGTCTTGCGCGTCGCTCTCGTTTTTAAGAAATCTGCGGGCGGTCGCCAGCATGCGGTCGCCGTATCGCTGCACGACCAGCTCGAAGGCGCCGTCGTCGCCGGCGCGTAGTTGCGCGAGCATCTGCCGTTCGTTTTCGTTGCCAGCACCATTGGACTTTGGCGATTGCGACGATTGATCCCCGACCAGAGTACGTACCAGCTCGGAGCATTCCTCTAGTACGCAGCCCTTCTTAACCAGATCACGCACCAGGGTCACGCCGTCACTGTCCGCGAATGTCACAGCCGACAGATCGAGCTCAAGGTTTTCTCCGCCGGCAAGATGCTGGTCACATACACCGGCCAATTCGAGCGATGCGGCCTTGGCTATCCGCCCCTCGACGATGACTCGAGTCGCACTGTGCTCACGGGGAACGACGGTGATTCTGATCATGACCTCTGGTAGAGCAAGGCGCAGGCCACGACCGAGATCGCAATGATTCCGGGGATTTAGGCTTTTTGGGTACCGCGAGCCGCGAAGCGCGCCCACGACATATCGCGGACCTACGAAACCCCTTGCGTGCTCCGCTGAACGCCGAGCTTTTTCATCCGGCTGCGCAATGTGCTGGGATTGAGGTTCAACAACGCCGCCGCTCCATCGGCTCCTTCGATTCGCCAGTTGGTTCGCATCAGAACTTCGAGGATGTGATTGCGTTCCACCTGATCGATGCTTTGCGGCGGAGCAACCGACAGGTTCTTATCCTCATGCGCGGGCCTGCCGGTTTGCGTGTGCGCAACAGCCGCGGTTTCTGCCAAGACGCCGGGCGCGACTTCAAGTTCGCTCCCCCGCGACAGGATTACCGATCGCTCGATCACGTTTTCGAGCTCGCGTACATTTCCCGGCCAAGCGTAGCTGACCAGCCGCTCCATCGTTTCGCGCTGGATGCGAGTTATCTTGCGCCCGATTTTCAGGCTGAAGCGGCGGACGAAGTAATGTACCAGCGGCGGAATGTCCTCGCGCCGATCGCGCAGCGGCGGCAGGTGAACCGGGAAGACGTTGAGGCGGTAGTAGAGATCCTGCCGAAACATTCCTTCGGAAACCGATCGCAGAAGGTCGCGGTTGGTCGCGGCAATCACACGCACGTCGACCTTGATCAGATTCGAGCCACCGACCCGCTCGAACTCGTGCTCCTGGAGAACGCGCAGCAGCTTGACCTGCAAATCCGGCGGCATCTCGCCGATTTCGTCCAGAAAGATAGTCCCTCCGTGCGCGAGCTCAAACCGGCCGATACGGCGATCGGTCGCGCCGGTGAAGGCTCCCTTCTCATGACCAAACAACTCGCTTTCGATGAGACCAACAGGAAGAGCGGCGCAGTTCACCTTGACCAGCGGCCGATTCCTGCGCTCGCTGTTCGAGTGCACGGCGCGCGCCACCAGCTCCTTTCCGGTGCCGGTTTCGCCCAGAATCAGGACCGACGAATCCGTACTCGCGACGAGCTTTACCTTTTCGATTACCTCGGCGAGAGCCCGGCTCTGCCCGACGATCTCCTCGAAGTTGTGCGTTTCCTTGATCTCTTCAATCAGGTACGTGTTTTGAGCTTGGAGGCGCACCTTCTCTCGCTCCATGAGCACGCGGTCCGTTACATCGATGAACATAGTCCGCGTGTAACTGCCGTCGGGAGCTGGCCTTGACCAGCACTGGATCCACGCGGGCCTACCGTCATTTTTGCGGCGTATCTCGAGGACGGTGCCTGTCGTAGCGGTGCCGCGCTCCATTGAAGCGAGCCACTCGCCTAAGCGTTGCTGGGCCTCGGGAGTATCGGGCATCAAAGACTTCCCCGTCATTCCGTCGATCTCTTCGGCATTGAGGCCGAGGATCCTCATCGCCGTGCGGTTAGCCTCGATGAACCGCGAGTCAAGCCCTTCATGGACGTAGGCTATCGGAGCCTCGTCGAATAGGTCGCGAAAGCGTTCTTCGCTCCGTACCAACGCCTCGTTCACCTGGCGCAGTGCTTCCTCTGTGCGTAGGCGCTCTAGTTCGGCGCGCGCGCGGGCCGCGAAAATTCGCATGATCGCGAGCCCGCGGGGTCCGTCCAACATCGGCCGCTCAGACAGGATCGCCAGGTGGCCGACGACGGTTCCGGCGGAATCAAGCAAGGGAACGCCGCAATAGCTCTCGACACCCCACTGCTTGAGGCCGGCGTCGGCGGGGAAGAGCTGGCGGATCTGTTCGGGATGATGAGAGACCTTGCCGTTCAGAACTGCTTCGCACGGAGTACCATCGAGAGGAGACTCGAAGTTTTCCATGAAACTTCCGCGTCCCCACACGGCACGCGTCCGAAAGCGCGAACGGTCTGCCGGCAGTTCGGAAACGAACGCGTACTCGCAACCGAGTGCGGACGAGAGGTGTTTGACGAGCGAGTAGAAGAAACGCTCGCCCGTTTCCGATTCTATGCCCTCGACGATCTCGCGCAGCGCTGCATCGCCGGAAGAGCCTTCTGTCGTGAACCCGTTCTTCCCCATCAAGGAGAACTCCAGCCCTATCGTCACGGAGTTGTCTGCCGGATCGATTCTAGTGCCGATGCGGCAGTACGCCAACAGGAATAATGAAACCCCGCGGCCAGAGGCGCATCTAAGGTATGGAACAATCCGGTAATTTCAACGGTTCCACAGCGGAGAAATCATTTGGACCAAGCGGTAAACCATGACTTCGGATGCCGGGGGGCGGAGCCTGAAACAGGCGCAGATCGCGCCTGCCGCGTCCTTATACTCGGAGGCGGATTCGGCGGCATATACGCCGCGATTGAACTGGAACACGCTCTCCGCGACCGTGACAACGTAAACATCACCCTAGTGACGCGGGATAACTACTTTCTATTCACGCCGATGTTGCATGAAGTCGCGGCGAGCGATCTTGAAATGAACACCATCATCAATCCCCTTCGGAAGCTGCTCCGGCGCGTAAAGACGTTCACTGGGAATATAGAAAAGATAAATCTCGAACGACGATGCGTTACCGTCACCCATGGCTTCGATCGCCACGTCCACGAACTCCCGTACGACCATCTGATAATCGCGCTGGGTTCGAGCACGAACTTCTTCGGCCTACCGGGAGTCCAGGACGCAGCGCTGACTATCAAGACCCTCGACGACGCGATCGAATTGAGGAACCGTCTGATCACGCATCTCGAGGAAGCGAACTCGGAGTGCGCGGCCGGCGAGCGCCAGCCTCTGCTCACGTTCGTGGTAGTGGGGGCCGGTTTTGCCGGAGTCGAAACGCTGGGTGGGATCCATGACTTCGTCCGCGCCGCGATTCGTTTTTATCCAAACCTGACACCGGAATTTGTTCGCACGATTCTGATATCGTCCGAGGAGTTTATCTTGCCTGAGTTAGGCGCCAAGCTCGGCGCCTATGCGCAACGAAAGCTGGCTGCCCGCGGCGTCGAGATATTCACGCGCGTGCGAGTCACTGCGGTGCGCGGCGGTCTGGTCGAACTCTCAGATGGTAAGACAATCCCCGCCACCACGCTGATTTGGGCCGCCGGGAATGCACAGAATCCCCTCGTTGCGGCTTTGCCGATCCCCAAAAGCAAGGGACGTATTCTCGTTAATGACTATCTACAGGTTAAAGACTTTCCCGGTGTCTGGGCGGTGGGCGATTGCGCGTCGATTCCCGACCGCAAGACCGGAGGATTTCATCCACCTACCGCTCAGCACGCGATTCGCGAAGGCAGATGCGTTGCACGCAACGTCGCCGCGGACATTCTGGGAGGAAAAAAGAAATCCTTTCGGTTCTCGACGTTAGGCCGGCTCGCCGCAATCGGCCGACGCAGCGGGGTGGCTAATGTTTTTGGCATCAATTTCTCAGGGTTTCTTGCCTGGTGGCTCTGGCGCACTATCTACCTATTCAAGCTCCCGCGGCTAGAGAAGAAGGTACGAGTTGCCCTCGATTGGACGCTCGATCTATGGTTCGCAAAGGATTTCGCATGCGTGACTGCCAGACGTCCTCTGAGCACGACGCCATCGAAAGGCTCTGATGAGGAGAGGGAAGCAAATCGTGCAGCGTGAAGTGACTTGCCGCCAGTTCGTCGGCCTGATTGGTAGATTACGAGACGGTGAATTGAGCGATGTTGATCGTCGATCGTTTTTGCAGCACGGCCAGAAGTGCGTGCGATGCTCCGACTATCTGAAGGGATATGAGCTGACAATCAGCGCGGCCAAGCGGATAGCGGACGACCCGAACAATTCCGCGGAAACGATGATGCCGAAGTCTCTTGTCAACAGGATCCTGGACAGTAGACTCAAGAATGGAAGTGGTTCGTAGGCTACGCCGCTTGGTCGATTCGATGGATGATTCCGTCCTCAATCCATCGTACAAGAAGCGCCGCCGATTCTTGCGCCGCTCCATCCTCGGGCAAGTCAGCGAAGGTTTCACAGATTGTCGCGAACGGTTGGCCCGATATCATCTTCCGGAGCGCCGCCGACTCTCTTTGGTCCATCGGCGCATGAAAGACTCGGCAGTCATTTGCGCGCCAGACACGCAGAGCGGTCTCTTCCGCTGACACGTCGAGTGATGAGCCACCAGACCAAAGGCGCTGCACGGGGTATTGAGCGCGCAAAGTTTTGATCGCGGGTATCGCCGAGAAGCGCAGAGCCGGCCAGGCATCTGCCGGAACGGAGATAAAGTCCTCGATTGTCGCACATTCAGCATCGGGCGCGTCAAAGACCTCAATGCGGGCCCATTCCAGTTCGGCGAGATCGGCAAGGCACTTGGGCGTGTCTGTTCTGTGCCGGAGGAATTCAGACAGCGCGTGGCCCAGGTGACGCACCGACGGCCACCTCGAAGGAAACGCCTCAAGATAACCTTTGACAATTTCATCAAATTGCGCGGGGCCGACCAGAGCGGCTACGCGAAGGAAGTCTTCTCGCAGGACGTCGCGGAGCCGCAAAAAGTAAGCCTCCGCGTAAACACCGATTCGTGCTTTCCGATCGCTGTCGTCGTGACCGCGAACCAGACGCACGAAGGCGGGTGCAATTGAGTCTCGGCCGGGCTGGACCGCTACAGACTCCCAGAACAAGCGCTGGACTTCATAGAGAGATGGAGCTGGCATTGAGTACTTCGCCCTCAATTTCACGCGCGCGATTTGCTTCGGCCAGGAGTACTTCAAAAGGAGGTATCTGATCGTCCCATTCCACCAGCGTTGATACCCGCCCGAACCGTCGCACCGCCTCGCGATAGAGCCGCCATACCGGTGCCGGAACGGGATGGTCGTGAGTGTCGATCAGCAAATCTCCCGAGCTGCTATGACCGGCCAGGTGGATCTGCCCGACCCGCTCCCTGGGAATTCCCAAAAGATATTCCAGCGGAGAGAAGCCGTGGTTGATTGCGTTGACGTAAATGTTGTTTACGTCCAACAGGATGCCGCAATCGGCTTCCTCGGCGACGGCGGAAACGAACACCCATTCCGGCATGGACGAAATTGAATAGGTGAGGTAGCTGGAAACATTCTCCATCAGGATGCGGCGTCCGAGTCGGTCCTGGACGTGGCGGATTCGAGCGGCGACGTGCCTTACCGCTTCTTCAGTGTAAGGAAGCGGCAAGAGATCGTGGGCAAAGCGTCCGCCGACTGCTCCCCAACAAAGATGATCGGAAACCCACGCAGGAGCGAACCGTCGAATCAACAATTCGAGTTCGGCCAGATAGTCCTCTCTTAGAGGATCGGTTCCGCCGATATTGAGCGACACGCCGTGAAGAACTACCGGCGCGAGCTCCCGGGCCTTC
The DNA here is from genome assembly GCA_963794325.1 of uncultured delta proteobacterium. GTDB lineage: Bacteria > Desulfobacterota > Binatia > Binatales > Binataceae > Binatus. The sequence continues at coordinate 74,358 of CAWCDG010000009.1, read as the reverse complement.
TCCAAAATCTGTAGAGGCCGGCCGCCCGCAATCATGAAGTTTTCCGAGATCACTTCGAACCAGTCCGCACCCGCCGACTTGTCCAGAACGTGCGGGTAGTGAACCGTCCGAAGACCGACGCCATGCCCTAGATGGGGTAAGAAGCTCATGGATTTGGCAGGACCCCGGCGGCGAAGCCGAGGTCCCCCCAGTTGATCTACTTGCCGTCCGGAGGTGCGACGGTACCGCCCTTGTCCTTGCAATCCTGCGTGGACGTTTGGACGAAGCCCTGTCCTTTGCAGGCGTTCTTGCCCTTGCAGTCATTTTGGGCGGATTTGCAGGACGACTGTCCCTTGCAGCTGTTGGCACCGACGCACTTCACCTGGTTGGTGGCCGTGCCCTCTTGGGCGCGCGCATTCACGGCACCGGTGACCAACAGCATCGCCACCGCACTGGCGATCAGAGCATTCTTCGCGTTCATTTTTTTCTCCTCCTAAGGAGTGGTTTAGTATGTGGCTTTGATGTCCGCAGCGAGAAAAAGGTTTCACACCGATCTCATAGGGCCGCCGGTATGCTTTCGAATTGGGATTGCGCATGAGGCGGCGACCGCACGGCAAATGTGAGAATCTGCGAACTCACCTGCGCCGAAAACCAGATGCTCGCCGGTATCGATGTCTGTCCCGGTAACAAAAAGTTCCCGCGATCGCTTGTCGAACTGGTGGCTGTACCCAAGCACTGAAAATCGGTCGCAGAGCGTCATCTCGAGGGCTGCGGTCGAATAGAAGCCGGGCGGATGATGCTCTTGAAAGTCCGCAAACATCTGTGCGAACGAGGCCGTTGTTTGGCCCGAAGCGCGCGTCCCAGAGTTCCGAACGTCGCGCGCGCGAACTGACCCATCATCCGCAGCGGCCCGCCAGAGCCGACCCCCAGGATGTCGCGAGACTCAAAGTAGAAAGGACTCCCCGCCTCGTTCTGAGTCATCGCTGCGAAGATCTCCGCCGCGCGAGCACCATTGGCGAGCAGGGCAGCCAGCACCGCACCGGCGCTGGTCCCGACATAGACATCAAAGTCGTTCGACAGGGCTCGGCCGGCCAGCTCGTCAAGGGCGGTTAAGACTCCGACTTCGTAGAGGAAGCCCGTAATGCCACCGCCCGCCAGCACCAAAGCGGTCTTTCTCCGGCGCTGATTGGGCTGCGTTGATGTGGAAGAGGCATCATTAACGTATCAGCGGTCTGTCGGCCGCAATTCCGGAAATTTGACGACGGAGATGACCGCCAGGAACTGCTCGAAAGTCAGACCCAAGTTTCGAAACCCGCTCTGGCAAAACACGAAAGCGTAAAAGTCGATAATTTGATCAGGGATCCTCGACGGGAGCTCCGGCACGTTCGAAGAGAGAGGGAATGCTCGTACGTTGAAGGAAGAGGCAGCTTGGAGCAGTGGTGCGATTCGAAGCTTTGTGCGCTCTTCGACCCGGAAGGTTCCTGTCAGCTCTGCGATACTGTCTGCGCGATACATACAACTTTGATGCTTTGCCGAATGAAACGTCTCATCCCGGCTGCTATGGGTTGGGATAAATCTCTGCCGAACAGGAGTCTGTAACCTCGGCCGCCATGCCGCATCTAACTAGCGCGAATGGAGGCATCAGCAGAGTGAACTACAAAAGGCTCGTAACGGCAGCGGCTGAACTCTCCGATCGGCTATCGGCTGCCTGGTGGATTCCCGCCCTCCTCATGCGACTGTTCGTCGGTTACTTCTTCATGGAGACCGGATGGGCCAAGATTCACAACCTCGACGCGTTCACGACCAGGTTCCAGGGATGGGGAATTCCTTACCCCGGGTTCAACGCCGCACTGTCGGCATACACGGAGTTCCTCGGCGGAGCGCTGACAATTCTCGGTCTGGGAATGCGCTTCGTCTCGGTCCCGATGATCATCAACATGATCGTCGCGATCCTGACTGTAAAGCTAAAGAATGTCGGTGGCCTTGATGACTTCGCCGAGCTCGATGAACCGCTCTATGCGCTGAGTTTCGTCTGGCTGTTCTTTTCGGGAGCCGGATGGCTGAGCATGGATGGTCTTATCAAGCCAGTTATCAGTTCATGGCTACAACAAAACAAATCGAAGAGCTCGGCTGAAGCTCCTAATGACGAGGCCGGCCTGGTTGAAGATCCTCACTTACTCTCTCAACACGATAGTCATTGAAACACAAGGTTTCACGGCGCGGGGAGATCGATGCCCACACGCCCAACACTTTCAAGGAGGTTCGGGTAATGCTTCGCAAAGTACTTAGGATGACGATGCTAGGCGTGGGAGTGTCTATTCTTGCGGCATCGATGGCGAATGCCCAGGTTAAGCCGGGGGATGTGATCACGCCCGAGAATGCTGCCAAGGTCAAGAGCCTGATTTCGCCTGGCGTCTACTACATGGTTCAGCATGGGATGCAGATGAACATCGTGCCGACTCAACGGGTCGATTGGCCACCGCCCTACATGGACGCGACCGAGAAGTACTCGTCCCAGGTTCGTCTGACGATGGACCATCGCAGCATGGTGGGCTACGTCGCCGGCCAGCCCTTTCCGCTGATCGACGCGAATGATCCTTTCGTTGCCAACAAGGTCATCTGGAACAACGTCTTCCGGCCAATCCAGAGCGACGATTACGATCTGCGCTTTTTCGACTGTCAGAGCGAATATATTCGTCCCGGCAAGGAGCAGCAGATAATCGACAACATAGAAGTCGGCCATTATGCGGGCTACAACCTGGTCGGTCGCACCGAGGTCGAGCCGCTGCCGGTCGATCCCGACTTCAAAAAGACCGGCCGGTTCTGGCTGTTCGCGCTTTACCCGGTACTAGCGCCACAGGATGCACGCGGAACCGGACTTATCCGTTATCGTTACGCCGATCCCAAGCGTGGCGACGATAGCTGGGACTGGAACCCCGGCAGCCGACGCGTCCGCCGCCTGAACGAAGCCCTTCTAAGCACCGCAACCGGCGCCCAGGTCAACGATCCGGATCACTACTCAGGCTTCAACCCAAAGACGGAGCAGTACGACTACAAATTTCTGGGTGAGAAGGAGTTGCTCGCCTCGGTGCACGCAGCTCATTCGCCGGAGGTGACCTGTGCGACCGACGGCGGCGCTTCAGCCTGCCCGGAGAACTGGGAGACTCGCCACATGTACATCGTCGAGGCGACTCCGCGTCGCGACGTCAACAACCCTGGCGCGCTCGACCAGAAGACGGTCGTGTATCTGGACTCCGAGGTGTGGTTCGAGCCCTACATCGACACCTACGACCAGCGCGGCCAGCTCTGGCGCACGCACATCTACTGGCTGGCTTATCGTGACCGGCCTGTGCCCGACGCGCGCATCGCGATTTATCCTTTCAAGCGGGAATTCGTAGTTGGCACGGCCGGGATCGACACGCAAGGGGGTTTCTCTACGATGTGTTATCTGCCCGGGCAACATACTCCTGAACACGAATGCTGGTACATCAATCAGGGTGCGGTCGATAAGGAATTTTTTACGGTCCGTGCGATGGAAGCAGCGTCGCTCTCGGGCCAATAGAGGCGGCTGGCAGGCCGAATCCTCCAAGACGGGGCGAAGCGGCGAGAGTCGCTTCGCCCCGTTCTTGAACAAGGCGACGATGGATTTCAGTAGCTTAAGATCCGCAGTGGGAATCGTGTTCGCGGCTTTGTTTTTCTTCAGCGTCGCTGCCGTGATGAACGCGGCCGCTGAGACTCCGGCTCCGAATGAGTCACTCTCGATTGGCGGCGCCTCGATCAAGGTGGAAATCGATCCCGGTGAGCTCGGCGTGGCGCGCACTGAGGTCCTCGACTGGGTTCGAAGATCGGCATGCGCCGTAAGCGAATACTACGGCGGTTTCCCCGTTCGGAAAGTGGACGTAAAGGTAGTGCCGATCGGCGAAGGCAGGGGCGTAATCTTCGGCAGGACAGTATTAGTCGATGAGACTTTGGTGATCAGGGTTGGCTTGTCGAGGTTCGCCACTGAATCAAGCCTGCGAGACGACTGGGTAATGACGCATGAGATGGTCCACCTAGCGTTCCCTTCGGTTCCCCACGAGCACCACTGGATCGAGGAAGGGATCGCCACCTACGTCGAGCCAATCGCGCGCTCACAAGTCGGCGATCTTTCGCCGGAGACAGTCTGGCTTGAACTGGTGGATGGCCTTCCGAAAGGACTGCCCGCGTCCGGCGATCGCGGCCTCGATAACACCCACACGTGGGGCCGCACCTATTGGGGCGGCGCGCTGTTCTGCCTGATGGCGGATGTCGAGATTCATCAGCGCACGAACAATCGATATGGGCTCCAGGACGCGCTGCGGGGAATTGTCCGCGCTGGCGGCAACATGGAGCACGAGTGGCCGCTGGTTCGGGCTCTGAAGGTTGGAGACGACGCCGTCGGCGTGCCGGTCCTCACGGAGTTGTACGACCAAATGAAAGCAACTCCAGTAACGCCCGACCTCGGTGCGATGTGGCGTGATCTGGGCGTTCGCCCCTCCGGCGATTCAGTCACGTTCGATCAAAATGCGCCGCAAGCCTCGATTGTGCGATCGATCATGGCGAAGCGAACAGACCCTGACTCGGCATGCGTGCAGGTAGCCCATCCAGGCTTGACCGCCGATTCCATGAGCATTCCGGAGATCGAAGATGCTTTGTAACGCCAGCGCAGATCGAAACATTGCTTCAACCTCGCGACCGGCAGCGAGTTTACGCTTGAGAGGTACAGTCACTATGCGAAACTCCCGTGGGCGATTCGGTCTTGTTCCCTGGATTGTCAGTGTCGCAACCGTTGCCGCGATCGGATTCGGTCTCTTTCATAAAGCAGTTGCGTTCTCTCAGACGGACGGAGCGGCAGTTGGCGCGCCAGTTGTGCTGGAACTTTTCACCTCCGAAGGATGCTCCAGCTGTCCGCCCGCCGACGGGCTCATTAGTGAGCTCGGCGCCTCGTCAAAATCGGTGATCCCACTGGCCTACCACGTGGATTACTGGAATCAAGGGTGGGCTGACCCGTTTTCGTCACGTCAATGGTCTGAGCGACAAAGCGACTACGCTCGGGCGATGAACCTGGACGGCGAGTACACGCCTCAAATGGTGATCGGCGGCGCGTGGCAGTGCAGTGGTTCTGACGCTGGAAGTATCGAGCGCGCGGTGGCCGCTGCGCATGCGACCTCGCCGCGCGGTCGCACAAGCATTCAAACGAGCCTCGCTCCAGCGGGGTCTCGAAAACTTCAGGTCAAAGTTAACGCGCAATTGTTGAGCTCCGCAGGGTCCGGACGGCTCGTGGTAATGCTGGCGATTTACGAGAACGGTCTGGTCAGCAAGATTGGCGCAGGCGAGAACGGCGGGCGCGAAATCACCTACGATTACACCGTGAGGAAATTGCTGCCGGCATTTGAACTGGACGCGACGCAGCCTGGCTCTTTCGTCCAGGAGATGACTATTGACCTCGACCCTTCATGGTCACTGGAGCATCTTGGTGTCGCGGCGTTCATTCAAGACCTTACGTCGCTCAGAATTGAGGGTGCTAGCGCGGAGTACCCAGTCGCTAAGAACTGATGCTTCGACAGCACCTGGATGGGCGCAACTAGTGTCGCTTGCAACCGGCGAGCCCATCCTAACATCCCGCGGGTGGCGATCTCATCTGGGTCCAAGTGCACAAAACTCAGTGCTGGGCTGTAACCTTCCGCCGGTTTCGCCACTCTAATTACCGAGGTGTTAGTCAATGAGGAAGCACAATTTTCGCCGCCGGAACGGTGGCTTTGACTCTCTCGTCGCCGGCTCTAGCCGGGTCTGTCGGAATTTCGAGAAGTTACTCTGCCGTTCAGCCCAACGCACAAACCATTGCTGAACTAGAGCATGCCTCCCAAGCAACGCAGCGCGAGGCCCGCGAAGGAAATAAGAACAACCCAGCCTTCGCGCAGAAGAGCTACGAAATCGATCAACTCGTGCAACGCATGCAGAGCGGGCAGCAGGTCGCGCAGGAGCAGGTGGACCAAGCGCTTCAACCGGTTTGGATTTGGTAACGAGCGCGACGCCTAGAGACGGCGCCGATCGACTTATGTGCTCGCTGGCAGAGTCATGCTGAATCCTAATCACGGAAACTGTTTCGCCAAGATTGGACAGGCGGCCTTCAATCCGGCGCACTTCGTACCGGGCATCGGTCCCTCCCCCGACAAGATGTTGCAAGGCCGCCTGTTCTTCCTTCCGAACGATACTCTTCATCTCAGTTGGTATCGTTAGTTGCGGAATAGAGCGGCGGCCACGGTAATTGTGGTGGATGACGACACCTCACTACGTCGCGCGCTGCGAGGGCAGTTGCAGGTTTTGGGATTCATCGTGCTCGACTTTCAGAGCGCGGAAGAGTTACTGAGCGGCGACCTCCCAATAGGCAACGCGTGCCTGTTGTTGGATGTGTATATGCCGGGGATGAACGGGATCGAATTATGCTGGAGTCTGGCTGCGTCAAAATGGCACGTGCCGACCATCCTGATGAGCGGCCGTGATGATAAGTGGACCAGGCAAATGATGCGCGAAGCTAACCCGATCGCGAGCTTGGTCAAACCCTTTGATGAAGAAAGCTTGCTGCGCGCGATTCGGATGGCACTTCGGCACCATTAAGAAGACTGAAGGGTCGGCACAATTTCTGGGAGGAAATCTGATGGAAATATTGCGCACGCCTGATGAGCGCTTTTCGAATCTGCCCGGTTACCCATTCAAGCCGCGCTATGTGGAAGTTGGCGGTTTGAGAATGCACTACGTTGACGAAGGACCGCAGAGCGCGCCGCCCGTGCTGATGCTCCATGGCGAGCCGTCGTGGTCATACCTGTATCGAAAATTGATTCCCGTTTTTGTCTCCGCGGGATTGCGCGCTATCGCGCCGGATCTGGTCGGCTTTGGACGGTCGGATAAGCCAGCTAATCGTGGAGACTACACTTATCAAGGGCATGTAAACTGGACCGCCCGATTCATTCAGAAGCTCGATCTTCGTGGAATAACTCTGGTGTGCCAGGACTGGGGAGGAGTGATAGGACTGCGCGTCGCAGCAGAGCATCCAGAGCGATTTGCGCGCATCGTCGCGGCGAATACCGGACTGCCGACCGGTGAAGGCCCAATCGGTGACGCGTTCATGGCATGGCGCAAATTCTCGCAGGAGACACCGACTTTCCCGATCGGTCAGATTGTCCAGGGTGGATGTGCGAACGCACTTCCGCCCGAGGTTGCCGCCGCATACGATGCGCCCTTTCCCGACGAGCGCTTCAAGGCTGGTGCGCGCCAATTTCCTATTCTCGTTCCTATCGCGCCCGACGATCCCGCAGTGCCGGCAAATCGCAAGGCTTGGGAAGTCCTCCGAAGGTGGGAGAAGCCATTTCTTACTGCGTTCAGCGATGGCGATCCGGTCACGAAAGGCGGAGAGCGGTTGCTCCAGTCGGCAATTCCGGGAGCTCGCAATCAGCCGCATACGACGATAATTGGAGCGGGTCATTTCCTGCAGGAAGATAAGGGTGAGGAACTGGCACGCGTGGTCGTCAATTTCATGCTTAGCAACAGCTAATCCGGTGTCGCCTGTTCAATAACCTAATCTGCGATAAGCTACTGAGGATCATACACTTAGAGGTCACTCATCCTTTACGATCTGGCGGGCGCAGACCCCGCTCGGCGGTTCAGCCCTTACGGCTGGCGGATACGCTGGCGCTTGAACATAAAGGTCTACCCGTCGAGACGATACCTTGGCGGTTCACCGATAAAGACGTAATCGCTTTCTCAGGTCAGGGCCGTGTACCTGTGCTGGTTGATTCGGGGAAAGCCGTGGTGGGCTCCTGGGAGATCGCGAATCATCTGGAACAGACTAATCCCGAACGTCCTAGCCTGTTCCGCGGACGTGGTGGGAAGGCATTCGCGCGATTCATGGAGCTGTGGACCGATACCGTTCTGATGCCTGGGCTAATGCCTTTGATAATTGTGGATCTGTTTAACCATCTCCACGAAAAGGATCGCGAGTACTTTCGGTCCAGCCGTGAGCGTAAACTAGGCATGTCGCTTGAGCAGGCAGGCGCGCATCGCTTAAGTCGGGTCACCGAGTTTCAACAGAGTATCGAGCTCCTTCGCGCTACTGTTAGGATGCAGCCGTTCCTGGCTGGAAATGAACCCGACTACGGAGACTACATCGCCTTCAGCGGATTCATGTGGGCGCGAAGTGTGAGTCCCTTCAAGGTTTTGCAAGACGAAGACCCGGTTGCGCTTTGGCGGAAGCGTATGCTCGATCGCTCCGACGTCGCGCGTAACTCTCCGGGGTATGACACTTGAGTGTTCCTGAATTGGTTTCGATTTGCTGACGAATCCCAAAAAGGTAGATAGGATAGCCAAATGAACAATATCAGTCCCGACCCGAATAAGTTCGCAGAACTGATTAAAGAGCACCCCGGTCCGATCGTGATGCTCAACCTGCTCAAGTTCAGGGCGAAGGCTCAAGAAGAGGCCGGAACCGGTGCGGAGGCGTATGGTCGATACGGCTCAAGGGTGGTAAAAATGATCGAGGCAGTCGGAGGGAAGGTCTTGTGGTCTGGGCGGCCGGAGTCGGTGCTGATCGGCGATTCGTCCGACGAGTGGGACGCCGTCGCACTCGTGGAATATCCAAGTGCGAAGGCTCTATTCGAAATGGGATTGACGGCGGAATATCAGCAAATCCACAAGCATCGTGAAGCTGGACTAGAACGCACTGTGTTAATCGCTTGCGCGCCCGCGCCCTTACTGAACCCGACAGAATAACGTTGCGCCAGGCCGTCATTGACCTCGAGCGCTTCGACATCGCGCGTAACGCTCCCGGCTACGACACCTGATTCGTGACTAAGCGGCTGATGAATCATCCGCTATATTGGTAACCCTTCGGACAATCACGGCATCTAAAGACATGAACGCTTGTCGTTGTGGCAAATTCGCCCGACTAGCGAGGAACTTTCTGCGCCGATGCGATTTTCGTCTGTTTGAGGCTTTGGAGAGAAGGTACAGGCCGCGGTGTCTGACATCGGTAACATTCCCGCAACGAGCGAAATCACCCCCCAGAGGGTGTACCTTCAGCGGCGCGAATTCATCAAGAGCTCGCTGCTCTTCGCGGCGACAAGCAGTGGGGTTGGCAGCACTCTGCTCTGGCTTATGCGAGGCCTTCGAGCAAAGGACCACGAGAAAACAGCTAAGGCAACCGCGACTGGAGCGCCCGATGATGACTCGGCGCTCACCATTGCGCGGCACTACGACTACGCGTCCGGGGAAAAGAACACCTCTTACAACGGCGTAACCAACTACAATAACTTCTACGAGTTTGGCACCGACAAGAGTGATCCGGCCGCGAACGCCGACAGCCTGAGACCGCGTCCCTGGCATGTGGCGATCGATGGCGAGGTGGCGCACCCGCAAGTTTTCGAGGTTGAACAGCTCATCAAATCGTTTCTCCTTGAGGAACGTATCTACCGGATGCGTTGCGTCGAAGCCTGGTCGATGGTTATCCCATGGGTGGGTTTCCCGCTAGGAGATCTCTTGAAGCTTGTCGCGCCCACCTCGCGAGCGAAATACGTTGCCTTCAAGTCACTCCTAGATCCTCAACAGATGCCGGGTCAGCGCACCGATCTTCTACGATGGCCCTACGTCGAAGGTCTGCGCATCGACGAAGCGATGAATCCGCTGACGATCCTGGCGGTCGGTCTATACGGTAAGCGGCTACCGAACCAGGACGGGGCGCCTCTCCGCCTTGTGGTTCCGTGGAAATACGGTTTCAAAGGGATCAAATCGATTGTGAATATTAGTCTGACCGCGGAACAGCCGCCTACTTCATGGAACATCGCGGGGCCGGACGAGTACGGCTTTTATGCGAACGTGAATCCCGCAGTCGACCATCCACGCTGGAGCCAGGCGACCGAAAGACGGATCGGCGAGTATCACCGTCGCCCAACCCTGCCTTTCAACGGCTACGGGAACCAGGTGGCAAGCCTCTATACGGGGATGGACCTTAGGACGTTCTTCTAGGCATGGAAGCGCGAAGAAAGAAATCGCCGTTGCCGTGGCTCAAGCCGGCAGTGCTCACCGGGTCGTTAGTCCCGATCGCGGCTATTCTCGAGCGGGCCTGGCGTGACGATCTCGGCCCCGATCCAATTGCGCAAGCTTTGAACCAGCTCGGCCTGATCGCTCTCGTCTTCCTGGTTGCTGCTCTCGGCTGCACGCCGCTGAAAACGACCTTCGGTTGGACATGGCCAATGCGTATCCGGCGGATGCTCGGCTTGCTCGCTTTCTTCTATGCTCTCTTGCACGTCATCACTTATACAGTGCTCGATCAGGGTCTGGACTGGAACGCTATCGTGGACGATGTTGTCAAGCGGAAGTTTATCTTCTTGGGATTTTCTACTTTTGTGCTACTGATTCCGTTGGCCGCGACATCGACGAATTCCGCCCTCAGACGCATCGGTTACGTCCGGTGGAAGCAGCTCCATCGCCTTGCTTATCTGGCACCGGCGCTCGCGGTCCTTCATTTCACTTTGAGGGTCAAACGCGACGAAAGCGAGCCACTCGCCTATGGGCTCGTGCTTGCGGCGCTACTGGCCGTGCGACTGATTGAATACATGGGTGCCCACAGAGCTTTACTCACGCGAGAGATATGAAATCGCGATCCCACTTTGATTTCAAAGGTAGTGTAATTCCCGCGATCTTTTCGGTGATCGTGGGATTTTGCGGCAGAATCCCGTTGGTGTCTGCCCAGGAGGTAGCGATGCCAGACTCGAATTCCAGGAACGGCGAGGTTCTCACACAGGTCCTGAAAAAAATGCGCAGTGGCGAGAAGATCGCGCCGGGCGAGTTTCAGGATTTCGTTAAGGCCCAAAACGATGGCGCAACCACCGGTCTTAAGGTCGGGGAGAAAATACCTGACTTCGCACTCGTGGATCAGAACGGTAACGAAAGAAAGTTTCGCGATCTCACCGGCCCCGCGGGACTTCTTCTGGTCTTTAGTCGAAGCGCCGATTGGTGACCCTACTGCAGAAGCCAGCTCGTCGAGCTGGAGCAGTCGCGCCGAGCCTTCGAACAGCGGGGCGTAAAGATCGCGGTCGTCACCTACGATTCTCAGGAGATTCTCCACCGCTTCAGCGCCGCGCATGAACTCGGATTTCCGTGTCTATCCGACAAGGGCAGCGTTGTTATTAGCGAGTTCGGAATCCTCAATTCGAATATTCCAAAGGGTCATCCGTTCTACGGTATTCCGTTCCCGGGCGATTACCTTATCTCTCCCGATGGCGTAATCCAGGCCAAGTACTTTCTACCCGATTATCAGACGAGGGTGGCTTCGTCGGAAATCCTGGTTAATGAACTCGGTGCGGACCCGAGTGGCAAATCTGTATCGTTAACCGCGGAAGACATTCGAATCATGATCACTCCGTCGATGGATCGCGCGGTAGCCGGCCAGGAGATCGGGGTCGCCGCAGACTTCTCAATTGCGAAGGGATGGCACATTTACGGGCAACCGCTTCCGACAAACTATACGCCGACTGCGATCGTATTTGATAGCGACTGCGTCGCGAAGCAGTCGTTCGAGTATCCCGATCCACAGAAAGTCGCTTTCCCCGAACTGGGCGAGACCCTGCCGGTCTATGCGGGTAGCTTTCGAGCCAAAGGAAGAATCCTCGTGCGTTCCGGATTGAAGCCTGGCGACTACAAGCTGAAGGGCACGCTCAGTTTTCAGGAATGCAGCGATCAGATTTGCAAGATTCCGCAGTCGGTCAGTTTCGAGATTCCCTTGAGGGTCGATCCGATGGCGTCGGCGGCGCCCAAAGGTTCGAGCGAAATGCGATCGTGAAGGTCGTGAAAGATTGTAGACGCTAGCAGCCGTATCGATTCAATCCCGCTTGCCGCCGCCTAGTCCGCTAAGCCCGTTTTGTTTCGATGCCGGGGGCGGGGGTCGAACCCGCACGGAGCTTTCGCTCCAGAGGATTTTAAGTCCTCTGCGTATGCCATTTCGCCACCCCGGCGTTTTGGGCGAGCAAGATCGTTAAATCATAAACACGCCGGCGGGCGAAGATGGCGGGTTGATTGCGATTGTTCATTCTGTCCGGGGAGCGAGGCATATATGATCGGCTTCGCTTGCTGTACAGACGGTTCATTGTTGGGGTTCTGCTGGCGCTGATCGTATCAAGTTGTGCACTATACCGGCGCTATGAAGCCTCGAAGCCGGAGACCGTTCGGAAAACCGAGGCGATGCTCTCAGAGGCGGGATTCACGACGATCAAAGTCGTCACTGATGACGAGGGCGGCCTCGTGGAAGATTTGCCGCCCTACGAGATTCGCAAGTACACCGCACAATCAGGCGCGGTTTACTGGTATTACGATCCCGACATTTGCGTCTGCGTTTATGAAGGCCATCAAAGCGACTACGACCGCTACCAGGTGGCGCAACGGCAGGAGAGTGACACTGCGCAATATGCCGCTCAATCCGACGATCAGCAGGTCGCGTCACTGAACGCTTTGAACGGTGCGTTCTTTCCGCCGCCAACATTCTGGATCGGAGGATTCGCCCCCGCGCCGCATTTCGGCGGTGGCGGCCACGGCGGAGGTCACCGCGGTGGCGGGCATGCGGGAGGACACGGCGGCGGAGGGGGGCATGGTGGAGGTGGGCACCGCTAGATGCCGGGAGAATTGCTCCTCTCGAGATGGGCACGCGTAACTGGCGCCGTATCAGCCGGGATTTTTGGCGAAGGTTGGAACGCCCGGAAAATGCGGTGCCCACTTCGGTGCGCTGGCTACGAAAATGCTCGCGGTCGGCTGAAACTGGCTTGGATCGTCCAGGCTGCCGGCCTTGATCGCGGTGAACGGCATGCCCGACAGGACGCTCATGATCGGCGATCCGCAGTTGGCGCAAAACGCGCGGCTGACTTTGTTGCCGCTGTCGCCTTTCACCTCGTAGTGTTTCAGCTCGCCCCTGGTCAGCTTGAATGCGTCTTTCGGGACGAGCAGGACCGGCGCGAACGCCGCGCCAGTCGAACGCTGGCAATCGCGGCAGTAACAGCTCGCCTGCATCACGGCGTCCGCCGTGGATTCGTAACGAACCGCACCGCACATGCATCCACCGACAATTTTTGCTGCCATTGCATTCCTCCTGTTCGATGTTATGCGAGCGCGAGGCGTTCGAGCTGATCCTTGGGCGCTTCCATCTCGATAAGAACGGCGCGAAGTTTTTCCGCCGCGCGTTTTTCTTCGACACCGCCCGCGAGGTTCGCTTCTTCCGCAGGATCGTCGCGCACGCGATACAAATGATTACCACTGAACTTGCCCATCGCCCAGAAAGGCAGCAGGTCGCCGGCGCGATAAGGCTGGCGGATAACTGGAATCCGTGCGCCCGGCATCCGGTCGAGGATCGCGCGATCGTCGGGCGGCGGCATCTGGATTTCCGGCATGTGATGTATCGGCATCGTGGACCATCGATTCGACCACAGGCTCAGCGGCGCGTTATCGCCCGACGGCGCGCGCGCATACTTCGCTTCCGCGTCGATCAAATGAACCTCGCGTCCCCATACTCCCGCTAAAGCCCAGTCGCGAATCGAGTGCGCTTCGCCCGTCATCAGCGGAATCATCGAGCGTCCGTGGGTCCGATGCTTCATCTCGACGCCGAAAATATCCGCGAGCGTCGCGCAGATATCGACGTTAGTGGTGAGCGCATCGACATTTCTGTTGCCAACTCCCGGCATCGCGATCAGCAACGGCGTATGCCCGAGCGGTTCGTAAATCGGCACCGCGGGCTTGCCCCAGATGTCCTTCTCGCCCAGGTAATGCCCGTGATCGGTGCATACGATCACCGCGGTGTCGTGGTAGAACCCGCCGCGCTCGATTGCCCCGAGCAGCTTGCCGAGCCACGCGTCGATCATCGTCAGCTTCGCGCCGTAGCACGCGCGAATTTGCGCCGCCTGCTCGAGTGTGAGCACGCCACGCTCCAGGGCGCCGCGCATATACGGCGGCCAGATCATGTGAGGACCTTGCCACGACGAATCGTACATCGAGGCGTAAGGCTCCGGCGTATCGAAGGGCTCGTGCGGATCGAACTCATCAACGAACAACATGAAACGATCGTGACTGCGCGCCGAACGCTCGAGCCATTCGGTAGCCGCCGCCATCGTGCGCGGCCCCGGAAAATCCGCTTCGCCGCGAAAGTAGCCGCGCGAGTTGTCGTACGGAGTATGCCCGCGCGCGAACGACGGCGCGCCCATCCAGCTCGGATCGGGCCGCGTCTGCCATGGGTCGCTCTCATGCCCGCGCTGGTAGTCCCACGCGGTGAAATCGGTGTGATAGTTTTCGCCGCCGACTTCAAACAGATGCGGATGGTCCGAGACCAGCTTGGTGACGACGCCGGCCGCGCGAAGATATGCAGTGAGCGGCCGCTCCCAGATTTCGATCGATCCCCATGGCTTCCACAAAAAATCGATCGCGCCGCAAAGAATATCGTGACGCGCCGGGATACACGGCAGCGACCCCGAGTAATGACGATCGAAGCGAATCGCGCGCCGTGCGAAACTGTCGAGGTTGGGCGTCGCGAACTCGCGGCCGCCATAGGCGCCGATCATGTGACGATTGAGGCTGTCGAGCAGGATTACGATGGCGTTCTTCGGGCGGTGCGTATCGGCCGGGCTCATCGAGTGAATCCTAGCAGAGCTTGCCGGAAAAGCCTCGAAAACGCACCTGAAATAAACGTTCGTTCATCTGAAACGTCCGGCGCTGCGAGCAACGTCTAATGATGCGAGCCGTGCGAGGTATAGACTTGCCGCGCGCCATCGACTGAAATGAAGAGCAGGGGTTTGCATTCGTGACGCTGATAAAAAATCGCTTAGCTGCACTGCGGGCCGGAGCGGTCGCGATGGTTGTCGTGACTGCCGGTTGCGCTGTGGCGCCGGCGCCGATTGCGCATACGCCCAATATCGTCGCGACGCCGCAGCAGGGCCGAGTTGCGGTGAGCGTCGCGGCCGCGCCAACCGTCGGCGAAGTAACCCCGGTTTATGTGTCGGTCGCGAACGGCACTGATGCGCCGCGGTCGGTGATTCCCAGCCAGATCTTCGCGCTCAATGAAGCCGGCGAGCGAGTGGCGCCTCTTGCTCCGGGTGAAGCTGCGCGCCAGGCCGGCGGCGCTAACGAACTCGAAGGCGCAGTGAAGAGCGCTGCGATCAGCGGCGTTGGCGGTGCTGCGGTAGGTGCGGGTGCCGGCGCTATCGCCGGTGCGGCGGGACGTTCCGCTGGATGGTATGGTTTCGGCTCTCCGGGCGCGGGCGCGTTGGTGGGCACGGCGTTCGGAGCTGCGGGCGGCATTTTCAGGGGCGCTGAGCGAGGACAGTCAAAAGCCGACCAGCAGGCCAATCAACAGCTCGAAGCGGTTTCACTCAAGCCCGAGGAAGTGCGCAAGGACTTTACTGTCAGCGGCTACGTCTTTTTCCCCAAGGGACAGTATAACCAGGTTGAGATGCTGCTGGTCGATCGCGAGACCGGCGACACCGAAGTAGTCCGCGAGCCCTGGCACTGATTCGCGCTTACAGCATCGACGAGATAATCACGATCGCGCCCTGCCCCTTGCCCTTCTCGGCGGGATCGCAAATCACTGCCTTGCTGCCGATGAACTTCATGTCGGTCGGATCCATCAAGCCCGAGGCGAACGACCGCGCAATATCTTTCTCGACCCGGTAGACGGTTCCGTCGCGTTCGTTGTTGTTCTCGGAAGCAAACTTGCCGGTGTCCGCGATCATCAATTCGTCGCTGTACGATCCGAAGGTTGAGGGCGACCACGCAAAGCCCGCCGGCCGGATGAATCCGACCAGGTAAACGTCGTCCTTCAACTTGCCGTCGGGAGTGATCATCCCGATGCGGCCAACCTTCGCCGCGAAACCACCTTTCGCGCGCATCCCGATCAGCATCGTGCCCGCCGCTTTCGAATCGGACGACGGTGGGAATGTTATCGTCGTCAGCTCGAACGCGACCGGCTTGTTGTACGAGCCAAATGTGGTCGCCTTGCCCGAGGCGTCGATGGCATAAATCGATGCGTTGCCATTCGTTATCGCGTAAAGCTTGCCGGCGAACGGTGAGCTAGCCTTGCCGAATTCCAGGTCACTGCATTGCGTCGCGGCCGCATCCGGCATTTTTGCGAAGGTACTGACAGCGCCCGACTTGTCGATACGTTCGACTTCGCACGGTCCCTTGATACCGCCGGTCGCGGCCAGGACGAAAACGTTGCCCTCATATGATCCGAATCCTGCGGGGCCGATTGCCAATCCGGCCGGATTTTTGAGTCTTCGTCTTGTCGGCCAGCGGTGTCGCTTTGCCTCCGAATGTGACCGAGTAAACGCCACCAGCCTGATCGGACACCACCATGGTGCCGTGATTGTCCTGGATAAAGTACGGTGCGACGAGGCCGGGCGCCTTGAGCGCCTTGATCTCGAATGGGACTTCGACTTCGAGGCCGGGACCCGACGCGCGCGCGATCGAGTTGGTCAAGCCCGGCAACGCGGCGATCGTCAATGCAACGATGGCGAACGCTGCGGCGAAGATAGAAAAGTTATTTTTTCTTTTCGAGAAGTTCATCAAGTGCCTCGTTGACTTCGTACTTTTCGTTCGGATCCAGATCGTCCAGCTCCGACTTGCGGCGCAACACCCACTCGGCCAGCCCAACGGTCGCAGCCTCTTCGGGATTCGAAATCCCCATCGCCTGCGCAACCCGAATGAGATGCTCGAACAGTTCGTCGGGCACGTCGATCTGAATTTTCCTGCTCAAGCTGCTTCGCTCAATACACTTTCCGCGATTGTTCGTCCTTCCATATAGTCTTAGCTCGCGGCGGTCGTCAAAATGAATTCAGACGTGTCATCACCAGTAAAATTTATCGGTACTATAATCGAGTACCTCGATCAGGGCCGGCTGAAACCTGCGCTCGTGACCCGCGAACAGGAACGCCATCTCGCGGTGGTCGATGCCGCGGGACACGAGAAGCTGGTTCCACGCGACCTGGTGCTGATGCGCCATCCGGAGCGACATGCCGATCGCGAAAACGTTGCCGAGGCGATCGCGGAGCTCGAACATGAGCGCGCCCAACTAGCCGCCGAACTCGATCTCGAGTTGCTCTGGCAAGTCGCGCAGGAGCAGAGCCGCAGTTTTTCGGCGGTCGAGCTGGCCGATCTGTTTTTCGGCCGTCGCTCGAACGCGGCCGCCTCCGTGATGCTCGAAGCTTTGCTGAATGATCGCACTTACTTTGTCCGCCGCCACATGGATTTCGTGCCGCGCACACCCGAACAGGTCGAACGCCTGCGGATACAGAACGATCGGATTCGTGCGCGCAGCAAGGACTCTCGCAAAATCCAGAAGCATCTGCGCGACGTCCTGATCGGCGCCGAGAAGCCGCCCGCCGACGAAGCGGCTGCGCTTATCGAAGAGCTAACGCGTTTTCTCAAAAATCCGCACACCCGCAACCGCGATATGACGCAGATGCTCACGCAGGCGGCGCCCGACGTCGATCCGGCGGAAGCAGCATTCGAAATTCTCGAGCGGCTCGGCGCTCCGCTGCGCGTGCCACGCTTCGCATTCATCGCCGGGCTCAAGGACGAGTTCAGCGATGCGGTGATGAAGGAGGCGTCCGAGGTGGTGCCGGGTCCGCGCGCGATTTCCGACGGCGGCTTCGCAGTCACAGTCGATGACAACGATACCGTCGAGGTCGACGATGCTCTCAGTTGCGAGCCACTCGCCGACGGCGGCATCCGCGTCCGGGTGCATATCGCGCTGGTGGCGGATTTCGTCGCCAAGGGCGGCGCGATGGATCAGGAAGCGGCCTCGCGCGCCACCACGGTCTACCTGCCCGAGACGACTATCAGGATGCTACCTGATCCGATCTCATGCCGCGCGGCGAGTCTGATTGAGGGCCAGGATCGGCCGGTGCTGACCACCGACGTGCGATTGTCGGCGGACGGCGAACTGCTCGAAGCTTCGATTTACCCAGCGCGAATTCCAATCATGCGCCGGCTCGACTATGACCAGGTCGATCGGTTTCTCGAATCAGGAAATGACGGCGACGAAACCGCGGCGACCGTCTCTCGCCTCAACGCCGCGGCGATCAAGCTTCGCCAACGACGACGTACCTCCGGCGCGGTGCTCGTGCAGCGGCGTGAGGCGAAGGTTCGCGTGCATGGCGACGACGTTCAAATCTCTGTGCTCGACAACGCGTCTCCCGGCCGCACGCTTGTGGCGGAGTTCATGGTGCTGAACAATTTCGTCGCAGCTCGATACGCGGCGGCGAATCGCATTCCGATCATCTACCGCGTGCAGCCGCAAATGGGCGGAGGCGATATGGCGTCGATGCGCCCTCGGCTGTCGCTGCACCCGGAATATCACGCCGGGATCGGACTCGACTTTTATGCCCAGTTGAGCTCGCCGATCCGCCGCTATGCCGACCTGGTCCTGCAGCGACAATTGTTGGGCGCGCTTGCGAATCGCGACCACGACACCGCGATATATACCGTCGATGAATTGCTGACCGTGCTGGCCGGCGCCGAGAATGCGGAAGCGTCGGGCCGCGAACTCGAGCGGCGTGCGAAGCGCTACTGGATCCTTCGCTATCTTGAACGTCACGCCCAGGACGGCCCGTTGCTCGCCTACGTCGCACGCGAAGGCCAGAGCGCAGAGCTGGTCGACTTCACGGTTCGAGGAACCTTGCACGGAGCGCCCAGCCTTCCGAATCAGCTACCGATCATGGTGCAAGTGAGCCGCGTCGATCCGCTCCGCGGATGGCTCGCATTCGATTTCGTCGGTTCCTGCCGATGAGGCATCGACCGGCGCGATAAGAACAGTCTGATGTGTCTGGCACGTCGCCAGATGGAAAATAAAACAAAGAAATAATCGCCTGCGCGGCGGGCGGCAGGGGTGACCCCTGCACCCAGTATTAAGAGAAAGAAATCGCAAAAATCGCGAGGACGCGCTTTTGCTCTCAGGGGTGGCGGATCGATGGAGCGCGTAACAGATGTTCGGCTTTCATCCGTCAGGGTGCGCGCAGCGCATGATCAACTAACCCCTTCACGAGCGGGAAGGAGAACCGGTCGGTCGCGGAGATGCGATCGAATCAGGTTCGCGACTCAGTGGCCGTGTCTACGCTGTGCTTCTCGCGACGCGCATCACTTGCCGCGACGTACCACGGCGCGACCACGCGCGCATTGGACCGCACTGAGCTCGCCGCATCACCGACTTTTGCCTTCGCGTGAGCGCCTAGCATCGACTGGACTGCCAGCGACAGGCCCATGATCAATCCCGCCACAATAGTCAAACGCATAATTTCTCCTCGACGCTCACACTCCTCAAGCTTGGCCTTGGCGGGCAAGGCGGCCCGCCCCACTGACGCGGCCCGTCCCACTGACGCCGAAAACTAGCCACGCCGGGCGTCCTTGCGGACGCCCTCTGCGTGACTCCCCTCTTTCCCCCAGCTCCCCCCGTTGGTCCCCACCACGAGCGTGCCCCCCGGCAGTACTACATCTCTTTGAATGCGTCCTGCTCCAGACGCCATCGGTCGATCGATTCGATATTGAAGCGCCAGTCGCTGCCAACCTTGAACGCCGGCAAACGCCCGCGCTTGAGCTGGCGATATATCGTCGACGGATGAACCTTCAGATAGTCAGAAAGTTCCTTGACCGTCAGTACGTGACTGCTGTCATTTTTCAGCATCTGTCAGCTCCCTCTTTTCACTTTCCTTTATTGATTCGTGTGATTGCCACAGCGGACTCTCAGAGGGCTATCGCAAGCTGCGTGCCGAGGGGATACCAGCCTGAATGTCACTCGAATAAAGCAGTATGCGGCTGAAATTGAACGCCGCAGACGGTAGGATTTTGCCACTACGACCGAAAAATGACGGTCGTGCCGTGAACGCGACTCGTCAATGCACTCCGTCGCGCTTCTGGGACACTTGTCGTCCTGTTTTGACCGGCTCGATTCCGCTAACTATCAGTTGACGCCTTACACTTTCCCGATCAGTTCGCGCGCAACCTCGCCGACGCCTTTCAGTAACTCTGCTTCGTCCGCGCCGCGCTGCAACAGTATCAGACGACTCACGCCGAGCTCGGCGTAACGCTGGGCTGTGTCGCGATCAACCTTCACTCGCGGACTTGGCGTGATGCTTATCTCTAACTCCTCGAACCGGCGGCCCGCCGCCTTGCATGCGGCCTTCAGCCCCTCAACGCACTTCGCAGTACCGTCAAGGTCTTGCGCAAATCCATACCAGCCCTTCGCGAGACGAGCGGCGCGGCTGAACGCTTCCTTGGTATGTCCGCCGAAGACAATCTCGGGATGCGGCTTCTGCACCGGCCGCGGCATCGCATTGACGCCCTTGAATTTGATCCACTTGCCGGCGAACTCCGGCTTCGGCATCGACCACAGCGCGATCATCGCCGCCAGCCATTCCTCGGAACGCGCACCCTTATGATCGAACGGCGCACCGATCGCCTCGAACTCCGGCTTCAGGTAACCAACACCGATTCCGAAAATCAGCCGTCCGTTCGAGAGCACGTCGGTCGAGGCGAGCTCCTTCGCGAGCACCACCGGGTTGCGCTGGGGCAATATGATGATGCCGGTGCCGAGCCGAAGCTTGGTCGTATGCGCCGCGATGAACGCGAGCGAGACCGCAGGATCGAGCATCGGGTAGTCGGCCGCTACCGGCGACGGCGGCGCCTGCGGGTCGGGCAGTATCACGTGCTCGCCGGTCCACACGCTTTCGAAGCCCGCGTCCTCGGCCGCACGCGCGACACTGGCGGCGCATTTGGGAAACGCACACGGACCGTTGTTGATTCCGAATAATCCGATTTTCATGAACGACGATTACCACGACCCTGTAGATTCAGGCCAGTTGTTCGCGCCACTGCATTGACGCGGCACGCCGGCCATCATCATAATCGCATCGACTACGACTCTGGCCGATGATGCGGATGAGGCGGGCGCGCGATGAGATGTCCCCAGTGCGGTAACGACAACCAGCAAGGCGCCGCATTCTGCTCGCGATGCGGGACGCGGTTGTTCGCGCCCAAGCCGTCGGCAGTTCGCGAGTACGCACTCGCCACCTTCCGGCCTTCGCTGTTCTACTACGCGAACGGATTCATCGTCGGCGGAATCCTGATCGCGGCTGGCGGCCGCCTTCTCTACGTCAAATTTCAACCGATCCAGGCCGGCTTTGGAGTAATCGGCCTCGGCGTGCTGTTCTGGATCATCACTATGATTCGCGCGCGGACCATCAGTTGGAGTCTGACTTCCGATCGCCTGATCGAAAAGCGCGGACTGGTCGCGTCACGCCGGCGCGAGATGGAACTGGCCGACATCCGCTCGGTCGAAGTCACCAAGCGCGTCTTTCAAAGGATGTTCGGACTCGGCGACGTTACGATCGCATCGGCGGCCAGCGCCGACTATGCCATCCGGCTTAACGAGATTTACGATCCCGATCTTGCGGCAGAGACGATTCGCAAGGCACGTTTGAAGCGGATGGCGTAATGAGCAAGCGACCCGACCTGCGCTACGAACGACGGCTCTGGAAACTTGGCATCGACGCTGTCGCCGGCGTCGATGAAGCCGGGGTCGGCCCGATGGCGGGTCCGGTGGTCGCAGCGGCGGTCATCTTCGCGCCTGAGATTTTCATCCGAGGCGTGCACGATTCAAAGCAGTTGACCCACGAACAGCGCGAGGACCTCTTCACGCCGATCAGCGAGCGCGCCATCGCGATCGGCGTCGGTATCGCGGAGGTCAACGAAATCGATCGGCTCAATATCTATTGGGCCACGATGTCTGCGAGCCGCCGCGCGCTATCCGCCCTCAGTCTCACGCCCGGCCACGTGCTGGTTGACGGTCGCGAGATCCCGAGTCTCGAATTTCCGCAAACAAAGATCGTCGGCGGCGACCGCAAGAGTTTCTGCATCGCCGCTGCCTCGATCATCGCCAAGGTCACGCGCGACCGCATGATGGTCGAACTCGACGGCCAGTATCCCGGCTATGGCTTCGCGCAACACAAGGGCTACTGCACCAACGACCACATGCAAACGCTGATCAAGCTCGGCCCATCGCCAATCCATCGCCGCTCGTTCCAGCCGGTGGCAGCGTCAGCGCAACGCCCATTGTTTTGATTCCTAACCTCTCCTTGTCCGAGGAGAGGTCGGCGAAAGCCGCGCAGCGGTGTCGCCGGGAGTGGTACAACGCGCGACAGTCCACCAACGCGGACTCGTTTAATCTCAATGCAGAGAAACCAGTTCGCCACTCGACAGCAGCACAACGCGCCTTGTAGCGACGGCCAGCGCTGCACCACTCCCGTCGCTCGCCTACGGCTCGCGCCGACCTCTCCTCGGACAAGGAGAGGTTAGGATCGGGCGATGCATTGCCTGCTGAAACAAAGCGGGGGTTTCACTACAATTAAGTTCATGGCGCTCGAACCCCATAAGCATACCGCGCAGCATGCGCTGCTGACCCTGCACGAGAGCCAGCTTCTCGACCTCTATCGGCGCATGACGCTGATCCGGCGGTTCGAGGAGAAAACTGCCGAGATGTACAGCCGCGGGAAAATCACCGGGTTCTGTCATCTCTACGCCGGCGAGGAGGCGGTCGCCGTCGGCTCGATTTACGCGCTCTACGACAAGGACTACGTCGTCTCAACCTATCGCGAGCATGGGCATTGCCTTGCCAAGGGCGCCGATCCGCGCGTCGTGATGGCCGAGCTGTTCGGCAAGGCCACCGGCATCTCGCACGGCCGCGGCGGCTCGATGCATCTGTTCGATCAGGACCTGCGCTTCATGGGCGGTTACGCGATCGTCGGCGGTGGATTGCCGATCGCATGCGGCCTCGCGCTTGCGGTCAGCTACAACGAAGGTCCCGAGGTGGTCTGCTGCTTCTTCGGCGACGGCGCGCTTCCACAAGGCGCGTTCCACGAGACATTGAACATGGCGTCGCTGTGGAAGCTGCCGCTGGTTTTCATTTG
The DNA here is from genome assembly GCA_963794325.1 of uncultured delta proteobacterium. GTDB lineage: Bacteria > Desulfobacterota > Binatia > Binatales > Binataceae > Binatus. The sequence continues at coordinate 51,379 of CAWCDG010000009.1, read as the reverse complement.
CGAGAACAACTTCTACGGGATGGGCACGCTGGTCCAGAATGCGATCAGCCAGGAAGAGCTCTACCGGTTCGCAGAGCCGTACAAGATGCCCGGCGTGCGCGTGGACGGGATGGACGTGCTCGACGTTTACACGGCCACGACCGAGGCGGTCGCTCGCGCCCGCGCCGGTGACGGGCCCTCGCTGATCGAGGCCGTCACCTACCGCTTTCGCGGTCATTCGATGTCCGACCCGGCCGAGTACCGATCCAAGCGCGAGGAACGAATCTGGCAGGAGCGCGATCCGATCAAGAATCTGCGCCGCCGCCTGTTGACCGAAAAGCGCGCAACCGAATCGAAACTCAACGACGTCGAAAACGAAGTCGCCGCCACAATAGACGACGCGGTCAAGTTCGCCGACGAAAGCCCGGAGCCGTCGATGGATGAACTCGGCAAGGGCGTTTACGCCTCGGAAGACAAATAAGCTGAATGGCGCAGATCACTTACCGCGAAGCTCTGAACCAGGCCCTGCGCGAGGAGCTCGATCGCGATGAGCGGGTCTTTATCATGGGCGAGGAAGTCGGCTACTTCGGCGGCGCATTCAAGGTCACCGACGGCCTGCTCGCGGTCTATGGGGAGAAGCGCGTCCGCGACACTCCCATTTCCGAACTGACTATCGTCGGCGCGGGCGTCGGCGCTGCGATGGGCGGGCTGAAACCGATAGTCGAACTGATGACTATCAACTTCGCGCTACTGGCTATAGACCAAATAGTAAATAGCGCGGCCAAAATACATTTCATGTTCGGTGGCAAAGCTACCGTGCCATTAGTCATTCGTGCGCCGCAGGGCGGGGGCCATCAGCTCGGCGCGCAACACAGCCAGAGCCTCGAAGCGTATTTCCTCCATTGCCCCGGGCTGCGCGTGGTTATTCCCGCCACACCCGCAGACGCGAAAGGACTGCTGAAAACCGCGATTCGCCAGATTGATCCCGTGATATTCCTCGAACACGAGTCGCTATACGGCATCAAAGGAGAGGTCCCGGAAGATCCCGAGTACATGGTCCCGTTCGGCAAGGCAAATGTAATTCGGGAAGGTAAGGATGTGACTATAGTCACTTACTCGAAGTGCGTTTACGACGCGATCGCGGCGGCCGAGGTGCTCGAGAACTCGGGGATCGACGCCGAGATAGTCGATCTGCGAACGCTGAACCCGCTCGACATGGCGACCGTCGTCGCGTCGGTGAAAAAGACCGGCCGCGCAATCGTCGTGTATGAGGGATGGCGCACCGGAGGCGCCGGCGCTGAGATCGCCGCACAGATTCACGAGGCGGCCTTCGATTCGCTGGATGCTCCGGTCGTCCGGGTTGCCGCACTGGATAGTCCGATGCCGTATAACAAGCATCTCGAGCACGCGTCGCTGCCGAGCGCAGGTGACATAGTCAAGGCGGCGGAGCAATTGACCTAACCATTGGGCGGGAAATAATGAGCAACGAAATCACGATGCCCAAGCTCTCGGACACGATGGAGGAAGGAAAGATCCTTCGATGGCTCAAGCATCCCGGCGACAAGATCGCACGCGGCGAGCCGATTGCCGAGGTCGAGACCGACAAGGCCGACATGGTGCTCGAAGCGTTCGACGAGGGCGTGCTCGATCAGATCAAATTGAACGAAGGCGAGAGCGCGCCGGTCGGCGCGGTGATTGCGACGATGAAATCCGCGGGTGCGAAAGACTCGAAGGCGGATAGCAAATCGATGCCGGGGTCGGCGATGGAGAATCCCGCGGTCGAGGCAGCGGCGACTACAGAGTTGCCGAAGCCAACTGCAATCAAGCCGAAAGCCGCCGAGCGCAAAGAGACGCCAAAAAAATCCATCGCTGCCGCGGCCGTCGTGACCGACGGGTCCGCAGGCGACTTGCACGTGCATCCTGCGATGTCCGCCAATCCCAGTGCCGCGCCGACAGCGATCGCGGCGCCTCCACCTAAACCCGAGCCGCCCGCTCCCAGAGCCGACGCCGACGCGGGCGACGGTCACAAGCTGCGCGCCTCTCCGCTGGCGCGACGCGCCGCCGAGGAGGCCGGGGTCGATATTACTCACGTTCGCGGCACCGGACCCGACGGGCGCATCACCAAGCGCGACATCGACAACTTTCTGCGCGAGCAGCAGCTCTTCAAGTTTCGCCGGCTGGTGTCGCCGCGCGAAGGAGCGCCCGGCTCCCGCGAAGAGCTGTCCGCGATGCGCAAGACGATCGCCAAGCGAATGGCCTTGTCGAAGCGCGAGATCCCTCACTTCTACGTCACCGTCGAAGTCGCGATGGAAGACGCGGTGCGACTGAAGGACTCACTCGAAGCAACCGAGATGTTCGAAGAGGCGATCACCTACAACGACATCATCGTGAAGGCATGCGCACTCGCACTCGGCCGCTACCCGCGGATCAACGCCAGCTACGTGGATGAGGGCATCGTCATCCATCCCAATATCAATATCGGCGTCGCCGTCGCGGTCGAGGACGGACTTATCCTGCCGGTGATTCACGGATGCGAGCAGTTATCGCTGCTCGAAATCTCCCGGGCGGCGCATCGACTGGTCTCCAAGTCGAGCCGCGGCGGGTTCACCTCGGGCGAACTGTCCGGCGCGACGTTCTCGATCTCGAACATGGGCATGCTCGGCGTCGAGCATTTCGCGGCCGTGATCGTTCCGCCGCAAGCCGCGATTCTCGCCGTGAGTGCAATCAAGGATCGGCCGGTCGTGCGCAACGGGCAGCTGGCGGTCGGCAAGACGATGATGATGACCGGATCGTTCGACCATCGCATCGTCGACGGCGTCGTGGCCGGCCGCTTCTTGCAAGAACTGAAACGCTTCCTCGAGAACCCCTCGAGCCTCCTGCTGTGAGCGATCCGATCACGTTGTACTAGCGATCGCGATGATGATCCCTGCTTCCCAGGGGCCATACTCTTTGGATTATCGCGAACAGAAATGCAGTCGTCAGCCCGAACAGCAGCATCCCGTTCAGCGCCTCCAACGCACCCATCAGTTGCCATCGACCTTTCAAGAACAGGTTGGCGTGGCCGTAACTCGTCATCGCGCTGAGCGAGTAGAGCATCGCGATTCTGGCGTCGGGCAACGCAGCCAGAAACCAGTACGCGGCCGCCCAAATCGCCGCCTCGATCCCATGCAGCATAGTGGCGAGCAGAGACGTCACGCCCATCACGACTGCGAACTTGAGCATGAATCTGTGGCGCTCGACGGTCTCGCCGAGAGCGCGAATGACTCGCTCGCCGATCGCGGCGAGGCCGCATACATGAATCACGACGGTCAGCACGATCAGGGGCAGGCTCCAGGCCCAGTCGCCAGCCCATGCGCCTACACCGGTTGGTTGCATTTGCGCCCCTCACGGCGAGTTTGCAGGCGGGCGCCCCGCATCGGGGACGCCCGCTTTTTTTGTGGCGCGATTCTGTCAGCTAGCTTTGAGTTTTTCCCTGCAACTGCGAAATGCGATTCGGGATTTTCTGCGACCAGTAATCCATCGCGTTCTGCGCGTCGCCCCATTGAAATGACGCCGCACCCTTGAGGCCCATGCCACCGGCACGCTGATCGACTGCTTCGCCCAGCAGTTCACCGCTCACCGAATCGGTCATCTTCATTTCGGCTTCGGCGGACCCTACGAACGCATAGCTGTCGGTCGCCAGCGACTGCGCCATGTTGAGCACGCGCGCCTGCGGGACGATTACCGAGACGGTGCGAAGTCCGGGGACGGCGGTTGTCGCGTCCATCAGCGCCACTCGCAAAGTCATCACGCCTGGTCCCGGCTGATCGACAAGGGTGAAACTCTTGGACAGGTTGGTTTGCAGTTGGTTGTAGAAGTATTCGGTCAGCACCGCCTGATCGGCTGTCGACACTTTCGAATCGGCAGCGGCCCAGAACTCAACCGGCATCAACTGTATCTTGGTATAACTGGCCCATTGAGCGTTGGGATTTATCCATGCGAGTGCGGCGCCGCCTTCCGGGCCCGGGGCCAGCTTCGACGCGTCGGGGCCGAGGAATCCCGTCACCGCGCTGGGCAACGGACCGCCCGATTCGAGCGCCTTCGCCGCGGGCGGCGCACTCTCGACCGTCGTCGAGCATCCCGAAGCCAGTAGCGCGGCAGCCAAACTCGCCGCGGCCACACCGGCAAACATTCTGTTTCGTAAGCTGTTGATCATCATCCATCTCCCTTCATAGTGCTGGTTCTGCAAGGTCAATTGCGTCTATTCGCTCATAACTGAAGCGAAGCGGGTATTGTACTTTGGTACAATAATGGGCATCTAAATCCGAAAAGTAAAAGATAAGGGGCACGAATGATTGTCGACTGGATCTATAACAACCCGACCTGGCTCTGGGGGCCTATTCTGATCGCGCTGTTCATCGCGGTTTCATGCGGTGGTCTGCTGATCTTCCATCGATTGGTCCACGTCAGCCTGCGCCGGGCTCACAACGACCTGGCCGGGTTCACGTTTGCGATTGTCGGCGTGCTGTACGCGGTGCTGCTGGCATTCATCGCAATCGCCACGTGGGAATCTTTCAGCCGGGCGTCTGACATCGTCGAGAACGAATCGGACTATGCCGGCGGCATGTACCTCGACACCGCGGGCTTGCCGGATGCCAAGGGAAAAGAGATTCGCGACGCGCTGGCGAAGTACGTCAGCGTTGTGGTCGACGAGGAATGGCCCATCCAGAGGGCCGGCAAGACGCCGGATCAGGGATGGAAGCCGCTGCGCGACCTCGCGACGGCAATCGCGACGATCGATCCGCATACCCAAGGCGAGGCGGTAATCGAAGCGGAGATGCTCAAGACGTGGAACGAGCTGTACAACGCGCGGAGCGCGCGGCTGTCGGCGGTGCAGGGACATATCCCGGGCGTCATCTGGGCGATCGTGTTTTTCGGAGCGGCGATCACGACGGCATACACCTACTTCTTCGGCTACGAGAACTTCGCGATGCATCTGGCGATGACCGGAACGCTCGCGGCGACGCTCGGGCTGATCATCGTGATGATCATCGCGCTCGACTGGCCGTTTCGCGGCGAGATCAGCGTCTCGCCCGACCCTTTCATCCTGACCCAGCAATCGTGGGCGGCCGCACCGATTCAGAAGAAGTGAGTTGGGCGAAGTCGTGCGGGCCGGCCTCTTGCGAGTTATAAACTCTCTGCATACCATTATGGTATGCAGAGGTTGGGCTGGACGCTGGTGTTCACCGCCGCCAGCCTTGAACATCTGGCCGAGCGCGACATAGATGCCGATGACGTAGCGGACGCCGTCTTCGGTCGCCATGGTCTGGCGCGCGTCCGGCGCGGTGGACGAGGGACTCGAACGAGATGGTTCGTGGTGGCTCCGTTGGCTGACGGAGCGTTTTTGACCTGTGTCCTGCGCGCAGCAGAGCCGCGCGATCTCGACGAGGAAGGAGTGCTTTTATGCAGCCTGAGAGTCAAGCCGGTCAGCGATTGAAATTCGACGCATCAATGCGACTGTGCGTTAGTGCACGCGTCTCCGCGCCGGACGAGGTCCGGGGTTACCGCACCTGGCGGCGAGGAAAAGGACGATGAAGATGATTGATAAAATACGCAAGCTTCCGAAGTTCGAGAGCGATAGAGCCGAGCGCAAATTCTGGAATCGTCATAGCGTCGAGGAATTCGGCGACGAACTCGAGGATCTCGACGTCCAGATTCGACCCGCGCGCACCGAGCAGATCGCTTTGAGGCTTTACAAGGACGATCTGGCGACTCTCAAGAAGCTGGCGAAACGTCGCGGAGTCGGTCACACGACACTGGCGAGAAGCATTGTGGAGCGGTGGCTCGCAACCTCGCGGCGTTAAGGCTGATGGTTTCTGCCAAGCTAAGAAGCAGACCCCGCTCCAGGTACACGCCCTCATCTTGGTACCAAGGTGCAGGGTTACCCCTGCCCAAAGAAGCGTGAAACCCACGGCGGGTTTCACTACGATCAGACTCTGATTCGGGGAATAATGATTAAAACACTTGGAAGGACTTCATCTTGGATAATTCTCGGTATGACCTTGTTGTGATTGGTTCTGGGCCTGGGGGGTATGTTGCGGCGATTCGGGCCTCGCAGTTGAAGATGCGGGTGGCGGTGATTGAGCGGGATCGGCCTGGGGGCGTGTGTCTCAATTGGGGGTGTATTCCTTCCAAGGCGCTGCTCAGTTCGGCGATGGCGATGGATACGATTCGGGGCGCATCCAAAGAGCATGGGATTGAGACCGGGGAGATTCGGTTTGATTTTGCGAAAGTGATCGCGCGGTCCCGGGCGGCGGCGGAGAAGCTCTCCAAGGGCGTGCTTTACCTGTTACGGAAAAACAAGATCGATTACTTCGAAGCTGATGCGCTTGTGACTGGGCCTCACACCGTTGCGCTCCGCCAAGTCGAGGGGAAGGCGGCGCCGGCGGCAGCGGCGCTCGAAGGGGAGAGGATTCTGATTGCGGCGGGGTCCGGCGAGAAACTCTTTCCCGGGATGAAGGTTGGCGACGGGGTTGTCACCAGCCACGAGGCGCTGGTGCTCGACAAGATGCCGGCGAGTGTCGTCGTGATTGGGGCCGGCGCGATTGGGCTCGAGTTCGGGTATTTCTACAGCGCGTTCGGCGCGAAGGTTACGATCGTCGAACTGGAAAAGCAGATGCTGCCCGGCTTCGACGCCGAGGTCGCCGAGGAGTTGCGGCGCGCGTTCGTAAAGCGCGGCATCACGGTGATGCTGGGGCATGGCTACAAGTCGATGGCTCGAAAGGGCGATTCGTGGTCGGTCACGGTGGATGCCAACGGGACTGAAAAATCTGTCGAGGCCGAGGTTGTACTGGTCGCGGTCGGTCGTACTCCGCTCAGCATGAACGTCGGGCTCGAGAAAGTTGGCGTCGAGTTGGAGCGTGGCGGGTTTATCAAGGTGAACGATTCGTTCCAGACTACGGTCCCGAGTATCTACTCGATTGGCGATGTGATTCGGCCGCCGCTGCTGGCGCATAAGGCGAGCTCGGAGGGAATCGCGGCAGTGGAAATCATGGCGGGGGTGCGCGAGCCGGGGTTCGACTTGCTGGCAATCCCGGGATGTATCTACTGCGAGCCGGAAGTTGCGACGGTCGGACTCAGCGAGGCGGAGGCGAAGGCGCGCGGTATCGAGGTCAAGGTCGGAAAGATTCCGTTTCGCGCGATGGGCAAGGCGGTGGCGATTGGCGAGACCGCGGGCTTCGTAAAGATCGTTGCGACCAAGCAGTACGGCGAAGTGATTGGATGCCAGATAATCGGACACGCCGCCACCGACATCATTTCGGAGGTCGTGCTGGGCAAGGCGCTCGAGACGACGGTCACGGAAATCGGAAAGACGGCGCATCCGCATCCGACGATGTCGGAGGCGATCATGCAGGCGGCTTTGGCGGCTGATGGGGAAGCGATAGACTTTTGACGATGGACGTTCAAGCCGATGCAAGAAACCTAACCCCTAACCCCTTTTTTCGGGCCTCGCGGGAAAGGGAACCGGACGGGGAGAGGGGAAGAGCGGTCGCCGTTGCGGAGTTGGGGGTTGTCGATTATGACGACGCGCTTGCGATTCAGACTTCGATGCTCGCGGCGCGGATCGAGGGATCGATTGGCGATACGCTCCTGATGATGGAGCATCCCCATGTTTTTACACTTGGGCGCGGAGCTGATGAGCGGTTTATTATTGGCAATAAAGACCGGGTGCCGGTTCGGCGGGTGTCGCGCGGGGGGCAGGTCACGTATCACGGGCCGGGGCAGTTGATCGGGTATCCGATTCTCAAACTTGAAGGGCGCGATCGCGACGTTACCAAGTATCTTCGAAATCTCGAGGCGGCGATGATCGACGCGCTCGCAAACTTCGGCATCGACGCGGGGCGGCGCGATGCGATGACCGGGGTGTGGGTCGGAGTGCGCAAGATCGCGTCGATCGGCGTGGGTATCCGGCGCTGGACAACGTGGCACGGCTTCGCGCTGAACGTGTCCACCGATCTCAGCTACTTCGATTCGATCGTGCCATGCGGAATCGAAGGATGCCGCATGACATCGGTGTCCGAATTGATGAATCGCGCGGTGTCAGTTAGGGAGTTCGCCGGCGTGATGTGCGAGAGTTTCGCGCGCGTATTCAATTATAGTGAAATTGCTTCTGTGTCCGCGGCGCAGATTATTCCGACCGCTGTGTTGATGGCTAACGATGGCTGAACGGAAGCATCCCGACTGGATCAAGGTTCGCGCGCCGGTGTCGCCGGAGTACTTTCGGACGAAGGCGATTCTCGGCGAGCTGAAGCTGCATTCGGTCTGCCAGGAGGCGTGCTGCCCGAATATCGGCGAATGCTTTTCGCATCGCACGGCGACGTTCATGCTGATGGGCGATGTGTGCACGCGCAATTGCCCGTATTGCGCGGTGGCGCACGGCAAGGTGCGTCCGCTCGACAGTGACGAGCCGCGTCGAATCGCGGAAGCGGTCGCGCGGTTGGGCCTGCAACACGTCGTCGTGACGTCGGTCGATCGCGACGATTTGCCAGACGGCGGCGCGGCGCATTTTGCGGCAACTGCGCATGCGATCAAATCGAATCCTGAGCCGGCGCGGGTCGAAGTGCTGGTGCCCGACTTCCAGGGATCGTTCGACAGCGTTCGGACGGTGGTCGAATCGCCAATCGATATCTACAACCACAATATCGAAACGGTGCCGAGTCTCTATCGCGCGGTGCGGCCGGGCGGGAATTACCAGCGCTCGCTCGATGTGATCCGCCATGCGAAGGACGTCGCGCGAAAGATCGGCAAGCCGATGTTCACCAAGGCCGGGGTGATGCTCGGTCTGGGCGAGACCAACGACGAATTGCTCGGGGTGATCCGCGACTTGCGCGCGGTCGAATGCGACATTCTGACGCTCGGGCAGTATCTGCGTCCGTCAGCCGATCACATTCCAGTCGCGCGATACGTGCCGCCGGCGGAGTTCGCGGAGATCAAGACGGCGGCGCTCGCGATGGGATTCCATCATGTTGAGTCCGGGCCACTGGTCCGGAGTTCGTATCACGCGTGGGAGCATGTGCAGTCGGACCATACGCGGGAAGGGGAAATCACTTGATTTAATGTGAAACCCACCGTGGGTTTCACACTTCCCTGAGCAGGGGTGACCCCTGCACCCAGTGTAAAAAAGCGCGCCGCGGGACATCTGTCTCGCGGCGCGTTTATTAGAAAATTGAGAGTCGAACTAAGTCCGGCTTACCACTGTTCCTCGTGGAGCTTCTTGACCTCGTGGTCGCGGGTCTGCAGGTATGCGTCCTGAACCGCGCCGTAGAGATCGACCGCATAGCGATCGGCTTCCTCGAACTGGTTCATATGCAGTGAGCGGTAGTTTACCGCTTCAACCGCGCGCTGCCCGGTATTCACGACCAGCGTTATCCATGTCGGAAGCAGATAGTCCATCGGATTCATCGCACCATCCGCCACCAAGCCGACCGTATCGCCAACCGTCGAAGGTCCAAAGAACGGCAGCATGACGTAGGGTCCGGTCGGGATGTTGTAGTAGCGAATCGTCAAGCCGAAATCGTTGGGATGCTCTTCGAGTCCGAACCATAGATCGGCGGGATCGAAAAAGCCTGCCAATCCGAGCGTCGAGTTAATCCCGAAGCGCGCGACTTCGGTGCCGGCCTCGGCCAGTTTGAGCTGGAACAGGTTGTTGGCGAAACGCGGGATGACGCGGACGTTGTCAAAGAAGCGGCCGACGCCTTCGCGCACAGGCTGTGGCGTGATGAACGAGTAACCTCGTGCGACCGGGCTCAGCACCCAATCGTCGAGCTTCAGGTTGAAGGTGAACATCGGCTCGTTGAATCCAGACAACGGATCGGAATAGACGCCCTGGTTCTCGCCCGGCGGGGGCTGCGTGGCCGCGGCCGATTGGGCCGCCGGGTTCTGCGAGAACGGCGCGACATCCGCACTCATCGCGGGGATAGCAAACGAAACGACTGCGAGCAGGGACGATGCAAGGATCGTCCACAGAACGCTTGTCTTTGTGACTACTTTCGAACCAGATCTCATTTGCCTCTCCATGTGGGCCATCGTCCCAGAATCTTCCCTAGAAGCGTACCTGTCTAACCTCGCCGAATCCATACCCGCGGCTAGTGATTGGCGAGACTCGCGGCAAGGGCGGCCTGCTTAGCCTTCAAATCGGCAATCAGCGTTTCATAACCCTTATTGTTCATCACGCGATTAAACTGGTTACGGTAGTTCGCGATGATGCTGATTGCGTCGACCGTAACATCGTAGATTTTCCAGGTGTTGCCCTCTTGCTCGAGGCGGTAATTCACGTGGATCGCATCGCCCTTTGGCTGGACGATGTCGGTGGCGACCTGGGCGTATTGAGCGCCCTCATTGCTGACCCTGAGGAAACTGACCTGCTGGCCGCGGTAGTCGTTGATCTTGCTCAGGTAGGAATCCTCGATGAAGGCGATGAAGGCGTTGGTGAACTCCTGCTGCTGAGCGGGCGTGATCTCCTTCCAATGATAGCCGAGGGCCGACTTGGCCATCTCGGTGAAATCAAAAGTCTGCGCGACGATTTGACGAAGCTTATCCTGGCGCTGGGCCAGCGGAGTGCTCTTGTCGCGCAGCACTTCGAGGGCTTGGTCGACAGTGGTCTTAACGACAGTCATTGGATCGTCGGCCCACGCCGGCGCGACAAAGCGCGATGGCGCAAGGCTGACGGCGAGCGCGACGGCCACCATCAGCGTCACGGTCGCGCGTCGCTGCAGGAATCGGCGGAAAGAACTTGGCATAATCATAAATTTCACTCGGGGTTATTTCTCCGGTTTTGCAGGCTTCTCGTTTTCGGAACTCGAGGACTTATCCTTGTCCTTGTCTTTGTCTCCACTGCTGCCGCTATTGTTGATCAGTTGGCCGATGGCGTCCTCGAGGACGAATGCTGACTGGGTTTGCCGAAGCGTGTCGCCGTCTTTGAGGTAGTGATCGCTCGGGCCGAGCTGGATGGAGACATACTTGTCGCCGATAATTCCGCTGGTCTTGATCGCCGCAATCGCGTCCTCATCGATCGGCACTGCGTTGTAAATGCGCATTGCAACTCTCGCGCGGTAGTCCTTGATTCCGATATCCACAACCTTGCCGACCTGCACGCCCGCCAGTTGAACCTGGTCGCCGGTCTTCAGGCCTGAAATATTATCGAAACTTGCATAGAGGGTGTACCCCGGCGGCGGAAACAGTGAAATCTTGCCGAGCGATATTGACAGAATCGCCAGCGCGGCAATCCCTAGAAGGGCGAAAATCCCGACGATAAACTGGGTAGTTCGACTTGCGTACATAGGATTTCGTCTCAGCCCGCGAGGGCTGTTTCATTCTCCTCGCCGGATGCTTTGCCAGCCAAAAAGCGCTTGAAGACGTCGTCGTCCGCCGCCATCACCTCATCGACAGTGCCGTTGAGGCGAGTTCGGCCGTTATGCAGAAATGCGACGCGGTCGGAAACCTGGAACACCGCGGGCACGTCGTGACTGACCATCACCGCGGTCAGATGAAAATTTTCCTGGGTGCGCCGGATGAGTTCGTGAATCGCGCCGGTCCGCGTCGGATCGAGGCCGGTGGTCGGCTCGTCGAGCATTAGAATTTTCGGGCGTCGCACCAATGCTCGTGCCAGCGCGGCGCGTTTCTGCATCCCACCGCTTATCTGCGAGGGAAACTTGGATTCCATGCCTTCGAGGCCGACTGCCTTCAATGTTTCATGCACGCGCTCTGCGATCTCCTCGCGCGAGAGGTTGGTCTTCTCGACCAGTGGGAACGCGACGTTGTCGAATACCGGCATCGAATCGAACAGCGCGCCGGCCTGAAAGAGCATCCCGAATTTTTCGCGGACCGCGTCCAGGCCTCTCCAGTTTAGTTTGGTTACATCGGTTCCGTCGAAAATGATCGTGCCTGAGTCGGGTCGATACAGCAGGTTAAGATGCTTGAGCAGCACGGTCTTGCCACTGCCGCTGGGGCCGACGATCGTCGTAATCTTGCCGGCTGGAATGTCGAGTGTGACGCCGTCGAGCACTTGCTGCTGGCCGAAGCGCTTGCGGAGATCGCGCACTTCGATCGCGTTGCCCGCGGCAGCAGCGCCGGCTGGCTGCGGGTTGCCGTGAGGGGATGTTTCAGTTTGATTCATGATTCGTTGAATCGATCCGCGTTATCACAGAAGTATTGACCCAAGAAAATAGTCGAAAGCAAGAATCAGCACGCTGGACAGCACGACCGCTTCGGTAGTGGCGCGGCTGACTCCGGTTGCCATCCGTTCGGCGTGGTATCCCTTGTAGCAACAGACCCACATCACGATCACGCCGAAGACCAGCGCTTTGTAGAGGCTGATCATGATGTCGTGGCCGACCATGTTGGCGGCGATGCCGTTGAAGTAGGCGCCCGACGGTGCGCCCATCAGGCCGACCCCGACCATGTAGCCGCCGTAGATTCCGACCACGTCGAAAATCGACGTCAGCAGCGGGAAACTGATCACTCCGGCCAGCATCCGCGGCGAGACCAGGTATTGGACCGGGTTGATCGCCATCACGGTGAGCGCGTCGATCTGTTCGGTGGATTGCATCGAGCCGATCTCGGCCGCCATCGCGGAACCGGCGCGCGCCGTGATCATGATTGCGGCGAGCACGGGGCCAAGCTCGCGCACCAGCACCAGCGCGACGACGGTGCCGAGCGCGCCCTCTGAACCAAAGCGGCGCAACGTGGAGTAACCCTGCAGGCCAAGCACCATGCCGGTGAAGCCGCCGATCAGAATGATCAGAAAAAGCGAATCGGCGCCGATGATTCGCGTCTGCCGAATCCACAGGCGCGGCTTGTACGGCGGAAGAAAAACATAAAAGACCGAGCTCAGCAAAAACAGCACGAAGTCGCCCAGGCTGACAATGCCGTCGAGCACAAAAGCGCCGAGCCGCTCAATCATTTCAACGATCGACATCAGGCGTTTTTCAATTTTTAATGGTGAGCAATTCCGAGCCGGGATAACTGGTTTTGTGTATGCGTGCTTGACCCGGCGCGCTCGAACTCGGCGAGATCCGCGATCACGTCAAGGTCCAGCGCCGGTCGGGCAAGTCGCAGCACTCTAGCTGGAACGCCGGCATTGCGGCAATCGTCCAGATGCCGCACCAGGCTCATCCGGCCGAATCGAGTGGGCACCGCGTCGGCCGGCGAGCGGCATATGATGTTGGTGCCGGAAAAGTCGCGCGAGGGAACCAGCACGACGCCGCGTCCGTCGGGCATCGCCGCAAATACTTCATCGAGGTCTTCGGCGGCGACCAGCGGGATGTCGGACAGCACAGTGCAGACGATCCTGGCGCCTTGAGCGATGAGCGCGGAGGTGCCAAGTGCGACCGCGACGTTCAGGCCGCGCGGAAATTCCTCATCGATAACCAACGCACCGGCCGCGCGAGCTATCGCGAGCAGGCCTGCGTCGGAGGTTATGACCGCGACGTGGTCGGTCGAATTGGCGCCGAGCGAAGCGGCCAGTACGTCGCGAAACATCTGTTCGGCCAACTCGCGACGTTCGGCCGCGGGCAACACCGGCGCGAGCCGGGTCTTGGCGAATTCGAGCTGCTTGGCGGCAATCAGGATGAAGCGCACGGCGTTTCTTTATAACCTAACAAACACAGGCATCCAACGGGAAACTGCTCAGCGGTAAAGAGTCGTGCGTCGCCGACGTAAAAATTACCGATTTCGCGCGCTGTAACGTGACCGGCGTGGCATACTTGACACGGTTTCCCTCCGCAATTCAACATAAATTGTAGATTTTTCCATCGCTGGTCCGATCATTGCTCAAATCGGGGGCGCAAAAGGGTCCTGGAGGTTCTTGTCCGATGATGAAACGCAGCGTACCGGCCCGATTCGGGGCAATGATCGTGGCTGGCGCGATGATCCTGATTGGGGTCGGATGCCATCATAAGACTGTCGATGACTATCTCGCCGAGGGCGATGCCGACCTGCAGGCAACCCAACTGCCGCAGGCGGAGGTCGCGTATCTGGGAGCGGAGAAGATAGCGCCGAACGACCCGCGCGTTCATATCGCGCTCGGGAATCTTTATGTGTTCGAGCACAAGCCGGGTGACGCACAGATCGAGTTCATGAAGGTCCTCGTGATCGATCCGAAAAATGCGGCGACCCACGTCGCGCTCGGCAATCTTTATAACGATCAGAATCAGCACGGCCTCGCGGAGAATCAGTACCGCGCCGCGGTAGCGCTCGAGCCGGACCGCGACAACTACCATCTCGATTTGGGCGAGGTGCTCAAGCAGGAAGGCAAGATGGGCGCGGCGGAGGATCAGATTCGCACCGCGATCGGACTCAGTCCCAAAGACGCGAAGGCTCACCTGGCGCTGGCGAATCTGCTGGCGCTCGAGCCCGGTCGCCAGACCGAAGCCAACGCGGAGTTCGACGAAGTGCGCGCACTCGACCCCAAGCTGATGCCCGCTGCCGCCGCGACGGCCGCTGCCGCAGCGCCGCCGCCGGAGGGGGCGCCTGCCACGACGACCGCGTCGGCACCGGGAGCGGCAGGTCCGCAGATCAAGCCGCTCAATAAGCTTTTCCTGTTGACCAAAAATTCGCCGGTCTATCAAAATCCAGATGCGGCCAGCATGACCATCGGCGAGGTGCGCCGAAGGAAGTACGTCCACGTCACCGGCATCACCGGCGACTACCTGCAAATCCGGCTCAAGAACGGCACGACCGGCTTCATCCCAGTAGCCGCCGCCGAGTAGAGGGGAGCGGCTGAGTAGTTGGGGAACACGATAGGGCGGGGGTGACAGCTTAATTTAGTTGTTTGCGTTGGAATGAATGTACTCGTGAAGCACATCGCATTGCTCATCAGCGCAGCCGACTCGGCGCTACCGATTCTGGACTCGACACGCATTCTCGCTCGCGCCGCTCTTCGTGAGGCGACTGCAATTGAAAAGGCGCCAAGCGCGAGCATTCGTCGAATATAGCTGTTTTTTTCGAGGTGAATGACAATGGTTACTCGTGAAGTGAGTTATGTGGGCAGCGCGTGCAAAATCAAGGCGTTTGTGGCCGAACCGGCGAGCGCTGCGACGTCACCGGCGGCGATCGTCGTCCAGGAATGGTGGGGGCTGAACGACCACATCCGTGACATCGCCCGTCGTCTGGCGCGCGAAGGCTATTTCGCGATCGCTCCGGACTTGTACTCGCGCCAGGGCCACAAGGTCGCGACCGATCCCAATACGGCGGCGCAACTGATGGGTGGATTGAAGAAAGAGGACGGCATCGCGGATCTTCAGACCACGGTAGAATGGCTGCGCGCACAGGAGGAGACGCGATCGACCCGCATCGGCATCACGGGATTCTGCATGGGCGGCAGCTACGCGCTGCTGTTGCCATGCGAGAGCAAAGAGATTGCAGCCGCGGCGCCGTTCTATGGCGAGATCCCGCCGGACGAAAAACTCCAGCATCTCAACTGTCCGATCTTTTATGCTTACGGCGAAAACGACGGATGGATCCAGCGGGCCGACGTGGATCGGCTGGCGGCGGCGCTGAAAAAGTTCGACAAGAAGGGCGAGGTCAAGATTTACAAGGGATGCTCGCACGGATTCTTCAACGACACCCGCCCCGACGTCTATCGTCCTGAAGAAGCAAAAGACGCATGGGAGCGAACACTGAAGCTATTCGCCGCAAATTTGAAAGGGTGAGCGCGAGCGCGCGATCAGACACTCCGCGCGATTGTTCCCCTTCCCTCGAGGGAAGGGGTTAGGGGTTAGGTTCCCCTCTCATTCGCCAACGCGAGCAGATCCAGGTGTGGGCCGCTCAAATGAATGAGCCGGCCTTCGTCGGGGGTGCGCTCCCGGAGCCATCGCGCGACGATCGACATCGGTTCTAGTTCGCTGCGTTCGATCGCTTTCAGCTTGTATCGCTCGTAATTCGCGGCGACGAATTCCTGTACCTCAGTTGCGGCGTCTTCGCGGTCCAGGCCGCGCGTCATCGCGAGACGTCCTGACAGCACGATGTGCGCTGCGCGATCGCCATCCTCGCCGGTCACGATCACGAGATTATTTTCGGTCACAACTTCGCTTAGGCGTGTCGCGCGATGCGCCAGGGTGGTCAGCGCCTCGAGATGATGCTGAAAGCGCGCACTCTCTTCAAAGTGCATCGCGGCCGCGGCCTGATCGCGCGCCCTTGCGAGTTCACCGAGGATCGGACCGCTGCGTCCGCGCAAAAAACTCACCGCGCGCCGGACCCGCTCCGCGTAACCGTCAGCGTCGATACTCATGTTGCAGGGCGCGGTGCAGTGGCCCATCTGCCCATAAATGCACGGCGAAATTTCCTCGCTCGGCCGCAGCTTGCCGCCGCAGGTGCGCAGCCCGAGGATTCGCGACAGCGCGCGAACCGAATGCTCGATACCGCGGCGGCCGATGAACGGACCAAGATGCATCACGCCGCGTCGCGCCGTCATCCTGGTCGAGAGCGTCACCCGCGGAAACTCGTCCATCAGATCGACCTTGATGAAAAACGCGGGCGCCGCCGATTTCAGCATCCGATTGTACGGAGGTTTCAGCTCGCGGATGAGCCGCGCTTCGTCGAGTGCCGCCTCGAGCGCCGAACGCGTCACCCGCGTCTCGATTTTGTAAACGTGCGAGATTAGCTCCGCCGTCTTCGCCCTCACCGACGCCGAGAAATACGAGCTCACCCGCTCCCGGAGCCGCCGCGCCTTGCCGATGTACAGCAGGTCGCCGCGCTCGTTGCGCATCAGGTAAACGCCGGGCGCATGCGGAAGCGCTGTGATTTCTTCGGGCGCCACGTGCCGCTCGATCCTCCGACCCGCAATTCCGCGATGATGGTCGTCGAGCAGGCGGTCGAGGCGCGTAATTCCCATCTTCTGCGCCATTTCGAGAAAAATCGAGAGAATCTCCGCCGCCATCCGCGCGTCGCCGAGGCCGCGATGCCGTCCCGCTTGCGAGAGTCCGAAATGATCCGCGAGCAAATCGAGCCGGCGGCGCTTAAGCGACGGCATGAACCGCCGCGCCATCCGAAACGTGCACAGGACCGGATTGCTGAGCCCGATTCCAAAGATGCGGCGAAATTCAAAATCGAGAAATCCGAAATCGAAGGCGGCGTTGTGCGCGACCATCACGCGATCGCCCATGAACTCGCGAAACATCGGCAGCACCTGCTCGATCGGCGGCGCCTCGCGAATCATCTCGGTCGTTATCGACGTAAGCCCCGTGATGAAGCGCGGGACGATCCCGCCTTGCGGGCGCACCAGTTGCGAGAACGTATCGGTAAGCCGCTTACCGACCATTCGGTAGGCGCCGATCTCGATGATATTGCCGGGCGCAATTCGTCCGCCGGTGGTTTCGAGATCAACCACGGTGAACTCGGCATCGTCGAGCCCGACGCGCAGCCGATCGCTCTGCGCCAGCCGCCACTGCGCCGTGTCCGCGTCGAAGATGAAATTCGGATCGCAGTCGAGGAGCTGGCGGACCAAGCGCGCGCCAAGTTCAGGATCAGAGCCGACTCCGCTGAGCAGCAGACCGATCAGCTCGCCCGCGTCGGCGCCAGCCGGCCGCGAACAGAGAAAGTGATAAAGCTTCTGCTTGGCCGAAACGCCGAATTGACTCTGATTCCCGCCCGGTATGCTCGCTGCTTCCATCCGCCTGCCCCTTCGCCCCCTCTTCGCTTTATCAGGGCCGCTTAGCAACGGCAACGCTCTGCATCGCGGCGGAAAACAATTCACTAATTAAATTTGAAACCCGCGATGGGTTTCACACTTCCTTCGGCAGGGGTGACCCCTGCACCCAGTGTTAAGAAAAGATGCGGGGCTTCGTCCCTGTTAGAACTCTCTGGTAAGGAAGGACTCGAGCGGGGGTGGCTCTCTGCGACCGTTCCCCTTCCCGCGCGGGAAGGGGTTAGGGGTTAGGTTCTTCTCCAGACCTCTTCAATCACGGAATGCTCTTGACGATCTTCCGATACTCCTCTTCGTTGAATGCGCGATGCGTCTCGGTGCGCACGTTGCCCTGCGCCCCTACTGTCAGCGACAACTGCGCCATCACGTCGTCGTTCGGCGCCTCGACGATGAACATCGAATCGTACTGCCCCATCATCGAGTAGAAGGCCGTCACCTTGGCGCCGTGCTGGCTGAAGGTCTTCTTGGCCGCATCGACACGGTCGGGCGAACCTCGAAGATGGTCGAGTCCCTGATGAGTCAGATGGAAAAAAACCACGTAATGGGGCATCGCAATATTACCTCCGGGAATTTGATCGGAATATCGCACATCGTAAGGTTGACGGCCAATCCGGCTGGATGACAGCCCTCCGTTCAGTGGTTACAATAGTGGGTCTGACAAGGAAGGTATTCGTCCAATGATGGAACGCGTTGAATTGGCCCGCGAAATCGAGGGCGTCCAGGTCCCGGCCGGAAACAAGATGATGCTCGAAAAGGGCCTCGAAGCCTTTATCACGCAATCGCTCGGCGGAACCTTCACCCTGCAAGTTCCCGCATACGGTGGGCTGTTCCGCGTCGCGGGCAAGGACGCCGATGCGCTCGGCAAGACTCCTGAAGACGCGGGCGTCGTGTCCGCATCGGGCGGCGGCGACCTCGAAGCGATGGTGTGGGAGCAGCTCAAGACCTGCTTCGATCCCGAGATTCCCGTCAACATCGTGGACCTCGGCCTCGTCTATGGAATGGAAGTGAAGGACGCCGACGACGGCACCAAGAAAGTCGAAGTCAAGATGACGCTGACGGCGCAGGGCTGCGGCATGGGCGCCTCGATCGCGACCGACGCGCGCTACAAGATCATGACGCTGCCGGGCGTGTCGGAAGCGGACGTCGACCTGGTCTGGGATCCGCCATGGACCCCGCAGATGATTTCGCCTGAGGGCCGCGAGCGCCTCGGCATCGACTGACTAACCTCGCGTACCAGCTCCGTTGATGGCTGGCATGAGAACCGCAATAGGCTCGCTGGCACAGATAATGATCGGCTCAACGGTCGCGATCCTCGTCGCGCTGGCTTCAATGTACGCCGCCTACCACTTTACGGACTCATGCGGAGCCGCAAGATTCCTAAATCACCTTTCTCTGGTAAACAAGGCGGGCGTAAATTGCGATTGCGATCCCCATCCATCTGCCGATTGCCTTCCTTGATACGGGCGATGCGTTGACTTGCCCCACTGCGTCCGATAATTGTGTTCGTTCGGCATACCGATGTTTGCAATAGTAAAGACAGGCGGAAAACAGTACCGCGTCGGCGTCGGCGACCAGATTACGGTCGAGCGGCTCGTCGGCGAGGTTGGCGCGGCTATCTCACTTGACCAAGTGCTGGCGGTTGGCGGTGAAGCGCCGAAGATCGGCACTCCGGTCGTTGCGGGCGCGTCGGTGACGGCGAAGATCGTCCAGCAGCCGCGCGGCACGAAGATAATCGTGTTCAAGAAAAAGCGGCGCAAGAATTATCGACGAAAGCGCGGGCATCGGCAGGAACTGACCGTTCTGAAGATCGAGGAAATCTCCGCGGGCGCATAGTAGCCGCGCGATTTTTATTTTTTCACCGAACTGCGGCCCGGAAGGCCGCTCACCTCAGGAGACACTGCGTGGCGCACAAAAAAGGCCAGGGTTCGACGCGCAATGGCCGCGATAGTCCGGGCCAGCGCCGTGGTATCAAGATTTACGCGGGTCAGACCGTCAAGGCCGGCAATATCATCATCCGCCAGCTCGGCACTCGCGTGCATCCGGGGCGTAACGTCGGGCTGGGCCGCGACTATACGATTTACGCGCTCATCGACGGTGTGGTTAAGTACGAGCCGAAGGGTGAGAAGCGGCAAGTGAGCGTCGAGCCGCTCCCCGCCGGTGATACCGCAGGGGCGTCTGCGTAGATCGTTATCCAGCGAGATTCTGCTGAAGCCCTGCGGCATGCCGTGGGGCTTCTTTTTTTGAATTCGATTTTATATCGCGGACGTTTCCGCGATGGAGGAAATTTCAATGCGACTAGGTTTACTCTCCGGCTATTCGGGCGCGCAGATGGGACTGCCGATGGACACGATTCTCGAGGCGGAACGCGCCGGCTTCGATTCCGTGTGGACCGCCGAGGCCTACGGCTCCGACGCGATCACGCCGTTGGCGTGGATCGGCGCGATGACCAAAAAGATCCGGCTCGGCACCGGTATCATGCAGATGCCCGGACGCACCCCGGCGATGACCGCGATGACTGCGATGACGCTCGACGCTCTGTCGGGCGGCCGCTTCATCCTCGGCATCGGGCCGTCGGGTCCGCAGGTGGTCGAGGGCTGGCACGGCGTGTCGTACGGCAAGCCGCTGCAGCGCACGCGTGAGTACATTTCGAGATGTGCGCACGATTCTCGCGCGCGAAGTTCCCGTCGAGCATCACGGCAAGGAATTCGACATCCCGTACACCGGCCCGGGCGCGTCGGGCCTCGGCAAGCCGCTCAAGAGTATCCTGCACGGGCGCAAGGACATGCCGATTTACACCGCGTCGATCAGCCCGAAGGGAATCGCGCTCGCTGGGGAAATCGCCGACGGCGTGATTCCGGTCTGGATGAATCCGGAGCGATGGGACATCTATGACGCGCCGCTCAAGGAAGGCTTCGCGAAGACCGGCGGCAAAAAGAGTCTCGACAATTTCGATGTCGCGCCCTTCGTCACCTGCATCATGGGGCCGGACGTCGAGAAGTGCCGGATGCCGGTGAAGGGGATGCTCGCGCTGTATATCGGCGGGATGGGCGCGCGCGCGAAAAATTTCTACAACGACTACGCCAAGCGGCTCGGCTACGAAGAGGTCGCGGGAAAAATCCAGGACGCGTTCCTCGCCGGCAAGAAGGCCGAGGCGATGGCGATGGTGCCGGACAAGCTGGTTGACGAGGTCGCGCTGGTCGGCAATCGCGAGCGAATCGCGGACCGCCTCAAGGCGTGGAAGGCATCGCCGGTGAAGACGATGCTAATCGGCACCGGCGATATCAATACGGTGCGCGCGCTAGCGGAGATTTGTCTGTAGAAGAACATAACGCGATTGTTCCCCTTCCCTCGAGGGAAGGGGTCACTTCCAACAATCCGGTCCCCCTTCCCACTATGGGAAGGGGTTAGGGGTTAGGTTGTTTGGCTCCATCACATTGCCAGTGACTCGCTATGCGATTTATCGATGAAGCCAGGGTATTCGTGCACGCCGGGAAAGGCGGCGACGGTGCTATCGCGTTTTTGCGCGAGAAGTATCGGCCGTTCGGCGGACCGGCGGGCGGCAACGGCGGTCGCGGCGGCAGCGTAATCTTCCAGGTCGATGAAGGCCTCTCGACGCTGCTCGATTTCAAATATCAGCCGCGTCTGATCGCGAAAGACGGCGAGCCGGGCCGCGGCAAGGAGCAGTACGGGCACGGCGCCGACGACATCATCGTGCGCGTGCCACCGGGCACGATCGTCTTCGACGAAGAGAGCGGCAAGACGCTCGCGGACCTCGTGATGCCGGGTGACACCGCGGTAATCGCACAAGGCGGCGAAGGTGGCCGCGGCAATATGCACTTTGCGTCGTCGACGCGACGCTCGCCGCGCATCGCGACGCCGGGAACCGCGGGCGATCAACGATGGATTCGGATGGAGCTGCGGCTGGTCGCGGAGGCCGGTCTCGTGGGACTTCCGAACGCTGGCAAATCGACGATGCTGAGCGCTCTCAGTGCGGCGCGGCCAAAGATCGCGCCCTACCCTTTCACGACGCTCGCGCCCAATATTGGCCGCGTGTCGATTTCCCATGAGGAAAGTTTCACGCTGGCGGATATTCCCGGTCTGATCGAAGGTGCGCACAAGGGACTTGGGCTGGGGATTCGTTTCTTGCGGCATATCATGCGCACGCGGCTGATTGTTTATGTACTCGACGTTGCCGACGATCCTGCTGTGGCCTTTGCGACTGTGCGCGGTGAGATCGCGGCGTTCGATCCGATGCTCGCGGAACGGCTGGCGCTGGTCGCGCTCAATAAAATCGATCTGCTCGACGCGGCCGAAGTGACGAAGATCGCGCGCAAGCTGCGCAAGCTGACCGGACTCGAAGTGTTTCCGATCTCGGCGGACCAGAACCAGAAACTTGCGCCGTTGGTCGCGGCGATCGCGCGAATGCTTCACACGATGGATCAGCCGGCGCATGTCTCAACTGAACTATAAGGAATCGACGGTCGCGCGCGCGCGGCGAATCGTAATCAAGGTCGGCAGCGCAGTGTTGTCGGACGTCGAGGGGCTGCGCGTCGAGGTGATCGAGCAACTCGCCGCACAAATCGAGTCGGCGGTGCGCGCGGGGCAGGAAATCGTGATCGTCACGTCGGGCGCGGTCGCTGCAGGGCGCGCGCGACTGTCGAAACTTCACGGCGCGACTATCGCGGCCCGTCAAGCGGCGGCGGCCACCGGGCAAATCGACCTGATGTCGGCGTGGGCGCGCGCATTCGGGATTCACGAGCGGAGCGTCGCGCAGATTTTGCTGACCCATCAGGATTTGGCGGAACGCAAGCGCCGTCAGAACGCGAATCAAACGCTCACTGAATTACTCGGCGCGGGCGTGATTCCGATCGTCAACGAGAACGACACGGTCGCGGTCGAGGAGATTCGGCTCGGCGACAACGACGTGCTGTCGTCGCTGGTCGCGAGCCTGGTGCAGGCGCAGTTGCTGATTATTTTGAGCGACGTCGACGGCGTCCTGACCGGCGATCCTCGCGAGCGCGCCGATGCGCGCCTGATTCCTGTGATTAACGATCCCGAAGCCGAGATGCGCGGGCTGGTGGCCGAGAAGGCCGGTCCGCTCGGGGTCGGCGGGATGGCGACCAAGTTGAAGGCGGCGCGCCAGGCGGCGCGTGCGGGGATCGCGGTGATTATCGCGCGCGGACGCGAAGCCGGCGTCGTCACCGCGGCGCTCGATCCGGCGCGCGAGGCAGGCACGCTGATCGTGCCGGCCGGAGTGCGGCTCAAGAGCCGTAAGCATTGGATCGCATTCGCGCTGCGGCCGGCCGGCTCGCTCGCGGTGGACAAGGGCGCGGCCGACGCGCTCCGCAACCGCGGACGTTCGCTGCTGCCGTCTGGTGTGAAGGAGGTTCGCGGAGATTTCGGCGGCGGCGATTGCGTGAGCCTGTTCGATCCGGACGGCGTCGAGTTCGGCCGCGGCCTGGTGAACTATCCCGCGTCCGACGTGCTGAAAGTGGCAGGCAGGCGTTCAACTGAAATCCCGACTCTGCTCGGATACAAAGTTGCGGACGAAATTATCCATCGCGATAATTTTGTGCTGATCAAGGAAATCGCGTAGCGCCCCGGGGAAAGGTAAATCACTTTATTTAAAGTGAAACCCGCCGTGGGTTTCACGCTTCCTTGGGCAGGGGTAACCCCTGCACCTTAGTATTAGGAAGGCTCGCAGTTTATTTGAGTGAGGTCGGGATATATTCTCAAAGCTGAATGACTGTTGAAGCTGAAACTGTTGCGGCGCTCGAGCGGGCGCGCGCGGCGGCGCCACGGATAGCCCTGGCGACCACGGCGCAGAAGAACGATTTTCTGCGACGGCTGGCGAGCGCGATTCGTGATTCGCGTGCCGAGATTATTCGCGCCAACGCAATCGACCTCGAGCGCGCGGGCAAGAGTGGACGCGGCGGCGCGTTTGTCGAGCGGCTCACGCTCGACGACAAGCGAATCGAGTCGATGGCGGCGGGCGTGCTGCAAGTCGAGGCGCTCGACGATCCGGTCGGCAGTGTGATCGAAAAATGGACGCGGCCTAACGGGCTCAAGATCGAAAAGATCAGGGTGCCGATCGGCGTGATCGCGATGATTTACGAGTCGCGTCCCAACGTCACTATCGATGCGGCTGCGCTGACTCTCAAGGCGGGTAACGCCGTCGTCCTGCGCGGTGGCAGCGAGGCGCTGAGCAGTAACGGATTCCTGGCCGACTTGATCTCGCGCGCTTTGAAGGATGCGGACTTGAATCCGGACGCTGCTTCCTTCATTCGCAATCCCGATCGCGAAGTGATCCAGGTAATGAAGCGCAGCCGTGATCTGATCGATTTGATAATTCCGCGCGGTGGCAATTCGTTGAAAGACGCGCTCGACGGGTCGGCCGTGCCGCTGCTGCCGCACTTCGATGGCAAATGCCACACCTACGTCGATCGGGCGGCGGATCTGAAGATGGCCGAGGAAATTTGTATTAATGCGAAATGCTCGCGGCCTTCGGTCTGCAATTCGATGGAGAAATTGCTGGTGCATCGCGGGATCGCGGAGAAATTTCTGCCATCGCTCGCGGCGCGGATGACGGCGGCCGGCGTCGAGCTTCGCGGCGACGACGCGACGAGAAAAATCGTGCCGGCGATGCGCGCGGCGACTGACGAAGACTGGGATGCGGAATACCTCGACCTGATACTGGCGGTCAAAGTTGTCGATTCGATTGACGAGGCAATCCAGTTTATCGCGCGTCACGGATCTCATCTTGCCGACGCGATCGTCACCAGTGACTCCGGCGCGGCGGCGCGCTTTGAACGGGAGGTCGATTCGGCTACGGTTTACGTCAATGCGTCGACGCGTTTCACTGACGGTTTTGAATTCGGATTCGGTGCGGAGACGGGAATCTCGACCAATCGGCTGCACGCGCGGGGCCCGATGGGGCTCAACGAGTTGACCACATATAAGTACGTCCTGCGCGGGACCGGACAAGTCCGCGCCTGAAGCGACCCCCGTTCCGACGGGGGCCAGTAAAAGAATCAAATGCGGGTAGGATTGTTCGGCGGTAGTTTCAATCCGATTCATCTCGGGCATCTGCGCGCGGCTGAGGAAGTTCGCGAGGCCCTGCAACTCGACCTCGTATATTTTATTCCGGCCGCGTCGCCACCGCATAAGCCGGCCGGCGAACTGGCTCCCGCGGAGCATCGGCTTGCGATGGTGCGGCTGGCGACCAAGGGCAACCGCCATTTCATGACGTCGGACGTCGAGATTCGGCGGGCCGGGCGATCGTACACAATCGACACGGTGCGCTACTTCCAATCGACGCTGCGGCAGCCTGCGCCGCTCTACCTGATGATGGGCGCGGATCAGTTTGCCGAGCTGGATTCATGGAAGGAGCCCGAGGAATTGGTGCGGCTGTGCAATTTTGCCGTTCATACAAGGTTAACCGAAGGACAAGATGGACCGCCGCGAATTTCAGTTGCCGCGCTCAAACGGTTTGGCTACACTCAGGCAGACGATCACTACGTGCATTCGAGCGAACAAACGCTATCTTTCGTCGAAACCACCTTCCTACCTATTTCAGCGACTGAAATTCGCGGCAAACTCCATCACGATGAATCGATCAGGTACCTCGTGCCGATCGACGTCGTCGATTACATCCAGCGCCACGCGCTGTATTGAGGTTCGCTCTGCTTAAATCTTCGCGTTCATTCCAATCCCGATCAAAACATCCACCGACGCCGGACATCGCGGCCAATCGCGGTCAGATTTCTTGACGGCGCTGAAGAAGGCTATCGTCGCGGCCGAAGCGGCGCTCGAAAAAAAGGCCTACGACCTGGTCGTGCTCGAAGCCGAGCATCTGAAGCCGGTCGCGGATTATTTCCTGGTGGCGACCGGACGCTCCGATGTGCAGGTGCAGGCGATCGCGCGCGGAATCGAGGAAGCGATGGGCAGGACGGGGCAGCGTCCGCTGGCCGTCGAAGGGATGCATCATGCGCACTGGGTCGTGCTCGACTACGACGACGTCGTGATCCACCTGTTCTACGAACCGGCGCGCGAGTTCTATCGGCTCGAGCGCAACTGGATTGATGCGCACGAAGTAAAGCTGCCGGAGCCGATTCGCAAGCAGGCCGAGGAACTGCGCATCCGCGCGATCGGGTGAGCGGCGGCGCGCGTCGGCGCTCGATCAGACCTATAGAATAACGTGCGAGATCCAGACCAGCACGACGGCGCCGACGGTCGCGACGAGGATCGCGCCTATCGCGCCGTCGGGTCCATGAATTCCGAGGGCGCCGAAGATCCATGCGCCGACGAAGCCACCGATCAGGCCGAGGATCAGGTCGCCGATTAGTCCGAAGCCTGCGCCGCGCACCAGCTTGCCGGCGAGCCAGCCCGCGACTATTCCGACTAGGATCGCATAGAGCATCGTGTGGTCCTCCTGGTTGTCGCAATAGCGCTAGAGCGGCACAGCGTGACCGCTACTTTTTTTGCTCCATCCGCGCGAGCGGCTGGGAATTCCGCCCGCGCAAACCGTTTCCCTAGACGCGCTTAATCATGTGCGAGATCCACACCAGGATCACCGCGCCGATCGTGGCGACGGCAATCGCGCCGATCATGCCGTTCGGTGAACCGAAGATCGCGCCGCCGATGAGGCCGCCGACCAGGCCGAGCAGCAGATCGCCGATCACTCCGAAGCCCGAGCCATCCATGATCTTGCCGGCCAGAAAGCCTGCAATTATTCCGACTATGATCGCAGCAATCATTTGGGGACCTCAGTTCAGTTGTCGCGATAGCGCCAGGAACAGCGCGGGTGATCGCTACTTTTTTTGTTCCATCGGAGCGCCGCAGCACTTGAGCTGGCCGGCGCCGCCTTTGGTGACGATGACCTGCGATTTGCAGTTACCGCAGATATAAACTTTGCCGAGCTGATTTGCCATTCGTGGGTCCTGGTCCTTTCGGATTATTTGTCGCTAAGTTTGCGCCGAGATTCACGCGCCTCGGAAGAGCGGTTTGCGCTTCTCCAAAAATGCGCGGACGCCTTCGGCGCGGTCGGAACTCGTTTGTAGCAGGGCGTACAGATCCTCCTCAAGCCTGATGCCCTGGTCCAAAGTCATGTCGTAGCCCTTCAGGACCGCGTCCTTGACCAGGCGCGCGGCGAGCGGAGCGCGGCTCAGGATAGCCTCGGCGACGCGGCCGCTGGTGGCGGCGAGGTCGCCCGGGCTGTCGGCGAGATACGTAACGAGGCCGGCGCGCATCGCGTCGTCGGCTCCCAGAGCCGTTCCGGTGAGCATCAGGCGCAGTGCGTTGGCGGCGCCGATGAGGCGTGGGAGTCGCTGGGTCGCGCCGAAATGGGGCATCGTTCCGCTCTTCACTTGCGTGATCGCGAAATGAGCGGACGAAATTGCAACGCGTATGTCGGCGGCCATCGCAAGCTCGAGGCCTTCGTCGAACGCGTCGCCGTTGATGATCGCGACGGTGGGCTTCGAGAGCACGGCAAGCGATTCGACGAGGCGCGGATCGACTGCGTCGTCGAAGCCGATGCAGAACGAGTTGCCGGCGCCGGTGAGCGCGAGCATGCGAGCAGCGTCGTCGTCCTCGACGTGCTCGAACAGTTCGAGCAGCCGGACGGCCATCGCCGGGGTGAGAATCGCGCGCGAGCCGGAGTAATGAAGCGCCGCGGTCACGCATCCACTGGCGAAAGAAACATCGATCGCGCCGGCGGGCACGTTGCGAGCGGCGCGATGCGGCCGGGATTTTTTGGCGAGGCGCGGCGTCAGACGCCTCCAGCGGGTGCGCGCAAATCTTTGCGCAGAATTTTGCCGAGCGGATTTTTCGGTAGCGCGTCGATGAACTCGATACGCTCGGGGCGCTTGAAGCTCGCAAGCCGCGACCGGCAAAAATCCTCGAGCTCAGACTCGCTCACCTTGGCGCCCTTGCGCACACAGACGAAGGCCTTGACGATTTGCCCCCATTCGACCGAAGGAACGCCAATAACAGCGCATTCGTCAACGGCCGGATGGCTCATCAGGACGGTTTCGATTTCAGCTGGCGCGATATTTTCGCCGCCGCGGATGATCATGTCGTCCTTGCGGCCCGCGAAGAAAACGTAGCCGTCGTCGTCGAGCCATCCGAGGTCGCCGGTCGCGCGCCATCCGTCGGGCAGTCGCGCGTCATCGTCGCGGCCGGCATAGCCCTTCATGATGCGCGGGGTGCGGATAATTATTTCGCCGACCTGGCCGTGCGGCAGGAACTTGCCGTCTTCGTCGCGGACGCGGATTTCGACGTCGGGGAGCGGCTTGCCAATTGAGTTGAGGCGTTTGAGCTTGAGTTCGACCTCTTCAGGCGTCCCCTCGATCCGGTGATCGTCGGGACCGAGCACGGTCAACGATGACGTCGTTTCAGTCTGGCCGTAGGCGTTCACGAAGCCGACTTTCTTCGGGAAGACTTCAATCGCGCGACGAATCACCTGTACCGGCATCGCAGCGCCGCCGTAGGCGAGGTTGGTCAGCGTCGAGAGATCGGTTTTCGCGAACGCAGGCTCGTCGATGATCTGCTTCATCATCGTGGGCACGACGAAGGCGTGCGTGACGTGCTCGCGCGCGACGAGATCGAGCCATGCCTTGGCGTCGAACTGCGGCATTATGATCAGCTTGCGGCCGGTCCAGGTGTTGGTCATGTACGCCGTGGTTCCCGCGATGTGGTAAAAGGGCACGCACACCAGCGCGACGCCGCGGTCGGTGCCGTCGGCCATCTCGACGTTGGCGGTCACGTACGCGGCGAAATCGCGGAAGCGAAGCTGGACGCCTTTGGGCAGCGACGTAGTCCCGCTCGTGTACATGAGGATCGAGATGTCCTCGTCTTCGACTTCCGCTTCGGATTCATCGGGCTCCGCCTTCGCGACCAGGTCGGCGAGGCGCGGCAATCCCTTGGCGCCATCGCCGAGCGCCACGATTTTGCTGGCGCGCAACCGCGGCTGAATCTTCGCGATCAATTCGAGATAGCGATCGCCGACCAGCAACGCTTTCGCATCCGCGGTGTTGATCATGTACTCGAGCTCGGCATCCTTGGCGCGATAGTTGAGCGGCAGGAATGTGAGCCCGGCCTTGGCCGCGGCGTAATAGCATTCGATGTAGAGATCAGAGTTGGTGTCCAGGACTGCAATGACGTCGCCGTGCGCGAGGCCGAACTGCTTGAATACCGCGCAGAGGCGGGCGACCTGGTCGTTCAGATCCGCGTAGGTGAGACGTCGCGCGCCGAAAACCAGGATTTCCTGGTCGGGCACGATCGAAGCAGGGATCGTGACGAAGTTGACGGTGTTCACAGCGCGCTTCCTCTCTTCCAGAGCCGACGTTCGAGTTCGAGTCCTTGTCGCAACGGCAAATCGAGGCCTCCCCAGACCGCCAGCTTCAGTATCGCGGACCGCTCGCGGCTGACGCGTGCAAATTCACGCGCGATCGTGAGAGCGCGGCGATCCAAGTCGGCCAGGGGGACCACTTCGGCGACCATACCTGAAAGTAACGCGTCTTGGGCGTCAATCCAACGGCCGGTGAGGCAAAGGTCGAGCGCGCGGCCGAGGCCGAGGCGGCGCGCGGCGGTCTGCGTTCCGGCGACGCCGGGAATCATGCCGGCGCCGGTCTCGGGCAGTGACAGGCGGGTGTCGTCGGCGGCGATTGCGAAGTCGCAGAGCAGAGCCATCTCGAGACCGCCGCCAACCGTGTAACCGTGGATGGCCGCGATAGTCGGTATCGGCAACGCGCGGAGCATCCCCCACACGTCGCGGCGAAAGCGGACCCATCGCGCGACGATTGGCGACGGCGCCATCCCGAATTCGGCGAGATCGCCGCCGGTCGAGAAGGCCTGGCCGGCGCCGCGCAGCACCATCGCGCGAACCTCGCGATCGTCGTGGATGGCGGCGAGGATTTGAAACAATGCGTCGCGCATCGCCATGTTGTAGGCGTTGAATTGCGCGGGGCGATTCAGCGTGACCCACGCGACGGGGCCGCGCTTTTCGTAGAGCACCGCGCTCGAACCGTTCGACTTCGACGACATTACGTGGAGCGCAGGTCGGCGCTGTCGCTGCTGGCGATTGCGGGGCGGCCGCGCTCGTACACCACGCGGCCGGCGACGATCGTGATATCGACGGTGAGGTTCATCAGGTCGGCGGGTTTCATCGCGAAAGGATCGCGCGGCAGCACGATCAGATCGGCCAGCCGATCGACTGCGATGGCGCCGGCGTCGAGACGCGCGAGGCGCGCGGCTTCGGTGGTGAAAAGCGCGAACGCATCGGGCATCGAGAGCGCTTCGGCGGGCGCAAGCTGGACGCCGTCGATCGTGGTGCGCGTAACCGCGGCCGCGATCGCCGTGAGCGGCCGCGCGGGCGTGACCGGCGCGTCGGTCGCGCCGGCCAGGTGGACGTTGGCGTCCTTGAGACTGCGCGCGCGATATAGATGCGCGAGGAGCCCGGGCTCGTCACTGTACTTGGCGCCGCGGAAATAAATGAAGCCGGGGTTGGTCACGACCCACACGTTGGCGGCCATCAGGCGGTCGATGTAGTCGGGCGTGATGAGACCGCCGTGCTCGATGCGGAACTTCGGCATCTCGTGCGCGCCCGCGAATTTTGCCTTGGCGGCTTCGATAGCCGCGAGCGCCTCTTCCAGCTCTTCGAGTTCGGTGACGTGAAACGCACAATCCAGTCCGCGTTCGAGTGCACGACGGACGGGGCGCGAAAGGCCTGCGGGATCGTATTGATAACCGGGCATGAACTTCGCGCCGGCCAGCGAGATCTTCGCGGCGCGGGCAATCTGATCGCATCGATCGATGAGGTCGAGATGCTGGCCGCCGATCATCAGCGCGACGCGCTGGCATATCGCATTCGACTGCACGAGCTTTGCGAACTGCTCGACTTCGACCGGGCCGTTGCGCGTGGTGGCGTCGGTGAACGCGGTGACTCCGTTGCCAGCCATCTCGCGGCTCATGATACGCGCGCGCGATTCGGATTCCGCGGCGGTCACCGGCGGCAGATGATCCGACAGCCACGTTTCCATTCCGACCAGCAGGCCAGTGAGCTTGCCGGCGGCGTCGCGAATCATGTTGGCGCCGTAGGGCGGCGTGAAGTCGGGCGCCTCGAGACCGAGCAGCGCGATCGCGCGCGAGTTGAGCCAGGTGGCGTGGAGCGTCTGATGGCGCAGGCGCAGCGGATTTTTAGGCGTCGAGTGATCGAGCTCGGCGCGCGTCGGCCCGCGCTTTTCCAGCATCAGCGCTTCGTCGCATCCGAATGCGCGCAGCCAGTTGCCGGGCGGAGCCTTGCCACTGGCGAGGCGCAGGTCCGCGAGCACATCGCCAACCGTGCGGCATCGCTGAACCGAGATTCCGGTTGCGGCGGCGGCGGCCTCGCGAAAATGGATGTGTGAATCGATCAGGCCGGGGGCGACGACGCGGCCGGCCAGCTTGATCAGATGAGTTTGCGGACCGACGAACGGTTTCAGATCCGCGAACGGACCGAGCGCGGCGATCAAGCCACCGGAGATTGCCACCGAGTCGCTGCCCGGATGACCGAGGATAATACCCTCGTGCAGAACCAGGTCAGCTTTCCCGGACGCGGCTACCACTTTGGAACGAATGCCTTCGTCGCCAGCGACCAATCGCGGCGGCGTGAGGTACTAATCGGAACTTGGAAGCGGCTTCGCTTCCTTGATTTTCATCTCGATGTCGCAACACTCGAGCGGGCCGGTGCCAGCCTTGTTGCAGAGCACCTCAGTGCCGCACTTTTCGCACATGTAACGCTTACCGAGCACGTTAGCCATCGATGAACTCCTTCAAAATTCGACCCTGTGGGCCGATAAAATAAACTTAAAGTATCGCATCAACTCGTCAATTCTGCGCAAACGGCAACTCCATCACTGTTGCAGAGCCGCCCTCGCCCACTTTCAGCTGCATCCCGGGCGTCCATGCGCTGTGATGCAGAATCGCAAGCCCGATCGCGCCGAAGCGCGGCGAGATTACGGCGCTCGTCACCCGGCCGATTTCCTTGCCGTCGAGACTCAGGACCGAGCCGGTCGCCGGGGCAGTCGCAATATTGAACTTAAGTCCGAACATCCGTTTTTTCAAACCGCCGCGAGCAGTCGCGCGCTCGATCGTTTCCTGCCCGAGATAGCATCCCTTATTAGAGGAGATCGAGCGATTGAGACGCGCTTCGAGCGCGATCGTCTTGTCGCTGGTATCGACGCCGACCAGTGCGACACCATTTTCGACGCGGATGCTGTTTAGTATCGAGGAATCGATGCGGCGCGCTCCGGGGGCCTTCGCGAGAACTGATGCGATGGTCGAATCGATCGAATCGCGCGGTGCGATCACAGACGCCGCCGGTCCCCCGAAGCGAGGCAGGTTGCCGACCAGCGACTCGCCGACGACCTTGAAGCTCCACTCAGCGAGCTGCGTCGCGCCGGTAGCGTCGAGGGCGGCCGGTCCTTCGACGTCTATGATCGCGAGATCGGCGGCATCTTCGAATTCGACATCGTCGGCGACCAGCAATTTTTCCAGATGCGCATGTGTGCGCGTCCATGCTTCGGCGTCGATGTCGAGCAGCAGCGAATCAGACGTCACCCAGATGAACGCTTCGGAAATCACGTGCGCATGCTCGGTGAGAAACAGCGCCGGCAGGATCGTTCCGGGGCGGGCGCCGTTCACGTCAGCGGTGCACATCCCATGAAGAAACGACGCGCGATCGTCACCGGTCACGCGGACAATGATCCGCGCGTCGAGGGGGAGGACGCCCACATTGGGGCGATCGGATGTGTCGAGATGCGGCACGATATGATCAAGATACTAGAAAGTTGCGGGTTGCGTATCGGGAACCTAACCCCTAACCCCTTCCCATCGTGGGAAGGGGAACCGGATTGTTGGGAGTAGCCTCTTCCCATAGTGGGAAAGGGAACCGGATTACCGAGGTTTTTTCGGGTAGGTTCAATCGCGGGAATTTGAATATAATCGTGACACCGGAGGGGAGGAAATTATGGGCGCATTTATCCTCGGTCTGATTGTGGGTGCTGCTGCTGCTCTTGCGCTCTTCATCTACGATGAGGGGGAAGTGTTCCTGAAACTCGCTCGCCGGATCAAACAAACCGCGGAACGCTACCGGGAATCGCAGTAGCAAACTGGGTCATGGGCGGGGTGATCGACTTCGTCAAAACAAGAAGCGTCGCGCGCGTGGCGCGTATCGAATCCGTCCGCGGGCGGATCGCGACGGCGATCTTATTACTGGCGTTCGCGACCGCTGCGTTGGGAATCGGGCCGCGGCAATCCTTCGCGCAGGACGCGCAGGCACAGGCCCTCGAGTTGAGCGACCGTGCGTTCGCGATGCTCAATGCGATCAATGCGTCGTCCACCAAGGCCGGGCCGATCTTGGCGCCCGCCGCCAGCCTGGCCGGCGATGCGCAAACGCTCTCCCCGGCTCTGAGTGCGCATGACAGTGCGAGCGCCGGCGGCGCGATGACCTCGATACTCAGCGATCGCGACCGGATAGAAGCCGCGGCGAAAATTGCAGGCGGGCAATATCCTGAGCAGTGGACGAGTATCAGGGAAAAGATCGCGGCGCTGGAAAAGCAGGTGCCCGCGGCGAAAGGGCCGGTTGCCCACAGCGACGTGCCGGAATCGCATTCGTCGGTTGCGCCGCCAGCGGGAGAAAAGATGCCGGAGGCGCCGAAGATCCAGATCGCATCGCGAGTGTTCCAGGAGGGGAAGGTGCGGGTGAAGGGCTTCTTCGAAGGCACCGATCTCAAGTCGGCGGGAATTTTCGACGGCGACGCGAAGACCAAGGACATCGACGTCGCGGATACGCCGGGCGAGCAGCGCGTCAATTTTGATTTCTCGATCGAGCAGCCGTCGGCGACACAATCGATTCGCGTGGCCGACGTTTACGGGCGCGAAGCACAGGCGCTGGTGACGCCGGACCCTGCGGCGATTGGCCCGATGAAGGGCCGCGAAGAGATGATCGAAGTCGATCCGGGCGCGAGCGCGTCGGGCGGAGAGGCGGGTCCGTTGGCGGAGAGTCCGCTCGCGTCGGCGGGACCGTCCAAGGGTAACAACACCGCCGAGATTGGGCGGCCCGGCGATGAACTCTCGCCGTCGCGGCGTCATATCGAAGCGAACTCGTCGCTCGGGCCTTTGACCAACGTGCAGATCAACGTGATCGATGCCGAGGAGTTAATGTCGGCGCCGGGAAATGTCGAAGTGGTCGGGCAGATCGCAGGACCGGGCGTGCGTCATGCGGGCGTTTACGTCAACGGCCGGCTGGTCAAGCCGATTTCGATCAGCACCGGCGGCTACAGTGCGTTCGATCTGACGTTCCCGATGCCGGCGGGCAGCGACGCGAGGATCCGCGCATACGGCAACGGCGACAATTTCGTCGAGGCGTCGATCGACACGGTCGGCGGCGGCAGCGGGATGACCGCGTACAGCAATCCGCCGACGTATCCCTCGCCGTATGGAGCGTATCCGCCGTCGCCGTACTACCGGCCAAATCCGTACGCATACGCGAATCCGTATGCCCCGGGCTACAATCCGTACGCCCCGAATCCGTATCCATATGGATACCCGCCGCCGTACGGCACGCCTCCCCCGTCGAGGCCGTGGTACAGCAAACTGTTTCATTAGTGCGCGCGATGAGACTTCGCCACGCAGCCGCGCTTGTGATGCTGAGCTTATTATTGTCGTCTTGTTCGTCGCTCAATCTTGGCAGCCCATTTTCAACGCCGCTCGGAGGGGCCGGTTTTGAAACCCCTGCTCAGGACGAATATCAGCGGTGTATCTACTCTGACTATCCGGATGAGTGTGACCAGCAAAAGAAACTTGCCGATACCTACAAATCATTGGGGTTGTCAAACTGAACCAGTGCCGGCGATTCGGTAGTGGGTCATTCAAACTGACCCACTACCGGCGATTCCCACGAACTTGCCGCGCGCCTTGGGCTTGCGTAGAATTCCCTTCTTAACCTTCGTTCTTATCGAGAGTGTCCAAGCAATGCTGATTCAAGCGACGCAACTGCGCCCGGGTATGATTGTCGAGTACAACAAAGACCTGTGGCGAATCATGACGATCACCCACATCACGCCCGGCAACTGGCGCGGGATGGTGCAGACCAAGCTGCGCAACATCAAGACCGGCTCGCAGACCGAGAACCGGTTCCGCTCGGAAGATCGCGTCGAGCGGGTGATCCTGAATCAGAGCAAGATGCAGTTCCTCTACCAGGACGGCGACGATTTCCATTTCATGAACACCGAGAACTACGAGCAGATCACGATTCCCAAAGATCTGATCGAAGATGTGGTCGGATTCCTGACCCCGAATCTCGAAGTCGAAGTCGAGTTTTACGAGACCACCCCGCTCAACGTGACGCTGCCGAAAACGGTCGCGCTCAAGGTGGTGCAGACCGACCCGGGAATGAAAACGGCGGCGGTGAACAATACGCTCAAGCCGGCGACGCTCGAGACCGGGATGGTTATCAACGTGCCGCACTTCGTCGCCGAGGGCGACACGATCACGATCAACACCGAGACGCACGAATACCTGTCGCGCTCGAAGTAGCACGCTCGAAGCAGTACGGATGATAGGTGAATAGCGCGCGCCAGACGTATCGCGATGCCGCGCGCAATCGCAAGCCTGCACTGCCGGAGCGTGCGCAGCCGCATCCGATAAGATTCGGGCCCAATCTCTACATCGCGCATACGCAGCCGGGGTTCGAGGGAGTCGCGTCGGACGAAATCGCGCAGCGAATCCACGGCGCACGCGAGATCACGCGGCGGGTCGTACCCGATCGCGCCGGGATGACGATTTTTTTCGCGCCAGGGGCGGACAAGCTCGGCGTACTGCGCACGCCCGAGGATCTCTTCGGGCTGGCAGGCTACCGCGCCGGCATCGGCGCCGAGAATAAGGAACTGGACAAGATTCGCGGCGCGGCGCGCGAAGCGCCCCTGGTCGAGCCGGCGCTGGTCGCGCGCGTCAAAGTTTCGAAGGGGACGCGCGCGGGGCGCAGGCTGAAGTTCCGTGTGATCGCGAGGATGGCTGGGGAGCATGAATTTCGCCGCGTCGATTTTCAGCGCGCGGTCGAGCGCGGGATTCTCGAGCGCGGCGACCATACCTGGCGGCTCGAAGAAGAGGACGCCGACGTCGAGCTGTGGGCGACGATGATCGACGCGGAGTTCTTTCTGACGGTGCGCCTCAGCGACGACCGAATGCGCCATCGCGAGTACAAGAGCGCGCATCGCCCGGCGTCGCTGCGCGCGTCGAGTGCGGCGGCGCTCGCATGGCTGTCGGAGCCGCGCGAGGACGACGTGGTGCTCGATCCGTTTTGCGGCGCGGGCACGATACTGATCGAGCGCGCGCACATGGGGCGGTACGCGATGCTGCTCGGCAGCGATCGCGATGCGGCAGCGCTGGCGGCGGCGCGGGAGAACGTCGGCGCGCGCTACAAGCCGATTCAGCTCGAGAACTGGGACGCGGGCGCGCTCCCGCTCAGCGACGCGAGCGTCGATAAAATCGTCACCAACCTGCCGTGGGGATTGCGTTATGGCTCGCACGGCGAGAATCGGAAGCTGTATCCGCTGTGGTTCCGGGAATTCGCGCGCGTGCTGAAAAGCGGCGGCGCGATGGTGCTACTGACGGCGGAATGGCGGCTGATGCGCGACCTCGAACGCACGCGCAAGATCGCGCCGAGCAAAATCATCCGCGTGTCGGTGTTGGGCAAGCCGGCGGCGATTTACGTCTGCCGCAAAGAGTAGCCGACGGCTATCCTTTGGCTTCGGCGATCAATTCGTCGAGCTTCCGGTTGACGTCCTCAAACGTTTTGATCAAATCGTCCAAGGCCGTATCGAGCTTCGCCTGATCGATCCCCTTTCCGTTTCCCTGAGAGGCTCGGCTCAAACTCTGAAGCTTCTGATGGCTCTCGTTTACGCGTTTCATTAGATCTGCGGCCTTCGCCCTGAGTTGTGGCTTGAGTGCGAACCTCGCTAAAAACCTGGCCTTTGATCGCGCCTCGACAATAAGATGGCCAATTCGTTCGACCTTGTCCATACGCCCTTCGACTCGCGAACGATCGCCCTACTTTGCGGGCGAGAAGAAACCTAGCACTGCGTTGGCGACTGCGTGCGGGGAGCTGCCGTCGATCGGCACAATGTACGCCGACGGCGCCGGCGCAATTCCCAGTGCATGCTGCGGCGACCCTTCGAGTTTCACTCCCGCGTAGATGAATGCGGTCGAATCAGGCGACCAGATCGTGTGCGACACGGCGAGCTGATCGAAGTAACGATACGCGGTCGATTCGTCGGGCGTCGCCAGAAAATTGCCGAGCGCCTTTTGAGCGCCGCTCTTAACGTCAACCACCGACCAGCTGTAGTACGGCTTCTCTTCGGGGACGCCGATGAACGCGACGTGGCGCGAGTCGGGCGCGAAGAAAAATGCCGCGACGTCGTCCTTGGTCAGCCATTTCGAATTCGCGGTCGCGATGTCGACCAGCTTGATGCCGTGATAGGTGGGGTCCTGCGGCGTGATCGCGGTCGAGTACGCCAGATGCGCCGAGTCCGGCGCCCACACGAAGCTGTTCTCTCCCACCGGCAGACTCACCACCGAGCGCGGATGGCTGGCGTCGGCGTCGGCGACCACGATGTTTGACTCGGCGTGGTAGCTAGCGATGTACGCGAGGTGCTTGCCGTCGGGCGACCATGCGGGAGTCTTGAACGGGGTGCGCCCGTTCGACAGCACTTTGACGACGTTCTGGCTGGTGGGCGTCACGGTCATCAGCGAAACCTGTTCGGTGCGTTCGGAATCGAGCGCGAGCGTGTGCAGTGCAACCTCGCCGGGCCCGCCCCAATCGAAGTACAGCGGCAGGCCGGTCGTGACGATTCTGACCGGCGTCGATTCCTTGACCTCAGCCAGCACCAGGCTCAGTCCGTGCGGCTCGCCGAGCAGAAACGAAAGATGCTGTCCGTCGGGCGTCCATGCCATGTACACGATGCGCTCGGAGCGGCTTTCAAATATCAGCATCGCCTGGCTGTGCGCGAGATCGTAAACCCATACCGCGAACGAATCCTCGGCTGGCTTGTGGGTCTCGGACGAATACGCGATGCGGCGGCCATCGGGAGAGAACGTCGGCCATCCGTACTCGGTGCCGCCCGCGCCGGGCCCGGCGTCAGGAGCGGCGTCGGTTAGCGCGACCGCTGTGATCGCATCGTCGCGCCGAACGTGTATCGCGGCTGCCTTGCACGTGATGCATTTTGGCGTCGCGCACATTGCGTCGCAGTAGTAGATGTTCGAATCGGTGCCGACGAAAGCGATACAGCCGGCCGGCGCCGCGCCGTAGGCAATCGAACCGAACGCGAATAGAAGAATTGCTGCCGCGGTGGTGGAAATCTGCAAGCATGCACGAAGGGGGCGCATGGCTGATGTGCTCATCTCGCTTAGAATTGCGCCTGCAAGGGTGGCAGCGCAAGAACGATTGCGACGTGTTGACATCGCCGTGCGCAATCACGCAAAGTTATCCGCATGCGTCGAGTTGCAATTATTTTCTGCGCCGCGCTGTTCGTTGGGCTGCCGACAATTTCACACGCGCAGTACAACGATAACGATCAACAGAACCCCAAGGAATATCACGACGAGGACTCGCAACCGCTCGCGCTCTTCGCCGACATCATCTATCCAATCGGCTACGGCATCGAATGGCTGGTCGCGCGTCCGATGCATTGGATCGCCAATGACAGTCCCGCGGCGCCGGTTTTCCGGCCGATCGGCGGCGAAGATCGAAATGCCCCTCCGCCGCCGGTGCCTATCATTCCCGACAACACGATGGACCAGACGACGACTTCGACGACACCGCAGGACTGGTCTCCGACGCGAGCGCCCGTCACCACCAATTCGAGTGTGATAAGGCAGGCCGCACCACCGGCGGCATCGTGGTCGAGCAGTCAGCCTGCACCACCGGCGCAATCAGGGTCGAGCAGTCAGCCTGCGCTTCACTGAAATTCGGTCCTCGTCGAGAAGCATCGCCATCAACCCAATATTGCCGGGCAATCGGGGGTTATCTTCGCCCTTGAATGTTGCGTATCTTTGGGTAATAGAATTTTTGCTAATCATATACGTCCAATTAGATGTGGATGAGCTAATGCACGCTTGTCACGAAGTGGGAGGTTGCGTCACTTAGATGGCTGTTGCACTCAAAGAGAAAGCTCCGACCGATCCGGCCCAACTCAAGAAGTGGCGCGAGGACGAGCAGGCAAAAGAACGCGCGAAACGCGACAAGGAAAAATCCGAGATCGGCACTCTGTGGAGCCGTCGCGATTTTCTGGGCGTCCTCGGATGGTCCGGGTTCGGAGTTTTCTCGCTGATCGGTTTGCTCGCTGCGGTCCGCTCTGCGTTCCCCCGCGTGCTCTTCCTGCCGCCATCGAAGTTCAAAGCCGGCCTTCCCGACGACTACGTGGTCGGCGAAGTGAGCGAGAAGTATAAGCAGGATTTCCGCACCTGGATCATCCGCACCAAGTTGGGCTTCTACGCGATCTTCGCCAAATGCACGCATCTCGGATGCACGCCGCGATGGCTCAAGACGGAGCAGAAGTTCAAATGCCCGTGCCACGGCTCCGGCTACTACATCAGCGGAATGAACTTCGAGGGGCCGGCACCGCGCCCGATGGATCGATTCAAAATCTACGTCGGCGACGACGGGCAATTGGTGGTCGACAAGTCTGTCATCTACACGATGGAACCCGGCGTCGATCCCAACGAACAGCATCCCGAGAGCATCCTGAAGCTCGCCTGACACTGATTTAGAATGCGCGCAACCGCGGACGCAGCCCGATGAGGAGCCGCGTCCGTTTTCATTTTGAATTCTCAATCGGGAGGATCCTTTCGCGATGCCACTAATCAAAGCCGGCAACATCAATATCAACTACGACACTTTCGGCGACGGCGAACCGCTGCTGCTGATAATGGGATTCGGGATGTCGGG
This sequence comes from uncultured delta proteobacterium, assembly GCA_963794325.1. Lineage (GTDB taxonomy): Bacteria > Desulfobacterota > Binatia > Binatales > Binataceae > Binatus. The sequence goes on along the minus strand of CAWCDG010000009.1, from coordinate 11,738 downwards.
CGCGGGATGGATTCCGTCGCTGCCCTTCTTCAGCGGCTTCAAGAGCATCTACTTTGACAATCGCGGAACTGGACTCACCGACAAGCCGGAAGGGATCTACACTGTCGAGACGATGGCCGATGACGCGAGCAACCTGTTGAAAGCACTCGGAATCGCGAAGGCAAAAGTGTTCGGCGTCTCGATGGGCGGGATGATAGCGCAGGAGCTAACCCTGCGGCATCCGGAACAGGTCGGCAAGGTCGTGCTCGGATGCACGATGGCCGGAGGCACGACCGCAAAGATGGCATCGCCGGAAATCCTCGAGCGTCTGATGACGGCGAACAAAATCATGGCGACCGATCCCGAGAAAGGTTTCGACATCCTGCTGCCCGCGATCATGCCGCCGGAATTTGTCGCCGCGCATCCTGAGATCAAACAGATGATGGTGGCGGGAGCGAAGATGATGCCGCCGACGCCACCGGAAACCGCGGACCGCGCGATGGCGGGAATCCAGACGTTCAACGCATACGACAGGCTCGGGCAAATCAAGTGTCCGGTGCTGATCGTGCATGGCGACAAGGACGTGCTGGTGCTGCCCGAGAACGCGCACCTAATCAAAAGCAAAATCCCGCAGGCCGAGTTGTACATGATTCCCGGCGCCGGCCACGCCTTCCAGGCCGCCGACCCAGTCGGGATTCATCAGCGAATCGTGAACTGGCTAAGGAACTAGGCCGTCACCAGCTGGGCGGCCCGTTCGACTGACACCGCGGCCGGGTCGAGCAGCGCGGTGGTCGCGTCCTCCTCCCAGTTTGAGGTTGGGATCGACATTGGATCTTCCGCGTGCAGGCGATGCTCGACGACCATGCGCGCGAGGATCATGCGGCGGGAGTCGTGGCCGTTGGCGCCGGCGGTCGCACCTTCCCACGTCATCAGCGCTGCGCTCGCTACATTGTAGAGGGCGTCGGTCGCAAGGCGGGCCAATCGTTCATGTTTGGGCTTGGCGGCGACTTCGCCGGCGAAGGCGACCGCACGATCGATCAGCTTTTCGATTTCGGCGCGGAATTTACCGCAGGCGCCGCGCTTGCGTCTTGAGCTTGGCTTTGAGAGCCTTCGACAGCGTCTCGTGGCCGCCGGATTTCGCTACTGCACGATTGATCACGTCGAGCGCGTTGATATTGCTGGTGCCTTCCCACAACACGCCGATATGCGCATCGCGGATGAGCCGCGAGTTCACCCAATCCTCGATGTAACCGTTGCCGCCGCGCACCTCCATCGCGCCGGTCGCGACGCGGATATTGTCGCGGCACGCGCGGAACTTCAGCACCGCCGTCAGGACTCGCATCACACGCTCGGCTTCCGCATCGCCCGCGCGCGCCCGGTCCATCATCGTCGCATCGTAAGTGAAAACTGAAAGCGCCTGCTCGGTCGGCACCATCAGCTTCATCAACTGGCGGCGCAACAGCGGATGCTCGATGATCGGTTTCCCGAACGCCGCGCGATGACGCGCGACCTCGAGCGACTCGTTGAGGCATCGGCGCATCATGCCGGCCGCGCGGGCGCCGTGAGACATGCGGCTGAGATTCACCATGTCCATCATCTGGCGCAGGCCGCGGTCGAGCGCGCCGAGCTGGTACGCAAAAGCGCCTTCGAGCACGACTTCGCCGCTCGCCATCGAGCGCGTGCCAAATTTGTCCTTGAGCCTTGCGATTCGATAGTTGTTGCGCTCGCCGTTTTCCAATCGCCGCGGCATCAGGAAAAGTCCAAGCCCTTTCGATCCGGCGGGCGCGCCGTCGGGACGCGCCAACAGCAGCACGACGTCGCCGTCAACCGCCGAGCAAAACCACTTGTCGCCGTAGAGCCGCCAGAAATCGCCCTCGCGCTTCGCAACTACCGCACTGTTGCCGAGATCGGACCCGCCGGCGCGCTCGGTCATGTATTGCGCGCCCTTGAAAATCTCATCCATGTTCTGCGAGAGCATGCGGCCGAGGTAGCGCGACTTGAGTTCATCGCTGCCGTAATTTTCGACCAGCACCGCGCCGGTATCGGTCACGCTTATGGGGCACATCAGGCCAAACTCGGCCTGCACGAACAGGTACTGGAACGCGTACTTCGCGATGTAGGGCAGCGGCTCGGGCCATCCGATCACGCCGGGCCGATGCGCCATCGCATGAAGCCCGAACTCGCCGAACGCGATTCGCTCCATCTCGCGGTACGCCGGATGGAACTCGACCCAATCCTCGTCGCGCCCGAAACGATCGCGCGAATGAAGCACCGGAGGATGCTTGTCGGCAATTTCCGCGAGCTCGTCGAGCCGGCCTCCAGCAAGTTGGCCGAGGCGATCGAGATGCGGCTCCATCGCAGCGCGCAACCGCGGCTCCATATGAAGATCGAGCAGGTCGCGCAAGCCGCGGTCGATGCGGTAGAAGTTCATCCCGCGACAATCCGGCGCAACTAATCCCGCCGCGGTATTGTCACTTGCGTGCTTGTCAGAATTCGTAGAGGTCATCGGAAGTTAGAATTAATCTTTTCGGGTCGCATTGGCTACAAATGCGCTGAGAACTTCGGCCAGCCCGTCGCTATAGCGGTTTGCCGTTGCTCTCGGCCCACCGGGTCATGAGTTCGTTGCTTGGTCGGCATTTATCGGCGACCTTCCGCGCAGTTTCCACCCCTGCGACCGGCAAGCCAGCGGGATCGAGCAAGCCGACCTGCACGAGGACCGACGCCTGGTCCCAGTAGATATGCTCGTGAACCAGCTTGTCGCCTTCGAACTGAACGATGGCCACAGTTGGAACCTCGACCGTCCTGCCCGTCGGCGGCACACCCGGCAGCATCCAGTCCATCTCCCTGGTATGTGTGAACTGCATAATAAACTCATCAACGATGCAGCTTGTGCCGACCGTGCGGCTAATCGGCGTGAGCCGAAAATCGGGCGGATTCACGCCGATGAAATGATACTTGTAGAAGCGCTTGAGATGGTCGTGCCCAACGCCCCCCGTCATCGTGGGGATGTGGTTGACGTAGGGCTCCGCCACCATAGTGGCCATAGTGGCGTCGACATCGCGGGTCTCAAACTCGTAGCGGCAGTGCGCTTCCCAAAGTGCGATGAGGTCAGGATTGCCCATATAGCTCTCCTTGTTTATCGGCGGTCGAGTCCGAATATAGTTTCGTCCGGCGGCAGGCACCAGTGGAGGATCGGCAACGTCCGTGCGAAAATCCGCGGTCGCGCAACCGAGGGCTGGGTGGCAGTTAGAACGTGAGAACTAAAATCTCGGCGGACGAAGCGCGACGGATTGCGCTCGCGGCGCAGGGGTTTGCGGAGCCGCGGCCGTCGGCGCGGCTCGACCGGCGGCACTTGCGACGCGTCATCGCGCAGATCGGGTTGCTGCAGATTGACTCGGTCAACGTGCTGGTGCGCTCGCATTACATGCCGCTCTTTTCGCGCCTCGGCGCTTACGCTTCGGAACTGCTCGACTCGTCATGGCTTGGCGCCCCGGCCAATCGCGAGTTGTTCGAATATTGGGGTCACATGGCGTCGCTGATGCCGTACGAAATGCATCCGCTGCTGCGTTGGCGGATGGCAGTGGCAGCTAGCGATCATCGGGACGTCTTTGGGCGTCTCGATCGGAGCCGTCCCGGCTTCACACAGGCGGCGCTCGACGAGATTCGCGATCGCGGCGCGCTCAGCGCTCGCGAGATCACCGGCGCGGGCGCGAGCAAGGGCGGATGGTGGGGATGGAGCGACGGCAAGCGCGCACTCGAAGCGCTGTTCGCCGCGGGAAAAGTCGCGGCCGCGGGGCGTCGCGGCTTCGAGCGGCTGTACGATCTCCCGGAGCGGGTTATCCCGGCGCGCATCCTCGCGATGCCGACACCTGCGATCGAAGACGCGCAACGCGCGCTGATGCGAATCGCGGCGCGCGCACTTGGTGTCGGTACTGAAAAGGATCTTTGCGATTACTTTCGCATACGCATCGGTGCCGGAAGACCGCGCATCAGGGAACTGGTTGAGGCGGGAGAGTTGATCCCGGTCACCGTCGAAGGATGGCCGGACCCGGCCTACCTCGCGCGCGACGCGAAGTCACCGCGCAAACTGGATGCGCGCGCCCTGCTCTCTCCCTTCGACTCGCTGATATGGGAACGCGCGCGAACCGAAAGAATCTTCGGCTTCCGCTACCGAATCGAGATTTACACTCCGTTGGCGGACCGAACATTTGGATACTACGTGCTGCCGTTCCTACTCGGCGACCGCCTGGTCGCGCGCGTCGATTTGAAATCCGACCGTGCGACTGGAACGCTCCTCGTCCAGGGAGCGCATACCGAACCCGGCGTCCGACCAAGCACAGTGACCGAGCCGCTGATGCGCGAGCTGTCCACGATGGCCTCGTGGCTGGGCCTCGAAAAAATCAAGGTGACGCGCCGCGGCAACCTCGCAAAGAAGCTCCGCTCGACCCGCGTTCACTAAGCGAACGTCAGTCGGGTTCTTCGAGTTTGCGGGTCAGGGTTTTGCGATCGACGCCTAAAATTGCGGCGGCTTCGCCGCGGTGGCCGTTGACCGAAGCGAGCACCGCGCGGGCGTATTCGCGCTCGACGTCTTCCAGAGCCATCCGGCGCGATGCGAGTTCTTCGAGGTGAGTCGGCGCCTGGTAGTCGCCGGTGATACGGCTCGGCAGGTCGGCGCGGGTGATCTGGGAACCTGAGCACATGATTACTGCCTGCTGGATTGCGTTTTGCAGCTCGCGGATGTTGCCGGGCCATCGATAGCGCGTCAGGAGATCCGTCGTTTCGGCATCGAGTTGCGCCGGGATTTTGCCCGCCTCGGCGCTGGCGCGCGCCAGGAAATGTTTTATCAGCAGAGGGATATCTTCGAGGCGATCGCGCAGCGGCGGCACCGCCATCGTCACGGTCGCGATGCGATAAAACAAATCAGATCTGAACTTGCCGCCGGCGACTGCCTTCTCCAAATCTGCGTTGGTCGCGGCGATGACGCGAACGTCGACTGTCGTCTCGTCGGTCGCGCCCAGCGGGCGCACGCGCTTGTCCTCGATAACTCTGAGCAGCTTCGCCTGGACCGACGGAAGCATCTCGCCGATTTCGTCGAGGAACAGCGTGCCGTGGCTCGCGGCGACGAAAAGCCCCAACTTGTTCTGCTTCGCATCGGTGAAGGCGCCGCGCGCGTGTCCGAACAGCTCGCTCTCGATCAGACTCTCGGGAATCGCCGCGCAATTGACGGGCACGAACGGACCGCCGCGCCGCGGACTCAGGAAGTGAAGCGCGCGCGCCAGGAGATCCTTGCCGGTGCCGCTCTCGCCGGTGAGCAGCACGCTCGCGTTGCTGTCCGCGACCTGCGCGAGCTTGCTCAGCAGCGCGGTCATGTTCGGACTCGCGGCGATGATATTTTCGAGGCCGTGATTGCGCGCCAGTTCGATCCGCAGCCGCTTCACTTCGATCCGCAGGTCGCGATTTTCCAGCGCGCGCGAGACCAGTAGCAGCAGCTCGCTGTTGCTGAAGGGCTTGGTAATGTAATCGAAGGCGCCGAGCTTCATCGATTCCACCGCAGTCTGGATCGAGCCGAATGCCGTGATGATGATCACCGGCAGGTCGGGTGCGATCCGTTTCAGCTCGGCCTGCAGCCCGTGCCCGCTCATCCCGGCCATCCTGAGATCGGAAATCAATACGTCGGGGAGGCCCCGCTCGACAATCGCGACCGCCTCATGCCCCGAATGTGCGCTCAGCGGGCGGTATCCGGCATGGCGCAGAATGTCGGACAGCGCGGCGACCATGTCGTGATCGTCGTCGACCACGAGCACGGTGGCATTGCCGCTATGCGCGCCGCTGTTGCCGGTTTCCCCGCTCATCTTCGACCATCTCGCTTGATGCCATCGGAATCGCGACGACGAATCGCGACCCCGACTGGTTCGAGCTGAAGGTTATCTCGCCGCCGTGCTCACGAGCTATAGACTGGCTCACGGCGAGACCCATGCCGGTGCCCTTGCCCGGTTCCTTGGTGGTGAAGAACGGCGCGAAGAGGCGATCCTCGTCTTCGGGAGCGACGCCCACGCCGGTATCCTCGAACGCGAGCATCACGCGTGAGCCGCCGCTGTTGTGTTCCGTGTCGGCGGTCACGCGCAGCGTTCCGCCGCCGCGATTCATCGCGTCGAACGCGTTCATGATCATGTTGACGAAGACCTGCTCGAACTGATCGGCGTCGCAATTGACCATCAGCGGACTGTCGCCGAGTCGCGCGATCGTTCTAACGCTGCGCAGCGCGGCTTCCGGCTCCAGGAGCGTCAGTGCGCGTTCGGCAATGGTTCGCAGGTCGCAAGTCGCCTTGTGCGATTCGCTCTTGCGCGCGTAATCGAGGAGCATCCGGACGATCCGCGCGATCCGATCTATCTGACGGACGATGATGCCGAGTTTTACGCGCGAGTCGGCCGAAATAGTCGCGTCCTCTTGCAGCGACTCCGCGCGCGCTCGTATGACGCCCATCGGCGTGCCGATCTCGTGCGCCAGGCCGGCGGCCAGGGTGCCGATGGTAGCCAGCCGATCCGCGCGCAGCAGCTCACGCTCGAGTTCCAATTCGCGCCGATGCCGATCCTGGAGATCGGTGCGCGCCCGGTCGAGTTGCTGATCGAGCTTGCGGAATTCCTCGGTGAGCAACTCCACTTCGCTGCCTGCGGCGAGATCGGAATCGGCCACCGAAAACTTCGTGACCTTGGCCGATAGATCGGCCAGCGGCCGCGAGACGTAGCGATTCACCGAAAGCGGTATGACCGTGGCGACCACACCCAGCAGGAGAATCGCAACCAGCAACGTCGCGATAAAGTTCGCGCGGTTGTCGCGCGCTACCTTGGTCCAGTCCTGGACTTCGAGCAGATAGCCAATGACCTCGCCGTCGCTACCCTTGAGCGGGACCAATTCGCAGAACCAGTTCCTCGCGTCCGCGCTGGGCTCGAATTCAGCGGCCTTGGCTTGAGCGAGTTGCGCTCGGGCCATTTCGACAAGTTCAGCGGGGAAGTCCGGGTTCGAGTGCCAAAGGGTGCCGTCTTTTCGAAGCAGCGCGCTCTGCGTTCCAGCGGCATCCATCTCGCGGAAGGCCTCGTCGATTTTGTTCCACTCTTGCGCGGCGACTTCATCGCTGACCGCAGGGGCCAGGCCGGAGCCGAAGGCGCGCGCCGATTGCCTCAACAGGTTTACGTAAGCGTTGGAGTGCTCGACGCTCCAGTACGTGTACGCGGCCAGTATCGGCATCACGCACAGCATCAGAACTACTGTAAGCCGGGTGCCGATTTTCACGAGTTGTGCTCCCTTCCAATGCGCGGCACGAAACAAATCCCCCGCCAGTTATATGCCATTCCGCTGCGTTCCGCCTAAAGCCGGCCGCATCGCGAAAGACAGGAATTGCGGAACAATGACTCCGAACGATTGGGAATTTTGACCCAAGACTCGCGGCAATCTCCATGTAAATGGCCGCCAATCCTGCGAAATGAATCCCGCCCCTCTATCGACTGAGCAAGATTTCGCCCAAGTAACGCGAGGTTGCGCCGTTTCTGTGATCCAATCGAACGATCGCGCTCATTTGGGCATGCCCTTTGCTGATGTTCCCTCAGGCGGCCGGCCGCGGAATTGGCTGAGCGCTGTCGGGGGACGAGGTACCGGCCACTTGAGCGGGGGACCCCGGGCTGCCTTATTTTCTAACACTCAACGCGGACGAACTCGATGAAAACGAAAACAGCGGAGGCAACCTTGCCGGAATCGAAGATGAATGGGTTCTCGGTGCTCAACCGGGCCAACGTGTTCGAGGCCGGCCTCTTCTCGTGGGGGATTCCCGAGGAGACCGCGCGCGAATTGACCCAGCACCACACCGAGCTCAACTACTCGGCGGGCAAGCTGATTTTCAGCCAGGGTTCTCCGGCCGATATCGTGATGTGGATCGTCAAAGGCGTGGTGCGCGAAATCTGCCCTAATCCGAAAGGCACCCAAACACTGGTGAGGCTGGCAACCGCGGGCGACGTTCTGGGTCTGGCCGACAAGCTCGACGACAAGGGTCAATGGGTTCGACGCTTCGAGGCGTGGGCGGCGGGCCCGTGTGTGCTCGCGGTCGTCACCCGCGACCACGTGCGCAATCTGCTGAGACAGATGACCCCGGACGAACTGCTGATGCTGTCGGAGCGGATGAATTCGGCGGCCACCGAATGGATTCAGTACTACGCGACCTTCCTCGGCCTGTCATATCGCGAGCGTATCGAAATGGTGATGGCGGAACTGGGCCGCAAGTTTGGCATCCCCGACGGCGACGGAATTTTGCTCACGTTCGAGCCCACGCATTCCGATCTGGCGGAAATGATCGGAAGCTCGCGGCCGGTGGTCGGGCGGGTAATGACAGAGCTGACCGAGGATGGAGAAATCGAGCGGCGCGATCGGAAATACGTCTTGCTGCACGGCGGAGCGATTGAAGCCGCGGTTAGCGGAGCTTCTTCTCACAGCTCGAATGGTCACGCACCGGCGACAAGCTTTCAGCTCGCGACGACCGGCCCGCGTCGTATTCCTCTTCAGCGCCAGCATCGCTGGGCCCGATAGTCTCGCAGATCGTCCCTGACCTGATAGGTCGTTCTGTCTAGTGGCGTTCACTACCGGACTTATCCCGCGGCTGGAGCGATCGAAGGGTCAAGCTCACATGCGCCTGCCAAAATCGGACCGGCATCGATAGTCGGCAGCGCGACGACTGCGCGTGACGTAGTTTATCGTCACCCCAAAAAGTCACTTAAAACTTGCTCTTGCATATACGATGAAAGTTGGCCTATAGAACCATTCACGTCCGGGCTCGGCCGGAAAAAATCTAAAAATCTCGTTTTGAATTTGGGGAGTTTGCCAAATCAGACGGTCATCAGTTTGAACTTCGAGGCGACTGCCTGCCGCAGCTCGCATCGCAATTTTACGCGTGAAATCGGATTGGAGTGGGTTATCAAATGAATATTCCGACGCCGCCCGCAGGAGGAAATCAGTTCGAGGTGCAGCTCCTGGCGTGGAAGGTCCCGCCCGAAACTGTCCGCGAGATTTTGGAGTATCACAGCGACCTTGCCTACGCGCCGGGCGCGATGATTTTCTGGCAGGGCGCGCCCGCCGATATTATTTTCTGGATCGTCAAGGGACTGGTTAAGGAAAGCTGCCCGACCTCGCGTGGAAACCGGATCATGGTTCGGCTGGCGACGGCGGGCGACGTGATCGGCTGCGCGGACCAGATCAATGAAAAGGGACAGTGGATTCGCCGCTTCGAGGCGCAGGCCATCAGCAAATGCGTGGTCGCGATGATTACCCGCCAGCGCGTCCGCGAGCTGCTGACCTCGCTCGATTCCGCGACCTTGCTCGACGTTTCAGAGCGGATGAACTCGGCATGGTCGGGATGGGTTCACTACTACGCGTCGCTGATGGGGATGTCGTTTCGCGAGCGGCTCGAATTGGTGCTGGCGCAGCTCGGCAGAAAATTCGGCGCGCCGGACGACGACGGCATCGCGCTTACATTCGAGCCGGCGCATGGCGACCTTGCCGAAATGGTTGGCTGCTCGCGGCCGATGGTGAGTCGCCTGATGCAGGACTTGATCAAGCAAGGTGAAATCGCGCGGCGCGGGCGCCTCTATATCTTGTTGAGGGGCGGAGCGATCGCCGGCATCGCGCGCAGCGTTGTCGAACCAACCGCGCCGACGGTGGATCGTCGCGTTCAGGAAGCCGCCACGAGGGGCCGGTCTCGCCGAGCGGCATAGCGTTATCGACCCGCGCACATCAGTCTTTTTTCTGCTGCCTTTTCCGTGGCACATTGCCGGAAATTCGTCCGACCTTATCCACATACTCTCCGCAACTACGCCGACTTTTCGTTGGCGCGGATGAGAACTTCGCGCGATCCGCTTGATGGCGTGAAGATTGCTTATTAAATATTTTGGTGGCGAGCTTCGTCCAACCCATCAGTCCACCTTTGGAGAACGTCATTATGAGTATGAGACGTATCTTGGCATCGCAGATTCCCGAATCAGTCGCAGAGGCCTACGACGGTGTCCAATCGCTGGTCGCTCCCGACGGCTCCGCGTCACTCGAGGAGCTGCAAGGCGCGGTCGAATATCTGCTCGATACGGTGAAGGCGGCGCGATCTGTGGACGAAGCGGTAGCGACCACCCGTCTCAATTGAACGACTAGCCGGCGATCGCCCCGTACTAGACTGGTTCCAGCAGGCCGCGCGCGACTCGTTCGCCAACCACCAGCGCCGGAATGTTAGTGTTGGCGCGCGGGATCACCGGCATGATCGAAGCGTCAGCGACGTAAGCGTTGTCGATCCCGTGGATTCTACCCCGCGAATCGACCACCGCGGACCTGTCGCTCGCCGGGCCCATGCGGCACGTCCCCACCGGATGGTAGTAGTGCAAGCAATTCGTCCTGACGAATCCCTCGATCTGAATTCGGGTCGCGATTCTGCTACTCGGTAAATCTCCAGGCCCGCGAGACGCGCCAGCACCGGTCGCGCAGCTATCTCGCGAGCTAATTCAACTCCGTCGGCCAGTACGCGCAAATCTTCGTCGTCGGGATCGGACAAGTAGCGATGGTCGATGAGCGGCGCCGCCTTGCTGTCGGCGCTTCTGATCTTGAGCGCGCCGCGAGAGCGCGGCGTCAGGCACGCGACTTCCAGCACCCATTGCCATCCGCCTCCAGTCGCGCGGTCAGGTCCCCCGGTCGGATAGATGTGCAAGTCGAACGCCTGCGTACATCGCGAGGATTGCGCCTTGGCGATCGTCTGCTCCTCGGGCATCCAGTGATCGCGCGCAAACGCGGTCATCATCTCTTCGAGATCGCGCGTCCCCGCATAGCTCAGCGTGACCCGCGGATGATCATGCAGATTGCGGCCGACTCCGGGCAGGTCGAGCATCGGCGCGATTCCTGCCGTGCGAAGCTCAGCAGGATCGCCGATTCCCGATCGTAGAAGAATCGCGGGCGATCCGTAGGTTCCTGCCGCGACGATCACTCGTCCTGCCTCGACGCGAACCGGCCCGTCGCGTCCGGCGACGATTACTGCGGTCACTCGCCCTGCCCTGATTTCCAGGCGGTCGCACGGCGAGTCGCCGACAATGGTCAGGTTTGATCGCTCGCGAACCGGATCCAGATAGGCGAACGCGGTATTCCACCGGACGCCGTTGACGATATTCGCCGGACTCGGCGCCATCCCGAGATTCTCATCAAGATTGTTCAGGTCGGCGACGCGCGGGATTCCCGCTTCGGCCGCGGCGTCCAAGGCTGCGCGCTGGTAAGGAGTGATCTCAGTTGGTTCCGGAATTCGAACCCGCAAACGCTCGGAGCCGGCCTTGAACAGCGGCATAAGTTCGTCCGCCGACCATCCCGGATTGTTGAGTGCCGCCCATCCGTCGTAGTCGATACGGCTGCCCCAAATGGCCGCGCATCCGTTATGCGACGAGCATCCGCCGATCACACGAGCACGCCCGTAACTGATGACCCGCGGCGCGTACTGCTTGCCGCTGTGGTAGCCCCAATCGTGAGTGGCCGGAATTGTGCCCGCGTCGATAAGATCAGCCGGCCATCGGCCCGCGGCGAACGGACCGTAATCCGGACCCGCCTCCAGCAGCAGCACCGACGGCGCGGAATGCGATGCGAGCAGCCCCGCGATCGCCGCCCCAGCAGTGCCGCCACCGATAACGACAGTATCGGCAAACTTCGGAAGCACCGCGCCTGTCACTCAGCTCAGGCCAGATTCGCGCGGCGATACA
>CAWCDG010000008.1:0-102627 GCA_963794325.1 uncultured delta proteobacterium | reverse complement strand
AATTCCCGCTGGGCGGCCAAGTTGGCGCTCGTAGCCGCATCGATGTGGCTGGCGTGCGGATGCACCACGATCACGGACGACGCGGTTAATTCGACGACCGGTGCGGTGAGCGACGCGATCAATCAGCGCGACGTGAAGGCGCATGCGGTGCGCTCGATCAAAACGATCACAATCAATCGGGTCGCCGTGATGCCGCTGGTGGACAATCCTGGCAGCGGCGAGCCGCTGGCTCCAGGAGCCGCCGAGGCGATTAGCGCCGAGATCTACAGCCAGGTCGCAGTAGCCGGTGGATGGGATCCGATTCCCGAACAGGACGTCACGGACGCGATGCAGAAATTGCCGCCGACCAACCTTGGCAATCTCGATGACAACGCGCTCAAACTCGGCCATGACGTGTCGGCCGACGGAGTACTCTACGGCTCGGTCGAAAGATACCAGGAACGGGTCGGGATGGATTACTCGGCGGCGAGCCCGGCGTCGGTGTCGTTCTCGTTGAAGTTCGTCGATCTGAAGAGCAAGCAAATCGTGTGGACGGCGAAGTTTGCGAAATCGCAGGCGGCGCTAAGCCAGAATCTTTTCGACCTCGCCAATTTCGTGCAACGCTCCGGACGTTGGGTGCGCGCGCACGAGATCGCGCAGGAAGGAGTGAAGGAAGCGGTGGCTGATCTTCACGGCGATCTCAATCTGTCGGCAAACGTCAAGCGCTTCGAAACCGGTACCTACGGCGAACTCAAGTCGGGGCAGCAGCGGTACAATACCGGGCCGAACGGGATCTATTAGAAGGGGGAGAGCACTTATTTAATGTGAAACCCTTCGCGGGTTTCACGCTTCCGCGGCAGGGGTGACCCCTGCACCCAGTGAAAAGAAACATGCGGGACTTCGTCCCTGTTAGAATTTAGTGAGGCGGAGGCTTCTTCGCGTCCGGTTCCCCTTCCCGTTCGGGAAGGGGTTAGGGGTTAGAGCCTGCCTGAGCAACGAAGGGTTGCTGGCAAAGGTCGCGATGCAATGGGATCTATGACCAAGGGGAAAGCGGTTTCATCTTTAGCGCTTGCGCGACGGCGGGATGTACCACATGGCCGTCGTAGGTGTTGACGCCGTGGCGGATGGCTGCATTTAGCAGGCCGGCTTCGAGGATGCCTTGATCTGCGATCTCCAGGGCGTAGGTCAGGGTTGCGTTGGTGAGCGCGTAAGTCGAAGTATGCGGGACCATCGCGGGCATGTTGGTGACGCAGTAGTGCACGACGCCGTTGCGAATGAAGGTTGGGCGCGCGTGCGTGGTCGGCGCGGAAGTTTCCGCGATTCCACCTTGATCGATCGATAGATCCACGATCGCCGCGCCAGGACGCATCCGCGAGACCATCTTCGCGCTCAGCAGCCGCGGAGCGCGTGCGCCCGGCACCAACACCGCACCGATCACGAGATCGCAGTTGGTAACTTCTTCTTCGAGCGTCGCGCGATTCGACATGACCGTCGTTACGCGCCCGCCGAGCAGGTCGCCAAGGTATCGCAGACGGGTCGGGTTGATATCCATGATTGTCACTTCGGCGCCGACTCCGGCAGCGACGCGGCATGCGTTCAATCCCGAGATTCCACCGCCGAGCACGACAACTTTGCCGGGACGGACACCGGACGCTCCGCTGAGCAGCACGCCGCGTCCGCCGCTGCGCGCCTGCAGGCACCATGAGCCGGCCTGGATCGCGAGGCGTCCCGCAACTTCGCTCATCGGCGCGAGCAGCGGCAGGCTCGAGTCTTCGAGCTGGATCGTTTCGTAACCGACTGCCGTCACGCGGCGTCGCAGCAACTCGCGCGACAGACGAGGGTCCGCGGCGAGATGCAGATAGGTGAAAAGTATCTGCCCGGGCCGCATCAGCGGGTATTCCGGCGGCTGCGGCTCTTTAACTTTTAAAATCATGTCGGCGCGGAACCACACGCCGCTCGCGCCGTTCACGATCGATGCCCCCGCTTTGCGATAATCGCTGTCGGCAAATCCGCTGCCGACACCCGCGCCTGCCTGCACCGACACGCGATGGCCGTGAGTGCGCAACGCGGCGACTCCGGCCGGAGTAAGCGATACGCGCTGCTCGTCGGATTTAATTTCGGTGGGGATGCCGACATTCATGCTCAATAGTTCCTCCGCCCGCATCGACGATACGGTGCGGGGTCAGGCGCTGGCAATCGCGGCGGCTGAACGCACTAACGCCATCGACGCGCGACAGTCAAGAGTCATCGGTGTGAACGATCCGCGGCGGGGTGCGAATCGGAACTTGACAAAACTCGCGCCGCTGCGCTTCATGAAGCTTGGATGGATCGCGATTCGAACGGGGCGCGCGCCGGACCTGAAATGCGCGCCGCTCGCGATCTACGGAGGAATCATGGAGATCCCGCAGGGACTCAAATATTCGAAAGAGCATGAATGGGTCGCGACTGAAGATACGGTTGCGACCATTGGAATCACCGATCATGCGCAAGACCAGTTGGGCGAGATTGTCTATATCGAATTGCCCGCAGTCGGCGACAAGGTCAGCAAGGACGATCCGTTCGGCGTCGTCGAGTCGGTCAAAGCGGTGTCGGATATCTACGCGCCAGTCACCGGCACCGTGATCGAGATCAACGAGGACCTACCCGAGAGCCCCGAGACCGTCAACGAGGATCCATACGGCGACGGATGGCTGATCAAGGTGAAGATTACCGACATGACCGATCTCGAAGATCTGATGGACGCCGACGAATACACCGAACTGCTCGCGCGCGAGAAGGAATAGCCGCGGCGACGACGATTCAGGCCGGCAGCCCGAGCTCAAGCGGCCTTTGATACCGAGAGTCTGATCTTGCCGACGCCGGTGGGCGGATCGATGAACACCATCAGGAACGGAGCCGATGCGTCGGGGTCCATCGCAAAGTTCCTGGGCGGACTGAGCGCCTGAGAAAATTCGATCTCGCGCGGCGTCATCTCACCGAGCATCTGGGGCGAAAGCTCATTGCCGCAATACACGCTTTGGCTGGCGACGGGATGGGGGCTCGCTCCGAGCAAATCCGCACCGATTCCCACCAGGTGCAGCGGGCGCGCGCCGACATTCTGCGCATTTCCGGTGATCACGAGCGCGACATGCCCGCCCTTGAGCGTGTAATACTCAGAACGCACATCATGCAGCGTCACCAGCATCGCGGGTACAATTGGCCGCGCGAAGTAATCACCGATTTGCGGAGCCCCGCTGAGAACGCGCGCGCTGGCGGCGGGCTCGTCGCAAATGAGTGCGCTTGCGCCGAGGAAAGCGATCGCCACAAAGAGGAACAGCGCGAGAAAAGCCCCCGACGCATGAGTCGCTCCGGTAAACTCCGATTCGGCGCGGTCCTCGTCGTCTGCGAGGCCGAGATGGAACCCGCTGGATTTCTCTTGCGCGGGCGCCGGTGCGTATCGAGGGGCTTCGGCTTCGAGAGGAGCAGCCATGCGACGCACCTGGGTGCGGGTCGGGCGCGGGGCCGGCTCAGCGTCATCCATCATGGTCGGGGCTTGGCGGCCAAGCGGGCGATCGAAGTCGTCGTCAGGGGACTCGCCCACCTGCCATCCACCGTCGTGAGAATCGGGGCGATCGATTTCGTGATCCGGCGGCGCGTCCGCGACTTCACTGCGCTCGTCGCTGAAATCGAATCTCAGATTTTCTCCGGTATCGGCTTTCGGTTCGCGGTCTCCGAAGCTGCGATTGAGCGGATCGTCGGATTGCGGTTCCTGCCGGATTTTCTCGTTTCGACTCTCGGGCTGATCGGGCGCTGCCACTGGAGTCGGGCGCTCGACCGGCTTTTGCTGCTCGGGCTCCGATGGTTGGGCGCGAACTTCCGGCCTGGGCGTAACGGTCGATCGGGACTCGGCACGCTTGACGACGTCGCTTTCTACGGGGGACTTGAGTCCGCTCGGGCGGGGGCGCGCGGGACGAATCGTGCGCGGCGCCTGCGATTCACTCTCGGGCGCTTGAGGAACGGGTTTGCGCACTTTCGCGGATACGGGGTCGGCGTTGAATACGTGGCCGCATCGCGAGCACTTGAAGGTTGGTGTATCGTCGGGCAGGACCCGCTCGTCAATTCGATAACGGGTGTGGCAACTGGTGCATTGAATTTCGATCATCTCCCCACCTCGCATCCCGCGCAGAAAATTATCATACGGCAAACGGTCGCGCATCCGCGGAGCGTCGCACGATGCGAATAGCGCTGTTGACGCGCCGTTTCGATAGCGCCGGCGGCGGCACTGAGCGCGACTTGATCGTCACCGCGAACTTCCTGCGCGCGAGCCGGCATCAGGTTACGATTTTCGCCGACGAGATACGCGGCGCAACCGGCGATTGGGACGTTCGTCGAGTCGGCAGAGGGCCGAGGCTCGGGCGCGCGCTGTCGCTCCTGCGATTCGCATGGACGGCGGCTCCCGCGGCGCGGCGCGCCGGTACCGACCTGGTGATCAGCTTCGCGCGATGCGTCGGCGCGGACATCATACGATCCGGCGGCGGCGCTCATTCCAGCTATCTCCGCGCGGCGCGAAAGTGGCGCGGCGAGTTCGGTGCGACTGCGATGCGGCTCAGCCCGTATCACCAGGCGCAGATGATCGTCGAACGCCGGGCGTTCCAGCATCGCGGGCTGAAGCGCGTAATCGCGGTGTCTAATTTCGTCCGCGACGATCTGATCCGGGAGTTCAACCTTCCGTCCGAAAAGACAGTTACGATTTACAACGGCGTCGATCTCGAGCGCTTCCGTCCTACCGAGGATCCGTCGGAGCGCGCGACGGTCCGCCAGAAGTTTGTGGTTCCGGCCAGCGGTCGCGTGGTCGCGTTCGTGGGCAACGGGTTCGCGCGCAAGGGTTTGGGATTCCTCATCGAAGCGTGGCCGCTGGTCGCCGGCGGCGCATTCCTGCTCGTGGTGGGGAGCGATCGACAGACCGATAAATTCGAGCGCCGCGCGCGCGACCTCAACGTGAGCGCACGAGTAATCTTCGCCGGTCGACAAGCGAACGTCGCGGCGATCTTCCATGCGGCGGACGCATTCGCGATGCCGTCGCTGTTCGAGCCGTTCGGCAACGTTGTGATGGAAGCGATGGCCAGCGGACTGCCGGTGATGACCAGCGCATTCTCGGGCGTCGGGGAGTTGATTCCGCCATCGATGCGCGGGTTCCGCGTCGACAATCCCGACGACGTGGGCGAGGTTGCGCTCCGCCTCGGCGCCTTGTTCGACGCGCCCGCAAGTCTCGCCGCCGAGGCAAGAGCGACCGCCGAGAAATTCACGTGGGCGCGGTACGCCAGGGAGGTGAATGCGCTGATCGAGTAGGGAAGGGCAAATCACCTGGTTCCCACTGGGTTGAAGGAAGGGGAAATCACTTTATTCAATGTGAAACCCGCGGTGGGTTTCACGCTTCCTTCGGCAGGGGTGACCCCTGCACCCAGTGATGTTAGTTGCCGAGGCCGTCGAACATTCCGCGGGCGATTGCGAGGCGGCGTTCCTCGCGCGCGATTCTCGCGAGATCCGCGCCGGTCAACTGAGCGACTCGCAGCCGGGTCATCGCGATTGCGTTTTTCAGAATCACGTCAGCGGCGGAATGCTTCTCGTGCAGCATCCGGCATCGGCCGCGCTCGCGCGCAATTCTGATGAAGCGATCGCGATTCGCGCGCGACGGATCAACTTCGTGATAGACGAGCGCCGTGGGCGCGTAGCCGATTCGAAAGCCCACGCGCCGGAGCCGCTGCGACATCTCGGTTTCTTCTTCATGCCCACCCGCGCCGGGACCGAGACGTTCGTCGAAGGAGCCCACTTGCTTAATCGCATCCGCACGGAACGCCATGTTCGCGCCGAGCACGCCGCGCACTTCAATAACTTCGTCGCCGTGATCGGCGATCGGCAGGTCCAGGTAAACCGCCATCGGGCCGACTTTCTTTTCGGGATCTTCGGCGGGAAGGATGCGGCCCTTCATCGCGGCGAACTCGCGATGCGTGTCGAAGAACTGCTCGACGGCCTCGAGGTAGCCCGGCGCGACGACCAGGTCGTCGTCGAGAAATACCAGAATTTCGCCGGTGGCTTGCGCGATAGCACGATTCTGGATGCGGCACTTTCCGGCGCGCGGTTCGTGCAGATGCTTGAGGGGCAGGCCTTCGAGCGCGAGATGCGTCGGAGCCGGCGTGCCGTTTTCAGCGATGATGATTTCGCGGGTGCCAGTCGCGAGTTCGGGCGCGAGGCTCGCGATCAATTGCGGAAGCGAGTCGGGGCGATTGTGCGTCGCGATTATAACCGAGGTCTTCAACGCTAATCTGCTTTGCGAAATCGCATGATGATATTTTCGTCCATCAGCAGGCTCGCGCTGGTCATGAAGCCGAGCAGCTCACGATTGATTTTGCGCTGCGCTGGATCTTTCACGCGACCATAGAGCATCCACGAGAACCCCGCGATGAACGGCCACAGGATCGGCGCGAGGATTCGCGATCGCATCTTGCGGCGGCTGCGGCCGATCGCGTCCATTCGAAGTCCCGCGCCCCATGCGATCCAATGCAGGTCGTTGAGACCCATCACGTGCCAGTTGCGCCCGTCCGCAACGCGGTATTTATACGCCAGCGGCGCGCGCCGTCCCTTGTAGTAGCCGCTCAGCAGGTAATGTATCCGCGAGCTGACGTTCAGGCGATTCGGCGTGGTGACGATCGCGAGCGCGCCGGGCTTCATCACGCGCGCGATCTCTCCGAGCATGTGCGGGATGTCGGCGAGATGCTCGATCACTTCGAGCATCATGACCAAATCGAAGCTCGCGGTGCTGAACGGGAGATCGTTGTCGAGGTTGACCGCGATCCAGCCGGGCTTGCGGGTACGATACTCGGTGGATACGACGCGCCATCCGCGATCGGCAAGGAGCCGGCTCGAAAGGCCGTCGCCGGCGCTCAGGTCCAGCGCGAGCGATGACGCCCCCGGCGCCGGCGCAAGCGCTATAGCGCCGCGAACCCGTTCACTCATCGTAACCGCAGATTGTGTTGCACCAGCATCGCGCGCTCAAGACGTCCGCGCGAACAATCGAAACCCGTCTTGAATTGGAATCATCAGCCGGTTAAACCGTATACTCCTGACTTCGCCCGCGAGAGTGGCGGAATGGCAGACGCGCAAGGCTCAGGACCTTGTGAGCGCAAGCTCGTAGGGGTTCAAGTCCCCTCTCTCGCACCAATCCAATAGAGTCGCGCCGCGATCGCGCGCGCTCAATATGGCGCCGGCACCGCGCTTTGCGAATCCTTGTTGCCGGTATGCTCCGCGCCGTGGCACTTCGCGACATCCGCCTCGCTGCCGCCGACCGCCGTCGCGATTTCCGCGTCGGAGCGACCCGACTGCTGCTGCAACTTCACGACGTTGCAATCGACGTGGTCGGTGGACATCGAACTGCAACCCGACACGCCCGCGACAATCAACGTTCCAAGCGCGGCCGCAATACCTAGTCTACGAAGCAGGTCAGCCATGAAGTTTTCCCTCCGCATTCGAGTACAACCCGTTCCCCAAATCCAAGCATGGGCACGATATTATTAACCGATCGGTTTTTACAAGCTGTAAATTGAGCGGAGGCGGATCGCGCTTGAGAGGTGACTGGCGGGGCAATATGATTTGAGCCCCTGCGACCTTTTTTCGACGGAGCGTACCGGTGGATTTGCCCAAAACATTCGATTCGAAGTCTGCTGAAGAGCGATGGTTTCAACTGTGGATCGACCTTGGCTACTTCAAGGCCGATCCGGAGCGCCCCGGCAAAGTCTTTTCGGTGGTAATCCCGCCGCCCAACGTCACCGGCCAGCTCCATCTCGGGCATGCGCTCAACGTCTCGCTGCAGGACATCATCGTGCGCACGCGCCGGATGCAGGGTTACAACACGCTGTGGCTGCCGGGCACCGATCACGCGGGAATCGCCACGCAGAACGCGGTCGAAAAGGATCTCGCGAAGGAAGGCAAGGACCGGCATCAACTGGGCCGCGACGCGTTTGTCGATCGGGTATGGGAGTGGCGCGACAATTACGGTCATCGAATCCTGAACCAGTTGCGGCGGCTCGGCGCGTCGTGCGACTGGAGCCGCGAGCGCTTCACGCTGGACGCAGGCTTGTCGCAAGCGGTGACCAAAGTCTTCGTCGATCTCTACAACAAAAAACTCATCTATCGAGCCAAGCGGCTGATCAACTGGTGCCCGCGATGCGAAACGGCGCTGTCCGATCTCGAAGTCGAACACCAGGATGTGCAGGGCAGCCTTTGGTACATCCGCTACCCGCTCAGCGGTGGTAGCGAGTCGATCACGATCGCCACGACGCGGCCCGAGACGATGCTCGGTGATACGGCGGTCGCGGTGAATCCCGACGACGAGCGCTACAAGTCGTACGTCGGCAAGACGGTTTTGCTGCCGCTGATAGGGCGCGAGATACCGATCATTGCCGACGCCGTTATCGATCGCGAATTCGGGACCGGCGCTCTAAAAGTCACGCCTGCGCACGACCCGGTGGACTTCGAACTGGGCAAGCGGCACGGCCTCGAGCAGATCTCGATCTTCGACAACATTGCGCATATCAACGAAGACGGCGGCCAGTATCGGGGGATGTCGCGGGAGGACGCGCGCAAGCAAATCGTCAAGGATCTCGAAGTCGCGGGGCTCCTCGAGAAGATCGAGCCGCACAAGCATGCAGTCGGCACGTGCTCGCGATGCGATACGATCGTGGAGCCGATGCTTTCCGAGCAATGGTTCCTGGCGATGCGCGCGATGGCCGATCGCGCAATCGAGGCGGTGCGCAAAGGCGACACGACGTTCCATCCGAAGCGATGGGAGAACGTGTTTTTCAACTGGCTCGAGAATATCCACGACTGGTGTATCTCGCGGCAACTGTGGTGGGGCCATCGGATTCCGGCATATCGATGCGTGCGCTGCAACCATCTGATCGTCGCCGCCGAGCGGCCGTCGCGATGCCCCGAATGCGACGGCTCCGACATCGTCCAGGACGACGACGTGCTCGACACGTGGTTCAGCTCGGGCCTGTGGCCGATGTCCACGCTCGGATGGCCCGAGGAAACCGCGGACTTCGCGCGCTACTATCCGACCAGCCTGCTGCTCACGGGCTTCGACATAATTTTTTTCTGGGTCGCGCGGATGATGATGTTCGGGCTCGAGTTCACCGACGAGGTGCCGTTCAAGGACGTGTACATCACGCCGCTGGTGCGCGACGCGCAGGGCAAGAAGATGAGCAAGACGAAGGGCAACGTCGTTGACCCGCTCGACTTGATGGAACAGTATGGCGCTGACGCCGTGCGATTCACGCTGGCGCAATTGGCTGCACAGGGGCGCGACGTAATCCTGTCGCACGACAGATTTGCCGCGTCGCGCGCATTCGCAAATAAAATCTGGAACGCCGCGCGTTTCGTGATGATGAATCTCGAAGGGGCGCCTCAGCCGCTGCCGCGTCCACGGCAGGAGCAGCTGAGTCTCGCCGATCGTTGGATTCTGTCGCGGCTCGACGATGCGATTCGCGAGGTGAGCGGCTCGATCGATGCGTACGAATTCAATGTCGCGGCGATGAAGCTGTATCAGTTCATCTGGCATGAGTTCTGTGATTGGTATATCGAGCTGTCGAAGGAACCGTTGAAGGCCGGCGGCGAGCGGCAGGCCAGCGCGCGATGGGTGCTGATCAACGTATTCGACAAGATGCTGCGATTGCTGCATCCGTTCATGCCGTTTGTGTCGGAAGAGATCTGGCAGGTGATTCGGCCGTACATTGATGAGGAGAATCTCGCGGCGCATCTGCCGATCGCGAAGTATCCTGAGCCGTCGGCGACGAATCCGTTGTCGGCGGAAGAAGACGTCGCGATGAATCATTGCATCGAGGCGACTGAGGCGATCAACTCGCTACGGTCGTTGCTCGGATGGCATCCAGGGCAGCGGGTGACCGCTGTGATCAAAGCGGCTGATGCCAAAGGGCTGGAGACATGGGTGCGTTACGCGGCGACGCTAGCGAAACTCGAGGCGTTGAATGTCGATGCGTCGGGAGATCGCGCGGTGTTCGCGCATCTTGGATGGGCAGACGTTGGCGTCGATGCGCCTGACGGTTACGATTTTCAGGTCGCGCGTCAGAAGTTACAGAAGCAGCTTGACGAGGTCGGCAAGCATGCCGCGCAGCATGAAGCGCGGCTGAACGACGAGCGCTTCATGACCAAAGCCGATCCAGAAACGCGAGTCGAAGTTGCGCAAAGATTCGAAGGCTTGCAAGCGCAGCGAAAGCTGCTGAGCGAGCAATTGCGGCAGTTGGAAGAGCGCGTATGAGTTCTTCCTGCCGTTCTGAGCGCAGCGAAGGTATTAACCTCTCATTGTCCGAGGAGAGGTCGCGGGAGCGCGGAACGCGGCGAGCGCGGGTGAGGTTCAACGCCGGGCAGGGTCGACAACCTTTTAAGGATGGGAGCGGTATCTTGCATCGCGCGCCGAAGGAAGCGCGCTGTACACGGACCCTCACCTTGATCCTCTCCCTGACAGAGAGAGGGGAAGAAGGATCCGGGATTCTTCGCTGCGCTCTGAATGACACAAAAAGTGAGCTGCCCGGCGTTTGTGATGTGGCCCAGAACCCTCACCTACCGGCGGCTGCGCCCGCCGGCCGCCTCTCCCGTAAAATAACGGGCGAGGTAAGATTCGCTGCGCTCAATCACTTCACAGACTCTCTGAATGACACCGGGAAAGGGGGAGGGGATGCTGCGGTGGCGGCGAGCTGATGGAATTGTTCAAGCAATTTGATCCTACTGAACTCATCAGGCGAGCGCTTGCTGAAGATGTGGGGCAGGGCGATATCACGACTGCGGCGACTGTCGCGCCGGGGGCGAAGGGGCGGGCGAGGATCACTGTCAAAGAACCGCGGATGATTCTTGCGGGCGGAATATTGATCGAGCCTGTGATGCGGCAGGCCGGCGCTGAGCCGCGTATTGTTTCGCTTAAGACTGAAGGTGCGGATCTGAAGGCGGGCGACGTGCTGGCCGAGATCGAGGGTAAGCTCGCGGGATTATTGATCGGAGAACGCACGGCGCTCAACTTCGTGCAGTTGCTTTCGGGGATCGCGACGACGACGCGCGCGTTTGTCGATGCGGTTGCGGGGACGCGCGCGAAGATTATCGATACGCGCAAGACCCATCCGGGGCTGCGGGTTGTCGAGAAATATGCGGTTCGCGTCGGTGGGGGGCGGAATCATCGGCTGGGGCTGGATAGCGGCGTGCTGATCAAGGAGAACCATATCGCGGCGGCGGGGACGGTGACGAAAGCGATCGAGAGGGCCCGCCGGGTCGCGCCACATACGCTTAAAATCGAAATTGAATGCGAGACGCTTGCGCAAGTTGAAGAAGCACTTAAAGCCGGCGCCGATGCGATCCTGCTCGACAACATGACGCTCGACAATATCCGCAAGGCGCGCGCGCTGGCGGGAGCGAAAGTTCTGCTCGAAGTTTCCGGCGGCGTTTCGCTCGATAGCGTTCGCGCGATTGCGGAGGCGGGCGTCGATCTGATCTCGGTCGGTGCGCTGACCCATTCGGCGCGGTTTCTCGATATCAGCATGAGAATTGACGGAGTCTCATAGGCGGGCGCCATGCGCGCCCGACGCGAACGGCCGCGGCGAGAACTTAAAGTAATGCCTCAGAATCCTTACCTGTCAATCGAACGAGGCGCGCCCGGCCGAGTGGGCTGGCGAATCCATTATTTCGACGAGATCGATTCAACCCAGGAAGCCGCGCGCGAGCTGGCTGCGAGCGGCGCCGATCAGGGCACGCTGGTTATCGCAGAGCGGCAGACATGCGGGGCGGGGCAGGATGGGCCGCACCTGGCATTCGCCTTCAGGCGTCAATCTGTACACGACGATAATTCTGCGACCGCCGATTCCGCTCGCCGATGTGCCGCGGATGAGCCTGGTGGCCGGTATCGCGGCGGCTGAGGCGCTCGAACGTCAAGCGCCCGGTATCGTCGCGCTCAAATGGCCCAACGACGTGTGGCTCCGAGGACGGAAAGCCGGCGGCATTATCGCCGAGGCGGTCACCGACGCGCGACAGAATCTCGACTGCGTGCTGCTTGGGATCGGTCTTAATATCAATCTCGCCGCCGACGACATCCCAGTCGAACTGCGCGACAAGGCGACCTCGATGCGGATCGCGACCGGGCACCCATGCGACCGGATTGCGATCGCCGACTCGCTTTTTAATCTGCTCGACGTTCGCTATATGGAAACCCTGACGCGCGGTTTCGATGCGGTCCGCCCCGCGTGGGAGCGCTTCTCGGCGCTGACCGGCAGGCGTATCGCGATTGTGGACGGCGACCGGCGTCAATCGGGAGTCGTCAAAGGAATCGACGGGACAGGTGCACTGCTGCTAGACATCGGAGACCGCGTCGAGCGGGTGGTCGCGGGCGAGGTAAGCGTGGAGGGGGCGTACGAGTAGAATATGTAAGGACGGCGAAATAACTGCATCGATCGGGGCGCGGCGCTCTGAAATCGGCGCTGGTCCCGGCGGGCAAGCTGAGAGGTGAACTCCATGGCTGTGGAGGAAATCAACAGGCTTCGGACAATCGCAATCGTGGGCCAGGGCGGGACCGGCAAGACGCAGGCCGCGGATGCGATGCTCTTTACGGCGGGTGCGGCGCCACGACTCGGACGGCCTGACGACGGATCGGCCGCGATGGACTTCGAGCCCGAGGAGACCAAGCATCATATTTCGATTAGTTCCTCGTTCAATCATCTCAACTGGAAAAAAACTGAAGTAGTTTTCGCCGATACGCCCGGCTACACCGCGTTTCTGCCCGAGACGCTCACGACGTTGCGCGCAGTGGACGGGGTCGTGATTCTGATAAGTCCGGGCGCGGACACCAAGATCGAATCGGAAAAAATCTGGGCCGCGACCGAAGAGCTCAAGCTGCCGCGAATCGCGTTCGTGTCGCGGCTCGATCGAGAGCGCACCAGCTTCGAGGCCGCGATGAAGGACCTCGAGAAGGTGCTCGGCGCGCGCGCCGTCGCGCTGACGATTCCCGTTGGCGAGGAGCTCGGCTTCAAGGGCGTGGTGGACGTGCTCGCGATGAAAGCGCTGACCTATGCCGACACCAGCGGCAAATTCAAGGAAGAGGAACTGTCCGCGGAGCTGAAGACACAGGCGGAAGCGGCGCGCACCGCGCTGTTCGAGGCGGTGGCAGAGACTGACGACGCGCTGCTCGAAAAATATCTCGACAAGGGCACTCTCGACGACGCTGAAGTTCGCGCGGCGCTGCATGCGGCCGTCGTCGAGCGGAAAATCACGCCGGTGTTCTGCGGATCCGGCGCCAAAAATATCGGAATCGCGCCGCTGCTCGATGCGGTGACGACCTATCTGCCCGCGCCCAACGAGCGACCGCCGGTCGAATGCCAAAATCCTACGACCGGCGAGCCCGTGAGTCGTCCTGCAGATCCGGCAGCGCCGTTCGCCGCGCTGGTGTTCAAGACGATTATCGATCCGTTTGCGGGCAAGCTGTCGATCTTCCGGATTATTTCAGGACACGCGCAAAGCGATGGGTCGGTGCTCAATTCGACCCGCGAAACGAAGGAGCGCTTCGGTCAATTGCTGCGGCTTGAAGGCAAGAAGCAATCGCCGATTGCCAGCGCGATCGCGGGCGAGATCGTCGCCGTCGCGAAGTTGAAGGACACGACGACCGGAGACACGCTGTGCGATGAGAAGGCGCCGGTGCTAATCATGCCGCCGCTGACGCGTCCGAGTGGCGTCATCTCTTTTGCGATTCATCCCAAGACGAAAAGCGACGAGGAGAAGTCGTCGGCCGCGCTGCAGAAGCTGATAGAGGAGGACCTCTCGCTGGAGATGCATCGCGATCCGCAGACCCACGACATCATATTGTCGGGCACCGGCCAGATGCATATCGAAATCACGGTCGAGAAGCTGCGCCGGAAATTCAATGTCGACGTCGAGCTGCAAGCGCCCAAGGTGCCATACAAGGAAACGATCAAGGGACGCGCCGAGGCGCAGGGCAAGTACAAGAGGCAGTCAGGCGGACGCGGGCAATACGGCGATTGCTGGTTGAAGATCGAGCCGAATCCGCGCGGCAAAGGCTTCGAGTTCGTCGACAACATCGTCGGTGGCGTGATCCCGCGCAACTTTATTCCGTCGGTCGAGAAGGGCGTGCGCAATACGCTGCCCGAGGGATTCCTGGCCGGGTATCCGATGGTGGACGTGCGCGTCACCGTGTTCGACGGCAGCTATCATGATGTGGACTCGTCGGACATGGCGTTTCAGATTGCGGCCTCGATGGGATTCAAGGCGGCGCTGGAAAAAGCGCGGCCGATCATCCTCGAACCGATCGTCGCGATCGAAGTGGCGTGTCCCGACGAATGCATGGGCGACGTGATTGGCGATCTGAACTCGCGTCGCGGCAAGGTCCTCGGCATGGACAGCAAGGGTAACGGCCAGGTGATCAAGGCGCAGGTGCCGATGTCGGAGGTGCTGAAATACGCGCCCGACCTGCGATCGATCACGTCGGGGCGGGGATCGTTCGAGCAGCACTTTTCGCACTATGAGGAGGCTCCGGCTCCGGTCGCGGAAAAGATAGTCAAGGAAACGCATGCGGCGCGCGAGGCCGCCGGGGCCAAATCGCACGCCCACGCGCACGCATAAAGCCGTCGATCAGGCCGTCTGCCCTTGTATTGTAAGGGCCGCGCGTCTTGTACAATCGGGCCAGAGGCAGCTGTGCGATGGCGCCGATAGGAAAAAACCTGGTCTTCGCCGGAATCGCGATAGTCGCCGTGGGACTACTGCTGTGGGGATTCTCGTCGGTACCACTTATCGGAAAACTGCCCGGCGACATCTACGTCCGTCGCGGCAACTTCACTTTCTATTTTCCCATCGTCACATGCATTCTAATCAGCATCGTTGCGACAATATTTCTTTCGCTGGTGAGGCGTTGACGAATTGGCCGCTGAGAAACCCGTAAGCCCCCATCGGCTCGCAGAGCGCAAGCGGCGTCGTCGCGAGCTGATCGCGGTCGGCGTGGCGGGCGTGACGCTGATCGCATTCGTGCTCGCGCAGACCGAGTTGCCACCGCTCACTCGGCATACGTCGCTGGTCTCGAACCTCGCCGTCATCTCGCTCTTCAACCTGAGCTTCCTGCTGCTGGCCTTGATGCTGTTCCTGGTGGGACGCAATCTCGCCAAGGTCATCTTCGAGCGCCGCCGCGGATTGATCGGATCAAAATTCCAGGTGCGGCTGGTCGCGGGCTTCATCGCGGTCGCGCTGATTCCGAGCGCGTTCTTGCTCTACGTGTCGGGCGTCTTCCTCCATGCCGACATCAACAGCTGGTTCAATCCCGAGTACGAGCAGATTCTCAACGACTCGCTCGAGATCGCGAAGACCTACTATCTCAACTCGGCCAACAACGCGTCGCATTTCGCGCGCGTGCTGGCGGAAGAGATCGCGGCGCAAGGCCTGCTCGCGCCCGGCAAGCGCGACGAGCTCAAAAAGTTCATCGCCAAGCGGCAGCAGGAGTACAACCTCGGCACGATCGAGGTCTTCTCCGCCGATCGCAAACTACTGCTCATCGACCTTAGCCCGAAAACACCGACGGGGGTCGGCGCATCGCCCGATTCGCCGATTATCTCGCAGACGCTGAAAGGACAGGCGCTCACGCGCACCGATCGTCTCGGTGATGCGGACGTGATCCGCGGATCGGCGCCTATTTACGTGTCGAGTGAGACTGACAATGTGCTCGGCGCAGTGCTGGTCGATTATTACCTGCCGCAGAGCCTCGCGACGCGGGCGACCAACATCTCGCGCGTGTCGGAGGATTATTTTCAATTGCGAATCCTTCGTCAGCCGATCATGAACAGCTACCTGATCACGCTGGTGCTGATCGGACTGGTGGTGGTGACGCTGGCGAGCTGGTTTGGAATTTTTCTGTCGCGCGGAATCACCGGACCGATCAAACTGCTCGCGCGCGGGACGCAGGCGATCGCGGCCGGCGATCTCAATTTCCGAATTCCCGCGGTGGGGGACGACGAAATCGGGCACCTGGTCGATTCGTTCAACCAGATGACGGCCGATTTGCGCTCCTCAGCCGCGGAGCTCGAGCGCCGCCGCCAGTACACCGAGACACTGCTGCGCAACGTGTCGGCGGGCGTGGTCGGCCTCGATCACGACGGCGTCGTCACGACGATCAATCCATGCGCCGAGCGGCTGCTCGATCTTAGCGCTGCCGACGTAATCGGCCGTAATTACCAGGGCGCGTTCCCGGTCGCGCTGGCGCGCGCGCTTGACGACGTGTTCGCGTTCGCGACGCGGCCGCGCGAGGCGCGCTCGACGGTCAAGCTCGAAGTCAGTGGCGCAGAGACCGAATTGATGATGACCGCCAGTCCGCTGGGCGACGCGCCCGACGAGCCCTCGGGCACGGTGCTGTTTTTCGAAGACGTCAGCCAGATTGCGAAGGTCGAACGGATCGAAGCGTGGCGCGAAGTCGCCCGCCGAATCGCGCACGAGATCAAGAATCCGTTGACACCAATCCAGCTCTCGGCCGAACGGCTCCGGCGTCAGCTCGGCGCGCGCCCGGGAATCGAATCGACGCTGGTTGAAGAATGCACGAAAACGATTATCGGCGAAGTCGAAGATCTGAAACGCCTGGTCAATGAGTTCTCGGCGTTCGCGCGAATGCCGCATTTGAATCCGGTTCCCGGCGACATCAACGCGCTGGCCAGCGAGACGGTCGCGAATTTCCGTGAGGCGAATCCCAACGTCGAGTTCGCGCTTGCGCTCGATCCGGCGATTCCGCTTATCCCGATCGATCGCGACGCGATGAAGCGCGCGCTGGTCAACCTGCTCGACAACGCCGTCGCCGCGGTGACCGCGATCAATCACAACGGCGCCGGTCCGAAGATCGAAGTGCGCAGCAGCCGGCTTTCAGACAACTCGCTGGTAACTCTCGAGGTCGCGGACAACGGCCCCGGAATCGATCCGCGGCTGCGCACGCGCATTTTCGAGCCGTACTATTCGGGCAAAAAGGGCGGCACCGGTCTCGGCCTTGCGATCGTTTCCGCGGTGGTCACGGACCATCACGGATTCGTCCGTGTGACCGATAACCGGCCGCGCGGAAGTAGATTTGTGCTGGAATTCCCTGTTAAGCTACAGCAATTCGCAAAGGCGACCGGCTGATGCGACCCTTACCGCGCTGCGACGTAGCGCGCCTCCCGGAGAAAATCTGACGTGAACGAGACCGTGCTGGTGGTTGATGATGAGGAGCGGATTCGGTCGTCTTTGCGTGGAATTTTAAGCGACGAAGGCTTTCGCGTGGTCGATACAGGCAACGCGCCGGGCGTGATGGATTTGATTGCGCGGGAAAGTCCCGCAATCGTTCTGCTTGACGTTTGGATGCCTGACATGGACGGCATCGAGTTGCTGCGCCGAATCAAATCCGAGCAGCCGCGAGTGCCGGTGATCATGATTTCCGGCCATGCCAACATCCAGAGCGCGGTTGCGGCGACCAAGCTCGGCGCCGCCGACTTCATTCAAAAGCCATTCTCGGTCAGTGGATTGCTCGCGTCGATCGCGCGCGCGCTCGAAGGCGACTCCGCCGGTCCGGATCCATCAAACGTGCGCGGGATGAGCGCCGAAGTTCGCGCCGCCGGCCGCGAGGCGATTCGGGCCGGGGCGACTCCTCAACGAACTGTCGGGCGTTCGATCGTGATGGGAGGGCAGGGGCTTCACACGGGGCTCAAGACCGGCGTCATACTGCATCCGGCGCCCGCGGGATTTGGAATCGTGTTCACTTCGCTGGCCGACGAGACCGCGATTCCGGTCTGCTTCGAGAACGTGACCGACACCGGATACAACACCACCCTTACCAGCGGCAGCCGTTCGGTGCGCACCGTCGAACATTTGCTGTCGGCACTGCACGCGTTCGGGATCACTAACTTGCTGGTTAAGACTGACGACGAAGTTCCGGCGCTCGACGGATCGGCTATCGAATTCTGCAAACAGCTGGCGGAAGCCGGATTGACCGATCAGGACGCGACCGTCGAGCCGATTCGAATCAAGGACAAGATCATCATCGGTGAGGAAGGCGAGGGCCTGGAGTTCATCAAGGTCGAACCTGCTGATCACCTGATCATCGACTATACGCTCGACTATCCAAAGCCGATTGGCG
Source organism: uncultured delta proteobacterium (assembly GCA_963794325.1). Classification (GTDB taxonomy): domain Bacteria; phylum Desulfobacterota; class Binatia; order Binatales; family Binataceae; genus Binatus. The sequence goes on along the minus strand of CAWCDG010000008.1, from coordinate 84,473 downwards.
TTCAGCAGTTGCATTTCGAGCTGACTTCTGCGGACGCCTACACGCGCGAGATAGCGCCGGCACGAACTTTCGGCTTCGTCTGGGAATTTCGCAAGCTCGCGCAGTTAGGCCTCGGCAGCGGCGCCCGCATTGACAACGCGATCCTGGTGGACGATGAAAAAGTGGTGAATACGACGCTGCGCTTTCGCGACGAATTCGCGCGCCACAAAGTCCTCGACCTGATCGGCGATCTGTACCTGCTAGGGCGTCCTCTGCAAGCGCACGTAACCGCATCGAAGACCGGCCACTCCGACAACTTGGCTCTGGTAAAGGCTATCCACGCGGCCATCTCTTAACAAATCCGCGCCTTAAGAACCCAACCCCTAACCCCTTCCCTCGAGGGAAGGGGAACCGGATTTAAAAAGGGCGGCAGAATTTTGCTTTCGTCCGCATCTCACGGTGGAGCTGAAAAACAAAGTAGCACTCGTAACCGGGGCCGGACGGCGCGTCGGGCGCGCAATCGCGCTGGATCTCGCTGCGCACGGCGCTAGCGTCGCCGCGCACTATCGCAACTCGCAATCCGAAGCTGACGCAGTAGTCTCCGAGATCACAAGTAACGGCGGCAAAGCGCAAGCCTTTTGCGCCGACCTCGAGCACGTCGCCGAAATCGAGCAATTGATCGCAAAGATCGTTGAAGCCTTCGGCCGGATCGACATCCTCGTCAACTCAGCGTCAGTCTTTGGACCAACGCCTCTCGAAACCATCACCGAGCAAGACTGGGACGAGAACCTCGACACCAACCTGAAGGCGCCATTCTTCCTGTCGAAGTTCGCTGGAGCTGCGATGCGCAAGCAGGGCGCCGGAAAAATCATAAACATCGGCGACTGGGCCGGTATCCGTCCCTACAAAGACTACCTGCCATACTCGGTATCAAAGAGCGCGATGATAGGCCTCACAAGAGCGCTAGCCAAAGAACTAGCCCCAACAGTCCAGGTCAATTGCATAGCACTGGGGATGGTGATTCCTCCCGAGGGTTACACCAAGGAAGAAATTGAGCGCCTGGTAAATCGCACGCTGACAAGAAAAATGGGAACGCCTGATGACGTAGCCCGCGCCGTAGTCTTCTTCTGCGAAACCGACTTCGCCACCGGCGTTGTATTGCCGCTGGAAGGCGGCCGCCTCCTTGTATAGCGGCGGTACTCTCTGAGTATGCAAAAGAGCAGGCGTTGACGTGTCATGCTTCAATCTTGAACGCAGAACCCTCACCTACCGGCGGCTGCGCCCGCCGGCCACCTCTCCCGTAAAATAACGGGCGAGGCAAGAAGGACCGGGGCCTCCGCCCCCCAACCTTTTAATAGGGACGAAGTCCCGCATCTTCTCCTAATACTAAGGTGCAGGGCTTAGCCCTGCCGAAGGAAGCGTGAAACCCACCGCGGGTTTCACATTCAATCAAGTTCCTTTTGCTGCGCCTTCCCCACCCGGCGGGGTCTTGAATTCGATCTTCGCGCCTTTCGCGATCTTCTTGATAAGCGCCTTCACTACCGCATCTTCATTCTCATCGAGGATGAACATCGCGATTTTCGCTTTCACCTCCGACAGCGGCGAGATGGTTTCCCCGCGCCGCGCGACGACCTTGATGAAGCTGAAACCGAGATTCGATTCGACGATTTGCGTCAGTTGTCCGACCGGCGTCGCAAACACCACCTTGTCCACAACCGGCGGCAACTGCCCGGGCCGAAAGTAGCCGAGGTCGCCGCCCTTTGCCGCCGACTCGGTGTCTTCCGAGTCCTTTTTCGCGAGGGCGGCGAAGTCTTTGGTCTTCTTCGCCTCGTTGTAAATTCCGATTATTTTTTCCGCCGCCGCTTTCTTCTGCGCCTCGGTCGCGTTGGGTGGAAGCTTGACCGCAATATGCGCGAGCTCGACCTCGCCGGGATCCTTGACGAACAGATCGCGATGCTCCTCGTAGTAATTCTGAATCTGCGCATCGGTGGGTTGCACATGATGCGCGCGGAACTCGTCGTCGAGCATCTTCTCGATCATCATCGACCCGCGCACCGCGGCCATCAGTTGCGCATCGGGGGCGCCGGTCTGCGGCGCGGTCTGTCCGCCGGCGCCTCCAATCTGGAACTCGCGCGCGCGATTCGCCACTTCGCCGTCGGTTACCGTGATCTTGCGTTTCGCCGCTTCCTGCATCAGCAACTGCCGATTGATTAAATTCTCGCTCGCGTCGCGAAACACCGCTTTGTTTTCCTCGGTGCTGGTCGCGCCGATTATATTCGCTTCGGTCTTCGCGTAGTCGGCGATTTCGGCCGCAGTAATCGGCGCGCCGTTGACCATGACCACCACCGGGTCTTTCGGGTCGGGCTTGACCAGCGGAATGATCCCGAGGAAGCGTTGCTGCCAGCTAAGTCCCGACTGCCCCAACTGCGCGCGGACCGGGTACGCGGTTGCAACTGCTACAGCAATCGCGAGAATCAGGAATGCAATCGGCTTTCGGCTAATGCGCATCAATTCAAAACCCCCAATCGGTCCGCGTCCCACGCCGCGTTCGATCAACTCACGGCGTATACTCAGCTGCACCTTGGCGTCAAGGCGATTTGGAGAGCCGCGATGGTGCAATTGCGCAACGTGAGTATGGTCTTCGCGATAATGGCGAGCGTCGTCGCGCTGGTGGCCGGCTTCATCCTGTTCTTCGTGATCGAGCCGCCGTTCCTCGCCTCGATTTTCCTGGCCTCCGCCTCAATCGCCATCGGATGCTTCATCCTCACCGGCATCGCCGCCTACTTCACCACATAGTCCGCGCCTAACCTCTGCGCGATTGTTCCCCTTCCCTCGAGGGAAGGGGTTAGGGGTTAGGTTCCTTCTCGCGTCGCGGGACCATCGCTGGACCATACGCGGTCACACACGGCGGCCCCGGCGCAAAGTAGTGGGCAATCTCCGTGGAGTCCGCGGCCAGGAAAATCAAGCTGGACGACCGCGTCCCATAATTATCGAGATGCAGACACAAGGCGTTAGGCCGTCCAGTGCGCGAATCGAGCTGCGTATTGTGGTCGGCCAGCAACGCCCCGAGCGCAGACCTATTGCCGACTGGATCGCGCTGAAAATCCTCGCGATTCCCTAGTGCCGCAAACTTCCCGTACGAGGCGCTGATCTTCGGACACTCGAAATCATTCAAATCGAGATTGGACAGCAGATGCAGCCCCGGCTTGATCTCGACCACTTCGATCGACGCGCCGCGATTGTAAGCAACGAACGCCTCGGTGCGCGACACGATCAACAAATTGAACGGATTGTAATCCGAGCCGCGCTCCCGCGATGCGAACTCAGCGGCCTCGCGCGCAGTGCTGCGCCGGAGCGCGTCGAGGCAGAGCAGCCCGCGCGATCGCGCATTCGGGTTTCCGCCATTCTCGGCCCGCCGATTCAGCAACCCCGCAACGATTCCATTCTGACTGATCCCGAGCCAGGTCCCGCCGGCTTTGAGATCCTTCCCGCCGATCACATGCGGATGTTCGAGCAGGGTAGTGGGGTCCGCCGCAGGCCGCTCGAGAAACTCATCGCGATTAGCCGCAATCACAACCGGATAATCGCCGGTGGACTGAAAGTAGATGGCCAGGGTGCACATCGATACAAAATTGGCAGCCCGCGAGGTATCCGCACAAGCCCCTATTCGTCCAACGACTGGTTCCCCTTCCCCCGAAGGAAGGGGGCAGGAGTTAGGTTGCCTCGGATCCCTTGCCGAATGCCAATGTATACAGCACACTACACCTATGTCCGATGTAATGACGATCCGCGTTGATCGCAAAACCAAAACCCGCCTCGAGAAACTGGCCAAGGCGATGGAACGCACCAAATCCTACGTCGCTGCCGAAGCGATCCGCTCGTACGTCGAGCTGAACGAATGGCAAATCACCGAAATCAGAGTTGCGCTGAAGGAGGCCGACTCCGGCGACTTCGCGAGTGAAGAAGAAGTCCAGGCGGTGATGAAGAAGTGGAGCCGACGTGCGCGTCCGATGGCTTAAGCGCGCGCTCAGAAATCTCGACGAGGAAGCCGAGTACATCGCACGCGACAATCCCAAAGCCGCCGCGCGAATTGTGGAACGAATCGCAGCCGGCGTAGTTCGGCTCGGCAATCAGCCAGCGTCCGGTCGGATCGGCCGCGTCCCCGGCACCCGCGAACTCGTGATAACCGGGACGCCATACATCGTCCCGTATCGGGTGCGCACCAATACCGTCGAGATCCTGCGAGTATTCCACGCCGCTCGAAAATGGCCCGAGAAGTTCTGACTCTCAACGACACTACTTTGATAGAATCGATGCCGTGATTGCCGGAGAGCGATTCGAGGTGATTGTGATCGGCGCGGGGGTCGTCGGCAGTTCGGTCACGATGGGACTCGCCGAGCGCGGCCTCAAAGCGCTGGCCGTCGATATCGATCTCAGCGGACGCCTCAGCTCGAGTGAAAAGAATGCGGGTGGGGTGCGCGCCACATGGTGGCAGCGCGTGAACATCGCGCTATGCCGCGCGTCGATCGAGTACTACCAGCGGGTGCGCGACGAGGTCGGCTTTCGCCAGAAGGGCTATCTCTGGCTCTACGACAAGGACACGTTTGCAGGTGCACTCGAGCATATTCCGCTGCAGCGCGAGCTCGGCCATCAGATCGAGGCGTTGACGCCCGCCGACGTCAACCGTCGCGTGCCCGAAATCGACAAGCTCGACGGGATTGCGGGCGCGACGTTCTCGCCCGCCGACGGGCTCATCAACCCGAACCTGCTCAAGGAACACTACCGGGCGCGCGCGCTGAAGCTCGGCGCGCAGTTTCTCGATCGCACCTACGTCATCGCGATCGACGCGGGCGCATCTGAGGTGCGCCTGCAATGCTGGCAGTCCGACGTCCAGCACACCGACGAAGGCCTCATTCGCATGATGACTCAAGATGGACCTGGCGAAGCCGAGACCGGTCGCGTCTTCGAACTAACCTGCGATTCGGCCGTCGTCGCGGGCGGAGCATGGTCGCCGACCGCGATGAAGCTGCTGGGGCTGCGCAACTGGACGCAGCCGATTCGCCGCCAGGTCTGCATCGTGGACAATCGCGAGACGAACCTCGCGGACTACGGGATGATCGTCGATACGTCGGGCGTGTATTTCCACAACGAGGGAGTGCACATCCTGGCGGGATACTCGCCGCCCGACGAGCCACCCGGTTATCATTTCAACTACGACGGCGAGCCGTTCTTCGTGAACGAAATCTGGCCGCGGATGTTCGCGCGGATGTCCTCGATGGAACGCCTGCGCCACGTCACCGGATGGGCCGGGCTGTACGAAGTGAGTCCCGACCGCAGCGCAATCGTCGGCCGCGCCGATCCAGCCAGACGCATTTTCGAGGCGCATTCGTTCAGCGGCCGCGGCGTGATGCAATCCTACGGCGCGGGGCAGGCGCTAGCCGACCTAATCGCGAACGGAAAATACGGAAGCTTCGACGCCTCCGCACTGTCGCGGGACCGCTTCGATCGCGGCGAGCAAGTCTGGGAGGAGCTGCACATTTGAACATACCGACCGTTAAGGTGGGTTTCCTCGCCTCAACTCCGCATGTTATTTAATCTATTCCGCGCGGGGCTTGCCCCTTCGGTTCCGCAGCAGAGGAGTATTGATGTTTTCATCGATCGACGACGTAATCGAGCGATTCGCCAAGAACAATTATATCGCCAGCCGGCGAATCGCGACCGTCATCTACCTGGCGAGCGAGATGCGCAAGCCGATCCTGGTCGAAGGGCCGGCCGGCGTCGGCAAGACCGACTTGGCCAAGGTGCTGTCCACGTCGCTCGGCTTCGACATGATCCGCCTCCAGTGTTACGAGGGCCTCGACGAGGGCAAGGCGCTCTACGAATGGGAGTACGCCAAGCAGCTCCTCTATACGCAAATTCTCAAGGACAAAATCAGCGAGGTGCTGGTCGGAGCGAAGGGCCTGACCGAGGCGGTCGATCGAATCGCGGCGCAGGACGAAGTATTTTTCTCCGAGCGCTTCGTGCTGCCGCGCCCGTTGCTAAAGGCGATTTCGAGCGAACAGCCGTCGGTCCTTTTGATCGACGAGATCGACAAAGCCGACGCCGAGTTCGAAGCGTTTCTACTGGAGCTGCTCTCCGACTTCCAGGTGACGGTGCCTGAGTTGGGAACGCTCAAGGCCAAGCACATTCCGCTGGTCGTGCTGACCTCGAACAACGCGCGAGAAATGTCCGACGCGCTGAAGCGTCGATGCTTGCATCTATACATCGATTTTCCCGATCGCGCGCAGGAACTCGCGATCGTCAAGCTCAAGGTGCCCGAGGCCGCAATCAAGCTCGCCGAGGAAGTCGTCACCGTCGTGCAATCATTGCGCAAGCTGGATCTCAAGAAAACGCCGGGCATCAGCGAGACGCTCGATTGGGTCAAGGCGCTGACGCTGCTCAACGTGAACAGCCTCGACCAGGAACTCGTCACGGAGACGCTCGACACGATCGTCAAGTACGAAGGCGACGTGCGCAAGGCGCAGGAAGAACTGAAGGATTACGTGCGCCGCGTGCGCGCGCGTCGCGGCACGGAAGCCGGCAGCGACAAGGATCTTCTCAATTGACGATGCGCCAGTTCGGGCGTTTGGTAGAATAGGGCAGGGCGCGACCGCATCATGCAAGAAAAGCTCGTAGAATTTGCGAATCTGCTGCGCGAGAACGGCGTGCGCGTCTCGCTGGCGGAGACGCTCGACGCCTTCAGCGCGTCGGAAGTCACAGGACTCAACGAGCGCGACGCGTTCCGCGCTGCGCTGCGGGCCACGATGGTCAAGCGGGCCAGCGAATTGCCCGTCTTCGAAGAACTGTTCGATATCTACTTCTCCGGCTTGGGCGAGATCATCAAGCAGGCGAGCCAGGCCGTCCAGAACGCGCTCTCGATGTCCGATCAGGAATTTCAAAAGTTCCTGGACGAAGTCGAGAAGATGCTCAAAAAAGAGGGCAAGAATCTTTCGGAGCTCGCCAAGCAGCTTTTGCAAAACAACTCGGGCGAGATGGAGCGGAAAATCCGCGAGGCCTCGCGCGCCGTCAAGCTCCAGGGCATCGAGCGCACTATCGAGGAGAATTATTTCGCGCGCGCGCTCGCGCGCCAGCTCGGGCTCGACAAGATCGAAGCCGAGATCAAGGAGCTACGCGAGCAGCTCGAGAAGATGGATATCGGATCGGAACTGAAAGCCAAGATGGAAGAGTACCTCGAGCGGCGGCTCAAGGCGCTCGACGATATTATCCGGCGCTACGTCCGGATGGAGCGCGAGAAGCGCGACATCAAGCAGAAGGAAGATCAGCGGCTCAATCAAATCGGCGAGAAGAGTTTCTATTACCTGACTGAAGAAGAACTGAAAAAAATGAATGAGGCGGTGACGCGCCTCGCGCAGCGCTTGAAGAACGTAATCACGGTGCGGCGCAAGCGCGCCAAGAAGGGACGCTTCGATATCAAGCGCACGCTGCGCCAGAACCTCGCGTACGGCGGGGTGCCGTTCAAGCTGCGATTCGAGAAGCGCAAGCGGGAGAAGCCGCAGGTCGTCATCCTGTGCGATGTTTCCGATTCCGTCCGCAACGCGTCGCGGTTCATGCTGCAGTTCGTGTACTCATTGCAGGATCTCTACTCGCGCGTGCGCAGTTTTATTTTCGTCGCCGACATCGGCGAAGTGACCGAATGCTTTCGCAACAACGACGCCAAGGAAGCTCTCGACGTCGCGCTCAAGGGCGATATCATCAACGTGTATGCCCATTCGAATTTCGGCTACGCGTTCCGCAATTTCGTCACCGATCATCTTGGCGCGGTCAACAAGCGCACTACTGTGATCGTGCTTGGCGACGCGCGCAACAACTACAACCTTCCGCATGATTGGTGCTTGCGTGAAATCCGCCAGCGCGCGAAAAGAGTGATCTGGCTTAATCCTGAAAGCCGCAACACGTGGGGCTTCGGCGACAGCGAGATGGATCGCTACGCCCCGCACTGCGATCTGGTGGAAGAGTGCCGCAATCTCAACCAGCTTTACCGCGTGGTCGATCGCCTGGTCGCAAGCTGACAGACTGGATTCTGGCGGTTGCGCAGCTTGTTCGGTTGACCACACGGCGAGTTTGGGCCAAGATAATTTCTCCGGGTGATGAGCGGAAATTCCACTCGAATCCGCGCGCGCTTGAAGAAAAAAGATTGAAGAGCCCGTTTATGGCTGGTCACAGGGAAGATTTTATCTTGATGATTGTCGGCGGGATCACGCTCGATCCCTCGACCAAGATGCCGATTGTCGTTCTGAAAGATCCCGACAACAAACTCAATCTGCACATCTGGATCGGTCCGCTCGAGGCGACTGCGATGGCGACCGAGCTGGAAGGGATCAAGCCGCAGCGCCCGATGACTCACGACCTGCTGCGCAACCTGATGACCGAGTTCGGCGCGGTGGTCGAGTCCGCGGAAATTACCGAGCTGCGCGAGAACACGTACTTCGCGCGAATCCAGGTGAAGACCCGCGACGGCAAGGCGCTCGAAATTGATTCGCGGCCGAGCGACGCGATCGCGCTGGCGCTGCGCACCAAGTCGCCGATTTATGTCGCCAAGAAAGTGCTCGAGGCCTCCAGCGAGCTCCACGAATCCCAGGGCGAACCGCAGACTTCCGATCAGAACCTCGCCGGCGTCTCGCGCGACAAATGGTCCGAGATCCTCGAGCGGATGTCGCCCGAGGATTTCAAATACAAGATGTAACTGCGCGTGCGCGCTAACTCCTCTGGTCCTCTGCCGGGCGGCGCCCGCTGGAGCATTCGATGCCGCCGACTACCCATCGCCGTAAACTAACTCAAAAAGAACTCCGCGCGCCGGACGAGTTCACGACGCTGATCGATAGCGCGCGCGACTTTTTCGTCAACAACCTCACCCAGGTGATTGTCTCGGCCGCGGTCGTCGTCGCGGTCGGCGCGATCGTGATTGGCGTGTACTACTATGAACGCCATCGCGACACGCTCGCATCAGGGCAATTCTACGATGCGATCACCGCGCTCAATGCCGGCCAGAACAAAGACGCCGAGACAAAGTTCAAGCAGCTCGCCGATCAAGAGCCGGGGCGCCGGCTCGGCCGTCTCTCGCGCTTCTACCTGGCGAACGCATATCTCGCCGACGGCGATCTTCCGAACGCGCGCGATGCGCTGGTCGCGTTTCTCGCTGAGGAGCGCGATCCGATGTTCCGCAGTCTCGCGCTGACCAACCTCGCGGTGGTTTACGAGCGGATGGCGGACTGGAAAAAAGCGGCCGGCGCTTATCAGCAGGCAGCCGCCGATCCGGGGCCGGAGCAGGTGAGGGCGGAGCTCGGGGTGGCGCGGATGCTCGCGAAGGCGGGCGACAAGCAGGGCGCGATCGCGGCGTACCGCGCGTTCCTCAACGCCCATCCGTTTGCACAGCAGCGGCAGGACGTAATGGAATCGCTGGCGCTGCTCGGGGCACCCGCCGAAATCGCGCCGCCGTCGGCTCCGGGCGCCAGCCCGCAGCAAGTTCTGATTCATTAGTAGATCAAGCCGACAGCGATTGTTTTCGCTGGCTGGGAATCCACCACAAAATCCATCATCTTGCTGTCGGCCAGTCCGACGGCCGGAGTCACAGTGGCGCTGCCCGCTGTTGACGAGCGGTGAACAGGAGTATCGTAGCCGACCGGGCCGGTGATAAGTGCGTCCTGGGGGTGCTTTCCGTGAACAGCTCAATCGCGCGATTCGCCGTGATCATAATCACGGTGGCGACTCTTACAACCGCATTCGCGTCGACCTCCGATCAAACTGCGGATCGAGTCCTCGGACAGATAGGTCTGACCCAAAACACCTTGAATTTCGGCGGCCCCAGCGCGCTCGATGGTCCGTCAGGCGCGGCAGTGGACAGTCACGGGAATCTCTACGTGGTTGACCAAGGGAACAATCGGGTTCTTGGCTTCAGCAGCGCCGCCTCGTTTGTAAATGGCGCCAGCGCGAACCTGGTGATTGGCCAGCCGGATTTCTACAGCGATCGATCGGGATATCCTACTGTCACGCCGAGTTCGTTGAACCAGCCGATCGCGGCGGCAACCGATCCCCAGGGCAATCTTTACGTCAGCGATTACGGCGATAACCGCGTGGTGGAATACGACGCGCCATTCGCCAGCGGATACACCGCGGGAGAGCCTGCGAGCATCACCTTCGGGAGCACAAGTTCGGTTAACAACTCCTCGGGATGCATGATAGGGCAGCCGACGCCAAGTCCCGACAACCTTTGCGACCCTACCGGGGTGGCCTTCGATGCTCAGGGGAACCTGTTCGTCACTGATTCCGGCTACAACCGGGTTCTGTTGTATCTGAACCCGAAAGCCCCGGGCGGAGGTACTCCCGGCGTTCCCGGTTCCGCGGGCGATACCACCGCCGATCTGGTCTTTGGTCAGAAAGACAGCTTCACTCGCTTCATGCCCTGCACGACGACTCCGCAGCCCACTACGGCGTCGAGTCTGTGCATCCCGGATTCATGGATCGGCGGACTTGCGGTGGATTCGGTGGGCGATCTGTTCGTCGCGGACGTGTATAACGCGAGGGTTCTCAAGTACGACACGCCGCTGAATCCCAACAGCGGTGAGCCTGGCGCCGGTGATACGGTCGCTGACCTGGTGATCGGTCAAAACGGCTTCTCCTCGGCGGCGCAATGTACAAAAAAGCGGCGCGAAAGCGCGAGCGTGATGTGCGAACCGCAAGGGGTCGCAGTCGATTCGATCGGTAACGTGTACATCTCGGATGCGAACCGCGTAGTCGAGTTCGATCGTCCTGGTTTGAGTGGTCCGCAGATTGCGCGGCGCGTCTATGGCCAGAAAACCTTCAGCTCGTACAATTGCGGACTTCCCACTGCCGATTCTCTGTGCACCGCGTTGCTCCCCGCAGTGGACGGAGCAGGGCGATTATTCGTGCCTGATTGGGGTCATAACCGGCTCCTCAGTTATGACACTCCGCTAGTCTCGAGCGTTGCCACCCGCGAACTTGGGCAGATCGATTTTTCTCATGGCGACGCGAACTTTCCCGGCCGCCGAAGCTTTTCCTACCCGTCCGCGACCGTCGCTGACCCCGGCGGGCATCTGTACGTCGCCGATCAAAGTCGAGTGCTGGGCTGGGCGAGCGCCCAAGGATTCGTCAACGGCCAGCCGGCTGATCTTGTACTCGGACAGCCCGACTTCTACTCGACGAGCTGTCATCTCCTTGGACCTCCGCCATGTAGCGCAGCCGTAACTTGCGTGAAGAAAAAGCACACCCCGAAACCGAACCGGAGTTCGCCGTTGATGTGCTCGCCCCTGGGCCTCGCGGTTGATGACGCAGGAAACCTGTTCGTCTCTGATTCCGACAACAACCGCGTGATGAACTTCGCAAATCCTTTTGACGCATGCGCGGGAAAATTCCCCTGCGTCGGCGCTTCCCCGACGTTTATCATCGACGGCAAAAGTGATGCGTTCGATTGCCGCAAGCCAAGCGCCGATACTCTCTGCTCACCCAGGCAGATTGCAATCGACCATGGCGGCAACTTGTGGATAGCGGATTATTCCAATTCGCGGGTCGTGCTGGTCAGCGGTTTGAACGTCTCTGCCAAAACCCGACCGGCACATGGTACGCAAATTATTCCGCTCAATGCGCAGTTGGTCATTGGACAGGGTCCAAGCGGTGCCCACTTCGACTCGCGCCAATGCAATCTCTACAATCCCTCCAATCCGAACCCCAGCGCGGACTCCCTTTGCTTCCCGGAAGGTGTCGCGGTCGCCTCCGACAACAATGTTTACGTATCCGATTCTGCCAACGGTCGGCTCCTCGAGTACAACAATCCTCTCTCGATGACGCCGGGAACCCCGGGAATCCCGGGCAGCGCCGGCGACGTTACCGCGGATCGTGCATTCGATGCCGGTGGCAGCTTTACGCTGAGCAATTGCGACACGACCGCCGACCAACTGTGTGCGCCCGAACAACTCTGGGTAGACTCACAGAAAAATTTGTACGCCGTAGATCTTAATCGCGTATTGGAATACCTGAATCCCACTGCCACAACTGGCGGAACCCTGGGAACACCCGGCAGTCCCGGCGATACCACCGCCGACGTGGTATACGGGCAGCAAGGCAGTTTCACTTCCGGCGCCTGCAATGGCAACGATGACTCCACCGTGAAAGCGATGACACTATGCCAGCCGGTTGGTGTGACAGTTGATCCCAGCGGCGATGTTTATATCACCGACACGGAAAACTATCGCGTGCTCGGGTTCACCTTTCAGAACAGTCCGTGACAAATCATAGTTTTGACTATTCGGGCGTTCGGTGGGCTATGATGCGCCGATGAATCAAGCCACTGCGCCCTGTCGAAACCAGCTCAAGAGCATCGCGCGACGGGCGATGCTTCAACGAGGGCTGTTGCCGGACTTCTCCGCCGAAGTTGTGGCGGAGACCAGCTCTATTACAAAAGCAGCTGCCGCATCTGATCCATCTTTGAAAGACCTTCGGGGTCTCCTGTGGGCGTCGATCGATAACGATGATTCGCTCGACCTCGATCAGCTCTCGGTTGCGGAGCAACTGCCGGATGGCGGGGTAAAGATTCTCGTTGCGATTGCAGATGTCGATGCGATCGTAAAAAAAAGCTCGGCCATCGATGGCCACGCGCAGACCAACACCACTTCGGTTTATACCGCTGCGGAAATTTTTCCGATGCTCCCGGAGAAACTCTCGACCGACCTCACGTCGCTGGCCGACGGTAAAGAACGGCTGGCTATCGTGATCGAGATGGAAGTTGGCGCTGACGGGGCGGTGGGCGGGTCCGACATCTACCGGGCGGTGGTGGTGAATCGCGCGAAGCTCGCGTACAACAGCGTCGCGGCATGGCTGGATGGAACTGCGCCCGCACCCGCGCCCATAACAAAGGTTCCCGGCCTCGACGATAATCTCCGATTACAGGATCACGTGGCGCAAGCGATGAAAGCGCGGCGGCATCAGAATGGTGCGTTGTCGCTCGAGACTATCGAGCCACGTCCGGTGTTCGAGGGCGATTCGCTGAGCGATCTGCAGGCAGACCGAAAGAATCGCGCGACAGAGCTGATCGAAGATTTCATGATCGGGGCGAACGGGGTGACGGCGCGATACCTCGAGCGGAAAGGTTTTCCGGCGCTGCGCCGAGTTCTGCGATCGCCCGAGCGCTGGGCGAGAATCGTCGAGCTGGCGAAGGACGAGGGCGGGCGTCTTCCGCCGCGTCCGGATTGCCGGGCGCTTCAGGAGTTCCTCGAGGAGCGGCGACAAGCTGATCCCACGCACTTTCCAGACCTGTCGCTGTCAGTGGTCAAACTGCTGGGGCGCGGCGAATACGTGGTCGATTTTCCCGGGCAGCCGGTAGCCGGGCACTTCGGACTCGCGGTGAACGACTATACTCATTCGACCGCGCCGAATCGGCGCTACCCGGATCTGATCACACATCGGTTGTTGAAGGCTGCGCTTTCGGGAACGCCAAGCCCGTACAGCTCCGACGAGCTTAACGATTTAGCTGGGCACTGCACCGACCAGGAAGACAACGCGAGTAAGGTGGAGCGGCAGGTGCGGAAGTCTGCGGCCGCGCTTTTGCTCGAATCGCGGGTCGGCGATCGGTTCGACGGGATCGTGACCGGAGCATCTGAGAAAGGGACCTGGGTGCGCATAGACCATCCCGCGGCGGAGGGAAGAGTTATGCGACGCTACAAGGGCTTTGACGTCGGAGACCACGTCATGGTCGAGCTGGTAAGTACCGATGTGGAGCGCGGCTTCGTTGATTTCGCGGGGATCCGAAAATTATGAAGCTGCGCAAATCGGACTCATCGACAACTCCACCGCCGACCAATCCATCGCTCGCTTACAAGGACGAGAAGTTTCTCGATAGCGAAGAAGCGCGGCCAATCCGGATTCTTGCGGAATATCTCGAGCCGCTTCGGGTTTTTTGCCGCATGCAGATACACGAGACAATCGTGTTTTTCGGATCGGCGAGGATAACTCCCGACGGCCCGCTGGGGCGCTACTACGAGGATGCGCGCGAGCTGGCGAAACTGATCACGAGCTGGTCGAAGGGTCTTCGGTCCGACGGTCACCGCTACGTGGTCTGCTCGGGCGGTGGCTCCGGCATCATGGAGGCGGCGAATCGCGGCGCGTCGGAGGCGGGCGGAAGGACGATTGGGTTGAACATCGGATTGCCGCATGAGCAGCGGCCCAATCCGTACATCACGCGCGGGCTGTCTTTCCAGTTTCACTATTTTTTCATGCGCAAGCTGTGGTTCGCGCATCTTGCTCGGGCGGTGGTGGTCTTTCCCGGAGGCTTCGGCACCCTCGACGAAATGATGGAGATACTGACGCTGGAGCAAACGCGAAAGCTGGATCGACCGATCACGGTGTTGCTCTACGGATCGCAATACTGGAAAGAGATCATCAACTTCGACGCGCTGGTGCGGCACGGCACGATCAGTCCCGAGGATCTCAAACTGTTCAGTTTCGCCGACGATCCGGCTACGGCACTTCGCCTGCTGCAGAAGGGCATCCGGGCGCATCCCGAGGAAGAGCCACCAGCGTTCGCGCATTCCTGCACGCCGCAACGTCAATACCGCTGAGCATCGGAGAATCCGCCGGCGTCAGGGGAGGGCGCCGGCCCGCGCCCAGCGCTTATTCGTTCGTCGCAGACGCGGAGGGACCTTTTCCTGCGAGCTCCGAATTGATCACGAAATCCAGAACCTTGCCGTCGGGCAATCCTACGACCGGAATTCCGTTGACGAAGAAGGTCGGCGTCGACGAGACATGAATCGTATCTCCGTCCGTCTGATCCTGCTTGATGCGCGCCGCGGTCTGCGCGCTGTCCATGCACGCCTTGAGCGCGGGTCCGTCGAGCTTCTGCGCCTTCGCGACCTTGTCGACGTTGTCCTGAATATTTTTGACGTTGATCGATCCCTGGTTGGTGTAGAAGTAGCGCGCGAAATCCCAGAAGGCCGCCGGGTTCTGCAAGCGTGCGCATTCAGCAGCCGCCGCGGCTTTGATCGCCCACGGATGCACGTTCAGCGGATAGGCTTTGAAAATCACTTTGACCTTGCCCTTGTAGGTCGTGTTGACGAGCGTCTCGATCACGCTGAACGCATGCGCGCAGAATGGACATTCAAAGTCGGCGAACTCGACGATCGTAACCGGCGCGTCCGCAGGTCCCTGGGTCGGGTGATCGTCCAGGTTCACAGTGCTCATGTTGACCCGTCCCCACGCGTCGATGCTCGTGTCGAGAAACTGGCCGACGATTGCCTTGCTCTCATTTTGGTTGAAGAACAGGGTGGTCGAGACGCTCTGTCCCTGTTCATTGCCGACGACGAGCTGGCGGGCAAGGAGTCCGTCGATGGGCGTTTTGAAGGCAGGCCCCATCTTGATCAGGTCGGGACTCGGGATCTTGAAGTGCTTCTGTAGATAGGTCTTCAACGCCGCATCTTTGGCAGGATCGGTCGCGACCGCGGCGGCGCCGGCAGGGGAGGCTCCCGAGGCATTCTGAGCGAAAGCAGCGCTGCGGCAGCCAATCGAAATCATCGTGAAAAGAACGACGATTGCACCGACGCGACGCATCTTCATCGCCACAAGGAACTTCGCATAAGAAGTATTATGTAAACTAGCCGAGATACCTGGAAACCGAGAAAAGCCTGAAATCATTGAGTGCCCTGACGCTCCTCGTTTCAAAAGTTGATTGTGTCCGGCGTGGATTGGAGGCCCAGGCCGACAACGAATACGAATTCCGCACAGTTCTAGCTAATCGCGGCGGCTCCGTACAGCGCCTGATTCCTTGGTCGGCGTCGGCGGTTTGTGCCCGAGCGCGCCCAGCGCTCGCCGCGCGATGAAGTTTCGCGGCTCGAGTTTCAACGCCTCTTCGTAATACCCGATCGCGCTTGCGACTCGATCCAGGCCGGCCGCGCTTCGACCCATCGCGACCAATATCTCGACGCCGACAGCGCCGAACTCGCGAGCGTGCTTGAGCGCGGTCAGCGCATCCGCGAATTTTTCCTGCTGAGCAAAAGCGAGGCCAAGTCTCAGCATCGCCTCCGCGTTCATCGGATCGAGGTCGAGCGCGTCGCGATACATCGATAGCGCCGAGCGCCTGGCTCCCTTCTCGTACAGGTCGCGCGCGACGGAGGCCATCCGGGTGCCCTCCTCGGCCCATCCACGCGATTCGACTTCCACCGTGATCTCAGTGTGCGAGACTTCGGCCTTGACCAGCCTCAGCTTGTCGCCGAGATATTCGCGGATGCGATCGAGCACCGCGTCGCCGTTGGTTTCGGGCGACTCGAGAAATGCGAGGCCCACGGGATCGCCAACGTGATCGACTCGCCGGATCACGAGCGAGCGGCGCGCGCGTGATTTTCGCGATGGCGGCAGCTTGTCAGACGCGCTCATTGGGATCGAACAGTTTGCGATACTCGTCGAGTGCGAAGCGATCGGTCATCCCCGCGATGTAATCGGCCACGGCGCGCGAAATCGGCTCGCCGTATTTTTCCGCGCGCGCGACGACGTGCTCCGGCATCTGACGCGGCTCGGTCATGTAGGTTTCGAAAAGGGCGGCGAGCACCCTGCCCGCCTTTTCAGTCATCCGGCTGACGCGATAGTGCCTATACAAGCGATCGCGCATGACGTTTTTGATTTCCTCGACCTTCACGCCCATCTCTGAACCGAACGATACGAGTACCCGGCCCGCTTTGCGCACGTCCTCGACGCTGCGGATTTTGTTGCGCTCCAGTTCGCCGGCGAGATTGCTCATCAGGTCGGTGGACATCGCGTCGATCATTCTGATGACGGTCTGGTAGCGAAGCACGCGCATCTCGGCCGACGGAGATGCATCCTGCGCCGCCGCCGCGGACTCTCTGAACAGCGCAGACGCATTGAGCTCTTCGACGCTGAGCATCTGCGCCTTGAGGCCGTCGTCGACATCGTGCGCCAGATACGCGATCTCGTCCGCGAGATCGACGATCTGCGCTTCGAGGCACGGATAGGTACTCACGTCGAACTCCTGCGCGGCGGGACGATCCTGGAAATGCGAATGCTTGACGATTCCCTCGCGCACTTCGAAGCTGAGATTGAGCCCGCGAAAATTCGGATAGCGAATCTCGATCCAATCGACGGTGCGCAAGCTCTGCGCGTTATGATCGAAGCCGCCGTACGGCGTCATCAGCTCGTTGAGCACTTTCTCGCCCGCGTGTCCGAACGGCGTATGTCCCAGGTCGTGGGCGAGTGCGACCGCCTCGGCAAGCTCTTCGTTGAGGCCGAGCGCCCGCGCGACGGTGCGCGCGATCTGCGCGGCTTCGAGCGTATGGGTCAGGCGCGTGCGGTAGTAGTCGCCCTCGTGATTGACGAAAACCTGGGTCTTGTATTCGAGTCGTCGAAAGGCAGCCGAGTGAATGACGCGATCTCGATCGCGCGCGAAGACCGTGCGCATGGGATGCTCGGGCTCGGGAAAGCGGCGCCCGCGACTGGCCCGCGACGCCATCGCATACGGCGCCAGCGTGCGCGCCTCGATATTTTCCAGCTCCTGCCTCGTCCGCAGCATCGAGTTCAACACCCGAGATGCTACCACGCCGCGGACGCCCCCCGAAGCGGTGCGCTCGACGTCAATCAACATGCGGCATGTGCGGCGATGTGCGGCGAAGGATGCGTTCCTGTAATTTAGGCCCGGTTAGCCGAGGTGGGTACGATTCGAATCGACAGAGCGCCATTGCGGATTGCGTCGGCGCTCGTGCTGAGCGGGCTTTTCGGCGCATGTGCGTCGAGCCGTCCGGCACCGATCGTGCCGCCACCTCCGGTCGTTGCGATACCTCAGCCAACGCCGGCACCGCAGGTAGTCGGCATGGCGTCGTGGTACGGTCCGGGATTTCACGGCCACCAGGGCGCAGCTGGCGGAATCTACGACCAGGAGGATCTCACTGCGGCTTCGATTGAGTTTCCGTTGGGCAGTCGCGTGATGGTCACGAATCTGGACAATGGCCGTTCCGTCGAAGTAACGATCACCGACCGCGGGCCGTTTCTGAAGGGCCGCAAGATCGATCTGTCGCACAAAGCGGCGCGCATGATCGGTATGCTCGACAAAGGGACCGCGCGCGTTCGTATCGCGCTCATCAGCAAGCCGGCCGGGACTCGCGACGTCGGCGCGCCGTTGCGGTACTGGGTTCAAGTGGGTTCATTTTCGGATCGACAGAACGCGGAGCAGGTCCGCAGCAAGTTGATCGAATCTTACACCGATGTCCGCGTAATTGACGTTCTTGATGCCGAGCATCGCCGCTACTACCGTGTACGCATGGGTGCGTTTGCGACTCGATCGGCAGCCGAGGCGCGCGCGACCGGCTCAGCGCGATTTGGATTTCCAGTTGTAATCATCACCGAATGACGAGCAGGGTTATTTACTTCGCACGACGGCTCTGGTGGCCGATGTGCGCTCTCGCGGGGCTGATGTTTCTGCGTGGATGCGCCTACGCGCTGCTCGATGGCGACCGGGTCAATTCAAAGCAGGTTGCAACTACCGAAGCCGGCATACAGGATCTTCGCCAGCTTCGGTTCAAGCAGCCGGTCCCAATCATCGTCAAAACGCCCACCGAAGCTGAATCAATGATGGAAACGGACATGATGCGCGACACCACCGACAACCGGCTCAAGGCCGACGCTGTCGCCGGCGCGCTCACGGGGCTCTATCCCGCAGGTCTCGATCTGAAAGCCGCATCGCTCAAGCTCCTGAAGAGTCAGGTCGCGGGCTTCTACGATCCGCATGGCAAAGAAATGGTACTGGTCGAAGGCGGCGACGATATTGGCATCTGGAACAGTGCGGCTCAGTTTATGATTCAGCGGGACGTGGTCGGCGAGATGCTGCTCGCGCACGAGCTGACGCACGCCCTGCAGGATCAGAATTTCGATCTCGGAGCGAATCTCGACAAGGTGAAGGACAACGACGATCGTACGCTCGCGCTCAAGTCGGTGGCGGAGGGTGATGCGACCATCGCGGGCTTCGCCTACGCCGCTGGACGAATGGACAACGCACCGCCGATGTGCTCGCGAACAATCTCAAACAGCTCTCGGTGGCTCTGGCAGCCGAAGTCCCCAATACTCCAGAAGGCCTCAGCGCCCCGCTGCTGTTCCAGTATTCTGAAGGCACGCACTTCGTAGACGAGGCTTATCGGCGCGGTGGATGGCCCGCGGTTGACGCGCTTTACCGCAAACCTCCACAATCCACTCATCAGATTCTGCATCCTTCGCTCTACTTCGACAGCAATTCGCCGACGCCGCAAATTGAGCTTGCCGGCTACGAGCAAATCATGAGCGGATGGAAAAAAGTCGATGACGACACATGCGGCGAGCTGCTGCTGCGCGTGATCCTCGAGCGCAATCTCGGCAAGCAGTCCAGCGAACTCGGGCTCGCCACGCGATGGAGCGCCGACCGCATGATCATCCTGCAGCAGAGCCGCGGCGTGAACGTGATATGGATGCTCGCGTTCGAGGACGCTCACACCGCCAGCCACTTCGCCGTCGTCTACGAGACGCTGCTCGATCGTTTGCTCGGCGACTCCACCCCGCATCGCATCGATACTCGATCGAATGTGGTGCTGGTCGTGATTGGCCAGGGCGCGGATTACTTCGATACGCTCGCGCCGGCCATTTGGAACGCGAGCGCGATCGATATTGGCGGGGTTACCGCGCGCATCCAGCCGTCCGCAAACTCGCTACTCCAGTAGACGGCGCCCTACCCGACGTCGCCCAGACTGAAACCGAGCGCCAGCATTTTTCTGACCGCCGCGCGTGCACCTTCCGACTCGCGGCTGGCCAACGTCGGGTCGCGCGCGATCCACTCGTCGGCCAGCTTGCGTGCACGTTCGATCGTGCGATGGTCGCGAATCAGATGGACGAACTTCAGCGGCAGCGCGCCGGCCTGGCGCGCGCCGAGCAAATCGCCGGGTCCTCGCAACCGCAAATCGGCTTCGGCCACCGCTACGCCGGTCGTGCATTCGCGCAGGGTAGTGAGGCGATTCAGAGCCGCCTCGTCGGCGTCGCTCGATGCCACGAGGAAGCATCGCGACGCCTTCTCGCCGCGGCCCACCCTGCCGCGCAACTGATGCAATTGTGCGAGGCCGTAGCGCTCCGCCGCGACTATCACAATTGTCGTCGCCTCCGGCACGTCAATCCCCACTTCGACCACCGTGGTGCAGACGAGGATGTCGAGCGCGCCGTCGCGAAATTCTCGCATCGCGCAATCTTTTTCCGCGGGACTCATCCTGCCGTGCATCGTGCCGATTCTGGCGTCCCGCAGCGTTCCCTTCTTCAAGCGGGCCGCCGTGGCAGAAACCGACTTGGCCTCGTCGTAATCGCCCTCGATAAGCGGCACGATATAGTATGCGCGCCCGCCGCTTTTGATCTCGGCGCGCAAGCTAGCATCCACTCGCGCGAGATCTCCTTCAGCGCAAACTTCGGTAGAGATCGGGGTCCGTCCGGCGGGCAACTCATCGAGAAATGAGACGTCCAGGTTCGCGAACAGGCTCATCGCAAGGCTTCGCGGAATCGGCGTCGCCGTCATCATCAACACATTCGCTTTCGGCCCCAATGCTTTCAGCTTTGCGCGATCGAAGACGCCGAATCGATGCTGCTCGTCGATCACGCCGAGCGCCAGTCCCTTCATCCGCACCCGTTCCTGTATAAGCGCGTGCGTCCCGAACACGGCCGCGATCTCGCCGCTCGCGAGCCCCCGCAGAATCTGGTTGCGCGCCGCACCCGTCACGCTCCCGGTGAGCAGCGCGTGCCTTATACCCAGCTTATCGCCAACCCGCGCGAATCCGCGCCAGTGCTGCTCGGCGAGTAGTTCGGTCGGCGCCATCATCGCCGCCTGATGCCCACACTCGATCGCGCGAATCATCGCCCAGAATGCGACGATCGTCTTGCCGCTACCGACGTCGCCCATAAGCATCCGGCTCATCTGATTCGGCCGCGCAAGGTCGTCGCCAAGTTCTTGGATCGCGCGCGATTGCGATCCGGTCAGCGCAAAGGGCAGCTCATCTATCATCCTCGCACTGGAGCTTCGGGAGCCGTCGAGCGCGATTCCAACACGGCGCGCGCCGCGAAGGCGTTCTATCGAAAGCGCGATCTCGAATGCGAACAGTTCATCGAACGCGAGCGCCAGATGCCCCGGCGACGCGCCGTTGGCGAGCGCGTCAAAGTCGGCATCGGGCGGCGGATCGTGGAGATAGCTCAGGGCGTCGCGAACTGTCGGTATGTTGTCGCGCATTTGATCCGGGATCGCTCCACAGATCGAATCGCCTGCCTCGAGCAGAGCGCGCGACACCAGATTCGCGAACAGCCGCTGGCCAACAATCGACGGCAAGCGATAAACTGCGCGGATCCCCTTCGGCTCGCCGTCCGATAGCCGATGCAACTCAGGCTGGACTATTTCGATCCCGCCGTCCGCGTCCGTCGCGACTCGTCCACGTACCAAAACGCGCTCGCCACCCGGCAAATAGCCGCGCATGTAAGCGGGCAAATTAAACCACACGACTCGAATCTGGCGACCGCCAACGTTGAGCGATCCCGACGCCAACCGTCGCCACCGCGAGCCGCGCATCGGCCGCTCAAAAATCTTTCCGAGGTCACCTTCGATGACGACTGTATTTCCAGCGCGCAGATCTTTAGGAAACGAGCGCTCGCGCCAGTCCTGGTAACGCACCGGCAAATGGAAGACGAGGTCGCCTGCGGTAACGATCCCGCGAGCTTCCAGAGCCGCCGCGCGCTTAGGGCCAATCCCGGGCATCCCCGCAACCGGACTATCAATCCGAAGCCCGCTGCTCTCTGATCTCTCGCTGGTTACTTTATGAAATAGATTAGGTGAGGGTTCTGGGCTCATGCGCGTTGCGAAAACAGCCGCGCGGACGCGCGTCGTGATTTAGTTTACCTCGCCCTCTCAATCCTGATGATAGTCCTGCAGCGCGCGCACTTCGAACGGCTCATGCTTCAACGCATAGATTCCTTCAACCGCGGCCTTCGCTCCGGCCATCGTTGTGAAATACGGCAGTCGAAGTTCCAGCGCCGTGCGGCGAATCGAGAACGAATCTTTTGCGCCGCTCGCGTCGGGCGTATTGACGACCATCGCGACCCGCCCTTCTTTCATCGCATCCACTATATGCGGGCTGCCATCGAGCACCTTGTTGACGGTTTCGCATTTGAGCCCGAGATCTCGAATATGATTCGCGGTCCCGCGCGTCGCGAGTAGATCGAATCCCATCGCATCCAGTCCGCGCGCTATCGGTTCGAGGTAGCGTTTGTCTTCGTCGCGAACGCTGATAAATACCAGCCCACTATCCGGTAGATTCGACGAAGCCGCCAGCGACGCCTTCGCGAACGCCATCGCAAACGTCTTGTCGATTCCCATCACTTCGCCAGTCGATTTCATCTCCGGCCCGAGGATTGTATCGACGCCGGGGAACCGACCGAAGGGAAACACCGATTCCTTGACCGCGACATGCTTTGGAACCCGTTCGGTGGTGAATCCGATTTCGCTGAGCTTCTTCCCGGCCATCACCAGCGCGGCGTACTTCGCCAACGGAGCACCGATCGCTTTGCTTACAAACGGAACCGTGCGCGATGCGCGCGGATTGACTTCGAGAATATAAACCTCGCCGCCGTAAATCGCATACTGGATATTGATCAACCCGATCACACCGAGTTCGCGCGCCAGCATTTTCGTCTGCGCGATTAATTCTTTCTGCATCGCGGCGCTCAAGGTCGTCGGAGGCAGTGCGCACGCGCTATCGCCCGAATGGATCCCCGCATGCTCGACGTGCTCCATTATTCCGCCGACAACCACGGTCTCGCCGTCCGAAATAGCATCGACATCGACTTCGATCGCGCCTTGCAGGTAACGATCGATTAACAACGGATGGCGCTCGGAGGCTTGCAGAGCCTGCGTGACGTACCGACACAGCTCCTCTTCGTTGGGAATCACTTCCATCGCGCGCCCGCCCAACACGTACGACGGCCGGATCAGGACCGGGTAGCCGACCTTCGACGCGCCTGCGACCGCCTCGTCGAGCCCGCGCGCCAGCACTCCATCCGGTTGTCTAAGTCCGAGCCGCGCGACCATCTCATTGAAGCGCTCACGATCCTCCGCGCGATCGATCGCGTCGGGTGTTGTTCCCAAAATCGGCACTCCCGCACGCGCCAGCGGCACTGCGAGCTTGAGCGGCGTCTGTCCCCCGAACTGCACGATCACTCCGACCGGACGCTCCCGCTCGGCAATCGCCATCACGTCCTCGAAGGTCAGCGGCTCAAAGTAGAGGCGATCCGAAATGTCGTAATCGGTCGAGACCGTCTCGGGATTACAATTCACCATGATGGTTTCGAAACCGGCGTCCTTGAGCGCCATGCTCGCGTGCACGCAGCAGTAGTCGAACTCGATCCCCTGCCCTATCCGGTTCGGTCCGCCGCCCAAGATGATCACTTTCTTGCGCGCGGTCGGCGGTGCCTCATCTTCGCCTTCGTAGGTCGAATAGAGGTATGGCGTGAACGCTTCGAATTCAGCGCCACAGGTATCCACCGATTTGTAAACCGGCATCACTCCAGCGCTGCGCCGTGCGGACGCAACGGCAGCTTCGTCAACGCCTCGCAGATCCGCGATTCGGCGATCTGAAAATCCCATCGGCTTGAACTCGCGGAAGTACGCCTCCCCCAACGGCTCGCGCGCGACGCGCTTTTCCTCCGCGACCAGTTCGGCGACAGCATCGATAAACCAGGGATCGATCTTGCTCAGTTCGAAAACTTCCGCGCGTGTGATCCCAAACCGCAGCGCGTCAGCCAGATGGTACAGGCGATGGCTGCTCGGCATCGCGACTTGAGCCCGAAGTTGCGCCAGCGCCTGAGCGCTCGGCGGCTCTGGAAGCCCCCCGCTCTCCAGCCCATGCGATCCAATTTCGAGCGAGCGAAGCGCCTTTTGCAGCGACTCCTTGAAGGTCCGCCCTATCGCCATCGCCTCGCCGACCGACTTCATCTGTGGCCCCAGCTCGTCGGCTGCGCCGCGAAACTTCTCGAACGTGAAGCGCGGGATTTTGGTCACGACATAGTCGATGGTCGGCTCGAAGCACGACGGCGTCATGCGCGTGATGTCGTTGGGAATCTCGTCGAGCCGGTAACCGACCGCCAGCCGCGCCGCGATCTTGGCGATCGGAAATCCGGTCGCCTTCGAAGCCAGCGCCGAGCTCCGCGACACCCGCGGGTTCATCTCGATCACGACCATCCGCCCGGTAGTCGGCTCGATCGCAAACTGGATGTTCGACCCCCCGGTGTCGACGCCGATTTCGCGGATGATCCGAATCGCCGCGTCGCGCATCAGCTGGTATTCCTTGTCGGTCAGAGTCTGCGCAGGTGCGACCGTTATCGAATCTCCGGTGTGCACCCCCATTGGATCGAGGTTCTCGATCGAGCAAATGATGACGACGTTGTCCGCCGTGTCGCGCATCACCTCGAGCTCGAATTCCTTCCACCCTTCGACCGACTGCTCGATCAGCACTTCGTGATTCGGGGACTGTTCGAGTCCGTAAGCGACCTTGATGTGATAGTCGCTCAACTCCCGCGCGATCGAACCGCCGGTCCCGCCGAGCGTTCGCGACGGCCTGATAATCACCGGCAAGCCAAGCTCGTCCAGTACTCTTTCGGCATCCTGGCGTGAACGCGCAATCGCAGAACGCGGCACCTCGAGGCCGATTTTCAGCATCGCATTCTTGAACAGCTCGCGATCCTCAGCCTTTTTGATCGCCTCAAGCTTCGCCCCGATCAGCTCACACTTGAATCGATCGAGTACGCCCGCCTCCGCCAGCTCGATTGCGAGGTTAAGCGCAGTCTGCCCGCCAACCGTCGGCAGCAGCGCGTCTGGACGCTCGCGCTCGATAATCTTCGTCAGCACCGCGACGGTCATCGGCTCGATATATGTGCGATCGGCGAGTTCCGGATCGGTCATTATCGTTGCGGGATTCGAATTAACCAGAATCAGCCGCAGCCCTTCCTCGCGCAACGCCTTTACGGCTTGCGTGCCCGAGTAATCGAACTCGCACGCTTGGCCGATAACGATCGGACCCGAGCCAATCAGCAAAACCGATTTCAGATCTTTACGAAGCGGCAATTTGATAATCCTAAAGCCATGTCATTGAGCCGACGCCTCAGCCGCAATTATTCTCTCCAGCGCTTCCGCGCCGTAGCGTGGAAACATTTCAACCAGTTTTCGAAATCGCGCGAACAGGTAGCTCGAATCATGCGGCCCCGGCGACGCCTCCGGATGATACTGCACGGAAAAGAACGGCACCCCGGTTCCTTGCAGTCCTTCGACGGTGTTGTCGTTGAGATTCAGATGCGAAAGTTTAGCGCGGCCTTTTAACGATTCATCGTTGACCGCGAAGCCGTGATTCTGCGACGTGATCTCGACCCGCCGAGTGCGCAGATCCATCACCGGGTGATTTGCGCCATGATGCCCGAAATCGAGTTTGTAGGTCTTGCCGCCGAGTGCCAGCCCCAGCAGTTGATGTCCCAGACAAATGCCGAACACCGGCTTTTTTCCCAGGACGCCCGCGATGGCTCTGTAAGCGTACGGCAGCGCTGCAGGATCGCCGGGTCCATTCGACAGAAACACTCCATCGGGATTGTGCGCGAGTATCTGCTCGGCACTGGACGTGGCAGGAATCACTTTAACGCGAAATCCGGTCGCAACCAGCCGGCGCAGAATGTTCAGCTTGATTCCGTAATCGAGCGCGACGATCGTCGGCGCATCGCGCGTCGCTTCGCGACTCATCCTGACGTGCCCGCTCCCCAATTTCCAATCACCGAAGTCCCAATCGTAAGCCTCGGCAGAGGTAACCTCTTTGACGAGATCCCGGCCGACCAATCCGGGCGACGCCTTCGCCTTGCGCACCAGCGAGTCGGCATCCAGGTCGATGCTCGATATCACCGCTTCCTGAGCACCGCGCGTGCGGAGATGTCGAACCAGGGCGCGCGTGTCGATTCCCTCGATACCGACCACTCCGGCATCCTCCAGGTACTTTCCCAGCGGCATCTCCGAGCGCCAGTTCGACGGACGCTCCCAGTATTCCTTGACGATGAATCCCTCGACGTACAGGCGGCGCGACTCCGCGTCTTCGGCGTTGATCCCGACGTTGCCGATCTCCGGATACGTCATGCAGACCAGCTGGCCCTTGTACGACGGGTCGGTCAGCACTTCCTGGTAACCGGTCATGGCGGTGTTGAAGACCACTTCGCCGACGGCCTCGCCGACCGCGCCAAATGCGCGCCCGCGGAAAATTCTTCCGTCGGCCAGTGCCAGAATCGCTTCGCGCCCTTTACTCATCGCTCCGTTACGCCTTCCTCCCGTCGTAAACGATTTCGCCGCCGACAATAGTCAGAATGGCCGTGCCCTTCAGCCGCATCCCTGCGAATGGAGTGTTGCGGCTCTTTGACAGAAACTTTTCCGGCGCAACGGTCCATTCGAGATTGGGATCGATCACCGTGATATCGGCAGTCGTGCCAATCGCCAGCGTTCCCGCTTGCAGCCTCAGCAACGCCGCCGGATTGACCGACATCATTTCAATCAATCGCGCCGGCTCGATCAACGATCGATGCACTAACTGAAGCGCGAGGCCGAGCGCGGTTTCGAGGCCGACGACGCCGTTCGCCGCATGCGCGAATTCCTCTGCGCCCGCGTGGTCAAGATGCGGCGCCGGATGTCCCGGGCCGAAGACGGCGCCAACCTGCGCGATCCGCTTGGAATCGGGATCGTGCGGCGCGTGGTCGGTCGCGATCATGTCGATAGTGCCGTCGCGAATCGCGGCGAGCAGTTGCTCGACGTCGTGGTGGCTTCGCAGCGGAGGATTCATCTTGGCGTTGGTTCCCCAAACCATCGCGGCGCTTTCGTCCAGTGCGAAATGATGCGGCGTGACTTCGCACGTGATCTGCGCACCGTGCCGACGCGCGGCGCGAATAAGTTCGAGCGACTCAGGTGTCGACACGTGACACACATGAACCGCCGCACCCGAGCCAATCGCCAGCGCCAGATCGCGTCGCACGCGCTGCGATTCAGCCGAGTCCGGATAACCGCTGACGCCCAGATGCTTCGACACGGTGCCGGCGTTCAGCGCTCCATTGCAGGAAAGCTCGCGGTCTTCTTCGTGGAGCGCGACTGCATAACCGAGCCGCCTGGTTTCGTCCATCGCGCGCGAGAGGATCATCGCATCATCGATTGGAATGCCATCGTCAGAGAACAATCGCGCACCCGCTTCAAGCATCGCGGCGAAGTCGACCGGCTCGACACCACCGAGTCCCTGGGTGACCGCGGACACCGGCACCAGCCGCGCCGAATGGGCGTCGCTGGCGCGCTCGAGCATGTAGCGCGTGATAGCTGGATTGTCATTGACCGGCGACGTGTTCGCCATCGCAGCCACTGTCGTGAAACCGCCAGCCGCAGCGGCCCGCAAGCCGGTCAAGATTGTTTCTTTTTCGGGAAACCCCGGGTCGCGCAAATGTACATGCGGATCGATCAGTCCCGGTACAATCCAGCATCCGCGCACATCAACTAAGGTCGCATCGCCGAGGCGAGTGCCGGCCGGTTCCACCGCCGCGATCTCGCCATCGCGCAGCAACACCTCATACTCGCCGTCGAGCGCGCTGGCGGGATCGATCACGCGCCCTCCGCTGAGCAGAATCGAACTCAATGCGCCGCCTCCGGTTCTTTCATCGGTTCGACGATTGAATAGATAGTCACGTGGTCGTGCGATTTGGATTTCGGATCGTTGCCGGCCGTGCCGAGCCGCACTTGCACGCGCTCGGTGCGCGAGGTCGGGATGTTCTTGCCGACGTAGTTTGGCCGAATTGGAACTGCGCGATGTCCACGATCGATCAGTACCGCCAGCTTTACCGATGCCGGGCGTCCGCGCTGCCAGATCGTCGCCATCGCGCGCTGCACGGTCCATCCACTGTTAATCACGTCATCGACCAGAACTATCGTACGGTCTTCAACGTCGAAGTTTTCGGTGCCATCGATCGGCTGCAACGCATCGGTGGGTTTGTACACGTCGAGTGCGGCGCAGCGCGGCAGGACCCCAGTCTTCGAACCGATCAAATCGCGCAGTCGTAGCGCGAGCATCGCACCACGACTGACGACACCGACAATCGAGACGCTCGGCATGTCCTGAACGTCGGCGATCACCTGATCGGCGAGCGATTCGATCGCGCGAACGACTTCCTTATCGTTCATGATTTCGCGCTGCGGGCCGCGCTTGTACGGCTCGTATCCGCCTTCCTCGGCCTGCTTCACACTGTCGAATACGGCGAGCGAGCCTTCTTCGATCCATTGCTGAACGTAACCTTGCAGGTTTTCGTCGAAGCGATAGTAGCGATGCGAGCGTGCATGGCCGACGTATTCGATTTTCAGATCGCGTTCGCAAAAGCCGCACTTCAGTACGAGCACCGCGGTATCCGCGCTGCGGCCGAGCGTGAATCGCGACAGGAGATACGCACCCTCGAAGCGCGTGACGCAATTCGGATTCGAGCACCGCGGGGGCATCTCTGCCTTGAACCGAATCGCCTCGCTCGTCTCGCGCGGAGTGGCGGATGCGGCGGCTTTCTCCATCAGCCATGCGATCAACGCCATCCGGACCGGCACGCCGGCGGCTGCCTGCTCGAAATAAACCGCGCGCGGATCGGTGTCGAGTTCGTACGCGAGTTCGTTGGTGCGCGGCAAGCGGATGCATCACGACGGCTTCATTGGTACGGCTGGTGCGCAGCGCGCGCGCGTCGAAGCGGACGTAGTCGGCAGCTGCCGGCCTCCTTCCCCGACATGCGCTCCTTCTGCAAGCGCGTGACATAGAACGCATCGAGATTGGTTGGAGGTTCGGCGGCCGGAATTGTTCGCAGCGCGTCGTCGCCGGTGAATAGCGCCATCTGATGTGGCGCGCTGGGCGTCAGATAAAGAGCATCGAGGCCGCCCGCCAGGGACTTCAGCTCGTCCATCGTGACAGTCGAGAAACTGTAGTTGCGCTCTGCGGCCAGGCGTTCGAGGACGTAGTCGGGAACCTCCATGCCGGCAGTCGGGACGGCGACGATATTCGCGCCGAAACGCGCGAGCGCATAGATCAGCGAATGAACGGTTCTGCCAAATTTCAGATCGCCGCATAGCGCGACAGTGAGTCCCTTCAGGCGGCCCTTTTTCTTACGCAGGATGTAGAGGTCACACAGGGTCTGAGTGGGATGCTCGCGGCTGCCGTCGCCGGCGTTCAGCACCGGGCACGGCGCGTACTCGGCAGCGACGCGCGCAGCACCGTCATGAGGATGTCGCAGCACGATCAGGTCGGCATAGCCGGCGACCACGCGCACGGTGTCGGCCAGGCTCTCGCCCTTGGCGGCGGAACTCGCCTGCATATCGGCCGAGCTGATCACGGCGCCGCCGAGGCGATGCATCGAAGACTCGAAGCTGAGACGGGTGCGCGTCGAAGGCTCGTAAAACAGCGTCGCCATGATGAGTCCGGCGGCAGTCGTAATCTGTTCGCCCCGTTCGAGCTGAGCCGCGAAGTCGTCGGCGAGCGCAAAGATGCGTTCGATGTCCGAGGTCTCGAGATCCTCGATCGAAACGACATCAAATTTTGCCAGGCGTGACACTTCAATATTCGTCGCGCTTCGAGCGCGCGCGTTTGACCTCATTTTCCGTTTGCGTTGCCAATCACCACGGCGTCCGCGCCGTCTATTTCAGTGAGCCGCACGTATACGCGCTGGCCGCGCGGGGCCTGGATGTTCTTGCCGACGTAATCAGCGCGAATCGGAAGCTCGCGCTCTCCGCGATCGACCAGCACCGCGAGCTGGACTGACTCGGCCCGGCCCAGGTCGGAGATCGCGTCGAGCGCGGCGCGCACGGTTCGCCCGGTGTACAGGACGTCGTCAACGAGCACGACGCGCTTGCTGTCCAGTGAAAAAGGAATGTCGCGGCCAATAAGCCGGGGGTCGCCGGGCGCGCCCTTCCCGTCATCGCGATACGACGAAATGTCCAGCGTGCCGACGGGAACCTCGCGCTTGCCATTGACGCGCAGCTCATCAGCAATTCGTTCGGCGAGAGTTGCGCCGCGGCGAACGATTCCGACGAGGACGACATTGTCGGCCCCGCCGTTGCGCTCCGCGATTTCCATCGCGATCCGCTTGACGGAGCGCCCGACCTGCGCCGAGTCGAGAGCGACGTTGGAGGCAGCGCTCATCGCGACACCCAAAAAAAATCCCGGCTGCAAAAACAGCCGGGTCGGAAAACATACACTTTCATTGTCATTCCTTTTCGCTATCTCAGTAGCGTTTTAAAGGTGACTAGAATTTATGATCGCATTGGATGTGGGTCAACCCCGCGCATGCGAAACACTACTGCGACTTCTCGAACGCATCTTCCATTGCGGCGGCTTCCAGCGACAGGCCGCGGGTTTCCGGTAGTAACAGTGCGACGATTATCGCGTTGGGGATTGCGAGCAGGCTCAGGTAGCCGACCACGATTGACAGGCCGCCGAGGTGCGTGGCGAGAACTGCGATCAAAGTTTGGGCGGTGATGGCGGCGGCTGCACCGATCAACGAATACCATCCCATCATCGCACCGCGGATAGCTGTGGGGAAAAGTTCGGTTCCGAGCGAGTTGCCGCCAACTTGTCCGGCGCTCAAGCCTGCGGTGAAACAGCAATACGTTACCTCAATCCAGAGCCATCGAAGAGGCAAGTGCGCCGGAGGACCCCAGTAGAAAGCCAGCGCGCCGAGGCCGGTAATCAGGCCCGCCACGAAGATTGTCGGGATGCGGCCGTAACGCTCGCATGTTCGCGCGCCCAGCGGGAAGCCGAGCATCCCGACGCCGCCGCCGATCAGCATCAGTGCGCTGGCGACGCCCGGGTTCAATCCGACGACCGAGACCAGGTGGAAGTATGACCAACTGCTGGCTGCGATTCCCGCGATATTGCCCAGCAATGAGCAGAACAGGATCGTGACCGCGCGCCGTCGATAGAGTTTTCCGAATACGTCGTAGAAGCTGCTGGCCGAAGTCGTGCCGCTCGCGGCGGCGCGTTGCCATCGCCCACTTTCCCGTATGACGCGGGACGCTCTCCACAGCGCGACGACTCCCATCACCGACGCCAGCACAAGCATCCATCGCCATGAATGATGACTCGTGACGATCGGCATGATGGTGAGACACAAGCCGCCGCCGGCACCCATTCCCAGCCCGCCCCAGCTTTGTCCTCGCGAGCGCAGATCGATGGGGAGTTCCTCGGCGAGAATGACGACGCCGCCGGAGACCGTCGCCCCGATAAAGGCGTAGAGCGCGATCTCGCACAGCGCGAATGCGACGATGCCGGTGGAGAGAGCGGCGGCGAGCGCGCTCACCGAAGTGCCAGCCATGCATACAAGCAGCATTCGGCGGCGTCCTAACCGATCGATCATCCGCGAGAGTCCAAGCGCGCCGATCGCCGAGAATGAAATCCACGCGAACAGGGTTGCGATTCCAGATTCGCCGAGGTGAAAGCTCTTCGCGATCCAGGGGGAGCCGATGCCGTTGATCGACATCGTGAAGCCGTTGAACGCGAACACGATCGCAATCGCGGTGACGAGCTGGCGAACATTCGGAGCGTCGTTCTGGTCGCCAAGCCCGGGCGAAGATCCGGCTTGATCAGGCGCCGAACTCCTCTTAGGCGGCGCGGCAGAAGCCATCGGCGTTCTTCGGGCTCAATCGGTGCGTCCGGCTCCGCGGGCGCGGCATGTTGATGCTCATAGTCCTCCGCTCAGAACTCCTCGAAACTGACACCGCCTCGATCGATACACCAGTGGTCTTCCGTTACAGGAAGAACACCATTCAGCTAATTTTTGACTATGCGCACCATCCGGCTGATCGTGAACACTAGTATCAGAAGACGTCGAGCGTGGGGAACTCCGCGATAACTCTCACACAGTCCCACAGATAGATCGCGAGACCGAGGTCTCCGGTCCAGAGCGAAAATTTCCGCTGGCCATATTTAGTGAGGGCTCGGTCGCACTGGTCGATCGAGTGCATCGCAAACTTGCGCGCGCGATGCAGCCATTTGTCGTGGCCGGTGCGCGCGTACAGTTTCAGCAAAGCGTAGCCAGTGCCGGCGGCGCCGTGACACAGGCTGGGCATTTTGACGGACGGCCCCGCGTCCCACACGAGTTCGCCGGCTTGAAGCAGCAGACCATCGATGGACCAACGCGCGTCGTTCGGAAATTCCGCTAGACAGTTGATGATGCCTGGGGCTCCATTGCAGTGTTGCACCACCATGGGCAGCGCCGCCGGCCTCGATGTGGGTCCTACGTTGTTGGGCCAATTCGCGTGGGGCCCTTCGATCTGCGCGGTCGCATGAACAGCCTCGTAGATTCGGCGCAGCGTTTCGTCTGCAAGACTTGGCTCGAGCAAATGGCGTCCGCGAAGCATCGCGAATGCATTGGCGGCGAATCCGTGAATAGCTCCGATGCGGATTTCTGTGACGCCGTACAGACTCGAGTTCCAAAGATGGCATCGAGCTTCGTCAGAGTAGCTCCACTGCATCGTGCAGCGCTTCGAAACTTCGGAGGAAGAGATCTTTCCAGCGCGTGTCATCGGTGCGCTCGTCCATGAAGAGCGCCGCGAGCATCGCGCCCGCACTGCCCCATGCGATCCCACGCGGATCGCCGATTCTTGCTTCAAGATGGGCATACAGTTGCCGCGCGACATCTTCGGACGGCGCCATCTTCCAATGCAGCAAAAGAATTCCGGCCTCGCCGATGAGGTACGACGAGACTTCGGCGCCCATGTATTTCCGCATTTCAGGATATTTGTCGATGTCGTCGCGAATTCGCGGAATCAGTTGGCGCACGGTCGGAAGATAGTCGCGCTTAAGTGATGTGGCACCCGTCTCGTTTAGATAGTTGAGTGCCCAGATCACTCCGCCCGCGCCATGGTAGAGGTACTTGATGGAATCGGGAGGCCGTTCGGGCGAGCGATCGAGCGGATGGATTGGCCACAGCGCGTCGGGATCGAACCTGCGGTCCGTGTCGGTGACGATTCGATCGATCGCCTCGCGTGCGCGATCCTCGTTCCACTCGGCGCCGATTAACCGCTCGTGACGGTCGGCTTCATAGAGAGGCATGTCTCGCGCTGCGCGAGTTACGCGCCGCGTTTGCGTTCCAGTTTGCGCAGGCGCTGATCCTGGTCGCGGGTCTGGACCGTGATTCGATCGTCGAAGCGGTCAAATTTGTGGGCGAGGTTGGCCAGCGATTTGTTGGTCTGTTTGAGATCGGCGCTAAGCTTCTTCGCTGCGATTTCGGCCGACGATGCGATTTCGCGCTTGAGTACTTTGGCGGTTTCGCCGCCTGAATTCAGAGCTTGCTGTCCGGTGGTTGCGACGGCGCGTGCGGTTTCATCGCGGAACTCAACCGCTCGCGCGGCGAATTCTCCTCGAAGCCCGGTCTGCGCGGCCAACAATTCCTCGCGGAACTCGACGCGCGCCTTGCCCAGCGCCTCGCCCAGTCGGATCATCTCGGCGCCGAGATCGGCGCGCGAGGCGACAATGCCCCGGCGATTCTCGGCGATCTGCTCGGACAGAAAGCGAATCTGGCCGCCGACTTCCGCGAACTGGCCGAAGATTTCGTCGCGCAAGGTATCGAGGCGTCCGCCGAATCCTGATACAGCCTCGACTACCAGATCGAATCGCGCGCCCAATTCTTCGAGCATCGCGCCAATCCGGTTCACCGCTTCGTCCGCCACGTGATATCCCCCGCTCGGGCTAGTGCACGATCATCCCGAGCCGATCCCACCTGAGGTACTCGAACCACAGAAAGACTTCGCTCAGCGTCGATGCCGCGTCGGCTTTTTCTTCATTCCAGGGCAGGTAAATTATCGTGGCGCGTCCTTCGACGTCGTTGAGATCGACGAAACCCCAAAAGCGGCTGTCGTAGCTGCGATCGCGATTGTCGCCCATCATGAACAGTTTGCCCGGCGGGACGGTCACGGGTCCGAAGTTGTCACGCGGCGACACGGGCGAGCGATCGGTGTCGGCGACCTCGCGATGCGCGTGCGGATCGTCCATCGGCGAGCCGTTAAGCCATACGACCCCGTTCTTCACTGCGATCGTATCGCCGGCAGTTCCGATGACGCGCTTGATGAAATCCTTGGTGCGATCGGGCGGGAATACGAAGACAACGACGTCGCCGCGATGCACCGGTTCGAGATGGAACACGTACTGACCGAGCGGGAGCCCGGGAATCTCGAGGCCGAAAATCGAATCGGGCATCCGCAACCCGAAAATAATTTTGTTTACGAGGATGTGATCGCCGATGAGCAGCGTCGGCTCCATCGAGCCCGACGGAATCTTGTACGCCTGGATGAAAAACGTACGAATGAAAACCGCGAGCAAGAGCGCGATGATCATCGCCTCTGCGTACTCGCGCGCGACAGATTTCTGCTCGGGCACACGATCGTTGTCGCGGGCGTTCAACGGCTGCACTTTGGAAATATTGCGAGCTGGTTCGGCCACTGCTGCCTACTCCCCGACCTTTAGCAGGGCCAGGAAGGCCTCTTGCGGAATCTCGACGCGCCCGACCTGTTTCATCCGCTTCTTGCCTTCCTTTTGCTTCTCGAGCAGCTTTCGTTTTCGCGTGATATCGCCGCCGTAACATTTGGCGGTAACGTTCTTGCGCAGCGCCTTGACGGATTCGCGCGCGATAATCTTCGCGCCGATGCCAGCTTGAATCGCGACTTCGAACATTTGGCGCGGGATCAACTCGCGCATTTTTTCGCACAACGCCCGGCCTCGTTCGTAAGCCTTGTCGCGATGCACGATTATCGAAAGCGCGTCGACCACCTCACCGTTGATCCGTATATCCAATTTAACCAGAGGGCCGGCCCGGAAGTCCAGAAACTCGTAGTCCAGCGACGCGTAGCCGCGGCTCACTGATTTCAGCCGGTCGTAAAAATCGAAAACGATTTCCGCCAGCGGCAGCTCATAGTGCAGGATGACGCGCTTCTCGCCGAGGAAGCGCAAATCGCGCTGGAGGCCGCGGCGGTCTTCGCACAGTTTCATGACGGCGCCGAGATATTCCTCAGGCATGTGGATAGATGTGAGGATGAACGGCTCCTCGATCGCCTCGATCGTGTTCTCGTCAGGCAGCCGCGACGGATTGTCGACGGTCGTCAGCTGGCCCGAGATGGTCCGCACCTGGTAGGCGACGGTCGGTGCGGTGACGATCAGGTTGATGCCGAATTCGCGCTCGAGGCGCTCCTGCGCGATTTCCATATGCAGCAAGCCGAGGAATCCAGCGCGAAAGCCGAAGCCCAGCGCCTGCGAAGTCTCGGGCTCGCAGATGAGGCTCGCGTCGTTGAGGCGCAGCTTTTCGATCGCATCGCGCAGCGCGCCGTACTGATTCGCCTCGGTGGGATAGAGGCCTGCGAAGACCATCGGCTTCAATTCCTTGAAGCCGGGCAGCGGCGCCGTCGCGGGATTGTCGGCGTCGGTAATCGTGTCGCCGACCCGCATGTCCGCAACGGTCTTGATTCCCGCAACGATAAATCCGACCTCGCCGGGGCCGAGCGTATCTGCCCGGCGCTCGTGCGGCGTAAAATGTCCCAGGCGCATCACCTCGCCGAGCTTGTCGGTGCCCATCAGGCGAACTTTCATGCCGATGCGAAGCTCGCCGCCGAACACGCGGACCAAACCGATCACGCCTTCGTATACGTCGTACCAACTGTCGAAGATGAGCGCTCGGACACTGTCCTCGTCAGTCGGTTTGGGGGCGGGAATTCGCGCGACGATCGCCTCGAGCACGTCGTCGATACCGATGCCCTCTTTCGCGCTGGTCAGAATTGCGTCGGAGGCATCGAGCCCAATGATCTCTTCGATTTGCTGCTTGGTGCGATCGATGTCGGCGCCGGGCAAATCGATCTTGTTGATTACGGGAATAATCTCGAGACCGTGATCGAGCGCGAGATATACGTTGGCGAGCGTCTGCGCCTCGACACCCTGGCTCGCGTCGACCACTAGCAGCGCGCCCTCGCACGCCGCGAGGCTGCGCGATACTTCGTACGCGAAATCGACGTGGCCGGGGGTATCGATCAAGTTGAGGACGTAGCCCCGGCCGTCTTTCGCCGTGTAGTTGAGGCGCACCGAGCGCGCCTTGATCGTGATTCCGCGCTCGCGCTCGAGGTCCATCGAGTCGAGGAACTGATCCTTGGACTCGCGCATGGTGAGCGCACCGGTGCGCTCGAGGATTCGATCGGCGAGCGTGGACTTGCCGTGATCGATATGCGCGATGATCGAAAAGTTGCGAATCGAGGAGGCTTCGGTCATTTCAACTCGAACGGTCGCGTTGCTGCTTGAAATATTTGAAGGTCTCTTCGAGTCCTTCGCTGAGTTTCTTTTCGGGACGCCAGCCGAGTTCCTTTTCCGCGCGCGCCGGTGAGATGACCGATCGCTTTTGCTCGCCGGGACGCGCCGGCGCATGCGTGGCCTTGGTCGGAAAATCGGCAATGCTCGCGAGCGTCGAGTAGAGGTCGTTGACGTTGGTCTCAAGCCCAGTGCCGATGTTGAGTGCGATTCCCGAAGCGTTGGACTTCGACGCGGATACGACCGCCCTCACCACGTCGCCGACATAAACATAGTCGCGCGTTTGCGTGCCGTCGCCGTAGATCGTCACAGACTGGCCGTCGAGAATTTTGCCGCAGAAGATCGAGATGACGCCTGCTTCCCCGTGCGGGTCCTGGCGCGGGCCGTACACGTTGCCAAATCTCAGCGCCAGGTAGTCGATCCCGTACTCGACCTTATAAAAGAACAGATAGGCTTCGGTCGCCAGCTTCGCGACGCCGTACGGACTCACCGGGCGTTTCGGATGATCCTCGGTGCACGGGAACTCGTCCTGCTCGCCGTAAATCGCACCGCCGGTCGAGGAAAAAACTACGCGCTTCAATCCGTGCTTGCGCGACGATTCGATCAGGTTGAGGAAGCCGACTACGTTCACATTCGCGTCGAACGCAGGATCGGCGACCGAGCGCCGCACGTCCATCTGAGCGGCAAGGTGAACGATAATCTCGGGCCGCACTTTTTCGACGACGGCTGTAACCGCGGCAGCGTCCCGCAGGTCGGTCTGACATAGCGTCGCTTTTGGGTTCACCTGGTGGCGCTTGCCGGTGGAGAAGTTATCCAGCACTGACACTTCGCCGGCACCGGAGGCCACTAGCGCATCCACCGTGTGCGAGCCGATAAAGCCGGCGCCGCCGGTCACCAGAATTCTCATAGAAGTGTCCTTGTCCTAAACCGGGTGGCGGCCGACCGAGTAGTAACGCAGTTCGAGCGCCTTCATCAGGTCTGGATCATACAGGTTCCGGCCGTCGAATATCACCGGCTCTTTCAACTCGGCCTTGATGCGCTGGAAGTTGGGGTGCCGAAACTCGTTCCATTCAGTCAGAATGAGCAGCGCGTCGGCGTCCTTGAGCGCCTCGTAGTTGGTTTTGTGGTAGGTGACGCGATCGCCAAAAATCTTGCGCGCGTTCTCGAGCGCTTCGGGATCGTGCACGCGGCATTGCGCGCCGGCCTGCAGGAGCTCCTCGATCACGACCAGCGCCGGGGCCTCGCGCATGTCGTCAGTGCGCGGCTTGAATGCAAGCCCCCAAATCGCAAACGTGCGCCCAGTCAGATTTTGTCCGAAGTGCTGCTTGACGCGCGAGGGTATCAGCCGCTTCTGGCGGGAATTCACCGCTTCCGCCGCGCGCAGCAGCGCGAAGTCGAGATTGTGCTCGCTCGCGGTATGAATCACGGCCTGCACGTCCTTGGGGAAGCATGAACCGCCGTACCCGACGCCGGGGAACAGGAAGGACGAGCCGATGCGCTTGTCGGTGCCGAGCCCGCGGCGGACGGCGTTGATGTCGGCGCCGACGGCGTCACACAACGTCGCCATCTCGTTGATGAACGAGATGCGCATCGCGAGCATCGCGTTGGAGGCGTACTTGGTCAGCTCGGCCGAGCGCGGGTCCATCACGAGGATCGGATTGTCAGTGCGCACGAATGGGTTGTGAATTTCTTTAAGGATCGCGGTCGCCTGATCGCTGAGACTTCCGATCACGACGCGGTCGGGTCGCATGAAATCCTCGATCGCGGAGCCTTCCTTGAGAAACTCCGGGACCGAACATACGTCCGCGCGATGCTTGGCGACGCGGCTGACGATCTCGCGCACACGATCGTTGGTGCCAACCGGAACCGTGCTCTTGATCGCAACGATGTGATAGCCCGTGATGGCGTTCGCGATATCCTCGGCGGCCTGGAGAATAGCACTCAAGTCGGCGGCGCCCGACGCGCTCATGGGAGTGCCCACGGCAATGTACGAGACCATCGATTGCTTGATCGCATCGGCGATGTCGGTGGTGAAACGAAGCCGGCCTTCCTTCAAATTGCGCCGCACTAGCTCTTCGAGTCCCGGCTCGTAGATCGGGATCTTGCCTTCGCAGAGTTGCGCGATCCGTTTCTGGTCGATATCGACGCAAACTACTTCGTTGCCGCTTTCGGCATAACAGGTACCGCTCACCAGTCCGACGTATCCGCTCCCCACGACTGCGATGTTCATCGATAGCCCCTAGAATTCTTCCCTGATTACGTAGATCGGCTTGCCCTGCGACTCGTGATAGGTCCGCGCGAGCATCTCGCCGAGCAGTCCTATACTTACGAATTGTACTCCGACGACTACTAACAACACCGCCAACAGCAGCGCGGGTCGATTACCCAGTTCATGTCCCAGCAATATTTTCTCCATCACGAGGATGAAGGTCCACAGGCTGCCGAGTCCGCCGAGGATGATGCCGATCAAGCCGAACACCTGTATTGGCGCGGTGGAATAGCCGGAAAGAAATTTGACTGTGATCAGATCGAGCAGCGTGCGCACGATGCGCCATAGTCCGTACTTCGAGATGCCGGCGCGACGCGGCCGGAATCCGATCTCGACTTCAGCGATTCGCGCGCCCTGCTCCGCTGCGATCGCGGGAACAAATCGATGCATCTCGCCGTAGAGCTGCAGGCTGCGCGCGAGATCGCGCCGGTACGCCTTGAAGGTGCAGCCATAGTCGTGAAGCTTCACGCCGGTCATCGCGGAAATCAGCGAATTTGCCGCCATTGAAGGCAGCCGGCGAGTGAACCGCTCCGTTTGCCATCGCTCGGTACGCCAGCCGCTCGCGAGGTCGTAGCCTTCGTCGAGCTTGGCGAGCAGCCGCGGGATGTCGGCGGGATCGTTTTGGCCGTCGCCGTCCATCGCGATTATCACGTCGCCGGCCGCATGCGAGAAACCGCACGCCAGCGCGGCGGTCTGTCCGGAGTTGCGCGCCAGAGAAATCACGCGAACGTTCTGGTCGGCGGATTTAATTTGGCGCAGCGCGTCGATGCCGCCGTCGGTGCTGCCGTCGTCCACAAAAATAAGTTCGTAGGTGCGGCCGAGGCTCTGCATCACGCGGGTCAATTCCGCGTGCAGCGGGGCGAGATTATCCCGCTCGTTGTAGAGCGGAATGACTACTGAGTAGTCCATCTCGAATGATGAGAATCGATTAGAGTAATGAATTCGCGATAGCGATTTTCTATCTCTTCCCAGCTCAGATCCAACAGCCGCTCGAGCGAGAATCGCTCGACGACGAATGATGCCAACACGCTGCCGTACACGACTGCCGTGCGCAGCGACGATTCCGTGATGCGTCCATGCCGCGCGAGGAAACCCATCATGGCACCGGCGAACGTGTCGCCTGCACCGGTGGGATCGACGACCTCTTCGAGCGGATATGCAGGGACTGCGAACATTCCTTCCTTGCTGAACTGAAGCACCCCGTATTCGCCGCGTTTGATCAGGACGGTGCCTGGTCCCATTTTCAGGATCGCGCGTCCGGCCTTCACCAGGTTGTGCTCACCGGTGAGCACGCGCGCCTCGTTGTCGCTGCAAAGCAGGATCTGGATTCGCTCGAGGATTTTGGCGAGGCCGGGGCGAGTGTTCTCGATCCAATAGTCATACAGATCCGCGACGACGACTTTGGGACTGAGCACCTGATCGAGTACGTGCTCCTGGAGATCGGGATTATTCGGCGCGAGGTACAGATAGTCGGCGCGGCATTGGTCGGGCAGCAGTTCTGGGGTGAAATTCTCGAGAACGTTCAGCGAGAGCGCGACCGTGTCGCGTACGTTCATATCTTCGTGATAGCGGCCGTGCCACCGCGTGGTCTTCCCTTCGCGCTTCGCGACTCCGCGCACGTCGATATTCCGATCGGTGAACAGCCGCATGTCCTCGGCCTTGAAATCCGAACCGACCACCGCGACGATGCTGACCGGCGAAAAAAATCTGGCCGCAATCGCAAAATAGCTGGCGCCGCCGCCGAGCACTTCCTCGACTTTGCCATTGGGCGTTTCGACCGTGTCGTAGGCCAGGAACCCAACCACCACAATGCTCATCTATCTTGCACCTTCACCATCGCGGGATTTTCGATCCTAAAGATACTTGCCTACCAGCGGACGCAAGTCGTCGATCAAGCGCTGCGGAATTGCCGCGCGATCGGTGATGATCGTGTTCTTGAGTGCGTCCTTGCACGCGCAGATCCGCGGACGATTTCCGAGCGTATGCGCCAGCGCCGACACCGCACTCTGCGCCTTGTCCACGTTGAGTTTCATGACGCGCAGGATTTCGCCGATGTCCACCGCGGCGACCGACTCGTGCCAGCAATCGTAGTCGGTCACCAGCACCAGCGTCGCGTAACACATCTCGGCCTCGCGAGCGAGCCGCGCTTCCTGCATCGCAGTCATGCTGATGACGCTCGCATTCCAGCTTCTATACAAATGCGACTCGGCGCGGGTCGAGAATTGTGGTCCTTCCATGCAGAGATAGGTGCCACTGTCATGAACCGTCGCGCCACTCGCACGGGTTGCAACGACCAGATCCTTCGCGAGATTCTCACACACCGGATCAGCCAGCGAGACGTGAACTACCAGGCCATCGCCAAAGAACGTCTCGGGGCGTTTGAATGTCCGATCGATAAACTGATTTGGCACCACCAGCTCGCCGGGATGAATTTTCTCTTTCAAGCTGCCTGCGGTGGATACCGAAACGAGATGGGTCACGCCGAGCTGCTTCATCCCGAAAACGTTGGCGCGAAAATTTATTTCCGACGGCAGCAGTCGGTGGCCACGGCCGTGGCGCGCGAGAAAAACGACTTCGATGTCGCCGATGCGTCCTTGATAGAACGGATCGGATGGGCGGCCGAACGGGGTTTCGAGCTCCATCAGCTCGACCTTGTCCAGCCCCTTCATCTGGTAGAAGCCGCTGCCCCCAATCACTCCGAGTATGTTTTGTGACATTTTTGTTTTTTCGGTTGACGCCTTCAGGCCGGGCTGTGCTGTTCGGCGTAAAGCTGACCGCATGCCGCCGCAATATCGAGCCCCCGGCTTTCGCGGATTGTAGCGGTCAAATTACCGTTCTTAAGGATCGCTTGAAAGGCCTCGACTGCGGCGCGCGAGCTGGTCTGCAGGGGAGAATCAGGGAGAGGATTGTAAAAGATCAAATTAACTTTGCCGCGCAGAGGCGCGAGCAGCTTCACCAGGCGCCGCGCGTCGGCGAGGGAATCGTTCACCCCGG
The DNA here is from genome assembly GCA_963794325.1 of uncultured delta proteobacterium. GTDB lineage: Bacteria > Desulfobacterota > Binatia > Binatales > Binataceae > Binatus. Next base: position 42,815 of record CAWCDG010000008.1, on the reverse strand, counting down.
CCAGCATCACATACTCAAAGGTGATTCGGCTGCGCCGCTTGATCGGCAGGTTGCGGCATGCGTCGAGCAATACTTCCAGAGGGTAGCGCTTATTGATCGGCGCCAGACGATCGCGGAGATCGTTGGTCGTCGCGTGCAGTGAAACCGCGAGATTGACTGGAGTCTCGCTCAGCAGTCGCTCCATCATCGGGACCAACCCGACGGTCGAGACCGTGATGCGGCGCGGCGAGATGCCCATCCCCCACTCCGAAGTCATTATCGCGAGCGTCTGTACGAGGCGCGGGTAATTCGCGAGCGGCTCGCCCATCCCCATGAAGACGTAGTTGGTTAGCTCCTCGGCCGCGGCCAGCTCGCGTCGAGCGGCGAAGATCTGTGCGAGCATCTCGGAGCTGGTGAGATTGCGATGCAATCCCATGCGGGCGGTCGCGCAGAATTCGCAGGCCATCGCGCATCCGACCTGGCTCGACATGCAAAGCGTCACGCGCTTCTCAGTGGGGATTATCACCGATTCGATTTCTTCGGCATCGTCGAGGCGAATCAGCAATTTTCGGGTGCCGTCGGATGAGCGCGAGACGAACGACGATACCGGGTGCCCGATCGTGAAGTTTTGCTTCAGATAATTTCGAAGCGTGGCCGGCAGATCGCGCATCTCGTCGAAAGACTCGGCGCCGCGAGCGTGTACCCAATGCAAAATCTGGCGCGCGCGATATGAACGCTCGCCGATGCTCGAGACGAGTTGCTCGACTTCTTCGAGGGTCAAGTCGCGGAAGTCGGTGCTTACGGGCGGCGCTTCGGCGGAGATTTGGCGGTTCTCGTTCACGGCGTGCATATTCTAATCGAAACGGCGGGGTGAAGGCAGGAACCTAACCCCCAAACCCCTTCCCATAGTGGGAAGGGGAACCAGAATGAAAGAAGTTACGAGAGGATTTCGCGGGCGGCGAAGAAGAAACTGATTTCCTGCGCGGCGGTTTCGGGGGCGTCGGAGCCGTGCGTGGCGTTTTGTTCGACGTCGAGTCCGAAGTCCTTGCGAATCGTGCCGGCGTCGGCTTTTTTGGGATCGGTCGCGCCCATCAATTGACGCCACTTGGTGATTGCGCCCTCGCCCTGTAGCACGGCGACCACGACCGGGCCGGAGGTCATATAGTCGCACAGGCCGCTGAAGAACGGCCGCGCTTTGTGCACGTCGTAAAATTTCTCGGCGTCGGCGCGCGAGAGTCGAACCTTGCGCATCGCAACGATTGTCAGGCCCGACGCCTCGATTCGCTTGAGGATGTCGCCGGTGAGCCCGCGCCGAACCGCGTCGGGTTTGACGATTGCGAAGGTTCGTTCCATTAAATTATTTCTTTCCTTCGAGTACCGATTTCATAGTCGAGCCCAGATCGGCAGGGCTATTGGCGACCGTGATTCCCGCGGCCTTGAGCGCCGCTATTTTATCCGCTGCGGTGCCGCGTCCACCGGAGATGATTGCGCCGGCGTGGCCCATCCGTCGTCCCTTCGGGGCAGTCTGGCCGGCGATAAACGCGACCACCGGTTTCTTAAAGTATTGCTTTATATATTGGGCGGCCTCTTCTTCAGCCGTCCCGCCAATCTCGCCGATCATGATCACCGCGCGCGTCTTCGGATCTTCGTTGAACAACTTCAGCGCATCGATGTGCCCGGTGCCCACGATCGGGTCGCCGCCGATTCCGATGCAGCTCGATTGTCCGATTCCGAGTTGCGTCAGTTGATAGACGGCCTCGTAAGTGAGAGTGCCTGAGCGCGACACAACGCCGATGTCGCCGGCCTTGTGGATGTATCCCGGCATGATGCCGATTTTGCACTCGCCGGGCGTGATGATTCCCGGGCAGTTGGGGCCTATCAAGCGCGACTTGCTGCCCGCCATGTACGCCTTCACCTTGACCATGTCGAGGACGGGCACGCCTTCGGTGATGCAGATGACCAGCTCGATGCCGGCCGCGATGGCCTCGAGCATCGCGTCTGCCGCAAATGCCGGCGGGACGTAGATCACTGTCGCATTGCAGCCGGTCGCTTTGCGCGCCTGCTCGACGGTGTCGAAAATCGGGATGCCCTCGAAGTCGGTGCCGCCCTTGCCGGGCACGACGCCGCCGACCATCTTCGTGCCGTACTCTTTGCACGCGCGCGTGTGGAGCTGGCCCACCGCGCCGGTGATTCCCTGCGTCAGCACGCGGGTGTTCTTGTCGACTAGAATGCTCATCTGCGAATCCTAAGCTCCGATTTCTTTCACGATGCGCTTGGCGGCGTCGGCCATGTCGGCGGCGGTGATCACCTTGATGCCGGATTCGGCGAGAATCTTTTTGCCCTCGACGACGTTGGTGCCTTCCATCCTGACCACCAGCGGCACATTGAGCTTGACCTGCTTGGCCGCCTCGACGACGCCCTGCGCCAGCACGTCGCATCGCATGATGCCGCCGAAGATGTTGATGAGCACGCCTTTGACGCGCTTGTCCGCGAGCAGGATGCGAAACGCCGCGGCGACTTTCTCGGTGCTCGCGCCGCCGCCGACGTCGAGGAAGTTGGCCGGCTCGGCGCCGTAAATCTTGACGATATCCATCGTCGCCATCGCCAGGCCCGCGCCGTTCACCATGCATCCGATGTTGCCGTCGAGATGCACGTAGCTGAGGTCGTACTTCGCCGCCTCGGTCTCGGCGGGATCTTCCTCGTTGGGGTCGCGCAACTCGCGGATATCCGGATGGCGGAAGAGCGCGTTGTCGTCGAACGACATTTTCGCGTCCAGGCAGATGACGCGCCCATCTTTCGTGACGACCAGCGGATTGATCTCGATGAGCGACGCGTCGGTTTCGAGGAACGCGCGATAGAGCGACGCGAGCAAGGTCGCGAACTGGCCGACCTGCTTGTCCTTGAGGCCCAATGAAAAAGCGATTTTGCGCGCCTGGAAGCCTGACACGCCGAGCAGCGGACTGATCTGCTCAGTGAGAATTTTTTCCGGCGTTTTGGATGCGACTTCCTCGATATCCATCCCGCCTTCGGTGCTGGCGATCACAGAAACCGTGCCCGCCTTCCGATCGACGAGCATGCCAAGATACAGCTCGCGAGCAACGTCGCTCGCCTCCTCGATGTAAACGCGGCGCACGACGCGGCCTTCGGGGCCCGTCTGATGCGTCACGAGCGGTTTGCCGAGCAGCTTGGCGCCGAAGTCGCGCACCTCGGGCGCCGCAGTCAGCAGCTTGACACCGCCCGCCTTGCCGCGGCCGCCCGCATGGATCTGCGCTTTGACGACGGCCTTCGGCTGCCCAAGCGCCGTGAAGGCAGCCGCCGCTTCGTCGGGCGTCGTCGCGAACTGCCCCTTGGGAACGGGAACGCCGAAGCGCCCGAGAATCTGCTTGGCTTGATATTCGTGGATGTTCATTCAGTTACCTGCGAGCACTACTTCATGAAGAGGTCGCGGAGCCATTTGATAGATGTCTGGCGACCGACTGCGCCGATTGCGGTTGTGAGCGGAATTTCCTTGGGGCAGACCTCGACGCAGTTTTGCGCATTGCCGCAATCCGCGACGCCGCCCTCCGACATCATCGCGTCCAGCCTTTCGTCGAGATTCATCTTCGCGGTTGGATGCTGGCTCATCAGGTAGACCTGCCCGATGACGGCGGCGCCCATGAACTTCGAATGAGAATTCACCTGCGGGCACGCCTCGAGGCAGCATCCGCAAGTCATGCATCGCGAGAACAGGTACGCGAACTCCTGTACGCTCGGCGCGATTCGCGGACCAGGTCCGAGGTCGTAGGTCCCGTCAATTGGAACCCACGCGTGCGCCTTTTTCAGAGCGTCGAACATTTTTGATCGATCGACCCACAGATCGCGGACCACCGGAAACTTCGTCATCGGCTCGATCGTCGCGGGACCGTTGAGACCTTCAGCCAACTGCGAGCATGCCTGGCGCACGCGGCCGTTGATCACCATCGTGCACGAGCCGCAAACTTCCTCGAGACAGTTGGCGTCGAAGACCACCGGCGCGACGCGCTTGCCCTGGCGCGTGACGGGATTGCGGCGAATCTCCATCAGCATCGAGATGACGTTGTGATTCGGCAAGTACGGAATTTCGAACTCCTCGTAATACGGCTCCGAGTTCGGCGTTTCCTGGCGCTTGATTCGCAAGACTTGCGTCTTTTCTGGCACTGCGATGCTCCTGCTCGGCCTACGCCGCTTTCGGCTCGGTGGCGGATTTCTCGACGTCGTAGCGTCGCGGCCGTGGCTTGATGATGCTCACGTCAACCGGCTCCCAACTGAAGCGCGGGCCGTCGGACGACCAGGTCGCCATCGTGGTCTTCATGAAATTCTCGTCGTCGCGTTCCGGGAACTCCGGCTTGTAGTGCGCGCCGCGGGATTCGTTGCGATTGAGCGCGCCGAGCGTCATCGGACGCGCGAGCTCGAGCATGTTCCACAGCTGTCGAACGAACAGCACTTCCTGGTTCGCCCACTTGCCCTTGTCGTTAAGCCCGATCCGGCCCCATCGATCTTTGAACTCGAGAATCCGGTCGTCGGTCTCCTTGAGTTTTTTGTTGTGCCGCACGACGGTGACGTTTTCGGTCATGATGTCGCCGAGCTCACGCCACAGCGCGAACGCATTCTCGGGACCGTTCATCTTGAAAATCTTGTCGAACGCTTCGCGCTGCAGCTTCAGCTCCTGATCGAAAATAGTCGAGCTGGCCGCGCTCTTCTTCGACTTCGCATAACCGATCATTGCCGGCTCCGCGATGTTTCCGCCGTGCATGCATGAGAGCAGCGAGTTGGCGCCCAGCCGGTTGGCGCCGTGATATTGAAACTCGCACTCACCCGCCGCGAACAGGCCGCCTACGTTGGTCTGCTGATGGTAATCGACCCACAAGCCGCCCATCGAGTAGTGCATCGCGGGGAAAATCTTCATCGGTACTTTGCGCGGATCCTGGCCGGCAAACTTCTCGTAGATTTCGAGCACGCCCGCGACTTTGCGATTGAGCTCCTCGGGATCCAGATGGCTCACGTCGAGGAAAACCAGCGGTTGGCCATCGACGCCGAGCTTCATCTCGAACACGACCTTGTGAATCGCGCGGGTCGCGATGTCGCGCGGAACGAGATTGCCGTACGCCGGGTACATCTCCTCGAGAAAGTACCAGGGCTTGCCGTCGCGATAGGTCCAGACGCGTCCGCCCTCGCCGCGAATCGATTCCGAGATGAGCCGGAATTTGTCCTCACCTTGCATCGCGGTGGGATGGACCTGGATGAACTCGCCGTTGGCGTAGGTCGCGCCGGCCTGGTAGCAGGCGCTGGAGGCCGAGCCGGTATTCACCAGCGACTGCGTCGAGCGGCCGAAGACCAGGCCCGGGCCGCCGGTCGCAATCAGCGTGGTGTCGCCGGGAAACGCGCGCATCTCGAGTGAGCGCGTATCGATCGCTACGATGCCGCGGCAATCACCCGACTCGTCCTGCACCAGGCTGAGCATCTCCCAACCTTCGAACTTGCGCACCAGGCCGGCCGCTTCGTAGCGGCGGACCTGCTCGTCCAGTGCGTACAGGAGCTGCTGCCCGGTGGTCGCGCCCGCGAACGCGGTGCGGTGATGCTTGGTGCCGCCGAAACGCCGGAAGTCGAGCAGGCCTTCGGGCGTGCGATTGAACATCACGCCCATCCGATCGAACAGATAGATGATCGCCGGCGCCGCCTCGCACATCGCCTTGACCGGCGGCTGATGCGCGAGAAAGTCGCCGCCGTAAATGGTGTCGTCAAAATGGATCATCGGCGAGTCGCCCTCGCCTTTGGTATTGACCGCGCCGTTGATTCCGCCTTGCGCGCAGACCGAATGCGAACGCTTGACGGGCACGATCGAGAACAGATCGACTTGCTCGCCCTGCTCCGCCAGTTTCATTGCCGCGGTCAAACCAGCCAGCCCGCCGCCTACAATTATGTGATGCCCTGGCATTGGTTTTTCTCCTCAGGCGGGTGTGCGAAAAGCGACCAGAATCGCGACGCTGACCACCGCGAGCACGACGAACAGCGCAACGCACGCGCGGTTGACGAGTGTTTGCGCTTTCGCGCCGACCGCGATTCCCCAGGTGATCGTGAATGTAAAAATGCCGTTGGTCAGGTGATAGACGCAGGCCAACGTGCCGACGATGTAGGTGGTGAGAATCAGCGGATTCATCATGAAGTTATGCATCCGCATGTAGTCGGTCTCGACTCCGGTGGCGTAGAAGTACGCGCGGGTCGAGAAGACGTGGAAGCCGATGAACAGGAAGGCGAGAATCCCGGTGATGCGCTGCAGCGTGTACTGATAGTTGCGCTCGAATGGGTAGTCGTTGGGCTGCGCAGTAACCGTGATGACGATTCCGTAAATCGCGTGATAGAGAATCGGGATCCACAGCACCAACGCTTCGACCGCGACCTGCAGCGGAATGTTGCGCGTGAACTCGGTCTCCTTCCACCAGACCGGTCCGCCTTTCAGCACGAAAGCATTTTCGAAAATATGGAAAAACAAAAATCCGCCGATCGGAATGATTCCCGACAGCGAGTGCAATCTGCGCAGCAGCCAGTGGCGCTGGTCTGCCGTCATCCCGGCCGCGACTGGAACTGCAGCGAGTGCTTCTTCAGCCATAAGCTTTTTCCTGAGTCGCGCGCCTTAATTTCCGGCCGCGATTACTTTGTCCATCGCCTCGACCAGTTCGCGAACATGCGCGATCGAACTGTCGAAGGCGGTCTTCTCGGCTGCTGTAAGTTGGATTTCGACGACGCGCTCGACGCCAGTCGCGCCAATCACGACCGGCACTCCCGCGAACAATCCCTTCACGCCGTACTCGCCGTCGAGATACGCCGCGCACGGCAGCACCGACTTGCGATCGAGCATGTACGCCTCGACCATTTTGTAAACCGCGGTTCCCGCCGCGTAGTACGACGAGGTCTTCATCAGCTCGACGATCTCGCCGCCGCCAGTACGCGTGCGCTTCTCTATTTCCTCGAGCCGCTTAGCGGATATCAGCCGTTCAATCGGCTGACCTCCGACGGTGGTATAGCTGCGAATCGGCACCATGTCGTCGCCATGGCCGCCAAGCACCATCGCGGAAACGCTCTCGGTCGAGACACCGAGCTCGGAGGCAAGAAATGTGCGGTAGCGCGCTGAATCGAGCACGCCGGCCTGTCCAACGATGCGGCCTTTCGCGAAACCGGTCACGCGCTTGAGCTGAGTAACCATCGCGTCCAGCGGATTGGTCACTGCTGATCACGAAAGCAGTCGGGAGCGTGTTTCTTGATCGCACTGCCGACGTCGGTCATCACCTTGGCGTTTATCTTGAGCAGGTCGTCGCGCGACATCCCGGGCTTGCGCGGAGAGCCCGACGTAACGACGCAACAATCGGCGCCTTCGATTTGCTTGATATCGGTGGTGCCGGTGACGTTGACGTCGATGCCGAGCACGGGGGCCGACTCGAGCATGTCGAGCGCCTTACCCTGTGGCAGGCCTTCGATAATGTCGTAAAGGACGATGTCGCCGAGCCCGCGCAGGAAGCACAGATGGGCGCACGTCGCGCCGACGTTACCTGCCCCGATGAACGCAATTTTCTTCCGAGCCACGCTTTTGCTCCCGCTCTCTGATCTGAAGATTATCTTATATTCGCGTTTTTGTTAATGAGCAATACTTAAGTGAGTCGAACGCCCCACAGGTCCGGCCACTCATCGCCCGGTATGCGCCAAACGTCGATTGATAGCAGCGTTCGTCGAGATTGTGAAGCAATCCGCGGGGCCCGCTTCGTCCGGTTCCCCTTCCCGCTCGGGAAGGGGTTAGGGGTTAGGTTGTCGGATACAACCAGACACTCATGCGTGACGCAGCCATCGCGAGAGTTCGCGGATCGTGGGGCGCTTGCCGTACATCAGAATTCCCGTTCGGTAGATCCGCGCGCTGAGGAACATCACCCCGGCAATCGTCGCGAGCAGCAAAATCAGTGACAGCGCGGTTTGCCATACCGGCGGATCGTGAACCGCGAGCCGCTCGAACATCAGGATCGGCGAGCAGAACGGAAATAGCGACGCCAGTACTGAGATTAGCGAGTCCGACGAGGTCGCGACCGGCAGAATCATCGCGGACGCGGCGATCAAAGGCAGGACGACCACGAAGTTCCATTGCTGCGCTTCGTCGATCGAATTGAAGATCGCGCCGACCCCGGCGAAGATCGCGCTGTAAAGCAGGTACCCTAGTGAATAGAAGATTACGAAATAAATGATCAGCGACGGGCCAACATCCAGCACCCTCATCGCGGTGCGCAGATACAGACTGCGCGATGCACCTATTCCCACCATGGAAAGCCATAGTCCAATCTGGGTCAGGCCGACGCTGCCGGTGCCGAGAATTTTCCCGGCCATCAGTTCCTGCGCGCTCGCTGCGCACATCAATACTTCGGTAATGCGCGAGCTCTTTTCCTCCATGACCGAACGCATCACCATCACGCCGTACGACAGCAGCGAGAACAGCATCACGAACATGAGAATGAACACGACCACGGCGCCCCGCACCTCGTTGTACACCGACGACGAGTTGCCGGCGCGCACCGCCTTGAGATCGACGGGCTGCAATATCGCGGCGACCTCCCCGGCGGGGCCGCCGTGCTTCACCATCCGATCCGCCGCGAGCGCGTACGACAGCGCGTCGCTGAGGCGGCCTCGAAGGATGAAATCGCCCATGCGGCGCGTGGTGAATGTAACCTGGCGCGACGCGATCGCGGGACCGTCGAGCCATACGTAGCCCTCGATGTCGCTTTGATCGAGCTGCTGGTCGAGTCGCGCACGCTCGGCCATAGACGCGGGCGTCACGACCGAAGGCTCATAGCGCGTGCCGTGCTGACGCGCCAATTCGCCGCTCGCCAATTCAGCCAGCGCGCGATTGTCGGACACGAACACCACCCGCGCCGGGCGCTCGTTCTCGCGCATAATGCCACGGGCTGTCGAGGTGCTGATGATCGTGGGCACGAACAGGAACGTCGCCATCAGGAACGGAGTGACGAACGTCGAGAGGAGAAATGAACGCGTTCGGACCCGCTCGAGGTATTCCCGCTTCGCGATGATCCAGACTTTCTTAATCGAGAACTCAGCCATGCTTGCCCGAAATTCGTTCGATAAAGATTTGTTCGAGCGACGGGTCCATCACCTGAAATCGGAGCACGCGCAACTGGCGCATCGCGGTCGCCAGCAGTTCCTGCGAGTCCGCGCCGGGTTTCAGACGAAGCTCGGCATGATTGCCGTAGTCATTGAGCGAGTCGACCAGCGGATGGCCGACCAGGCATTTGCCGTCGCCTTCGTAGTCGATTTGCACGAAGCGCCTGCCGTTGCCGTTTTTCACCTCGCTGAGGCTCCCTTGCAGCACGGCCTTGCCGCGATTGATCAGGCAGATCGAGTCGCAAAGCTTTTCGACCTGGTCCATCCGATGGGTCGAGAAGAGGATCGATTTCCCCGCTGTCCGAAGGCCGACCAGGACGTCCTTCAGCTGCATCGTGTTGACTGGATCCAGCCCGGCGAACGGCTCGTCCATCACGATCAGGTCGGGATCGTGCAACAGCGCCGCGATGAACTGGATCTTCTGCTGCATCCCCTTTGACAGCTCGTCAACGCGACGATCGACCCATTCGGCGATGCCGAGGCGTTTCGTCCACGCCTCGATTCGCTCCTTCGCCACAGCAACCGACAGACCCGCGAGCTGCCCGAGAAAAATCAGATTCGCGCCGACCGTCATCCGCCGATACAAGCCGCGTTCCTCGGGCAGATAGCCAACCCGGCGAAGCGCGCGACGACGAAGCTCCTCGCCGAACAGTCGCACGACACCTGAATCAGGCGAGGTGATACCGATCATCATGCGGATGGTGCTGGTCTTGCCTGCGCCGTTGGGTCCGAGCAGGCCGAAGATTTGTGCGGGCGGAATCGCGAACGAGATTCCGTCAACGGCATTAAATCCGCCGTACGACTTTCGAACCTCGATCAGCTCTACCGACGGCGTCACTACTTACTAGTGCGCCCACACGAGTTGCGGGTTGGTCTCCCAGGGGTAAACGTGCACCATCCAGCCGAACACTTGGGGGAAGAAGCGGCCACCCGCGGCGTCGCAGGCTTCCTTGGTCGCGATCGAACCGTTGAATCCGAATTTGGTCCAGTCTGCGGTCTTGATGTCGGCGCCACGAGGCGGGAAGCACAGATTGATATGCCGATGCCACCGCGCGACGCTCAGCGGCACGCGATTGTTGAGCTGATCGTCGGTCGCGGCTTTGCGATCGGTGTACATCGCGCCGATCAGTTTGTAGCCGCCATCTTCAGTGCGCTGGTAGAGCAGCGACGTCGGCTGGTTCGGATCGAACGTGAACGCAGCTTTGAGGCCGTTCCAGTTCCTCGTGAAATGCACGACCGGTTGTTTGAACTCAGGATGAAACGGCTTGAAGCCGTCGGCCTCTGCGACGTGATAGTCCTTGTACTTTGCGAGCGCATGCTGAAGGTCGGTTACCAGCACCGCGGCGCGCGCTTTGTCGGCGTCGTTGCCGGGACGCAGGTCGGTGTACGCCATGTGCAACGACATATTTTTCATGTCGCCCTTGCCCATGTGCATGTCGTGATCCATCGCCTCGTCGGCCGACATCTTCGACATGTCGTGCCCGCTCATGTCCATGCCCTTCATATCTTCGGCGATGGCGGGCGCCGACGCGGCGAGAGTCGTCACGAGCGCTACAGCGATCAGTGCCACAGCTGGAATTCGAAAGAGCATCGCCCTATTCTCCCCGCGCTAAAGTCTATGCCCTGACTCGATTGCAGCCAACGATTGAAGGTCTCGCTGGATTGGCCATAGAGCCAGCGGAGCGCCGGGCGCGCCGATACCGGGACGGCGTGCGCTACATGCCGTTGTAAATCAGGAATCGATTGTTGCCGCCGTCGGCCACGATCAGCTGATTGCCGACTTGGACGATGCCGGTCGGATTGCTGAGATTGGCCGCGGAAGGCGATCCGCCAGTGCATCCGGTGCCGTCGTTGTTCTCCACACCGCAGCCAAAATTCGGCTGTCCGAGGACTACATCGGCCGGCTGAAAATTCGTGGTTGGAAACGTGTTCCAGATCAGTATTCGCTGGTTCTTCTGGTCGTCGATGAAGAGTTGGGTTCCATTGCTGAAGACCCCGTCATACGGCATGTTCATGTTCTTCGCGCTGGGCGAGCCGGTGCCACCTGATCCGTTGTTGTTTATCACGTTGGTGGTGAAGTTGGGTTGTCCGAGTACGATATCGGCCGGCTGAAAATTGTTCTTGGGGAATGAGTTCCAAATCAGCACTCGACTTTCGTCTTCGTCGGTCACCACCAGCTTCTTCCCGTCGGTCCAGACTCCCGCCGGATAACTGAAATTCGCGTCGCTCGGCGCGCCTGCGACTCCCGACCCATTATTAAGCAACACGCAGGTGGTGAGGTTATTCTGGCCGAGAACGATACTCGGCTTCTGCCCGTTCTTTTTGGGAATCTTCTTATAGATGAGCACGCGTGCATTGCTGGAGTCCGCCACCACCAGTTTTCCTGAAGCTACCGCGAGAGTTTCAGGAGCACTCATGCCAGTTGCCGTGCATGAAGTGTTCCTTGTTCCGAATTTGGCTTGGCCGAGAACGATATTTGCCTTGAGCGTCATTTGCCTTCGGCGCCTTCTTCCAGATTAGAACCCGATTGTTGTAGAAATCCGAAACGAAAAGCATCTTGTTGAAGACAAACGGCGACTGAGGTCCTCCAAACTGATTCGCTCCGTTGCCTTTGCCACTCGAGGTGAGATTCGGCTGGCCGAGGACGAAATCCGCGCTTGCGTCGTTCGACGACGGCACCGAGTTGAAGCCGAGCACGCGCTGATTGCTGTAATCGGCGAAATAGAGAATCCCGGTAGGCCCGACGCCAATCGATCCGAATCCAGTGGAAGCGGTATCGGCGGCGGGACCGCTCAGCCCCTGGTTGAATTGGCCTCCCGAGAAATCAACCTGCCCGATGACGACCGACGCAGCCTGAAAATTGGAAAGCGTGATAGTCGCGTTGGGTGTAGAGGCGATCGCTGAATCGTCGCCGGCGCGCGAACGCGCAGACGACAAGAAAATGACCAGGGTCAGCATCGCGCCCGCAGCAACGATGCGTAGAATGCGCCGCGTCATTAGATCCTCCCCGATGAGCCGATATGTAAGCCGATGGTAGAATCACCGGATGGACCGCACAGTCTCACAGCGCGTTGTTCTTTTCAAGGTTTGATAAGTTATGAGCTTGTTTGTTGCTTCGCCAAACTAATAACCGGACTGCAGTGGTGCGATTACATGGCGTCTTGTATGTTGGCGGGGGAGAAATCGCGATGAAGACCTGGCAGCATATTTCGGTGAGTCCGATTGCCGGAGCGTTGGGCGCGGAGGTTGGCGGAGTGCATCTTGGCGAGCTTGGCGATGGCGCACTCACCGAGGTGCGAGAGGCATTCGTCGAGCATCAGGTGCTGTTCTTTCGTGATCAGGAAATTACCCGCGACCAGCACAAGGCCTTCGCGCGGCGGTTCGGCACGCTTCAGATTCATCCTTACTTGCAGCCACTCAAAGACCAGGGGCATCCGGAGTTCGTGGTGCTGCAGAGCGATGAACAGCATCCGTACCTCGCGGAAGCCTGGCATAGTGACGTAACTTTCATGGACGAGCCGCCGCTGGGCTCAGTGCTGAAATGCGTCGTCGCGCCGGAGTTTGGCGGCGACACGATGTGGGCGAGTATGTACGCGGCCTACGATGCGCTATCCGACAAGATGCAGCGGATGCTGTCGGACCTGGTCGCTATTCACGATACCGCGCGCACCTTTTCGCGCACCGGCTACAGGACCGACCACCTCGGCGGTACGCCGTCGCCAAAGGTACTGTCGGCGGAGCATCCCGTCGTCCGCACGCATCCGGAGAGCGGCCGGAAGGGGCTTTTTGTCAACACGACCTTCACCGCGTCGATCAAGGGAATGAAGCCGGCCGAGAGTGTATTTCTGCTGAACTTCCTTTACCGGCATATCGAGACGCCGGATTTCTCATGCCGCTTTCGATGGCGTCCGAACTCAGTCGCGATGTGGGACAACCGATGCACGCAGCATCGAGTGGTCGCGGACAATCGCAAGGCGAACCGCCGCATGGAGCGTGTAACCATCAACGGCGACAAACCATTCTGAGTCAGCTGATTCGCTAGCTTGCCTTTGCTGTCCGCCTGGTTTGAAATTCCGGCTGCTTAATTTTCCTAAGTCCAAGTATCGCAGCTACCAGGCATGCGGCTATCAGGATCGACATCCCGCCCGGGCCGGCAAAAAAGTACTCCCAACCCACTGCACTCAATAAAATCTCCGCCACCAGGATAGTGGTGATCAAAGGCACTGCGTGCCTCGGCTCTTCCCGGCTCAAGTTGCTTAGCTGCCAGATCAACACCGCTAAAATGGCGAACACCACTGTGATGCATAACTCGTAACCCATGTAGAAGTCCCAGTGGCTGCGATTCACTCCCGCAATCTGAAAGTGAAACGACTGCATCGCGGCAAACACTGCTTGTTCCGCCGGGCCGCGACTCGGTGAATCCATCGCCGCGATCGTGTGAAGCACGGCTCCAAGGCCTTGAAGCGCCGCTCCTATTCTCAACCAGGTCCACGGTTTCATATTTCTGCTCCTAGATGAGTTGTTGGTACGCTGTCAGGCGACGGCAGCTCGTGCGTTAAATCGCACCAGGATGATGCCCCAGCCGTCGCTGTAACCCTTGCCCTGCTTCTGCATGATCGGTCCCGCGTCCCATCCTCGATGCTCGAGCTCGACGCGAGTGCCGGTCCCGTCAGGCGCGAATTTGACTTCGACCTCGGTCGGCGCCTCCCACTCGGGAGCCTTCCACGTGAACGCAACGACGTGCGGCGGTTGAAACGCGGTGATACGGCCAACTTCGAATTCGGTGCCGTCGGTAAGTCGCTCGAAGAACCTGCCGCCAACGCGGCCTTCGATGAAGATCTCCTTGGCCTTTTCGCCGCCGAAAGAAAACCCTTCTTTCAGCGGCCACCATTTGCCTATTTCTTCGGTGAAGACGCGGAACACGACTTCCGGCGAGCGTTCCACTCGAATCGCTTTTCGAATCGTCATCGGTTTTCCTCCACGTAGCGCTTGAACGCATTCAGTGTGCTGTCCCAGAACGCGCCTACCTCTTCCAATGTTCTGATCAATTCCTGAACCGCGATTTGGCCCCGTGGCGCGAGCTCGTAGATTCGTTCGCGCCCCACTTTCCTAGCCCGGATAAGACCGGCCCGCCCCAGCATCCGCGTGTGCTTGCAAATCGCGGGACGGCTGATCGCAAACCCGCGCGCCAACTCTCCAGCGCGGCACGGTTTGTCGGCGAGGCGCCGCAGCAATTCGCGGCGGGTGGAATCGGCCAGTGCCCCAATGGTGGCGTCTATCGGCATCGCGGGAATATGTAACCCATCGGTTACATATATGTCAAGCGCGAAACGCCCCGATATTCGACATTGCCTGATTGGATTCTCATTGAAAAAAAAGCGCGAGACGCTAAACGCGCCTCGCGCTCCTACCGTCTGAACGGTGCGTCGGACTACATGTTTTCGACGATCGCCTTGCCGAACTCAGAGCACTTCAGCAGTTTCGCGCCGGTCATCAGGCGCTCGAAATCGTACGTCACTTCTTTCTTGCTGATCGTCTTCTCGAGGCCGCGAATGATTCCGTCGGCAACCTCCTGCCATCCCATGTGCTCGAACATCAGCACGCCCGACAGAATCACCGAGCCGGGGTTCACCTTGTCCTGATTGGCGTACTTGGGCGCGGTGCCATGCGTCGCTTCGAAGATCGCGTGACCGGTCAAATAGTTGATGTTGGCTCCAGGAGCGATTCCGATGCCGCCGACCTGCGCCGCGAGCGCGTCGGACAAATAGTCGCCGTTGAGGTTCATCGTCGCGACGACGTCGAACTCGTCGGGGCGCGTCAGCACTTGCTGCAGCGTGATGTCGGCGATCGCATCCTTGACCAGCAACTCACCGGCGGGCGGCTTGCCGTTGCAATCGTCCCATCCCACCGCCTTGCCTTTGTACTCGCGGCGGACGAGTTCGTAGCCCCAATCGCGGAACGCGCCCTCCGTGTATTTCATAATGTTGCCCTTGTGGACCATCGTCACGCTCTTGCGCTTGTGGCGAATCGCGTAGTCGAGCGCCGCGCGAATGAGCCGCTCGCTGCCCTCGCGCGAGACCGGCTTGATGCCGATCCCCGAGGTGTTGGGGAAACGGATTTTTTTGACGCCCATCTCCTCCTGCAGAAACTTGATGACCTTCTTCGCCTCGGGCGATTCGGCCGGCCATTCGATTCCGGCGTAGATGTCTTCGGTGTTCTCGCGAAAGATCACGACGTCGAGTTTCTCGGGATGCTTGACCGGGCTCGGCACGCCGGCGAAGTAGCGCACCGGCCGCAGGCATACGTAGAGATCGAGCATCTGGCGCAGCGCGACGTTGAGCGAGCTGATGCCGCCGCCGATCGGAGTCGTCAAGGGGCCCTTGATGCCGACCAGGAATTCGCGGAACGCCTCCACGGTTTCGTCGGGCAGCCACGTCTTCCACTGGTTGAACGACTTGTCGCCCGCGAACACTTCCATCCACGCGATCTGGCGCTTGCCGCCGTAGATTTTCTTGACCGCGTTGTCGAAGACGTATTGCGACGCGCGCCAGATGTCGGGGCCGGTGCCGTCGCCTTCGATAAACGGAATGATCGGGCGGTCGGGTACTTTCAGGGTATGATTGGCGCCAAGAGTAATCTTTTCGCCGTTGCTGGGAACCTTGATGTGCTCGTATGCCATCGGTGTCGCAATTCGCCTCGTGTTTTGATGATAGAGCGCAGACGCAACGCGCGTTCCAATTTTTTCACGGCGTCCCGCAGCACTCAGAGTATCCGGCTATCATATAGCAAAGGATTCGTGATGCCAGTATCGAAGATCGAGACGCTTCACTAACGACGAATCTCCCGATCGCGCTATACTCGCGCCGACCAATCACGCGGAGCAGCCGATGGATTTTACTTACACTCCCGAACAGGACAAATTTCGCGCTGAAATTGCGGGATGGCTCGAGAAGAATTCCGCGGAAACGCTCGGGCGCAGAGGGCTCGGCGGCTCGACTGCGAGCCTGCTCGATGTGCGCGATGACGAGCAGTGGAATCGGCTCCTCGACTACCATCGACGGCTCTACAAGGCCGGTTACGCCGCGCTGCATTGGCCCAAGGAATGGGGCGGTGGCGGTGCGAGCATGATCGAGCAGGCTATCTACCAGGACGAAGCGCTGCGGCTGGGGCTGCCGCTCTACGGCGCCAATCAGCTTGCGATCGATCGAATCGGGCCGACGATCATGCATCTCGGCACCGAGCAGCAGAAAAAGCGCTACCTGCTCAAGATGCTCACCGGCGAGGAAATCTGGTGCCAGGGTTATTCAGAGCCCGGCGCCGGTTCTGATCTGGCGGGTCTGCAGACGCGCGCTGTGCTCGACGGCGACACCTTCGTAATCAACGGGCAGAAGGTGTGGACCAGTTTGGCGCATCGTGCAGATTGGCAGGTGCTCCTGGTGCGAACGGATCCCGCAGCTCCCAAGCACAAAGGGATTTCATACCTGCTGGTCGATATGCATAGCCCCGGGATCACGGTGCGCCCTCTCGTTCAGATCACCGGCGACGCCGGATTCAACGAGGTCTTTTACGACAACGTCCGTGTGCCGAAAGAAAACCTGGTCGGCGATCTCAACGCGGGATGGCAGGTGTCGATTGCGACGCTGATGTACGAGCGCGTTTCCGGCGGCACGCGGCATCCAGTGGAACGCACGATTGGCGAGCTGCTCGACCTCGCGAAGAAAGTGGATTTCGAAGGCGGACCTGCGTGGAAGCATCCTTATGTGCGGCAGAAGCTCGCGCAGTTCGCGGTCGAGGCGCGATGCCTGCGATTGTCGCGTTACCGGTCGCTGTCGGCGCAGCTCAAGGGCAAGGTGCCGGGCGCGGAGAGTTCATTCGGCAAGCTGTTTGCGACCGAGCTGAATCTGCGAGTCGCGATGTTCGCCGACGAGATGCTGGGATGCGTTCGCCAACGTCGAGGGCGGCAGCGTCGGCGCAGTCGAAGGCGGCCGCTGGATGCATCGGACACTCGCAGCGCGCGGGCTGACGATCGCTGCAGGCTCGAGCGAGATTCAGCACAACATCATCGGCGAGCGCGTCCTCAAGCTGCCGAAGGGCTAGCCCGGCGTGCGCGATCCGGACGAGTGGGCGAACCCGCGCATCTGACGGCATCGTCGGCGGACGCTGAGCAAGCGCCCGCGTGGCGATGGATCTCGCGACCGTCGCCACGAGCGGTCGTTCCGGTCCTGACGATCATCGCAGCAATCCTGCGCCTCCTCTATCTGGGCAAGCCAAGCCTCTGGCACGACGAGGCTCTCAGCGTCGCGTTTGCGCATATGTCGTGGCGCGACATGCTGACGAAATCGAACGAAGTCGCCATGTCCCCCTACCAGGTCGTGCTGCGGCTTTGGATGACGCTTTTCGGTGACAGCGAGGCGTCTCTGCGGATGCCATCCGTGATCTTCTCGGTCGCGACGCTTCCGTTCATTTATGCGCTTGCGCGAAGGCTGGTTGGAACGCGTGTCGCAATCGTCACCGCACTTCTATTCGCGGTCAACGTCTTTTCCATTCGCTATGCCCAGGAGGCTCGCTGCTACGCCCTGATGACGATGCTGGTCGTATGCTCGTGGGTATTTTTCCTGCGATGCCTTCGACACTCCAATCCCTCCCGAACTATGTGGCGTACGTGATGACTGCCGTGCTTGGTGCGTACACCCACATTTTCGGCGCGCTCTCGTATCCTGCTCAATGGATTCCCCTCGTGCGGCGCCCACGCCGGATGAAATTGCGCTTCGGACTGATTGCGACCGTTGTTCTCATCTGTCTGCTGATAATACCGAAGGGGCTATCCGTGTTGTTGACCGATGTCGGACAAGCCAACTGGGTTTCTTCGCTCGCTCCCGCTTTGATTTCAGAATTGTTTTGCGACTTCTGCGGCTCGCTGACGACCGGGCGCGGTGAATTTCTGCTGACGGCAATCTATATGATAGCCGCAGGATGCGGCGTGCTCGCACTGTTGTTCGACGACCGGAAATCCGAACGGGCCGAAGGTCGCCGATACTTCATCCTGCTCGGGTTCGCATTTCCGCTCGCAGTCGTGCTCGTCATTTCTCTGGTCAAGCCGCTGCTGGTGGTTCGTTACCTGAGCGAAGCGTTCCCTTTTTTCGTTATTCTGTGCGCGGTCGGACTATGCCGAATGCGGCCCCGGTGGATCGGCGCGGCAGGCCTCGTGGCCATCGCAACGCTTTCGCTCTACCAGGATTACCTCTACTACCGATACGACAGCCGCGACGATTGGCGCGCAGTTACCAGGTATGTACTCAATGATGCAAAACCCCGCGACGCGATAATTTTTCTGCTTCCGACCTCTCGAGGCACTTACGACTACTATGTATCGAGGTCGGGCTTCGCTGAACCGCCAGCCGTAATCTTTCCCGACTGGGACGCGCAATGGCGCATCGGAGGAATCGATTCTGGGCATTACTTCACCGAACCGAATCTCTTCGAACCGATCGCGATGCGAGCGATCAACGAGGCGCCAAAACGATATGCTCGACTCTGGCTGGCGCAGTGGCCGATCGATTTTTTTCAGAACTCAAGCGACCAACCCTTTTCCCAGGCGCAAAGGAAAATGAACAAGCGGCTTCTGGCGGCGATCGGTGACAGATATCGGCTGAATTCAGAGAAGGATTTCGGCCAGATCCACCTCCTGTTATACGACCGAAATGCCGACGCGCCGAATTGAGACGCCGCGCCTAGCGCGCGGTGTCGAGCAACTTCTGCAGATTGCTCGTATCGCCACGCTCGCTCGCGGTCTCGCCGGCGCGATCGTAGAGCACGTTGCCATTGCTATCGATGACCGCGATCGTTGGGATGTAGCCGTGGTAGTAGCGTTCGATCAAAGGTTGCTGCGCAAGTGACGGACTCCGCAAATCGACGACGACGAAGTGAATCTTATCTTTGTATTGAGGATACAGGTTCACCAGGCGTTCGGCTTCGCGGGCGGTGTTCCAGCAATTCGCCGTGCCGAAGAAGATCACCGTCGCATGGTCGGACGTAATCGTGCCGTCGGATAGATTCTTTCCCTCGATAGGAAAGTTGGAACTCGAGTCGTCCGAAAACGAAAGAGCGGGCGCCAGCTTCAAGTCCGTGGCTGGTGGGCCGGGAATTTCTGCCGCGAGCGCGATAGCGAAAATCAGAGTGACGACGATCGAAACGGAAACGGCAAGCGCCTTGATGTTTGGTTTCATATCACAATAACCGATTCACGGGGTTATATGGTTCCAACGGGGCGAACCCGCGTACCCATTTTAGATGCATGATTCGGGCAAAAGTAACAGTATGAACAACCCGTACGGGCCGCGCGGCGACGGCGCAGAAATCACGTATGCGATTGTCGATTCGGCGCTCGGCCGGTTGCTGGTAGCAGGCACCCGGCGCGGGATCTGCTTCGCCGCGATGGGCGAAGCAGATCGGACGATAGTCGCCGAGCTGCGGCGCGACTATCCGGATGCGACGATTCGGGTCGCAGACCCGAATCGTCGCCAGGACCTGCGCATCGGCCAATGGGCCGAGGCGCTCGCAAACTACATTGCCGGCCACTCGAAGATACCTGCGCCTCCGATGGATATCCGCGGCACTCCGTTTCAGTTCGCGGTGTGGGAGGAACTCCGCGCGATTCCCGCGGGCGAAACGCGCTCGTATTCCCAAATCGCGCAGCAAATTGGACGGCCTCGCGCAGTCCGCGCGGTCGGCACCGCCAACGGCGCCAATCCCGTGTCGATTATCATCCCTTGCCATCGCGCGATTCGCGCGTCGGGCCATCTCGGGGGATATCGATGGGGGTTGGAACGCAAGCGTAAGTTGTTGGAGATGGAAGCTCGAATGTGCCGGGGAACCTAACCCCTAACCCCTTCCCTCGAGGGAAGGGGAACAATCGCGCAGAGGGAGAAGCCTCTCAGGACATGCGCTGGATTGGGGAAGCCCAGCGCGAGAAGACCGTGTCGGAAATCTTTTCGAGCGGAGGCAGGAACTCATCCGCGTCAGCGATCATTCGATCGGCCGGGATATTTTCGCGAACCAGTTCTTTTGCGAATGCGTTGGCCATCGCGGCGACTCCGTCGCGCGTCACTTCGAAGTGGAACTGGAAGCCGTAGGTTTTGTCGCCATGGCGGAATGATTGGCACGGGGTCTTGTCCGACGATGCGAGCGAAACCGCGCCGGGCGGCAGATCGAAGATGTCGCCGTGCCAATGAAATGGGGTCATCGTCGCGGGCAAATCGCGCATCAGGCGATCTTCCCTGGCCGAATCACTCAAACAAACCGGATGCCATCCGATTTCTTTGCCGTTAGGATTGCGATCGACTTTCGCGCCGAGTGCGGCTGCGAGAATCTGCGCGCCCAGGCATACGCCGAGCACCGGCAGATTCGATTTCATCGCGTCTTCGATCAGGCGCATCTCGTCGCGCAGCCACGGGTAACGATCGGTCTGATAGACGCCCATCGGACCGCCCATCACGATGAGGCCGCCCGCCCCTTTCATATTCGCAGGCACCGGCTGGCCTTCGCCGACGCGCACGTATTGCCATGCGAGCGCACTGCCTTCGAGAGCGTCGGCGATAGTGCCGAGATTCTCGACCGGGTGATGCTGGAGAACATAAATCTTGGCCATAGTCGCTACAGCAGAGTGCCGCGGCGGGTGCGGCCGAGATGGGTGTAGGCGCGCTGGGTCGCGACGCGGCCGCGCGAGGTGCGTGCGAGGAAGCCCTCCTGAAGCAGGTAGGGTTCGTAAACCTCCTCGATCGTGTCGGACTCCTCGCCGACCGCGGCGGCAAGGCTCTCGACCCCGACCGGGCCGCCGTCGAACTTGTCGATGATCGCGCCGAGAATGGCGCGGTCCATCTTGTCGAAACCGGCGGTATCGATCTCGAGCAGTTCGAGAGCGCCGAGCGCGATCTCGCGAGTGACGAGCGGCGCTTCATTAACCTGCGCGAAGTCGCGGACGCGGCGCAGCAGGCGGTTGGCGATTCGCGGCGTCCCGCGCGATCGCGACGCGAGCTCGTCCGCACCCTGCTGGTCGATCGCGACGTTCAACAGCGCGGCGGAGCGGCGCACAATCTCGCCCAGTTCGGCGTGATCGTAAAAGTCGAGGTGGAAATGCTGGCCGAAGCGGTCGCGCAGCGGCGCGCTGAGAAGACCCGATCGCGTGGTAGCGCCAACCAGCGTAAAAGGTTTGACGGCCAGCTTCATTGTGCGCGCGCCCATCCCCTCGCCCATCACGATGTGAAATTCGAAGTCTTCCATCGCCGAGTAGAGCCGCTCCTCGATCGCGCGCTGCAGGCGATGAATCTCATCAATGAAGAGCACGTCGTGTTCCTGAAGGTTGTTGACGATTGCGGCGAGGTCGGCGGCGCGCTCAATCGCCGGACCTGAGGTGATATGCAGGTTCACGCCGAGCTCGCGCGCGATGATATGTGCGAGCGAAGTCTTACCGAGTCCGGGCGGCCCCGAGAACAGGACGTGATCGAGGACCTCAGCGCGCCCCCGGGCCGCATCGATCGACATGCCGAGGATTTTCTTGTTGCGCGTCTGGCCGATGAATTCGTCGAGTTTGCGAGGGCGGAGCGCGAGATCAAGGCGACGCTCGTCCTCGTGACCAACCCGCGCGGCGATCCGGCCCTCTCCAATGGGCGCGGTATCCGGATGTGAATTTTCGATCGGCTTACTTTTCAACGAGCAGCACCGCCAATGATTTGCGGATTATGACTTCCGGATTTTCCGCTGCGCTCGCATCCGCGGCGATCACCGCGTCAACGGTTCGCTTCGCTTCAATCGGTTTCATGCCGAGATTAACGAGCGCTGAAACTGCTTCGTCGGCGGGCCCGGCGGGCGTGCTGTTTCGATCCGGCACCGGACGCAGATGGCCGTTGGATGCGCTGGTGGACGGGGCAGCCAGCTTCAAGTCGGCCACTTTGTCGCGCAGTTCGCGACAGACGCGCTCCGCGACCTTCGGACCGACGCCGGGCACTGCGTCGATTCGATCGACGTCACCCTTCCCTATCGCGGCCACGAGTTCTTCCGGCGCGAGCACCGACAGGATCGCGAGCGCGAGCTTCGGGCCGACGTGCTGCACGCTCATCAGCAAGTCGAAGGCGCGCTTCTCGGTCGCGCTGGAAAATCCGTAGAGCATCAACGCGTCCTCGCGCACGACCTGCCGAATCTCGAGCGCGACCTGCTCGCCGAGTTGCGGCAAGCGATAGTAGGTGCTCAGCGGGATCAATACTTCGTAGCCGACGCCGCCGGTCTCGACCACGATGCGGCTTGCGTCGCGAACTGCGAGTGCGCCTGACAATGTCGCGATCATTGCGGCACCATCCGGGGCTTGGCGCGTCGCGGTGCGGGCGGACGGATGCGCTCGATCGACTCGACCAGGTTCGGCATGCGGCCGCGGCCGAGATGGCAGAGCGCGATCGCGAGCGCGTCGGCGGCGTCGTCGGCAAGATCGCTCGCCGGATCAAGCTTGAGCGTCTTGCGCACCATGTATTTCACCTGCGCCTTGTCGGCATGTCCGTGACCGGCGACGCATAGCTTAACTTCGTTGGGCGGGTATTCGTACATCGCGAGGCCGCGTTCAGCCGCCGCGAGCATCGCCATCGCGCGCGCCTCGCCGAGACGAAATGCGCTCTGGACGTTGGCGGCCACGAAATGTCGCTCGAGGCTCACCGCAGTTGGCGAGTACTCGTCGATGATGGCGAGAAGAGTCTCATGAATGCGACGCAAGCGCGCGGGACCGGGCGCCAACGACGCGCATCGAATCGTGCCGGCGGTCACATAGCGTTGGCCCGGGCCTTCGACGACGCCGTAACCGCATACTGCACTCCCGGGATCCACCCCGAGTATCCGCATACCCCACCTCCGCGGCAGACCCGCGCGGCGTCAGGCCGCCGAGAACTGCGCCATCTCTTGATCGCTGATGTCGAAGTTAGCGGCGACATTTTGCACGTCGTCGTGATCCTCGAGTTCTTCCATCAGCTTGAGCACCTGACCGGCCGTATGGCCGGAGACCGCAACCGTATTTTCAGGAATCCGGGTTTGTTCCGAATGCGCGATCGGAATACCGGCTTTTTCGATCGCGTCGCGCACCGCGTTCAATTTGTCTGGCGCGGTGAGGACCTCAAAAGTGTCGCCGTCGCTGGTCACGTCGTCAGCGCCGGCATCGAGCGCGAGTTCGAGCAACTTGTCTTCGTCGATTGCGGATTTTTCGATCCCAATCACGCCGCGCTTTTTGAACATCCAGCCGACGCATCCGACTTCGCCGAGATTGCCGCCATGCCGCGAGAAGACGAAGCGCAACTCCGCGACCGTGCGATTGCGATTGTCCGAGAGCACGTCGACCATGATTGCGACGCCGCCGGGGCCGTAGCCTTCGTAGGTGATTTCTTCGAGCGACGCGCCCGCGATTTCACCGGTGCCCTTCTTGATCGCGCGATCGATGTTGTCGTTGGGCATCGACTGCTTCTTGGCGACGGTCACCGCGGTGCGCAGTCGCGGATTCGAGTTGATGTCGCCGCCGCCGAGCCGCGCCGCGATCGTGATTTCCTTGATCATCTTGGTGAAGACGCGGCCGCGCTTGGAGTCGGTGATCGCCTTCTTATGCTTGATCGAACTCCATTTCGAATGACCCGACATGGCAAATACCTTCCGCGGGGCCACCTCGGCGGGCGGGTCCCGAACGATGGGGACATTATCATAAAGTTTCGCGAAAGGGGGAATGCCGTAACCGCTCTGTTCCCCCTTTCCTTGTGGAAAGGGGGTGAGGGGGATAGGACAGCGAGTTGCGATGACTTTTCGGTTCCCCTTCCCCATTCTTTCTGGGGAAGGGGCTAGGGTTAGGGTTCGGGCTCTGCCTCGCGCATCCTCAGGACGATCGCGTGCCAGCGTTCGTCTCTATTCTTGCCGCATCTGTTATCATGCCGTCGCACATGCGCATCCGAACTGTAGTGAGAGCTTTCCTGTGGATCGCAGCTATTGCTGTCGCAGGATTGTTGGCTCTGTTCGTCTGGGAGATTTTTCCCGGGACGCCGGGCATCGCGAGGAGCCTCAAGTTCGAAGGATTCGTGGTTCTCCCGAAGGACCGCCGCGCCGGCATTCTGACCGTGATGGACTACCTGACCCTGAACGGCAAAGACCTGTTCGTCGCGAATGTGAGCACGGGCACGGTTTACAAAATCGCGTTGCACGACAACGAAAACGGATTGGCCAGTACGAGCGACGTTTCGATGTTCGAGCTGGAACCGGCGGCCCACGGCGTCGTCGTCGATCCAGCTAGCGGCATGGCGTATGTGACGCGCAGCGAGAGCAAACACCGTCGATATCTTCGACCCTCTCGACGATGCGGCTCGTGACGCGCATCCCGGTTGCCGATGACCCCGATGGAATTTTCTATGTCTCGGCGATCCGGACTATCTATGTTGCAAGTGGCGATGCGAAGACCGCGACTCTGATCGATCCAGCGACACGGAAAGTGTCGGCGACAATCGCTCTGGGCGGCAAGCCCGAGTCTGGGGTTTTTGACGCTCGAACGAATCTCTTTTTTCAGAATCTGGAAGACACCAGTTCGATCGCGGCCGTTGATCTGAGCAAGCGAGCTGTCACGGCGCGCTGGCCGCTTCAGGACTGCGTGCACCCGACCGGGATGGCGATCGATGAACCGCACCGCCAGCTCTTCATTGGATGCTCCGGCAACTCGAGGCTCGCGGTATTCGATATGGAGAAGCACCAGGTCGTGACCTCTATTCCAGTTGGCGGCGGGCCGGATTCGGTCGCCTACGACGCCTGGCTTCATCGGATTTACGTAACCGGTCGCGCGGGAGTTTTGTGCGTGGTCGAGCGCGACGGCAAGGGGGCGTTCACGACGCTCGATACGATCTCGCTGCATTACGGGGCGCATACGCTCGCAGTCGATCCTGCGTCTCACAGACTGTATGCCGCTTACGCAAGTCTGGTCGTCGCGCCGCGGATAGCGGTGTTTTCGCCACTCGGGCAGTAGTCACTTTGCGATTGGGTCAGGAAGAAGCTGGCCATACCTCGGGGCGCATCTGTTATCATGCTGTCGGAAGCGATTCGGATGAATGGAAAATGTTTGGGGTGAGAATTTCGATATTTGGTTTGATCGCGGCGCTGTGCGCTTCGGGATGCCTCTATCCTCCCGCAACGCAGCCGCCGCCTGACGAACAGCAGCAAGTGGTGATTCCACTGCCGTACGACCTCGCGTGGGACGCGGTGAATGCAGTCGTCACTGAAAATTCGTTTCACGTGCAAGCGCAGGATATGACCAACGGGATTATCGAGGCGGCCGGTCCGCGCTTCACGCTGCATGACGCCGATTGCGGGAAGATAAAGAGCGTGGCGGGCGGCTACACGGCAGAGCCGGAGCCGAACTCGTCGTCGGTGTACAACTTCCTGGTGCGGCCGCGCGGGCGCGAGGCGAGCATCGTCGAGGTGCGCGCGACGTTCAATTCGTCGGTGAAAGTCCCGTTGCATCCGGCGACCGATGTCGATTGTGTATCGCACGGAATCCAGGAATCGAATCTGCTCCGCGAAGTATTGGCCCAGGCGAAGAAGACGCATCGCCCGGAGTACGCGAAGCCAAGCGGCGCGCCGCAGCAGGCAGCGTCCGTCGGCTCGTGGGCAATCGCCGGCCCCAGCGACAATGCAGAGTCAGCCCAAGGCTCCTTCGTCGATCGATAGAGCTGAATCTCCGCCCGGCATGCCGGCTTCGATGCATGGATTTTCGCTTGGCGGAAATTTCAAGCTGCCTGCGCCTCCACCACAATAAGCCAGGACGGCGGGCTTGACATTTTTTTCGTCCGGGATGAAACCGGGACCATCATCGCCGCGTTCCGGAGAAAAACAATGAAAGGTCGCGTCGCGTTTATCCCTACCGCACACAAGATTGAATTTCACGAGTACGACGTGCCTGCGCCGGCGCCGGGCGGGATCGTCGCGGCGGTCACGCAGACCAATGTGTGCGGATCGGAAGTGCATATGTGGAAGGGCGAGTTCGGGCGGCGCGGCGTGATGCCGGGGCATGAGATGGCCGGGCGCATCGAGGCGCTCGGCGCGGGGGTGAAAACGGATTGGGCGGGCGTGCCGGTCAAAGAAGGCGATCGAATCGCGCCGGTTTACTACACGGTCTGCAATCGATGCGTGAATTGCGTCAGCGGGAATCATGCGGCGTGCACCGCAAAGGTGGTCGGCGCGCGGCATCCGGATGAGCCGCCGCATTTCACTGCCACGTTCGCGACGCACTATGTCGTAAAGCCCGATCAGCACTTCTATCGAATACCTGACAACGTGCCGGACCTGGTCGCGTCGTCGGCGAACTGTGCGATGTCGCAAGTGTTCTGGAGCCTCGATCGGGCGCGGCTTCACTTTGGCGAGACGTTGGTGGTGCTCGGTGCAGGCGGACTCGGGCTGCATGCGATGGCGATTGCGAAGGCGCGCGGCGCGCGCGTCATCGCGATCGATGGCGTCGATCAGCGGCTGCGCGAGGCGCGCCGATTCGGCGCCGATGAGACCGTCGATATGCGCGAATACGGCGACGCGGAAGCTCGCGACAAGCGGGTCCGCGAGCTATGCCATGGATGGCCGGACGTGGTGCTGGAAGTAGCCGGCGTCCCGGAGGCATTCAGCGAGGCACTCCGGATAGTGCGAGTCGGCGGCCGCGTGATCGAAGTCGGCAACATCTCGTCAGGACTGACGGTACAACTGCCTCCGTCAGTGATCACGTTCAAGTCGCTGGAAATAATCGGCGTAGCAACCTATCCACCCCACTACCTAAAGAAGTCCCTCGACTTCCTCGCGGCAAACATCGACCGCCTACCCTACCGAGAAATGTGCGACGCAACGTTCCCGCTGTCCCGCGCAGCGGAGGCGCTGGATAAGAGCGAGCGCCGCGAGGTCACGCGCGCGGGGTTGATTCCAGCCGAGAGCTAGCAGTTTATGGACCGAAGGATAGTCGCGAAGTCACGCGCTCGCTTGAGGAACCCTGAAGCTAAGTAGGCATTCTTCAACTCGATCCCTCCGGATCGGCGAACGAGAGGCGAATTACCAATGCCTTGCGTTGCCCACCGACGTTGCTAAGCTATGGGGTTGGTGTAGCTTGACCCCCGAAGAGCAAATGGATGAATGGAAGGCCTTAAACGCTCGCATCACTCTACTTTTGGCGACGCCTCCGTCGTCTTCTGCGCTCGAGCTCTATAGGCGAGTTTGGGGTGGCGAGCCGGACAGCTATCAGAAGCAGCCAAATGCTCTTCTGCCGACGGTGGCCCAAGGCAGGCGAAATGGCATAATGGCAAGCTGCTTTAGCCATCCGAGCCGACTGGACTTCAATCTTTCATCTGTATCGCCCCCCAGTGAGGTGCCGGAGACATCACTTGCGCTGATAGAAGATACGGAGCAGCTTCACATTCAACTGAAAAAGATAATAGATGTCATCGCCGAAGGCGTTTCAGACTCCGTTGCTCGCGTCGCCTTCGGTGTTCAATTCATCGTTGTGAAGCAGAACCTCGTGGAAATCAACAAGACTTTGATTAGGGTCATACCCAAAGAATACCGCATGAGGATTACCGACGAAGATGACTTCATCTTCCAAGTCAATCGACCGCGCAAGAGCAACAGTGTGGGAGATGTTAAGGTGAATTTCATTACGAAGTGGAGTAAGGAAGGGCTGCGAGTTCAGGCTATGCCAGTTCCCGCCGGCGGCGTACCTATCGCAGCATTAGATAGCTCTTTATTGGCACAAGTTCAGTTCAGGGACTATATAGCAGCTAGCGTCAGTTTTGACCACAATACCGCTATTGCTTCTGGGACTACGCTTACTAGCAGACAGCAATCGTCACTCCTCCTTGAAGAGCTTACCGCAGCTGCAGCAATGCAGGCCGACATCGGACTGAACATCGAGGGATTCTAGTATGAGGATTACTTCTGCCTCGGTTCGACAGCAGACTGTGTTAATTTTAGGTTCCGGTCCTGAAGCTATTTTCGGAGATCCCGCCCTAACCTATCATTCGAACACCAGCGCTTTTGTTCTTTTCGATCTTACGGTTCCGTCTGAAAGCCGGGTCTTGAAAACGTATTTCTCAAGCGTGCCACTCATTTGGCAATGGGAACTACGTCAAGAATACCTAGAGCTGGGCGAAGCGCTCAGCGAATTGACCGAAGTTAAAGAAGAAGAGGAGTGGAGAATTGATACCCTGGTTTATGACGCTGCCAGTCAAGTGGCAGCGCAACTCATGGACAATTTCCTTCCGACACCGCGCATTTTTAGTCACGGACCAGAGTCAGTTGTCTTCAACTGGTCCCATGAGACCGACAATTTATATCTGACCATTAGCGCAAGTAAGATCTCGGCTCTGATATCTTCGCCAGAGCGTATTAAGCGGAGAGTAGACTTTTCAGGAAATCAATTGCTGAATCCAAGCAATCTCCTCACCTTTTTCGGATCGGTTCAACTGGGGCATCCTGTCATCCCCGTCGGCAGCGCGGTTTCCGATCCGCCAGACTACGTTAGTTAATATTCGGCTATGCGATGCGGGGGGCGGATTCCAGATGGCGACAGTCTATTCCGCCATGCCATCTATCCGCTCTTTCTTAGCAAGAAAATGTTTGCCTCAGAGAAGTTCATTCATTTCTCGAAACAGGACGATGGGAGCTTTCTCACGTCGTTAGCTTGGCAGCGCTACGTCCCCACGATCAACCATATCCACGGCTATGGTTGTCGAGTCGCGCTAGGAATAAACGACAGAAGGAGAGCGACCGGGAAGTTTACAGAGAAGAATCGGCACATCTATTGTGGTGCTTACTGCTTAGGAGCAAACGCAGTTCGTGCGCTGGTCTCAACTGATAATCTGGATGAAATTTCATCCGCCGAGGTCATCCATCACATAGAAGCCGATGAAATTGCCCATACGGATTTGAGGATACTTCTCAAGCCAGGAGTATCTGATATCGAAGGCACAAAGACGGCAATCATAGATCGATTGTGGAATGTCTTTTCTGGCCCGCTAACGCACATATGTGATTGCGATTTAAATATCGCTTCACATCCGAGTCATTCTCTGCCTACCCCACCGACTGGAGTATATACCGACACGCGGTCTAATCTGTACTGGCTGTGGAGCCTGATCAGGTTCAAAGCGTGCTATTGGTATTGGCGCAGTTTCGAAAGGAGGACAATGCCCCTTCCTCCTGGGCAGGTCGGAGCCGCGGGGCGCTAATCGGCGCATCTCCACTCGCAGGTTTTTCAATCCAGATGCGTTACCCTGTTTGGGATTCGTAGACTCGCCTATCTTAAATACGGGCGGGGTCCAGACCATCGCAGCGATTTCGAAAGATTCGCTACGTGGCGCCCGGCCGGACCTCGCTGCAATGAGGCGCTGGATAAGAGTGAGCGCCGCGAGGTCACGCGCGCGGGGTTGCTGCCTTCCGGCGACTAGGGGCGGCTAACACTGAAGCTGTGTTCCACAAAGCGACCTCGGCTTCTCTGCGATGTTTTAAGCCCAGACTTACGACCAGTCGGCCGTTGATGGTGGTTTTGTCCCACAGCATGATGTGCGCCGGCACGTCGGCGAAATCTTTTTGGTTTGCCAAGTGTAGCGCGGAGCTTCCCGCAAAAGCGTGGGCTCCGATATTGAACGCCAAGCAGACGAAGGCCGAAAATTGATTGTCACTCAGTCCCCCAGTTATCAGCGGGGCGAGTTCGGACGATACAGCGGCCACGTCGTTCCGAAGTGCGTGATCAGCCTGGTCCTGAGTCCAGGTGAGGCCAGGAAAAACGTCACTCCCGGTGTGGCCATAACCGATTGTCAACTTTCCATGAATCGGCGTTCCGGGATTAACCGGCTGTTTGTTTGCATCGTCATAGGCGTGGAGAACACATCCTTCGCACTTCTTAAGTAGCGCGATCCCCCCATCATTCATCTGTGCCATAGGAAAAATCCTCCCTTATCCGAACCGAGGTAGCCGAGGCGCACGCGTAGCGCAAGACGTGGCACGCACGTCCTCGAAATCTTGCAGTCAGATTGTTAACAGCGAGCCGATCTCGAACTGACGACGACCCCGTTTAGCCGAGCTGCTGTTCGAGATCCGCCTTTAACTGAGGAACCTTGAGATGATCATTCTCCCGCAGGTTCCGGCGCATACCAGGTTACTGCTCCAGTTGCGTCTTTTACGACCACGCCGCTCCCGGCTGCGCTCGAATAGCCTACGTCGAGGCGATCCTGGCCGGTGGGGTCGAGGGCCAGCATTCCTGCGGCGCTGGCGTCGCCGTTTCCGCCTAGCGCGAGCTGCGGTTTGCCAGTCGCGTCGAAGGTGACTGATCCGGCTTGGGATCCATCGGGAGCTACGCCGGCGACGTAGCGCGTTACGTTGTTCGAATCGTTCGCGAAGAAGCCGGAGCCGTTGGCCGCATTGCCGAAGCCGGCGCGTGAATAGCCGTTACTGTCCAGTGCAAATGAACCGGAGCTTGAGCCGTCCGCACTGACGCCGCTTACCAGCGCGGGCTTTCCGCTACCATCGAGCGCTATCAGCGCCGCGCCGGTACTGCTGATTCCAACCGCCGCACGCGGCACTCCGCTTCCGGCGAGCGCAGCATTGCCGTCGAACAGCGACAGACCTGCGGTCGTCTTGCCTCCATTCTGAGTGTCTCCCAGTGCGAGCAGCCACCTGCCCAATCCATCGACGAACACCAAGCCGGCGCCGTTAGGGCTGGTCCCTAGCACCGCGACTGTCTGGCCGCTTCCGTTTACCAGGTTGAGCCGTTGGGTGGTGATGGCTCCGGCATCGAGCGCCGCCATCTTCATCACGCCCCTGGTCTTTGCCAGCAGCCGCGGAGTCGAGGTCGTGGCGGCGATGGCAAGCACGGTGATGGCGAAGATCACCTTCATCGCACGATTGGATTTCTCGAGGCGCGCGACGCGTTCGGTCAAAGCGCAGAGCTGACTGTCCATTGGAATCCCCTCCGGTGTTTGCCGGGCTGATGTTAGACGAAAAAGCCCGGTTGTAAGGCTGGTGGAGATTAAACTCAATTGGTGGTTTTTTCAAAGGTCTAAGAAAGTTTCGCGAAGGTAAGGTGGATGCGGCAGACCTTTCGACTGACCCCTCTCTTGATCCATGGTTGGGGGGTGAGTCGGCCAGCGTTCAAAAAGATCCGGGATTCTTCGCTGCGCTCAGAATGACACAAGGACCGAAAGACAACAGAAAGAACGGGCCGTGTCGCGGCGCGCTTGTATCTTGAATTGCAGAACCCTCACCTGCCGGAAGCTACGCCCGCCCGCCGCCGCTCTCCCGTAAAACTCCCCCTCAGCCGCGCCAAAGGCGCGACCTCTCCCACAAAACAGTGGGAGAGGCGAATAAATAGTCGCGCGGACCGCAACATCCTAACTTGGGCGAGGCAAGATTCGGACGCCTCCGCTCCAGAACCTGAGAGCAAAATGGCGTCCTCGCCATTTTGTGATTTCTCACTGGGTGCAGGGGTCACCCCTGCCGAAGGAAGTTTGAAACCCACCGCGGGTTTCAAATTGAATAAAGTGATTTGCCCTTCCCTACTCGATCAGCGCATTCACCTCCCTGGCGTACCGCGCCCACGTGAATTTCTCGGCGGTCGCTCTTGCCTCGGCGGCGAGACTTGCGGGCGCGTCGAACAAGGCGCCGAGGCGGAGCGCAACCTCGCCCACGTCGTCGGGATTGTCGACGCGGAACCCGCGCATCGATGGCGGAATCAACTCCCCGACGCCCGAGAATGCGCTGGTCATCACCGGCAGTCCGCTGGCCATCGCTTCCATCACAACGTTGCCGAACGGCTCGAACAGCGACGGCATCGCGAATGCGTCCGCCGCATGGAAGATCGCCGCGACGTCCGCTTGTCGACCGGCGAAGATTACTCGTGCGCTCACGTTGAGGTCGCGCGCGCGGCGCTCGAATTTATCGGTCTGTCGATCGCTCCCCACCACGAGCAGGAATGCGCCGCCGGCGACCAGCGGCCACGCTTCGATGAGGAATCCCAAACCCTTGCGCGCGAACCCGTTGCCCACGAACGCGACCACGCGACCGCTGGCCGGAACCACAAACTTCTGGCGGACCGTCGCGCGCTCCGACGGATCCTCGGTAGGACGGAAGCGCTCGAGATCGACGCCGTTGTAAATCGTAACTGTCTTTTCGGACGGAAGGTTGAACTCCCGGATCAGATCGTCGCGGACGAAATTAGACACCGCGATTACGCGCTTCAGCCCGCGATGTCGGAACGCCCGGCGTTCGACGATCATCTGCGCCTGGTGATACGGGCTGAGCCGCATCGCAGTCGCACCGAACTCGCCGCGCCACTTTCGCGCCGCGCGGAGATAGCTGGAATGAGCGCCGCCGCCGGATCGTATGATGTCCGCGCCGACGCATCGCGCGAAGCTGATCACCAGGTCGGTACCGGCGCGCCGCGCCGCGGGAGCCGCGGTCCATGCGAATCGCAGGAGCGACAGCGCGCGCCCGAGCCTCGGCCCTCTGCCGACTCGACGAACGTCCCAATCGCCGGTTGCGCCGCGTATCTCGTCGGCGAAAATCGTAACCTGATGCCGGCTCGCGCGCAGGAAGTTCGCGGTGACGATCAAATCGCGCTCAGTGCCGCCGCCGGCGCTATCGAAACGGCGCGTCAACAGCGCTATTCGCATCGTGCGACGCTCCGCGGATGCGCGACCGTTTGCCGTATGATAATTTTCTGCGCGGGATGCGAGGTGGGGAGATGATCGAAATTCAATGCACCAGTTGCCACACCCGTTATCGAATTGACGAGCGGGTCCTGCCCGACGATACACCAACCTTCAAGTGCTCGCGATGCGGCCACGTATTCAACGCCGACCCGGTATCCGCGAAAGTGCGCAAACCCGCTCCCCCAGCGGCCGAGAGTGAATCGCAGGCGCCGCGCACGATCCGTCCCGCGCGCCCCCGCCCGAGCGGACTCAAGTCCCCCGTAGAAAGCGACGTCGTCAAGCGTGCCGAGTCCCGATCGACCGTTACGCCCAGGCCGGAAGTTCGCGCCCAACCATCGGAGCCCGAGCAGCAAAAGCCGGTCGAGCGCCCGACTCCAGTGGCAGCGCCCGATCAGCCCGAGAGTCGAAACGAGAAAATCCGGCAGGAACCGCAATCCGACGATCCGCTCAATCGCAGCTTCGGAGACCGCGAACCGAAAGCCGATACCGGAGAAAATCTGAGATTCGATTTCAGCGACGAGCGCAGTGAAGTCGCGGACGCGCCGCCGGATCACGAAATCGATCGCCCCGATTCTCACGACGGTGGATGGCAGGTCGGCGAGTCCCCTGACGACGAGTTCGATCGCCCGCTTGGCCGCCAAGCCCCGACCATGATGGATGACGATGAGCCGGCTCCGCGACCGACCCGCACCCAGGTGCGTCGCATGGCTGCTCCTCTCGAAGCCGAAGCCCCTCGATACGCACCGGCGCCCGCGCAAGAGAAATCCAGCGGCTTCCATCTCGGCCTCGCTGACGACGAGGACCGCGCCGAATCGGAGTTTACCGGAGCGACTCATGCGTCGGGGGCTTTTCTCGCGCTGTTCCTCTTTGTGGCGATCGCTTTCCTCGGCGCAAGCGCACTCATTTGCGACGAGCCCGCCGCCAGCGCGCGCGTTCTCAGCGGGGCTCCGCAAATCGGTGATTACTTCGCGCGGCCAATTGTACCCGCGATGCTGGTGACGCTGCATGATGTGCGTTCTGAGTATTACACGCTCAAGGGCGGGCATGTCGCGCTCGTGATCACCGGAAATGCGCAGAATGTCGGCGCGCGCCCGCTGCACCTGGTGGGAATCGGTGCGGATTTGCTCGGAGCGAGCCCCCATCCCGTCGCCAGCCAAAGCGTGTATTGCGGCAATGAGCTTTCGCCCCAGATGCTCGGTGAGATGACGCCGCGCGAGATCGAATTTTCTCAGGCGCTCAGTCCGCCCAGGACCTTTGCGATGGACCCCGACGCATCGGCTCCGTTCCTGATGGTGTTCATCGATCCGCCCACCGGCGCCGGCAAGATCAGACTCTCGGTATCAAAGGCCGCTTGAGCTCGGGCTGCCGGCCTGAATCGTCGTCGCCGCGGCTATTCCTTCTCGCGCGCGAGCAGTTCGGTGTATTCGTCGGCGTCCATCAGATCTTCGAGATCGGTCATGTCGGTAATCTTCACCTTGATCAGCCATCCGTCGCCGTATGGATCCTCGTTGACGGTCTCGGGGCTCTCGGGTAGGTCCTCGTTGATCTCGATCACGGTGCCGGTGACGGGCGCGTAGATATCCGACACCGCTTTGACCGACTCGACGACGCCGAACGGATCGTCCTTGCTGACCTTGTCGCCGACTGCGGGCAATTCGATATACACAATCTCGCCCAACTGGTCTTGCGCATGATCGGTGATTCCAATGGTCGCAACCGTATCTTCAGTCGCGACCCATTCATGCTCTTTCGAATATTTGAGTCCCTGCGGGATCTCCATGATTCCTCCGTAGATCGCGAGCGGCGCGCATTTCAGGTCCGGCGCGCGCCCCGTTCGAATCGCGATCCATCCAATCTTCATGAAGCGCAGCGGCGCGAGTTTTGTCAAGTTCCGATTCGCACCCCGCCGCGGATCGTTCACACCGATGACTCTTGACTGTCGCGCGTCGATGGCGTTAATGCGTTCAGCCGCCGCGATTGCCAGCGCATGACCCCGCACCGTATCGTCGATGCGCGCGGAGGAACCATCGAGCATGAATGTCGGCATCCCCACTGAGATCAAATCCGACGAGCAGCGCGTATCGCTTACTCCGGCCGGAGTCGCCGCGTTGCGCACTCACGGCCATCGCGTGTCGGTGCAGGCTGGCGCGGGTGTCGGCAGCGGATTTGCCGACAGCGATTATCGCAAAGCGGGGGCATCGATCGTGAACGGCGCGAGCGGCGTGTGGCTCCGCGCCGACATGATTTTAAAAGTTAAAGAGCCGCAGCCGCCGGAATACCCGCTGATGCGGCCCGGGCAGATACTTTTCACCTATCTGCATCTCGCCGCGGACCCTCGTCTGTCGCGCGAGTTGCTGCGACGCCGCGTGACGGCAGTCGGTTACGAAACGATCCAGCTCGAAGACTCGAGCCTGCCGCTGCTCGCGCCGATGAGCGAAGTTGCGGGACGCCTCGCGATCCAGGCCGGCTCATGGTGCCTGCAGGCGCGCAGCGGCGGACGCGGCGTGCTGCTCAGCGGAGCGTCCGGTGTCCGTCCCGGCAAAGTTGTCGTGCTCGGCGGTGGAATCTCGGGATTGAACGCATGCCGCGTCGCTGCCGGAGTCGGCGCCGAAGTGACAATCATGGATATCAACCCGACCCGTCTGCGATACCTTGGCGACCTGCTCGGCGGGCGCGTAACGACGGTCATGTCGAATCGCGCGACGCTCGAAGAAGAAGTTACCAACTGCGATCTCGTGATCGGTGCGGTGTTGGTGCCGGGCGCACGCGCTCCGCGGCTGCTGAGCGCGAAGATGGTCTCGCGGATGCGTCCTGGCGCGGCGATCGTGGATCTATCGATCGATCAAGGTGGAATCGCGGAAACTTCCGCGCCGACCACGCACGCGCGCCCAACCTTCATTCGCAACGGCGTCGTGCACTACTGCGTCACCAACATGCCCGCGATGGTCCCGCATACTTCGA
Source organism: uncultured delta proteobacterium (assembly GCA_963794325.1). GTDB lineage: Bacteria > Desulfobacterota > Binatia > Binatales > Binataceae > Binatus. The sequence goes on along the minus strand of CAWCDG010000008.1, from coordinate 6,969 downwards.
CTTACGCGCTCACCAACGCAACCCTGACCTACGCCCTGGAGATCGCAGATCAAGGCATCCTCGAAGCCGGCCTGCTAAATGCAGCCATCCGCCACGGCGTCAACACCTACGACGGCCATGTGGTACATCCCGCCGTCGCGCAAGCGCTAAAGATGAAACCGCTTTCCCCTTGGTCATAGATCCCATTGCATCGCGACCTTTGCCAGCAACCCTTCGGCGTTGCTCAGGGCAGGCTCTAACCCCTAACCCCTTCCCGAACGGGAAGGGGAACCGGACGCGAAGAAGCCTCCGCCTCACTAAATTCTAACAGGGACGAAGTCCCGCATGTTTCTTTTCACTGGGTGCAGGGGTCACCCCTGCCGCGGAAGCGTGAAACCCGCGAAGGGTTTCACATTAAATAAGTGCTCTCCCCCTTCTAATAGATCCCGTTCGGCCCGGTATTGTACCGCTGCTGCCCCGACTTGAGTTCGCCGTAGGTACCGGTTTCGAAGCGCTTGACGTTTGCCGACAGATTGAGATCGCCGTGAAGATCAGCCACCGCTTCCTTCACTCCTTCCTGCGCGATCTCGTGCGCGCGCACCCAACGTCCGGAGCGTTGCACGAAATTGGCGAGGTCGAAAAGATTCTGGCTTAGCGCCGCCTGCGATTTCGCAAACTTCGCCGTCCACACGATTTGCTTGCTCTTCAGATCGACGAACTTCAACGAGAACGACACCGACGCCGGGCTCGCCGCCGAGTAATCCATCCCGACCCGTTCCTGGTATCTTTCGACCGAGCCGTAGAGTACTCCGTCGGCCGACACGTCATGGCCGAGTTTGAGCGCGTTGTCATCGAGATTGCCAAGGTTGGTCGGCGGCAATTTCTGCATCGCGTCCGTGACGTCCTGTTCGGGAATCGGATCCCATCCACCGGCTACTGCGACCTGGCTGTAGATCTCGGCGCTAATCGCCTCGGCGGCTCCTGGAGCCAGCGGCTCGCCGCTGCCAGGATTGTCCACCAGCGGCATCACGGCGACCCGATTGATTGTGATCGTTTTGATCGAGCGGACCGCATGCGCCTTCACGTCGCGCTGGTTGATTGCGTCGCTCACCGCACCGGTCGTCGAATTAACCGCGTCGGCCGCGATCGTGGTGCATCCGGACGCCAGCCACAGCGATGCGGCTACGAGCGCCAACTTGGCCGCCCAGCGGGAATTCATGAGGTCACCTTTATCGACAGTTCCTTGAGCTGGCGCGCGTCCACTTCCGACGGTGCTCCGCTCATCGGGTCAACCGCCTTTTGCGTCTTTGGAAATGCGATCACGTCGCGCAACGAGTCGGTGCCGCAAAGCATCATACAAATCCGATCGACTCCAAAAGCAATTCCGCCGTGGGGCGGTGCGCCGTACTTGAGTGCATCGAGCAAAAAGCCGAACCGATCGATCGCTTCTTCGCGCGTCAGGCCCAACAATTCAAATACCTTCAATTGCAGCTCGCGGCTATGGATACGAATCGATCCGCCACCGAGTTCCTGGCCGTTGAGCACCATGTCGTAGGCTAGCGCGCGAGCCTTGAGCGGCGCCGACTCGAGCATCGCCAGGTCGTCGGGATTCGGCGCGGTGAACGGATGGTTCACCGAGACCATGCGCTTGTCCTCGGCGCTATAATCGAACATCGGGAAATCGACCACCCACAAAAACTTGAGTTCATCGGATTTGTCGAGACCGAACTTCGCCGCGAGCTGCAAACGGATATCGCCGAGAATCGGACGCACCTTGTCGGGCGGTCCCGCGACCATCAACAACGTGTCGCCGGCTTTCAGAGCCGACGTGGCAGCAGCCGCAGCTTTCTCGCTGTCGCTCAGGAACTTTGCAATCGGTCCCTGCCAACTGCCGCCCTCGCCGACTTTGATCCACGCGAGACCCATCGCATAGCGCACCCTCACCGATTCGGTAAGCTCGTCGAGTTCGCGGCGACTGAGTGTGTGATCGCTGGTGACGTCGATTCCGTACACCGATTCGCCGCGCCCGAGAATTTCGGCAAACACCTTGAACGAAGTGCCTGCGAATGCGCTCGTCAGATTTTTAAGCTCCATAGCAAAGCGCAGGTCGGGCTTGTCGATTCCGAAACGCTCGATCGCTTCCGCATAAGGCATCCGCGGAAACGGCGGCTTCACGTCGATCGCGAGCACGCTCTGATAAATTGACGCGATCATCCCCTCGGCGATCGATTGTATATCCTCGGGCCGCGGGCACGTCATCTCGATATCAATCTGGCTGAACTCAGGCTGCCGATTCGCGCGCAAATCCTCGTCGCGGAAGCATCGCGCGATTTGATAATAGCGATCAAATCCGCCGATCATGAGAATTTGCTTCAACAACTGCGGCGATTGCGGCAGCGCGTAAAACTTTCCCGGGTTGACCCGGCTCGGCACCAGGTAATCGCGCGCGCCCTCAGGCGTCGATTTGAAAAGAATCGGCGTCTCGACGTCGATAAACCCGTTCTGATCGAGATGATTCCGCACCGCCTGCAACGCCTGATGCCGTCGGCGAAGGTTGCGCTGCATCTCCGGCCGGCGCAGATCCAGGTAGCGGTACTTGAGCCGAATCTCCTCGGCGGTCGCATCGCCGTCGGCAATCTGAAACGGTACCGGCGCCGACGCGCTGAGAACCTCGAACGCGCTCACCGCAATTTCTATTTCGCCGGTCGGCAGTTCGACGTTGACCGTCCCCTCGGCACGGCGGACGACCTTGCCCTTCACCGCGACGTAGAACTCGGAGCGCACGTCGCCGGCAGCCTCATGCGCACTGGCATCGTGCGCGGGATTCAAAACCAGCTGCACAATTCCGTCGCGATCGCGCAGATCGATAAAGATAAGTCCGCCATGATCGCGCCGCGTCTGCACCCATCCCCACAGCGCAACCTCGCGGCCCACGTCGGTGGCGCGCAGAGCGCCGCAGTAATCTGTTCGAGCCCACGGCGGCAGCGGAGAATATTGTTCAGTTTTCGGCATCACCCATCACAATTGTCGTCACAGAATATCTTTGCCCGCGAGTGCAAGAAACAGTCACTCGTTGCGAGCCTCCGCGATTGCGCGGGCCGCTTCGCCGTCCGCAACTTCGCGCTGCGTGCTCTGTTTCAAGTCGCGCAACTGCACGACCCCGCGCGCCAGCTCGTCGTCGCCGATAATCACCGCGAAGCGCGCACCGATTTTCGACGCGCGCGCGAGCAGCGTCTTCATCTTGCGTTCCGGCGAGAGCATCTCGACGCTCAGATTCGATGCGCGCAAATTGCGCGCCACGACGACTGCATGACGCGCCGCCGCGTCGCCCATAGAAATTATCGCCGCGTCAGGCGTGGTAGTCGGCAGCGCCCCAGCCGCTTCCAGAGCCAGCGCCATCCGATCGACGCCAATCGCAAAACCGATTCCGGCAACTGCCGCACCGCCCATCGTCTCGACCAACCCGTCGTATCTGCCTCCCGCAACCACCGTGCTCTGCGCGCCGAGCCCCTCGGCCATTACCTCGAACGCGGTGCGCGTGTAGTAGTCCAGCCCCCGCACCATCCGCGGGTTAACCACGTACTGCACGCCTGCGGCGCTGAGCAATTCCTTGACGGTCTCGAAATGCGCGCGGCATTCGTCGCACAAGTAATCGAGACTGTTGGGCGCCGACTCGGTAACCTTCGCGTCTCGCTTGCAGTCGAGCAGCCGCAGCGGATTTCGGTCGATCCGATTGTGGCAGTCGTCATCGAGCTCGTCCCAATGCGCCCGCCCCCATTGCACGAGTGCTTCGCGAAACGCCGGCCGGCACTTCTGATCGCCAATCGAATTGATCTCCATCGTGAATGGAACTTTGAGATCGCGACAAAGGTCGTCGATCATAATCAGCAGCTCGGCGTCGCAGGCCGCATCGGGCCGGCCGAATACCTCGACGCCGAATTGAAAGAACTGGCGGTAGCGTCCTTTCTGCGGGCGCTCGCGACGAAACATCGGACCCGAATAGAAAAGTCGCTGCTCGGGATCGGTTCGATCGAGCCCGGCCTCGATATATGCGCGCACGACACCCGGCGTGCCTTCGGGCCGCAGCGCGACGGCGGTCTCGCCTTCGTCGCGATCGGTGAAGGTGTACATCTGCTTCTCGACGATGTCCGACGTTTCGCCGGTCGAGCGCTGATAGAGTTGCGTGCGCTCGAGCACCGGGATTCTGATCTCTTTGATCGAGTAGCGCTCGAACACCGCGCGCGCCCGCTCCTCGATAAGGCTCATCGCACGCGCGTCGGCGCCGATTAGGTCTCGAAATCCTCTGAGTCGCGTCAGTTCCAAGTCACCTAACCCCTAACCCCTTCCCATGGTGGGAAGGGGAACCGGAGTTGGAGAGCGCATGAGATCGCGCAGTTTGCGGAAGCCGACCATCTCGACGCCTTCGTCCTTGATCAACTGGCGCGGCTTGTCTGACGTGAAGTATTGGAAGTCGGCTTCGCGCTGCATCGCGTCGCGCGCGCAGGTCCTGAGCTCGTCGCGCGCGATTGCGGGATGACACAAAATCTCGGTGAGGCCCGGCTTCAGCGTGCGAATGAGATTCGTCCAGTAGGATTCGGTCTCGCTGACCATCGGCGGTCCGTTGAATACGAGGTGGTCGGGAGTGACGACTCCTGACGCATCGAGCTGAGCGAGAATCGCGCCCATCCCTTCGCTCCCCATGCGGCGCCGCGAGGCGAGCCTGATCGGCACGCGATACTCTGCCGCCAGCCGTGCGTAAATCTCGTGATAGTCGGCACGCAGTTGCAGCGTGCCCATGTGCGAATCGAGATGAGTCACGTCGATTCCCGCCGCGAGCGCCTTCTCGATCTGCTCGCGCAACTCCGCCTCGGCTTGATCGAGGCGCGCATGCTCGTAAACCTGCGCGACGGTCTGCCACAGGTATCCGCCCTCATCGACCAGCGACGGCACCGCGCGACGCCCCAACACCGGTCCCCACTTGTAGCTGTCCCACTCGGCGGTCAGCGTGAGATGCACGCCCAGGTCGGCGTCCGGATTATTTCGCGCAAAATCCGCTGCCTCTTCGAACCACGGGCACGTCACCAGAATCGTCGATGACGTGAAGACGCCCTCCTTCAATCCCGTCATGACGCCTTCGTTCTGGTCATGGCACATCCCGAAATCGTCGGCATTGAGGATGAGCACGCGCGCATCCGCCGCATAGCCGAGCCGTTCAGCTGTCGATCTTGTTTCGTTGGCCATCTGCATCGATCCCGTCAAACTTATCGGCCCATCGCGGGACGAAAAAAGGAAAAAGGGCCGCCTGTGTGGGCGGCCCTCTCTCGAAGTGCCGATTAGGCGTGTTCCTGAATTATACCGTCAGGATATGAATCGTGCAGGCGGAGCCCAGCCCGATCACATGGGCCTGACCCGCCTTGGCGTTGGGCACGAGGCGATCTTTCGCGCGATCGTCCTGCGTCAGGTGCCAGACCACTTCGCAGATATTCGCGACGCCGGTTGCGCCGAGAGGATGCCCCTTCGAGAGCAATCCGCCGGACACGTTGACCGGATCGTGGCCGCCGAGGCTCGGATGAACGCCGCCGCCCGAGTCGATGAACTTGCCGGCTTCGCCATCGCCGCACAGTCCGAGGTTCTCGTAATGCACGAGTTCCGCGGTCGCGAAGCAGTCATGCAATTCAGTAAGCGCGATGTCCTTGGGCCCGATGCCGGCCTTCTCGTACGCCTGTTTCGACGCGCGCCGCGTCAGCGTGCTGACGTCGGGCAGCGTCTGCGTGCGATCGGTCCACGGATCCGAGGTGAGCACCGAGGCCGCGACCTTCGCGCGCTTGCGTCCGCCGGCGAGCTGTTTCAGCTTGTCCTCGCTGACGAGAATCGCAGCCGCCGCGCCGTCACCGGTCGGGCAGCACATATAGAGCGTGTTCGGAAACGCGACCATGCGCGCATTCATCACGTCTTCGAGCGAGACTTCGTTGCGATACTGCGAGAACGGATTCTTGGTCGCATGCTTATGCGACTTCACCGATATTTTCGCGAAGTGCTCGAGCTTGGTCCCGTACTTGCGCATATGCTCGATTCCCGCCTGGCCGAAAACCGCGGGCATCAGGCCCGAGCCGAGCTTGCCCTCGGTCGAGTAAGCCGGATCGCCGCCGCCGCCGCCGCCGAGCAATCCCTGCTTGCCCATCTGCTCGACGCCGACCGCCATCGAGATGTCGTACATCCCGGACGCGACCGACATGTACGCCTCGCGAAACGCGGTCGAGCCGGTGGCGCATGCGTTCGAGACGTTGATTACCGGGATTCCGGTCTGGCCGATCTGCTGCAGGATCCTCTGCCCGACCATCGCGTTGGACTGGTAGAGATTTCCCCAGGCGAACATCTCGACGTCTTTGATCGCGACCCCGGCATCCTTGAGCGCGAGGAGCGCCGCCGCGCCGCCAAGTTCCGGAACGGACTTCTCGGGATAGCGTCCGAATTTGATCATCCCAGTTCCGAGAACATAAACATTTCGCATCTTGATTCCTCCTGGCGGCCCAGCCCGAAGCTCAGGTCCGTCGTAAAGTTTGTTCGATCCTCGCTGGGACCCTAATTCTTACTTGGCCGGTACGAAAATGCCACGACCTCGTGGCCTTCGCGATCCTTGGCCGCCACGCCGGTCACCAACTCGACCGGCATATTGAAAACCTTATTGGGTTCTTTCTGCGCCTGCTCGGGATCGACGTCGGTCAGATTCGCGCGGACGCTGATGCCCTCGGGCAAATCGACAATCGCCGTCACGTAAGGCGTCTTGATTCCCGGGAACGACTGATGCACCACCGAGAACACGTACACCTTGCCCTTGTCGGACAAGGTCACCGGCTTGAACTTGTTCTCTGGCCGCATTTCGAGCATGCGACGCGTTTTGGATCGAGATAGATTGCTCCGCACTCGCACTTGATCCCTTCGAGATGGGGCTTGGGCGCCAGTTTCAGCCATCGAACGATCGGGCGCGGT
>CAWCDG010000007.1:317500-371446 GCA_963794325.1 uncultured delta proteobacterium | reverse complement strand
CGATTGGCCGGATGTCGGCACCGTACGAAAAGGGCTGGGCCAAATAGCCCGTCATTTCGAGCTGAACAGCTCGAGCCGCGAACTAACCACCTTCTTAACCGCCTCGACCGCCGGCTTCAGAATCTTGTAGGGCGCCACTTCATTCGGCTCCGCAGCGAGGCCTGCTTCGACTCCCCGCCGCCACGCGATCCGGATTTCGGTGTTGACGTGGACGATCGTCATGCCGGCTTTGATCGCGCGCTTGAAATCGTCGTCGTTGGTCCCCGACCCGCCGTGCAGCGTCATGAAGATTTCGCCGCGGCCTCGATCTCCGCGATCCTCTCGATATTCAGCCGCTTCTGAACGTTGCCGTGAACCATGCTTTCGAGCATCCCGTGCATGTTCCCACCGCCGGCGCGAGCACGTCGACTTTGGTCGCATCGACGAATTGCTTCGCCTCCTCGGGAGTGGTGAGAATTCCAACGCCTTCCGGGACCTTGTCGATTACCGCCGATGATGCGCCGATCATCCGATCTCGCCCTCGACCAGAATCGCCGGGTTGATCGATTTGATTGCCTCGATCGCTTTCCTGGTCTGCTTGATATTTTCCTCGAAGGTTAGTCCCGACCCGTCGAAGATTACTTCGTCGAAGCCGGCTTTCGCCGCCGCCTCGGCGTTTGCAATCGAGTGAGTATGATCGGCATTCAGAAAAATCGGGTAGTTGTACTCGTCGCGAACCGCCTTCACCAGCGCGGCGGCCTGGCGAACGCCGGTGAACTCGCGCTCGCCTTCCGACACGCCAACCATCACGGGGAGCTTCTTGTCGCGCGCAGCTGCTACGATCGCATTGAATGCGACCAGGTCCGAAAAATTGAAATGACCGACGGCGACTTTGTCGGCCTCCGCCTTCTTCAACACTTCGCGCAGCGATATCATCTTCAGCTCTCTCTCCATTTGCGGCCGTCGCGTTTGAGCAGATCGTCTGCCGCGCTCGGTCCCCACGAACCGGCCGCGTAGTTGGGGAAGTCGGTCGCCGGGGTAGCCTTCCACGCGTCCAGGATCGGATCGACCACGCGCCATCCCGCGTCCACCGTGTCGGCGCGCTGGAACAACGTTGGATCGCCAATCATGCAATCGAGCAGCAGCGTCTCGTAGCCGATGCTCGGCGGGGCGCCGAAGTAATCCGCGTACTTGAAATTCATATCGACGCCGCCGAGCTTGACCACGGGTCCGGGAATCTTGGCGCTGAAGCTCAGTGAGATACCTTCGTCGGGCTGGAGATGCATGACGAGTTCGTTCTGCGCCAGGTGCTTCACGCCCATCTGCCGGAACAGCAGCAGCGGCGGCGCCTTGAACCTGATCGCGATTTCGGTGAGGCGCTTCGCCATCCGCTTTCCCGTGCGCAAGTAGAACGGCACGCCCGACCATCGCCAATTGTCGATCGAGAGCTTCAGCGCGACGTAAGTCCCGGTGCCGGATTTGGGATCGACTTGCGGCTCCTCGCGATAGCCCGGCACCGGCTTGCCTTCGAGAGCGCCGGCTCCGTACTGTCCGCGCACCGCCCATTTCGGGACGTCCTCGGGTTTGAGCGGACGGATTGCGCGCAGCGCCTTGGTCTTCTCATCGCGCACCGGTTCGGAGTCGAACGAATTCGGCGGTTCCATGGCAGTGAGCGAGACCAGCGCCAGGATGTGATTCGGCACCATGTCGCGCAGCGCGCCGGTCACTTCATAGAACGCGCCGCGATGCTCGACGCCGACGGTTTCCGCCACGGTGATTTGCACGTGATCGATATAATTGTTGTTCCACAGCGGTTCGAAGATGCCGTTGCCGAAGCGAAACGCCATGATGTTCTGGACGGTTTCTTTGCCGAGATAGTGATCGATTCGGTAGATCTGATGCTCGTTCAGGCACGCGCCAATCTCGCTATTGAGCGCATTCGCCGATTCCAAATCGTGACCGAACGGCTTCTCGATAATCACTCTTCGCCAATGACCATCAGGTTCCTTGGTGAGTCCGGCAGCAGCCAGTTGTTTTACGATCTCGCCGAAGAAACTTGGCGACACCGCGGTGTAGAAGAGGTAGTTCCCCGGCGTGCCGTGCGCTTTGTCGGCGGTCTCGAGCTCCGACTTGAGCCGCTGATACATCGCCGGATCAGCGAAGTCGCCCGACATGTACGAGATGCGCTGGTCGAACCATTTCCAGAGCTCGGGATTCAATTTGGTCGTCGTGAATTGACCGACCTCGTCGCCGAGCTGCTTGCGGAAATCCTCGGAACTCAACTTCACGTTGCTGACGCCGATGATCGCGAACTTGTCGGGCAGCAGTTTGTCGGCGAGCAGATTGTACAGCGACGGTATCAACAGCCGCTTGGTCAGGTCGCCGGTCCCGCCGAAGATCACGAACACGCACGGATCTCCGGGCCGCCGACGAACAACGTTGCTGGATGCGTGCGTTGGTGCTGAATTCGGCATCGTGATCGCCTGCTAGGCTTTCTTCTCGACGTGTCCGCCGAATTCGTAACGCATCGCGGACAGCAGCTTGTCCGCAAAATCGGCAGCTCCGCGCGAGTCGAAACGTTCGTAGAGCGCTGCCGTGAGCACGTGCGCCGGGACGCCTTCGTCGATCGCCGCGTCGATCGTCCATCGGCCTTCGCCCGAGTCCGACACGCGTCCCGCGAATTTCTTAAGCTCCGGATCGCCGAGCATCGCGTCTGCGACCAGGTCCAACAGCCACGATGCAATCACACTGCCGCGCCGCCAGACCTCGGCGACATCGGTCAGATTGAAATCGTACTGGTAGAGTTTCGGATTGCGCAGCGGCGTGGTCTCCGCATCGACCGCGTGCGTCTGCTTGCCGACGTTCGCGTTCTTCAGGATGTTCATCCCCTCCGCGTACGCCGCCATGATCCCGTACTCGATTCCGTTGTGAACCATCTTCACGAAATGGCCCGCGCCGTTCGGCCCGCAATGCAGGTAGCCGTGCTCGGCGGTGCTGCCCTTGACCTTCTCGCGTCCGGCAGTGCGCGGCGCGGAATCGATCGGCGGTGCGAGCGTCGCAAAGATCGGATCGAGATGCTTGATGACTTGCGGCTCGCCGCCGATCATCTGGCAAAATCCGCGCTCAAGTCCCCACACGCCGCCGCTGGTGCCCGAATCAACGTAATGAATCCCCTTCGCCGCGAGCGTTTCGGCGCGCCGGATGTCGTCGATGTAGTATGAATTGCCGCCGTCAACGATGATGTCGTCGCGCTGGAATCGGCTCGACAGGTCCGCGACCGTCTGCTCGACCACCGCCGCCGGCACCATCATCCACGCGACCCGCGGCAGCTTGAGCTTGGCGGCGAAATCGTCCAGCGACGACGCCCCGATCGCGCCCTCCTTCGCCAGTTCCTTGACCGCTTTGGCGCTCACGTCGAACACGACGCATTCGTGACCGCCGCGCAAAAGGCGCCGCACCATGTTCGCACCCATTCGGCCGAGGCCGACCATTCCCATTTGCATTGTAGTCGCTCCTTGTTGGACGGACTCTTCTCGAAACAGTATCGCATCGCGTATCTTCTGGTTCCAATGAATTTTGCGCAAACAGGAGCCGCAGGTTGAGCGCCAGGAGCCTGATGGTAATGGGCACGGCGTCGGACGTCGGCAAGAGCGTGATCGTCACTGCGCTATGCCGGGCATTCGCCCGCGCCGGTGTCCGCGTTGCGCCGTTCAAATCGCAGAACATGTCTAACAACTCAGTGGTTTGCCCGGGCGGCGGCGAGATAGGACGCGCTCAAGCGGTGCAGGCCGAGGCGTGCGGACTCGAGCCGAGCGTCGACATGAATCCGGTGCTGTTGAAAACCGAAGCCGACATGACTTGCCAGGTAGTCATTCGCGGCCGCGCCCGATTTCAGATGGGCGTGAATGACTATGAGCGATATCGAACTGAGGCATGGCCCGAGATAGTCAGCAGCTATACCAATCTGGCGCGGGATTTCGATCTGATAGTCATTGAAGGCGCGGGCGGCGCGGCTGAGATCAATCTGCGGCATCGCGATATCGTCAACTGGAAAATCGCCGAGCTGGCCGACGCGCCCGTGCTGATTGTCGCGGATATCGACAAGGGCGGCGTCTTTGCGTCGGTCGTCGGCACGATCGAACTCCTCGCGCCCGAGGAGCGCCAACGCGTCAAGGGAGTGCTGATCAACAAGTTCCGCGGCGACGTGACGCTGCTGGAATCCGGCCTTCGCTTCCTCGAGCAACGCACCGGCATCCCGGTGTTAGGAGTGATTCCGTGGCAGAACAATCTCGGATTGCCGCAGGAAGACGCAGCGATGCTCGACGGGACTCCAAAGCCTGCGGTCAACAAGCCACTGAGTATCGGTGTGATACACCTGCCGTGCATCTCTAATTATACGGATTTCGAAGCGCTCGAAGGTGAACCCGACGTCGCCGTCCACTACTTGAGCGATCCCGCCATCGCGCCGCGCCTCGACGTGCTGATCATTCCGGGGACCAAGAGCACCGTCGCCGATCTGAAATGGATGCGCCGCGCCGGCTGGGAGGACTTCCTCGCACGACATCGTCGCGCAAGAGGATGGATCGTCGGAGTCTGCGGAGGCTACCAGATGCTCGGACGCCTCATCGTCGATACTGCCGGCGTCGAGAGCGATGCGCCCGAAACGATTGGGCTGGGATTGCTTGAAATCGAAACCACCTTTCAACCCGAAAAAATCACCGATCGAATCCGTGCGGTTCATTTACCCACCAACCGGCCAATCTCCGGCTATGAGATTCACTCCGGACGAATCACCGGCATCACGGAATCCCGCGCAATGTTCAGATTGACTCATCGGGACAGCGGCGCCGTGAACGAATTCGAGGGCATCCGATCAGACGATGGACGAGTGATCGGCACGTCGATACACGGCGTGTTCGACTCCGCCGGCTTTCGACGAAACTTTCTCGACCAGATAAGAACCTCGAAAGGCCTCGCGCCGCTAGAATCCGGCGAGCGAGGCGACGCCGACGCGAATCGCACCGCGGCCTTCGATCGAATCGCCGACGCACTCGAGCATTGCACGGACTTGTCACGAATCGCCTCCCTCGCCGGCATTTCTCTCTAGTCTGCCCGCGTGTGATACCCTTCGTCAGACCAACGAGGAGGAGCGCGACCTATGCCCGACAAGAAACCCTGGACCGCCGATGACATACCGGACCTTTCCGGCAAGACGATTGTCGTAACCGGCGGCAACAGCGGCATCGGTTATGAAGCGGCGCTGGAATTCGCGCGCAAGCGTGCCGAGGTCATCCTCGCCTGTCGCGACCTCGGCAAGGCCCGCACCGCGGCCGCGCAGATCACAGGGTCGGCCTCCGGCGCGAAAGTCGAGGTGATGGAACTTGACCTCTCGAATCTCGCGTCGGTGCGCGGTTTCTCCGACGCGTTTCATCTCCAGCATCAGGCGCTGCACGTGCTGTGTAACAACGCCGGCGTCATGGCGATTCCGTATCGGCAAACTGCCGACGGCTTCGAGATGCAATTCGGCACCAATCATCTCGGGCACTTCGCGTTGACCGGCCTGCTGCTCGATCGATTGCTCGCCACCGAGGGCGCACGAGTCGTAAACGTCGCCAGCGGCGCGCATCGCATGGGCAAGATCCGTTTCGACGATCTCCAATGGAAGAACGGCTACCGCAAGTGGATGGCTTACGGACAGAGCAAGCTCGCCAATCTCCTGTTCACGTCAGAGTTGCAGCGCAAAGCCGATGCGGCCGGCAAGAAATTGCTTGCCGTCGCGTGCCATCCCGGCTATGCGGCGACCAATCTGCAAGCCGCGGGACCGCGGATGACGGGATCGTCGATGCTCGAGTCTGTTTTCTCAGTTGCCAACAGTGTGCTCGCGCAAAGCGCCGCGATGGGCGCGCTGCCGACCGAGTATGCTGCCGTCGCGCCCGACGTCCAGGGCAACGACTACATCGGCCCCGACAGTATGGGCGAGTTGTGGGGAAATCCGGTACGCGTCGGGCGCAGCGCGGCAGCGCAGGACGGCGCAGTTGCATCGCGGCTGTGGGACATGTCAGAGCAGCTCACCAAGGTGAACTACAAGTTCTGAGCCGGCGCTCGAGGTTCCTCCGGCGGCTGAAATCCTCTATTCAGTCCAGTCCGGACCAGAACTCTTTGAGCAGAACGGTGAGCAGCCGCGGATGTTCCTCAGGCCAGAATAATTTTGCCTTGGGAATGGTAATTACTTTGCGCAGGCCGCCCAGATTGTGCTTCAGCCACTCGATCGAGGCTGGCGTATCAAAGGCGGTGTCCGCGTCGCCCCACAAAACCTGTGCCGGGATCTGCGATGCGTGAAGCCCTTTGGCTGCCGCAACTAGCTGATCGCGGTTTCGTTCCGCCTCCGAAAAACCCTTCAGTTGGTCGCGGCGTTGTTCAGAGTCAACGAAGGGACCGAAGTACACCTCGAGCGACTCCTTGCTCAGACTCTCCGGATTCTCATATGCCGCGGCGAGCTGAGCGGCCAGGGAAGGATCGCGCGTGATGTTCTTGAGCAACTCTCCTACCACACCAGCCTTCAGCGCACTGTAGAATTGCTGCAACATCGGGTTGGGCCAGAGATCGTGTACTTCGCAATTTGTCAGCGTCAGCGACCGTACGCGTTCCGGATAGAGTGAAAGAAAGATCTGGCTGACACCGCCGCCGGTATCGTTGCCTATAAGGTCAACCTGCTTGACCGAGCGTGCGTCCAGGAATGCAGACAGCATCCTTGCCTGTGACTCGAACGAAATATCCTGAGGGACGGGAATCTCGCTGTACCCAAGACCCATCAGGTCCGGCGCGACACAGGTACGCATCGATGAGACTTCATCCAGCGCATAGCGCCACTGATAGCCGCACAGCGGAAGCGCGTGGACGAACAGCGCTACGGGTCCGCTTCCGCGCTCGACGTAAGCGATGCGTCCAAAGGCAGTCTGGACGAATTTCCGGGAGGACTGGAACTCAGATGCTTTCATTGCTAACCTCCGTTCGAGAAACACAGGGGAACATACATACTGTGTGTATTTAATATATCGCTTGTATGGCAGTCAAGAGCCGCCAGGCCGAAAATTCCGCCGCCACCCGCGCCGCGCTCCTCAAAATCGCGCGCAAGTTCTTCGCCGAGCGCGGATACGCCGACACCGCAACTGAAGAAATTGTGCGACGCGCCCGTGTCACTCGCGGCGCTCTCTATCATCATTTCCAGGACAAACAGGATTTGTTCAGAGCGGTCTTGCACGAAGAACAGACAAAAGTCGCCGCCAAATGCACCGAAGCCGCCGCCAAACAAAGCGATCCGTGGCGCGCGCTCATGGCCGCAAACGACGCGTTTCTTGAAGCGTGTCTCGACCCCGCAGTTCAGCAGATCGTGTTAATCGACGCCCCCGCCGTACTTGGCACGGAAGGCTTCCGACAATCGGACGAGAGCTACTACCTGGCCGGATTGAAGGCAGCAATCGAGGCGGCGATCGCCGCCGGAATCATCGAAAAGCAACCGGTCGAGGCTCTGGCCCATATGATTATGGGCTCGATGAATGAAGCGGCGCGTCTCATCGCTCATGCCTCGGACAAGGCGCGCGCACGCCGCGAAGTCAGCGAATCTGCCAATCGAATGTGGAACGGTCTCCGAATCGACACGAAACGATAGGGACTTGCGGTCGCGCTCTACGACGTGCGCGCGATCACGAATTTCCCGATCTTGTCGATCGCCTGCTGGCCCTCCGGCAACACCTTCGCAAACACGTGCCAGACGTGCGGCATATCGTCCCAGACTTCGAGCTCGACCTCGACGCCCGCCAGTTTTGCACTCTTCGCGACGCGAGTGGCGTCGTCGAGCAGAATCTCAGCATCGCCAACATGGATTAGCATCGGCGGCAGTCCGCGAAAGTTCGCATGCACCGGCGACACCAGCGGATCCTTGGGGTCATGCGTGCCGTAATACTGTTTCGCGGAGTGCGCCAGATTCTCCTGCGTCACCATTACATCGCGCGCGGCTCTGGTCCGCACCGATTCCCCGGTGCCTTCGAGGTCCGTCCACGGCGATATCGGAACGGCAGCAGCCGGCATCGGAAGCTTTGCGTCGCGAATCGCGATCAACAGCGCCAGCGTCAGCCCTCCGCCTGCCGAATCCCCCGCGATAACAATCTTGCCGGGCTTGTAACCCTGCGCGAGGAGCCACTTGTATGCCGCCATCGCATCCTCGACCGCGGCGGGAAACGGATGCTCCGGCGCGAGCCGGTAGTCAATCGACAGCGCTCGCGCATTCGACGCGCGCGCGATCCTCGAGACCATCGCGCGATGCGTATTTATCGATCCGATCACGTAGCCGCCGCCATGCAGATACAAAATGATCCGATCGGCCGCCGCGCCCGGCGCCGCGATCCATTCCGCCTTGACGCCACCTGCGTCGGCCTTCTCGCAAATCACGTCAGCCGGAACCCGCTCGCTGATCCGTTCCATCCCGGCGCGCCGCTGCTCCATCGACGCGTTCGGATTCTGCGGCTGCGACTTGATCCGCTCGATCACCTTGTTGAGTTGCTCGCTCGCCATATTCCCTCCGTGTGTGATGCGCGGGGTACAGCGAGGCTATATCACGAAACGCAGGAAGACAGTTTGCGCCAGGAATCTGAATTCGGCGTCAGGCGGCTACGGGCAACCCCGTGCGATCGAGAAGGTCACCTTCTGGAAGAACATCGAACAGCCGCCGGTGAACTCGACTATTCCGGTCAGCGCGGTAGCGTCACCTGTGGCGCTCCCGCTGACGACTGGACAGTTCTGGCCGGCGTTGCCTTTGAAGGTGAATCCGCTTGAAGTTACCGAGCCCTTCATCGGGACGGTCGCTTTGGCGGTATCAGGCCACGTGAACTGAATAATGCTCCCCACCAGAATCTTCTTTCGATTCGAACTCTGACTGAATTGGAAAGTGACGGTTCCCATGCCATCAGCGGTGTCCATCACAGTGCCGGACCAGCATCCCTTAATTTTGAGCGGATGTGTTTTTACCTCGGGAATCGATTGTTCCGCGCCATCGGCACCCGGCGCGCTCCAAGTGCCTACGTTCTCATCAATTTCGCCAGCATCCTGCGCATACGCGTGAGACGTGACGCCGAGCAAGACAACCAACAGCAGGCTTGGACAAGACATGGCTACAAGCATCTTCGCTAATTTCATCAACCGGTTTTCCTCTTTTGGCTAAAGAGGGCATCAATAACCAGGTAGAATTTCTAGCCATTATGTTTAAGCGATGCAAGTCTTACGCAGTTTAAACTAATTATGACGTGTAAATACTCGATTTGAGGCGAACAACCAGCCTCATGCCCCTCGAACAGATTGCGCGGAGTTGCGATCAACGAAATGCACAAAAGCGAGGGCCCGCCGCGCAGAACGCGCGACAGGCCCCACCCAAATTCAGCGCCGAACGGCTATATGCAAGGCGAGATGGAAATCACCACGTGTTTGAGAAACTTCGCGCATTGCCCGCCGAACTTAACTTTTCCCGTCAGCACGGAGGTGTCGCCCTTGGCGGTTCCGTTCATCGGACAACCCCTGCCCGCGTTGCCATGGAATTTGATCCCCGTGGAACTCACCGTTCCCTTCATATAGCCCCTCGCGAAGGTTTGATCCGGCCACTCGAAGTCAAAGTGAGTTCCACTCACAAGGGCCTTTCCATTCGAACTCTGAACGAATGCGAAAGTGGCGGTTCCGATGCCATCGCCACTGTCTCCGACGTCGCCATCCCAGCAGCCTGCAATAACGAGCGGAGGCGCTTTGGAATCGGGAGTCGATGCGATGTCTGCACTACCGGTTCCGCCCGCACTCCAGGCTCCTTCAGCCTGATCGGTCTCTGCCGCATCCTGTGCGTATGCGTGCCGTGCCGAGCCGATTACTCCCGCCGACAGCAGGCCTGCACAGGCGACGATTGCAAGTGTCTTCGCTAACTTCATGCGTGTTTTCCCCTCCTGGATTGTCATAACGTGACGTATAAAATTGGTCGCGGGAAAACTAGCCGTTATGCCTAGTTAAATCAAGTCTTGATGGACTAGCGACCGCTTTTACTCGCGAATGCTCGCGATTTGAGCAAAGTCTAAGGGCGTCAGCTGGCGCGCGGGGGCAGGCCCGCAGCTCGGTAAACATCGTCGATCACGCGCATGTTGATGATTCCGTCGGCGCCATCGGTGGGAAATTTGGCTCCGCCGCGCACGGCCTTGACGAATGCGCGTAGTTGATGCGTGAACGTCGAGTCGCCCGGCACCGTTTCGGTCTGTTCGCCGGCACCCGTCTTCACGATGAGCTGATGACCGCGATGCGGCGCGATCGGATTTATCACGCGCAGTTCCCCGCGCTTGCCACGCGCCATGAAGGTCGCGTTAATTACGGAATCCTTCTTCATCGCGCATGTCATCTTCGCCGTCGCGCCGCCTTCGAGTTCGAGTTCCGCATCCGTTGCGATGTCGATATTTTTCGGTCCGGTCTCCGCCTTGGCGCGAATCACGCGTGGCGTAACGCCGGAAAAATAGCGAATCATGTGGAGCGGATAGCATCCGAGATCCATCGTAGCGCCGCCCGCGAGATTCCAGTCGAAGCGGATATTCGTTTCCGGAATCGGCACCGCAAAATGTCCCTCGACGCGGACCAGCCGGCCCAGCGTCCCGTCGCTGATAAGACCGCGCACGCGATCCGCCAGCGGATGATAGCGATAATGAAATGCCTCGCCGAGAATATTGCCGGTCTCATCCGCCGTCCGCGCCATCTGCTCCGCCTCGAGCGCGTTGGACGCGATCGGCTTTTCGCACAGCACGTGCTTACCCGCGCGCAGCGCCGCGATCGACCATTGGCAATGCAGCGAGTTCGGCAGCGGGTTGTAAATCACGTCGAGCTCGGGGTCGTTGACGAGGTCGTCGTAGGTCGCGAGCACTCGCGGGATATTGTGCGCGTCGGCAAACTCGCGCGCACGCTTCGGATCGCGCGCCGCGACCGCGACGACTTCGGCGTCCGGCACCAGCTGCGCCGCCTTGATCAATGCGTCCGGCGCAATTCGCGCCGCGCCGAGAATTCCAAAACGGATTGGTCGTAGTGTTGGCATATCTTATTTCGCTGCTGAGCCGAGCGACCTCCATGCGGTTAAGGGCTTACCGGTGCTCTACGGACGTGGGGTCGGGCTGACTGCCGTGTGCGATGCGTCCGGCCCGGCCATCTTGTAGCTGTTGGCTGCTTCCATTCGCGAGAGTGAGTATCGGAACGGCTCGTCCGAGATCGTGACGACGCCCTGATACGGATGCGCCAGTTCCAGAATCGCGAGTATCGTCATGCCGAGCAGGATCGAAAAGAAACCGCACATCAGAACTTGCGCGCGGAAAATGTTACTGCCGAAAAAGTAGCTGAAGCCTATCGTCATCAGGCATCCAAGATAGATCACCGTCCACACCACCGATGGCAGATCTTCCTGGTAATAGAAAATCCGCTGGCTGCGCGACTGGCTGATGAGGTTGAGCTGGTCGATCGACTTGTCCACCAGCAATTGCTCGCGGCTATCCGCGGTGCGATATCCGAGGACCGCTGCCCAGAGTTTGTGCGCCCCAACTTTTCCACCTTCGAAACTGTTATTCGCCATCTGCGGCCATTCTTTCTCGATCACAGTGTGTGTGTATTCGAGAACGTCCGAATCGAGCTGAGAGCGCATCGGCTCGGAAGAGGCCATGCCAAGTTTGTAGAGGCTCTCCAGCGCCGTCGCTTCGGTAAGCGCATAAGCGTTCGCGTCATTGAAGCGTTCCCAGGCGGCCACAATTACAAAGGCAAGCACCAGGCCGTAAAACGCCCCCAGCACTCCGAATGTCACCCCCGCCACTTCGTGGTTCTTCTGCAGCCGGTCCAGTGGAACCAACCATCTCACAAGGCACAGACCGGCTATGCTGCCGCCACCGAACACCACGATCACGAATATGATCTGTCTGGCGGGTCCCCAATAGAGTAGGAAATTCATTTCTCGAAATCCCTCCGGAACGCGCTCCACGAGAGCGAATCGCCCGGACCAGAGACTAGCGGTTCACAGCCAACCCGCGCCATTCAACTACGGCTATTTTGTGGCATCACGAAGACTAACGCGTAAGGTAAAGGAGTTTCCAAAAAAGAACCTGAGAGCAAAATGGCGTCCTCGCCATTTTGCGATTAATACTGGGTGCAGGGGTCACCCCTGCCGCGGAAGCGTGAAACCCGCGGAGGGTTTCACATTCAATTAAGTTCTTCGATTCTTATATCTGCCGTAGGCCCCGCGTCATCCCTTTCCCCCGCCTCGACCACATCTGCAATTGCCTTGAGCAGCGTCGATTTCTTGACCGGCTTGCTGACGTGCAGGTCGCAGCCCACCTGACGTGCGCGCTGCACGTCGGACTCGAGCGCGGACGCGGTCAGCGCGATGATCGGCGTCCTGACACGATGGTTCGCTATCTCCCACTGACGAATCTTCTGCACGGCGCTGTATCCGTCGAGCACCGGCATCTGGATGTCCATCAGGACCAGGTCGTAGTTGCGCGTCATGAAATGATCGACCGCCAGTTGGCCGTCCTCGACCTCGTCAAGCACGTAGCCGCTCTTTTTCAGATACGCCGCGATCAACAGGCGATTATCCGGCGAGTCATCCGCCAGCAGGATACTGAGCGGACGATCCAGCAGATGCGTCCGCGCGCCGTTTGCCACCGTTTCATGACGAAGCTCGGGCGCCGCATCCGCGGGGCCGGCCAGCTCTGCCATCGCGTCGGAAACGGCAGCGTACAATTCGTGGCTCTTGACCGGCTTGACCACATAGTTGTTTAGCCCCAACTCCTTCATCGTGCTGAGCCGGCTGGTCAGGCCGTTGGAAGTCACCATCATGACGACAGGTGGGTTTTTATTCGGGCCATGCCGCATCTGGCGGATCATCTCGAAGCCGTCCATCGCGGGCATCTGCAGATCAACCAGGATCAGGCCGAACGACGCGCCGTTGCGACTAGCGGTCGCCAACGCGCTCAGACCTTTGGCCCCGGACCCGGCTTCGGTAACTGTAGCTCCTCGGGCGCTCAGCATCTGATTGACGATCGATCGATTGGTCGCGTTGTCATCGACCACCAGCGCGCGGACTGATGACAGATCCAGCCCGCGATACTCCCGCGATTCGCTTTGGTCGGTGAGCTCCTTCGCCAAGCCGAGCTCGACGGTAAAATGAAACGTGCTCCCGATTCCGAGTTCGCTTTCGACCCAGACTCTGCCGCCCATCAACGCCACCAGCCGCTCGACGATGGTCAGCCCGAGTCCGCTGCCGCCGTACTTTCGCGTGGTTGACGAGTCCGCCTGGGTGAAGGCCGAGAAAATGTTGGGCAGCATCTCGCGCGGCATTCCGATACCACTATCGCGCACCGAGAACATCAGGCTGCCAGGGTTGGACTGGCTGGGGTTGTGCGCGACGTCGATTACGACTTCGCCGTGCTCGGTGAATTTGATCGCGTTGCCGATAAGATTGGTGAGCACCTGGCGCAGCCGCAGCGAATCGCCTACCAGCGTAGGCGGCAAATCGCCGCCGAATCGCACTGCGAGCTCGACGCCCTTTTCATGCGCGCGCACCGCCAGCGTGTCGGCAACCTTCTCGGTCAGCTCGACTACGTCGAACGCAACCGCCTCGAGGTTCATGCGTCCGCTTTCGACTCGCGCGAGATCCAGGATGCTGTTGATCAGTTCGAGCAGCGCGTTGCCGTTGCTGATTATGGTATCGAGGTACCGGCGCTGCTCCGAATTGAGATCGCTCTCGCCGATCAGGTCGGCCATCCCGAGGATCGCATTCATCGGCGTGCGAATTTCGTGCGACATGCTCGACAGGAATTCAGTCTTCGCCTTCGACGCCGCCAGCGCCTTCTGGCGTGCCGCCTCCAGATCGGTGATATCGCGCGCGATCGAAAGCGCGCACTCGCGCCCGCCGAGCTCGAGTATTACTGCCGAGATCAGCGCCGGAAACGTGCTGCCGGAAACGGTGCGGAAAGTAGTCTCGAAATTGCGGATCTTGCGCTGCTTGAGCAGGGTTTCGCTGAACAGGTTGAGCCGCTCGGTGCTCTCCCAGACCTTGACCTCATCGAAACGCTTGCCGACGATTTCATTTTTCGCCAGCCCCAGCGACCGCACCATCTCGTTGTTCACATCGATAATGATGCCGTTGGTCAGGTCCGTCAGTGCGATGTTATCGACGCTGGAATCGAAGATCTCACGCAGCATCGCTTCGCTGCTTTGTAGCTTGCGCTCCTCTTCCTTGCGCACGGTAATGTCGCGGGCAATCGTGACGACCCGCGGCTCTCCGCCCAGGTCCACCACCACCGACGAAAGCAGTACCGGAATCGCAAGGCCGCTCTTGGTTGGAATTGTCACTTCGAAGTTCCGCGCCTGGCCGGTCGCCCGGAGCGACTCTCGATACTCGCGTTCATAACGGTCGCCGCCCACCCTCGCCGAGATCGTCCCAATGATCTCGCCACGCGAAAATTCGCTGAGCCGTATGAATTCGGCGTTAACATCCACAAAGCGTCCGTCGAGATCGGTGATCGACAGCGGATCCAGGATCGAGTCGAATATTTTGCGCAGGCTGCCCTCGCTCTCTTTGAGTTTCTCCTCCGCCGCCAGCAGATCGCCGATGTTGCGCGTGATCGTCAGGACGCTCAGCTTGCCATCCAGCTCAACCATCGCGCCGGACATCAGGCACGGGATTAGGGTTCCGTCCTTGGCGTAAAAGTTCGCGCGCATGTTGCGGACTTCGCCGCCGCGCATCATCGCCGCCGAAAAATTGTCCGATTCCTCGCGGCTCGGCCACACGCCAATCTCCCAGTACGTTTTGCCCAGCACCTCTTCGCGGCTGAACCCTGTCGAGCGACAGAATTCGTGATTTACGTCAGTGTAGCGCCGCGTAGATGCATCGGTGGTTGTCACCGAATCGAGATTCGCGTCGAAAATTTTGCGCAGCGTGGTCTCGCTGTTGCGCATTTTCCGCTCGGCTTCCCTGACGTCCGAAATTTCACGGACCACGATGATCGCGCACTTCTGGTTGTTCAGCCGCACTACCACCGCGGAAATCAGGGCCGGCATCGGCCGGCCATAGCCGAGGCCGTTGAGCTGGACTTCGAGGTTCTGCACCACGCCGTTTTCGAGAAGTTCTTTCATGAACTGCTCGCGGGCCGCCGGTTCCGCAAAGAAATTGAAGTCGGTGTCCATTCGGCCCACCACCAGCTCCCGCGGCACCCGGCTGCGCTTGACGAACTGATTGTTGACCTCGAGGATCGCGCCCGTATCGAGGTTCGTGACCACCGCCATGTCGCCGCTTTGCTGGAATATCTGCCTAAACTTCTCCTCGCTGTCCTGGAGGTGCTGATCGCTGCTGAGCTGGTCAGCGAGGTTCTGCGCGATCGCGCGCCGATTCCTCGTTTGCAGATAAACGTTTGACTGCCCCAGCCCGACCGCCGTCATCAGTCCCAGCCAATACATAGAGGGATCGGAATCAACGATCCCATGGCTACGGGCCAGCGTGTAAAAGCAAATCATCCCAACCACGCTGATCGCCGCCTGCCACGGCCAATCCCAAGGCGCCAGTGTCCCGGTGCCAACCACGGTGACCAGCACCGACACGAACAACGCTTCGATGCGCGTCGATTTTACGCAGATCCCAGTCGTCGATATGAGCAACGCGATGCAGGAGAGGAGAGCGAGCTGACGCCAAAAGCGCGGCATCAAGGGAGTAAAGCTCGCGAGAAAAAACAGTATCCCGACCGCGATGTTGGCCAAATGAAGGCTCAGCGTCGCATCGAAAGTCGATGCGGACGCGTAATGATGCTCCGCTGCATAGATCAGCTGGAAAAAGATCACCAGCGCCGCGCCCGTCCTCCAGAACCCCACGATGTTCTCGTCCGCGAGCCGCGAAGCAGACAAAGCATTGCGCGACCCCGCCGGCGCCAGCCCGCTCGAAGCTTCGGTGCTCAACTGGTCATGCTCGGGATTGCTATCGCGCGAGTCAGGGTCGTGGTGCTTGGGCATCGCGCCCATCCGATTTCCTTCCTGTCCCGGCCGACGCAGGGATCCACTAGATGACAGCAAGTCCAGTGCCCAGAAATCTGTCGCATATCAGCAAAGAACACGCCGTTCGCCTATCGAATCCTCTCAGTCCGCGGCGCGATTCGATGCGATGTGTCCCAATTTGGGATTGCGTCGCGCGTATCCTCCCGGCGTTTGTTAAGTGCGCATGAATTCTGCAAGAATCCGGCAACTCTCGAATTGAGGTTCATCCAAATGAGCGCGACTGTTTCGATTCATCAGGGCAAACTCGAAGGCGACGACCAGGGCGGCCTGTTCGTATTCAAAGGAATCCCCTTTGCCGCACCACCCGTCGGCGCCAGCCGATGGCGTTCGCCCGAGAAGCCCGCATCGTGGACCGGTGTGCGCGACGCTCGCCGCTTCGGCGCAGTCGCTCATCAGAATCGCGTGATGCTCAGTGCGCTCTCCGCGATGGTGATTGACGGCGAACAATCCGAAGATTGCCTCACCCTCAATGTCTGGACTCCCGCGCTCGACGGCAAGCGCCGCCCGGTGATGGTCTGGATTCACGGCGGCGGTTTCACGATCGGCGCCAGCTCGCAAGCCATCTACGACGGTTCGGTCCTCGCGCGGCGCGGCGACGTCGTTCTCGTCACAGTTAACTACCGCCTCGGTCCTCTGGGATTCCTGCGTCTAGCCGACGTGACCGGCGGCAAGATTCCATCGTCCGGCAACGAGGGGATGCTCGATCAAGTCGCTGCCCTGGAATGGGTCCGCGACAATATCGCAGAGTTCGGCGGCGACCCCGGCAACGTGACTATCTTCGGTGAGTCAGCCGGCGGCATGAGCGTCGGAACTTTGCTCGCGATGCCCACGGCGCGCGGCCTCTTCCACAAAGCGATCCCGCAAAGCGGCGCATGCCACACTGGCGCTCCCGTCGCGCGCGCAAATCGCACCGCGGAACGCGTCTTGTCGAAGCTCGGCGTGAACAGTGGCGACGTTGCTGCGCTCAATGCCTTGACGCCTGCGCAATTGCTTACCGGCACGATGCTCGCCGACGGCAAGACGCCCGACCCCGAACTCGGGATGGCGTATCAACCGGTCATCGACGGTGCCGTTCTGCCGCGCGCTGCCATCGAGATGGTCGCGGACGGCTCGGCGTCGGGCGTGGCCGTAATGGTCGGCTCGACGCTCGAAGAATGGAAGTTGTTCTCGTTGATGGACGCGTCGTTGCACAAGCTCGACCGCAAAGGCCTCGGCGCGCGGATGAGCCGGCGACTCACTGCCGAGCAGGCCGACGCCGTCATCGATTCTTACGCGAAGGCGCGCGCGCAGCGTGGCGAGCCCGTCGCCCCCTCCGACCTCTTCACTGCAATCGAGACCGACCGCGTCTTCCGCATCCCGGGCGTGCGCCTCGCGCGAGTCCAGCCGCGCCACGATGCGCGCGTTTACAGCTACCTCTTCACCTGGCCGTCGCCCGCGATGGGCGGCGTGCTCGGCTCATGCCACGCCCTCGAGCTCGGCTTCGTCTTCGGCACCAATGGCATACCGGGGATGGCCTCATTCTCAGGCGCCGGCCCCGCCGCCGAAAAGCTCGCAACCCAAATGCAGGACGCATGGCTGGCCTTCGCAAAATCAGGCGACCCAAGTAATGAGAGCACCGGCAAGTGGAGCCGCTACGACGAGGCCCACCGCGCAACAATGGTCCTCGGCTCGAATACGAAACTAGAGGATGCCCCCCGCGACCAGGAACGCCGCGCCTGGGAAGGAGTCCCCGACAAAATCTTCGGCTCCCTCTAACTCTCCTATAAATCCGGTCCCCCTTCCCGCTCGGGAAGGGGTCACTCTCTTAATCCGGTTCCCCTTCCCACTATGGGAAGGGGTTAGGGGTTAGGTTCCCCGCTTCAATCACCGCGTCGGCTTCGCCGTCGGCGGCTGCCCGCTCGATCCCTTCGCGTGCGCGGGCTTGCCTTCCATGAATCGATTACATCCGCTGTTGCCGGAAACCCGCAAATTGAACTTCAGCATTTTGTCGTCGATGCACAGTCCCATCGTCGAATTCTTAACCGGCGCCTTCGGCTCGATCTGCCACCACTTACAATCCTTGCAGAGTCCCCACGTACTACTCATCCAAGTCCGGCCTCCGTCGCGCGTGCGTCACTCCAACGACAAATCAACCCGCGTCGTCTTCCCCTGATCCTTGATCCCCGCGGCATCCATCTTCGGCGCGATAATAAACATCCGCGCCGAGTCCACCTGCTTCTTGGCTGAGATACGCGCGCACCGCATTCGCGCGCGCATCCGCCAGATTCTTCAAATCCTGATCGCTCACCGGAGTGTTCTCGAGAATCAGTTTCTTCATCTCGTCGGGCGGCTGCGTCTTCGCCAACCCCACCATGTCACGCGGCTTCTTGAAATCCCCCGCGCTGTACACCTTCTTCAGGTACTTGTCGTAGTCCTCCTTCGACAGCTCCGGATTTTTCGCGGTCCCATCGCTGTCGCCTTCGGCCCTATGCCTTAGCACCGTGATACTGTGATCCAGCGACGCTTCCTTGTATCCATCGGTGTCGAACTTCGGATCGACGCGCCCCTCGATGTTGAGCTTCAACGCGGTCCGATCCGCCAACGCCTTCGCGATGGTGTCAAGCTTCTGCTGACTCTCCGGCGTCAGCGTCGAGTACCCCGGCTTGAACTCGATATATCCGAGGTCCTGCTGCGCGCCGCCGCCGGTGACGCTGCCGAATGCCGACGCGATCAGCGAGAACGGCGCCGTCGCCGCCTTGACGATCAGATTCATGAACGCGCCCAGAATAACGCTGCCGATGCTGAATTGCGGGTCCGACAGCGATCCCGAGATCGGAATTCGCACGTCGATCTGTCCTTTCGAATTCTTGAGCAGCGACACCGCGAGCCGAATCGGCAGATTGGTCGCGTCCGGACTGTCCACGTGATCGCCGAACGTAAGTTGATCGATAAAAATGTGGTTGTCGGCGGTCAGCTTGCCGGCGTCGAGCAGGTAATGAACGTCAACCGTGAGCGTGCCTTTGACGATCGGATAGCCGGTGTACTTGACCGTGTATGGTGAGACGCCGGTCAGCTCGACGGCGTCCGCCTTGGCCTTGATATCGACGAACGCGGTCGGCGCGAGCGGATTGATCGATCCGTCGATATTGATCGGTGAGCTGCCGTTGATTTGTCCATTGAGCGAAACCGGCGCGGGCTCAGTCGACTTGGTCCCGAACGCGCCGATACTGCCCTCCATGTCGGTCATGTTCGCGGTATAGTTGGGCTTGATGAAGTTGTCGGTGTAATCGATCTTGCCGCCCTTGAGTGTGATTTTTCTTGAGCTCGATATCGGCGTTGATCGGCTGGCCCTGGTAAGGTTGCGCCGGACTCGCCTCTGCCGCGGGAGAGGCTCCAGGAGTCGTCGCGGCCGCTACGCTCGGCGCTGCTGCCGGAGTCGGCGTCGAGCTCGGCGCTATCGGAACCGCGCCCTTCGACCCCGGCTCGCCTTCCGCGCGCGTCAGCGAGGTCGGCGCTTCCTGCGGGCTCGCCGTCACGTCCTTCAAATTCAGCTTGCCGTCTTTGTTGAGAATGATCCGCGAATAAAAATCGTTCAGCGCGATCAGTCCGACATGCACTTTCGGCGGACCCTTGCCCAGCGCGAAGTCGATTCCGTTCACGTTGAGCGCGGTCATGCGGAAAAACAGGTCGTTGGTCAGCTTGTCGAGCATCCGCACACTGCCCAGCGCCGCGTCGCCCTTGTAACTGACCAGAAAATCCTTGCGCTGCTGCTCAAGCCCGACTGCGCCGTCCATCGTCAGGTTCGCAGTCGTGATCTTCGCGTTCATCCTGGTGCTCACGTACGGATCGGCGAACGTCAGGTCGAGGCGCTTGGTGGCGACGCGCAGGTCGGCCTTGAGCGGCGCAATCGCCGCGGTGCCGGCGACCTTGAAAGTGCCCTTGCGATTCAACGTCCCGTCAATGTCGACCTTGAAAGGCTTGCTGAAGTCGCTGGTCACGTCCTTGAGATGCAGGTTCAGCGGCGCGACCGCGACCGTCACCGGTTGCGGCGCGCTTTCGTCCACGAAAGTCGCGTCAGTCTGATCGAGCGAGACGCTCGCAACCTGGAATTGAAAACTCGGCGACGCGGGCGTCGTCGGCGCCGCCGGCGACGCGGGCGCGGCCGGTTTGCGCTCCGCTCTATGGCGCTCGCGCGGCGTTCGTCTCGGCTGGCGCGCCGCGACGCGCTCGGCGTGCGGCGCGGGTTCGCTGCCGCGCATCAGCGACTCGAGACTCAATTTCCCGTCGCGCTCGCGCCTCACATACAGATGCATCCCGTCGGCTTTCACTTCGGTAACCGTCGCCTGACGCGACGCCAGATCGAACTGCCCGATCGCGACGCTGAAATTTTTCCACTGCACCGGCTTTTCTTTTTCGTGCGGCGCATCCACTTCGAAATTTTCGATCGCGACGCTGGCCGGCTCCGAATGCACGTTGAAGTGGCCGCTCGCGAAATTCGTCTGTACGTTGGCCTTCGCGCTGAACTTGCCCGACGCTATCGTGGCCGCGAGAAATTTCTGCGCGAACGGCTGTAGCGCGGGCAGATCGATCTTGTCGATCGACACATCGCTCGTCACCTGCGATTGCGGCAGATTCAGCGCGCCCGTCACCGCCAGCGCGCCGCCGCTGTGAATATTCGTGGTCACGTAAAACGTCGCGGGCGACTTCCCAAGCGTCCGCAGATTTTTTACTCCCACCTCGAGCGCGTCGAGCGCCGCCGCCGCCGGAGCCGGGCCGCTGTTGTCCTGAACGTTCACTCCGCTTTTCGTCAGCACGAACGATTCCAGTTGAAAATCCATCGGCGCTTTGGCCGGCGACGGACCCGCCACCGCCACTGCCTGTTGCGCCATCGTGCCTGCGGGAGTCGATGCGGCGTTCGGGGTCGCCGCGCCGGCGAGCGGTGCAGGAGTACTCGCCGGCGCGGCCGCACCGCCGCTCGCCAGCGACGAAAGATTGTTGGTGCCGTCCGGATTCAGCCTGACGTTCGCCATCAACCCGTCAATCCAGATAGACCTCAGGTAGAATATCGCGGCCAGCGGCTCGACATCGCTGAGCTTCACCTCCGCATGCTTCATCGCGACGATCGGCGCGTCGGCAGTATCGCGAACGTCAAGTTGATCGATCGCAACCGTCCCGTTAATCCGAATCAGCGGCTGCGCTTCCGCCTGCACGAAATGCAGATAAAGATCGGTCGAGAGCGTCCCGCTCGGAATTTTCACCGGCAGTTTCATCGGCGCGTAGCCGACGTATTGCGGGATGTCGAGGCGATGCAGTTTCAAATCGACCACCGAGTCGCGCGTCGCCTGGAACGGCTTGGACACGCCGGCAATTCGCAGCGGACTGCCGTCGATCACCATCTGCACCAGCGGCTGCACGAACACGTCCACGTCCGCGGGCAGGTTCGCGATAAACGGCACGTTGATCTGAATCTTCTCGACCTTGTGCTGCTTGCCGAGCAGTTGATCGTCGATAGTCACTTCGCCGTCGCGCAGTTGGATGTTCGAGACCGCGAATTTCATCGGCTTGCTCGGCGCAACCGGTTTCGGATTCGGTGGCGCGGGCGCGCTCTCGAGCAAATCGGAAAAGTTGAACTTCTGCTGCGACAGGCGGACTACGTGAATTTGCGGCCGCTCGACGATTACCTCGCCGACCACGGGCGCAAGTCTGAACAGCGACGTCCACGAGACCTTTACCGCCAGATGCCCCAGGTCGACGAACGGTTTCTGCGGATCGTCGCGCTCGCCAACATGCAGTTGGTCGAGATCGAGCTTCAGCCGATAAAGATTGAAGCGGATTTTGCCGACAGTCACCTGGCGATGGATACTGCTCGCAACCGACCCGGTCAGCACGTGCCGCAGTATCGGTGGAACCGCGATGTAAGTGGCGACGCCCAGGAACAACACCACCGCGACCACGATGACCCCGGTTTTGCGCACCCGCCGCGAGCGCCCCAATTCCCGCGTGCGCGCAACCCAAGGCTTGCTCGGATGAAACGCCGCCCTCAAATGCTCGAGGGCGATTCCTGCACGCTTAACGACGCGATTCAGAAACTCGGCCATCTCCCCACGCTTGACGCCGCCAGCCTGAGCCGTCGCCAGCCAATAGTCAAACCGTCGGTAAGACTCTAGACATGCCTATCGATTATGGATACCCAGCCAGCGCCGCCGATCCACCACAATCGGCCTCGCGCTCTTCAACAGCGCATACGCTTCGTCAAGCGTCTTGCCACGCCTGCTCTTCAGAAACCACGCCACCACCAGCGGCGCGCGCTCGCATCCTTCCTCGCAATGCACCAGCACGCGATTCCCCTGCGCGAGCTCGTCGTCGATCAGCGCCGCCGTCTTGTCGAGCGTCACAACGCCCTCCGCGAGAAACGGCATATGAATAGCCTGCGCCGGCTCGCCTTCGGGCACGTCAGGCAGCACGCTGATGATCGTCCCGCCAAACTTCTGCGCATCCTGCAAATCCCCGACGAACAACCCCGGAATTATTTCACTCTCCTGCCAGCTCGCCGCCATTGAACTGTGCAGCTTGACCGGCCAACCGACATTGCGTCAACCTCGCGCCATGAACCTCCCGCGACTGCATATCGATGGACGATGGTTCGTTGACGGGCACGGGCGCCGCGTCATTTTGCGCGGCGTCAACCTCGGCGGCGATTGCAAAGTCCCCTACCCTGACGGCGGCACCAATTTCCCCTCGGACTTTTCCAACCATCGCGAGGTCTCCTTCATCGGCCGTCCGTTTCCGATTGCCGAGGCCGACGAACACTTCTCGCGCCTGCGCGCGTGGGGCTTCAACTGCCTCCGCTTGCTGACTACCTGGGAAGCCGTCGAGCATCGCGGCCCGAATGACTACGACGTCGAATATCTGGACTACTTCGCCGAGCTATGCCGCCTCGCCGGTGACTATGGCTTCTATGTATTCGTCGATTTCCATCAGGACGTATGGAGTCGCATGTCGGGTGGCGACGGTGCACCCGGTTGGCTATTCGAAAAAGTTGGAATTGACTATCGGCGAATTGCCGAGTCGGGCTCCGCACATGTAATGCAAAATCTGTATGACTATTCGCGCGGAGGCCGCCAGGAGGACCGCTACCCTACCATGAGCTGGTCGGCGAATTCGCGCCGCCCCGCCAACGGCATCATGTGGACCCTGTTCTTCGCCGGTCGCGACTTCACCCCCGGACTGACCATCGATGGCGACAACGTGCAGGACTACATGCTCGAGCACTACCTCGGCGCGATGCGTGAAATCGCGCTCCGCGTCCGCGACCTGCCCAATCTAATGGGCTTCGATTCGCTCAACGAACCCGCCCCCGGATGGATCGGGCAGTCGCTCAGCTATCGTCATCTCGGTCCGAGCGATACCAATCCAAATCGTGCGATGCCGGGGCTCGCTTGGTCGCCGATCGACGGCCTGCTCGTCTCGCACGGAGTGACGCGCTCGATACCGGTACTCAGCTTCGATCCCGAGACCAGGGCGGTCGTGCACAAGCGTGATCGCATGATCAATCCCGACCACATCTCGATTTGGCCCGACGATAAAGGCGATCCGTTCGAGAATGCAGGTGCATGGAGGCTCAATAGGGACAGCACTTTCAATGTTATGCGCGACGACATTTTTCAGCGCGTCGGCGACCGCAAGGTCAATTTCATCGAAGACTACATGGGACCGTTTTTTGCGAGCGTCGCCGAAAGTATTCGCGAGATTAATCCCGATTGGATCCTGTTCGCCGAGCTCGATCCGCATTCCGGTTTCTTCGGTCCTGGGTTCCCCGCCGACACTCCGCCCAACACCGTCAACGCCGGCCATTGGTACGACGTGGTCGCGCTCTCGACCAAGACTTTCAATCCGAACTTCAGTCTCGGCACGATGACCGGCGAAATCGCGGAGGCTGCCGACCAATTGCAGGCGCGCTACCAACGTCAGCTCGGCAAAATCGCGCGAATGTCGGAGACTGTGCACGATGGCGTGCCCACCTTGATCGGTGAATTCGGAATCCCTTTCGATTTGAACGGCGGCGAAGCCTACCGCGCCTTCAAGGCAGGCGATCGCACCGATACACCATGGACTCCTCACATCATCGCGCTCGACCTGATGTATAATGCGCTGGATACTCTGTTAATCAATAGTACGCAATGGAACTATACTGCATCGAATAGGAATGATCTGGCTATTGGCGACGGATGGAACCAGGAGGATCTGAGTATCTTCTCACGCGACCAACAGAGTAATCCCAGTGACCTCAACAGCGGCGGCCGCGCCCTCGCCGGCTTCGTCAGACCGTACGCACTGGCTACTCAGGGTATCCCGCACAAGATGAAATTCGATCGCGTCACGGGACTGTTCGACTACACATTCGAGTTCGACCCAGCCGTACTCCAACCGACCGAGATCTTCGTTCCGCGCCTCCAATACCCACGCGGATGCGAGATCGAAGTGATCGGCGGCATCGCAGAACTCGACGTCGACAACCAGCGCGCCATCATCAAGGTCAAAGACGCCGGCGAAGTCCGCGTCGTAATCTGTCGCAAGCCCTGAACGGGAGGATTTCGCAATGACCAAGGGGAGTTGCCTGTGTGGCGCCGTTGCCTTCGAGGCCGGCGATCCAATCGAGCTGCGCAACTGTCATTGCTCGCGATGCCGCAAGGCGCGTGGCGCGGCGTTCGCTGCCAATCTGTTCGTGCCGGCTGGCGCGTTCCGATGGCTTCGAGGCGAAACTCTCGTGACTACTTATCGGCTGCCGAACGCACAGAGATTTGGAAATTCGTTCTGCCGTATCTGCGGTAGCCCGATGCCGCGCGCCGTACCGACTCGCAACGTCGTGCTGATTCCCGCCGGTGCGCTCGACGACGACCCCAAGGTGCGGACCAGCAGTCACATTTACGTCGGCTCGAAGGCAGTCTGGCACGAGATCACCGACGACCTGCCGCAGCATCCGGAAGGGCCTCCGCCCGCGTGAGGCGGGGCCTTATCGACTAGCTGTATTTGCGCTCCTAACTGTACTTTCGATCTGGCCACCACGGAAAATACGACGGCATGTCCTTCGAAACTTTGTCAGGAAATTTCGCCGGACGCTTTTCCAGAAACGACGCGACGCCCTCTTTCACATCCGCCGACGATCCCCGCGCAAAAATTCCGCGGCTGTCGATCTTGTGTGCTTCCATCGGATGGTCCGCGCCAGCCATCTTCCACAGCATTTGGCGAATCAACGCTACCGACACTTGCGACGTGTTGTCGGCCACTTCGCGCGCGAGGGCGCGCGCCGCCGGGATAAGTTGATCGGGCTTGTAGATCCTTTTGATCAGCCCACCTTCGAGCGCCTCTTCCGCGGGGAAAACGCGCCCCGTGAAGGTCCACTCGAGTGCCTGCGAAATCCCGACGATCTTCGGCAGGAACCAGCTCGAGCATGCTTCCGGCACGATCCCGCGCCGTGAGAACACGAAACCGAAGCGCGCATTTTCCGACGCGAGCCGTATGTCCATCGCGAGCTGCATGGTAACCCCGACGCCCACCGCCGGTCCGTTGACCGCCGCGATCACCGGTTTCAGACATTCGAAAATGCGCAGGGTCAGCCGTCCTCCGCCGTCGCGAACCCCTTCGTTGCTCCAATCCACTGTGCCGTCGGCCTTGATCGCGGCCTTCCGGTCCGGACGATCTTCGCGCGACGCATCGAACGTCCTCGGGCCCGCCGACAAATCCGCGCCGGCGCAAAACGCACGCCCCGCACCGGTCACGATGACGGCGCGAACGTTGTCGTCCGCGTCGGCCTGGTCGAACGCGTCGAGCATCTCGTTCATCATGATGCCGGTGAAGGCGTTGAGCTTCTCCGGCCGGTTCAGCGTGATCGTCGCGATATTGTCGGCGACCTCGTAAATAATCTGTTCGTACGCCATCGACGGGCCTCCCAGCTACTTCACGAACAGCATCAGCGCTTCGTAAACCACCGCCGGCTTCTGCTGCCCGACGACCTGAATCTCCGTCTCGCGCGTGAGCATCGTGCCCATCGGCCGCGGATCGACCGCGATCAGCCGCGATCGCGCATGCACGCTGGCGCCTGCGGGCACCGGCGACACGAAGCGCAGCTTGTTCGCGCCGTAGTTCACGACGTTGCGAAATCCGGTGACCGCGTACTCGTCGGTGTTCTTGAACGCCGGCAGCAGGCTCAGCGTGAGAAATCCATGCGCCACCGGGCCGCCGAACGGACTTTCTTTTTTGCACCGCTCGATATCGATATGAATCCACTGATGGTCGCCGGTCACGTCGGCGAACTGATTGATTTTTTCCTGCGTGACGTGAATCGGCTCGCTCCACGGCCCGAATTCTTTGCCGATCTTCTTGGTGAGCGCCGGTATATCGTCAAACTTGATCGTCTCCATCGTCGTTCCTCTCTCCGGTTTGATTGCGATTGCGAATCCTGAAGGCTTTCTCGGTTCTAGCCGACTCGGGTTTCGAAATGCAACTGAAACTCACAGTGGCACACTGTGTCGCGAAACTCGTTTCGGGGAAAATTTAAGACGCCGGGAGCCGGCTACCGAACGAGGGCTCAGTGACGCGGAATTTCGATCGGCCCCGGGCAGAGGCTCAACTCAGGTGGACGACGGGTCATCGTGAGCGAAAACCCGGGCGCGTAGGTTGGCCGATCGCCGGCCTGCAAATTCACCATCTGCTGGAAGTCGGGATAGGTAAGCGGCGTCGCGTTCGCCACGCATCGGTGGCGACGAGCGACGTCGCTTCCGTTGGCAACAAAATCGTTTTCAAAATGTTGATTGTCATCTGGTAAAGTCGATGACGCGAACTCTGCGCGTGTATAACCGCAATCTGGTAATCCTGCGCACTCTGCGCCGTATGCGCTCTTGAGCGTATATCCAAGCGCGATGAACAGCGCGATGCTCATCCAGAAGCCCAAGGATAAAAACAACTTGGCCATGGCCGTCTTCCTCTCGAGGATCGAAGGGAGCACTTTCCATGCCCAATCGAACCTCCGAAAAATCCGGCACAACTTGCGCCAAGAGTTCTGTAGATTTTACAGCGCGCCGCAAATGGCGATCATCCATATGTACTGACCTGCTTACTGATTCGCCACCTCGAGCTCGATCCGATCCGCGTACTTCTTGATCGCAGCTTCGCGCAACCGCGGGATGTGCTGGGTCGGGAACAAACCGTCGGTCGCCTTGTAGTCGCGCAACACCTGGCGCGCGAGCGTAATCTTGTGGACCTCGGTCGGCCCGTCGGCGAGTCCCATGTGGAAGCTCTGGATCACCTGCTCGACGAATGGCATCTCGCCGGTGGCGCCGAGCGATCCATGCAGATGGAGCGCGCGCGCCGCCACGTCGTGAAATACTTTCGGCATCAGCGCTTTGACCGCCGCAATGTCCTTGCGCACTTTCAGATAATCCTTATAGCGATCGATCTTCCACGCAGTGCGCAGCACCAGCAGCCTGAACTGCTCGATCTCCATCCACGAGTCCGCGATTTTTTCCTGCACCATCTGCTTGTCCGCGAGCCTCGATCCCTGCGTCGTGCGCGACAGCACCCGCTCGCACATCATGTCGAACGCCTTGCGCACCTGCCCAATCGTGCGCATCGCATGATGAATGCGGCCGCCGCCGAGCCGCGTCTGCGCGACCACGAACGCGCCGCCGCGCGGCCCGAGCATGTGATCCTTCGGCACGTGCACGTCTTCGTAGCGGATGTACGCGTGACTGCCGCCACGCTCGTGCGTCCCGACGCCGAGGTTCTTCAAAATGTTCACGCCCGGAGTTTCCTTCGGCACGATAAACATCGACATGCGGTTGTATTCCTTCGCGTCGGGATCGGTCACCACCATCACGATCAGGAACGACGCGAGATGCGCATTCGACGAAAACCACTTCTCGCCGTTGATCACCCAGCTATCGCCCTTCAGCTCCGCATGGGTCGTGAACACTTTCGGATCGGCACCGCCCTGAGGCTCGGTCATCGAGAACGCCGACACGATTTCGTTGTCGAGCAGCGGCTGCAGATATTTTTTCTTTTGCTCAGGCGTCCCATAGTGCGCGAGGATCTCGGCGTTGCCCGAATCGGGCGCCTGGCATCCGAATACGATCGGCGCGTAAGTAGCGCGCCCCAGAATTTCGTTCATGAGTCCGAGCTTGACCTGCCCATAGCCCTGACCGCCGAGCTCGGGCCCAAGATGGCATGCCCACAGCTTGCGCTTTTTCACTTCGGCCTGAAGCGGCCGCACGAGCGCGTTGCGTTTCGGATTGCGCACGTCATACGGATGACAATCGAGGACGAACTCGAGCGGCTCGACCTCTTCGCGCACAAATTTTTCGATCCAATCGAGCTCTTTCTGGAACTCCGGCTCAGTTTCAAAATCCCAACTCATGATGATTTGTCCTCCGGGTGGCGTGTTGTCCCGCCGACACGTGTGGCTGGGACACAAGCGGATTCTCGCCAATGCGAGGTGGTTTTACCAGAGCGCGACGAAGGAGAGCGAGATAAACTATCGACGAAATGAATTTCGTCCTACTTTCAGAGAAATCTAGGACGGAATTTATTCCGTCCCTCCGCCTCTGGAATCGTTCCACGCTCCCACGCAAGATGACCCTATAAGCAACTTCATGAAACTCTCGATCATCGACCAATGCCCCGTCCCCGCCGGCTTCACTACCGCCGACGCGTTTCGCAACACTATCGAGCTCGCGCGACTCGCCGATCGGCTCGGCTTCGAGCGCTACTGGATCGCCGAGCATCATGCGACCGGCGCGTTCGCGAGTCCCGCGCCCGAAGTTCTTATCGCGCGCGTCGGGGCTGAGACCTCGCACATCCGCGTCGGCTCGGGAGGCGTGATGCTTCCACATTACAGCCCGATGAAAGTCGCCGAGAGTTTCCGCGTGCTGCACGCGCTCTATCCCGGCCGTATCGATCTCGGCATCGGCCGCGCGCCCGGCGGCAGCCCGCTCGACTCATTCGCACTGCGCCGCGATCGCAACTCGCAACAAACCGAGGACGACTTCCCCAAACAACTGCTCGAGCTGATCGCGTTCCTGCACGGCGGCTTCCGCCCCGATCACGCCTTCAGCCGCATCGAGCTTTCGCCCGCGATGCCCGGTGCGCCCGACTGTCTGGCTGCTCGGCTCGAGCATGTGGAGCGCCGCCGCCGCCGCGCAACTTGGATTGCCCTACTCCTTCGCGCATTTCATCGATCCGACTCACACGCGCGCCGCGATCGAGTACTACCGCACTCACTTCAAGCCCTCGAATGAGCTGTCCACGCCCACCGCGATTCTGGGAATCAGTGCGATCTGCGCACCGACCGACGCCGAAGCTCAACGGATGGCGTCGAGCGTGCGGCTATTCGTGCGACACGCGCGCCAGGGAATGCGCGGTCCGATTCCAACGCCCGAAGAGGCACTCGCCGAACTCGGCCCCGGCCCGCTACCCGCCGATGTGACGATGCGCGAGACTGGCGAATGGCCCCGCGCGATCATCGGTACGCCCGACCATGTCCGCGACACGCTGGTCGATATCGCCAGCGTATTGCACATCGACGAAGTGATGATCGTAACCGTCGTGCACGACCATCAAGCGCGCCTGCGCTCCCATGAACTCCTCGCCAACGCCTTCAACCTCTCGCCCCGCTGAATCGGATCGCGCATAAATCACTGTTCCAATCGGTACTTTTGGTGCTCCATATAGCCAAATGCAGGAGCCCCAAGGTGGCCTTTGCATCACACCCCGGCGTACTGTGAAGGAGTCGGGATCGACATAGGAATCGAGTCCGAATTGATCCAGCCCAAACGGCGGTCCTTCCACTCGCCTTTGACCGCGTTCCGCTCGACCAAATTCAAGTTCGTTCAGCAAGGCCTTAGGAGGCTGGTATGTACCTGCCTATTTCTCTGGGAGGCATCGTCGTGATCGTTCTCGTACTTTGGCTCTTGGGCGTAGTTTGACGAATCGGCAGCGCCTATCGGGTCGAGGTTCGACGGTTTCATAGGCCGATAAGACTGAGAGTTAGCCTAGCTCAACATCTAGATAGAAGACGTTTTGCACGCAGCGTCGAGAGATCGGTTACCCAGCGTGCGAAGGACGAACTCATTATGAAAAAGTCGATAATCTCCGCGATCGCAGTGACCGCGATCCTTTCCGTATGCCCGCTACTCCAGTCGTGCGCTGACACGAGTCGCCAAACAACCTACACGACCACCAGCGATCCGGGTTATGGTTACTCGCCGAATGAAACTACCACCACGACCACCACCACGAACAATGAGCCCGAGGGCGTTGTCGGAGCGACCGGGAATGTGGTCGGGGACGTAATCGCGGCACCGTTTGAGATCGTTGGCGACACTCTCGGCATTCTCTTCTAGAACCGGTCAGGTCCCTGGTGTTAGTTAGCCGACACCGGGGACAAAATCAGCGGATTGCTCAGCCAGCCTGGCTGAGTTGAGTCTCACCTATCCGACGTTCGCGCATCGCGAGCATATATCGCCGCGTCCATACGATAAGAACGATCGTCACTCCGAACGCCCTCAACCCCGGGCGCGCGCCTCGACTAGTTTGTAGGAAAATGCTACACAGTCGTGCGAAAAGACAGGATCGCTTGATTTAATGAGCGGAATCCTTATATTCGTTCGTTGTAGAAATTACACAGTGGCTTGAATCAATAAGATTCACTTGGGGGAACATGAAGAATCTGACCATCACTGAGACGTCTCCTGCTAGCCCTGTTCGACGTGTCATGAGATCGGCACTTCCCTGGCGCCGAATCGCCTTCGGACTGGCGGTTGCTCTGGTCCTAATATCGGCTGCTCCATCCGCCTTCGCGAGCCAGTTGGTCCTCAACAGCACGGGCGGAACGGCCTCGCTAGGCTCAGATTTCACCTTAACCGGCGCGACGGTATCGAATCCGGCGGGAACCGTGTCGCTCGATTGTCCGATCACCTCCACCGCTTCAGGCACCTATGCGATTCACTACTATTGCAGCGGCGGCAGTTTTTCCTTTCAATCGTCCGACGCGACGATATCGGTCGCGGCTCCCTTTTCCGCCGGGACTCTGACGCTCACCGCCTCAGGCGGCGGACGCGGCGGCAACATTCATTATTACTACAGCTTCTCGGGCAATTTTAACGGAACTCAAACCACCAATGGCGTCGTCGGAGCGATTAAGGGCGAGACGAACGCATACGTCGGTCCGCTGACATCCTACCTAGGCTCGGCGACTGCATGCTGCGCCTACACCGGCGTCAATTCTGCCTACACCCCGGTCTACATTAGCGACTACTCCTTTTCCCGGGTGGTCAGAGCAGACGACCTCTTTGGCACCAATGAGCAAACGCTCGGCAGCACTGGCACCGGCGTCAAGCAATTCTATGGCCCACATGGACTCACGGTTGATTCTGCGGGACGTATCTATGTTGCGGATACCTACAACTGCCGCATCGACCGCATGGACGACATCACCGGCGCTAACTGGGTCAGCTTAGGGACATGCGGCAGCGGCGCGAAGCAGTTCAGCACCGGTGGCCTGGCCGACGTCGCCGTCGACTCGAATGGAAAAATCTACGTCGCGGATCCCGGTAACGGCCGCATCGATAGCTTCGACGATATGACGGGAACCAACTGGACCACGTTCGGCACGCCGGGCAGCGGCACCGATCAGTTGATCGGCGCGCAGGGAGTCGCGGTCGATTCCTCCAACCGGATCTACATCGCGGACAGCGGCAACAGACGCCTCGTCCGCATCGACGACATCTCCGGGACCAACTGGACTACGCTGACGCAATCGCCCGTCATCGGCAGCTACATTTATACTTTCGGCTCGCCCGCTCACGTCGCGATCGATCCCACCGGAAAAATCGAGGTGGCCGACGGCAACAATGTGATCCGCGTCGACGACATGACCGGCGCCAATTGGGTTTCGACTAACACCGGCAGCGGTGTGCAGGCACTTTCGGTCGACTCCGACGGTACGACCTTCATCGCAAACACCTACAACCTCGCGATGCTCGACGATGTGGCCACGGGCGCGGGCTTCACTACGTCCAACCTCGTCTCCCAGGCCGGCGGCATCTACGCGGTGCCCGTCCCGTCACCGGTGCCTGCGGTAACCGTCGCTCCATCGAACCTGACCTTCGCCGTCCAGAACACGGGAACATCGAGCCCGGCGCAGAATGTAGTCCTGACAAATTTTGGCGAGGCGCCGCTCAACATTTCGAATGTCGCGGCCAGCGGTGATTTCTCGGTGACCGACAATTGCGGGCCCACCTTGACTGCCGGCTCGAACTGCACGATCGGCGTCACCTATGCTCCCACCGTGACCGGAAAGGAAACCGGCACCCTGACCATCAGCGACAATGCTTTCACCGGCACGCAAACGGTAGCGCTGAGCGGAACCGGGACCGCGCCGATCGCCAGCATTGCTCCCGCATCGCTGAGCTTCCAGCCACAGGCGATCAATACCACCAGCGGCGGGCAAACCGTGTTCCTGAACAACACCGGTACCGGCGCGATGACCTTCTCGGGACCGGGGATCGCCACCAACGGCGATTACGCACAGACCAACAACTGCGGAATCGCGTTGGCTCCGGCGACCAGTTGCGCGATAGCAGTCAAATTTACGCCCACTATCATCGGCACCGATACCGGCAGCCTGACTGTCACCAGCAACGCAGCTCCGCTGACCGTCAGCTTGAGCGGAACTGGCGCAAGTGCGCCTCCTAAGGTTGCCGCTACGCCGGAGAGCCTGGTCTTTCCGCCTGAACTGCTCAACATAAGGAGTGCGGCACAAACGGTCACACTGAAGAACTCCGGTACCACGGCCGCGCCGATCAGTAGCGTTACCATCTCCGGTAATTTCACCAAGAGCGGCAATTGTGGAACGTCGCTCGGCGCCGGCAAGAGCTGTATCGAGAACGTGTACTTTACGCCCACTGCGGTGGGCGTCCGCACCGGCGCGTTGACGTTCAACCTCCCCTCGGGCGTGATTACGGTCGATCTCACTGGTACCGGCACGACCGCCACCGCGTTGCTGACGGTTTCACCCCCATCGGTGGCCTTCAACGGCTACACGGTGGGCGACAATCCGGACCAGATCGTCACTATCAGCAATCCCGACGGGATTCCGGCCGGAATTAGATTGATCAACAAGACAGGATCCACCGCGTTCACATTTACCAAAACCTGCGGCACGACTCTCGCCGCAGGCGCCTCGTGCACCGTTGACGTTACGTTTATCCCGACCGCGGTGGCCACTTACAGCGGAGTACTCAATGTGTACGAGAGCGCTGGAACGATCCACAAGATCCCGCTGAGCGGCACGGGGGTGACCGGCAACTAGGAAGCTAGTCTGTTGCGATGACCAGTGGCATGGGCCTATGTGCCCGCCCTCTCCTCAAGGTGAGTCAATCGTCGGTAAGCGTGGGCGCGGACGCCCACGCATCGATGGCGGGCACGGCGGCCCGCCCCACTATAAAGACCGCATTGACGTAGTCGCGCCCGCGGCCTAAAGATCGATCCGCGCGCGACAACGGAGCGCGGCCTTAATACTGAAAAAACGATGGCTATTGACGACAACAAGCTCCAGGAACTGATGGGCAGAATGTTCGGCGACGTCGGTGCTGCGATGGGCTCGGCGCTGGTGCTGCTCGGCGACAAGTTTGGATTTTACAAAACCCTCGCCGCCGAGGGTCCGATGAACCCCGCCGAACTCGCATCGAAGACCGGCACCGTCGAGCGCTACGTGCGCGAATGGGCCGCCGGCCAGGCCGCCGCCGGTTACATCAACTACGACGCCAGTTCCGGGCGCTTTTCGATGTCGCCCGAGCAGGCACTGCTGCTCGCCGACGAAAGCGGCCCGGCGTTCTTCCCCGCGATGTACGAGATTGTCGCCGCCACGCTGCGCGATGAGCCCAAAGTCGCCAACGCGTTTCGAAACGGCGGCGGCGTCGGATGGCATGAGCACGACGCATGCTTGTTCAGTGGCACCGAACGCTTCTTCCGCCCCAGCTACGCGATGCATCTGGTCTCCGAGTGGATTCCCGCGCTCGACGGCGTCCGCGAAAAACTCGTCCGCGGCGCGCGCGTCGCGGACGTCGGATGCGGCCACGGCGCTTCGGTAATCCTGATGGCGAAAGCTTTCCCGAAATCGAAATTCTTCGGCTTCGACTATCATCAGCCGTCGATCGACCGCGCCCGCGAAGCAGCGCGCGAGGCAGGCGTCGCCGATCGCGCCACCTTCGAGCGCGCCTCGTCCAAAGACTATCCCGGGACCTTCGACCTGGTCGCGTTCTTCGACTGCCTGCACGACATGGGCGATCCAGTCGGCGCAGCCGCGCACGTGAGAAGCACGCTCGCCAAAGATGGAACCTGGATGGTAGTCGAGCCCTTCGGCAACGACCGCCTCGAGGACAACCTCAATCCGATCGGCCGCGTATTCTACGCCGCATCGACGATGATCTGCGTTCCGGCTTCGCTGTCACAGGAAGTAGGCAAAGGCCTCGGCACACAAGCGGGAGAAGCACGCCTCCTCGAGGTCCTGACCGCCGGCGGTTTCACCAGAGTCCGCCGCGCGACCGCGACGCCTTTCAACCTGGTCCTCGAAGCGCGGCCCTGAACGCGATCGATCTCAGTACGCGACGAAGCCGCCGTTCGCGATCAGCTTCACCGGCACGCCCTCCATCTCTTTCGGCGCGGCGGCTTGCACTTCCGGCGTCAGCTTCTTGACGTAGACCACAATCGCCGGCTGACCCGGTTGATCGCTCGCGCCGATTCCGGTGCCGACCGCGCCCGGGATGCGCATCAACTCATCCTCATGCCGGTCGCGAACCGAGGCGGCCGACGCGACGGCCTCCTTCGACATACCCACGTCCCCGGCCAAAACATCGGGTGTCGCTGCGCTTGATGCGGCCGCCGCAGTGCAGCCGCCCACCATCGTGACCTTGAGCCCGCTCAACACCGATGAAATTGGATTGGCTATAGTCAGCTGGGTTCCGGTTTTATCCACCCCGCCCGCGAACAGAAGGCCGACCGCCTGCGGGCAAGCGTCCTGCGTCACGATGAGCGAGCCGGAATCGCCGGGACTGCTGAAGTCTCCGTCAATCACGATCTGGTTGATAAATTTCGCTTTTTTCCCACTGCCGTAGTTTATTGTCCCGTTCATGCTCACTGCTGAAATCGTTGCCGACGTTACGCAAGTCGAACGGCCCATTTTCTGCACGGCCAGCCCGAGCGTTGGATCAACCACCGAGCTCGCGATCGGACCAATATTGAGGATGTCCGAATTCACGTCTCCCGGCTTAATCAATGCGATCGCGGCATCGATCGTGTTGGTGCCGCCTCCGAATTTTATCTTGACAGTGCGGCTGAACGTCGCGACCGCATCGCCCGGTATCTTCGTGCAAGGCGGCCCTGTGTCGACCAGGCCGGGCTGCACGATCATCTCGCCGCGCTTCGCCTTATTGATGTCCGCGAGCACGTGATTGTTACTCAGAATGTATTGAAGGTTGCTGGAGTCCTGCACCATCGACCCCAGCGTCCCGCTGAAGCAGAATCTGCGGCGACCGGACCCCCCGAACGATTTGATATTGCCGCCCGAAACACCAAGGTCTATTGGACGCGTTAGAGTCGAAGTCTGATCGCAATTGATGAACGCGCCCGCCGGCATCGACGCCGCGGCGATCGCCAACCAACAGACCGCAAATGCCGCCGCTCGTGGTCGATACTTCGTGGTGATCGCCCCTTTCTTTAAAAATCGCACTGCCGGGGATTACACCATGCGAGCGAAATCAGCACCAGAGAGTGATTTTTTGGGGCAACGATGCTCCGATCCGCCGCGCTCGGAGCACGTTCACCCGGATCGGATTACCGCATCAGAGCCGATCGCGCGACCTCAGTAGGCGACGATGTGGCCGCTTTCGATCAAGTTGACTGGCGTGCCTTCAACGTCTCTCGGTGCTGCAGCGCTCA
Organism: uncultured delta proteobacterium; assembly: GCA_963794325.1. Classification (GTDB taxonomy): domain Bacteria; phylum Desulfobacterota; class Binatia; order Binatales; family Binataceae; genus Binatus. Next base: position 335,398 of record CAWCDG010000007.1, on the reverse strand, counting down.
CCTGCGGCGTCAGCTTCTCGACGTAAACTACTATCGTGGCCTGACCCGGCTGATCGCCAGCCGCGATTCCACTGCCGACTGCGCCCGGGATGCTCATAAGCTCATCCTCGTGCCGGTCGCGAACCGCTTTCGCCGATGCAACAACCTCTTTCGAGATGCCCACCGCGGCTGCCGCAACGTCTGAACCATCTCCCTCGGATACGATCGCATCAGAGCAAGTGCCGACCATCGAAACGCCCAGCCCGCTCAGCACTTCAGAAATTGGATTTGCAAACGTGAAAGTTCCGTCAGCCGATCCGGCAAACAGTAGAGCAACCGCCTGCGGGCAAGCATCTCTGGATACGATCAGCGATCCGGAGTCTCCCGGTCCGCCAAAATCCCCTTTTATGCCAGTTATCGTCATCTGGTTGACGAACTTGGCCAACTTCGGATGCTTGGGGTTGAACGAGTAATCTACAGTGAGGTTGACGTCCAGCGTCGCAATCACTCCGTTGGTGAGACAACTGGTACGGCCCATTTTCTGCACCGGCAACCCGAGCGCCGGACTACCATTCACCGTGCTTGAGATGGGCCCGATGAAGAGGATTTGGGAGCTTACGTCTCCAGGTTGAACCGCCGCAATCGCGGCATCGACGTTGTTCTTACCCCTTCCGAACTTGAGTTTCACCTTGTGGCTGAACGTAGCTACCTTGTTGCTGGGCGCCTGCAGGCACTGTAGGTCTGCGAGGCCGGGCTGCACGATCGCTTGTCCGGGTTTAGCCATGTTCTGATCCGCGAGCACATGATTATTGCTGAGGATATATTGGTTATTCGATGAATCCTGGACCATCGATCCCAGCGTCCCACTGAAACAACCGACATCCTTTCCTTTCTTGTTAATAATCATCGAACGGATATTTCCGCCCGAAATACCCAGCGGAATCGGCCGGGCCAGTGTCGTTTGCTGAGGATTGCTACTGCAATCCAGCACGGCACCCGCATTTTGTGGCGTCAACGCAACACCAATCGCAAGCATGCAAGCAACCAAAGTTGCCGCCTTCGTCTTAAAAGTCATATTTTCTCCCCGTTACTCCCCTTCTGTGCCCGCGCTAAATTTCTAAATCGCAGTTAGTCACGCCTTTACAGCAAGATTTGCACCAGAGTAGTGCCGAGCTGGCAAAAGCGCGCGAATAGTACGCTAATCACGCGTTAGCAGGCGTCGAGCAGCGACCATAACGCGCTGAGTGCCCGATCCCCGGCCTCGACCGCCAAATCGCGGTCGCGCTCGCTGGCGCAATGCCGCCTTATCAGCTCCGCACCGGTCCGCGCGTGCCATACGTCCGCTTTCTCATGCACCGTGAAGAAGGCCAGGCCGCGCTCGTCGTTGACGCCATAAAACCGCTTGAGACCGTCGATTTTTGCAGTCGCCACCGGCGGAATCTGCGATTCGTAGGCATACAGAGCGGCGAGTCCGCTCGCGACATGCCCGCTCTCGGCCAGCTTCGAGAACTCACGCACCAGGCTCGCGCTCGACGCCGACGGAGTCGAGTCGAGAACGCGCTCGCGCGGCATGCCGATCGCCTCAGCGAAGCGCAGCCACAACTCGGGATGGTTATCGGCGCCGCGCTCCTCCTCCATCAGGTTCTCGAGAATCGCCTGCCGAGTCGCGATATCCATGCATCGCGAATGAATCGCGCTCAAATATCGCGGGAAGGCCGCGACGTGCGGATAGTACTCGACTGCATAGTTCTGCAGCCGTTCGACCGACAGCGTCCCCGCAGTCCAGGCCTGATAGAACGGATGCTTGAGCAGCGACCGCTCGACAATCATCGAATCGAGAACCGCGACCACATCATGCGGCATCTGGAACCCTCCCCTATCATGAGCGCACTTAATTAGTTCCAGCGCCCCGATGGCCCGCTATGATGCTCAAGCGCCGCACCGGAAGCAACGGCACTCGTCGTACAAATGAACCTTTTGGCTCCCCGCTCCTGATGCGCGAGCAACTGGGGTGAGGTCGCTTAAATCTTAGGATGCTTATCCTTCCACGGACGTGCGCGCTCGAATTCAGCAGCGAGCGCGATGATGCCTGCTTCATCCCCGGGACGTCCGACGATTTGAAGCGCCAGCGGCAAACCTGCCTTGCTGAATCCGTTAGGAATCGAAATCGCCGGCTGTCCGGTCGAGTTGAAGGGAAACGTGAACGCGATCCATCCGTAGATTTCGTCGGCGCCAGTCGCGGGATTCGACGGCAAGCTGCCGATGCGCACCGCGGGCCGCGTCAACGTCGGGGCGAGCAGCGCGTCATACGGCATCAGCGCGTGGATGACCTCGCGCGACGTATTGTGCATCCCGGTGACGGCGCGGATGTAGTCGGCTGCCGAAATTTTGGCGCCCCAATCGTAGCTTCCACGCACCACGGGATCGAGCAGCTCCGGATTCGGGATGTTCAGCGCCGAGACCGACGCGCCGACGATCACACGCGCAAATTTTCCGAGCATCGCGCCCGGATCGAGCGTGATCGGCTCGACGCTATGCCCCATCTCGCGAAATGCGCCGCATGCGGACTCGAGTGCGGCGAGCGTCTCCGCGTTCACCGAACCGAGCGCGCTCTGATTGATAAGCGCGAGCCGGAGTGTTTTCGGATGCGCAGCGACTTCCTCGACGAATGGACGCGCCGGCGGCCGCGCCGCGTACGGATCTCCCGGCATCATCCCCGCCATCGCATCGAGCATCAGCGCCGCGTCACGAACGGTGCGCGCAATTGGGCCGGTAGTCGATAGCCCGGCCCATCCTTCGCCTGCAGACGGCGCGAAGGTAATTCGCCCGCGCGATGGCTTGATTCCCACCAACCCGCAACACGCCGCCGGAATTCGTACCGAGCCGCCGCCATCGCTACCCTGCGCCACCGGATGCAATCCCGCGGCGACCGCAGACGCCGAACCACCGCTCGAGCCGCCGGCAGTATGTTCGAGGTTCCACGGATTTCGCGCAGGCGGACACAGACCGCCCTCGGTGGTCGGCCGCAATCCAAATTCCGGCGTGGACGTTTTGCCGAGCAGGATTCCGCCCGAGTTCGCCAGCCGCACCGCAAGTTCCGCATCGGCAGGCGCATGCCAGTTCTCGTAATTCTTCGATCCGAAGGTGGTGCGAATGTCCTTCGTCCAAAGCAAATCCTTCAGTGAATAAGCAACCCCAAACAATGGCATCGCGGCGGCGGTTGCAGCATTTATCTCTTCGAGCCGCGCCGCATCAGCCAGCGCCCTATCGGCGGTGACCGTAATGAACGCACCCAGCTTTGGATTCAGCGCCTCGATGCGCGCGAGAAAGAACTCGGCAACCTCGCGCGCCCGAATTTCTTTTTTTCGCACCAGCTCGCGCAACTCGTGCGCTTCGATATAAGGACTGAGCATCGCGTATCCTCGCTAATCGAGCGTCGGATGTTTGTCGTGCCACGGCCGCGCCTTCTCGAATTGCGCCGCCAGCCCGATAATCGTCACTTCGTCCGCCTGCCGTCCGACGATTTGCATCGCGAGCGGCAGCCCCGCTTTGCTGAATCCATTCGGCACCGAGAACGCCGGCTGCCCCGTCGCGTTGAACGGGAACGTGAACGGAATCCATTCGGGCAGTTCGCTGAGGTATTTGCTCGGATGCGACGGCAACGTGCCGAGCTTCACCGCGGGCCGGCTCGTGACCGGCGAAATGACGGCGTCGAACGGCGCGAGTTCCTGCACAATCTCGCGCGCCATGTTATGCATCTGCGTGACGTTCAAAATGTACTCAACGGCGGTGATTTTCTGTCCGGCTTCCCACAGCGCGCGCACCACCGGATCGACCAGGTTGATGTTCTTGACCGGCGTGGACGCGACGCCCGCGCATATCAGCGACATCACGATGTCGCGCATGCGGCGGCCCGGATCGGCGCTGATCGGCTCGACGCGATGGCCCATCTCTTCGAACAGCTTCGCCGCGGAGTCGAGCGCGGCGAGCGTTTCCAAATCGACTTTCGCCAGCGAGGTTTTCGAGATCATCCCAATCCGCAGATGACGCTGCGGAATATCGCACGCGGCCCTGAAAGAAGTAACCGGCTTCGGCGCCCAGTATGGATCGCCGACGACCGGCCCGTGCATCACATCGAGCATCGTCGCGACGTCGCGCACCGATCGCGCCATCGGCCCAAACGTCGCGAATCCCGCCCACGCCTCGCCCGCGACCGGCGACAACGAAATACGCCCGCGCGACGGTTTGATTCCGACCACGCCGCAGCACGCCGACGGGATCCGAATCGAGCCTCCTCCGTCGCTGCCCTGCGCCAGCGGCCCGAGTCCGGCCGCGAGCGCGCTGCCCGCCCCGCCGCTCGAACCGCCTGCCGTATGTTCGAGGTTCCAGGGATTGCGCGCCGGCGGACAAAGGCCGCCTTCAGTCGTCGGACGCGCGCCGAACTCCGGCGTCGTCGTCTTGCCGAGTAGAATCCCGCCCGCATTGCGCATCCGAATGACGATCTCCTCGTCCGCGGGCGGCATGAAGTTCTCGTAGTTCTTTGATCCCATCGAAGTCGGGATATCTTTGGTCCAGTTGAGGTCCTTGATCGAGTAAGGCACCCCGAACATCGGCGCGCGATGCCGCTCCGCATCACTCATCTTGTCGAGTCGGTCGGCGTCAGCCAGCGCGCGTTCGGGCGTAATGGTCATGAACGCACCGAGCTTCGGGTTGAGCTTCTCGACGCGCGCGATGAAGAACTCAGCTACCTCGCGCAGCTTAACTTCCTTCTTAAGCACCAGCTCGCGCAGTTCGTGCGCCTCGATATAAGGACTGAGCATCGGATTTACCTCTGCATCTGGCGAGAGCGCACCTTTGCTTCTCGCTAGATTGAGAACGTGTAGTGACCGTCGAAACTGACAGCTAACGCACCCTGACAAATTACGTCCCTGCCAATCAACATCTCATAAGCACTGCCCGCCGATGGCTGGAATTCGAGGACCAGAAGGTTCGTGAAATCCCACCAAATCGCGCCGCCGATCACAATTCCCACGTCGATCAAATACGTGTTCACTGTCACGTTTACGTGCGTCGCCGAAGCCATTTGAAGCATGCCGGTCGGCAGCAGACCGACATCACCAGCGACTTTTGGAGATATGCAAGTGTGGCTCGCGCCGGTATCGAGAAGCGCCGGAAAGTACTTCGGCGCAGGATTCGTCTCTGGCGTCCAGGTCCCCGGAGGGAGACAGGCCAGGCTCAGGATTATGCCTTCCGCTGGAGAGAACTTACCGCTGAGGCAGGGCATGAGAAAGGAAGCCAAGGTCGGCCACCGCGTCGGTGACTTCCTGAATGGAAAATCTACCCTCTCCGTGGAGCTTCTTGCCCGCTCGAAATGCGTCCGCGGCGGTGTCGAAAAACTCGACGATCTCGGCATCGTGCATCAAAGCGAATTTTCCGCGACGCGCAGCAAGAAGCTCTGGCAGCTTTCGCACGAATGCTTCGTAGTTGCGTCGAACTTCTGACGGTGCACCCTTCGCTGCGTTGGCCATTTTTGAAGCTTGCGCCATTCCACCGCATTTTCGCAGAATCCCGGCTTTTTATCCATCCAGCCGCTGATCGAAACGTCCGCCTCGCCAACTCGGTAGGGTGTAATTGCAGGTGACTGCGGGCTAATCTTTTCGCGGTTCGTCAAACGGAGACCTTGCGATTGCTCTCTTCTGCGATTCTCTGGACGCATGCGGCTGCCGGCGCTATCTGGGTCGGCGCGTGCGCTTGCTTTGTGATCGCGGGGCTCGCGCTCGCGACCGGGAGCGTCGAGCAGCGAAATTTCGTCGCGAACGCTGCGCCCAAGATCGATACGCTCGGCCTCGCCGCCGCGATCGTCCTGCTAATCACAGGATTCATCAACCTGACGACCGCGGGAGTCGCGAGGCGCTTCGTGTTCTCGACCGCCTTCATGACCGTGCTTGCGATCAAGATTGGGTTGTTTATCGTTATGATCGTCGTGATGACCTGGTCGATGAGAATCGGCGCCGTGATCAAGGCGCTGGTTGCCCGTGAACGGACCGACGCCGTGCCGGGCGCGATGTCCCGAATGACGCGCGCGCATATCGCGATCGTCGCGATGGGTGGTATCGCGCTGATACTCGGAACGTGGTTGATGGGAAGTTGAGGACGCTCGATGGCTGAGATACCACCGAAGATCAAAGTTGGCGGGTTCACCGTCGCGTTCCTCGCCGACGGTCTGTGGCGCAATGACGGCGGATGCATGTTCGGTGTCGTGCCGCGCGAACTCTGGAAACACAACCATCCGCCCGACGATCGCAACCGTATCCGCCTCAACCTGACCTGTCCGCTAATTATGAAAGGCAGCGATGCGATCCTGGTCGATACGGGAATCGGTAATCGGCTCAGTTCAGTCGAGCGCCAGATTTTCGATCATGGCGACGGATGGCTCCCGCAGCATCTCGACGCGCTCGGGATGGAAGCGGGCGACATCACCCATCTGATCGTGTCGCATCTGCATTTCGATCATTGCGGCGGGATCGTGCGCCGTCGCGATTCCGGCACGTTCGAAGCCGCGTTTCCGCGCGCGCGAATTTTCGTGCAGCGCGGCGAACTCGACATCGCCGACAATCCGCGCAACGAACGGCTGCGCGCCGCCTATCGGCATGCCGCGGAAATCCTCACGCCGGTGCGCTCGATGCTCGAAGTCGTCGATGGCGACACCGAGGTCGTCGCCGGCGTGCGCGCCGTAGTCACCGGCGGACATACGCGGGACCATCAGGCGGCGATGGTCAGCGACACTGGCGAATGCTTCATGCATCTCGCCGATATCGTTCCGACGCGATCGCATATCCGCGGTCCATGGAATCAGGCTTACGACCTCGACGCGCTGCGCACGATGGAGCAGAAAGCGCGCTACCTCGGCCTCGCGGCGGAGAACCGATGGTGGCTGTCGTTCGCGCACGACGACACCGTCTTCGCCGCGATGGTGAAAAACGATCGCGGGCGAATCGTGCTCGGCGATACCGTCCCGGTCTCCGAGCGGCTCTTTCAGTCTTTTCAGTAAAGTCCAATCTGCATTCTGCTTGCATGTTGATACGAGACACGTCTGAGCGTGTTGCTTGCGACTGTTTTACTTGTTGCAGATAACCGTGTCCGATATACTCGACTTCAGATGGGCTTCAGAAACAGTACGGCCCGACCGGTTTCCCCTCTCCCAGGCAGTAAAACTGTCCAACACTCTATAACCCGAACCCGAAGGAGATAGCCGATGGCGGATCTCAATAACTTCGAGCGAGTGATCAAAGAAGACCGCGCGGCACGCGAGTCCAAGCAATGGCGCGGCACTTTGCTCGAATATCTCGAGGTCGTGAAAGCCGACCCGATCATGACCAAGCTCGCGCACGCGCGGATTTACGACCTGATCATCTCGATCGGCCTGCATCCGCTGGCCGACACCGACGATCCGCGCACCAAGCGGCTGTTCAAGGATGAGCCGCTCAAGGTGTTCGATTTCTTCTCCGAGGAGTTCTTCGGAATCGAGCGCACCATCGCGCAGATCGTCCGCTATTTCCATTCCGCGTCGCTCAAGGGCGAAGAGAGCCGCCAGGTTCTCTATCTGATGGGCCCGGTAGGCTCGGGCAAGAGTTCGCTGGTCGAACGAATCCAGCGCGGACTCGAGCAGGTCGGACTCATCTACGCGATCGAAGGATGCCCGATGAACGAGGAGCCGCTGCATCTGGTTCCGCGCCATTTGCGGCGCGAGTTCGAGAAGATGCTCGGGGTGCATATCGAGGGCGACCTGTGCCCGGTGTGCCGCTATCGGCTCAAGTCCGAGTTCAACAATCGCTACGAGGAATTCCCGGTAATCGCGCGCAACTTCTCCAAGCGCAACCGGGTCGGCGTCGGCGTGGTGCCGCCGGTCGATCCGAATAACCAGGACACCTCGGTGCTGATCGGATCGGAAGACATCTCGAAGCTCGACCAGTATTCCGAGGGCGACCCGCGCGTGCTCGAACTCAACGGCGCGCTCAACGTCGGCAACCGCGGAATCGTCGAGTTCATCGAAGTTTTCAAGAACGAGACCGAGTATCTGCACGCGATGATCACGGCGACCCAGGAAAAAGTCATCCCCGCGCCCGGACGGCACGGAATGGTGTACGTCGATACCTGCATCGTCGCGCATTCGAACGAAGCCGAGTGGCAGAAGTTCAAGGCCGATCACACCAACGAGGCAATCCTCGACCGTATCGTCGTCGTGAAGGTGCCGTACAACCTGCGCCTGTCGGAAGAGGTCAAGATCTACCAGAAGATCATCCGGAACTCCGACTTCCGCGCGCACGTCGCGCCGCACACGCTCGAACTCGCCTCGATGTACGCGATCCTGTCGCGCCTCGAGCCGACTTCGAAGTGCGATCTGATGACCAAGCTGCGCCTCTACAACGGTGAAGAAGTCGTCGAGAAAGGGCGCACCAAGAAGATCGACGTGCAAGAGTTGAAGGAAGACACCAAGCGCGAAGGCATGTCGGGCATCTCGACCCGCTTCATTATGAAAGCGCTCGACAACGCGCTGTCGGACAACGTCACCGGCAACTGCATCAATCCGATCAACGTGCGCGAGGCGCTGATCTCGATGACCAAGGAGGGCGACCTGCCCGACGACACGCGCAAACAGTATCTCGAATTCCTGCAGGACACGCTGCACAAGGAATATCTCGACCTGCTCGAAAAAGAGATCACGCGCGCGTTCGTGTACTCGTACCAGGAGCAGGCGGAGTCGCTGTTCCAGAATTACCTCGATCACGCCGAGGCGTACGTCAACAAGACTCGCGTGCGCGATCGCAACACCAACGAGGAACTGTCGCCAGACGAGGGCTTCCTGAAATCGATCGAGGAGCAAATCGCGATAATCGGATCGGCCGCCGACGGATTCCGCCAGGAAGTGATCGCGTACCTGTGGGCCACCTCGCGACGCGGCGAAAAGATCAGCTACAAGAGCTACGAGCCGCTCAAAGAAGCGATCGAGAAAAAGCTGATGACCAGTGTGCGCGACATCTCGCGCATCATCACCAAGGCGCGCACCCGCGACGAAGAGCAGGGCGAAAAGTACGGCTCGATGGTAAAAAACCTGCTCGAAAACGGCTACTGCGAATCATGCGTAGATGTGGTGCTGAAGTACGCCGCAAACAATCTATGGAAGGATTGATGTCCAGATGGAGGTCTGTGGCTCTTCTCTTTGTGTCATTCAGAGCGAAGCGAAGAATCCCGGATTCGACGGTGCGAAACGCGTCGACCATCAAGCGGTGCGAAACACAATTTCTGACGGAACGAAACTACCGATGGTAGTAAACATGCCTCGACACCACCACCTATTGTGGCACACCAAAACTAAGGTGTCCGGATGAGCGGCGATACTATCTTTCGCGAGTACCGGATCTCTGACGCCGAGCGCTCAGATCGCTCAGCCGGCGACCGGCTGCGGCATAGGCAGAAAGTTCGCGAATCGATTCGCGAGAACATCGCCGACATCATCGCCGAAGAATCGATCATCGGTAAAAACAAGGACCGCGTAATCAAGGTGCCGCTTCGCGGGATCAAGGAATACCGGTTTGTCTTCGGCGACAACGCGCCCGGCGCGTCGCAGGGCGACGGCGATTCCCGCCCCGGGCAAGTCGTCGGCAAGACCGGCAAGGACGGCCCCGGCAAGGGCGACGAGCAGGCGGGCGACCGCCCGGGTGTCGACTATTACGAAACCGACGTGACGCTGGAGGAATTGATCGAGATCATGTTCGAGGATCTCGAACTGCCCAACCTCGAGCGCCGTGCGCTGCGCGAAATCCAGTCGGAGTACTCGTCGCGGCGCAAAGGCTACCGCAAGGTCGGTATCCGAATCCGACTCGACAAGCGGCGCACCGCCAAGCAGCGCGTGATGCGTATGCTCGCGTCCGACAAGCGGCTCAATGCCGCCGCGCGTGCACTTCAGGAATCGAAGGCCGATCGCGAGATCGGCGCCGATACCGACGTCGAAGGCGCGCTCGACGAGATCGCGCTCGAGGAAGGCACCCTGGACGGAGCGCCGATCGACGAAGAAGCGCTCGACGCGTCGCCGATCGCGGCATACCAGCGCGTCCGCCGGCGCTTCCCGTTCCATCAGGACGACCTGCGCTACAAGCACGTCGAGATCGACACCAAGGAAGAATCGAACGCCGCGGTAATCTGCATCATGGATACGTCGGGCTCGATGGACACGATGAAGAAGTACCTCGCGCGCAGCTTCTTCTTCCTGCTGTACCAGTTCATCTCGACCCGCTACCGCAACGTCGAAATCGTTTTCATCGCGCATCACACGGAGGCCAGCGAGGTCACCGAGGAAGAATTTTTTCACAAGGGCGAATCGGGCGGCACCTTCATCTCGTCGGGCTACGCCAAGGCGCTCGAAATAATTGCCGCGCGGTACCATCCGTCGCTGTGGAATCTGTACGCGTTCCATTGCTCAGACGGCGACAACTTCGACTCGGACAATCCCGCCGCGCTGAAAGACGCCGAAGAGCTTGCCGAGATTTGCAACCTGTTCGGTTACGGCGAGATCAAGCCGCTTGGCTCGCGCTACTACGAATCCTCGATGCTCAACGTGTTCCGCCGAATCCAGGCGCCGAACTTTCACACTGTGCTGATCGAGCGCAAGGAAGACATCTGGCCTTCGTTCAAAGCGTTCCTGGCCAAGGACCGGGTGAAGGAACAATGAGCGCGTCTCCGACGACTCCTCACACCGGCGCCGCCCCGAACCTCACGGTGTGGACGCTCGACGACCTCGTCGAGTGGGACAATAAGATTCGGGCGAAGACCGCCGAGTTCGGGCTCGACTGCTATCCGCAGGAGTTCGAGCTTTGCGATCACAACGGGATGCTCGGTTACATGGCGTATTCCGGCATGCCCTCGCATTACCCGCACTGGTCGTATGGCAAATCGTACGAAAAGCTCAAGACGCTTTACGATCACGGCGTCAGCGGCCTGCCGTACGAGATGGTAATCAACTCGAATCCCGCGATTGCCTACCTGATGCGAGACAACTCGCTGCTGCTGCAGGTGCTGACCATCGCGCACGTTTACGGGCACAACGACTTTTTCAAGAATAATTTCACGTTCAAGTCCGCGACGCGCGCCGAGCTTACGATTGAGAGTTTCAAGGCCGCGGCGATGCGCGTGCGGCGCTACGTTGAGGATCCGTCGATTGGCGTCGAAAAAGTCGAGCGCATTCTCGACGCGGCGCACGCATTGTCGTGGCAATGCCGGCGCAACTTTGCGATCAAGAAACTCTCGCCGGACCAGCAGATGGCTCGCGCCGAAGACACTGCGCAGGGACAACCCGATCCATTTCAGAAAATTCACGCGCGCAAGACAATCGAAGTCCCCGACTTCCACAAGGTCCCGCTCGAGCCCGACGAAGACCTCCTGCTCTTCATCCGCGATCACAACCCGTTCCTCGCCGACTTCGAAAAAGACCTGCTGACCATCGTCGATGAAGAAGCCAAGTACTTCATCTCGATGATGGAGACGAAGATCATGAACGAGGGATGGGCGAGCTACTGGCACAAGAAGATCCTCGAGTCGCTCGACCTGCCGCAGGGGCTGCATCTCGAATTCATCGTCAACCACAACCAGGTCACGCGCCCGATCCCCGGTCAGATCAATCCGTATCACCTCGGACTCAAGATTTGGGAAGACATCTACCGGCGCTATACGAATCCGACCAGAGACGAGATCAAGCGCGACGGCCCTCCGGCGAAATCCGGGATGGAAAAACTCTTCGAGGTCCGCGAGGTCGAGCGTGACGCGTCGTTCCTGCGCCGCTATCTGACCGAAGAACTCATGCGCGAGATGGACATCTTCGAGTACGAGGCGCGCGGCGAGGAGCTGGTCGTCAGCAAAGTCGCCGATGACGAAGGCTGGAAAGAGGTCAAGGCGACGCTCATCAAGAGCGTCGGCACCAACTCGATACCGGTCCTCAAGGTCGAGGACGCCGACTTCGGCCAGAATCGAACCCTGTATGTGAAGCACGATCATGACGGCCGTGACCTTCATATCGAGTACGCCGAAAAGAGCCTCAACTACCTGCAGCGGCTGTGGGGCCGCGAAGTCGTGCTCGAGACCGTGCTCGACGGCAAGCGCTCGCTGCTATGCAGCAACGATCGCGGTTTTTCGGTTCGCGCGCTCAAGTAATACCGTCGAACTCCCCTAACTCTGCACCCAATGTGCGCCCAGGCTCGCTTCTGGACGGCTCCGGCTGCGTTCACGCGGCACGTTGCTTTAGATTTGACGGTCGGATAATTTCAGGCGCGGACGATGCGGTTCGGGTCGGCTGCAAGGAGGCGCGGATGATGGAGTGGCCGAAGTGCCAGAAGTGTAACAATGGCGCGTTGATTCCTCTGTCCGACTACGGACAGGAGGGCGCGTCAGTAATGTTCAAGGCTTGGGTCTGCACAAATCCTGATTGTGGTTTCAGCCTGCGCGTTGACAAAGGTGAAGTGACTTACGGCAGGCGTATCGAGACCAAACACTGATTACTCTCTTATTTCGATTTAAAAGGCAGTCCGCTGGGACTGCCTTTTTTGTTGCGCCTTCCCGGCTTGAAACATTTGACGGCGTCGAGCGTCTGTTGATCATGCGCAATTTGTCTCCAAATTGCCGCGGCCATTTGCGCTTCGCTTTCGCAGCTGGCATCGCGGGCTTGCTCTCTTCGTGCATGCCGTACGGCGAATCTGTCGTCTATCGGCTCTATCAGACGAACGCCGACCGGTGCGCCGAAAACGAAACTGACGCGTGCGTCGCGATGCTCCAATCGAGTTGCGAAGCGCCAGCGCGCGTATGCACCGCCTACGTCCCAGCGTTCCAGGCGCAGGCGAGCAGTCAGCTCTCGCAAAAGTGTCGGGCGAATGACGAGGCATCATGCCAGGCGCTCGACGCGGTCGCGTGCGACAACGGCGACGCTGCGGTATGCGATCGGCTCGGGGAGCGATACTCGGAACTCTACGCTTCGTGCAAAGCGGACAACGCGAACGACTGCGAGTCTCTCTCGCTGCTGGTGTGGCCGAAAAAACAGACCGACCACGCCGATGACGCGTGCAAGAACGGCGACTCAATTGGCTGTCGCGTCGTCAGCTCCAGCGCCAGCGCGATGAAGGTGAAGGTCGACAAGAACGCCGAGTTCGCGATGTTCTAGCGTTCGCGATTGCGGCCTCATCCGCCAGTGTTCGAGTAAGAGAACTTTGTCTTGATTTCTTTCTGCGGCACCGCTGCCCCGTCGAGCTCGGCGTAAGGGTAAATCAGGTAGTTGAGCGGCCCCCCATTCTGTGGAGGCTTGAGCTCGAAATCGCGGCCCATCGTGAACGCGACCCGAGCCGCGTCGAGATGCCCGAAGTAGTAGTCATGGCGCTCTGGATGCTTCCACGCTTCGGACGCATCCACCGGCACCCACACTCCGCCCGAGTAGAATTCCGCCCAGCAATGGTAGCCGGGCACCTCGCCGGACTTCCCCGCGCCGATCGGAAAGCCAATCGTGAAGCGCGCCGGGATTCCGCGGGCTCGCGCGAGTCCAATGAACAGGGAATGGAAATCGGTGCAGTTGCCGCGCCGGACGTCGCATGCGTAGAGCGCGTCGCCACGGCCCCATCCGGTGCCGCTCTTGTCGTACTTCATGACTGAGGTCACGTACTCGTAATCGACGCGCGCCTGTTGCAGCGGAGTCATGTCGGTCTCGGCCAGGTTCGCGCTGACCTGCGCGATTCTGCCCGTCAGCGGCACGAGGCGATTCGGTTCCAGATAGGCGGCGAAGGGCCCGTCAGTCGGTTCGGGCAAATCGCGCGCAGCCGCAACCATATTGGCGGCCACCTCACGCCGAGTCGTCGCGAACGTCATAGTGACAGGCACCGACGCCGGCAGCGGCGCGGAAGCTTCGAGATGGAGCACGCGATTTCCGTTCGAATTCTGGTCAACAGTCTCGAAATGCACCGGCGTCTCGATCTTCAGATCGCGAACCTGCTGGAACGCATCCTCGCGCGGAAGCGGAATCCATGCCTCGAACTTTTTCGTCGCGGGATTCGAGACCGGAATATCCGCGTGATAGGTAAAGTTGAAGCTGCGGGCTCGATCGGGCGGTGCGCTCGACTCAGTCGAGGACCCGGCACGCGCCCCGGGACTCAGGCATAGCAGAAGAATGATTGCAACGAACGAAATAGATAGCTGTTTCGGTTTGATCATCGGACTTCCAGTGAGAACGAGTAGACGGTCGCGTCGATGACCGGCTGATAGCCGATCTTCAGATAGACGTGATTGGAGATCGGGTTGGCGAGGTCGGTATACAGAAAGCAGAACTTGCGGCCGTCGTCGAGCAGCTTCTGGCTGAGCGCCGCGACGCATGCGCCGGCAAATCCTTTTCCGCGATTCTCCGGAGGCGTATAAACCCAAGCTATGCGGATACCGTTCGGCGTTCGTCCGGAGTATCCCGCCATTGAGACTGCACTCCCGTCGACCTCCCACAAGAGCAGATGCCTCGATTTCCGCAACGGCAGTGCAGCGTCCTTTTCCGCTTCCTCGCGATCCATGCCCTCAGCGTCGATCGAGAAAGCGGCTCTCCATTCGCGCAGCAATGCTTCATCGGGTAGGGTCGGTTCGCGCAGACGCCCAGCGGCTCTCGACTGGTTTGTAACTCGGCTCAACTGGTAAATTCGCTGCGCCATCTGGACGCGATAGCTGCATCCTGAAAGTTCCGACCACCGGAGCGCGAACTTGTTCGCGATGTCAGCAGAACCATTGACGCCCGGAAGCGCCGTGCCGGCAGCGTGAAGTTCGCGAGCTACCGCGTCGAGCATCGAATCGTCGGCCGTCCACGAAAGGATGAGATTACGCGGCGGCGTCATCAGGGCGACACCCGCAACCTCACCGCGTTCTTCGACCGATGCCATCAACGGCGGAACGTCGCCAAATTCCTCTCCAGATCGAAGTTCGTCGAGCAGGCCGAGTATCAAACAGTGCTCAGCTTCGCGCCTCACGAGAAACGGCTGAACGCGTTCGAGGAACTGTCCTGCTTCCGAAAAGAACTTCATTTGAACGGGCGAGGCCACAATGCTGAACAGTATTTTGCGATCGCGTTCGAGGCAAATATCATCGGCCGTACTTGCGCATCATATCGGCGAGTCGATCGTGCGGGATTGCTTCGACGCAGAAGCTGTTGATTCCGACCATCGTCGTCGCCGCCACCAACGCGTTGATTATCGCTTCCTCGGTCGCCTGAACGGCCGCGGTGAACAGCGGATCCATCCGCGAGTTGCGGAGCATCTTCACGGTCTCGACGTCTGACCTTCTCGAGCCGGCAGGATTGGCGGTTGAAAATGCGATGAACAGATCACCTGAACCGTTCCCCGACACGCTGCCGGTGCGCGCCAGGCCCATCGCGAGGCGCCGTGCGATTCTTTTCAACTGATGCGGCATCAGCGGCGCGTCGGTAGCCGCAACGATGATGATCGATCCGAGTTCCTGCGTGCTGAAAGGATCATGGCCGGGACGAAGCGATTTGCCGACCGGAACGCCGGCCACTGTCAGCTCGTTGGGTCGTCCGCAATTGAGCTGGACCAGGACTCCCAACGTGTAGTCTCCCGATTTGCGATCGAGCCGGCGCGACGCGGTGCCGATCCCGCCCTTCCATCCGAAGCCAATCATGCCGGTGCCACCGCCGACACATCCTTCGACGACGACGGCGCCGCGCGCGCTCGCAAGGGCCGCCCACGCATGCTCGGCGGTGACGTGAAAGCCGTCGATGTCGTTGAGCAACCCATCGTAGGTCTCCGCGACAACCGGCAGCGACCACGGCTGCGCCATCTTGCGATGGCGCACCTGCCACGCGATCACCGCGTCGCGCACGACGCCAACGCTATGAGTGTTGGTGATCATGATTGGCGTCGTCAGCAGGCCCGACTCCCCGATCCACGCCGTGCCGGTCATCTCGCCGTTGCCGTTGAGCGAGAAGCAGCCCGCGAAAACCGGGGACGCGTCGCGCTTTCCGCGCGGCAGAATCGCAGTGACGCCGGTGCGAACCGGCCCGCGTCCAACGATCAGCTTGCCGTCGCCACGAATGATTGTAGTGTGACCAACCTCGACGCCGGCAACATCGGTGATCGCGTTGAGCGGCGCGGGCTCGCCGTCAAAAGGAATCCCAAGCTCGCGCGCTCGAGGCTTTGCAGCTTTGCTGTACGATCTGATCGGCATCGCAAAAGTCATAGCCGAGAAGCTTCGCAAGTGACAGAATTCGAGACGCCCGAGCGCTCATGACTATTCGCCGATCATATTTGCTGTTGCTTCTGGTCGCGCTCACGCTTTCCTTACCAAGGCCAGCGAGTGCGAGCATGGTTTTTATCTCTCCGGACGACAATGGGCGCGTGTTCACGCTCGATCGCGGCGATGCGCTCGAGATATCGCTGCCTGCTACTTCGGGGACCGGGTATACATGGCAGGCCGAGCCTGTCGCTGGCGCGTTCGTCAAGCAGGTCGGTGAGCCGGCGTTTGCGCTCGACGCCGCGATGCCTGGTGCAGCGGGACATCAGATTTTCCACTTCGGTATCGAAGCAAGCGGAACGGGTTCGCTGGAGATCCGCTACCTGCGTCCGTGGGAGAAGGACTCGAAGCCGGCCAAGGTCTTCAAGATCATGCTTATCGTCCGCTGAGCGCCTCTTCTGACTATTGCGCGGATCGCGCAATAGCGAATTTTTCGCGCGCGAAGCGCGCGAAATAAGAAGAGGGCGGAGTCTTTCGACTCCGCCCTCTCCGAGATTCCCCGGCCGCGTCCTACTCTCCCGTGACGCCTTCGGTCACAGTACCATCGGCGCTGAAGGGCTTAACTGCCGTGTTCGGGATGGGAACGGGTGTTTCACCTTCGCCATGGCGACCGGAAACCTGTCGCGTCCACTACCAAGTGGACGCCAAGCTCCGACAAATCTGAATAGTAGGGTCTGCAAGTGCAGTCGTTCGAACCTCATTTGTGACTCGACCTTTGCCGTCCCGTCCGGTTAGCGATTGAAACCCGGACAAGTATGCGGCGACTATTCCAACCTGAGTTGAAATAGGTAGTGGTCAAGCCTCACGGCCGATTAGTACCAGTCAGCTCCACGCCTTACGGCGCTTCCACCCCTGGCCTATCAACCTCCTGGTCTAGAAGGGGCCTTTAGGATCTTACGATCGGGATACCTAATCTTGAGGTGGGCTTCCCGCTTATATGCTTTCAGCGGTTATCCCGTCCGTACATGGCTACCCGGCGATGCGGCTGGCGCCACAACCGGTACACCAGAGGTACGTCCGTCCCGGTCCTCTCGTACTAAGGACAGCTCCTCTCAAGTATCCTTCGCCCACGGCGGATAGGGACCGAACTGTCTCACGACGTTCTGAACCCAGCTCGCGTGCCACTTTAATCGGCGAACAGCCGAACCCTTGGGAGCTACTCCACCCCCAGGATGTGACGAGCCGACATCGAGGTGCCAAACCTCCCCGTCTATGTGAACTATTGGGGGAGATAAGCCTGTTATCCCCGGCGTACCTTTTGTCCGATTAGCGATGGCCCTTCCATACGGGACCACCGGATCACTATGACCTGCTTTCGCACCTGCTCGAGCCGTCGCTCTCGCAGTTAAGCTCTCTTATGCCATTACACTCAACGGCTGGTTTCCACTCAGCCTGAGAGAACCTTCGCGCGCCTCCGTTATCTTTTGGGAGGCGACCGCCCCAGTCAAACTACCCACCATGCAGTGTCCCACACCCGGTAAGAGTGATGGTTAGAATCCAAGAATCACAAGGGTGGTATTTCAAGGTTGGCTCCACCTGAGCTAGCGCCCAAGTTTCAAAGCCTCCCACCTATCCTACACATGAAATCCCTAGATTCACTGCAAAGTT
>CAWCDG010000007.1:0-312500 GCA_963794325.1 uncultured delta proteobacterium | reverse complement strand
TCGATTTCGATCTCGCTTAGCGCCGCGATTTGTGCGGCCCCTGCCCTGCCCCGGTCAACTGCGAAAGCTCGCCCTTCAGCGCGATCGGACCGTTTGGAGACTCGCTGTACGATTCATCCTCAAGCGTCACGGTGAGCGTCATTCCTTTTTCGCGGCCGGTCGGCAAATCCACCGGCACCATCGCGAGCCCGTCGTCACCGACCAAAAAGTCCGCGGCCCAAATCGGCGCGCCGCGTTTCGGGTTCCACCAGATACGGTAAACCTCGAAAGCCCCCGTCGGCTTGAGCCCGCTTGCTTCGAGCATCGCAGAGTCGGCCGATTCGCTCATCGCAAGCTTACCCGATGGCAGATCGCCGCTTGATTGCCCGGCCGATTTTTCTCTCGCTCTGTCCTTCTCGATCGGCACAGCGAGTTTGATTGTGCGAAGGTCGGGCGCGAAAAGAATTTTCTCGAACACCTCGCCGACGCTGGCGCGCTCGCGCACAGAGCCGAGCTTGCGCTGCTCGGCCGCCGTCTGATGCCGCAGAGTTCGCACGATCGCATTCAGAGCGGCCACCCGACGATTCATGTAATTGGCTTGCCGCGCGACCCTGCCGGTGAGAACCGACGTCACAATCAGCAGCCAGATCGTGAGCGCGACGCACATCCCCGCAACCGCCTGCCACAGCCGGACGCGAAAAAGTCGCGGCGGCCGTTCGTCACCCTGCGGATCGATGCGCTTGCTCGCTTCGGAACCAGCTTCCGGCTCGCTCTGTTCCATCACGATATTCTGCGTCGGGTCCACGAATTCGATCCGACGGTAATTATGCCCCAACAGGCACCGTCTTTGTTAGCCGCATTCTTTCTTATAGAAATAGGGATTACTTATGCGCCGAATTCAGGACGTTCACGTTATCGCTACCGAACCGCTGATAGCACCGCATCTCCTCAAGAACGAGATGCCGGTGGACGAGGGAATTGCTCGCACCGTGGTCGAGGCGCGCGAGACCATTCGTGAAATCCTGGCGGGGCGCGACCGCCGGATGCTCTGCATCGTGGGACCGTGTTCCATACACGACCCCGACGCGGCGATTGACTACGCGCGCCGGCTCGCAAAGCTCAAGGATGCCACCTCCGACCGGCTCTACATGATTATGCGCGTGTACTTCGAGAAGCCGCGCACGACCGTGGGATGGAAAGGGCTCATCAACGATCCGCACATGGACGACAGCTGCGATATGCGGGAGGGCTTGCGCATCGCGCGCCGGCTGTTGCTCGAGATAAATCGGCTGGGGCTCGCGGCGGGAACCGAACTGCTTGATCCGATCACGCCGCAATACATCGCCGACCTGGTCGCGTGGGCGGCGATCGGCGCGCGCACCACCGAATCGCAGACCCATCGCGAGATGGCCAGCGGGCTGTCGATGCCGGTCGGATTCAAAAATACGACGGAAGGAAATCTGCAAGTCGCGATCAACGCGATTCAATCGGCGCGCCGCCCGCATTCTTTTCTCGGCATCACGCAGGAGGGAATCTCTGCCGTGATTCGGACCTCGGGCAATCCCGATACGCATGTCGTGCTGCGCGGCGGACGCAAGCCGAACTACGACGCCGGCAGTATCGAGGAATGCCGCAAAATCCTGGCGAGCGCTGCGCTGGAGCCGCGCATGATGGTGGATTGCTCGCACGCGCAGACCAGCAAGGATTTCACCAGGCAGCCCGAAGTGCTGCGCACGCTGGTCGATCAGGTATGCGCCGGCAGTGGCGCGATCATGGGCGCGATGCTCGAGAGCAACATCGAAGCCGGCAGCCAGCCACTCAGCTCGAATCGCGCCAAGTTGAAGTACGGCGTATCGATCACCGACCCATGCATCGATTGGCCAACGACCGAGCGATGCCTCCTCGAGGCCGCCGCCGCCCTCACCTCGGTTCCAGAAATCTCTGCCTGAGGAGACGGAACCATTCGAGAACTAGCCGATCGACTTGGCGCGCAGCGAATCGGGCTCTGGTTGTTCGCCGTCACGTGCGTAGTCTTCGTGTTGTCGCCGGTTTGGGTGTTGGCGGATAACAACTACTCGATGCTGCTTAGCGAGAATATCATTCGCAATCACTCGGTCTATTTGAACGCCTACCAATTTCCCGAGCCTATCCAGGCGTATGAGCGCTGCGTGTCTCATCCAGTGCCGCTGCAATCGGCATTTCTGACTTACCAACTCGACCGAGTCCGCGGGAAGATCGTTTACTGCTATCCAAATGGGACCTCGATCCTATCGACTCCCTTTGTAGCACTGATGAATCTGATGGGTGTGCATTGCTACGGTAAGGATGGACGCTTAATCCCGAAAGGCGAGGGAATGATACAAAGAGTGCTGGCTGCGTTACTGATGGCTGGGTTCACGGTCATCGTATTCCATACAGCAACTCAAATGCTCGAAGTCGGACCAAGCCTCATAGTTGCGCTCGGTACCGCGTTTGGTACCCAAGTATGGAGCTCAGCTTCGCGAGTCATGTGGTCGCAGACGTGGCTTATATTCCTTGGTGGACTGGCCGCTTATTACATGTTGGGGCGCGAGACCGGCCGGGTGAAACGTGCTCATCCGATAGCTCTCGCGACGTTGGTCTCGTGGATGTACTTAGTCAGACCAACCGGCGCGATGCCCGTGTTGTGCGTCACCATTTACGTCGTTCTGTTCTGGCGCAGCGATATCATAGCTTATTCGCTGACCGGCCTGGTCTGGTTTGCAGGATTCGTTACGTACTCATGGCTGACCTTCGGGAAGTTGATTCCGGATTACTATCTGGATTCGCGCACCGACTTCAGAAATCTGAAGAACTTACCCGCTATCCTCTTCAGCCCCTCACGAGGCCTTTTTGTATTCGTCCCTGCATTTGCGTTCGTACTGTACTTGCTCTTTCGATATTGGGAGACACTCAAGTTCAGGAGGCTCGCCGCGCTCGCTCTATCGATGGTGATCCTTCAAATTTTGATGGTTTCGTTATGGCCCGTCTGGTGGGGCGGCTATTCCTACGGTCCACGCCTCATCGCCGACGCACTACCGTGGATGGCATTGCTCGCGATACTTGGATTGGCAGCTCGATGCGCGGACGTCGGCAGATTAATGCCGGCCAGAGCTGAGATTGCAATCGGTCTCGTTCTACTAGCACTCGGCATAGTCATCAACGGCCGTGGCGCGTGCTCATTTGCAACCAACGATTGGAATCCGGTTTACGATATCGATAGGCACCCCGAGCGCTTGAACGATTGGTCACACCCTCAGTTCATGGCGGGAATAATTCCGCTGCCTTATAGGAATCATCCTTGATAGCGGCGCAATGAAGATGGAAGCCCCGGCCCAGATTGAGAACGAGATTCCGAATGAACCGATCAAAGATCTCGTCGAAGGCTCGAATGCCGATCGGTATCACGAGCTCGCACTTTCTCTGACAGGTTTGGCCGGGCTGCTAATCGGCCTCGGCGTCTTGGCAGCGCGATGGCGTCTTCCACTGCTCGGAATGCATTCCTTTCGGCAGGCACACACCGCGATCAGCGCGTATTGGCTGATGCACGGATCGCCGTGGTTGGCCTATGAAACTCCAGTGCTCGGATCACCTTGGTCCGTCCCCTATGAGTTCCCATTCTATCAACTGCTGGTTGCAGGATTAACACAGCTGACTGGTTTGCCACTCGATTCGATCGGCCGGTTCGTGAGCTATCTGTTCGTCGTGCTCACAATAATTCCAGTTCGGATGCTGGCTCGCGCACGGAAATTGGATAAGAGCTACTTCCAGGTTTTCGCGATTCTGCTGCTGACTTCTCCGATCTATCTTTTTTGGGGAACTGCCTTTCTGATCGAGACCTTCGTCGTATTTGTCTGCTTCTGTTTTCTGGCCGAGGTCGAACTGGTTACTCGATCGTATCATTGGACGGCGTTGCTTCTCGCCATTTTATCAGGTGCTGTAGCAGCGCTGGGAAAGATTACGACCTTTGTCCCCTTCGCGGGTCTTGCGGGCCTAATTCTTTTCAATGACCTGCTAACGCGATTTCGCCGCCGAGAGCCTCTGTTGCGCCCCATTCTTAGCGATGGCGCGATCATGGTGATACCTTTCACCTTGTTCGAGATCTGGACACGGTTTACAGACAGCCAGAAGCAGCGGAATCCTATTGCGATGCATCTGGTGTCCACCTTGCCTACTACTCGTCGATGGTACCTGGGTACGTGGAGTCAGGTGTTCTCCGTCGATATGCTGCATACCCTGCTGCGCGCGTCTACCGACACTTTGGGTATCCTGGCAGTTCCAACAATAATCGCCTCCGTATGGCTGGCACTCTCCTACAAAATCATTGATCGACGAAATGGATTTATCCTTCTTGGAGCCCTGAGTGCGTTCCTTCTTCCTTTCGTGCTCTTCGCGAACTCGCATATCGTGCACAACTATTACGATACTGAGAACGCGATCTTCCTGATCTGTGCTGTCTCAATCGTAGTGAGCCGTCTTTTTTCAACTGGACATCGGCAGGGAGGATGGAACCTGCTAGCTCTGATTGTCGCCTCGCAGCTAGTCTGGTTCGGTTTGTTCTTCGTCCGCGACATTCGCGACCCAAAAGATCGTCCGATGCTGGCGATCGCACAGGCCATCGATAAAAAAACCGATCCCGAAAGCGTCGTTGTCATTTATGGACAGGACTGGTCCCCCGTCATCCCTTACTATGCGCGGCGACGAGCCGTGATGGCGCCTGATACTATCTCTAGCGAGAACAATGTTGAGCGCGCTCACAGTATGCTGGCGCCGCAAGACGGCCATCCAGTCGAAGCTGTCGTTCGATGCAAGTCGGAAATGGATAAGTCGCCTGAATTCGATCGGATCTTCGCAGACCTCGACGCACACGTTTCGAAACAAAGGATCGCTGGATGTGACGTCTACTTCGTCGGAAATAGCTCGAAGCATTAGCCCGAGCAAGACGCGATACTTACCTTGATGCGCGGTCGTTTCGGCAATCTTGCGGCTTTTGGCCTCTTCATCGCAATCTCACTGTTATGTTTCGCGCGCGCGCTGCCGGGCCATCCGGGTAACTTCTATATCGGGCGCGATACCGATCCGCCGCAAACGATGTGGTTCTTCAACTGGTGGCTGTATTCGCTGTCGCACAGACTGAATCCATTCTTTACCGATTTCGCCTGGGCGCCACTCGGAGTCAACCTCGCCTGGACAGCCATCGTTCCATTACTCAGTTGGATATCGATCCCCCTGCAACTCATAGTGGGAGAACCAGCGACCTACAACCTGATTGTAATATTGGCACTTCCGCTCGCGGCGTTCAGCGCATTTCTACTATGTCGACGCGTGACTGGTTCATTTTGGCCGTCAGTGTTGGGCGGCTATATTTTCGGTTTTTCTCCCTACATGCTCGGCCAGGCACTCGAACACCTGGTTTTGATCGCAGTCTTTCCGGTTCCGCTGATTGCGCTGATCGCACTGAAGAGAGTCGACGGCGAGATTTCGGCGCGACGATTCGCAGTTGTGCTCGCAGCGCTGCTGGTAATTCAGTTCCTTTGTTTCCCGGAACTTGTCGCAACACTCACGATCGTCGGCGGCATGGCACTCCTGCTCGCGCTCGCAATCTTCGACGTTGACCTCCGCAGTCGTTTGCTAGGACTGATCGCGCCCGCGGCAGCCGCCTACCTGATAGCAGGCGCAGTCCTATCGCCCTATCTGTATTTCCTGCTTTTCCAAGGATTTCCCCACGATACAGTTTGGCAGGCCGGCAACTATTCAGCCGACCTGCTGGCATTTCTAATTCCTACTCAGACGATCATGCTAGGCACCGCTCGCGCAGCTGTCACGATCTCGCAAAATTTCAAGGCAGGGATTTCCGAGAACGGCGCTTACCTGGGTGTTGCAACAATCTTTTTCATCGAGATTTTTCGCCGGCGTTACTGGCGCCAACCGGTGGGAAAATTCCTGACGATCCTTTTAGCTGTCCTCGCGATCTCGGCAATGGGTCCTTCGCTGCATGTCGCGGGCCGGCAGGGATTCTGGATGCCGTGGGCGGTTGTTGGCCGGCTTCCGATCGTCTCGATCGTCCTACCAGTGCGCTTGATGATGTATGCGTTCCTGGTCGTGACCGTGATGATCGCGATGTGGTTCTCGAGTTCATCGCTTCGCCCTCCGGCAAAGTGGTCCGCCGCCGCAATCATCCTGGTGTCGCTTGCACCCAATCTTCACGCGTCGTTCTGGATAAGCCCCCTCGACATCCCCGCATTCTTCACAGATCGAACATACGCAACGGAACTCCAGCTGCGCGAAATCATTTTGCCGCTGCCATGGGGGCAGAAGGGCAACAGCATGTATTGGCAGTTGCAGAGCGAGATGTACTTCAGGATGGCCGGAGGATACACGGGAGAATTCGCGCCGTTCGAATTCACCAGGATGCCGGTGGCCAACTATTTTTACGGCGGGATCGATCTGCCGGAGGCTGGCGAGCAGTTGAAGGCCTACCTGGCGCGCTTCGGCGCGCAGGCTGTGATCGCGGATCCGAACGAAGCTAATTTTCAGACCTTCAAGCAGACCCTCGATTCGCTCGGAGTCGCGGGACAGAACGAAAAAGGCGTGTGGCTTTACAAAATCCCACTAGATTCGTTCACCGCTTATGCCAAACTTCCCCCCGCTCAGGTCGAAGCGCGCGCCGACGCTTTGCGATTCGATGCGATCCTCGAGGCTGCTGGAAAATATCTCGCCGGCGGACACGACCTGTCGAAGCTCTCTCCACTAGAACTCAAACGCCTCGATCTTCTTCCGCACGACTGGCTGGTCGATGCTGCGCCCGACGCATACAAGGACTGGCAAATCGCTCCGGCACGCGCCAATCAGGTCGGTATCATCGTCGTCGGCTCTTACGAAGGAGTACGGCCGCTGATCGAGCGTTATCGGGCGATTGCGTCGGAGCTCGACTATCCGGCGCCGACGCGATGGACGCCCGATTCGCATCCAAGCCTCGATGCCGTCAAGCCATTGCTTATTACCTTCGACGTCGCTCATCTAACCGCGGCCGCACGGAGCTTGCGCGATTCGCCGCCGCCCGAGCGGACGACGCCGTTTGTTGCGGGAGTTACCGCGGGCTTGTAGCTAGTCAGTCCTGACGCTTTTGCGCGCGAAGTTTTTCGCTGATCGCCAGAGCGTTCAGCGCCGCAGTCTGCCGTACCGGAAACTCCGCGGGCTTGCGCAGCGTCTTGTAGCGGGCGTCGAGCGTCCGCAATCCGTTCATAACGCGTTCGCGTGCCTCCGCCAGCGTCGGACGCGGCATGATGCGGCGGCCGTTCTCGAACACCGGCTCCATCAACTCAACCGTCTTCGACGGGAGCGGTTTGAATTCGCGCGCGACCGTAGTGGCACCCTCGTCCACAATTCCGATCAGGTCGGCAAAAAATGATCCGCTCGGAGCATACGCGCGGAACAATTGCTTGCGTCCCGGCGTCGAGATTTTTCCGGCCGAGGTTTTGAGCCGGCCACGATCCTTGTATTCGACGAGTTTGTAAACGAAATCGGCCGACGGCGCGTCGTCGCTGACGGCGAGCGCGGTACCGACGCCGAACGCGTCGATCGGCGCGCCGGAATCGACCAGGTCCGCAATTCGATATTCGTCGAGGTTGCCGCTCGCGACGATCGCGATATCGCCGAAGCCGGCCTGATCGAGAATCCGGCGCGACCGGCGGCTGAGGTCGTGCAGGTCGCCGCTGTCCAGCCGCACACCTTGGATTTTCACGGCCGCCTCGCGAACTCGAGTGCCGACTGCCGCCGCGTTCTCGACGCCGCGCAGCGTGTCGTAAGTGTCGACGAGCAGCGTGCTGAGAGTCGGGAAGCTCGCAACGAAATCGCTAAACGCGTCGCGCTCGCTCTCGTGCGCCATCACGAAGCTGTGGCTCATCGTCCCGAAAACGGGAATCCCGTAGCGTTTGCCGGCGAGCACGTTGGCGGTGCCGTGAAAGCCCGCCATGTAGCTCGATCGCGCCGCGATCAGTGACGCGTCCGCGCCCTGCGCGCGCCGCGGACCGAAATCGACCAGCCGCCTGCCGCCGGCGACCGCGAAGCATCGCGCCGCTTTGGTCGCGACAACCGACGCAAATCCAAGCTGGTTGAGCACCAGCGTCTCGATCAGTTGAGCCTCAATCAGCGGCGCGCGAATCTCAGCGATCGGTTCACCGGCGAAATAGATCGTGCCTTCGGGAAGCGCGCGGATCGAACCAGTGAAGTGGAGCTGCGAGAGAAATTCGAGAAACGCCGGCTTGAACAGGTGCAGCGATTCGAGATGCTCGATCGCGCCCGCGTCGAACCGATATTCCTCGAGCGCCTCGATCAGCCGTTCGACTCCAGCCGCGATCATGAAGCCGCGCCCGGGCGGCATCCGGCGCATCGCGACTTCGAACGCCGCAGTGTCATTGAAGCCGTGCTCGAAGAACGCCGCCGCGACCGTCAACTCGTAGAGATCGGTCAACAGCGCGATTTCCGTCGGGTCGAGTCGGAGATCTATCGGCATCCGGTGTTTCTCGTTCTCGTCCGCGAAGAAGTCGGCCGCACGTTCAGCGCGGCGGCTCCGGCGGTGCAGGTGGTTTGGGTGCGGGAGTATTCGGCGCCGGCTCCTGCACCACGCGAGTTTCACCCATCGGCCGATCGCGCAGAATGTTCGCCATGTTTTTGAGCCGCTGATCGACTAGATAGTTGATCGTGCCGGGCTGGTCGATGGTTCCCGCACGTACGCCGGTCAGAGTCTCGATGCCGCGATCGATCGTATCGATCGGAAAAATGTGAAATTCGCCGCGCTCGATTGCGCCCGTGGTCTCCGGATCGAGCATCAGGTTCGCAACATTCGTGCGCGGGACCATCACGCCCTGCGTGCCCGTGAGGCCAATCGCCTTGCACACGCGGTAAAATCCCTCGACCTTCTGATTGACCCCGCCAATCGCCTGCACCGTGCCGTATTGATCGACCGATCCCGTCACCGCGAGATCCTGCCGGATCGGTACGCCCGACAGCGCCGATAGCAGCGCGTACAATTCGGTCGAGCTCGCGCTGTCGCCGTCGATTCCCGAGTACGATTGCTCGAAGCAGATGCCAGCAGACATCGCGATTGGATGCTGCTGTCCGAATCGCGCGCGCAAAAATCCGCTCAGGATCATGATTCCCTTGTCGTGCGTCGATCCCGACATCCGCGCCTCGCGCTCGATGTTGATCACGCCCGCCTGCCCGAGCGCGACGGTCGCCGTCACCCGCGACGGCCGCCCGAAGCTGTATCCGCCGACGTCCAGCACGGCCAGACCATTGATCTGTCCGACACTCGCGCCGCGAATATTTACGATGAGCGTGCCTTCCGCGATCAGCCTGCGGATTTCTTCTTCGATAAAATTGGCGCGCAGCATCCGCTCGGTGAGCGCCCGCTCGACGTGCGCCGTAGTCACGCGCTGAGCCCCTTCGCCGCGTGCGAAGTACGCCGACTCGCGCGCGAGATCGTCTATCGGCTCGAGCATCGCGATCACTCGCGACCGATCGCCCGCCATCCGCATCCCGAACTCGACGATCTTCGCCAGCGCGCCCGCATCGAATGGCGGCAGGTTCTCTCTGCGCGCCAGCGCTCCGACGCGCGCCGCATAGTGCGCCGCGGCCGCACCGTCAGCCGCCACCGACGGCCGCATCTCGGCTTTGATTTTGAACAGCTCCGAAAAATCCGGATCGTAAAAATAAAGCATGTTGTAAAGATACGCGCCGCCCAGCGTCACCACCTTGTTGTGGATCTCGATCGGCTCGGGCTTCAGCCCGCTCATCGAGAAGAACGGCAACGGCTCGAAAGTCTCGAGCGTCATGCGCCCCGACTTGAGGCTGCGCTTGAGCGTCTTCCACACGCCGGGCTCGACCACCGCGTCCTCGAGATCGAACACCAGGAACCCGCCGTGCGATTTCAGAAACGATCCGCCGATGATGCGCGTGAAGTTGGTGCCCGACCGCCCCAGCGGATCGATCCAGCGCTCGATCGTTCCGAACAGATTGCGATAGGTCGGCGCGTCCTCGAGCACGACCGGCGCGCCCCGCGTGGCCGAGTTGTCGACCATCACGTTGACCTGGTAGTCGAACCATCGCGCTTCTTCGACTCCAGGAAGTCTCGGCCCCTGCCCCTGCGCCTGCTCAGGCGGTTGCTCGCGGAAGCGATCGAGATTGCCGAGCATGTGCTGCGCAACCTCGTCGAGGTATTTGTCGACGGCGGGATTATTAAAGTGATGCTTTAAGTCTTCCACGGACGGCGTTATCATCCGCGCCGCGAACGCGCGCTCGATTGCACGAATGTCGTCGATCAGCTCGCGCATCATCTCCTGCTGGCGGAGCGTCAATGTCGCCAGCTCGTCCTGCAGCTCGCCTTGCGCCTTCGCCAGTTGCTCGCGCTCGGCGTCGGTTTTCGCCGCCATCGCCTTGTTCAGCGTCTCGGGCGACTCGGGCATCTTGCCGTCGATCAGCGGGATGAAAATCACCTGGCCGGTGGGCGCACTCTGGACCGCGAAGCCACGCTCGCGCGCCCGCGTCTCGAGATTGCCGAACAGTTCCTGCGCGCGCTTGTTGTATTTGTCGCGCAGCGCCGCGCGCTCCTGATCGAAATCCTCGCGCCGAAATGCTTTCGGCAACTGCTCGAGCACAAACGCGACCAGCTCCGTCATCTTCGCGCGCAGCTCGACGCCCTGCCCCGGCCGCAGGTAGATCGCAACCGGAGATTCGGAATTGCGAAAATTGTTTACGTACACCCAATCGCCGGGAGTCGGCATCGTCGCGGCCTTTTCGCTCAGAATGCGCAAGACCGATTCGCGCTCGGGCCGCGAGCGCAGGCCGCTAACGAAAACGTTGTACCCCGGCGCGTCGATTCCGATCGCGAGCCGTATCGCGTCGAGCGCGCGACTCTGCCCGAACAGGTCGGCATCGCCATCGCTCGCCGCCGCGCGCTCCAGCGCCGCCGCATCGAGCGGCATGCGCCGCTTGAGTTCAGACGCGGCAAGCTCCGGCGCCGGCGGTACGTGAATCAGCGCGGCGCTGGCGTCGGTAGCGATGAGGTCGCTCTTGTCGGTCATATTGCTAGCGGCTTTTCTGGCGCGTGATTATGACGCCTTCAGCGCGATTCGCCGGCCCTTCTTTTTCGGCACCGTGATGACCAGTGTTCCTTCAGACCACTTTGCGGTCGAGGCTTCGCCGTCGATCGAATCGGAGAAAGCAAACGAACTCTCAAGCGTGCCGCCAAGTTGGTCCGGCATATGAAGCGCCAGCCGCTGCCCCGAGACTTCGGCCTGAATTTTCGCCGGATCGACGCCGACCGCGGCGACTCGCACTTCGTAACGATCTCGATGATCGATAACCTGCGCGCGTTCGAACTCGACGGCGGGCGTTCCGCACTTCCATCGGTCGATCAGCAGTTCATCGAAGAACTCGTCGAAGGCGCGCTCGAAGTCTGCAATCCCGAATCCGCGGCTGGTAGGCATAGAATCTCAGTTTCCCACGATATTGCGTCAATTGTAATGCAGCGCCACCGGGTCGGTCGAGTGCGCGCGCGCTGCAAATGTCGCTTGCCACCATCGCCGTCGCGGCGTTATGGTTCCTGTGTGCCAACCTTTTCAAAAATTGTCGCCGCCACGGATTTCTCCGAAGATTCGAACCTCGCGCTGAGCTTCGCGCAGGAGCTTGCCCTCAAGTTCTCTGCCGATATCGTGCTGCTGCATGTCGATCAGCCGCTCGCGCCGGTGATGATGACGCCGGAGCTGGGACCGGCGATGGACGTTGGCGCGATGGGCCGAATTGCCGAAGAGCAGCGGATGCTCGCGCAGAAGGAACTCGACAAGATCGCGGGTAACCTGCGGGGCGCCGGCCTCAAGGTCAAGGTCCAGCTCAAGGTAGGGTCGCCGTTCCTTGAAATCCTGCACACAGCCCAAAACGAGAACGCCGACCTGATCGTGCTCGGCACTCACGGACGCACCGGATTGGCGCACGTCCTGATGGGCAGCGTCGCCGAGCGCGTCGTTCAAAAAGCCCCCTGCCCGGTGCTTACAATCCGTCACCCCGACCGCAAGTTCAAGCACCCGCTGGACAAGTAGCCGTCGCGTCCTGGCGCCCAAATCCTAACCTCCCCTTGTCCGAGGGGAGGTCGGCGAAAGCCGCGAAGCGGTGTCGCCGGGAGAGGTGCAACGCGAGACATCCCACCAACGCGGACTTGTTTAATCTCAAATGCAGAGACACCAGTTCGCCGCTCGACAGCAGCACAACAAGGCTTTGTGCGACGGCCAGCGTTGCACCACTCCCGTCGCTCGCCTTCGGCTCGCGCCGACCTCTCCTCGGACAAGGAGAGGTTAGGACGGGCAACGCCCTACTTGCCCGTGAACTTCGGCGCGCGCTTCTCGACGAATGCCTTCACACCCTCTTTGAAATCTTCCGATCGCGTCATCATCTCCATCGACGCGTCGTCGTCGCGCACTGCCGTCGCGAGGTCGGTGAACAGATGCTGGTAGATCATCTTCTTCGCCTGCGCGACTCCGAGTGGCGAGCACTTGGACGCGATCCCTGACGCGATTTCGCGCACCGTCGCCATCAGCTTGTCCTGCGGCACGACGCGATTTACCAGCCCCATCTCGAGCGCCTCGCTCGCATCGACCAGCCGGCCCGTAATCGCCAGCTCGGTCGCGCGCGCCAGCCCGATGATTCTTGGCAGCATCCAACTACTGCCGTGCTCGATCGCAAGACCGCGCTGGGTGAAGATCAATCCCATCCGCGCGTTCTCCGACGCGATCCTGACGTCCTGGTAGAGACACGTGGTGAATCCCAGCCCCACGCATGCGCCGTTGATCGCGCCAATCACCGGCGTATTGAGCGCCAGCGGCCACGAGTACGACGTGCGATAGTCCGCGCGCTGCGCGGCCAGCCATTCATCCGGCGCCTCTGCACTGCGCGCGCCCGCGTGTCCCGCCGCGATATTCGACAACGCGGTCATGTCCGCGCCCGCGCAGTACGCGCGTCCCGCGCCGGTGACGATTATCGCGCCGATCGACGGGTCGCGCTCGGCATCGAGCATCGCCGTGCGCATCTCCGCACCCATCTTCGGCGTCCACGCGTTCATCTTCTCGGGCCGGTTCATCGTCACGGTGGCGACGCGGTCCTTCTTGTCGTAAATGATTTCGGCGAAGTCCATCTCGTTCCTCCGAATATGTGATCTTCGCCTCTTACATTACGACAGTGACCGCCGGCCCGCATAGGCGAGCGCTACCTACTGGCGCGTCATTGCTGCGCGCACTTGGGCCGCGATCTCGCGATCTTGCGGTCCGGTCGGCAATTCGAAGACGACTTCCACGATGCGGCCCGAGTACTTGAAAGGTGCCTGATAGTCCGCGTTCACCGGGGACAGGCTGCGGCCGAGGTCC
Source organism: uncultured delta proteobacterium (assembly GCA_963794325.1). Taxonomy (GTDB): domain Bacteria; phylum Desulfobacterota; class Binatia; order Binatales; family Binataceae; genus Binatus. The sequence continues at coordinate 299,088 of CAWCDG010000007.1, read as the reverse complement.
ATGCCGGTGCTGGAGATTATGCGCAGCAGATTCGCGATTTGGCCCTCACCGAACCTTGACGCCGTCTATCAGCATCGCGGCGAGCGCGGCGGTGGCCTTGTCGGTCTTTTCGATCTTCACCGCGATCTGGTGGCGGCCCGCGCCCAGCCGGCTCTCAGATGAGACTAGGGTGTGCTGATGAAAGCAGTTGTAGTCGAAATGCACCCTGCCGTTTTTCACGTAGAGCACGAATCCGCTGTTGCTGCTGCCGCGAGCTATGAGCGCGCCATCGCCGTCGCCCGACGGATGCTCGAGTTCGACCGTCATGGTCCATCCGCGCGCAGTTGACGGACATGCGTCGGCCACGATGTGTGAAATCGGTGGATAGTACACGAACCGCCGGCGCGAGGTCGGCAACCCGGGACGCATCGCGGCGCGGAACAGCATCGCTGCACCGCGATCGTCGAGCGGCATCACTCCGTTGCGTTCAGCCTCGGCCCACCACAGCTCGACCATTTCCTTGAGGCGCTTGGGCTCCGCGGCCGCAAGGTCGTTGCACTCCGAAAAATCCTGATCGAGATGGTAAAGCTCCCACTTGTCGTCGTCGAACGGCGTGCCTGACTCGTGATGGGTCACCGCCTTCCATCCGCGATGCCATATTCCCCGATGTCCGAGCATCTCGAAGTACTGCGTGTTCCTCGCAGTTGCCGCGTTCGGATCGGTCAGCGCAGGCGCGAGACTGACGCCATGCACCGGCATTTGCGGGACGCCCGCGACCTCGGTTGGCGGCGCGATGTTGAGCAAGTCCATCACGGTCGGCGCGAGATCGATCGCGTGGCAGAACTGACGCCGGATCTGTCCGGTCGTGCCGATCTTTGCGGGCCAGTGAATTATCAGCGGGTCCCTGACCCCGCCGCCGTGAGTATTCTGCTTGTACCACTTGAGCGGAGTGTTCCCCGCCTGCGCCCATCCCCACGGTATGTTCGAATGGCTGTTGGGTCCGCCGATGTCGTCGAGCCGCGCGATGGCGTTGTCGAGATCCTCGCGCATGCCGTTGAAATAAAGCATCTCGTCGAGCACGCCGAGCGGGCCGCCCTCCTGGCTGGCGCCGTTGTCCGACATCACGATGAACAGCGTGTCGTCGAGCAGATTGAGCTCCTTCAGAAATGCAGTGAGGCGGCCAATCTGCGCATCGGTGTGATCGAGCATCGCGGCAAACGCCTCTTGCAGACGCGCCGCGAAGAGTCGTTCCTTGTCCGATAGTTGTGTCCATGGCCTGACGCCGGGATTGTGCGGCGCGAGCCGCGTATCCCTGGGGACGATTCCGAATTCTTTTTGGCGGGCGAACCATTCCTCGCGCACCGCGTCCCATCCCGCATCGAAGCGTCCGCGATACTTTTCGAGATAGCGTTGCGGCGACTGATGCGGCGAATGGGTCGCGCCGAAAGCGAGGTAGAGAAAGAAGGGCCGCTCCGGGACCAACGACTTGGTGTCGCGAATGAAACCCATCGAGCGATCGACGATATCCTCGGAGACGTGATAGCCCTCGGCAACCGTTCCGGGGGTATCGACAAAGTGATTGTCGGAGGTCAGCTCGGGATAGAACTGATCGGTCTCAGCTTGCAGAAAGCCGTAGTAGCGATCGAATCCGCGCTGCAGCGGCCAGTTGTGCAATGGTCCCGCCGCGGTGCATTCCGCCATCGGCGCCAGATGCCACTTTCCGGCCGCGAAGGTCGCGTGACCATTGTCGCGCAAAATTTCGGCCAGCGTCGCGGCCGATCGGGGAATCGCGCCGCGCATGTTGGGAAAGCCGGTGTCCATGTTTGAGATGGCGCGCATCCCGACCGCGTGATGATTGCGTCCGGTCAGCAGGCATGCGCGCGACGGCGAGCATAGCGCGGTGGTGTGAAAGCCGGTGAATCGGATGCCCGCGCTGGCCAGCCGGTCGATGTTGGGGGTCTCGATAGTCGATCCGTAGCAGCCGAAATGAGAGAAACCGCTGTCGTCCAGCACCACGATCACGACGTTGGGCGCGCCTTGCGCAAGCTTCGGAGCGGGCCACCAGGGTTTCGATTCCGCAATCGTGCGCCCGATAACCCCGCCAAATTCTTCGCCCGACGGATGCTTGTACGACATTGCCGCTCCTCCCTCCCCGAATCTCGATCCAGCTTGACCATCTCAAACCGAATCACATTTGCGCAACCTCGATGTATCGCGAGGGTTAACCAGCGGCGGTCGCTTGCGAAAGCCGGATTCGTTACGAATGATCCGCGACCTGCTCTTGCACGAGCTGAAGAATTGTTTTCATGTTTGTTAGGCAACTGGAGGTTGGATGCTAAATTTCATTTCGGCCAATTGGGTCGAGATACTCATTGCCGTCTTGTTGGCGGCGATATTCGCAGTCGTTGCGGATGCGTTGAGTGTTGGGTCCGCCGTTCGCGCCTCTATACGGCAGATGCGGAATAGACTTGCCGAGCGGTCATTCACGCGCATTCGGAACCGTATCAAGCAGCTTAACTTGCAAAGAAGCGGCGTCGCTTTGTACGCATCCTCTGACAAGGCTCTCTACTTGAATACGCTCCGGCTGTTGTTAGGGATGCTCGTCCTCGGATTTACTGGAATTGCGGTGATGATCTTCCCCAGTGTGATGGGACTCTACTTTCCAGGGGTTCGGTTAATCGCACTTCTGCTTTTCGCGATGACCGTAGTGATAGGGATATACGGAATTACGCTGACCGCCCTGGATACTCGCGAGAAGGTCGCCGAGTTGCTTGAGAAACTCGACTCAGAAATAGACGGTTTGAAGAAGAAGCTTCCGGGAGTCGAACGATTCCAGTAGTGACCCCGAATCATTTAAATCGGAGAGTGATGTGATTGAAGCAGTGATATGGGATTTCGGCGGGGTGTTCACGACCTCGCCGTTCGAAGCCTTTGCGCGCTACGAGCGCGAACGCGGAATACCGGTCGGCGTTATCAGGAAGATCAATTCCACCAATCATGAGAGTAATGCGTGGGCGATGTTCGAACGCTCGGCAATCGACTTCGCCGGTTTCGACGCGGCGTTCGCGGAGGAAGCCCGCCTGCTCGGCTACCGGATTCCAGGACGCGACGTCGTCGCGCTGCTGGCCGGCGACTTCCGCCCCGAGATGATCGAAGCGCTCCGACGCATCAAGCCCAGGTTCAAGACCGGTTGCATCACCAACAACATGCCGGCGGATGCGAGCGCCGCCGTCGCCAGCAGCCGCTCAATCTATTCGCGCGAGATCATGGAACTGTTCGATGCTTTGATCGAGTCTTCAAAGATTGGAATTCGCAAACCCGATCCGCGCATCTACCTGATGATGTGCGAGAAGCTCGGCGTGTCGCCGGACGCTTGCGTCTATCTCGACGACCTCGGCGGCAATCTGAAACCCGCTCGCGCTCTCGGTATGACGACGATCAAAGTCGAGAGCGGCCCACAAGCAATTGCGGAACTCGAAGCCGTCACGGAGATGAAATTGATCTGATCTGATCGGAAACCCGCTCGATAGCTCAGTCTGAAAAATTTTCCGAGTTTCCCGCCGGTCGGTAAAAATGTCGATAGATCGTGGCATTTTTACTGCGATTCCGTTGGCAGCGCTTTTGCTGACACTGGTGAGGCTCGAACAGTCGAGCTGAAAATGCGGAGGGAAATCATGGAAGCCACCACATACGCCGCCCACGACGACTTGCCAAACGTATTCAGCGCCGTGGGCATCCTGCCGGTTCAGTACGGGGAGACTCGACGACGGAAGCTGCCGGCAGAAGGCGAACGCAAGCTGCTGTTCGCCGTTCTTGAAGATGCGATCCGAACCTACCTGCGACATCGCGACAACGATGCTGCGCACAACAACGAGGACTTCGTCGAGGCAGCCGAATGGCTGAGCTGCGACGACGAATGCGGCCCGTTTGCGTTCCTCAGCGTCTGCGAGGCTCTCGGCATCGACGCCGATAGCCTGCGCTCAGGAATTTCCAATCACACCGGCCGCTTGGAGGAGATTCGGACCTGATGAACTGACTGCTCAAGCGAGCGCTCGGGTAAATTCCTCGAGCAAGTCGCGCCAATGCTCGGTGCCGACCGAGATGCGCACCAGCGACTCGGTGATTCCGGCGGCGGACAACTCTTCGGGCGATAGCTCGCTGTGAGTGGTCGTCATCGGATGGCATACGAGAGTTTCGACGCCGCCGAGGCTGACGGCATTTTTCGCGATCTTCAGACGGCGCAGGAATTCAAACGCGCCGGTCTTTCCGCCCTCGACCTCCAGCGACACCAGCGATCCGGGGTAATCGGTCTGCGCGTCGCGAATCTTTATCTGCGCCTCGTCAGTGAACAGCGACGGATAAATGACGCGCTTGACGCGCGGATTCTTGGCCAACTGCTCGGCGATTCGCTGCGCGTTCTTGCTTTGCCGGTTCATCCGCAGCGCGACGGTCGACAGCCGCGAATCAAGCATCCAGCACTCGTCCGCCTGCAGGATATTACCGAGCAGCGCGCGCATCCCGGTGAGCGTCTGAATCAATTCTGGATCAGTCGCCAACACCGCGCCGGCCAGCAAATCGCTGAATCCGCCGAGGAACTTCGTAGCCGAGTAAATCGCGAGGTCCGCGCCATGAATCAGCGGATGCTGAAACGTCGGGCCAAGCAGAGTGTTGTCGATTGCGAGCAGGGCGCGCTTCTGCCGCTTGCGAATCGCGGCAGCCGCCTGCGCGATATCGGTCATCACCAGCGTGGGATTCGCAGGCGTCTCGATCAGCACGAGGCTCAGATTGTTCGCATTCTCAATCGCCTCGCTCAGCGCCTTCGTATTGCCGGCAGGCACGCCGCGCGCCTCGAACCCGAGCGGCTCGATCACCTGGTGAATCAGGTGCTGGCTCCCGCCATACAGCGGCTGCGTATAGATGAGCGATCCGCCCCGTTCGATGAACGTGAGCATCACAGTGAAAATCGCGGCCATGCCGGAATTGAAAATCGCGGCGGAGTTGGCGCCACGCTCGAGCGGTACAAGTTGCTCTTCGAGGATTTCAGCGTTCGGATGATTCAGCCGCGCGTAAATCAGGTCGGGACGATCGTCACCGAGCGGTCGGATTTTCCCGAGCACGATTCCAAACGCGCGCTCGGCCGCCTCCGGACTTGGAAACACGAAGGTCGAGCTGCGATAGACCGGCGGCCGCGCCGATCCGACCGACAACTCCGGGTCGAAGCCGCGGGTCAGTACGGCGGTCTCCGGCCGCACGCGGTAGGAAATCTTCGGCATCAGTCCCTCTTTGTGCGACCGTCTCTCACGGTGACGTCCGCATAGCCAATCCCCAGATGCATTCTGTAGCCGACTAGATCGCGCACTTGTTTGTCGAGCGTCCGCGCGATGTCGCCGGGAACGTCGATATACTGATTCTCCTCCTGCCGCAGCCATCCAAGCGAGTACGACAGGAAGATTCCGTAGCGCCATTCATCGGTGCGATTCGCGCCGGCGCCGTGCAATGTGCCGCCCATCCAGAGCAGCACCGACCCCGCCGGCATCGCGGCCCCAACGACCTCATCGGGACGCGCGACGCGATCCTGTGGCCACAGATGACTGCCGGGAACAATCAGAGTCCCGCCGTTCGCCTCAGTGAAATCGGTAATCGCCCACATGCTCGCGAGGATCATCCGCGGCCGAGGCACTTTGAAAAATTGATACGGATCCTCTTCGCGATGGAGCACCTGCTCGCGCGCCCCCGGCCCGATTTTGAGCGCGGCCGTGGCATGCACCTGGTAATGAACGCAGTTGGGTTTAAGAATCGCGTCGCACGCCGACAGCATCAGAGGATGAGTCACGAAGGTCCGGAATGTTTCCGATCGCGCGATCAGCGCTGTGATCCGCTTGGTCTTGCCGGGATAGAAATTCGAAGTTCCGCCATCAGCTTCATACTTCTTGTTGATGCTGGCGTCAGGATCGACAATCTCCAGATGCGGCGCGAGTTCGCGCAAGACCGCGTCGCGCACCGCGCGGTCGGTCACGCCACTGACGACAACCGCCCCGTCGCGTTCGAGGCACTCGACAACTTTTGACGAAGCATCGTTGGCGGAGACCACAGGGATTGAAGCCATCGACCAGACCTCCGATGTTGAACGCGCTCAGCCGGCATCGACGCGCGCGTCCCTTTATTTTTCTAACAGCTAGTTAGGCTCGACGACACTGGCTGCGACGACTGGCGCCGGCACTCCCTCACGGAGCGCTTCGACGACCTCGCCAAGATGGGCTCTGACGACATCGGCGGGCACCTCACCTGCCGCCAGCCGCCGCGCGGGTCCGAGCCGCATCATGTGGAAGGCGAAGATCGCGAGCGCGAGTCCAGCGGCCACGACGATCACTGAAGTCAGCGCGCCCGGATCGGTGCTGAGCGTGTGAACACGATTCAGCACGTAGATGACTGATGCCACGGACACGCAGATTGATATTGCCGCCATCGCCAATACGTCGCGCACCGGCTGCGAGCCGCCTCTGGCCAGGTAGCGCTTCAGCTCGCCAGTGGAAAAGTAATCGAGGAACCAGCCGGTATCATCGTCGTAGCCGGGCTTCGGCGGCGGGACCATCATGTTGGTCAGCGGATCGAGCGCAGGTTCGCCCTGCGCGTGTCGCTCGATTCCATCCAGGATCGCTGTATGGATCGCCTGCGTAATCGGGAAGTGGCGCGCGATCAGGAACGAGAGGGCCGAGCAAGCCGCAGGGGTGAGCGCGAAAATCGCACGTATCGCAAACACCACGTGCGGCGATTGCGCGGCGTTGGGGACGTAGCCGAGCGAGGCCAGAATCGCGAACGGAATCGCGGCACTGGGAATCGCGATAAACTTCGGCAGCATCGACCAGAACGCGGTGTACTGCGCTTCGCGCCGCTTCCCGGTGTACAGCTCGTCGTAGTCGATCACGTCGGCCTGCATCGACGGCGTGAGAAACAGGCCGGCGCCGAATCCAATCCCGGCCCAGCAAATCAGCACCATCAGCCACCGGATGTCGCCGGGCCGCAGCAAGAACATCGCAGCGCCACCGCTGATGCCTAAAAAAAAGCTGGTGAGCCACGCGTTGAGCTTTCCAACTCGCCGCGCAAACCAAACCCACATCGGTAGAGAGAGAAATCCGAATCCGAAATAGCCGACCAGCAGCTTGGAGACCCACACGATGGGATCAGCAGGATGTATTACATATTGGGTAAAGAACGGCATCATAGTGGCCGGAATCGCGCCCGCGATGCTCCCGACTGCGTAGCTGCCAAGCAGAATGCCGAAAGGGCGGTTGCGCAGCGCGCGTCGCACGCCCGGCACCAGCGGATTAGACTCGCGCGCGACGAAATCGGGCCGCTCCTTTATCGTTAACACCAGCAGCCAGTACAGCAGGGTGAGCAATACGCCGAAGAAGATGCCGAGCCTGAAGAACACCTGACGATCGTTCAGATGCATGGTCTTCATCATGACGCCCGGCGCCCCGGCGGCGACGATCGTGCCGAGGATTGTGAACGACTCGCGCCAGGCGAACAGCGTCGAGCGGTCGTGATAATTCTGCGTGAGTTCCGGCCCGAGCGCGTAATGCGGCAGAACGTAAGATGTGTGAAAGATGAAATAAAGGATGAACGTGATACCGAACCAGATCGCGGCGTCCTTTCCTTTGAACGCCTCCGGCGGATTCAGCAGGCAGAAAAACGCGATGCCGCACAGCGGAGCGCCGATCAGCATGTAAGGACGACGTCTGCCGAGGCGCGTGTGCGTGTGATCGGAAATCCAGCCCATCAGGGGATCGCTGAGCGCGTCGAGCGAACGAGCGATCGCGATCGCCATCGCGAGGTATCCCAGCGGCACCAGCACCACGTCGGCATAGAACTTCGGCATGAGGATTAGGATCGGGATGATCATCGCGGCGCCCGCGAAACTGGGGGCGCCGTAGAGAAGCTTGATCCTCAGCGGTAATGGCTCGTGGACAGTAGCCGCGGCAGTAGCAGTCCCTCCGCCGGCAATTTTCGCATCCGCTGAATCCATCAAGACCTCCAGACCTCGAAACACGAGTCCGACTGTGATGTTAGATTACTTAGCGGTGGAATGGGAATGACGAAATGCAGTGAATCCGTTGCATGGCTGCTACAGAAAAGATCCGGGATTCTTCGCTCCGCTCTGAATGACACAAAGAGTCAGTCGGCTAGGTATTGTGATGTGGCCCAGAACCCTCACCAACCGGCGGCTGCGCCCGCCGGTCGCCTCTCCCGTAAAATAACGGGCGAGGTAAATTCCCGGACCGTCCTCCCCCGAACCTGAGAGCAAAAGGTCGTCCTCGACATTTTGCGATTCTCACTGGGTGCAGGGGTCACCCCTGCCGAAGGAAGCGTGAAACCCACCGCGGGTTTCACATTCAATCGTTCCTCAGTTCCCCGTTTCGACCGATTGACGCATGCGCCTGAACTCTTGGTAGATTAGAGCGCATTCTATTTCCGATAGTTCGGAGGAGCCGCCGTGGAAGCTGGCGAGATCAATCTGCTCGACCCATTGGTGTTCGAAAACAAGGTTCCGCACGAATGGTTCACCTGGCTTCGGCACAACGCCCCTGTCTTCAAACATCAAGAGCCGGGCGGTCCGGGGTTCTGGGTAATCACGCGCTACGACGACGTGGTCGAAGTGGGCCGCGACGGCGTCACCTACTCATCGGAGCAGTCTCGCGGCGGCGTCGTCGCGCTGGAGGACACCGAGGCGGCCGCCGATATTTCCGCGCAGGGACGCATGATGCTCACGATGGACGCGCCCGATCACACGCGCTACCGCTCGCTGGTAAATCGAGGATTCACGCCGCGCATGATCAACGCGCTCAGCACTCACGTCCGCGAGATGGTGACGAAAATCCTCGATCCGGCGCTCGAAAGGCGCGATTGCGATTTCGTCACTGACGTCGCCGCGGAGCTTCCGTTGCAGGTGATCGCGGAGATGCTGGGCGTGCCGTACGAAGATCGGCACAAGCTCTTCGAATGGAGCAACCGCATGATCGGCAGCAAGGATCCCGAATACGCGGTCAGCCAGGAAAAGGTCCAGCAGGCTGCGATCGAGATGTACATGTACTCGAACGAGCTTGCCAAGCAGCGCCGCGAGCATCCGCGCGACGACATCGTGACCGCGCTGCTCAAAGCAGACCTCGACGGCGACAAACTCTCCGAGATGGACTTCAACGTATTTTTCCTGCTGCTCGCGGTGGCCGGTAATGAGACGACGCGCAATGCGATGTCGCACGGCATGCATGCGCTCATCGAGAATCCCGATCAGTTCGCGATGCTCGCCGGCAATCCCGCGCTCGTGCCGGCGGCCACCGAGGAAATCCTGCGCTGGGCGTCTCCGGTAATGTTCTTCCGCCGCAATGTGACGAAGGACACCGTGATTCGGGGACAAAAAATCAAAGCGGGCGACAAGGTCAGCATCTGGTATATCTCGGCCAATCGCGACGAAGAAATTTTCCCGAATCCGTTCACCTTCGACATCAGGCGCACGCCCAATCAACACGTGGCATTCGGTGGCGGTGGCCCGCATTTCTGTCTCGGCGCGAGCCTCGCGCGGATGGAAATGAGCATCCTGTTCGAAGAACTGGTGAAGCGGGTCGCAACGGTCGAGCCCACCGGCCCGGTCAAGCGCCTGCGCTCGAATTTCATCAACGGCCTGAAGCACCTGCCGGTCCGCCTGACCCCCAGCGCCCGCAAAGCCGCCTGAGCCAAAACACCGGCACCCTTGCCAATTCGGGAATGGGTTAGGGCCTCATATTCCGGTTCCCCTTCCCACCATGGGGCAGGGGTTAGCGTGCACCGAGCACCGACTTCTGTCACATTTACGCTTTAGGTGCGCTCACACCGCGCTCCCCGCGCACCATCCGCTCGACCACGCCCACTGGAAATTGTAACCGCCGAGCCATCCCGTCACGTCCACCGCTTCGCCAATCACAAATAGCCCCGGCACGGCGCGCGCCTCCATTGTTTTCGAAGAGAGCGCGGCAGTGTCGATTCCGCAAACGGTAACTTCGGCTTTCGCCCATCCTTCGGAGCCGGCCGGTTTGAGCTGCCATCGCTTCAGCCGATGCGCCAGGTTCAAAAGGTCGCGGTCGGGCACATTCGCGATTGGGATGTTGGAGGTCGCGGCGCCCGCGAGCGCATGCGCCAGGCGAGTCGGAAGCACCTCTGCGAGAATGGTTTTGAGCTCGGCCTTTGGCCGCGTGCGCTTTCGATCCGCCAGGAAACTCTCGACTTCCAATGACGGTGCGAGGTCGATCGACAACGTGCCGCCTTCCTGCCAGTACGACGAAATCTGCAAAATGGCCGGACCTGACAGGCCGCGATGCGTGAACAAAATATTCTCGCGAAAACTGTCGCGGCCGCTTGAAACGACAACATCCACCGACACGCCTGTGAGGTCTTTGCAAAGTTCGAGCGTCTCGCCGGCGAACTTCAGCGGCACCAGTCCGGGCCGCGGCTCGATAATTGGAAGATCGAAGCGCCGGGCCATGTCGTATGCAAAGCCGGTCGCGCCCATCTTTGGAATTGAAAGGCCGCCGGTCGCGAGCACCAAGGCCGGCGCCTCGAAGCTGCCTTTGTTGGTCTCGATCCGAAAGCGATCGGCGCGCGTTATTCCCGTCACGCTTTTGCCTGGTCCGCAAATCGACGCGCGCGGCCGCGCACTCCGCCAGCAGCATCGCGAGGATCTCGCGCGCCGATCCGTCGCAAAACAATTGGCCCAGAGTCTTCTCGTGATAACGAATCCGATGTCGCTCGACCAGCGCGATAAAATCATGCTGCGTGTAGCGGCTGAGCGCGGACTTGCAGAAATTCGGGTTCGCCGAAAGGAAGCGCTCCGGCGCAATTTCAAGATTGGTAAAATTGCAGCGCCCGCCGCCCGAGATGAGAATCTTGGCGCCAGCCTCCTCGTTGTGCTCGAGAATCAGAACCCGCCGTCCGCGAGCGCCGGCCGTCATCGCGCACATCAGCCCGGCCGCCCCGGCCCCCACGATCACGACGTCAAACGATTCCATGGACGAGCTAATTACGCGCGCTGCGACGCGCCGGTGCAAGGCGGCTGGAGAAAAATCTGATTGTGGATTAAACCTGATCGGACGAACGGTTTGTCCCGCACATAATAAACATCGACGGAGGAGCACCCGTGACTGCGAGAAAACAACGAATCCCTTTCCGCGATCTTTCGACTCTGAGCCCCGAAGATCGCGAGATGGCCGACCGCAACATCGTTAACGGCGACGTGATCAACATTTTCAAGGTGCTGATGAATCACCCGAAGCTCACGCGCAGCTGGGGCCGCTTCGGCGGATATATCCTGTCCACGCGTCAGACGCTGCCGGTGCGCGACCGCGAGATTTTGATTCTGCGCATCGGCTGGCTCAACCAGGCGCCCTACGAATGGGAACAGCACGTGCGAATCGGCAAGGCCGCCGGACTCACCGACGACGAGATCGATCGCATCAGCAAGGGTCCCAAGGCCGGATGGGACAAACACGAAGCCGCACTGCTTCAGGCTGCCGACGATTTATACGAGAACTCCGTCGTCTCCGAGGAGACCTGGAAGCAGTTGTCCGCGCGCTACAGTATCGAGCAAATGATGGATGCGGTGTTCACGATCGGGCAGTACAACCTCGTATCGTGGGCGCTCAACAGTTTCGGCGTGCCGCTGGACCATTGGCTGCCGGGCGCACCGAAGCAGAATCCGTAACGATCAGAGATCGGTGAAATGAAATGGATCTTCAACTCAAAGGAAAAACGGCGCTGATTCTCGGCGGTAGCAAAGGACTCGGTCGCGGCGTTGCCGACGCGCTAGCGGCGGAGGGCGTTGCGGTCGCGATTGTAGCGCGCGGACAGGAGGCGCTTGATCGCGCCGTCTCGGAAATCACCTCGCGAGGCGCCAAGGCTGCAGGATTTGCGGCGGACCTCGCGAACTGGCCGACACTCGAAGCTGCCGCCAATGAGGCGCGAAAACAACTTGGAGCGATCGACATCCTGCTCAACAATTCCGGCGGCCCGCCGCCGTCCGGCGTGGCAGGAGTGTCCGCCAAAGTATGGGAGGACCAATTCCATGCGATGGTGATGCCGTTGTTTCGAATCACCGACTTGCTGCTGGGCGACATGCGCGCGCGCAAATGGGGACGAATCCTGAACGTCGCATCGACCAGCGTGGTCGAGCCGATCGCCGCGATCGGAGTTTCGAATACGTTGCGCAGCTCGATCGTCGGATGGGCCAAGACTCTTGCGGGCGAGGTCGCGCGCGACGGAATCACGGTCAACACGCTTCTGCCCGGCGCAATTAAGACGGATCGGATTCTTCAGATAAGCACCGCGGCTGCGGAGCGCCAGAAGATTTCGGTCGAGGAAGCTATCCAACGAAACGCGCAGGCAATCCCGGTCGGACGGCTCGGCACTCCCGCGGAATTCGGCGCGGTCGCTGCGTTCCTCGCCAGTCCGCTGGCCGCCTACGTGACGGGTTCGTTGATCCGCGTCGACGGCGGCGCGCTTCGCTCGGTGTGATTTATGAGTAATGCACTACCGCTGAATTCGAAGGTCAGATTCGGCGCGATGGCGACCGCCGCGGATCGCGACCATGCGCTCAAGACCGTCAACACCCTGTCGGAGTGGGGCTACGACAGTATCTGGACCGGAGACCATGTCGCGTTCACCGGACCCGTCGACGATCCTTTGACACAACTCACTTACCTGTCGGCGCTTAAGCCGAACCTGATTTTCGGCACCAGCATTTTCTTGTTACCGCTGCGCCATCCCACGACGGTCGCCAAGATGGTTGCGACGGTGGATCGCCTGATGGCTGCGGGACACTTTATTTTCGGCGTCGGAGTCGGCGGCGAATTTCCCCGCGAGTACGAAGCATGCGGCATCCTCCTGAACCAACGCGGCGGACGCGCCAACGAAGCGATCGAAATAATCAAGCGGCTCTGGACCGGAGAACCGGTCGAGTATCACGGCAAGTATTTCAGCTTCGGGAAAGTCACGATGCTGCCGAAGCCACGCACGCCCGGCGGACCTCCGGTATGGGTCGGAGGACGCGCCGAAGCTGCGCTCAAGCGCGCGGCGCGGCTGGGCGACGGATGGATGCCATACGTGGTGACGCCCAAGCGGGTCAGCGAGGGACTCGAGTTCATCGCTGCTGAGGCCGACAAAGCAGGCCGCAAGTTCGATCACTTCGGCACTGCGTTGCATTTGTTCGTGACGCTCGGGCCCAGCTATGAAGCTGCGCTCGATGTCGCCGCGACGCACCTGAGCAAGCGTTACGCGATGGACTTTCGCGAGCCTGCAAAACGCTACGCCGCGATCGGCAAGCCCGCGGATGTCGCCGCGAGAATCGACGAGTTCGTCAAAGCGGGAATTCGTGACGTCAATGTGGACGTTATCTCAGCGCCGAGCGATCGCGACGCGCAGCATGAGCAGTTCGCGCGGGAGGTTATCCCGCTACTGCGAGGATGAAGTCTGGCGCCAGGTCAGCTTGTCCTTGACCCCGACCACGCCTTTCGTGTTAAGCGCGATTGCTTCTGCCTGCCGCGCAGCATCGGCTGACGCCACAACACCGCTCAGCTGGATCGTTCCATGGTCGCAATCGACTTCCACCGGGTATCGATCCGAGATGCCTCGCTCGGCCAGCGAACTCTTCACTTCGGTTATCAGCAGGTCATCCTTCGCGCGTTCGGCGGGAGAGTTGTAGCGATGTTCGGCTGAAGTCTGCACGTCGTCATCTTCCAGTGTTATCGATCGTTCGGTAGTCACGGCAGGATTGTTGTCAGTCACTTGCTGCTGTGCCAGACACGTCGAAACGGGAATCGAGAACATCGCGAGACTGGAAAGCAACCCCGCGCTAATGAATTTGACTGTGACGGATTTCATGCGAACACCAAGCTGCTAACTATAGCTACTGTTTAATCAAGTGAGTAATCAAAAGTATATTTTGCAGTAGATACGGAATAGCTACTCCATTGCGATCTGCCACGGAACTTCGCTATTGGCTATTTGCAAATCGGCAATGCTGTCGGCCAAAAACACTGCGCGCTCCGCCGCTTCCCATGAATCAGCATCACCGGGTATAGCGATCACGCCGTGGTCCGTATGCACTTTGATTATGCTTCGTTTGACCGGAACTGAATTGTCAGCAATTAGCTGATACTTCGTGTTGTAAGAAGGATTCAGACAAAATGCGGTGCCAACAATTGCGAAGGTCGCAACTACCGTGGTCAACAGATACCAATGTATTTCGCGTTTCATTTGCTCCTCCTTGCGCTACAGCTGATAACGCAATTGCCATACCACTGCCGGACGGTGGGAGGACGCTGATTATTCAGAAAAAAGTATGTGTAGTATTTTCCACATTCCGACCGAAATGCTCAGCGAAAATGCTCGGGATTGTGTGCAAAAAATTCTCAGCCCGCGGGATTGGCGAATTGCATGTGTCGTTGTAAAACGTACACCCGCGATTCGGGAGCTGCTCGCGACAGTTCCGCGGTGAACTTCGATCCGGTCTCAGCGATAAACGCAGAGTCACACAGGATGTGATCGAAACTTTGATTGGACCTGAGCATCTTCAATCCGGCCGCAGTTGATTCCGCCACCACCACGGTGCATCCGTTGCGCTCGAGGCATTCTTTGATCGCGCTATTTTCTTCGGCCGCGTCGGTAATCAGGAGAGCCGTCCGCGGTTTCCGATCCAAGGCCGTATCAGGATTCGCGACGCTGGAAATTGTTGTATGTCGCCTGGGACGCTCGGGCCGCATCGCGGCCACCAGAGCCTCCGCGCGCGCATATTCGTCGAGCAGCCGCACCCGCTGAGTCGCCTTCTCGAGCAGCCCGGCAAGGCGAACAATTTCTGCTTCGAACGCAGACGCCTCGACCTGATGTTGCAGAAGTGAGATCCGCAATCCTATCGCGTTTAGAAGATCGTTGAGCTCGCTGGTGGCAGTTTCAACCGCGAGAACGATCGGATTGAGTTTCCGCGACTTCGTCATTCGGAATTCCCTTGTCGGCCACCCATTCGCCATCAAACATGGATCGGATCTTTTACGGGCGGGACGCGTGCGAAAACGAAGCGGAGTAGTTCAATCGGTCGCTGCTCGCAAAGCTGACCACCATGCCTGACTGCTCTTCACGACGCCGATGTCGTGCCTAACAAGTAATGGGAGCAAGTATAGGGCCATTTGAAAAACTCATTATCCTTCGAGCCTCTTATCGAGGTCTTTGGGGAAATTCCTTCACGACTTCCGAAGATGCGCAGATTTTACAGTCGTGACATTTGTTCCTAATGGAACAAATCGACCGTGCGCGATGCTGCCCGCTAAGGTGGCGGCGCGATCGAAGAGTCGGCGAGTTTTGGCAAAGGCTCGAACAGCGTCGAGGCCTTGGTCGCGAGACTGATCGCGGCAATGCTGTCGCGATCGACCAGCGCCTTCTTTGCTTCTTGCAACAGTTTCTGCGCGAGAATGTCGCGCTGAGAATCGTCGGCCGTGAGATTTTTGCGATCGACCTTCTTATCCATCACATCGACGTTCCTGATCAGTTTTGCGGCCTTCGCAAGATCGGACTCGCCTGACGTACCCATTGCTTCGAGCGCGGGCGAACTCGCAGCCGGAGCGATTCGTGACGATGGTTCGCGTGCGGAGGTCATCAGCGACGGACTTGGCGTCGGCGATGCTCCGTTCCTGATCGCTCCAACGGGATTCGCCGATGCCGCGGTCGCTGAACTGTTCTCCAGGCTTACGTCGGGGTTGGTCGGGCCGGTTCCTTCGATCCGATTCGCCGCACTTGCCGCCTGCTTCGAGGCGAGCGCTGCGGCGGCAGATGCGCTCGCAGCTTCTTTCGAGGCGACCTGTGCGTTCTCGGAAGCAGCGCGGGCCTGCCTCGCGGCTTTCCTGCCGGCCGGTACCGTTTCGGCCGCTGCCGGACTTGCAATCGGACTGGGCGCCGCAGTTGGAGTTAGCTCAACGGTCGGACTCGGCGTCAGCGATGCACCGCCAAAAAAATTAGTAAACCAGTTCGAGCCCGAAGTCCCGCCGGCGCATCCGGCGAGAAAAATCAGTGATAACAGGAAGCCGCAGAGGAGCTGCCAGATTACTGGCCGATCGATTCGCTCAGGCCGCGCTGGGAACTGCTGGTTTGGCGGGCGCATTGGATGCAATCGGAATCGTAATCTTACACACCGTACCTTGGCCGACTTTTGAATCTATCGCTATCTTACCGCCGTTCAGTTCGATTGCACGCATCGCGAATGGCAGTCCCAAACCACTGCCGCCAGCTTTGGTTGTGTAATACAAGTCGAAGATTCGATCCAGTTGCTCCTTCGGGATTCCGGGACCGCGATCCGCAATAGCAAGCTCGACCGTCGTCCCCTGCAGCCTGCTGGACAGCGTCAACCCTCCTCCGTCGGACATCGCCTGCTCGGCGTTGGTTATCAAATTGGAGAGTGCCTCATAAATCAATCCGCGATCGCATTGAACCGGAGGCAGCGCGGGATCGAGCTGGTACTCGACTTTGACTTTTTCGGCATTGATGCGCCCGCCGAGCTCCTTGAGCAACTCGTTAATGTCGAAATCGCTCAGCTTCAATTGCTCGGGCCGCATGAAACGCAGTAACGCTTCGACCGATTCGTCCAGCCGCATCACCTCGCGCCGCAATTTGTCGATGTGCTTTGCGCCGGCGTCGCCGGCTTCGTGGCGCAACAGCTCAAGCCTCATGTTCATTCCGTTGAGCGGGCTGCGCAACTGATGAGCGAGGCCGGAGATCAGCGTGCCCAGACGCGCCAACCGATTCGACGAATCGAGCGCCGTTTCCAGTTCGATAACAGGCTGCAAATCTCTCAGCACAATCAGCAGACCGGCCGGCACCCGCTCGCGCCCCAGCCGAAAGAATGAAACCAGGTAGGTCCCGCCCGGCGGAAGCGCCAACGGAACATCGTGAGCCTCAGTCCCCGCCACCGTCGATTGCACCAATGCGAGCAGGGGATGCGACGGTTCGAGCGCCGAGGCGAGTGACGCTCCTTCGAGCGGGCCGTTCTTTGGCGCCAGCCGCTCCTGCGCCTCCTTGTTCGCAAACAACACCACAGTGTTCGCGTCGAGCAGCACGACGGCGTCCTGAATCGAGCGGACCACGTCGAACAGATGAGACTGGTCGCTATCGAGCCGGGACCGGTCCGCCCTGACTTGCCGCGACAGTTCATTGAACTTCTCGGCAAGAGTGCTCAGCTCACCGGCGCCCGAGAGCTTCATTTCCGAAGGACTCTTGCCGGCAACCAGCTGTTCGAATCCGCTGGTAAGGTTGGCAAGTTGTTCGAGGATTCGATTGGCGATCAGCGATACCACAAGCATCGCCGCCGCGATGACGAGACCCGCGGTGGCGACGATCACGACCAACAGATGCCGAACCTCGCCTGCAATGAGCGCCGTCGTCACGCCGATTGAAATAGTCGCGGCTGGATGACCGTTGATATCCACCCGGCGCCGCGCTTCGTACACCCTTGCGGTCAGCAGGCTGGGCAGCGAGGTGAACAGCAGCCATCGCGAAGCCTGTTCGTCCAGTGCTTTGACCGACGGCAGGTCGAGCGCCGGTTTCCCCTCGCCGTCGCCATTGGCCGCCACGATCACGGTGCCGTCATTGGCGACGATCGACGCGGTTACCACCGCCGGGCCGAAGGCAACCGTCGAATCGAGGAGCTTGCGCACCGGTTCGCTGTTGCGGAGCGCGGGCGAGACGTCGGCGTCGCCCTGTGAGAGAGCGAGCCGCACCTCTTCGAAGATCTGCGCAATCATGAAGTCGGTCGATTGCGACATTTCGTCGATCATGTCGGCGATTCGGGAATCGATCGAGATGACGCTGAGCACGATCGTGGGAACCAGCATCAGCACCAGAGCTATGAGGGCCAGTCTTGCTCGCAGACGCATAATTCTTTGCGCGATGATTCTTTAGGCGGGGCCTTCCTGCCGGCCCTCCACTTCCGCTTCGTTTCGAGTCAGGTGCGCTCGGAGCCGAAACGTTCGAGTTTGTTGTACAGAGTTTTGGCGCTCACCCCAAGGATTTCCGCCGCGCGGGTTTTATT
This sequence comes from uncultured delta proteobacterium, assembly GCA_963794325.1. Taxonomy (GTDB): domain Bacteria; phylum Desulfobacterota; class Binatia; order Binatales; family Binataceae; genus Binatus. The sequence continues at coordinate 281,012 of CAWCDG010000007.1, read as the reverse complement.
GCCCGCGGTGAACTCGATAGTGCGCGAGATCATCTCCTTTTCGACATCGTCGAGTGAAGTGCCCAGCGGAATCTTTATGAAGCCGCCATCGCCGCCGCCGGTCGCCGCGCGAAAATCGTCGGGCAGGTCGGGCTTGCGAATGGTGCGGCCCTCGCACACGATCAGCGCCCGCTCGATCACGTTGCGTAACTGGCGCACGTTGCCGGGCCACGGATGCGCCTGCAGCGACTTCATACACTCCTCGTCGACCCCGGTCACATCCTTCTTGTTCTGCGCCGCGTAGTGATTTACGAACATCTGCGCGAGCTGCGGCAGATCGTCGATACGCTCGCGCAACGGGGGCAGTATGATCGTGAATACGTTTAACCGATAGAACAGGTCCGAACGAAGCTTGCCCTCACGCACCGCCTGCTCGATGTCGCGATTCGAGGACGCCAGCACTCGAACGTCCAGCGGTATCTCGGTCGTCCCGCCTACCCGGCGCAGCCGCTGCTCCTCGATCACTCGCAGCAGCTTGGGCTGCAACTCGGTCTTCATCTCGGTCAATTCGTCGAGCAGCAAGGTGCCGCCGTTGGCCACCTCGAAGCATCCTTCCTTGCGCCGGTCGGCGCCGGTAAACGAGCCGCGCTCATGGCCGAACAGCTCGCTCTCCATCAGAGTCTCGGGAATCGCCGCGCAGTTGACGGGCACGTAGGCCGCATCGCGCCGCGGCGACAGCTCATGAATCGTGCGCGCCACCAACTCCTTGCCGGTGCCGCTCTCGCCGGTTATCACCACCGACGCCGACGACTGCGCCAGCCGCTCGATCGCCGTTATCACCTTGCGCATCGGCAGCGACCGCCCGAACAGCGGGCCCAGCTCGCCAACCTCGGCCAGCCGCCGGCGCAGGTTCGAATTCTCTTCGCGGATACTAATGTTGTCGGCGATGTTCTTCAGCACGCGCTGAAGATGGGTCGGGTCAACCGGCTTGCGCATGTAGTCGATCGCGCCCTGCTTGAGCGCCTCGACCGCATCGGGTATCTCGCCCTGCCCGGAGATCATGATGGTCGGCAGACTGATGCCGAGCTCGTGGATGTCATGCAGCAACTCGAGTCCGCCCTTGCGCGGCATCCTCAGATCGGAGAGCAGAATGTGCGGATCGAAGCTGCGGATTAGCTCCAGGGCCCGCACGCCGTCTTCGGCGATCTCGCCCCGAAAGCCCCAAGCCGTGAGCGACTCGCGCCACTCCTCGTGGGTGTTGACGTCGTCTTCTGCGATCAGAACTCGAATTTCATTAGACATTCGGATCTCCCAGCGCACACCAAGGCGTTATTTCCCCGCCCGATGCAGTGCAACAATTATGCGACGGGTCGCCGATCCAAAAACACTATGATTCATCGATGATTTTTACTCAAAACGTTAGCGGAGACCTAGCGAGTCGGTAATTTTTTCCGTGTACTTTTTACCGACTATGGGCATGAAATGGAAGATTTGCAATCGTGAGGGAACCTAGCCTAGGGAGGAGGAGGAACGCTGAAACATACCGTGTGGGTAGTATCTCAGTCTGAATGTCGATGCTCTTTCATGGCGCGCTTCTCACGGTGCTCGAGATAACTCCCAAACACAAATACGCACGCGCCGAGAAGTGCGGCAGGCTGAAACGGGATCCAGCCCTTCTCGCACATAAAGATGATTGCAGGGAGGACGACGTACAGGACGATACGGTATAGCCTCGGCCTAAAGAAGTCCGCGTAGAGAATTTCCGGAGGCGGGGGCGTTATATCGTTTTTTTCTGGCTCGCTTCCCATTCGTCGCTACGCGGCTCGGTGCGTTTGGTCGGAGCTGGCGGTCTCGGGATGCTCGGCGGTCGAAGACACCTGGCGCGTTTCGAGCTGGTATAGTTTCGGATCGGCGCGGATCGTGTTCCACCAATAACGGAGGGTGCTGCCCGACCAGTTGTTGGTGATGCGGCCGGCTTCGTTCTTGTACCAGCTCTTTCCGGTGGACGCCCAAACTCTTTGCCGCAGCTCTGCTTGCTGTTTCGTATCGAACTCGTCCATCACTTCGCGCCGCAGATCGATCGCGGAAGCGCCGCTCGCGTCCAATTTTCTCAGACAGTCGAGGATATAGTTCGCCTGGCATTCGATCATAAAGATGATCGAGTTGTGGCCAAGATTGGTGTTCGGACCGTACATCAGAAACAGATTCGGAAATCCAGCGACGCTGATGCCGAGGTAGGCCTTGGCGCCATTGGCCCATTCTGTCTGCAGCAGATGTCCGTCGCGACCGCGAATCGCCATCGGCGCGAGGAAGGCAGTGGATTCGAAACCGGTCGCGTAGATCAGGACATCGACCGGGATCGTTCGGCCATCTTTGGTTGCGACAGCGTTCTCTTCCAGATGATCGATCGCGCTGGTGACGACTTCGACGTTTTCGCGATTGAGCGCCGCGTAATAATCGTCAGAGATCAGGATGCGTTTGCCGCCGATCGGATAATCGGGAATCAACGCCTGCTGGAGCTTCGGGTCCTGGACCGTCGTGCGCATGTAAGTCTCGGCGGCTTGCGCCATCCGCCGCGACAGAAACGAAACTCGACGAAACACCGGCCAGTTCATCTCGTGCTGGAAATAGATCAGCCATCGGTAGAGCCGCGTCAGCACGGGATTGCTCGCGAAGCGGCGCTTTTGCTCGTCGGTGTAGGCGAGATCGTTTCGCTGGATCATCCAGTTCGCGCTGCGCTGGAAGATAAAGACTTTGCCGGCCTTGGGCGCGATCTGCGGGATGAACTGGATTGCACTGGCCGCATTGCCGACGACGCCGACATTCTTGCCAGTCAAGTCGATGTCGTGACGCCATCGCGCCGAATGAAACGACACCCCTTTGAAATTCTCAGCGCCGCGAAGCTGCGGCATGTTCGGACGGTTCAACTGCCCCACCCCAGCGACCAGCACCTCGGCCAGGACTTCTTCACCCTTGACGGTGCGAATTTTCCACACGGCCGCATCGTTGTCCCAATTCGCACTGGCAATCTCGGTGCCGAACCGAATGTGCCGGAGGAGGTCGTACTTCTTCGCGCAATCCTCCATGTACTCGAGGATTTCCGCCTGCGGCGCCCACTTCCGCGACCAATCGGTCTTCTGCTCGAACGAGAAGCAATACGAAAATGACGGCACGTCGCACGCCGCGCCGGGATAGGTGTTGTCGCGCCAGGTGCCGCCGAGACGATCCGCCTTCTCGAATATCGTGAACGAATCGATCCCCAGCCGTTTAAGCTGGATGCCGAGGCAAAGGCCGGAGAAGCCGGACCCGATGATCGCTATCCGGCGTGGCGCTGCCGGCTGGGAATTTAATGCCATTGGACAATCCTCCTGGGGTGGCACTCGATCGCTTTTAGAATCGATGCGACGGGATCTGATCGTCGATCCATTCTTCGGCGTCCGCTACTCGCGCGAAATCGACGTTCTGCTTTCGCTCGCGCCAGAAAACTTCCCATCGCGCGGTCTCGCAGTTCTGCTTGATGGTATACCCCTGGTACTCTTTAACTCCATCCGCGTTCGTATCGGTAGTCACAGCATACTCCTGTTGTTCTCTTAAGCGGATGCCAGGCGTTTCAGACTGTCGGATTCGCCGATCACGACCAGCAAATCGCCCGCTTCAATCTTTGTATCGGCGGCGGGAATCATCTCGAGTCGCTGGTCGTTGCGTTTCATCGCGACGATTCGGAGTCGCGGATTCTCGCGTTCCATCTCCGCGATATTCTTTCCAACCGCCGGGCTCTGGCGGGAAATCCTGATCTCCTCGAGATCGACCTCGGACTCGCGGCCGGGCATGGAGAGTTGCAGAAAATCTATGACCGCCGGCCGCATGATGCTCGCGGCAATTCTCAGCCCTGCCCATTGATAGGCCGCGACGACCTGGTCTGCCCCTGCCAGCTTGAGCCTGCGCAGGCCGGCATCCGAGTCGCCGCGGGCGTAGATGAGAATCTTCGGATTTTTCTCGCGCGCGGAAAGCGTGATGTACACGTTGTCGGCGTCCGATCCGGTGGCGACGATTATCGCGCGGGCCGAACTGATTCCAGCGTCCTCAAGCACCGAATCTTCCAGCGCCGATCCCATCACGTGCAGTATGCCGGCGGTTTCCAGGTCCGCCTGCCTGGCGGGGTCCGACTCGATTACCACCATCGGCACCGCGTTGCGAGTCAGCTCTTCGACCACGGCGCGCCCGAACCGACCGTAGCCGCAGACGATTACGTGTTCCGCGAGACTGTGAATTTTGCGATTCATCGCGCTCTTCCCGAGAAACTCTCTGAGGCGCCCTTCAACCACCAGTTCGCCGATCACTGTGAACAGATAAATCGCGCTGCCGACACCTGTGACTATCAGTCCAATCGTGAAAAGACGACCGGCCGGACTGAGCGGCTTCACTTCCTGGAAGCCGACCGTCGAGATCGTGATGACCGACATATAGAAGGCGTCGAGCACCGACATGTGCTCGATCAGGATGTAACCGGCCGCGCCTATCAGGGTCATCAGCGCTACGAGCGAGATTGCGAGCGCGAATCTGCGAGTCGGGGTCATTCTGTTGGTGTGCGATCCTTGCGAGCGTCAGGCACGGCAGATTCTCTCACGTATGACAATTCGTTCACCCGGACTAAGATTAAGAGAGATGGCGGCGGTTTTTTCAAGAATACTGTGCCCAATCGATTTCGAGCGTGACTCGATGGATGCGCTCGAGCTCGCATCCAGGTTAGCGAAGCAGAACTCCGCTACGGTTTACCTGCTGACGATAATCGGCATTCCGTCCGCCGCTGCCACCGCTCTACCGCCCGTCCCTATCTTCCCTGACGCTGAATTTGAAACGGAGACCCGCCGCCGGTTGGAAGCAATCGCGGAGGAAAAACTGGCCGGGGTTGCACGTCAGGTATTCGTCGCGAGCGGAAACGCGGGGCCTGAAATTCTCAAGCTGGCTGCCGAGCAAAAGATCGACTTGATCGTGATGGGCACGCATGGCCGCAAGGGCATCTCGCACTTCCTGCTCGGCAGCGTCGCCGAGCACGTGGTACGCGAATCACCGGTCCCGGTCATGACGATCCATCCCAAGCACGTCCCGTGAGGTTTTCATCACGCGTCCTTCCGAAGGCGCGGATGCATGCGCTGTCAGAACAGGTATGGGTGATTCCCGCACGACCCGCTCGGCAACGCTGCCCAGCACCAGATGACCCAGTCCCGTCCGCCCGTGCGTGCCCATTACGATCAAGTCGATATCCGAGCCGCGCGCGGTGTTCAGGATTTGCTCGGCAGGATCTCCGCTTATGACGAGCGTTTGGTAACGCGCCTTCGGGGGAATCTTTGCCCGCGCGAACTCCGCGAGTTTTTCCTTCCTGTCGTTCTCAACGCACGGGTACGGATCCAACGGCACCGGCTGGAAACCAGCCGCGCCTGCCGGCACCGGCGCGACATTCAGCAGGTAGAGTTCCGCATCATTCTGCAGCGCCATTATGATCGCGACCTCCAGAGCTGCCGATGAGTGATCCGAAAAATCAATCGGGCACAAGATCCTGCTGAAATAGCTGAATCATCGCTGCCTCCTGGCTCGATCAGGCCGGTTACTCTTCCACTGACTCCTTCAGTTCTTCGGGTGGCGTCCAGACATGACGCGACGGCTCATCGACCTCGCCCTCGCCGGGGCGACTTCGGTCGTTCCGTTCCTTCTGGCAATCGAGGCAATACGCGGCGAACGGCATCGCTCTCAGCCGCTCGATCGCGATCTGTTCCTTGCATTTTTCGCAGATTCCGTAACGACCGCGTTCAAGCCGGCTGAACGCTGCGTCTATCTGCTTCAATTGAAATTCGTATCGCTCGATTAGTCGCGGCATCCGTCTCGACATCCTCGAGCGAACGAGCCACGTCCAGCCGATCGGCGGGCAGTTCTACGGCGTCCGCTTGCTCCTCGTGGCGAAGCACGTGGATTCGAGCAAGCGCCTCGTCGTGCGCCTGCGCCAGCACCTTGCTCGGATCATATTGTCGGGCCTTGTTTGCGGTAGGTCGCGGTGTTTTGGCGTTGCCACTGATCGTCGATTTCATAGAAGCTCCCAAACCGTTCTGCTAATCGTCGTTCACAGCAAGACACAGCAATTCGCGGACCATCAATCGAGTCGCAAATCAGGCCGAATAAATTGATCTGATTCGGATAAAGTGGCGCGATCGGATACACCGAGCGAATGGCTCCGTTACCGAACGCAGCATTCCGATATGGCGAACTGCCACTATGAAGGGGCGACGTTCGGCTTCTCTCAGTGGCACGGAACCCGCTACCGTCTTTCAGTTGAGAGCTGCGTGTACGATACCGAATACAAGTCCAAGCTGATGCCGCCTGCGCAGGCGGTCGAGCTTATCCCGTCGCGAGGCACGCTCTCGATGGGCATGGCGGTCAGCGAGCCGCCCGCCTTGTTGACGGCGCTCGAGAATCGCGTGAAAGCCGGCAAGGTCGAGGAGCTGCGGGTTTACTATTCGCACTCGATCACCGCCGCCGCGTTCACGATTCTCAAGTACGAATACATGGACGTCATCAAGCCGCATCCGTTCTTCCCGACGATCGTCGAACGGCGGCTCTTCGAGTTGGGCCAGCATGACAATCGGCGCGTCGTTTTTTACATGCCGGGGAATTTCAGTGCGATGCCGCGGACGTTGCGCGAAATTGGAATCGACGCGTTCGTCATGATGGTCGCGCCGATGGACAAGGGCGGATTCTTCAGTTGCGGCACAAACGCCGATTACACGATCCCGACTGCGCGAATCGCAAAGAAGCTGATCGTCGAAGTTAATCCCAGGATGCCGCGCGCGTTCGGCGATTCATCGGTTCACATTTCGGAAGTCTCGGCGATCGTCGAAAACGAAAGTCCGCTGTTCTCGGTGCCCAGCCGGCAACCCACGCCATTGGACATCTTGATCAGCAAGCACATCGTCGAGATGGTTCCCGACCGCGCTTGCCTCCAGATAGGAATCGGCGGAGTGCCCAATGCTGTGTGCGCCGCGCTACACGACCACAAGGACTTGGGCATCCACACCGAGCTGATGATGCCGTCGGTGGTGGGGCTGATTCAGTGCGGGGCCGTTACCAACAAGTACAAGAACCTGAATCGCTACAAGAACGTGTACACGCTGGCCGCCGGCGACGAGCCGTTCTACGAATTTCTGAATGACAACTCGAGCATGGAGGCGCGCCCGGTCGATTACGTGAACGATCCGAGCGTCATCGGTCAGAACGACCTGGTGGTCTCTATAAGCGCGTACCTCGAGGTCGGGCTGGACGGCGAAGTAAACTCCGAGGCGATCCTGGGTAAGCAGTACAGCGCGCCCGGTGGGCAACTGGATTTTGTGCGCGGCAGCCAGCTATCGAAGGGCGGCAAATCAATTCTCGCCGCGTACTCGACGGCGAGCAATGGCGCTATCTCGCGCATCGTGGCAAAAGTAGAAGGACCTACTACGGATCCAAGGACCGATACTCAGTATGTGGTTACCGAATACGGCGTCGCTTGTCTTACCGGCAAATCGACGGCGCAAAGGTCCGAGGCGTTGATTGCGATAGCGCATCCGAAATTTCGCGAAGAACTTCGTTTCGGCGCGCGGCAATTGGGCTATCTGTGAAGTGATTTCGGAGACATCAAAATGAAAGAACTGAAAGTTCGTGACGTGATGACGGCCGATCCGACCACGCTCAAGCGCAACGACAAGCTGACCTTGGCCGACGATATCATGCGGCTGGGACGCGTACGCCATCTGCCGGTTCTCGACGATGACGGCAAGAGCCTGGTCGGTATCGTGACCCAGCGCGATCTTTTTCGCGATGCACTCGCGCAGGCGCTTGGCTACGGCAAGCACGCTCAGCGCAAGCTGCTTGACTCTCTCGCCGTCAAAGATGTGATGACCACTGAGGTCGTCACAGTCAGGCCCGATGCCTCACTGATCTACGCGGCGCGGGTTTTGACTGAACGCAAGATCGGTTGCCTTCCGGTGGTGGAAAACGGGCGCCTGGTCGGCATCATCACTGAGGGCGATTTCGTCGCCCTGGTGGCTCGGACCGACTAGGCGGCGTGACCGCGCGCTTCGTACTCTGCGACCGAGATGATTCGCTGTGCGTGTTTGTCCCAGAGAATATATTTCAAGGCGTTGTGAATCTGAAATAACTTCACGCGGGTCACGTCAGAAAAAAGCTCACGATATTCGTTGTGACATTGGATCAAACGATAGTTAGGAATCCTGGCGGATAGGTGATGAACATGGTGATAGGCAATGTTTGCGGTGAACCAGTTTAACCAGCGCGGCAGAATCAGAAAACTCGATCCTTCGATCGCGCCGGCATCATAATCCCAGTGCCCGCCGTCGGTCGCATAGGAGTGTTCAAAATTATGCTGCACCGTGAACAAAATAATCCCGACACCGCCGGCGAGTGATGCGCTGATCAAATAGATCGTAAAGAACAGCACAGTGCCGAATTCCCAGCACATCAATCCCCACACGCTGAGCAGCACGACATTGTTCCAGAACATGTGCCGGTACTCCCGGTAGTTTTTCCAATAGCGCGTTTCGAAGCTGGCGACGTGCGCCTTGATCGGCAGGTCCGGCCGCGCAACTTTCCCTCTAACAATATGAGTCATCAAGCCGATACTGCCTTTGAGCCAGGTAAATCGCGGATTGAGGATCACGTAAACGAGGCCGGCAAACGGAGCGGTCGCGATGCTGCACTTGCGCCGGTACATGCGCTGCTGCGCTGGGGTCATCGCGGCGTATTCATCGACTGACAACGTCGTATAGAGTCCGCGATATTTTTCCCAGTTGCCGTTGTTGGCGTGATGAAAATTATGATGCTGCGACCATACGTACTGCGGCATGCCGGAGATTACGCCGAGAAGAAACCCGAATGCGCGATTGAGCCACTGGCTGCGAAACAGGCTGCCATGACCACATTCATGCATCAGCACGAAAGCGCGCAACGTGAACAAGCTGATTAGCAACACCGCAACGGCGGTGAGCCAGTAGGATAAATGGACGCTCATCAGCGCGACCCACCACAGAAGCGTGAATGACGCCAGCGTCGTAAGAACCTGGATCAGTGCCCTGCCATTATCGGCCTGCGCATGCCGGCTTATAATGTCCTTCTTCTGTTCCTTTATGCGGCGGATCGACGACAACACAGTCCGATACCTCAGTTTCGAGCTACCAATTGTGGAGATACGCGGGGGAGAAGCCGGGAGAACCAACGTACCAGGCGGTACTCATAGGGTGACACATCGCTACGCGAAAACATACTCAACTGACTAAACCGGCCGGCCTACAGCTGACCGCCGCCGGGGCTGCGTTCAGCTCTCGAGGGAGTTCCACGACTTGCAGATTATACGTCGCGAGATTCGGAAGGTTTCGCAGCGGCGCCCGACGATTGCGATTGCTCATTGGCCGGACTGATCCTTGATGCGATGCTTGCCGAGTTTGTAGGAAAGATCGCTGCGCGACATTCCAAGGCGTCGCGCCACTTCCGCCTGCGCGCCATCGGCGATTTTCAGCGCGCGCTGAATCACGGCTTTTTCGAGCGAGGCCAGGAAGTCCCGAAGATTGTGCGTCTCCGGAATCATGTCGGCGAGTTGATCGGGAGTGAGTTCGGCGGAACTGCGGGACACGACGCCATTTGCGCTGCGCGGCGCCGACACCGGGAAATTCTCCGGGGCGATCTCCTCGCCGGCTGAGAGAATGCACGCGCGCTCTATGAGGTTGCGGAGTTCCCGGATATTTCCGGGAAATTCGTAGCTGAGTAACGTGTGCAGCGCCTCGACGGTCATTCTGCGTGGCGGCGTCTTCAGATCGCGCGCCGCTTGCGCCAGAAAAAGAGCGCAGAGCTCCGGGATATCTTCGCGATGGTCGCGCAGAGGCGGGACCGTGAGCGGAACTACCGCGAGCCGGTAGTATAGATCCTCGCGAAAGCGTCCTTCCTGCACCCGCTTTTTCAAATCGCGGTTGGTTGCGACCAGCAATCGCACATCGGTGTGCCGGGGCTTGGTCGATCCCAGCCGCGTGATGAGCCCGTCAGTCAGCACCCGCAGCAGCTTGGCTTGTGCCGGGAGCGACATCTCGGAAGCCTCGTCGAGAAAGAGCGTGCCCTCGTGGGCAGCCTCGAAAACTCCCTCGCGCGCGCGATCGGCGCCGGTGAACGCTCCGCGCTCATGTCCGAACAGCTCGCTTTCGAGCAGGGTTTCGGTGAACGCGGCGCAATTGATCGCGACCCACGGCTGCTCGGCGCGCAGACTGCTATGGTGAATCGCGCGCGCGACGAGCTCCTTGCCGGAACCGGTTTCTCCGGTGATGAGGACGGTCGCGTTGGTCGGTGCGACCCGCGCAATCTGCTCGCGAAGCTGGCGAATCGGGATGCTGCGTCCGGTGATCTCCGACGAGCCTTCGAGGCGCACGACCGTGTCGCGAAGCCGCGTGTTCTCGCGCACCAGCCGCGTATGTTCCATCGCGCGGGTCGCTGATGCGAGCAAGACTTCGGGGATGAACGGCTTGGTGATGAAATCAAAAGCGCCGCGGCGCATGCTCTCGACCGCAAGTTCAATCGTCGCAAACGCCGTCAGAAAAACCACCGACAGGCTCGGATCAGCTTCGCGCGCCGCCGCCAGGACGTCCAATCCTTCACCGTCGGCCATCTTTTGATCGGTGATCACAACGTCGAAGGTATGCTCGCCAAGCGCGACGCGCGCGTCGTTGACGCCGGCCGCCTCGACGACCTCGTGATGTTCCTGCTTCAGATTAGAGATCAGTATCCGCCGCAAATGCGGTTCGTCATCTACGATAAGTATCTGCCCCATGCTTGTCCCCTAACCGTGCGATTGGTTCGCGCCGTGCGCCGGTATGTCGATTGAAAAGCATACCCGCCGAGGTTCGTTGATTCTTAAAAGGATATCGCTGCCGTGCGCGCGTGCGATGTTGCGCGCGATCGACAGACCGAGTCCGTTGCCGCCCTGCTTGGTGGTAAACAGCGGCTCGAAAATGTTCGGCACAATCTCCGGCGGTATCGGTCCCGCCGGATCGACCACGTCGATTCTGATCGAGCCGTTGCCGTTGGTCCTGGCATCGAGTTTCACCTGATCGCCGCGATGGCATGCGTCGATCGCGTTGAGCACCAGGTTCAACAGCGCCTGATGCATCTGGTTCGCATCGAATTCCCCTTCGAGCTTGCTGTCGGCCTCGACGTCGATCGCGACGCCTTCGTTGGCCGCATGTGCGCGGGCGACGGTGGCGACATAGTTCAGCGTGTCGGCGACGTTGACCGCAGCCGCCTGCACCGGACGCGGCCGCGCGTAAACCAGAAAATCGGTGGTCAGCCGCTCGAGCCGCTGCGCTTCCTTCGCCGCGATCGCAAACATTTCCTCCCGTTCCGAATCGTCCAGGCCCGGCCGCGTGGCAGTCGCCAGCGAGCTGGAGATCATCGCGACCGGATTTCGAATCTCGTGCGCGATTGCCCTGGACAGTTGTCCGATTGCGGCAAGCTTCTCGTCGGCGAGCAGTTGCTGCCGGGTGCGCTCGAGCTCCTCCAGATTGCGCACGAAGCTCGCCTCTCTCGCGCGAAGATTGTTGACCAGCAACCAGACCAGCACTCCCATCACGCTGTAAATTACGGCGATTGCACCAGCTTCGATGTACTCGCCGAATTTCATGCCGTAGGCGCCCATGAACGCGATAACATCGGCCAGCGCGATAACGGTGAGAGTGCCGGGAAGGTCCAGTCGGAAAGACGCTTCCAGGACGGGGAGCAACATCAGGGCGTAGTAGGCCGTGTCTCCCTTGATAGTGAGCAGGGTGAGAACGAGAGCCAGTATCGTGTTGAACCCGAGGGACCAGAAGGTGAGGAACTGTCGCCTGCCGCGAGAACTCGTAGCACTTCGCTTGCGAAGCCAGATAAGATGAGCGCCTTGAATTAGAAATCCCGCGGCGAGCACAATGATGACCGCGGCGGCAGGTTTGCCCCGGACATATCTTGAGATCGAGTCTAACGCTAACAGAGCGCCGATCAGCAGAAGATTGAGCGAGGCGAAGACGAACTCTTGCCGGCCAAACGAATGATTATCGTCCTCGGCGAAATCGGCGGCGCCATCGCCCATCGTCGCTGCGAAGGTGCTAAGCGCCCAGAGATTCCTGCTTGATTTATTCTCAGTCATCAAAACGAAAACATGCCCATGCAGGGTGTTGAAAAATCTGGATCAATCGTCATTTTCGAACACCCTGCGTTAAAACTGTCCTCTTTCCTATAACCTCTCCCCCATTCGGGGGAGACAAGAGAGAGGGAACTGGCGTTGAAAATCACTTTTTCAAAAGCCTGTACAGCAAAGGCGATGCCGCGACCGTAGATTAATTTTTGTTAATAAAAGCGGAAAGTTAGTCACACTTGGTGTTCATCTAGTTCAAAAGTTTGTACGCTGCTTTGAGTCACGTTCGAATTTTGGAACAAACAATATCGTCTCCAAAAGAGGATGGATGGGTAGCTTCGCAAATTCCTGTCTATACTAACCTAAAACGATGGCAGGGGCTTTGCTAGCATTCTCGCATCAGTCGTCGCCGACCAATAGTTAGCATCAAGAACAACGCCTCTACGCGCGGACTGACAAAAAAGCGATTCATTACGAATCCCCCAGTTAATGAGGAGGACACGTTGAGGCATCAGTCTTCGGGTATCAACCACCCGGTGTTGCGATCGATCGATCGCGCGCTTCCCAACAACTATTATCCGCAGGAAGTTCTCTCGACACCGCTTTGGAATGAGCGGAGCGGCAAGATTGATCTCAGTCGGCGGGTTTCTCCGCGTGAGTTCCCGGAGCTTATGGATGGTGACTGTAGTTATGAAGATTTCCGTGACTGCCTGCGCAGTCTGGAAAAAATCAATCGCTGGCTGCTAGGCTATCGGCCGACGCTGACGTGGCTGGAGCGGCTACCGCGCGGCTTGCGTGAGCCGATTCACATCGTCGACGTGGGCTGCGGCGGTGGAGATCTACTGCGGCAGATTGCAGGCTGGGCACGGAAACGGGGCATCGCTGTGCAGCTAACCGGAATCGACTTGAATCCTTATGCGGCGCGCGCGGCAGCGGAGTCCACGCCGAAGGATCTCGGAATTAAATGGGTGACCGGCGATGCCAGGCTGTATCGGCCGGAGAAGCCGATGGATATCGTTGTTAGTTCGCTGCTGGCACATCATCTGGAGGACGAAGAGATCGTCGCGCTGCTGCGCCGGATGGAAGCGACCGTGCAGCTGGGTTGGTTTATCAACGATTTGGAACGGGCGGAGTGGAGTTATCGGATGTTTGGGATGGTGCGGTGGCACCCGATTGTGAGGCATGATGGGCCGGTGTCGTTCCGGCGAGCCTTCCGCAAAGAGGATTGGGTACGCCTGTTGGCTGCGGCTGATGTTCCGCGGGAGCTGGCGACGGTAGAACGTTGGCGGCCGGGACGGTTGTGCGTGGGGCGGTGGAAGTGAGGTCGGTGATTCTGAGGCGTCTCGTTGGACTAAGAGCTGTGAAGCATCTCGCCCACGCCGCCCTCGTGGCGGACCTTATCACGTCTAGCCATCTGAGCGGCGAATAATGGCATCTTTCACCCTGCCTACACTCAGTGCCGGCCGCCCCAGATTCAAAACCGTTCTCTGGATCTCTCTTGGTGTCACGGCGCTCTTTGTCTTCATCACGTCAGAGGTCCTTCTCTTCACCGATTACCCCATGTACCATGCCTACCGCCTGCAGGTCATAGCCGACCGCGGACTCCTCATCCCGCACACGCTCTGCGGAACCTTCGCTCTGCTGGCCGGCCCACTGCAGTTCTCGTCGCGCATTCGGCAGCGTTACCTGAAGTTCCATCGCGTCATAGGCCGCATGTACTTCATCGCCGTCATCTTCGGCGCCTTTACCGGGATCGCCCTTGCCACCGGACGTCCCGGGCTGCCTGGGACCGCCATGCAAGGCGCTGCATGGATCGTCTGCACTTCCGCTGCCGTGATCGCCGCGCGTAACGGACAGATCGCCGTTCACCGCCAGTGGATGGCCCGCTCCTATGCGGTCACCTTTACCTTTGTCTCCACCCGTGTACTCAACCTTGTGCCCGCCTACTGGAGCCATCTTGGCGACGTACTGTCGGCGGTTGGCGTCATCGCCTTCACCCTGGCCTCTATCGTTCTGGTCGACCTCGGGCTCAACTGGAAGGAACTCACCACGCGCCGCAGTCTGACGGTAGCGGACGTATCTCCCGAAGCTGGCTCCCTCCAGATCCGATCTGACTACAGGCCCGTAACCACCCAGCTGTCCAACGATCTTCACCACAGTTAGAAATACGTGAATCAGGAGCAATCCTTTGCAAGATGAAGTTCTCGTCCTCGGTGGTGGAGTGGCAGGTTGTGCCGCTGCCATCGCGCTCGCCCGAAAGGGACGAAGCGTCACGTTGATCGAACGCGAACCCGCGCCGCGCCATAAGGTCTGCGGAGAATTCCTAAGCGGTGAGGCCCTTGAAGACCTGCATGCTCTCGGCATCGACGTGGCCTCTCTTGGCGCGGTGCCCATCGATTACGTTCGGCTTGCCGCAGCCAGACGCGCCGCGGAGGCTCCGCTACCTTTTCGCGCAGCCTCGCTCACGCGCAAGGCGCTCGATACCGCGCTCATTGCCGAGGCTGTCACCAATGGAGTCCGCGTCGAGCGCGGTCGCAGTGTGCAGTCGCTCAGCCGCGCGACCGCCAAGCTCTGGCAGGCTACGCTCGACGACGGCACCACCTACGAAGCTCCAACCGCCTTTCTCGCCACGGGCAAGCACGATCTGCGCGGCCACCGTCGCCCGAAGGACCCTCACCAATGGATCGCCTTTAAGATGTATTATCGGTTGTCTGCCGCCCAGACCGCTGACCTGGCGGACGGCTCCGAGTTGATGCTCTATTCCGGAGGCTACGGTGGTATTCAACCGGTGGAAGACGGCATTGCGAATTTCTGCCTGGTGGTGAAACGGTGGTATTTTGCGAGTGCGGGTCTTCGCTGGGAGGGCCTCCTTGCGAAGATGCAGCAGGATTGTCCCCACCTCGCAATGCGGCTTGACGGTGCGCAGCCGCTGCTCGACAAACCGATCGTCGTCACTCATATCCCTTACGGTTTCATCCGTCGCACAACGGACGATGGGCTCTACTGCATTGGCGATCAGGCAGCCGTCATCCCCTCGTTCACCGGTGACGGCATATCCATCGCGCTGAATACTGCCCGCCGTGCCGCCGCTGCGTATCTTGCAGCGGAGCCGGCGCAGGTCTTTCAGCCAAAACTGCGCTCCGCAATGCGGCTCCAGATGCGTTTTGCCGGGGCCGCCGACCACGGCTTGAACAACCCACTCGCGCGCGCTGTGCTGCCGTTCTGCCTCAGGGTCTGGCCCGGCGCGATGCGCGTAACGGCCATGCTCACGCGTGTCAGCCAGCCCGCCGCTGTTGCTCCACCGGCGTTCGCCAACTGAAATCGAGCGACGCCAAAACAACTCTGTTTCAATGAGTCCCGAAAAGGCACCACTTATCGAGGCGATCGGGATTTCGAAGAGTTACGGCGCGCGGCTTGCGCTTGACAATGTCAGCCTCGCAGTAAGGCCAGGTGAAATTGCCGCCTTGCTCGGACCCAACGGCGCGGGCAAGACCACGACGCTGTCGATTCTGGCTACTCTACTTAAACCCGATAGCGGTCATGTTCTTATCAATGGTAAGCCGCGAAAGAGCGACCCGACCGGACTGGGACGGATGCTTGGGCTGGTGCCGCAATCGCTCGCGCTGTATCCCACCCTTAGCGCGGCGCAGAACGTATGGCATTTCGCGCGCATGCAGGGACTCTCTCACAACGACGCAATAGAGCATTGCAAGCGCGCGCTCGAGGAGGTCGGTCTCGGCGATCGCGCCGGCGATCCTATGCATTCATTTTCCGGTGGGATGAAACGGCTGCTGAACCTGGCCTGTGGTATTGTCCATCGTCCGCCCGTGCTGTTGTTGGACGAACCTACGGTTGGCGTCGATCTTCAGTCGCGCGAACAGTTACTGGCGCGGATTCGGCACTATGCCGATGCGGGCGCGGGCGTAATTTACAGCACCCATTACATGGAAGAGGCGGAGCGCATTTGCGATCGCGTGCTGCTGATCGATCGCGGCAAACTGATCGCCGAGGGCGACCTCGAAAAGGTGATCTCGCTCGGGGGCAGCCGGCCTCGCATCGAGCTGACCTATCGCGGGCAATTGCCGGACGGCCGCTTCGGCAGCCTTGCCGGGGTGCGTGAAATAGGAACCACCGTCGGCGAGGGCAAGGCGATCCTCGAGATGAACAGTTTCGCGCAGATCGCGGAGGTGCTGCACGGACTTCGGACCCTGGATGTGAACGTCGTCGATTTCAACCTGCACAGCCCGAATCTGTCGGACGCATTCATCGCGCTGACGGGCCGCACGCTGCGCGACCAGGTCCTCTGAGCGTATCGCCATGCTTCGAGCAATCTGGCTAACCACGCAAAACGAGGCGCGGCTCCTGGTCAAGGATCCGATCGTCGTGTTCATGCTGTTGTTCGCGCCGATCGTAATTATCACCGTCGCGGGATACTCGCTCGGCGGTCTGTACGGTGGCTCGGCGAATTCTTTTCGGCTACCCCTGGTCGACCTCGATCACGGAAAAGTAGCCCAGGGAATAATTGAGGCTTTGCGCAGGGAGCACGGCGTCGCTTTGGAGGTGCTCGACGACCCCGACGAAGCGCGACGCGTTGTAAGCCGACGCGATCGGACTCCTATAGCGATGTTAATTCCTGCGGGAACCAGCAGCCAGGTCGCCGCAGGCGGCCAGCCTCGGCTGATTCTATTCGTCGATCCCGTCAGGCGAGTCGAGATCAACGCTCTCGAGCTTCGTATCGACGAGTTATGCCGAAGGATCACCGAACAAGCGAGGACGGCGGCCCAATCGCAAATCGAGTCCTTCGGAGAGGCTCAGGCGATCGTGCTCCCGGGAGATATCGGATTCGTCGAGAAACCTGCGATCGAGGGCGAAGCCGTGACTGTGAACGCCTTCGATCAGTACGTCCCCGGATTCGGCATCACGTTTCTCCTTATAGGTATGATGCTGGGAATCGCGCTGACGCTCTTCGATGAGCGCGATTGGGGGACCCTGAAGCGCCTCCAGGTCAGTGGTGCGCCGCTTACAGGTCTGCTACTGGGGAAATTATTCGCGCGGTTCATCGTCGGGATCGCGCAAATGATCGTGCTATTCGCGGTCGGATGGGCGCTGTTCGGAATCTCGCTTGGGCGCAATCCTCTAGCCTTGATCATACCGACGGTCGGGATCTCTTTCGCGGCTGCAGCGCTAGCACTGGTGGTCGCCTCTGTTGCAACCGCGCACGACTCGGTGCCGTCATTGGGCGTGACCATCAGCATTTCGATGGCGGCGATCGGCGGATGCTGGTGGCCGCTGGACTTCGAGCCCGGATGGATGCGCGAACTCGCTCGATGGCTACCGACGACCTGGACCATGCAGGCGTTCAACGATTTGATGATTCGCAACCAACCGCCGTCCGCTGCGTTGCTGCCCTTGGCGGCAACCTTAGGTATAGGAATGATCTTCCTATGCGCAGGACTTATCCGCTTCGTAAGCCTCGACGACTAGAAGGAGTGACGATGCTTAAGCTTCCCCTACCGATAGCATTGCTTTTATCTCTAGCTGTTCTGATTGTGGGTTGTTCCAGCTCTCAGCAGGCGGCTACGCCTGAAGCGACCGTTCCGAGTTCTACCAATACAGTTAGTACCGACTCGCAGGTGAACACGATCCTTGAGAAGTCGTGTTACCAGTGCCATTCGACCGGAGGTAAGGCACCCTGGTACGCGGCCGTTTCTCCGACATACCTTGCAGCTAACTCAGCGCGCGGAGTGCTGAATTTTTCCGATTGGCAAACCTACGACGCGCAAAAGAAATCAGGAGCATTGAAGAGCATAGGAGCCTCCGTTAGCGGTGGTTCTATGCCGCCCGGAGACTACACGGCGCTCGATCACTCCGCGCGCCTCACCGACGATGAAAAAATGTTGCTCATCAAGTGGGCCTCGCAGCCCGCGATGGCTGCGCATTGAGAAGATTTAGCGTTCTTGTCGTGGCGTTCGTAAGCGCCCTGGCCGCCTCCGCCCAAAACGGGGCGGCGCTGGATTTACGCTCAGGATCTTTGGAACTTGATCCATCGAAAACGCTCGTCGAGTTCCGCTTGCCAGGTTCGCTACATACGACACATGGAACTTTCAAACTTGAACGAGGAACCATCATCGCGGACCCCGCTACTGGCAAAGCTGGCGGTTCCATCGTCGTCGACGCCAGGAGCGGCGTCACGGGCATCGGCAAGCGTGACAGAGACATGCGAGAGAATGTTCTCGAGGCTCAAAGGTATCCAGAGATAACTTTCGACCCTCAGCACTTTACTCTAGAACTGAGGACGGGAGGCCAGTTTCAAGCAAAGCTCGACGGAGTCCTGACAATTCACGGTGCGAGGCACGAAATCGTCACTGATGTTCATGGTCAGCTGGTCGGAAACACGCTGACCGCCGCGTGTCACTTTTCAGTGCCGTACGTCGATTGGGGAATGAAGGATCCGAGCTTGTTCTTCCTCAAAGTCGCGAAGCAGGTCGACATCGATATCGCAACTGAAGGCCGAGTCGTCTGGATGCGTCGCGGAACGTAACTGGCCTATCTCATCGCGGTCCGTCGATCCTGAATCGTATTGAGGTACGCGATTATTTTGCCGATCACCTCGCCGATTCCGTACTCGCCGCGCTCACCCGCACCCATCTCGTAAAGCTTCTCGCCCCACACGGGCATCTCGTGACTCCCGTGCGCCCTGGCTGTATCGCGACCGTCGATGAACTCGGCAATCTTATGCGCGGGCAGCGGCATGCCGTATTTGTCGCCGAGCTTGCGCAGATTCGCCGGCGGCGTGACGAGGCTCTTCGCCACTGGCCCATCTCCAAGCCCGTCCGTCCCATGACACGATGCACAGTAGCGGACGAAATACTTGTGGCCGTCAGCCACGTCATTGTCCGCCGCTAGGGCCGGCTGCACGACGGCAAGCGCGACGCCTATCGCGAGAATTGATCCAATTATTTTTGGCTTCATTGCCCGTCTATTTAAGTCTAAACGGTTCGCGGGCGATAGCCATCGCGCCCCACAAATCTCACGCTCTTAATAAAAGTATTGCCGATAGGTGGTGTAGCGGTTCGGCACTATCCAGCGGGACGAGACCACGCCCTGGTTGATGAACCACGTATCGTGCGGCTCGCGGTCGGGTGTGGGCGTGAAGAAAATCGTCGAATAGCCGCTCTGCACGTCTTCATCGACCATCGCGGTCTGGAACAGGCGGGGGAAGTTGTAGACGGCGGCTTTCGAATTCGGATATTCGCGATCGCGCACCGTGTTGAAAATCGCCAGCGTCTTCCACAGGTTCCCTGCGTGATCAAACTGATCAGAGGCAGTGATGAACCATCCTTGAGAATCGATGTACAGAATCCGTTTTGCGATCGGAGGAACGTCACCGAGCATGCCCTGTCTGCGCGCGTCCGCCTCGATAACATAGACGTGGCGCAGCTCCCAGTTCTCGGGGCAAATCGTGCGGCCATTGTCGGTTGCACATGACCGCGCGGGGAGGCTCGACGCGTGGACGACTGCAAGCATCTGCTTCTCGCCGAGATACTTGAAGTCATAGTCGGCGAATCGTCCCGAGAAACCGAACAGCGAGTCCATGTCGAGGTTGCCGAAGAACGAGGTTCCTACCAGGTAGTCCGTCGGCCCCATCCCCGGATGTTCGTAATCCGAGAAACCCCAGGTCGACTGCCCCGACCACACCAGATCGCCGCGCTTCGGATCCGCGTAGCGGTAGCGGACCATATAGTCCCACGGCGTTTGCCAGAACGGCGGTTCGATCGGAACGATAATTGGCCCGAGCGCCAGCCGCTGCATGATTCCTGAATACCAGTCGTTGTCCTCCGTGATTGGAGCGACTTCGGCGCGCCCGATATTGCGATACACGGCGAGTTGCCCGACCGGATAGAAGGACCACGGCGTTGAGTTTCCGGGCGCGTAGGAAGCGATCGCATCGTCCTTCGAGTCGAGGTCGTCGGTTAAGGACGGCCCGAACTGGAAGTTCCACATAATTTTCTGCGCGACGGTCGGGTCGTTGGGATCGATCGCGAGAAACGGCAACCCGGCTTTGTAATGCTGCAACTCGCCGTTCGGACCGAGCCGAACCTGCGATGAGTATTGCTCGGTCGAGCTTTTGAACGGCGGCGGCCAATCGTAGTCCCGGGTCGGGACGATTTTCATCTCCATCCCCTGGCGCGCGAGCGCGTAGTTGCCGGGACTGAGGAGGTCGGCAACCAGGCCCGCATTCTCCTTGCCGATAACGTCGCCGGGCTTGACCGAGGCGGCACTCGCGATCGTGACGGAACAGAGCAGCCCGATTGCAGCGATTGCGATTGAGAGCATGCGTTTCATGAAAAAGCCCTCCCCCATTCCGGCTAACACTCGGTCACCTGTGGGTCAACGTGGAAAATTTCATTGGATTGATCCAGTGCGCGGAGTTTCGCTTTTTTTCGACAAGACAGGGCTGATTTGCTGAGTTTTTTAGGCGAAAATGTTTCACGTGAAACGTTTTTGGCAGTTTAGTTCAGGAGAACGAAACACGAAATTGGGTAGCGCGCGGCAGCCCCGGAGATAGCACGCCGTGCCCGCCCTCCGACTCCTGTCATTCCAGAGCGCCCCGTCCGAATTCCCTCCTCCAACGTCGGAGGAGGGTCAGGGTGGAGGACAAACGCGCTGCGCAGACCTCCCGTCCCGCCTGTCAGAATTGCACAATTGCTCGCCCCCTCTTCCCCTCGCCCTGTCAGGGAGAGGATCGAAGGTGAGGGTCCGCATACAGCGCGCGATTTTTTTGCGCGCGACTCAAGATTCTGCTCCTGGGTTGGCCGGTGATTGGGAATGGTCGCGCCGGCGCGGTCATAGAGCGCGACCATGGGAGAACTTTCAGTTGGAACGTTGCCCTCGTTCTCCGGACCATCGTGGAGGGTTGCGGACAGGGGGTGCCTGTTCGTTTACGTTTCTGCACAGCAAGTTTGGGACATCTGTTCCGAGACCTTGCCGAATACGCGCAGCGCGCAATATCGGAAACTTCTTGCCTCCAGCAATGCGAGGATTGCCACTCTTGTCTCCGGCGAGAATTTCCCACC
The DNA here is from genome assembly GCA_963794325.1 of uncultured delta proteobacterium. Classification (GTDB taxonomy): domain Bacteria; phylum Desulfobacterota; class Binatia; order Binatales; family Binataceae; genus Binatus. The sequence continues at coordinate 259,763 of CAWCDG010000007.1, read as the reverse complement.
AGTTGCGCCGGGTTGCCTTGCCCTGCGCTTTCCAGCGAACCATCATTTGATCAATTTGATCGGCCACGTCGTCGTAGCCATTCGCGCGCAGCCAAACCCGCACGTCGGTGTCGCCAATAGCCGGACGAACTCTAACCTGACTGATCTTACGATTCTTGTTTGACATTCCAGATATGCAAACGAGTTTGCAGACCGCTCTCGATCATCCAAACTTCAGCTTCGCCACTTACTTCGGTTACGCTTTCGACGAATAATTCGAAGAAGAACCATCGAACCGTTTCAGCCTCTTCCCTATCGTGACACGGAAAGATGAAGCGAGTGATCGCGGTGGTTTCGTCAATGAGATACCGCCCGGCGCGTTCTTGAAGTGCCGTTGCCTCTTGCATAGTGAGCATCGCTGGTTCGCCTTTATCGGGTCGCGCCTTAAATCGGCCATTGACGTGGCTGATCGAATAGCCTCCGAAGTGATCGCCAATCCACCCGGTAAGTTCTTGTAGGAAAGCGTCGTCGCTTGCGCCTTCGGCACCTTTGAAGTGCGTGCGTAGTGTCTGAATGCCAATGGCGAGTAGCTGCTTCTGGATTGTGTCCTTGTAGAACAGGGAATCGAGAGACATCCGAAGCACTGTTTCATTCGTAAGCGGGAGAAAAAAATCGAACAACAGAACTGTGTCGTAGCTTGTGTGATCGTAGTGAAAGGTTAGACGCCGCTTCTGGCTGACGTGCCGACGGAACTTCGTCCACGTGCCAAAAGGCAAGAACGCTCTAGTTACTCTGAACTTTTGGTCTTTCTGCGCAGCCCCCTTTAGGATCGGGGAGACTGGCTTGACGAAGGGCTCGAACTGTTTGGACCAATATGTAGTTACCGATTTCCAAACCCAGCCGGTTTTCTGCTCAAGATCGTGCTTTGTGAACGCATCCTGGGAGCGGAACTTTTCGCGTAGGAACTCGAACGCCGCGCGCTGATCTTTGAGATTGTCGTCAGCCATTTTTACTCATAGCCGCGCCGAGTTTGCTTTAGCGATAAATCCTTCTAATGTGACGATCTCGACCCTATCTTCCACAGAAAGAAAGCGGTTCAAGCCGCCATTTATATAAAACTGTCGTAACTTCCATCCCTCTCCTCCGAGTACTAAGTACGCCTTGGAGTACCTTCCCCGTTCGATTGCGTCTAAGAGACATATCACTTCAAACGGGACCTTCTGTTCCGCTGTGCCAGCGACTTGCTGCCACTTTAACGAAATTAGGAACTCGCGGCCATCTTTCTCTGCGACTATATCAACTATGTGTTTACCGCAGCCGAGGCGTTGGCCAATCTCAATTTGCGCGCGATGGTGGTAGCCGCCACGATCTAAGGCAGGCAGGATTGTTAATTCCAGAACACTGCCGGTTCGAGTGTTTCCGGGCATGGCACTACAGGTTGAGCGTCGCCAATACTTCCCGCGCCGGGGTTCTGTCGCCGTTACAACTGATTAGCCGTGGCGCAGATAGTAATGTGACGGAGAATCCGAGCTTCGCATATAGCTTTTCTATTCTCTCTGTCCGCTGATTCGACAGCACTACCGGACCGCGATGTTTTGCCAGCCATTCTGCTGCGCGTTCCTGCTCTTCCCAGCCAAAGCCGCCCGTCGAGTACTGAGTGAACTCTACATCGTAAGGCGGATCAGCGTACACGAAATCCTCGGGATGAAGCTCCAGCTTCTCGAAATCGGTATTCGTGAACTCATACTGGGCAAAGGCCTTCTTATATTCAGTGAAATCGCTACGATAGTCGATCTTCTTATAGCGACCGAACGGAACGTTGAAGTGGCCCTTGTTATTGAAACGACAAAGTCCGTTATAGCCGGTTCGATTCAGGTAGTAGAACAATGTCGCAGCTTCGGCAGTATCAGCCTTGCCGGCTGACAGCAATTCGTTGAAGCGAACGCGCTGCGCGTAATATGCCTTGGAATTGTGTTTCATCGAGATCGTTGGCTTCAGTCCTCTTTTTAACCAGCGATATAGATTAATGAGGTGAGGGTTCACATCATTAAGTAGTGCGCAAGAAGGTGCCAGTCCTAGTGTAATAGCGAGACCGCCGCAGAACGGTTCGACCAGTCTTCGATGATTGTGTGGTCTCCAGATTGTCGTGCAGATGCCGCACTTGCCATCGCTTTCCGCCGGCCCATTTGAGCGGCGGACGGATGCGGAGAGCTTCCGGACCGAACGGAAGTTTGAGCATTCTCGGCGCTCGGACGCTAGATTGCGTTCCGACCGCAGTGGCCCGCATTGCCTTGCACGTATGGCTGACGTTTAACCAACGAACTCGATGCCCCCTAACGAAACCGAGTGGATCGTAGCACGCGAATAGCGGTTTCCAAATACTGAGGCGTGAGCTTCGTGCACATTTTTGATTAGTACGGACAGCGGTTGTCATGAACCGCACTTTCTCAAGACCGCACCAAGGGCGACTCAACTTGCGGGCCACTTGAGAACTTCCGGTTCGATTGGTGGGCCAATTCCCAGATCGCTGGCAACAGTCTGAGCGAGAAAAGAATCCAAACTCGCGCGCGAGAATCGCGCGCCGTAAGCGGACCCTCACCTTCGATCCTCGCCCTGACGGGGCGAGGGGAAGAGAAGAGCCGGGATTCTTCCCCTTCGGCTGCGCTCAGGGCTTCCGCTGGTGGATGCGGAATCATCGGGATGCGCTCCGAATGACACAGGGACAAGAAATGCGGGGCGGAATCTTGAATCGCGCGCGGAAGAAGAATCACAGGCTAAAGCCTGTGCCACTTCAGAAGGGCCCTCACCCTTCGGCGAGGCTTAGGGCAGGCTCTTCGATCCTCGCCCTGACGGGGCGAGGCGAAGATCGGAGGCGGGATTCTTCCCCTTCGGGTGCGCTCAGGGCTTCGGCTGGTGGAAGCGGCTCATCCGGACGCGCTCTGGAATGACACAAGGACAAGAATGCGGAGCGGAATCTTGAATCGCGCGCGGAAGAAGAATCACAGGCTAAAGCCTGTGCCACTTCAGAAGGACCCTCAACTTTCGGCAAGGCTCAGGGCAGGCTGTTCGACCCTCTCCTGCATTGCAACGGCGAGCGCGAGGGCATCATTCGACTGAGCATTTGAAGGCTGCGCCCAACTTTGCAGGCCAGATTGCAAATCTTCGCTAAGTTATAGTAAGCTAGATTACAAGCTAGATGGAGAATTTCACTTATGCAGGAAGTAGGACTGTTCGAAGCAAAAAATAAACTCAGCGAACTGGTCGATCGGGTCGAACGCGGCGCCGAAATCACGATAACTCGCCGCGGGAAGCCCGTCGCAAAGCTAGTGCCCTCAGGGCCCGGATTCGACCGCGAAAAAGCCAAACGCGCAGCAGCCGGGCTGCGCGAGGCGAGTAAAGGGGTCAGGCTTCGCGGTCTCAAGATCAAGGATCTAATCAACGAGGGCCGAGAATGAGCTTCGTGCTCGATAACTCCATCGCGCTTGCGTGGTGCTTCGAAGACGAGCAGGCCAAGGCCGTCATGGATCTGCTGGACCGTGTTACAGAAACGGGAGCTGTTGCTCCATCGCTGTGGCCTTTGGAGGCCATGAACGGACTGCTCGTCGCTGAACGTAAAAGGCGGATTCAACCGGGGCTGAGGCGGCGTTACGCCGAATTTTTGCACGATCTGCCTATACGAGTTGATGCTGAAACTGCAGACAAGGCATGGAACCAAACCGTCGAGTTGGCTGAACGTTTTCGTCTGAGCCTGTATGACGCAGCCTACTTGGAGCTCGCGCTGCGCCGCAAACTTCCGCTCGCCACTTTGGATCAGAACCTCATCAAAGCCGCCAAGGCGTCGGGAACAATCGTGCTTGGAACCTGACCCCGGATTCGCAGGGTCAACGCGCGACAGGAGTTGCGGTTGGGGTTGGCGATGGTTGCGTTGCGGATGCGGCTACTTCGGGGTCGGGGATGTATTCCGGGGGGTAGGTGAGGCGGCGCCAACTTAGCAGCAGGAGGGTTAGCGCTCGCGACTCGTCGGGCTTGAAGTTGAAATCAGGCATCGCGGTTTTCGGCGAGACCGCGCTGGCCTTGGTCAGATGCTGGACGTTCCAGTTGAACATCGTGTGATCACCGGTTACGTGTGCGAAGTTCAGCAGTTCCGGATTCCGGTCGCCTTCGTAGGTCAGCTCGGGGCCGGTGGCGCCGCCGCGGCCTTCGACGACGTGGCAGAGCAGGCATTTTTTCTTCTTGAATAGCACCTTGGCGAGATTGATCTCGTCCATCCCCGGAGTAGCGGCATCGTGGCGATGACAAAAGTTGCATCGCATCTGCATCATCTCGTTCATCGTGAGCCCATTTTGGTCCGCGAGCGCGCGCGAGAGCATCGGATCTTCCCATCCCCGACCGCCCTGATGCGCCCCCATGACAGTGGTCGCTGCTCCGTCACCGCCGTGACACGGCGTGCATCCGAACTTCGCGAACTCATGCTTCGCAATCCAGTCGTTCATCGGATGCGGCTTCAGCGGCTCGGCGATCGTAGCCGGCAACACCGACGACCATTCATAACCCAGGTGACACGTGATGCATCGATCGGTGACACCAATCTTGGGAATCCAGATTTGCTGAATCCCCGGGCGGAAGTCGCGCGCGTCCTCCACCTTGCCGTAGTGACCGAGCAACTGCGGAAACTCTCGTTGATAGCCTCCCCACTCGGTGCTGAACTCTATCCAGAAGCAGACCACGACCAGCGCGAGGAACAGGATCGACATCGCGACCATCCAGCCGAAGTCCTTCGATTCGAATGATTCGCGCTTGTCGGCCATGTCAGTAGAGCCGCGGCGTCTCGGGGCGCGGTTGGCCGGGCCAGTAGATTCGCCAGTAGGGACCGCGCAGATAAACCCCGACCATGATCAGGATGATGATCGCGAGGGTCGCGATGGCGAAGGTCGCATTCTGGCGCTTGCGCTCGGGCGCGAGCCATCGCCCTTCCGCGCGACGTGGCGAACGATCGAGCCACGGCCACGCCGTCAGCACCGCGAGTAGAAATCCCGGCAGCAGTATTCCACCGAGCAGCGCACCGCTGACGGTGAAATCGCCAAGGCGAATCGTGGTCGACGCGACCAGCTCCTGCAGCCAGACGAAGTACCAGGGCGCCTTCGCCGGATTCGGTGTGACAGCAGGATTGGCGAGACCTTCGAGCGGTGCGTTGAACAGGATCGCGGCGAGCAGGGTGAGGTTGAACACGATCAGGAAGACCAGCGCGATTCGCCGCGACATGTTCGGCGACGAGAAAACCTGGTCGGATTCTTCGAGGCCCGTCGAGCTCATCACAGCCACCGACGTGCCCGGCGTAATTCCAAACAGCGAGTAGCTCTTGGTCTTCGGCGTCGCCTTCGGCACCATCACGCGGTCATTGCGGATGCGCTCGACCGCCGCGAGGCCGCCGTCCTTGCGGACGCGCCACATGTGATAGGCGAACAGGATCCAGACGAAGACCGGCAGGAAAAAAACGTGCAGCACGTAAAATCGGAGCAGCGTCTGCTGTCCGATTTCATGGCCGCCCAGAAGAATGAACTGAATTGTTGGTCCGACGAATGGCGCCTGCTTTGCGATGCTGGTGCCGACTGTGATTGCCCAGAATGCGAGCTGGTCCCATGGCAGCAAGTAGCCGGTGAACGATAAGAACAGCGTCGCGAGGAAGAGGACGACGCCGGCTACCCAGTTGATTGCGCGGGGGCCACGGTAGGCGCCGGTGAAGAATACTCGCGCCATGTGGATGTACACGACGGCGACCATGCCCTCGGCGGCCCATCGGTGCTGGTTTCTGAGCAGGCGGCCGAAGCTGACGGCGTACTGCAAATCCTTGATGCTGCCGTAGGCGCGCTCGGTAGAGGGCACGTAAAAGAACATCAGCATCACGCCGGTGACGGTGAGGATTAGCAGCAGCGACGCGGACGCGGTGCCGAGCCAGAACGAGTAGTTCCAGTCCATGCTGGCGCGCGCGACTTTGGCCGGGAACCAGTGCAGCCAGAAATTTTTGACGATGGCCTCGGAGGATTCGCGATCGCTTTCGGGCGACCATGCCCACGAAGTCTTGCGCCAGAGCGCCTTGATTTTGTCGCCCACCGCTAGGCCTTGGCCTTTCCGCCGATTATCAACTGGAAGTCGCGCGCAACGTCTTTTGAGCTATCGACTTCGAGATACCCGTCGGGCGAAACCGTAGTCGCAAACCAATCGAGAGGACGCGGCGCGGGTCCCGCGATAACCGTGCCGTCGGGACGGAAGCGGCTGCCGTGGCACGGGCAGTCGAACTCGGTGTCCATCCACTGCACGTTGCATCCGAGATGCGTGCATATCGCGGAGATAACGTGGAACGCATCTTTCTGGCGGATCACGTAAAGGCGATGCGTCGCATCGAGCGTGTAGCCGTCGGGGTAATCGTCGGGCTTCTTGAGTTTGAAGCGGTTCGGCGGCTCGTAGAGCACGTTGGGGAAAAACGCGCGGCCGGCCGCGCCGATCTGCGCGAGGAACGCCGCCAACACCGAGCCCTTGCCGATGAAGCGCAGGATTTTTCGCCGATCGCCGTCCATCAGCCGGCCGTCTCTTCGAACTGGAAGCGCTCCATCGTGATTGCCGAGGTGGGGCATCGGGTCGCACACAGGCCGCATCGGATGCATTTGGCTTCGTCGTAGAGAAACGCGCTGCGCATCTGCGCTTCGGGGATCACGCCGGCGACGCGTTCCTGGTCGGCGATTTCTTCGGCGAGGGTGAAGTGCAGGCAGTGCTCGGGACAGATGTCGACGCATCGATTGCACAGGATGCATTTCGCGCCGTCGTAGATCGGATGGATATGGCAGTAGAGGCATCGGTCGGCCTGCTCGCGCGCGTCGTCGGCAGTGAAGGTACTCTCGACTTCGGTGATTCCGGTGCGGCGCGAGAGCGGCACCAGCGGGATATCGCGATGCTTCTTTTCGTATTGATCGACCATCTTGTAGGTGTCGGTCGGGAGTTCCTCGATCGTGACGTGCATCCGCGGCTGGCCGAGCGGCTTGCCGCGCAGGTATGCGTCGATTCCGCGCGCGGCGACCTTGCCATGCTGCGCGCATGTGATCAGAAGACTCGGGGGAAAGGCCGCATCGCCACCTGCGAATACTCCTGCGATGCCGGTTTCGAGCGTGACGGGATCGATCTTCAGCGTGCCCGCCGGCGTGACCGAGACGCCGTCTTCGGGCGTGACGAATGACAGGTCCGGCGCCTGGCCGATCGCGAGGATCACAGCGTCGGCGTCAATCACGCGCTTATTGGTCTCGTCGAACTGCGGGCGGAAGCGGCCGGCCTCGTCGAATACCTTGACGCATTTCACCAGCTCGATTCCGACGGCGTGGCCGTCGCGGATGACGACTCGTTTCGGCCCCCATCCGGGCATGAAGGTGACGCCCTCTTCGCGCGCGATGTCCAGTTCCTCGCGGCCCTGCGCCGATTTCATCGCCGGCATCTCGGCATCGGACTCGAGGCTCGCGACGGTAACTTCGAGCGCGCCGCGCCGGGCTGCTTCGCGGGCCGCGTCCAGCGCAACGCGCATCGCACCTGCCTCGACGCTCTGCTCTTCCTCGTCGGACATGACGAGTCCGGGTACGAGCGCGCGTACAGCGGTTCGCGCCGCATCGATTGCGACGAGACCGCCACCGATGACGACGACCTTGCCGCCGAGAGGAACGCGGTAGCCGCGATTGATATTGAGCAGATAGTCGATCGCCTTGATCACGCCGTCGGCATCGCTGCCCTCGATCGGCACCGCGCGCCCGCGCGACGCGCCGACGGCGAGAAAGATTGCTTCGTAGCCCTGCGCCTTCAGCTCGCGAACTCCGAAGCCGGCTTTGAGCGGTGTGGAGTAGCGAAACTCGACGCCGAGGTCTTCGATCTCGCTCACCTGGCAGTCGATGACGTCGCGTGGCAGGCGGTAAGCCGGAATTCCATATCGAAGCATGCCGCCCGCGTGCTCCATCGCCTCGAACACCGTCACGCTGTAGCCCATCAGCGCGAGATCGTTAGCGCATGCGAGACCGGCGGGCCCCGCGCCGACGACGGCAACCTTGCGCTTCGACCCGGCCGCATCCGGTCGCGCGCCGGGAATGTCGATGTGGCCGGGAGTGGTACTGCCGCCGCCGGACGGTCCCGCGATCATCTCGCGCACTCCCTTCGATAAGAGTGCTTCGGGGCCGAACTGCTCGGTGAGAAAGCGCTTGAGTGCGCGAATCGTCACGGGCGCATCGATCTTGCCGCGGCGGCACGCATCCTCGCACGGCGCGCCGCATGCGCGTCCGCATATCGAGGCGATCGGGTTGGGCGAGCGAGCGACGCGGTAAGCTTCCGCCAGCCGTCCTTCGGCGATCAGCTGGACGTAGCGGCCCGCGTCGGTCTTGACCGGGCACGCATCGAGGCACGGCACGTTCTTGCGAAACCACCACAAATCGCGCGGGGTCGCGTCGATCGATCTTTGATCGCTCATCGCGGTCGCGCTGCTACTTCTTGCAGAAGGTTCTGACGTAAGCGACGAGGTCGTGAATTTCGCCGTCCTCGAAGCCGGAGCTCCACGCCTGCATGTCTTTGCTGAGACCCGCGGCGGCACCGCCGTTTTTGATCACGTTGAACATCGTCTCGTCGGAAATCTTGCCCATCGCGGCGCAGTCAGTGAAATTGCGCGGGCTGGTCGAAAGTGTCGCCGCGGCGGGACCGTCGCCCTTGCCGCCGGGGCCGTGGCATTTCACGCAAAACGTATCGTAGTTCTGCTTGGCCGCCGCCATGTCGCCCGCGCTCGCCGGCGCAAACGCGCACGCGACAATCGCGCATGCGCCAAGAATTGAGATGATTCGATTCACATCGTCCTCCGTTTCATTGTTGCGCAACCCAAGCCTGATCAGCGGGCCTTGAGGTATTCCAAAATCGCTTTGGCGTCCTCGGGCGGGAAGTTCCCGAGCGTCCGCATGTGCATCATGATCTGATCCCACTCATAAGGCGCCTTCTCGGAGCCCGGCCGCGCGTTATGACAGGTGTTGCAGTAAACCGGCCACAGCTTGGCACCTTCACGGAACAGGCGCTTGTGCTCAGCCGGCGTCATCTCATCCTGCTGCGCCCGAGCTGAAGTCCCACTCCATCCGATCGCAATTGTTGCCAGCAATATTGTTGCAAGTATTTTTCTCATGATCATCCCCCTCAGAATCCGATCGTGAATTGGCTGAGGAACGCGTGATCGTTGGGGACCGAGCCGACCGCCGTCTGGGCTCCGGTTGGGGAGACGAATACTCCTCCTGCGCGTGGCAGCTCGATGTCGAATTCGTTCTGCCAGACGATCGACGGCGCGATCCAGTAGTCGAGGGCCAATGCCACCTCGCGCGAGTGCGGCGCGTAGGTGGCCGGCGACCCGTTGATGCCGAAATCGGGGACCAGTCCCACCTGGGTGCCGCCCAGCCCAACGCCGGTTGCGCCCTGGATGTCGTCGGTCGAAACGCCGCGCTGGTTTACTCCCGAGTAACGCACCAGCGGCTCGAATCGACGGAGGTAATTGTTGATCACGTCGGGAAGGCCGGGGACTTTAACCCCGCTCAGGAAGTAACCGGCCTGCACGTACCATCCCTGTCGATTGTCGGACGCCTGCCCCATCGGCATCTGGCGATACGATGACAGCCACTCGCCGCGGGTCTGCAGGTTGCCGACGAAGTAATTGAAATCCACGCCCCACGAGTTGAACCAATCTCCGTTGTTCCACTTGCCGTTGTAGGTGGACGCGCCGAGCTCGAGCCGTCCCCACTTCGTATCAACCGGTAGCGGGTAGACTCGAAAGCGCGCGCCGATCGACTTGCCGTTGGTCTGGCTGAACGCGACGGCGGTCGGACTCGACATCGCTGCGCCGAGGACGTTCGAGCTGAAATTCGGTCCGTTGCCGCCCCAGACCGTCCAATCGAAATCCTGGCCGAGCGCTCCGAATTGCATACCGCCGCGAAGCTGGATTCCAAGCTCTCCCGGTGGGACAACCGGTTCTACTCCAAACGGCAGTGGCGCAGTGACAAACCGATTCACCCACATCGGGCTCTGGGTCTCGTACCAGTCGCCGAAGGGCTGATCGAAAAGGCCGGCTTCGACCGTCATGTAGTCGTTGAGAAAAATCTGGAAATCAGCCGTTGACAGATCGGTTCCCGTCCCGGTCGCTCCAAATCCGGCGCTGAATACTCCCTGGAACAGGATCCAGTCCGCCGGGCGGTAGAGGATCATCGGTTCCCAATCGAAGAAGAACGAGTTCTGCGACGCGTGATGGAGATTGTCGAGCGCGCCGCTCTGCTGGTCGAAGATGAATTGACCGCCCGCCGCGCCGGTTACGGTGAAGGTGTGCGATCCGAGGTAGCGATCGACAACGTTAGTGAACTGCGCCGGCGGGATTGGCGCGTCGACCTTGGTCTGCAAGGTCTTCACTTGCTGATTGGTCTGCTGAAGCTCGAGCGTGGTCTCTTTGAGCTTCTGGTCGGTGCTCTGCAGCTGCTGAGTGGTGGCTTCGACTTTCGAATCCTTCGACTCGAGTTGTTGAACCTTGCCCTCGAGCGAGCGAATCTCCGCGCGGTCATGTTTGCGCTCCTCGCGCAGTTGGCGCATCTCGGCCCGGATTTCCTTGAGCGCAGCGGCGTCGGTGGCGTCGCTGTCAGCGGCGCGCGCCAAGCCCGCGAGCGTCAATGTCATACCGAGAGTACAGAACAGCCCCGCGATAATTCGTCTTGTCCGCATAGCTTCCCCCGATCAGCGCCGAAGCGTCCGGCGCATTAGTCTGAGAGCAACATTTGTGCCCTAGGGACCAACTCCCTGGTGCCTGCCAATGCCCGAGACTCGCGTTCGCTACCGCTGCTGGTGAAACAAACTGTCCCCGACCATCGATGGCGCCTGCCGAGAAACTTCTCGCAGAACAGGCAAGTCATCGGAAGTTCCATCGCGACTGAATCCAGGACGATTTAGCAGAAATGTTCCTTGCAGAACGGAAATGGAGGTTTGCGGTCCAGAGATCGGGTAACGCGTACGGCGCTTCGAACTGCGACCTTGTGTTGCCAAGGGCATCAGATAACTGTGTCCAAAGGATGCAAATCCTGGATTGTCCGCTCTAATTCCACATGATCTCGGCGGCGAAATCGCTCGCGAGGTTCAGGCACGAACAATGAATTGGAATGGCGGAGTCGTCGTTGAAGCAGCGTTCCCCGCATCGAAGATTGAAGCGAACTACTGGTGAGTACTATGAAGACCAATATGAGCGCCGTCAAAAAGTCGTCGTCGATCCGCGCGGCAAAGCGCACCGACAACCGCAAGATCCGGAATATCACGGAAGAACTGAGCCGCGAGGAATTCAGTCTCGGGATACCGCTGCTCGACGCGGCGGTGGCCGGGGTTATCCTTGGATTCAAGCCGGCGGATCGCGAGATGCGCGCGCAGGCGCAGCGCTGCTGGGAAACGCTCAAGCCGCAACTCAATCAGCATCTGCTCAGCGAAGATGAGACCGTGTTGCCATGGGCGGCGAAGGGGGCGGGCGGCCTGTCGCCCGAGGTCGTGAACCGAATCAAGAAGAGCCATCGCGAGATGCGCTCCTTGATTGGCAAGCTGATCGGCGTATCGTTCGAAGAGGATCCAGACAAAGTTGTCTCTGCGGCCGGCAAGGCTCTGTGTGCGCTCGCGGTCAAGCTGGACGATTTGATCGACAGTGAGGAAATGCGCCTGTTGCCGGCGCTGAGAAAGATGCTGTTCGCCTAGTTCTCGAACATAGGAGAGATCGATGGAACCCCAAGCCGCAAACGATCGCGTCGAGAGCGCGCCCGAATTCCCGCTCGACACGATTGATATCATCAGTCCCGACCATTACCAGAAAAACGGGTATCCGCACGCGGAGTGGACGTTCCTGCGCAAGCACCATCCGGTGTTTTACGTCGAGCGGCCGCGAGTCGATCCGTTTTGGGCTATTACCAAGGCCTCCGACCTCAGAGAGATCAGTTGTCAGCCGCGGTTGTGGCTCAACGGCCCGCGGCTCGCGGTGTTCCCGCTCGATGAGGGCGCGGAGGGACCTCCGCCCGAGCTGCCGCTCAAGCATCTGCTTAATATGGATCCGCCGGAGCATGGCGAGTTCCGATCGATCCTGAGCCAGTACTTCACGCCGCGATCGATTCGCGCGCTCGAGCCGGAGATCGCGAATATCACCAATCAGTTGCTCGACGACGTGATGGATCGCGGAGAATGCGACTTCGTCACCGAGATTTCGTGCAAGGTGCCGATCGCGGTCATCGCCGAGATGCTTGGCGTGCCGCGCAAGGACTGGCCGACCATGTTTCGCTGGACCAATGAAATCATCGGCGGCGGCGATCCTGAATTTCAGCGCGGCAAGGATGCGAATGAGACCTTCGCGCAAGCGCGCCTGGAAATGTTCCAGTACTTCACCGACCTGGTCGAGGAGAGCCGCAAGCATCCGCGCGGCGACGTCACCAGTATCATCTCGAATGCGAAGGTGAACGGCGAGCCGCTGCCTGCGCTGGAACTCCTTTCGTACCTGTTGCTGCTGGTGGTGGCGGGCAACGAGACCACGCGCAACGCAACCAGCGGCGGTCTGCTCGCGTTCATCGAACACCCCGAACAATTCCGGCGGCTCAAGTCCGATCCGACGTTGATCAGATCCGCGGTCGAGGAAATCGTGCGTTGGACTTCGCCGGTGATACAGTTTGCACGCACCGCAACGAGCGACACCGTCGTGCGCGGACAGAAGATTCGCGCGGGCGAGTCGGTGTGTTTGTTCTACCCGTCGGCCAGCCGCGACGAGGACGTATTCGACGAGCCGTTCAAGTTCGACATCGGGCGCAATCCGAATCCTCATCTGTCATTCGGCATCGGGGAGCATTTCTGTCTCGGATCGAATCTGGCGCGGCTGGAACTGGCGGTAATCTTCAGAGAGCTGGCGAAACGACTCGAGCACGCGGAATTGGCGGGACCGGTCGAGCGCCTGCGATCGAGCTTTGTCGGCGGCGTCAAGCACATGCCGATAAAGTACAAGCTCAAGCCCGCGTGAGTTGAAACTGTCAGCGGACCGTCGAGGTTTCGATTTCTTTCGAGCCGGCCGGCATCGTTAGCAGCAATCCGTCGTAGCCGAGGATTACGCCGCGCGGCCGGACGTCCGCGACAGCTGCGCATGAATGCGATTCGCGCGAGCGCGTTGGGCGTCGGCGGACCGATGTGGCTTAGCACCAGCAACTGTACTCCAGCCTCGTTCGCCTCAGTCGCAGCCTCGACCGGCGTCGTGTGGTAGCGGCGAATGTCGGACATGATTTTCGCGACGCGCGCATTGCCGATGCGCTCGGCCTCATCCTGGATCAGCTTGACCAGATGCGCGGCCTGCGCTTCGTGGACCAGTACGTCAGCGCCCTTGGAGACCGCGACCAGATTGGCGCACGGTTTGGTGTCGCCGCTGACGACGACCGAGCGGCCCTTGTAATCAAATCGATAGCCGTAAGCGGGCGCGACCGGCGCGTGATCGACGGTGAATGCGGTGACCTTGAGTCCGTTCTCTTCGAGCACAGTCGCGGAACCGCCTGCGCATGGCGACGCGCCGGCCGGAGTGTCGATTTTCACGGCGAGCGGCTGCATCTGCCAGTGCTCGGGGGACATCAAGGCAGTGCCGTGATGCGCGATGCGATAGCCTTCATCGAGCGAGTAGGCCTGCGCGAATCCGTTCACCACCTGGTCGACGCCGACCGGTCCGTAGACACGCAGTGGATGGTCGCGTCCATTGGCCCACGTCTCGATATTGAGCTCGCCGAGGTCGCCGATGTGATCGGAATGAAAGTGAGTGAGCATAACCGCGGCGACTTTCGGGGCGGGAATGTGCCACAGCGCCAGGTTCTTCCACGCGCCCGGGCCGATATCGACCAGGTAGATATTGCCGCCGGCGAAGATTGCGGTGCACGCAGCGGCGCGCTCGCGATCGGCCAGCGGATTCCCGGTGCCGCACAACAGGACTCGGAGCGCGTCGGGCTCGAGCAAGTCGTTGCGAGTCGACGCGAGAGTGCGGGCAATCACGCGGCGGAAAATCGCGTCCTGCACCGCCGGCACATGAATCATCCACCACGCAATCGCGACAAGCGCCGCAACAGCGGCCGCTGCCACAATCAGTCTTCGTGAGAGTTTTGACATCGAATGGAAGATAGCTTTCTCAGATACCGAGCACGTCGCGCAATGCCTTGGTCCATCCGAGCCATCGTTGGTCGGGACCGCTGAAGCCGTCCCACAACATGCTGTTGCAGACGTAGGCCACCGCGATGCCGGATTCAGGATGCGCGAACGCCATCCGGCCGCCCGCACCTCCGTGACCGAAGCAGCCAGCACCGAGCATCGGTTCGATCGCACGCGGCAACTCGAAACCCAGGCCAAATCTCTGCGGCCCCGAACCCGCCAGCGGCTTCAGCGAGGCGGGCGCTCCGATGTTTTCGTTCTGCGACTCGCGCACACGCTCAATAGTCTCGCGGGTCAGCAGGCGGACGCCGTCGATCTCACCGATAAGCGCGGCATACATCTTCGCGAGAGCGCGCGCATTCGCGATGCCGTTGCCGAAAGGCAACTGTGCGGCGTGAGCCTCGCGCGTGTTTATTAGATTCAGACCCTCGGCTGTGGTTGTCGCCATGGCAAAGGCTGCGCGCGCCGGGCGTGAGTTCATGTCCAAGCCCAAGCCGGAGAAGACCGCGCGCAGTTGCTCGTCGCTCAGCTGCTTGGCGGGAACGATGTGCGGTGCGACGCGATGCTCCCGGTCGGCGGGAAGGCCGATCCACAGGTCAAGCTTGAGCGGCCCGGCGATTTCCGCTTCGACAAATGCGCCGACGGTTTTTCCGGAGACGCGGCGCACGATCTCGCCGGCCAGATAGCCAAAGGTCAACGCGTGATAGAAGTAGGCCGAACCAGGCTTCCACCACGGCTCCATGTTCGCGAGCGCCGCGGTGCATCGGTTCCAGTCGAACAGATTGGGCCCGAATATTTCGTCTTCTTCGTTGAAGCCCATCAGGCCTGCTCGATGCGCGAGGATATCGCGAACCGTGATTGCGCCTTTGTCTTTGCGCCGCGAACTCCGGCCAATAGCGCGCGACCGGCGCGTCATAGTCGATCAGTCCGCGCTCGGCGAGCATGTGCACGCAAACGGCGGTGACCGCCTTGGTACACGACATCAAAATCGTGATCGTATCGGCGGTATAGGGACGGCGATTGAGCTTGTCGGTTCCCGCCCACAGATCGATCACTCGCTTGCCATGCTGATAGACGCACAACTGCGCGCCGCCTTCGTCCTGAGCTTGTGCCTCGGCGAATGCGTCGCGGACTGCTTCGAAACCGGGCTCCACCTTGCCTTCAGCGTGCACTAGTCGGCCACCCGGCACTGGTTCGGTTTACAAACCTGAATAAGTAACTGTGAGGCATTGAAGAACCTAACCCCTAACCCCTTCCCGCGCGGGAAGGGGAACCGGTGGCGGAGAGGAACTAGTCGCGCAGATGAGTGTGGCAACAAACCTACTTGCTCGTTGCGCTTGGCGCTGGGGTTGGCTCTGCGACGAGGCGCGCCGTCATCGGATGCGACTCGTGGCGAATCAGAATGTCCATGAAGTATTTGTCGGCCATCGCGGCCGCGACCTTGTCCTTCATATCAAGCGCCGGCTCCAAGCGGACCTTGTCGAACTCCTTGTCCGCAACCTTCACCTTGACGTAGGGACTCGAGGTATTTTTCTGAATCCTTCCGAACGATCGGTCGCCCAGCCGCACGTACAACTGCCCGTCGATTACGACCAGCCAGAGCTTTGACCAATGATCGCCCTCGTCGGGTGCGGTCGTCATGATCTGTAGCGTGCTCTGATCGTTGAACGCGTTTGGATCCCATCCCGGAACCGGGACGCTGGTGGCTCCTGCCGCGCGCATCACGATGAACAAGAGCGCCGCCGATGCTACGACTGCCCCGACGCTTGTTTTGATCTTCAATGTCGTCGCCCGCGGTCAGTTGCCGAAGTCCCAGCTTTCGCCGTTGTGGTAGCGGGCCAGGATGTTTTTCGCGATCAGGATTTTGTGGACCTCGTCGGGGCCGTCGGCGAGGCGCAGCGTGCGGGCGCCCTGGTACATGCCGGCCAGCGGCAGGTCGCCTGAGACGCCGGCCGCGCCCCACACTTGTATCGCGCGATCCACGACTCGGGTGTAGGCCGCCGGGACGAAAATCTTGATCGCCGAGATGTCCGTGCGCGGATCGCCGCCGCCATCCATCTTTTCGGCGCAGTGGATCGTCATCAAGCGCGCGGCCTGGAGGTCGATGTAAGAGTCGGCGATAAAGCCCTGGATGAACTGCTTGGTCTCGAGTTTGCCGCCGTGCACCTCGCGCATCGTGGCGCGCTCGACCATCAGGTCGAAGGCCCGCCACATCTGGCCGACCGAGTTCATGCAGTGATAGACGCGGCCCGCGCCGAGGCGATCCTGCGCCGCTTGATGGCCGGTGCCCGCCTGTCCGAGCTGGTTACTGAGCGGTACGCGCACGTCGTCGTACACGATCTCGCAGTGATCGCTCGGCCGTCCCCAGACCTCGACGCCGCGCACGATGCGCAGGCCCGGCGTCTCCTTGGGCACGATTATTTGCGTCATGCGGCCGTTGTCGGTGCCGCTCCCGCCGGTGCGGCACATGACGATGAAAAAGTCGGCGCGAAAACCGTTCGAGGTGAACCATTTGTGCCCATTGATCACCCACTGGTCGCCATCGCGGACCGCGGTGGTTTTGATCGAGCGCGGATCAGAGCCGGCCGAGTCGGGCTCCGTCATCGAGAAGCCGGATTCCATCTTGCCCTCGGTGAGCGGCACCAGCCACTTCTTTTTCTGTTCCTCGGTGCCGTACTTGAGGAGGATCGACTGATTGCCCGAGTTGGGCGCGACCACGCCGAACAGCGCCGCCGCTCCCATGCTGTAGGCGAGCACCTCGTTCATGTACGCATGCTCGAGGAAGCCGAGGCCACTGCCGCCGTAGGCGGGCGGAAGATGCGGCGCCCAGAGGCCGGCCTTCTTGACCTTCGCCTTGATCGAGTCGCGCAGATCGCGCGAGGCGCCCCGCTCTTCCTTGGTCGACGTCTCGCGCCATCCCGCCCAGAGCTTGCGCTCGTTGGGCAGAATATCGTGGTTGACGATTTGCGCGGTGAGCGCACGGATATCGTTGATCCGGGCGTCAAGCGTAGGGATTGGTTTCACGTTCATTTGCATGGTGGCCTCCTTGGTAGGCTCCATCGTAGGTCGGCGGCCCTTGGTCACTGTCGATTGGACCGAAGGGCTCGCTCGACCAGCCTTGTTGAGTGTTACTGCGAACTGAACACTACCAGAAAATTGCGCCCGCGGAAGCCGCACGGCGGTCGGAATCAGGACGGGAGCAGAATCTTGAATCGCGCGCAAAATAGCGCGCTGGACAAGGTCCCTCTCCTTAAATCCTCTCCCGATGGGAGAGGGGAAGAGCAGCCAGCCTACGCTTAAGACTTTGTTGCCGAGACCGGCTTGAGCACGACTGGGATTCCTTTTGCGCTTGGGGTGCCGGAGATGGGGTCGTGGAGACTCAACGGGAGCAGTGGGTTGGTCTCGGGGTAGTAGGCCGCGCAACTACCGTCGGGGATGTTATAGGGAACTATTTTGAGACCGTGGACGACGCGATCGATTCCGTCCGAGGACATCGTGTGTATATCGACGCGAGCCTCTGCCGACAGGCCGCGCCTTTTTATCTCGTTGTCGTTAAGGAACAGCACGTCGCGCTGGTTGTATATGCCGCGATAACGGTCGTTATTGCTGTAGATGGTCGAGTTGTACTGATCGTGGCTGCGAATAGTGCTGAGCCAAAGGACGTCCGGGTTGTTTTGATGCAGGTCCTCATCGAGTCCCGGGAATACGATGAAGTTCGCCTTACCGGTCGGGGTCATCCAGATTCTCTCGCTCGCGGGATTCGCCAGTCGAAAGCCGCCGGGTATTTTGATACGCGCGTTGAATGCCTGAAAGATCGGAAAGACCGCTTCTATCTTGTCTCGAATGCGAGAGTAATCTTCGACCATCCACTCCCATGGAACGACTGACTTATCGGCGAGCGTTGCGCGCGCCATGCTCGCGACAATCCAGGGTTCCGAACGTAGATGAGGGCTAGCGGGTGCGATCATTCCACGCGACGCTTGTACTACCGACATCGAATCTTCGATTGTGACCGCGCGCACCGTGCCGTCTGGTGCACGATCCAGTTCGGAACGGGCCAGGCACGGCAATATCAAAGCGACCCGACCGTGTATAAGGTGAGTTCTATTCAGCTTCGTTGCTACACTTACTGTCAGGTCGAGTTTGCGAAACGCGTCAATTGTCAAAGGAGTATCCGGCGATGCAGCTACGAAATTGCCGCCGAGGCTGACGAAGGCCTTAGCCTCGCCACGCATAATCGCGCCGAGCGCGTGCACTACATCGTGGCCGTGATCACGCGGCGGATTGAAACCGAAGACTTTCTGCAACTGATCGAGGAATTCCCTGGTGGGCCGCTCGGTGATGCCTACCGTGCGATCGCCCTGCACGTTCGAGTGTCCGCGCACCGGGACGACGCCGGCGCCGGGTTTACCGATGTTCCCGCGCAGCAGCAGCAGGTTGACTACCTGCTGCACGTTCTGAGTTCCGCGAAAGTGTTGGGTGATACCCATGCCGAAGCAGGCCATTACATTGTTGGCCTTGAGATACACCTGGGCCGCCTCAGTGAGTTGGTCGCGAGTGAGTCCCGACTGCTTCTCGATTGCGGCCCACGGTGTGGTCCTCAAATCGGCGGCAAAGGCTTCGAAATCGTAGGTGTGACCTTCGATGAACTCGACATCCAGGACGCGAGGTCGATCCTCGCGCATCGCGCGATCGTCGGCCTCGACGGCGGCCTTCATGATCCCTTTGAGCGCGGCAGTATCACCGCCGATCTTCACCTGGTAGTAGTGCGTGGCGATAGGTGTCGAGCGCATCGTCGCCATCTCGAGCACGCTCTGCGGCTGCTGAAAACGCTCGAGCGCCCGCTCGCGGAGCGGATTGAGGACGACGATTTGTGCGCCACGGCGCGCCGCATTGTGCAGCTCGGTCATCATGCGCGGGCTGTTGGTTCCCGGGTTCTGCCCGATAACAAAAATAAGATCGGCGTGATTGAAGTCCTCTAGAGTGCAGGTGCCTTTACCAACTCCGATCGATTGAGGCAGGCCCTGACTGCTAGGTTCGTGGCAAAAGTTGGAGCAGTCGGGAAAGTTGTTGGTTCCGAACTCTCGAGCGAACAATTGGTATAGGAACGCAGCTTCGTTGCTGGACCGGCCGGAGGTATAGAACTCCGCCTGCTTGGGATCGGACAAATTGCGGAGTTCCTTTCCGATCAAGGCGAAGGCCTTATCCCACTCGATAGGTACATAGTGATCCGTGTCGGGGTCGTACACCAAAGGATGCGTGATGCGGCCTTGCTGCTCGAGCCAGTAGTCAGACTGGCGGCTTAGTTCGGTTACTGAATGCTGGGCAAAGAATTCCGGAGTCGCGCGTTTTGCCGAGATCTCCCATGCCACGGCCTTGGCTCCGTTCTCGCAAATCACAAAAGGGTCGGCCTTATCGGGCGACGGATCGGGCCACGCGCAACTCGAGCACTTGAAGCCGCCGGGCTTGTTCATGTGATAAAGGGCGCGGGCGCCTTTGAACAAAACCTTTTGCTCAAGGAGCACCTTGCCGGTCGCGATGGTCGCGCCCCATCCTCCACCGGGCTCGCGATACGGTTCGATGCGCGGTTTACGGCTCATAGTTGTACTGTCCTTTCGAGGCCAGGGGCACCGATCACCGGAAAAGGTTTGCCTTCGCGATTGGCACTAACACAGTAGGCCCGATTCACGCGAGTACCCGATATCCCCGCATCAGCGCTGGGCGCTCGCTGGCGCACGGCGACCGCAGCGACACCCTCCCGAAGATAGAAGAGCGCTACCGTCACAGACCCGGGCGTACTTCCTCGAGCTCTTCAGGAAACAGCACGCAATCGCCGCCAGTCTGCCATCGGACCTTCATCAGGGTGCGATCCATGTTCCGTATGACGCCCATGATCGTCACCTCTTCGCTCGGACGGTGAACTTCGCCGCTTCGTGGGTCTCGCACCGATGTTAGAAGAGTCGCTGTATTCATGGTCTTTCTCCCGATCCGACAATCAATGACTCATCGGATACGGCGCGAGATTGGGCGTCGCATCATCGTGCGGCGATTTTTCACGCCCCTCCATTAGAAGCAATGGAGGATATTGCGATGGTAGATAAAGCAGTCTGGCGGGTTTGGTATGGCAAGCGCTTGGGAATTCCGCATTGCTTCGAAGATATTGATAATTTCGAAGGGGCGGCGAATTTTGCGGCTTTTATCGAGGCTGATCGAATCGAGGTTGTCCGCGAGCTGGCCACCGTGCCCTCCGCGGAACAACCAGCGTGAGAATCGCCGGCTCGCCGCCAGGGCCAAGGCAGGTTGCCCGGTGTCGAAGCTGCTCGAGGCCAATATCTCTCTGGATGCGAGCCTCGAGTACCCGTATCATCGCTTTGGGCTGACCTGTAACGATCGAAGGGGACCCTTAAAAAACTGGCTATGGCCGGCTACGCCAAACCGGAGATCCGCCTCGCGCAGCCGCCGGGTTGGTTCGATCAGCTCACGGCGTTGCTCTCCCGAGAGCTTGCGCCGAATTCCCGAAAACTCCGAACTGCCCTTCGCCTCGCCACGATCGGCACGATCGGCGCCGGCCTGGTCGCGAGCTGTCACGTCTACAACGAGCTAGGCACTTACATCGTGTGGCTGCTGGTGGGTGCGGGGCCGATGATGTCGGCGCGCAAGGCGGTTGGGTTTCTGATCGCGGAAGCAGTGGCGCTGGCCGCATCAGTGGTGCTGGCCGGTATATTGTCCGAGACGCCGTGGCTGATGCTCCCATTTCTGTTCGGGTTGATTTCGATTTCGAGCTACTTCGGAACGATTCGCAACCTTGGCGCGGCACTTCTGCTCATCCAGGTGACCTGCCTCTTTATCTTTTACGGCGTGGTGTATGCGCCGGGGGAAATCGGTTGGAACGCGGCCGCCGAATTCGGCGGAAGCCTGATCGCATTCGGCACGATCGTCCTGTTCGACAACTGGATTTGGCCGGATCGCGGTGAAGAAATCCTGCTGGAATCGCTGGGAGCGACCGTCGCTCGCGATCGTTCGCGGCTGCTTGAAGCTGCGAATTATTATCTCGATCGCCATGATGCGCCGCGGCCGCCGCTGCCACCGCCGACTTCGGATCTTCCCTCGCACATGGAGCTTCTGAATCGCAGTGTAGCCGAAGGAGTCTCCCAGCATCGTCGCGCGATCCTGCTTGCGGCTATCACGCGCGTGGCGCGCATCGGTCTCGAAACCGATCGCCTGACGTTCGCGGCGCGCCAGGACGTACCCGGAGATATTTCCGCAATGGCGCGCCCGGAACTGCAAGCGTCGGTGAATGCAATCGCGACGGTGTTGGACGAAATCGCCCGCGAATTTCCGACCTACATTCCGGTTGGCGCTGACAAGCCGCCACCTGCCTCGCGGACCCGGGCACGATCGGCATACGATGCGCTCGCCGCACGCGTTATACAGATCAGGCCGAAGTATATCGGCACTGCGAGTTCGGCGGAGATCGAGAATTTCGCATCCTTCACCGATTCGCTGGCGGCGCTGACCGCGCATATCGAGCAGCTGCTCGATGAGCCTCCGCAGCCTGCCGCGGCGACGCCGTCTGCCACGGTGGCTCCAGGAGCGACCGACGCGCCGGATCATGCGGTGGTCCGCTTTTCCATGAAGGTCGGTTTATGCGTGGTGATCGGCTATGTGATCGGAGTCGTCACCCAGCGCGCCGACCTCTCAACAATCCTGACGACGGTGCTGATAACCGCGCTTCCAACTTACGGCGCAACCCTGCGCAAGATGATTCTGCGGATCGTCGGAGTGATAATCGGCGGGGCGATAACTCTGCTGACAATCATTGTCGTCACTCCGAACTTCGAGACTCTTCCGGCTTATATGATCGCCCTCTTCGTAGTCTTCTATATCTCGTCGTACTCCTCGCTAAGCAGCGGACGTGTTTCATACGCGGGAAAGCAGATCGGTACGACATTCGCGTTGGCGTTTGCCGGCTTGAGTCCCGCGCTCGACGTTTACGCGCCGCTGTGGCGTATCTGGGGAGTTTTGCTCGGGACGTTGGTCGCGGCAGCCGTCTTTTTAATATTGTGGCCGGCGTACGCCGGCGATTCGTTGTTGCCGAGGCTGCGTGAAGTTATTCGCGACGCACTTGCACTGGCGCCGGGTGGTTCCGCCTCGAACACTGAGGATGAGATTCAGCAGGCTAACTCGCAGAGCATGCGGACGCTGGCGGAAATTCTGGAGGTCTCGGATGATGCGCAAATGGAGGGCCGCACCAGCACGGTCAACCATAACGCTATTGTGGAGGCGGCCGGCACGCTGCGGCGTATCGCGAACCGGATGGCCTCGATTGCGAGCGGGCGGATCGTCACTCCGACGCCGCAACTGGACGCCTCAACCGAATCGGCGCGCGTCGAGGTGATCGACGCAGTCCGCCGGCAACTCGAGTCGTGGCTGGATTTCTTCAGCAGTGCTGAAAGTCTCGACCCGCGGGCCGCGCAGGCGATTGCGCGATCGCATTCGACGAGTGAGTTGGAAACGCGTCTCGAGCTGTTCGGTTCACGGATAGAGGAGCGGGAATTCGCGCGAATCACACCATGGACGCTCGATCAGCGACGCGCGATTCTCGCTGAACTGCACTCGATGCGCCGCCTCGAATATTTACTCTCTCAATTGAACCGATGGCTCCCGCAAATCCCGGGGCCATCGCTGAACTTAGCGGGGAGTCGCTGAAGGAGCGGCAAAGCGGCTCTGCAACTGCGCCATTCGGCCGAAAAGTTCTCCGATGTTGCGCGACGAGTGATCGTCATTTATCTCGCGAAAAATCGTGTCCACCGTGACCGCCAGCCGCTCGGGATCTTCCCAGGCGCCGAAAGAGCCCAACGCGATATTCTGCGCGGCCTCCCATGAATTCATTCCCGCCGCGTGACACTTGCGCGCTTCCTGGTCGACGTACACCAGGTAGTCCTGCATCCGCTTGACGCCGGCCTTGTCGGTGATCGGACCGTGGCCGGGGACGATGACGTCGGCATCCAAGTCCAAAATCCGGTCGCATGCTTTGATCCAGTTGCTCACCGGACCTGCCCACGCGATCGGAGTCCCTTCGATGAACAGAATATCGCCGGTGTAAACGACTCGATTGGCGGGGACAAAGGCAATCACGTCGCCCGCGGTGTGCGCGGGGCCGACCTGGATCAGGCTTACCTGCTTATCGCCGACCTTGAGCGTTTCCTCTCCGACGAAGGTGCGGTCGGGCAGCCGGAATGTGACTCCGGCGAAATCGAACGCACCGAAAATTTTCTTGAAAAAAGCGCCGACCTCTCCCATTGAGTCAGCATTTTTCATCAACGACGCGAGCATCTGCGGATTGCCTTCTTCGCGCATCTCGTGCGCCGCCGCTTCCGACGCAATGATCACCGCATTTTTCGCAAGCCGATTGCCAAAGGTGTGATCGCCGTTCGAGTGCGTGTTCACCACCACGCCGATGCGATCGGCGCCAAAGCCGGTCGCGTCGCGCATCACGCCAAGCATCTCGGCGGTCAGCCGTTCGTCGAAAAGCGTATCGACCAGCAGCGATTGATCGCCGTCGGTAATCAATCCGGCGTTGCTGTAACCCCAGGTGCCCGAGGGCTGCAGGTATGCGTAAGCGCCGCGTCCGAGGTCGTGCAGACCTTTGGTGAATTGCCACTTGCTCACAATTTTTCTCCCGCGATTTCTTTAAGTAGGCCCGGCCCGCTTTACGATCGCGAGCCTACTTCGCGTCGTGCATTGCTTTCACCAGGATCGCTGCCAGCTCGGGGCGGGTGAATTCCGGCGGCGGCGCTTCACCCGCGCGCAGCATCTCGCGAACTTTCGTGCCCGAAAGTATCACCCGGTCCGCGTCTGAATGCGGGCAGGTCTTGAACGACGCCATCGAGTTGCATCGCCTGCAGTAGAAAGTGTTCTCGAACATCAGCGGCGTAATTCCAAGTTCGGCCGGCGCGAAGCGCTCGAAGATTTTCTGCGCATCGTAACTGCCGTAGTAATTGCCGACGCCGGCGTGATCGCGGCCCGACGATGAAATGCGTGCATCCGTAATTGCGCCGCGCGATCGCGTGCAGAATCGCCTCGCGCGGGCCGCCGTAGCGCATGTGCGCCGGGAACACGCCGATCATCGCGCGGTCCTTGGGGTAGTACGCGTCGAGCAATACTTTGTAAGTCTCCATGCGGACCGCGGCGGGCACGTCGTCACCCTTGGTCTCGCCGACCAGCGGATGAATCATCAGGCCGTCGCAGATTTCGAGCGCCGCTTTCTGGATGTACTCGTGCGCGCGATGGGTCGGGTTGCGCGTCTGGAACGCGACGATCTTTTTCCATCCACGCTCGCGAAACGCCGCGCGCGTCTGCCGCGGCTCGCGCGGAAATTCCAGGAAGGTGCGCCCCGGTATCTCTTCAATGAGCGTGACGTTTCCGGCGAGGCAGTATGGCGGCATCGAGGTGACGTTCTTCGCGCCCGGATGCGCGTCTTCCGAGGTGCCGAACACGTTCTGCGCTTCGTTCTTGCGATCGACCTTGTAAATTTCCGCAAGCTTGAGAATCGCCAGCCGCTTGCCGTCGTCGGTCGCGAGCGCGATCTCGCTTCCGGTCTTCAGCGATTTAGCTGTGGCCTCATCGACGCCGAGCGTGATTGGAATCGACCACGGCACGCCCGACGCGAGGCGCATCTCGTCGCGCGCGCGAGTGTAGTCCGCCTCGCCCATGAAGCCGGTCAGCGGAGAGAAGGCGCCCGTCGCAAGCATCTCGAGGTCGGCGATGTCGCGCGCATTGAGCGTGACGCTCGCGAGCTTCGCCGCATGCGCCGCGAGTGCAGCGCGCTCACTGGCCGGCGCTTTCAGATCGACTAGCTCGCCGCCGCCGTGTGCCGAAATTGCGTCATCGCGCACGCTCATCTCCGTGCTCCCTTGTTGATGTAATTCAGCTCTTCGAGGCGTCCGAGCAGCTTGCCCAGGCTCTGCTCGACGGTCTCGGTGCTGCTATCGACGACGAGTTCCGGCGTCAGCGGTTCCTCGTAAGGGTCCGACACGCCGGTGAACGATTTGATCTCGCCGGCCAGCGCCTTCTTGTAGAGGCCCTTGACGTCGCGCTCGACCAGCTTGTCGATCGTGCATCGCACGTACACCTCGAAGAAGCGGTCGTGATTGCGCCGCACCTCGTCGCGCACCTCGCGGTAGGGCGAAATCGCCGCCGAGATCGAGATGACGCCGTTGCGCGCCAGCAGATGGCATACGTAGCCGATCCGCCGGATGTTGATGTCGCGATCCTCCTTGGAAAAGCCGAGGCCCTTGGAGAGATTGGTGCGTACTTCGTCACCGTCGAGGATTTCGACGCGATGCCCGCGCTTGCGCAGTTCGTCGGCGACCAGATTCGCAAGCGTTGATTTTCCCGCCCCGGACAGGCCTGTAAACCACAAGGTAAACCCTTGATCCATCTGCTAAAACTGACGCTCCCTTAGGAATAGATTACTTACTGAACCTCAGAAGTTACTTAATATTGTCGGAGGAAACAAGGCTTGAAAAGGAGCGCTTCGCGATTTCAGAGACCGGAACCGGCGCAAATGTGGAGCGCTTCGCGATTTTGGGAAACCGGAACCGGCTTCGCGTGCGCGAAGCTGTCCGAGATCCATTCCTCCCGTCGCTAGTGCTCCCGTCGTCAGGATGACACGAGGCGCTCGCGTTGCTCGCTTCGTCAGGATGACAAAGCAACGGCCAACGCGGCGGGCGAGCTGAAAATTTCTTTAGCTCCAGCATTGAGCAATCGATCGCGGGCAATGTCGGTGGGTGCGATTCCGTAGAATCGCACGTTACAATTTTGCGCGGCGCGGAGGTCGGCATCGCTGTCGCCGACGAAGGCGGCCTCGGATCGATCGACGGAAAATAATTCGAGTGCGCGAAGAATCATATCGGGGGCCGGCTTGAGTGCGAGCAGTGTGTCACGCCCGACGATCGCATCGACCGACGCGGTTGCACGTCTGTCGAACCAGCGTTTGACGGTCTTCGAAGAATTGGACGTCACGATCGCGATCGAAGCGCCGCTCTTCTTCAGTGTCGCGAGTATTTCGATCGCACCTTCGAGCGGTTGTGCGCGATCGACTCCTGCCAACTCGAGTTTCTCGATTATGTCAGAAGCGTGTTGGAGCGTTCCGATTATTTTCGGCTGATCGGGGTCGTGCACAGTAAGTGAGCGGTACGCGTCGTAGAGCGGGAGGTTGCCGCGCGGGATTCGGGTGAACAGTTCCTCGGGCGCGCCGGCTGATCGCATGTACGGTTCGAGGATGAGCCGGCCGCCGGCCCAATCGACCTCGGGCTCGAGCCGCGCGAGCGTGTTGTCGAAATCGAACATCCAGAGTTTGTACATCACGGATTGACGCGAACTGTGGTCTGGTAACCGTCGAAGTCGATTTCGATCGTCGCGCTCGACGGATTCTCCTGGTAGCCGGCGATCAGCTTGAATGCCTCCGCCGTCGCAAGCATCGCGATAAAATCCGCAGCTTCGGAGCGCGAGCCGAATCCTGCGCCGAGAATTGGCGATCCGTGCGCGTCGGGGATGACGACGATTTTTCCTGGCGCGTCGAGGCGCGCGATCACCAATGATTGCACATCGCGATCGTTCGCGATCTCATCTGCAACTTTGCGTGCCGACTCACTTCCGATGATCATCAGTGCCAGATCGATTGGCGCCTTTCGTTCATCTGTCACGGTTACGTCCGGATTGAGTTCGCGTTTTTCAGCGCATACTCCTTGATAAACAGATGGCCTCAGCAGAATCGATCCGACGCCCGCGCCGACCAGGTATGCGAGCGGCGCCTCGATGTCGCGCGCATCGCCGGCGAGCAGTATTCGTGCGGCGAGCAAGCGTTCCTGACCGCGGCCGCCGACTCGCGGCACGATTATTTGCCGGCTGTATCGATCGATTTGCGCGTCCGTGAGAGTCATCGCGCGCTCGCGCGACCTATTCGATCACGTTCTTTTCGATTGGCTCGACCGTCACGCCGGTGCTGCGCAGCCAGGTCAGCGCGCGCTCGATCTGATCACTGCTGCCTTCGAATTCGACCGCGACCAGGCCCATCTCCTCGGACACGCTGGCGCCGCGAATATTGAAAACCAGATCGAACTTCTTCACCAACTGATAAAGGATCGGCTCCTTGATCAGCGTGCGCGGATAGCTCAGGTAGTAGCGTTCGTGGATACGTTCCATTTTGTCGATTACTTCTTCTGCCACTTGGCGATAACTTGTTGCAGGCGCTCGGGACGCCATTCCTGCCATCCGATCCACAAATTCGTCGAGAGATACTTGTCGCCGAAGTCGGCGAATATCGTGACGATGGTGCCGTCGCGAATCGAGCGCGCCAGCTTGAGAGCCGCGATTATCGCAGCCCCCGACGATTGGCCGACCAGGATACCTTCGGTCTGCCCGAGCGCGTACACCATTTCGTACGCCTCCTCGGTGCCGACCTGAATTTTGTCGTCGAGATCTTTTTCGTGATAGATGCCCGGGACGATCGAGCTCGCCATGTGCTTGAGGCCCTCGAGTCCGTGCATCGCGTCGTCAGGCTCGACCGCGATCACCTTGATTGCGCGACTCTTCGACTTCAGGAATCTGCCGGTGCCCATGATGGTGCCGCCGGTGCCGATCGCGGCTACGAAATGCGTCACCTCGCCGCGCGTCTGACGCCAGATTTCCGGGCCGGTGGTCTCGAAATGCGCAATCGAGTTGGCCTCGTTGTTGTACTGGTCGGGCTTGAAGTAGCGATCGGGATTCTGCCCAAGCAGTTTGCGGCACATGACGATCGCGCCGTCGGATCCTTCCATCGGATCGGAGAAATGAATCTTCGCGCCGTAAGCTTCGACGATTTTCTTGCGCTCGCGGCTCACGTTCGACGGCATCACCAGCTCGACCGGATAGCCGAGCGTCGCGCCGAGCATCGCCAGCGCGATTCCGGTGTTGCCCGACGTCGAATCGAGGATCACTTTGCCGGGTTTCAGCTTGCCTTGCGCGATTCCGACCTCGAGCATTTTCTTCGCCGGCCGATCCTTCACCGAGCCGCCGGGGTTGAAGCCCTCGAGCTTGGCGAAAATCCGCACGCCCGCGGGAATCAGTCCCGCGGTGAGCCGCTTTATTTCGAGCAGCGGGGTGTTGCCGACGAGATCGAGCACGTTATTCGCGCGCCCGACCGGAACGACCTCACGAAGCGGCACGACGCGCTCATGCACGTCGACCGGCGCGCCGAGGTCAGCGTCCGCCGGCAATCGCGGGAACGATTGAGATGTCGTCGCCATCCTTTACCTTGGAGTTGATCGCATCGAGAAAGCGGACGTCGTCGCCGTTGAGATAAATATTTACGAAGCGGCGGATGTCGCCTTTTTCATCGAGCAGCCGCTCGCGCATCCCGGGATGACGCCGTTCGAGATCTTCGATCACCGCCTTGATCGACGCACCGTCGGCCGGGACTTCATCGACGCCGGCAGTAAACCTGCGAAGTGGGGTTGGAACTCTGACGCGTACTGCCATGATGGGGGACTAACCTCCTGTTTGAACTTTTAGAACTATGCTCGCCTCGTAGCCGAGACAACCGCAGAGCCTATGCGGCGCTGTCGGCGGTGCGTTTTCCATTGGTTAGCCGATCGAACAACGCGTCGAAATCTTTCAGGCGCGCGTCGATTATTGACGGCTGCTCGATCGCGCTCGCTACCGCTTCGAGTGTTTTGTAGCCGTTGCCGGTGATCGACACGACCACGGTTTCGTCGGGCTTGATGCGCCCCTGCTTGACGAGCTTGAGCGCAACCGCGAGCGTGGTGCCGCCGGCGGGCTCGGCGAAGATTCCCTCGGTGCGCGCGAGCAGCTTGATCGCATCGATGATTTCCGGGTCGGTGGCGACGTCGCCCCATCCGCCGGAATCACGCACCGCCTTGAGCACGTAGAAGCCGTCGGCGGGATTTCCGATCGCGATCGACTTCGCGATGGTGTCGGGCTTCACCGGCGTTATCAGGTCGGTATGCTTGTGCAGCGCGTGAATTACGGGCGCGGAGCCGGCGGCCTGCGCGGAATGAATTTTGAACTCGCCGGTCTTGATCAACCCGACTTCTTTCATCTCCTTAAATGCTTTCGCGATCTTCGGCAGAATCGTCCCGCCCGCAGTCGGTACAACGATATGATCCGGCAGGCGCCAGCCGAGCTGCTCCGCGACTTCGAAGCCGAAAGTCTTCGCGCCTTCGGTATAGAACGGCCGCAGGTTGATATTGACGAAGGCCCACCCGTACTTGTCCGCGATTTCGCTGCAGAGCCGGTTGACGTCGTCGTAGTTGCCGCGAATCGTTATCACCTTGGCGCCGTAAATCGTCGAGCCGACGACTTTTCCCGCCTCCACGCCAGTGGGCATGAAGATGTAGCATTGCAGGCCCGCGCGCGCCGCGTGTGCCGCGACCGCCGTCGCCAGGTTGCCGGTGCTTGCGCACGACACGGTGGTGAAGCCGAACTCGCGCGCCTTGGTAATCGACACCGACACGACGCGGTCCTTGTACGACAGGGTCGGATGGTTGACGGTGTCGTCTTTTATATAGAGATGCTTGAGGCCGAGTTCCGCGCCAAGGCGTTTGCAATGCAGAAGCGGAGTGAAGCCGGAGTTCGGGCCGACGACATCGTTCTCGTTGAAATCGACCGGCAGCAATTCGCGATAGCGCCACAGATTGTGCGGACGTTTCTCGATTATCGAGCGCGAGATCGCCGCGCGAATGCGCGCGTAGTCGTAGGTCACTTCGAGCGGACCGAAGCAGGTCTCGCAGACGTGGAGCGGACTTATCGGATACTCCTGGCCGCACTCGCGACATTTCAGATTTGTGATGTAGCTCATCGTGTCCTCGATTCTGTTACTTGCCCGCCGCTCGCGATTTCGTGATGCTCGCGTTTCTGTTTCCACGCGCCGCAGTCGCATCCCTGGCGCGGGCTAACCGACGTAATACGCACCCGGCTTACCCGGGACGCGTCGTATGTGAGAATTTTTCCTGAGAGTAACGGTCTTTGCGCGCGCAAGGCGCACATCGCCTCGCCCGCCTGCATCTCGCCAATCGCGCCCGCGACCGGACCGACGATTCCCGCCTCGCGGCAACTCTGGATTTCGCTTTCATCAGGCGGAGCCTCGAACACGCATCGGATGCAAGCCGTCGCGGTGGGAATCACCGTCATCGCCTGCCCGGTCATCCCGACTACGCCGCCATAAACGAACGACGTCCGCGCCGCGATACACGTGTCGTTGATGAGAAATTTCGCGACTGGACTGTCCGTCGCGTCGATTACAAAATCGTGTTCCGCGACCAGACACGCCGCGTTGGATTCGTCGAGCGCAACCGGACGCGTCTCGACGTGAACGGCTGGGAACCGCTCGCCGAGCCATCGAGCCGCAGCTTCAACCTTCGGCGCGCCGATATCGCGACCGTGATAGATCACCTGGCGCGCGAGATTCGAAACTTCGACCGGGTCGGGATCGACGAGCGTCAGGCGTTGCGCGCCGGCCCGCGCCAGCGACCATAATGCGGGGACGCCAAGTCCTCCGACGCCAACAATCAGTATTCGATCGTTTCCCACTTCCTCGCGATTCTCCCGCCGGTCGAGAGTGCAACGCGGTCAGGGCCGATGTGGTCGGTGACAAATCCTGCGAGGACGGTGAGACGAGGGCTTAATACTCTCGCCTTATCTTCCAGGGGACTCTCACGCGGAGGTTCCCTGCAGGAGTTAGCACCAGCACCCATCGCGGGCCGGTTGCTGCGGCATCAGCGGGCCATGTCCCTCCGCCGCTCTCGATAAGGCTGCAATCGTTTGCAGTTGGCTAAGCGTAATATGCGAGCGCGTGCGTTGTCAATCGACAAACCAATCGGTCAGGCGAATGTAGAATTCGCTTGCTACTGCGCGTGCATTTGTCTATGGTCGCCCCAGTTTTGGGGGAGTTCCGGGTGGGAAATCGAATCTCGCAGAGCCGTACTGCGGATTTTGCGACAAAGCAGTAGGAGATCGACTATGACCTCTCGATGGGCGGGGCTGGTTGTCTGTTTGTTAATCGGGATTGCGGGGATGTCACTCTACACAGCGGGATGCGATCCCTGCGCGTCTTGTTCGACTACTACCAAGCACCGACCTACTGCTACCCCGACACCGCCGCCGAGCAGCGCCACGGGTCAGGGTCTTATCGCGATCGACACGGCGAACAATGTCGGTTACGTGCCGATCTATACGCTCAGCGGCGGAGGAGGAGCGCGGATCAATCCTGCCGCGGTTCCCGGTAGTTCGCAGTTGGCGGTTGTCAACCTGGCGATCGGTGCGGCCAATCCGGTCATCAAGCTTCTCGAACTGTCGAACGTGGTGGTGCCGACCGGAGGAGCCTTCAATCAGAAGAACGGCCGCGTGTATGCGGAAGGAACCCTCGCTGACGGCTCAGTCAGCATCTTTGAGATCAACACGACGACCCAGGCGATCATCAACACAATTCCCTGCCCTGGGATCACCAACTCGAACCGCTTCGGCGGAGTGATTGCCGATCCCGTGCGTAACCTGCTGGTGGTGGCCGGAACCTCAACGATCGGTCTGATGGATACGTCGGTGGAACCGCCGGTCTTCAACGCCGCATCGGTGGTCTCGGTGGCCGGTACCGATTCGATCTCGCTGAACCCAACGACCGGCATTTTGTTCATCTCGACTGACGGAACGAACGAGATAACGAATATCGGGACGCTTCCGCTGGTCGTGCAATCCTTCGAAGGCACCGAGTCTATAGCGGACGGAGTCGGATTCGATCCCACGACCAACATCCTGTTGCAATCCGATGAGGTCGGCGAGGACCACGGCAACGCGTTCAACTTCGGAACGCTGGATACCGCCGTGACGCCGGCGACTGCACTGAGCATCGGATTCAACGGACTTGGAGTTCTCCCACCGACTGGCGAAGGGCCGGGCGGACAGACGGTCGTCAACGCAGCCACCCATCAGGGGGTTATCAGCGACGAATTCGGCCAGAATCTGAAAATGATTCATCTGCCGGCCACGAGCGTGCCAGGTGCGCTCGACAACAATGGACAGCCGGGAAGCGGCACCCAACCGGACGCAGCGTCGGTCTTTACGATTTGCGCCGGGCTGATTCCAATGGGAGACGTCAGCGGCACGCCGACCCAACTGGGTATTGTCGGCGATCCGAACACGTTGTCAGTCGATGTGAATAATAATCTGGCCTACATGCTGGCGGACACGGATCCGTACTATCATTCGTGGGCCAACGATCATGATCCGCAGCCGCCGCTGTTCCTGGTTCGCGTCGATCTGTCAGCGCCCGTACTGGGTGGAAGTCCGACCGGCGCCACGCAGTGGAATCCGGTCAGCACGGCCATCCCGATGCCGTGACGGGCGGCGATCTTTGAGATCGCGCGCTAGCCGATCAGCAGTTCCGCAATCTGGACGCCGTTGAGCGCGGCGCCCTTGCGCAACTGGTCGCCCACCACCCAGAAGTTCAGCGCGTTGGGACAGCTCAGGTCCTCGCGGATTCGGCCGACGAAGCAATCGTCCTGGCCCTCGACGATGATCGGCATCGGATAGCGATTCTGCGCGGGATCGTCGTAGAGCCGGATTCCCGGGAAATTCGCGAACGCCTCGCGCGCGTCGGCCGCCGCGATCTTCGTCTCGGTTTCGGCGTTGATGGAAATCGAATGCGCGGTGAAGACCGGCACCCTCACCGTGGTCGGCGAAATAAGCAAGTCGGGCTGGTCGAGGATCTTGCGAATTTCGTTGACCAGCTTGATTTCCTCGCCGGTGTACCCGCCCTCGACGAATTTGTCGATATGCGGAATGAGGTTGAAGGCAATCTGATGCTGAAAATACTTCGCCTTGATTGGCTCGTCCTTCGACCACGCCATCGTCTGCTCGGTCAGCTCAGCAACGCCGTTCACGCCCGCACCCGACACGGCCTGGAAGCTGGTCGCGACGACTCGCTTCAGCCGCCCAAGGTCATGCAGCGGTTTCAGCGGCATCACGGTGATGATTGTCGTGCAGTTCGGGCATGCGAGAATACCCTTATGATTTCTAGCGGCGGCGGAGTTGATCTCGGGCACCACCAGCGGCACGTCGGGGTCCATTCGAAACGCATTCGACTTGTCGATTACGACAGCGCCGGCCTTGACCGCGATCGGCGCGAACTCGCGCGATTGCTCGGATCCCGCCGAGAACAGGACGATATCGATTCCCTTGAACGAGTTGGCGTCCAGTTTCTCAACCGGTATCGACTCGCCGGCGAACGTGACGGTCTTGCCCGCCGACCGCGCCGACGCGTAGGCGCGCAGCTCGCGAACCGGAAAGTTCCGCTGCTCGAGGATTTTCAGCGTGGTCTGGCCGACGGCTCCCGTCGCACCAATCAACGCAATTCGTTGTCCATTAGCCATCGGGCGATTGTATCGCGACGCACCTACTGGAGTGAAGCATTTCCTACTCCTCGCCTCCCCCGTTCGTGGGTGGAGGCCGACGCTCGTCCGCGAGCGGCGGGTGGGGGACCTTAGCTTCTGAATTTCCTCATTGCGAAAGGAGCATGGCGCGCAACAGACAATCGCGCGCCATATTGTCCCCCACCCTAACCCTCCCCCCACAATGGGGGAGGGAATCAGAAATCAGTGTAGTTGCTGCAACAGCCAGTCGCTGACTAGCGCGAATACTTCGTCTCGCGACTCCGCTAATCCGTGCCCCACACCTGGCAAAATCTTGATCGTCTTCGGCTCGCCCGCGCGATCGTAAAGCGCCTGCGAACTTTCATGGGAGAGAATCGTGTCCGCGCTGCCGTGAATCAGCAGCAATGGCTTGGGCGCCAGCTCGCCTGCGACATGCGCGCCAGCGAGCTGGCTTGACAGCGCAATCACGGTCGTGACAATCGGACTCAGCGTGCCCGCATTGATAGCGACCGCGCCGCCGAACGAATGCCCAATCAACGCGACTCGCTGATTCCCGATGCCGCCGAGGAACGTCAACGCCGCCATCGCATCAACCAGGCATTCGCCGAACTCGTTGGGCGCGCGATAATCGAGCCGTGCGATCGTGAGTCCGCGCTTGGGCATCTCCAGCCCCAGCCGCGGATAGAGCATCGAGGGACCGTCGAATCCGCCGATCGCGCCGCTGACGCACAAAACGGCGCGCCCCTTCTCCGCCGCGGAATGCAGCACGAGCGGAATCGCGCCGCGCGTCGTGTTGATAGTGACCTTGCGCGCCCCCGCGATCTCGTCCCCCGGCTCAACGCCGGTAATTCTGAGAGTTACTCCCTCGTCCATCGTTGAATTCGAGCTCTAGCGAACGCCAACCGCGGTTGAACTCTAAACGCGATTATTCCCCTTCCCTCGAGGGAAGGGGTTAGGGGTTAGGTTTCTTGCCACTTCTGAACGTTGGGTGGGGGACCAAATTTTCCGAGATTCCTAATGTGCGGCGCAACAGACAACGGCTCCGCACAATCGTCCCTCACCCTAACCCTCTCCCCTCGTGGGGCGAGGGAACCAAATCGCCGAGCATTCGCATTCCGTAGCGAATCATCGCGGCCAGCCGTTCGACTCGCGTCAACAATTCGGCCTGCTGTTCGCGCGGCGCGTCGGCAAGCTCCGCGGCAACTGCCGCGAGATTCTCACGCATCAATTGCACCGCGCGCTCGAGGTTTTCGCGCTCGGGGATGCGCGCGCGAGCTTTTCGCCGCGCCTTCTGGATCTCCGCAAAATCGATTATCTCGGCCATTCTCTGTTCACGTCTTCACGCGATTATCGCGTATCGGCATCGCGTGTGGAAACCGTTATCGCAGTTTCCTGCCCGCGCGGCGCTTCTCCGCAATTGTGCGATGCCCCCCTTCGGCAACCCATCGCATCTGCCGCGCCATCCCGTTGAGAATCTCGACCTCGCGCGAGGTCAAGCCGCTGCGTCCGAAGATCTCGCGGATCGCGAGCATGATATGG
The DNA here is from genome assembly GCA_963794325.1 of uncultured delta proteobacterium. GTDB lineage: Bacteria > Desulfobacterota > Binatia > Binatales > Binataceae > Binatus. The sequence continues at coordinate 224,592 of CAWCDG010000007.1, read as the reverse complement.
TCCGGGTTGTCGTTGGGAATAAAACCGATCGAGACCAACGCCTCGCCCAGCCGCTCGAGCATCGGATCGCTCACTAACGCGGCAACGAACTCGGGCGGGCGGGCGGATTCACCTGCCGGATTTGCGGCCATCATGAGCTCGTATGCGACGACCATCACCGCCTGCGCGAGGTTGAGCGATGGATACTCGGGCGCGGTGGGAATCGTGACCAGGCGATGGCACAGTTTGAGTTCGCGATTAGTCAGCCCGCGATCTTCGCGGCCAAAGACGATCGCGATTTTGTTCGCGCTTGCCAGCCGGTCGAATTCCGCTGCCGCAGCGCGGAGCGGAGTCGCGCGGCTGCGATAACCGCCGCGGCGGCTGGTGGTGCCGACCGCAAGAGAGCAATCCGCAAGCGCATCGGCGAGATTAGGATAGACCGTCGCGCTGGCGAGGATGTCGTCGGCATGCACCGCCATCTTGACCGCGTCGCGATCGTTCAATGGACCGCGTCCGACCAGGCGAAGATCGTCGAACCCCATATTCTTGAGCGCCCGCGCCACCGCGCCGATATTGCCGGCGGATTGAGGGCGATAGAGCACGAAGGCGAATTTATCTGGCGAGGACATCCTCTGGTTATGCGGTTCCGGTCGTCGCAAGGGAAGAGCGGCGCGCAAGCAACGTGGTGGTCGAAGCAAACAACCTAACCCCTAACCCCTTCCCTCGAGGGAAGGGGAACAATCGCGGAGAAAAGGCGCGGCTCTCTTTCCTACTAACTTCTAACAGGGACGAAGTCCTGCATCTTTCTCTTATCACCGGGTGCAGGGGTCACCCCTGCCGAAGGAAGTATGAAACCCACCGCGGGTTTCATTACAATAAAGTCGACTAGTTCCTATGAAGATCATCTCCTTCGGTGACGTGCACATGGCGACTCGCAATCTCGACCGGATGGGCGAGGTGATGCGCGATTGCGATCTGGTGATTCTGTCGGGAGACCTCACCAACTTCGGCGGCATCGATGATGCGCGCAAGGTGATTACCGACGTTCGCAGCGCGTGTCCCGCGGTGCTTGCGTTGCCTGGCAATCTCGATCAGCGCGAGGTGATCCCGTTTCTGGAAGAGGACGGAATCGCGCTCCATGGCAAGGGGCTCGTGAAAGACGGGGTCGGAATCTTCGGATGCGGCGGGTCTAACATTTCGCCGTTCGGCACGCCGCTGGAGTTCACCGAGGACGAGATCTACGCGACGCTGCGCGCCGGCTACGACGCCGTCCGCGACGTGCGGCCGCTCCTGATGATTTGTCATCCGCCGCCGTTCGACACCAAATGCGATCGAATCCGCAGCGGCCAGCCGGTGGGCAGCACCGCCGCGCGCCAATTTATCGAAGAGGTGAAACCCGACGTTTGCATCTCGGGGCACATCCACGAATCCGCCGGCGTAGATCGGATTGGTCCGACGCAGATTTTCAATGCGGGGCCGTTCAAGGGCGGCGGCTATATAGTTGTACGCACGATTGACGGCGGCGATCGGCTTGACGCGAGGCTCGAATTTCTTTGACGTGCCGGCGATGTCGCACATCGACCAGTCGGTTCGCGTTTATGCCGGGAAAATTGCCAATGGATGGCCGCTGGTTTTGCGCAACTCGTTCCGGCTACTGTGGCGCTTCCGCCCGGGACGCGCATCGAAATAGGGCGCACATTTTTGTCGAAGGAGATTCATTTCAGAATGGCTGTGACTGACGACGTTCGCTTGAGGTTCGATCATGTTTCGATCGCGGTGAAGTCCATCGACCGCGCATACGATTTCTTCGCAAAGTATTTTCCAATCAAATTGCGCGGCGCCAAATCGCTCGACGAGCAGGTCAGCGGATCGTTCTATTGGCAGGATTTCCATCTCGGCGGGTTTGTCGTCGAGCTGATCGAGGACCCAGTCGGCAAGCCCGGCTTCGTGACGAAATTCATCGAGCGGCACGGCGAGGGGATGCATCATTTGTCGATCGAGACTGACGGCCTCGACCGACTCGTCGCCAATCTCAAGGCAGGTGGAGTGCGCGTCGTGGACGAGCAGAAGTACGAGTCTGGTTCGGCGACCGCGTTCATCTCGCCGCGATCGGCTTTCGGCGCGCTGATCCAGTTCTGGCACACGCCAAATTGGGAACAGGCGCATCCGAAGCCGGCGCCCGACGGCCTGGCGCATTTCGATCACGTGTCGCTCGCCGTCAAGGACATCAGCGCGGCCTACAAGTTCTTCACGAGCTACTTCCCGGGCACGAAAATCAGCCACGAGATTCACACCAGCAATTCCGAAGGCAACTTCGACCTCGGCCATCTTGAAGTCGCGGGGTTCAAGCTGGAATTCATCCAGAGCCCGACGCACAAGCCCGACCACGACTTCGTCGGCAAGTTCATCGCGCGCTACGGCGAGGGGATGCATCACGTGTCGATCGATCTCAAAAATTTCGACGAGACGCGCGAGAAGCTCAAGCGCGACGGCATCCGCGTGGTGGACGAAAAGCGTAACTGGCGCGGCGAGCGTCAATATTTCATCTCGCCCAGTTCAGCCTTCGGCGTCCTGATCCAAATCTGGGACGGCCTGCAGTGATTTACCACGCCGCTCTTTCTGGTTCCCTCGCCCCACGCGGGGAGAGGGTTAGGGTGAGGGACATTTGTGCGGCGCGATTGTCTGGTTGCGCCGCACATCCGGAATCTGAGCAAATTTGGTCCCTCACCCGCCGCTCGAGGACGAGCGTCGGCGGGGCTTCCCCCACAGGGGGCGAGGCAATTCATGAAGTTCCCCGCTATCTCAGTATGAGCTACGATCTTTCCGCGATGCCGGCCGACAACAAAACCGATTGTTCGACTCCTTCGACTCACGCGGAGCCGCCGAAAATCTACATCCCGGCATGCGGCGTGCTGTGCGACGTCTTCTGGTGGGCGCGCCGGGATCCTCCCGCCGAAGAGCCCGCGCCGATTCCCACTAAAAGCGAAATTCCGTGACGGTTCGCATTTCTTGATCAAAGCCGCATTCTTCGACGCTGCCGGCACTCTGTTCGAGCCCCGCGAGCCGATCGGACGCACTTACGCCCGCCTCGCGCAGGAGTTCGGCCTCGACGCTCCCGAGGACGCGGTCGCGGCCAGTTTTCGCCGCGCGTTCGGTGCGGCTCCCGGGCTTGCCTTCGGGCTTGGGCTGCGCCCCGACGAGATTCGGCGCCTCGAGCGTGAATGGTGGCGGCAGCGGGTCAGCGAGACCTTTGCGCCGCTGGGCCAACTCCGCAATTTTGACGCCTACTTCGACGCTCTTTTCGGCTACTTCGCCAATCCGGACCATTGGATTGCCGATCTTGAAGCTGCGCCGGTGTTGCAACGTCTAAAAAATGGTGGACTCAAACTAGGCGTGATCTCTAACTTCGACTTTCGCCTCTATCGAATTCTCGACGGCTTGGACCTGACCCGATTTTTCGATTCGATTACAATTTCGTCAGAGGCTGGATACGCCAAGCCGCGGCGCGAGGTGTATGACGCGGCCCTCGCACGAGCTGGCGTGACCGCCGATGAGACGATGCATATCGGCGACTCGGAACATCTCGACTTCGCACCGGCCGCGGCGCTCGGTATGGGCGCGGTGCTGATCGATCGCGAAAGCCCGCAGGATGCGCTGTCGGTTGCGGGCCGCACGGCTCGAATTTGCTCGCTTGCCAGCGTCATTGAGGTAGCACAAGGATTTTGACTTTTCACTGGCTTGACGTTATCGCTGCGTTATCCTTATCTAAGGCCACAATTGCCGGGAACAGTATTTGGGGACTAGACAAATGAATCCTTCGCTTTTTTCGCATCGCCTGACGGTGATGCTAGCCGCAATCTTTGCGCTTACCTTCACCGCCGCAATCGCCTCCGCGCAGAGCGCTGGACAACTCGAGAGTCAGCTATCAAGCCTCTCCGGCCAGATGTCCTCGGCCGAGTCCAGCGAATCAAGCGCTGACCAGGTGATCAGCCACCTCGACAGTGCGGAGGGAGACTTCGCCAAGCTCACGTCGAGCGGCAAAGTGGACAAGGGCTCGCTGATACCGATCTACCATCAGCTCGAATCGATGCTCGATCGGATGCAAACGGCGTGGTCCAAGAAGAAGGACGATTGCATCGCGCAGATCGACAACGGCGGGCAGTGTGACTACGACAAGCCCGAGCAGTTGGCATTGCGCGCCGCGTATCCGCTCGCCTGGCTGCGGTTCACCGCGGCGACCACTTTGTTTGACGACAATGCCGAACAGTCGAAGAAGCTGTTGAATCAATCGATCGACGGTTTCACCGCCAGCATGCTGGCGATGCCCGATCCAAACCTGATCCGGGAAAACACGCTGGGCCGCGCCTACTGCGAACGCGAGCTGGGCAAATTCGATCACGCTGAATACGACCACGCGATCGCCGACTTCAAGAAAATCCAGGAAGACGGCACCGGCACGTCGCAGTATGCGGCCGCTCAGCAGGGCCTCTGCACAACACTGGGAAAGATGGGCAAAGCTGAAGAAGCGACCAAGTATTGTAGTGGCCCAGTAGGCGGGGGCAAACCGGGCGGCAACTTCATGCTTCAGCTACAGGCGCTGTTCCAGGCCGAAAAAGCGACCAGCGATCCCACTAAAAAAGCCCAGTATCACAAGCAGATCATCGACGCGATGAAGACCAAGGAGAACGACAAGGAAGGTTGGGCGCTCGATGTCTCGGCGGCGTCCCATTTCCCGAACAACGCCGTCGAGGAATTCGGCGGCTCGAGCGACCCGTTCGAAAAATGGCTGCTCGCGGCCGTGCTGCTCTCGCGCAAGGATGAACCCGGCGCGGCCAAGTATTACTCAGAGGCGTGCGACACCGGAAAATATCCCAAAGCATGCCGGTTCGCTGCCGAGATCTATCAGCGCGAGAAGCGCTATGACCTGGTCGAGGCGATGCTAACCAAGATCGCAGCCAGTGGCGGCGGCGACGCGGCACAGGCCGAGTTTTTGAAATACAGCCTCAATCATGACCGATGGCAGAAGAGCGGCGGGAAGGATGCCGCGCTCGAAAGTCAGTGGGTGAAAGACGCCAACGACTATCTGCAGAAGAGTCCTAATGGTGACCATGCCGCCGAGCTGCAAGTGGCGCTCGCCGATCGTCTGGAGCGGCAGGGCGATCTCGTCGGCGCCGGTGAGATGTACTCCAAGGTCAAGGGCGACCCCGAATTCACCTTCACCGCAAAGTTCAAAGCCGCCGAGAGCTACTACAAGCAGCTGCTGGGTGCCCAATCGACATCCAAGGACAAAAAGGCTCCGGCGGTCGATACCGAACAACTCAGAAAGCTGGCGCTTGCCGACCTGAACGAATCGATCAAGATGGGTCCCGAGGCGGAGCGCACCGCCAACACCGCCGCTGCCAAGAAAGACATTCGCGAAATTCGCGGCGAAGCGACCTACATGCTCGCTTCGATCCTCGAAGAAGATCAGGACCATGTCGATTACGCGCAGGTTGCACCGCTGCTGGTCGGCTACGAATCGAACTACCCGATGATGAGCGCGAAGTTCCAGGACGTGGTCGATTGGCGCATCACGGCGCTCGATCATCTCGGCCGGTATGACGAAGTTAATACCGACGTTGCCGCCCTGGTCGAGCGCAGCAAGAGCGACACCGCCAAGCAGGATTTCGTCAAGGGACTTGGAATCGAGTTCTGGAAGAGCGCAACAGCGGCCAAGGATAACAACGATCAGAAGAAGTATGTCGCCAACGCGAAGTTGACCGTGACGTCCTACAAGGGCTTCGCCGAGATGGCCGCGTCAGGCAAGATCCCGGTCAAGAACCTGACTGGTACGTTGTCGATCTACGCCCAGGCCCTCCACGCGATAGGCAACGAAGACGAAGCGAACAAGGTCTTCGAAGAGGTCGTGAAAGCCGATCCGGCGTCGCCCGATGCGAACGCAGGTCTTGCGCGTCAGGCGCAGGCCAAGAATGACTGGAAGGACGCAAACGAGCGATGGACTGCGGTCGAGAACACCGCCGCCGAGTCCGATCCTCTTTGGTACGAGGCGAAGTATCAACTTGCCGTGATTTACGAGAAACAGGGTAACGTACAGGGCGCATGCAGCAAGCTGGCGCAGACGCGCGCCGAGCATCCTACTTTGGGCTCGGACGAGATGAAGGTCCGGTGGGACAAGCTGCAGCGCTCGCTGTGCCTCGATCACCACGCTTAGCAGACTGATGCTGAGAAAAATTCATCACGTCGGCGTGGTCGTGCCGAATCTCGACGCGGGATTGAAGTTCTGGCGCGACACGCTCGGCCTGCATTTCACGAAGAGCGCGACGATTGAAGATCAGGGCGTCCGCGCCGCCTTGCTCAAGGCTGGCGAGAGCGAGATCGAACTGCTCGAACCGCTCGACCTCAACAATGCGGTCGGCAAATTCCTCGCACGGCGCGGCGGCGGCCTGCATCACGTATGCTTCGAGACTGACGACGTCGAGCGCGAACTCGCCGCCGCGCGTAGTAAGAATATCCAGTTGATCGATCAGAAACCGCGCCACGGCCTGGCGGGCATGATCTGCTTCCTGCATCCCAAAGCCACCCGCGGCGTGCTCGTGGAATACGCCCAGCCGATCGCCGAGTAGAAGGAAAGCATGCCGATCTACGAATACCGATGCGTCAACTGCGACCGCTCCTTCGAGGCATTCGTCAGGCCCGGCGATGACGGCGCACAATGCCCGCATTGCAATGGCTCCAGGCTGACGCGCGAAATGTCGACGTTCGCGGCCCGCGCCAGCAACGGCGACGGCGCATCGGCGGTCGCGTCAGCGATGGCCAACTCCGGCACATCGAACGGCGACGGCTTCACGGGCGGCGGATGTTGCGGCGGCGGCTGCGGCTGCCACTAAACTCTTCTTTGTATTTTGGTTCCCCTTTCCGCTCGGGATGGGTCTCTCATCCGGTTCCCCTTCCCGCTCGGGAAGGGGTTAGGGGTTAGGTTCTCGATACTCAACGTGTGCGCACACCAGTCCGCCGCACACTTCTAACCAACTGCTCCGTAACCTGATCGATAATCCATTTCGGCTTCCACTTGCCGCCCTCGCGATACCAGTTGGCGACGGTAAAGGCAGCGCGCAAGATCACGAATGTCATCAGCTTCGGATCGCCCGGGACGAAAATCCGCTTGTCGATTCCGCGACGCACGATATTTGCGAACATCCGCTCGTAACGCCTGCCCAACATTCGAATGCGCTTTCGATTCTCCGCGCTGAGCGAGACGGGTTCGGGCAGTCCCAGCTCGTGACGCTCTTCCTCGTCGAAAATTCGGGCGATCACGGCTGAGATCGCATTGCGCAGGGCCAGTTCCGGATCGTCGGGCGCCGCGTCCACGATCGCCGTCAGTCTTTCAAGCAGCCGGCTCACCGCGTCGGTTCGGATTTCCGTGAAGATTTCCTCTTTGCTGCGGAAGTAGTGATAGATGTGCCCTTTGGCCAGTCCGCATTCGCGGGCTATCTGGTCCATGTTGGTTGCATCGTAACCGCCGTGCGCGAACGCGCGTCCCGCGCCCATCAGGATTTCGCGACGGCGCTCCCTGGCTTTGGCGATATCGCGTATTCTGTACCCGCGGACGCCAACCGCCGGAGTCTTGACTGTTTCGCGTTTGGATTGTTCCGACGCCATTTCTTTCTTCTCTTGACTAGACTGCTTGTTTTAGAATATCCGTTCTAAGAGTCGAGCCGCAAGACTGGAGACCAAAGGCATCGGAGTATTATCGGTGGATCGAACCTATGTCGTCACAGGCGCCGCGTCCGGAATTGGAGCAGCGACCGCGCGCTACCTTCGGGAACGAGGAGGCCGCGTGATTACTTGCGATCTCCACAATGCGGATGTGATCGCGGACCTGACGACAATCGGAGGCCGTGCTGAGTTGGTCGCCGGTGTGACGCGCTTGTCCGACAGCCGGATCGACGCGATTGTTGCAAATGCGGGCGGCGGTCCGCCGGAGACGATGCTCTCGTTGAACTTCTTCGGCGCAGTGGCGACGCTTGAAGGATTGCGTCCCCTGCTCAAGGCCAGTCCCGCACCTCGGGCCGTGATGGTATCGTCGATAGCGTCGATGAGCCCGGCCGATCCACGAATCGTCGAAGCTTGTCTGAAGATGGACGAACCCGCAGCAATTGTTGCCGGGCGGGACGCGATCGCGGCGGGAAAAGGTCCTTTGGATCTCTACGGCAATGCCAAGTATGCGTTGAACTGTTGGTGCCGAAGAGTTGCGAGCAAACCGGATTGGGCCGGCGCGGGAATCCCGCTGAATGCGATCGCGCCAGGCTTTATTGACACGCCCGCCGCGGCGTACATTCTCTCAGATCCTGAAAGGAGCGGGCAGGCAGGACGGATGGTGCCGTTGCGCGGCGCATATCCCGGTCGTCCTGAGCAGATGGCCGCAATTCTGGCCTGGTGCGCGAGCGCGGAGAATTCGCTGATGACTGGACAAGTCCTCTTTGTAGATGGTGGCGCCGAGTGTTTGATCCGCGGGGAGCGCTCGCTATGAGCGATTCAACGTCAGGCCGCCCGCCGCTCACCCTGTGGAACAATATCCTGTACGGCATCGGATCGATCGCCTTTGGAGTGCATCTGACGGTCCTCACGTCCGCCCTGCTGCTTTTCTACAACCAGGTGGTGGGGCTGCCCGCGGCGTGGGTCGGCGGCGCGATGGCATTGACGCTGATCTTCGATGCGATCTGCGATCCGCTGATCGGGGAATGGTCGGATCACACGCGATCGCGATGGGGCCGGCGCCATCCGTTCATGTACGCCTCCGCCCTTCCCACCGCGGTCGCTTTCTATTACCTGTTCGATCCGCCGCTCGGATGGTCCCAGGTCCATCTGCTCATTTACATGGCGGTGATGCTGATGGCGGTGCGGGTGCTGCTGAGTCTTTATGAAATTCCCAGCTCGGCGCTGGGACCGGAGCTCACGCTGGACTACGACCAGCGGACCACCCTGATGGGTTCGCGCTTCTTTTTCGGAACCTTGGGCGGAGCAGGGATATCAGTGCTTGCGTTGCAGGTCTTCCTGCGCAAAGACGCGACTCATCCGCTGGGCCTGTTGTCCCGGGCGGGATACCGCGAAACGGGATTTGCCGCGGCCATCGTGATTTTCCTATCGATCATGATTTCGTGCATTGGCACTCATCGCTTTATTGCGGCCCTGGTCCATGAGCCGCGAGTACGGGGCACATGGCGCGAGAAGTTCGAAGAGGTAAGCGGCACGCTGACCAATCGATCGTTTCTCGCGTTGACGATTTCGGGAATAGTGGGCGCTGTTTCAACGGGCCTGAGGCAGGGACTCGACTTCTACATCTCGGCATATTTCTTTGAACTGACGCCGGCCCAAATGTCGTATCTTGCCGCCGCCGTGCTGTTCGCCGCCTTTGCCGGGGTTGGGCTGGCGCCGGCAATCTCGAGGCCGTTCGGAAAGAAGCAGGCGATGATCGGTGTCTTCTTTGTCTCGCTGTTCGCATCGGTCGCGCCGATCGCGATGCGCCTGATGGGACTGCTGCCGCCCAACGGCACCGGCGCATTATTCGCGATCGTGTTCGTCTTCAATTTCTTCGCCGCGACCCTAGGGCTTACCGGATTCATTATTGTGACCTCGATGATGGCGGACGTAGTCGAAGATGCGGCAGTCACGACGGGACAACGTTCGGAAGGGCTGCTGTTCGCCGCCAACGGCCTCATATCGAAATGCGTCACCGGAGTCGGCACCTTCCTGGCAGGCCTGCTCCTTGCGTGGGTCAGCTTTCCGCAGCATGCGACACCGGGCCAGGTGGCGCCGGCGACCTTGCATCACCTGGGCATGGTTTTCGTTCCGATAGTCGCGACCTTCAGCGCGATCGCGATTGCGGTCCTGCTTTTTTATGACATCGACCGCTCGACGCATCAAAGAAATCTCGAGCAGCTGGAAAACGCGGATAAGCCCGAATCAGAGGCCGGCGCAAAGGTGAACGTGCTCGATGGTGAGAGCATCCGGGCATCCGCAAGGATCTCATGATACGCCACAAAAGGGTTCGATGAACAGAAGATCATTCTTGAAAGCGATCGGATCGGCGGCGCTCATTCCTATTTTGCCGCGCCGACTCTTCGCGAGTACAAATTTCAGTCGCGTGCGGCCCTCCGATGCCGCATGGCCGTCGAAGACCGCATGGAAGCAACTCAACGAAACGGTTGGCGGAAACCTGATTCCGGTAGAGTTTCCGCTGTCGATACTCAAAACCAATCCCGACAGCGACGCCGCCAAGACCCTGCTGAAGAATCTGAAGAATCCGTACTATGTCGGCGAGCAGCCGGGACTCACCGAAACATTAGGATGGGTCGATGCGTGGGCGACTAAGCCCAGCGCCTACGCCGTCGTCGCGAAAAATGCCCACGACATCGCCGCGGCCGTGAACTTTGCCCGCGAGAACAACTTGCGCCTGGTGGTCAAGGGCGGCGGCCACAGCTATCAGGGAACGTCCAACGCGCCTGATTCCCTTCTCATCTGGACCCGGCACATGAACGAGATCACGATGCATGACGCGTTCGTTCCGAATGGGTGCGAGCATACTCTGCAGCCGCAACCCGCGGCGACGCTCGGCGCAGGAACCATCGATATCCAGGCCTACGACGCGGTCACCACCAAGGGCGGCAAATATATTCAGGGTGGAGGATGCCTTACCGTAGGACTGGCTGGTCTGATTCAGGGCGGCGGCTTTGGCAGTCTTTCAAAGGGCTTCGGCTCTGCCGCGGCCAGCCTGCTCGAGGCCGAAGTAGTCACCGCAGACGGGCAGATACGAATCGCCAATGCCTGCAACAACCCCGATCTGTTCTGGGCCCTCAAGGGCGGCGGAGGCGGCACCTTCGGCGTGGTCAGCAAGCTGACGGTGCGGCTTCACGATCTTCCCGAGTTCTTCGGGAGTGCCAACTTCAAAGTGAAGGCGGCGTCCGACGATGCGTATCGACGTCTGATCAGCGAGTTCGTGAGCTTCTACCAGCAGCATCTCTTCAACCAACATTGGGGGGAGCAGGCCGAGTTCAGGCCCGACAACATTCTCGAGATCAAAATGATCTCGCAGGGACTCGACGGCGAGCAACTGAAAAAGGTCTGGCAGCCGTTTCTGGATTGGGTCGCGGATTCCTCCAACGGATGCTCGATCGATGGAAGAGTAGTAATCGGAAGCGTACCGGCGCGGCACTTTTGGGACATGCAGTGGTGGAAGGAGCATTGGCCGGAAGTCCTGCTTCCACGAAACGGAAGTCTCCTGCATGCGATGCTTGACGATGTGCTCGTCCGTTTGATCCCCAACCCTGTCGTTGTCGCCGATCCCCGGCCCGGCGTGGGACCGAATCAGGCATGGTGGGAGGGGAACACGGGAGAAGTTGACTGGTTCATCTGGGCGTACGAGTCGCTATGGATGCCCGAGTCATTGCTTGCCAAGGACGGGCAGCAACGTCTCAGCGATGCTATTTTCGCAGCCTCGCGGCATTCAGGCCTTTCCTTTCACTTCAACAAGGGACTTGCCGGAGGCCCGCCCGAAGCAATCGCCGCATCAAAGGATACATCGACGAATCCTGCGGTACTGACCGCTTTCGCCTTGGTCATCTCGGCCAACGGCCAGGGACCCGCATATCCGGGGATTCCCGGGCATGAGCCCTCGGTCGGCGACGGCCGCAAAGCCGCAGACCGCATTCATCAATGCATGGATCAGCTTCGGGCGATCGTGCCGAACGGCGGCGCATACGTGAGTGAGAGCAATTATTTCGAGAGCGGATGGCAGCAAGCGTACTGGGGTAGCAACTACCCGCGGCTCGCCGAAATTAAAAAAAAGTACGATCCCGACGGGTTGTTCATCGTGCACAACGGCATCGGCTCGGACGATTGGAGCGCAGACGGTTTCACGAAGCGGTGAAACGCAGCGTCAGTAGCAACAACTATTGCACAACCCATGTGTTGCGACACCTTGCGTTGTACCTCTCCCGTCGACACCGCGCTGCGCGCGGCTTACGCCGACCTCCCCTCGGACAAGGGGAGGTTAGGAAAAGCACGCCGACGACCGAGTTCAGAGATGAGGCTAGACAGACCTCAATTCAGCTTTCCTTGCGGGCTTCGAACTCCTTTCTTGCCGACGCGAGCAGCTCCGGCTCCGCGAGCAGATCGTACGCCGTCATCGCCATTGCTTTCGCCACTCGAATCATAGCGTCGTAGCCGCGTTGCGAGTCGGCGTGCGCGACGAACGCATCTTCGTGGCAGTTGCCCTCGCCGCGCTTGCGAGATCGCGAACGACGGATGTATCGCGGGCATCACGTGACTGACGTCGCCCATGTCGGTGCTGCCGGTCGGCGTATTCTCCGGCGCCTCGCGGGATACCGTCCCGAGCGCCTCGCTATGCGCCGCGTAACGATGCGCCATGCTGAGATTGTTGATCAGGTTCTTGTAGCCGCCCTCGACCTCGTGTTCAACGCGCGTCCCAGTCGCCATCGCGGCCGCCTCGGCGCATCGGATCACTCGCGCGCCAATCTCCCTGGCGTAGCGGCTGGTCTTCGCGCGCGCCAGGAACAGGCACTCAGTGCGCTCGGGAATGATATTCACCGCCTGCCCGCCGTCGGTGATAATGCCGTGGATGCGCGAGCCGTCGCGCAGATGCAGCCGCATCGCATCGACGCTCTGAAATGTCTGAATCACCGCGGCCAGCGCACTAGAACCGTCCCACGGCGCCAGCGCCGCGTGCGCGCCGTGCCCATGAAACGTCAGCTTGAGATGCTGCGTGGCGAGCGCCGGCATCGTGCAGAATTCCGCGTCGGTCGGATGCGCCATCATGGCCGCATCGACGCCGCGCAGCGCACCGTTGTCGATCAGGATTATCTTGCCGCCCCCGCCCTCTTCGGCCGGTGTCCCGAGAAAAATGACGCGACCCGGCAGATGGCTCGCGATGCTCTTCAAACCCGCGACCGCGCTGAGCGCAGCGCCGGCAATCAGGTTATGCCCGCACGAATGCCCATTGGGTAGCGCATCGTATTCGGCAAGAATCGCAACCGCGGGCCCCTTGCCGCCGAACTCGGCACGAAACGCGGTCTTCAATCCGGCGACTTTACGCTCAACCTCAAGACCCAGTTCGGTGGCGGCCTTGCTCAACAGGTCGGAGGCAAAATGCTCCTCGAACTTGAGCTCGGGATGCTCGTGTATCTGATGGCTGAGCGCGACGACCTTGTCGCGGTAGTTATCGATCGCGCGGGCTATCTCGGCGTGAGCGTCCATCGGTGTGCTCCTCTCGATGCGGATAGCATTGTGAGTAGCACCGAAGCTGACGACTATCCAAACCGCGCGCTGGCGGACTATCTAAGTCGGCCACTCGCGCTGGTAGAAGTCGCGCATCGCGTCTTCGACGCGGGGCGGGAACTCGAGGCCGTAGCGCGCGAATGCTGCCCTCGCAAGCTCACAAATCATTCGGTGCATTTCGATATGCACGTCTCGCATCGCAGCGCGATCGCCATTGCGTATCGCCGTCACGATTCGATCGACGAGCCGGGCGCATTCCTCGCGCTTAGCGGGTGGGAGCAGCTTCGCGCGCGTGAACATATTGCGATGGAACGCGCGGCGATCCGTCTCGAGCAGCATCAGCGGGACGATCGCCGTCTCGACCAGCAGGATTTCGTTGAAGAGAAAAGTGTTGATTTGCCCGCGTGCGAGGATTCTGACCGGCCAGGTCGCGCCTTGAAGAAATCCAAGCACGTTGGTTTCGAGCGCGTGCTTGATTATGGCATCTCCCAGGTCGTCGCCGATTTTGAACCGCTGGTAGATCTCCGGCGCGCCCCAAAGACGCTTCACCGCGATGCGCGGCCTCGACCCCAAGCCATTTTCCCGCTCGAAGAAAACGTCAAACTTCACCGGACCCGCCATCAAGCACCCGACGCCGAACACACCCATGATATCGAGCGACGCTAATATGGGCGCGATTCGTTCGATCACGCCGCGCCGGCCGTTCCACACCTCGTCCCACGCGCTCTCGACCACGCAAAGGTGCAAATCGATATCCGAATACGAGTCCGCAGAACCGTCAGCAAGGCTCCCTTCGAGCCATCCCGCAGGGAAGCGTGAATCAGTGGAGAGGATAGTTACCGCGCGAGCGATCAACTCATCACGACGCACCGCAAACGGAACATCATCGTTCATGCTACGGCCGGACGCGGGTTATCGGCTGCGTCATCATCTCCGGGACCGGTTCGCCCTTTTCGGCTTGGTGCTGTGCGTAGTCCTGCACCGCGGTCAGGATTCCCGCGACCGCCTTGCCGAACATCAGGTCGCGATTTTCGCGCGCCCACTCATTCGAATATTTCACTTGCTGCGCGACTGGGCCCTGGAATTGCGGTGCGACGTATCGCGCGAACAGCTCGTAGGAGTGGAGGGTCTTCTCGCGCGTGGTCCATTCGTGCGCGAGTCCCAGGATGCCGCCGAAGCCGCCGGTCGCCTGCTGCAGCTCCTTGATCCTCGCGATCGCGTCGTCGGGCGTTCCCACGATAATGCCGCCGCGTCCGTTCATCCGATCGATGTTCATCTCTTCGATCGGTTGATTCGGATATTCCTCGAACTGGATGCGGGTGCCGAGCGTGTCGATAAAATACTCGCGAATCCACGCGTTGGCGCCGTCGCGAATATCGGCCATCGCCTGATCGCGCGTCTCCGCGAGATGAATCGGGAAAACCATCCGCCAGTTTTTGCGATCGACCGTCTTGCCGTTCTCGGCCGCCGACTCTTCGGCCATCGCCCAGCGTTTCATCAGGTCGTCCAGGCCGCCGGGCGCGTACGACGCGACCGACAGCACGCCGCATCCGAGCTGTCCCGCCGCGACCATCCCTGACGGCGAAATCGTGCTCGCGACGAACACCGGCATATGCGGTTGCTGGAACGGTTTCACCTGCAGATGCGCATCGACGAGCTTGAAGTACGAGCCATCGATCGAAATTTTGCCTTCTTCATTGAACAGCCGAAGGATTGCGGTAATGCCTTCGATCATCCGCTTGCGCTGCGTGGTCGAATCGATTCCCTGCATGTAAGCGTCGGCGGCCAGCGCTCCGGGACCGCATCCGAGCATCACGCGTCCGCGAGTGAGATGGTCAAGCAATGCGAACCGATTCGCGACGTGGAACGGATGATGATACGGGATGCTGACCACGCCGGATCCAAGCATGATATGCCGGGTGCGCGTCGCCGCCACCGCCATAAAAATCTCCGGCGACGAGATTATTTCCCATCCCGAGGAATGATGCTCGCCGATGAAGGCCTCTTCGTATCCGAGATCGTCGAGCCATTCGATCAGCTGCATGTCGCGCTCGAAGCAGAGCGTCGGGTTTTCGCCGACGCGGTGGAACGGGGCCATGAAAATTCCGAACTTCATCATTTCTCCTTCGCTCGGGCAGGTCTGAACGTGGCGGTCTTGGGCCGGTTCATCAAGTTACGACGAAATCAGAATGGGAGACAAGAAACCGATATCGCGGCGCGAACCGACCGTTCAGCAAGCTTAACGATTGCTAAGGTTCCGAGGGACGCCTGCGCCGTCGGCGCGCTGAAACTTTGCTTCGGCGAATTCGTCCAACGTGTGAGAGGATCGCGTATTGAGGCTCGGAAACTTTACCCGGCTTGCTCAATGCGGGAGCAAATAGGATCATTAGACATGAAAATGGGCCGCTTCGGCGGCGCGCTCGCATTGCGATGACAACAATTCTTCCAGTGCTACGACGCAGCTTGATTTCCGCATTCGCTGCTGCCGCGATCATGCTGGCGATCATATTTGCCGCAGCCTCACCCGCCGCAGCGCAGATGCAGCAGGGTTTGGCAAATCCGCCACCACCATCGAATCCGGCACCGCAGCTGATTATTCCGCGTAGCCAGGGCAAAGAAACCTCGACGCTCGAGTTGCCGTCGATGCCGGCGAAACAGGGCGGCGAGTCGCTCAACATCCCGCCGCAGGTTCCGCAGGGCGGCCAGGAACTGGTGCTGCCGACGCGCGAATTGCGCCAGCAGCCGGGTTACGAACAGGTGACTGTTACGGTGACCGAGCCGAGCGGCACTTACGTTACCGGGCTTCAGAAGGGCGACTTCAAACTCTACATGGACGGGCAGCAGAGTCCGATACAGTTTTTTCGGCAGGACCTGAACACTCCGGTTTCGGTCGGCATCCTGGTGGACACCTCGGGCAGCATGACGCCGAAGATTCCGCAGGCGCGCGCCGCGATTGCGCAATTCCTGCGCGATCTGAATGACAAGGACGACGTGTTCCTGTTCGCATTCTCGAGCCAT
This sequence comes from uncultured delta proteobacterium, assembly GCA_963794325.1. Classification (GTDB taxonomy): domain Bacteria; phylum Desulfobacterota; class Binatia; order Binatales; family Binataceae; genus Binatus. The sequence goes on along the minus strand of CAWCDG010000007.1, from coordinate 208,302 downwards.
CCATTCCTGCTCCAACCGTTCACGATGAATCACGATCTCGTGATGCGCCGGCTCGCGTTGCTGCACGCCTACGGGCAGACCGCTCTGTTCGACGTGATTATGCAGGGCCTCCAGATGGTGCAGCGCGGGCGCTACGACAAGAAAGCGCTGCTCGTCGTGACCGACGGAATGGACAATACCAGCGCCGCGACCGTGAATGACGTCGTCGCGCAGGCGCGGCGAATGGGCGTGCTGGTGTACTCGATCGGAATCGGCGATCCCAACGGCAGCAGCGGAGTTTCCGTGTCGATTGGACCGTTCGTTCTGGGCGGCGACGACATGGAACACGTGGACTCTGAGACGCTGCACTCGCTCTCGACCGAAACCGGCGCCAAGACCTACATCATCCGCGAGGCGGGAGACGGCGAGTCGCTGCGTCGCGCATGCGAGAACATCAGTCTCGAATTGCGCGAGCAATACACCGTCGGATTTCTCGCGCCCGATCCGTCGCGGGGCGGCTACCGCAGCCTGAAGGTCGAGGTTCCGGGCAAGCCGGGCGCTGACGTCCGCGTTCGCAAAGGAATCGACGTCGGCGCATCGTCACCGTCGCTCGCCGGCGGCCCCTGAACTCTTCTTCTTCCAGTGGGGCGGGCCGCCGTGCCCGCCTCTGTTTCGTTTTCAGATCGTCGTCGCCAGGTTACTCGCGCTTTTTCGATACGAAGGGCGCAGCGAACGCGCGATCCGGATCGGGCAACAGATTCAGGAATTTCATCTCGGCGAAATCGCCGATTAGCTGGAAGCCAGAGAACGCCGCGTTGTCAACGCGGATTCGCCGGAAGTGCGCGAGTTCGAGCCGCATAAAATGGCACAACACGGTGCGAATGATATCGCCGTGCGAAACGAACAGGATCCGCTTCCCGCTGTTGTCCGTGATCGCGCGCCGCACCGCCTCGACGCCTCGCGATTGCACCTGCGCGATGGTCTCACCGCCGGGCGTCGGCGTGTCCAGCGGATGCTCGCGATAGTTCAGGTAGTCGGCATCTTCGACCAAATCGTCGTACACCATCCCTTCCCATCGCCCGTACTGGACCTCCGACAATTGCGGATCTTCGGCGACGGCGACGCCACCGACGCCGGCCGCGATTATCTCCGCAGACTGCCGCGCGCGTGCGAGCGGACTCGTGACGATCAAATCGGGCTTGATCAGGCGCGCGAACGGAATCGAGGCTTCCACCTGCGCGCGGCCATCAGCGTCGAGCTCGATCGGGTTGCGGCCCATCACCCTGCCCTCGCGATTCCACGCGGTTTCGCCATGGCGCATGAACAGCGCGATTCCTCTCATCCCCTTTTCGCCTTTGAGTTTTTCCGCCACGTAGAACGGTCCAAGCGCCATTGCGATTCGCCTCAGTGATCGATCTCGAAAATGAAACGGCGGAACCCTTTTCAGAGTCCCGCCGCAATCAAATCAGATTTCAAGCTTCGCGCGCCAGCGCGCGAGTCTTAGCGTGCCGACGCCGCCGCGCTCGCATGCGCCGTTGGTTCCGCGTGCGCAGTTCCGTTCGCGGGCGCGCCGAATCCGCAGAATGCTTCGTAGTCGATCAAGGTGGTCTGCGTAGGATGCTCGCTGCAGACCGGGCATTTCGGATCTTTGCGGATCTTCAAAACGCGCACGTAGTCCTTGTCGGACAGCGTGTCGAAGTACACCATCTTGCCGATTAGGGGGGAGCCCGCGCCGATTATGAGCTTGATCGCCTCGAGCGCTTCGATCGATCCGATGAGTCCCGGAATCGCGCCGAGCACTCCGGCCTCCGCGCACGAGGGCGCCATGTCCGGCGGGGCCGGCTCCGGATAGAGGCATCGGTAACACGGGCCGCCCTTGGCCGGGTAGAAAACCGTGGTGTTGCCTTCGAAGCGGAAAATCGCGCCGTCAACCAACGGCTTCTTCGCGAAGACGCATGCGTCGTTGATCAGATATCGAGTCGGAAAATTGTCGCCGCAGTTCACGACCACGTCGTAGTCCTTGACGATATCCATCGCGTTCTCGGAGGTGAGCCGCACATCGTGGCGAATCACCTTGACGCCGGGATTCAGCGCGTTGATCGCCTTCTGGGCCGACTCGGTCTTCGGCATGCCGACGCGATCGGTGGTGTGTATAATCTGCCGCTGGAGATTCGACATATCGACCACGTCGAAATCCACCAGCCCGATCGTGCCGACTCCGGCCGCGGCCAGGTACAGCGCCGACGGCGATCCCAGCGCGCCGGTGCCGAGTAGCAGCACCTTGGCGTCGAGCAGTTTCGCCTGTCCCTTCTCGCCGACCTCGGGAATCACGAAATGGCGCGAGTAGCGGGTCAGCTCCTCGCTGGTGAACGCGCGATCCGCAATCCACGGCAGCCCGCGATCCTTCCACGCGCTGAAGCCGCCCGTCATGTTGAAGACGTTCTCGTAGCCGAGCTCGCGCAGGGTCCGCGCCGCGAGCAGCGAGCGCGTGCCCGACGCGCACTGCAAAATCACGGGAGTCTTGTGGTCGGGGATTTTCTCCTCGACTCGAAGCTCGAGGAACCCGCGCGGAATCGCGACCGCCTGCGGAATATGCCCCTGCCGCCACTCGTCCGCTTCGCGCACATCGACCAGCACGGTGCCGGGCTGGTCGATCATCGCGCGCGCTTCGTCGATACCGATCTGTCTAATCGTCGAGCGCGCTTCGTCGAGAATATTCTTCGAGGTTTTCGCCATAAGTTTTAACCGTCCGATCCGCCGGCGGATTCAGTTTCAATATACAACTATAACCACGCGCGCGAGTCACGCTACGCGGCTAACGGCTATCCGCCAATCATGCGATGCGATTCGACCAGCGTGCGCATGAAATTGAGTACCTGCGCGGCATGTCCGCGCGGCGTCACTTCGTGAAAAGCACGCCGCACGCGAAGATCGCTGTCGAGCACGAAGGTCGAGCGCGCCGCGTACTTCCCATTAAGCACGCCAAACGCAGCGGCGAGTTTTCCATCTTCATCTGCCAGCAGGATAAACGGCAGCGCATGCTTTTCGGCGAACGCCCGATGACGCTCGGCCGAATCGGTGCTCACGCCGATGACGACGCAATCGAGCGCCTTGAAATTTTCGATACTGTCGCGAAATTCCTTGCCCTCGACGGTGCAGCCGGGCGTGTCGTCCTTGGGGTAGAAATAAATGACGCTGTTGTGGCCGCGAAAGTCCTTCAGCCGGCGCAGCTCGCCTTGAGCATCGGGCAACGCGAGCTCGAGCGCCGCCGAAATATCGGGAATGCCGTTCGCGTCAGCCGGCGGCATGCGCTTCCGCCTCGGCGATCGATCGCCGCTTGGTGAATTTGATCGCCGCGTTGTCGATATTGATCGAGCACAGCGACCCGCACATCGTGCAGACGTTGGAACCCGCCGCCTCGCTCTCTTCCTTGTAGCGGCGCGCCTTGTCGGGGTCCATCGCCATCGCGTACATGCCTTCCCAGTTGAGCGCCTTTCGATATCGCGACATCTGATCGTTCCAGACTTTCGCGGCGCGCACACCCTTCACCAGGTCGCCGGAGTGCGCCGCGATTCGTGTCGCGATCACACCTTCGCGCACGTCGTCGATGTCGGGCAGCCGCAGATGCTCGGCCGGCGTTACGTAGCAGAGAAAATCGGTGCCCGCCGCCGACGCGATCGCGCCGCCAATCGCGCCGGTGATGTGATCGTAGCCGGGCGCGACGTCGCAGGTCAGCGGGCCGAGCACGTAGAACGGCGCTCCGCCGCAGACGCGCTTCTCGAGCTTCACGTTGGCTTCGATTTGATCGAGCGGCACATGGCCGGGACCTTCGATCATCACCTGCACGCCCATCGCGCGCGCGCGATCGGTCAGTTCGCCCATCAGCAGCAACTCGGAGATTTGCCCGCGATCGGTAGCGTCGCCGGTGGCGCCCGGCCGCAGCCCGTCGCCTATCGAAATGGTTACGTCATGCTCGCGCAGCACCGCGCAGACTTGGTCGAAATGCTCGTAGAGCGGATTCTCGTTGCCGGTGCGCTCGATCCACGCCGCCAACATCGCACCGCCGCGCGACACGATACCCTCGATTCGCTGATGTCCGCGCAACCGCTTCACGCTTTCGCGCGTGACGCCGCAATGGAGCGTCATGTAATCGACACCCTGACGCGCCTGCCGCTCGATAACGTCGAGAAAAAACTCGATTTCCATCTCCATGATCGAGCGCTCGGAGCCGAGCTGGTAAATCGGCACCGTGCCGAGAATCACCGAGCATCGCGACAGGATCTCCGCGCGGATTTTATCGAGGTCGGTGCCGGTCGAAAGATCCATCACCGAGTCGGCGCCGTAGCGGACCGCGGTGTAAAGTTTTTCGACTTCCTCTTCAATCAGCTGATGGAAGTTCGAGGCGCCGATGTTGGCATTGACCTTGGTGCGCAGGCCTTTGCCGATTCCGATTGCCCGGAAATCGTGATGGAGGTTGTGCGGGATGACGACCTCGCCGGTCGCGACCAGCGCGCGAATTTCTTCGGGCGTGAATCCTTCATCCTCGGCAACTTCGGTCATCTGCCGGGTGATTATGTTCTTGCGGGCGGCTTCAATCTGGGTCATCGCGTCACCTCCGCGGCCGTCGAGCGCACGACCTTGGATTTAAAAGTATAGCTTAATCGTCGCCGTACTCGATGCCGTTCTTTTCGCACAGCGCACGCAGTTCCTGGATCATTCGCTCGGCGCGCGCCAGGTGCGCCACCGCGATAAAATTGGCCAGCCCAACGAGTGTCAGCGCCCCGGTCGCCCAGTACATATGGCTGAGCACGTCGCCGCCATGAATCACGCCGACGCCCTTTGCGTAAGCGATAAACAAAACAATCAGGCCCGCCAGGGTCAGGCCAATAGTCACTCGGGTCATCGGGTTACTTGCCGCTGCGCGCGTGCCGGTCGATCGCAGTGAGGTCGTCGATACGGTCCGGCGCTTCCGCGTAATGCTTGGGCGCTTCACGGTTGGTGTAGTTCTTCATCTCCGGCCGCTGCGGATCGTAAACCCTCGCGTCCTGCTCGCGGTACCACTCGAGCATCTCGTTCATGTTGCCGTCGCGGCCCTTCTCGGCCAGCACGTGCGATCGATGCATCAGCAGTTCCTTCTGCTCGACGAAATCCTTGCGGTCGAAACCCCAGATGCGCGGATGCACGTAGGTGTCCATCCGAATCGCGTCGCACGGGCACGCCTCGACGCACAAGCCCGCAGTAGATGCATCGCAGAGTGTCGATTTCGTAGCGCACCGGAAATTTCTCGACGTGCGGATCGGGCGACTCGCCGGCCTCAATATATATGCACTGCGCAGGGCACGCGGTCGCGCACAGAAAACACGCGGTGCATCGGACACTGGAATCCTCGCGCAGCGTCAGGCGATGACTGCCGCGAAAATTGTCGGGATAGTGCTTGCGCTCCTCGGGATACTGCGTGGTCGAAGTCGCGTTGACTGATTTCTTCATCCCGAACAGATGCGCGGTGTGGAGCATGAGGTTGCGCATGAAATGGTAGTTGGTGATCGCAAGACCTTTCAGGATTTCGGGGATATAAATCCGCTCCCAGAAGGTCATTTGTTCGCTTCGCTGCATCTCTAAACCAGCACCAAATCGATTGTCTGAACGGGGTTTTCTGCGCTAGCCGCAGGTTCGCCGGACTCCGAAACTAGACTATAGGGAGTCCTCGGAATTGCAGTCAAGTTAGGTTCACGGCTGCGCAGTCGAGTTCGTCGCGGGCGCGGACGGCTTCGACCAGGTGTGATGGTAGTAGCCATTCTTGTCGATGGTCGGCGGCGTCGGAGTCGCAGCGTCGTCCTTCAAAAAGATCATAGAGCCACCTTTCACGATCTCGGGAGCGCTCTCATCGACTTCTACCGGGAAGCCCTCGATTCGCGACGGCACTTTGCGCAGTACCTCATCGACATTCTTCTGATCGTCCACCTCGATCAGAATCGCGGCCTCGTTGCGTCCATCGACTTCGCCAGTGACGACCGTGACGTGCGGGATTTTCATCAGCTCAGCGCGATGCCGCTTGCCGGCAGCCTCCGCGTCGTGCAGATCCTGCGCCGCCTGCTCCTGCTCCGGCGTTAGCGCCCTCGCATTCCGCGCGACGCCCGCCACCAGTGCAATCACGATCAAAGTCGCCGCAAACTTTCCGGTCTTCATCGCTAAAATCAAAATCCAAAAAAATCCGGTCCCCCTTCCCACCATGGGAAGGGGTTAGATTAGGTTCCTACGACTTCAACCGCGTATACAACCGCGTCGGATTCTCATCCAAAATCTTCCTCGCCACGCTCGCATCAAACTCCTTCCTTCCCGCCGTCAAACTCACCGTATGCGGGAACCGCCCATCGAAATGCGGATAGTCCGACGCATACAGAATATGCTCAGCGCCAACGCTTTCACCACGATATGGCAGCGTCTCCTCGTCGGGGTCGCACGAAATAAAAAAATTCTCGCTGCGAATCACCTCCGACGGCCTGCGATGCAGAAACGGCACGTACTCAGGCATCAGCTCGTAATGCTCGTCGAGCCGCTCCATCCAGAACGGCAGCCATCCAACGCCCGCTTCGAGAAACGCAACCCGCAGCTTCGGGAAAATGTCGAGCACGCCGCCTCCGACCAGCGACGCGATCCCGCGCATCACCTCGAACGGATTCGTCGCCGAATGCTGGATGAAAAGATTGTTGCCCATCTCGAACGTGCCCATCCCGTACGGCGGCCGCGCCGTGCCGCCATGGAAGCACGCGGGCAGGTCGGTCTCGACGCACGCCTTCCAAATCGGATGGAACGCCGGATGGTCGAGCAGCTTGTCCTCCATATGCGCGGACAGGTAGATGCCGACGCACCACGGCTCATTCGCGACGCGCCGAATTTCGTCAGCAGCTTGTTCGGGTGCACGCATCGGCACAATCGCGACGCCCTTCAGGCGAGCCGGAAACGCCGCGCAGTAGTCGGCGAGCCATCGATGGTACGCACGAATCATCGCGACTTCGAAATCGACGCTCGGGAGCGCGCAAAAACTCGACACCACAGTCGCGAACAGCACCGCCACGTCGATTCCCTCGCGATCCATGTCCTTGATGCGCACGTGAGGATCGAAGCCGCCGCGCATGTCGGGCCGCTCGCCGTGCGGCTTGCGCCCGGTTCGCATCAGCGGCTTGTCGGGCGTCGCGATGCCGAGCGGCCGTCCTGTATTCAACTGATGGAAGTAGCCGAAGAAATATTTCGACGCGCGCGCCGACGCGACCTTTTTCAATTCATCGAGATCGGGTTTGAACTTACTATCCAGGTATTCGTCATAGAGCTCGTTGGGCTCCATCACATGCCCGTCGGCGTCGATGACTCTGATGCCTTTGAACATATGATCCCCTTATCGCGCATCGCATGCGCTTAACTCAAGGGAGCACCGCCGGCAGAATGACAAACCGCTGCGGTTCGATTAATCATTGCACGCCATGGATTCTTCTGTCCCCGCGCTTGAACCGGTGCGTGCGATTACGTCTGCCGAGGCGGCGCATACTCTGCTCGCGAGCTTTCTTGGTTGGGCGCTCGATGCGTTCGATTTTTTCATCCTGATTTTCGTGATGCCCGCGGTGGCGCGCGAGTTCCATCGCCCAATCTCGCACATCGCATTTACCATCACTGCGACGCTCGCCCTGCGTCCGGTTGGCGCGATCATCTTCGGCTGGGTTGCCGACCGCTACGGCCGCCGCATCCCGTTGATGGTCGACGTCATTTTCTATTCCGTCGTCGAAGTGTTGAGCGGCCTTGCGCCGAGCTACGGATGGTTCCTGTTCATGCGCGCGGTGTATGGAATCGGGATGGGTGGCGAATGGGGCGTGGGCGCGTCGCTCGCGATGGAAGCGGTGTCCCCGCGATGGCGCGGATTTTTCTCCGGCCTGTTGCAGGAGGGTTACGCGGTCGGCTACCTGCTCGCGGCGGCCGCGTTCTTCTTCGTTTTTCCGCACTTCGGATGGCGCGCGATGTTCTTCCTCGGCGGCGCGCCCGCGTTGCTGACAATTTACATCCGCACCAAAGTTCCCGAGTCGGAAGCATGGCTGCGCACCCGCCCCGACATGTCGAAGATTCGCGGCGCGATTCGCGCGAACTGGAAATTGTTCCTGTACCTGTGCGCGCTGATGACGATGATGAATTTCGTTTCGCACGGCACGCAGGATATGTATCCGACGTTTCTCGAAAAGACCCGCGGCTTCGACACCCGCACCGTCGCCACGATCGCAGTAATCTATAATGTAGGGGCGCTGCTCGGCGGGCTGACCTTCGGCTATTTTTCCGATCGATGGGGACGCCGCCGCACCATGGCGACCGCGGTGATCTGCGCCGGCTTCGTCATCCCGCTGTGGATTTATCCCTCGACGCTGGTGATGCTCACACTCGGCGCGTTTGTGATGCAGTTCATGGTGCAGGGAGCATGGGGCGTAATCCCGGCGCATCTGACGGAGCTGTCACCGCCGGAAGTTCGCGGGCTTTTTTCGGGACTTGCGTATCAGATCGGCGTCCTGATGGCTTCGGGAGCCGCCGTCAGCCAGGCGCTGCTGGCGGAGAGATATGGCTATGCGGCGACGCTCGCGAGCGTCGCGGCAATTGTGATGGTCCTGGCCGCGGTCGTCATTTTGCTCGGGCGCGAGCGGATGGGCCGCGATCTCCATTCCGGCGCGGCATGAATTTTCCAATGAACTCTTCGCAACCTGAAGCCTCGCAGCCCTCAGCCTTGAGGATACTCATTGCGGAGGCCGCGAAGCTCCCGGTCCTGGAGCCAATTGCCCGAAGGCTGCGCTCGCGGTTCAGCGACACAAAATTCGTCACCTTTCCGATCGGCGAGCTTGGGCGACTTGGCAACCAGCTTTTTCAGATCGCCGCGACCATCGGTATCGCCCGCCGCAACGGTTGTTCGTTCGTGTTTCCTCCGTGGCCGTACGCGAGGCATTTTGAATTTCCGATTCCGCAGGTCCGCCCGATTCGACATTTCCAGCGGCGTATGCCTAGCACCCACGCTTACGAAGAAATCATGATCGAGCGCACCGCGGAACTCAGGGGCTATTTCCAATCAGAGCGATACTTTGCCCACTGCGCGGACGAGGTGCGCCGCTACTTCACGCCCCATCACGCGCTGTCGTATTTTCTCGAACGGGCATTTGACGATCTGCTCGCGGCGAAGACCTGCTCGGTCCATGTGCGCCGGACCGACTACATCGGTAATCCAACTCATCCGGATTTGGCGGCGGGTGATTATTACGAGCGCGCGATGTCGCAGTTCGATCCCGGCACCACCTTCGTGATCTTCTCCGATGATATCGAGTGGTGTAAGGACCGGTTTCGCGGCCATCCTGTGTTTTTCGTCGAAGCGCTCACGGAGATCGAAGATCTTTTCCTGATGGCCCGATGCAAAGGGCATATCATCGCGAATTCCACGTTCTCATGGTGGGGCGCATGGCTCGACCCCAACCCGAACAAGAAAGTGATCGCACCTTTGCAATGGTTTTCCGGAGATCACGGGAATCCATCCGTCCCGTATCGATACCGCCGTGCCCTCGGCGACTTCGAAGGCTACTTTGACACCAGGGATCTGATTCCAGCCGGCTGGATCAGAATCTAATCCACCATATTCCGGTTCCCCTTTCCCCAGAAGGGAAGAGGTTACTCCAAACAATCCGGTTCCCCTTCCCGCTCGGGAAGGGGTTAGGGGTTAGGTTGCCCGACTATCCAGCGAGCCTTTCGGTAGCACCGCTCTCGAACAATCGCGGCAGATGCCGCCTCACCTGCGCTTCCATCTCCTGATCCGAAATCGAGGTGGTGCGGCCGTCGTCGTACTGCGCATCGACCCACTTCGCGATCTCGAGCACCTCGGGCGAGCGCTTTTCGACCTGCGCGCCACGGGCCAGACCGAAGTACGAATTGATCCACCACGCGATCCCCGCGGCGCCGGAAGTTTTATCGACCGCGACCCGCGGCGGGCGACCGAGAATTTTCGACGTGTCGAACACGTTGTAGATTTCCTCGTCCTTCAGCAGTCCGTCGGCATGAATCCCCGCGCGCGTCACGTTGAAGTCGCGTCCGACGAACGGATAATTGGCGGGAATCCGGTAACCGGCTTCGCGCTCGAAGTACTCAGCGATTTCAGTGATCACCGACAAGTCCATTCCGTTCGCGCCGCCCTTGAGCGACACGTAATCCATCACCAGCCCCTCCAGCGGAGGATTACCGGTGCGCTCGCCGTAACCGAGAATCGTGCCGTTGGCGTACATGCATCCGTAGAGCCACGCCGCAGTCGCGTTGGCGAGCACCTTGTGGAAGTCGTTGTGCCCGTGCCATTCGAGTTGATCGGGCTTGACGCCGCATTCCCGGCGCAGCCCCAGAATCAGCTTCGGCACGCTGCGCGGCAGCGCGACTCCCGGGTACGGCACCCCGAATCCGAGCGTGTCGCAGACGCGAATCTTGACGGGAAGCCGCGCGGCGTCGCCGAGTTCCATCAGCTTCGACACGAACGGCACGACGAAGCCGTAAAAATCCGCGCGGGTCGCGTCCTCGAGATGGCATCGGATGCGCAAGCCCGCATCGAGCGCCGCGTTGACGATCTCGAGGTAGTCGTCCATCGCAGCGCGGCGGGTTTTCTTGAGCTTGTTGAAAATGTGGTAGTCGGACGCCGAGGTTAGAATCCCGGTCTCGCGCAGCCCCATCTCCTTGACGATCTTGAAATCCGCTTTCACCGCGCGAATCCATCCGGTGACTTCGGGAAATTCGTAGCCGCGCGCGAGGCATCGATTCACCGCCTCGCGATCGGTCTTCGAGTACAGGAAAAATTCGGTTTGCCGGATGATGCCGTTAGGGCCGCCGAGACGATGCAGCATATCGAACATCGCGACGATCTGGCCCGCAGTGTACGGCGGACGGGCCTGCTGTCCGTCGCGGAAGGTCGTGTCGGTGATGAAAAAATCGGGCGCCGGGTCGGGTTTCTCGAACTCGCCGTCGAAGATGATTCGCGGCACCGCGTCGTAGGGGAATTGTTCGCGGATGAGGTTCGGCTCGGGCACGTCGATCAGTTCGTGTTTCATGGGAAGGTCCTCGACTTCGATCTAAACCGTATCAATCAACATATGTCAAGCGATATACAGGGGCACTTATGATGCATTGATGGTGATTGCGCTGAAGAACCTAACCCCTAACCCCTTCCCGCGCGGGAAGGGGAACCGGATTCTTGGGGACGAGCCCGCGCACTCTTTTTATACTGGGTGCAGGGGTCACCCCTGCCGAAGGAAGCATGAAACCCACCGCGGGTTTCATTTTAATTAAGTGATTTACCCTTCCCTTTCACAGGACTTTCGATCTCTCCGCGATTGCGCTAAACGAACGGTATGGAGGTATTGCCATGAAATTCGGCCTCTTCTATGAAATCTCGGTACCGCGACCATGGGGGCGCGAAACCGAAAAAACTGTGTACGACAACTGCCTCGAGCAGGTCGCCCTCGCCGATTCCCTCGGCTTCGATTCCGTGTGGGCCGTCGAGCATCACTTCCTCGAAGAATATTCGCATTGCCCCGCGCCCGAGTTGTTCCTGACCGCTTGCGCGATGAAGACCAAGAAAATGCGCGTCGGTCACGGCATCATCGTATGCGTGCCCGAGTTCAATCATCCGATCAAAATCGCCGAGCGCACCGCCGTGCTCGACATTCTTTCCGGCGGACGCCTCGACGTCGGCACCGGCCGCTCCGCAACCTGGACCGAGCTGGCGGGATTCCGCGCGAGTCCCGACGAAACCAAGAAGACCTGGGACGAGTTCGTCCATTGCCTGCCCAAGATGTGGACGCAGGAGCGCTTCTCGTACCAGGGACGCTCGTGGTCGATGCCGCAGCGCACCATCGTGCCCAAGCCGTATCAGAAACCGCATCCGCCGCTGTGGGTTGCGGTCACCAGTCCCGGCACCGAAATCGACGCGGCCGAGCGTGGGATGGGCAGTCTCGGGCTGACCTTCGGCGGATTCGCCGAGCAGGACGAGAAGGTCAAGCGCTATCGCAAAATCATCCAGAACTGCACTCCGGTCGGCGAGGTCGTCAACGAAGCCGTCTCGACGGTGAACTTTTTGTACTGTCATGAGGACGATGCCGAGGGCGTGAAGGTCGGCAAGCGCCTCACCGGCACTTTCAATTATCTCGCCGCGCAATTGCTGGCCGCGCGCGAGGCGTATCCGAGCAAGTCGTATCCGTCGCTCGGATTGTTGCCGTCGCTGCGCCAGGATGCGGCGGGTCCCGGCGATGCGTCCGGCGCGCCGGAGGGTATTGCGATGGGAAATCCCGCGCGCATCACGCGTGAGATGAAAAAGTGGGAGGCGGTCGGCGTCGATCGCGTCAACTTCCTGCTGAACGCGCTCGAAACGGTGCCGCAGCAAAAGGTGCTCGATTCATTGCGCCTGTTCGCGAAAGAAGTGATGCCTCATTTTCAGGGCGCGAGCGACACCGCGTCCGCCGCCGCAGGAGGCCGCTGATGCCGCCGCGTTTTGGAAAACTGAATCTGTCCGCATGGGCCAAGTCGGTGCCGACGATCAACGGCTACAAGACCGAGCCGTGGACTTTGAAGGGCGCGAAGATTCTCACCATCAACATGGAGATCGACGACGATCCCGGCCGACAACTTGATCCCCGCGACGATGCATCCGTCGATTCCGGAGTACGCGATTTTCTGCGTGACGAGTTATCCCGAGAGCCCGGTCGGCGCGTTCTCGATCGCCGAGGTTCGCGTCTCCGGCCGCACCGGCGTTCGTCCGCGCGGTTTCGTGCTGCGCAGTTATTGCGACAATGATGACGCGCGCCGCGAGATGGCCGCGCGATGGGGTTATCCGACGGTCGCCGGCGACGTCAAACTCGACATCCGTCACGACCGCGTCGTCGGGCGCGTCACCGCCGGCGGCAAGCCGGTGCTCGAATGCGAGCTGCTCGACCGCGACATGATTTCCGGCGGCGACATTCAATACATCGCGAGCATGCATCTCGCACGCAACAAGGACGACGGCAAGCTGGTCCTGGTGCAGGTCGATCCCGAGTTCACGTTCTCGAAAGCGGAGCGCGGCAAGCCGCGGATTGTCCTGATGGACAACGACGCGTTCGGGGCCGGGAATTATCTGAGCCTCGACAATCCGATATCGGCGACCTTCACCACCGCCGACGTAACGCTCCCGAAGCTTCGGTACATCTGCAATCCAGAGCTGCCAGCAATGCAGGGAACGACGAAAGTCGCCGCGTAACTTTCGTCTGCGATTGTCCCCCTTCCCTCGAGGGAAGGGGTTAGGGGTTAGGTTGCGCGCCCTGCACTCCCGCTTATCGGTAACCCCATGCCCGAGCCCTGGCACTTCGAAAAAATTAAACTCAAAAGCGGACTCACGCTCCGCGTCGCCCGCGCGGGCTCCGGCCCCCCGATCATCATGCTGCACGGATTCCCCGAATGCTGGTATTCGTGGCGTTATCAAATCCGCGCGCTGTCGGATCGCTTCGAATGCGTCGCGCCCGAGATGCGCGGCTACGGCGAGTCCGACGCACCGGTCGGCGTCGCCAACTACACCCTCGATAAGCTGGTCGGCGATGTAGCCGATTTGATCGAAGCGCTCGGCCATCAGCGCGCGACGGTGATCGGTCACGACTGGGGTGGCGCCGTTGCCTGGGCGACCGCGCTGATGCGTCCGGACGTCGTCGATCGTCTCATCGTGATGAACTGCCCGCACTTCGAGCGGATGAGTCGCGCGATGCGGCGCAATCCGCGCCAGATGCTGCGCAGTTGGTACATGCTGTTCTTCCAGATTCGGCGCCTTCCTGAGTGGGCGTTTCGCCGCAACAACTACGCAGCGCTGATCAGCGCATTGCGCAACGGCACGATTCAAAAAGATGTCTTCACCGACAGCGACCTCGACTACTTCCGGGCCGCGTTCCGCAATCCTTACTCGATTACCGCCGCCATCAACTACTATCGCGCCAACCTCCGCATCGGTTTCATGGCGCGCCCTGGGACGAACTCGTGGATCGATCGCAAAATCGCGGCGCCGACGCTGCTCATCTGGGGCGAGCAGGATTTCGCACTCGGCAAGGAACTGACCTACGGGATGGAGCCGCTGTTCACCGGCCCGTTCGAGATAAAGTACATTCCCGATTCGGGCCATTGGGTGCAGCAGGAAAAACCTGAGTTGGTGAACCAGTACGTTCGCGATTTTCTCGATTCGCATCCCGTGTGATTGAGATTGTGCTCGCGCCCAGCACCCTCACCTTCCGGCGGCTGGCATTGGTGGCACAGGCTTTAGCCTGTGATTTTCTGGTCCATGCAAATCCAGGAAAGAATCACAGGCTAAAGCCTGTGCCACTAAAATCAGGAACCTTAGAGCGAAAGGTTGTCCTCAACATTTCGCGATTTCACTGGGTGCAGGGGTCACCCCTGCCGAGGGAAGCGTGAAACCCACCGCGGGTTTCACATTCAATAAAGTGACCCGTTCGCGACTCCGACTTTACTCAGATTTGCCTCGCGCCTATCTTTATCTCTAGGACCTAACCATGCCTCGGACGTTGCCTTTCTCTCGGATCCCCGGACATCCCGGATGGTCGTCTGTTTAGGAGCTTCCCGGCAAAAAGTAAGGAGCGGCTTTTATGCCCACTAAGTTGTATGTAGGCAACCTCGCCTACGCGGTTACGCAAGAAGACCTGGCGGAGCTCTTTGCGCAGGCTGGGAAAGTCGAAAGCGCGGTCGTGGTTTCCGACAAATTCTCGGGACAGTCGCGCGGCTTCGGTTTTGTCGAGATGGTTGAAGCGGCCGACGCGGCCACGGCCATCTCGACTCTCAACGACACTGACCTGAAAGGACGGCGAATCAAGATTGACGAGGCTCGCGCCAGCACCGGCGGCCCGCGCGGCGGTGGCGGTGGTGGCGGCGGCGGAGATCGTCGTCGTGGCGGCGGTGGCGGAGGTGGCGGCCGCGAAGGCGGCGGCGGCGGAAATCGCAACCGCTGGTAGTATCCGCACAACAAATTGCGATTTGACCAAAAAGTTAGTTGATTGGCGGCGCGGACGGAGCGGAAAAGCTCGGGCCGCGCCGTTTTGCTTTCGGTCACTCCTCCGCGACGGCTAGGTAGTGTCCTGATTCAGTGGGGCGGGCCTCCTTCCACCCGTGCGCTCTTCTGCTATCGTTATGCGCCGAAACTGAGCCGGGCCAATCCCAAAATTAAGCTCTGGATGAATCTGATCGAATGAGAAAAGCCACACTCTCGATTGCGGCGGCCGCCTTCGCACTCGCGTCCACGCTCGCAATCGCACCGAGCACCTACTCTGACGAAAGCGGCAACGTCCCTTCCGGAACGCTGCGCAACGTCGCCGGTATCGTGACTCACTCCGAAGGCCGCACGGTGCAGGTCGGCACCGCATTCTTCGTCGCCGTGCCGAGCAAGGCGGCCCCCGGGCGATCGTTCGTGTACCTGGTGACGGCGCATCACAATCTGCTCGACGAAAACCGCCAGCCGCGCAGCGGCCTGATGCTCACGCTCGAGGACTCGAAGACTGGAGCGATGCGCGAAGAGCCGTTGCCGCCTGAGAACCGTTGGGTGCTCGATCCAAACGAAGTAAAGGCCGACGTCGCGGCGATTCCGCTGACGCCTCAAGGAGCGAGCATCGCGCCAATCGCGCTGGGCTCACTACTCGGCAACGATGACCCGTTCGCCCGCCCCGAAACCGGCGCGCAGGTGTACTACCTGACCGCCGCGACGGTCGGCGTGAATCAGAATCGCTTCGAGGCGCTCGCCCGCTTCGGCCACGTGTCGGTATCCGCGCCGGCTGACACCGAGGTCATCGGCGCGGGACTGCAGCAGCTTTGCTATCTGGACGGCGGCAGCGCGCCCGGATTTTCCAGCGGCGCCCCGGTCTTCGTCAGTGCCGGCCTGCGCTTCGCGCTATGGGGAATTCTTGAGGCTAATACTTCGCTGAACACCGACCCGGTTTTTTCAGGACTGGCGGGAGTTCTCCCGGCGAAGTTCGTGGCCGAGACCGTCAGGAAGATGGGCGAGATTCAGGACAAGACGCTGCAAGGTGGCAAGTGACGCGATTCGGATTGATTCGTACCGCCGATCTACGGTTATAATATCGGTTCTTGATCTCACGGCGATCCGCGTATAACGAGAGTAGTTCAGGCGCGGCGCAGACAAACCATAAGTACTCCCCGGTAGCTCAGTCGGTAGAGCGGACGGCTGTTAACCGTCATGTCGCTGGTTCGAATCCGGCCCGGGGAGCCATTCCTGTTCGGCGTGGGATCTGCATTCGTCACGCGCTCCTGGCTCAGCCCTCCTTTCCGCAATCCGGAATATGGGATATGCTGAGAATATCTCAGCAATCGGAGCGCGAAATTGCCGCAAGTCATAGTCGGAAAATGGGGAAGGAACCTCGCTGTCAGGCTCCCCGGTCAGATCGCGAAAGCGGCGGGCCTTACCGACGGCGAGCATGTCGAGATTGAAACCCGTGACGGAGATATCGTGATCCGCCGTCCGGTCCCACGCTTCACTCTGGACGAGCTGTTCAAAGGCAAGAGCGCGAGACAGTGGCGAAAAGTTTATAACGAGGCCTTCGAGTGGGGACCGGACGCAGGCCGCGAGATCGTCGAGGAATGACGCCGACGATCTACATTCCTGACGCCGGCGACCTCATCTGGACCGATTTTGATCCGACAAAGGGAAGAGAACAGGCCGGCCGGCGGCCAGGCTTGGTAGTCTCTTCGGCAGTGTTTTCGGAAAACACCGGATTGGCGGTCGTCTGTCCGATTACCTCCCACGTACGACCGTTTCCGACCAGCGTGGTTCTTCCGTCCGGGCTGCCGATCAGCGGCGAAATCCTGACCAGCCACATTCGTAGCATCGACACGACGGCGCGCCCGGTCCGCTATGCGGGCGCCAAAGTGCCGCTCGACATCGCCCAGTTGGTCCGCGCCAAGCTCGACGCGTTTGTCACAATCTGACTGAGATGCTTTTCGTCTGGCGCGCCGGGGATTTTTCGGCAACCGTGCCCGCGTCGTATCGTCGCGATCAAATAATCTGCTAGGTTATCCGCGGAACCATTATGCGCACGCTCAGATTCATTTTGGCCGCCGTCGTGCTCGCAACGACTGCTGGCCTTTATGGATGCGCGGCATCCGATCCCGACCAAACTGCCGCCATGAAAAGCACCTGCCAGGATCAGGGCGACTGCGAGGCCCGCGACAACGCGCGTCAGATTCGCGACGAAGCCGACTACCAGGATGAGCCCGCTTTGGGATACCTGAGTTCGCCGCCGGGATTGCTGCCGATACCGCTCACCTCACGTAACACCTCCTCGAACTAGCAAAGCCAGTCTCCGCAGACTGGTAAAAACCGCCGCGTTTCAGTTCCGCAACGCCCTAGCGCGCAAAAACCGTAGGGAATCCAGACTCTTTTACCCTATATTGACAGCCCTACAGACGAGGGCGAGAATGCTACACTAAGCCGCGTTTGCCCCCCATAGAGAACCGCGGCCCTGTAGAGATGAGCGTGCGGAATCGCAACGTACACGAAAAGGCGCGGATTCTTATCATCGACGATGAGTTTCATGTTGCACGCGGCGCCGCGAAGGTCCTTTCACAGGCCGGTTACGAATGCGAAACGTGTCCCACTGTCGAAGCAGCTCTTAAAGTGCTCGAACATCAGGGAGCAGACGTAATCGTCGCAGACATGAGGATGCCGGGGATGGATGGGATGGAACTACTAAAGAAGGTGCACAGCAAGAACCCTGAAACGGCGGTCGTGATGAGCGTGCCGCTGCCCGCAGTCGAGTCGGCCAAGGAGGCTTTGCGCAGCGGCGCGTTCGATTGCGTGACCAAGCCATTCGACAACGATGAGCTGAACGCAGTCGTCACCCGCGCGGTCGAGATGAACGCGCTTCAGCGCGAGAACCGCAAGCTGCGCGAGCAGCTCGACGTCGCCAGTATCGCCGCCGGCTTCGTCGCAGAAGCGCCCAAGAGCCGCCAGCTGGTCGCGATGATTCGTCGCGTCGCACCATCGCGCACCACCGCTCTAATCGAAGGCGAGACCGGCACCGGCAAGGAGCTGGTCGCGCGGATGCTGCATTACTGGAGCAATCGCGCCGACGGTCCGTTCCTCGCGATCAACTGTAAGGCGCTCGCCGACGGCGTGGTCGAAAGCGAGCTGTTCGGGCATGAGAAGGGAAGTTTCACGGGCGCTATCCGGGACCGCGCGGGATGCTTCGAGCGAGCCTCCGGCGGCACTCTGTTTCTCGACGAAGTCGGCGAAGCGGGCCCGGATTTCCAGGCCAAGCTGCTGCGCGTGCTCGAAGATGGAGAGGTGCTGCGCGTTGGCGCGTCGAAATCGCGCAAGGTGGATGTCCGGATCGTCACGGCGACCAATCGGAAGCTGCGCAACGAAGTCGCCGCCGGCCGCTTCCGCGCCGACTTGTATTTCCGCCTGAGCGTGATTCCGCTGCGGATCGCGCCGTTGCGCGACCGTCGCGAAGACATCCTGCCCCTGGCGCATCATTTTCTCGCCTTTCATTCCACCGACGCCGGCCGACCGCTGATACTTTCGCCGGAGGCTGAGGAGGCGCTGCTGAACCATCGATGGCCCGGCAACGTGCGCGAATTGGAAAACGTTATCGAGCGCGCAGTCGTGATGAGCGGGCAGGAGACCTTGATGCCCGAGGCGTTCGCCTTCGACGACGACGCCTCCGATGAAGACCTAGTGCAGGTCGCCGGCATTGCGCGGGCTGCAAGGATCGATTCGGCAGTGGAAGCAAATATGGCCGCTGGATCGGAGATCGATTCGAACCACGCGCAGCCAGTCGAGAGTCAGGAAGAGGGCACGCTGCAGGCGAGCCTCGATCGCGCCGCGACCGCGCGAATCAAGGCGGCACTCGCCGCCGCATCCGGAAACCGGGTTGACGCAGCCGCCGCGCTCGGCGTCGATCGGACGACGCTCTACCGGCTGATGAAACGCCTCAGTCTCCAGACAGAATAATTTTGATTTGATGGAGCGGCCGCGGACCAATCCGCGGCCGCTTTTTCATTTACTCGGGCGGGCCAGCGCGGAGAATCACCGGCTGAAGCCGGTGCCACTTCGGAGAGAGGCATGATTTTTGTGGGACAGGCTTTAGCCTGTGATTTCCTGGTCAATAGCAAATACGACTCAGGCCAGAAAGCTACAGGCCCCGGATCAATATCTGATCCGGGGCCTGTGTAGTTTTTGTGAGCGCCGTTCGGCGGCGGTCTCAATCAGTTCGAGGTGAGCGTATGGAAGACGGAGATCATGGCTGGTCCGATGATTACCGCGATCATCGAGGGCAGCACGAAGATGACCAGCGGGAACAGAATCTTGATCGAGGCCTTCTGCGCGTCTTCCTCGGCATGCAGCCGGCGATGCATGCGCAGGGCGTCGGAACTGGCGCGCAATGCAGGTCCGATCTGCGCGCCAAGTTGTTCACTCTGAATCAAAGTTGCCGCGAGCGGTTTGATATCTTCGACCGCAGTCCGATCGGCCAGCCCGCGCAATGCCTGTCCAAGCGACGCGCCCGCGGAAATATCGGTTGCGACGAGGTTCAACTCCTGGCCGATTTCCTGCCCATGACGTTCGCATTCCGCGCCGACGATTCGAATCGCCTCGAACAATCCCATGCCCGCCTCGACGCACACCACCAACAGGTCCAGCACGTCTGAGAGTTGCCTTGCGATGTTGCCCTGACGCAGCCGCGCGCGACGACCCAGGTAGTAGCTGGGCACGAAAATTCCGATTCCGATGCCACCGATTCCGAGCAGCAGCGGGGTCGACGACGCCGGGTGAAAGATGAGTCCAACCAGCATCCCCAACACGCCCCCGCCGACGGCCAGCAGCACACGCATCACCTGGTAAGAGTGCGCCGCGCTCGACTTCAGATATCCCGCCTGTGCGAGAGTTTGCTGGAGCTTCTCGCCGCTGGGAGTGTCCAGGTCCGGAGCCGGGACGCGCTTGGAGGCCCATCTGAAAAGCATCCGGAGCACGTTGTCGTCCTGATCGTCGCCTTCGAGTGCGCCCTGCGTTGCGCGCACCTTGACCGCCAAGTCGGCGAAGCGTTCGTCAACCGCGCGGCTTTGCGGCGAGATAGCCATAAACAATGCCAGGCAGGCCCCGGCCGCCAGCAGAAAGACCACTATTCCAATCGCGAATGGGCTCATATTAGTAGTTCACTCTCAGTAGTCGCCTGATAGTTATCAGGGCGAGCAAGTCCGACCCGATCGCAAATTTCAGAATCTTCTGACCGGTCGGATCATGAAACAATTGATCCGTGTAACCCGGTTGAATCAAGCTGAACAGAAAAAGCACCACGACCGGCAGGCAGCCCACGACCATGCCGCCCATGCGCGATTGCGCCGTCAGCGCCCGGATTTGCATCCGCAAGCGCTGCCTGATTCGCACGATTTCGGATAGCCGGCCCACAATCTGCGCCAAGCTCGAGCCGACTTCGGTCTGCACGCGTACTGCAACGACCAGCAGCCGGAGGTCGTCCTCCGGAACTCGCTTGAGCATATCTTCGAGCGCGCGTGGCAGCGGCAGTCCGATCCGGTTCTGCTCGAGCACGGTGCGGAACTCGCTGCCGAGGGGATCGGCGAATTCGCTGACCAGGACTTGCAGCGCGCGCTGCAGTGAGTGTCCCGCTTCGAGTGAGGACTTGATCAGGTCAAGCGCGAACGGCAACTGGGTGGCAAAGGCCTTCAGGCGCCGCTTCTTGCGGAACTGGATGTAGAGCAGCGGCAGGATGCCCGTTACCAGCGCGGTACCCAGCGCGAACCACATATCGTGGAAGAAAAGATTGCCGCCGAACAATCCCGCGCCGAATGCCAACACGATTATCAACAGCATGTCGCCGACCCGCATGTACATGCCCGCCTGCCACATCGCCTCTTCGAGGTTTTGCGCCACGTTCAGCTTGTACAGCGCGCCAAACAGTGCTCCCTCCTGGGGCCGCTGCTTGCGCATCACGTTGATATCTATCTCATCGGGAGGGCGCGTCAGGCGCCGGGCCACCTCGCGCTGTTGCTCGACTTCGGTGCCGCGGCTGCTGGTAAGGAGCAGCACGAACACGAAGACGATCGCGAATATGCCGCTTGCCATCAAAAAATCCATAGGTATTTATCCGATAGTGTTGCGGAAAATTTTGCCGTCGAGTTTGTATCCTGCCGCTTCCAGCCGCTGCGAATAGGTTGACCGGATGCCGGTCGCAAGGAACTGGCCGATCACTTCGCCGCCCGGCCCGATTCCGGTCCGCTTGAATTCGAACAAGTCCTGCATCATCACCATCTCGCCTTCCATGCCGCTGATCTCAGAGATGCGCATTACTTTGCGCGAGCCGTCCGACAGGCGCGAGACGTGAACGATAATGTTGAGTGCCGATGCGATCTGCTGGCGCATCGCGCGCTGCGGAATCTGCACGCCCGACAACAGCATCATCATCTCGAGACGTCCCAGGCTGTCGCGAGGAGTGTTGGCGTGGATGGTGGCGATAGAGCCGTCATGACCGGTGGACATCGCCTGCAACATGTCGAACACTTCGCCGCCGCGAACCTCGCCGACGATGATGCGATCGGGCCGCATACGCAGGGTATTCTTCACCAGGTCGCGCTGGCTGACTTCGCCCTTGCCTTCGACGTTGGCCGGCCGCGTTTCGAGCCTGACTACGTGCGGCTGCTGTAGCATCAATTCGGCCGAATCTTCGATCGTCACAATTCGCTCATCGGCGGGCACGAACAGCGACATGCAATTGAGCATGGTGGTCTTGCCCGAGCCGGTGCCGCCGCAAATCAGGATGTTGAGCCGCGCCCGCACGATAGTGCGCAGGAACTCGACGATCTCGGGCACAATGGTTTTCTTCTCGACCAGATCGTCGATGTTGTAGCGCTTGCGGCCGAATCGGCGAATCGAAAGCGACGGGCCGTCGAGCGCCAGTGGCGGAATGATCGCGTTGATACGCGAACCGTCGGGCAAGCGCGCATCAACCATCGGCGATGCTTCGTCGACTCGGCGGCCGACCTGCGACACGATCCGATCGATGATCAGCATCAAGTGCTGATCGTCCTGGAACTTCACTTCGGTGGCATGCAGCTTACCGCGCTTTTCGACGTAAACCTGGCTGTGCCCGTTGACCAGGATGTCGGTGATCTCGTCGTCCCACAAAAGCGGTTCGAGCGGCCCGAGTCCGAGCAGCTCGTTTTTGATTTCTTCTATTAGATGAGTCTTGTCGGAGTCGGTGAGAAGCCGTCCCTCATCGTCGAGAATCGCGGAGATCGCCTCAGTGACTTTCTGCGCCGCCAGAGCCGGTTCGAGGCTCTCGAGCCGCGTAACGTCGAGCATCTCGAACAACCGGTTGTGAACGGCGAGCTTGAGCTGCTGAAATCCTTCGGCCTGCGCGTCTTTGACGTTGCGCTTCGCACCGCCGTTACTCATCAGCGAACGCTGAAACGGCACCGGAGTCGCCGCATTCTGCTGCGATATTCTGTCAACGAGCTTCATCGAAGTACCTCAACTGCGGGCCCCGATAACATTCAAGAGGCGAGAGACAAGAGAATTGGAAGTGTCGCCTTGGGTGGCTTCAGCGCCGACTTCGAGCCGCCGCGCGAGATCCTCGACGCTCTTGGCCAGCGGCGAGTTCGGCGCCACCTGCCACAAATCCTGCGCACTCAACTGCACCCGCTCGAGAACCTTTTCGTCGCGCGGAATCCGCATGTAGATAGACTGGGCCAGCGTATGGCTCAGTTGATCTTCTGTGATCGGATGACCTGGTACGAAGCGGCTCAGAATGAAGTTGGGCTCGACTCCCTGCATGCCCAGCCGTCCCACCAGATCGACGAATCGCCACGCGCATCGCGCCGCGCCGATCGACTGATCGAGAACATAGAACAGATGACTCGAGCGCTCCCACGCTGCGACCGTGTTCGAGTCGATATGCGTCCCGCAATCCACGATCACGAAGTCGAACAGCTGACGCATCAGGTCCAGCGTGGCGCCTACCGTCGCGTCGGTCACCAACTCGCTGTCTTCGATCCGCTTGGGCGCCGCGAGCAGGTAGATCCCCGACGCATGCTTGCTGAGCGCCGATTCGAGTTGAATCGAATCGAGCTTTCGGGTCCCCTCCGTCAGCGTCATGATCGTGCGCTCGGGCTCGAGATTCAGAAACACCGAGAGCCCGCCGGTCTGCAGGTCCAGGTCGACGACCGCGACCCGCTTGTCGAACGCGTAGCGGAGCGCCAGACCGAGGTTCGCCGCCAGACTCGTCACTCCGGTGCCGCCGATCAGACTCACCAGAGAAACGATCGTGCCGCCACCGACGTGAACTTCTTCGCGCCGGCGAGATTCGCTTATCTTGAGCAGCGCACGGGTCGCGTCGCCGGGATCCAGGGGCAGGAACAGAAGCTCGTCGGCGCCCGCCCGCAGCACTCGTTTCATTAGATCGGGCGACCGATCGTGCAGTAGCGCAAAAAGGGCGGGCCGGGGCTCTTGCACGGCCCGCGTGTTGAGATAACTCAGCGAGAGTTCGTCGTTGCCGTTGAACACCACCATTGTTACGTCAAAGTTGACGTCAGTGGCGGCGTCAGGATCCGGTTCTATCTCGTCAATGTTCAGCATGGGGTCGCCCAAGGCGGCGAGAGCATCCCGAACTTCGGTTCGGTGCTCGTCGCCTTGGCCGACCAATTGGACCTTCAGCCCACCATGCCGTCCATCATTTTTTTTACCGAGCGATGACACTTCACATTCTCCCTGCTTCAGCTATGCGGTGCCATATCATGCACTAAATGCTCGGCTATGTCTCGTCACTCCCCGGACTAGAATCTCGGCCTTGTTACGTCAGGCTGCGCCAGACGACGGGTTTCGATTTGCTCGCGGGTCAGATCCGGCACTGAAGTCGGGTTGTAAACTGCGGCGCCATCGGGCAGCGGCTGTACGATTTGCGGCGTCACGCTCATAACCAGGTCCGTTTCAGTGTTCGAATAGGCGGTAGTGCGGAACAGCCCACCGAGGTACGGGATGTCACCCATGTAGGGCACTTTTTGGATCTGCGTCTTCTTTTCATGCAGGATGAGGCCGGCGATGATCAGTGTCTGATTGTCCTTGAGCTGCACCAGCGTCTCGGCGCGCCGAGTCACGAATGCCGGCACGCTGAAGCCGAACAGCTGTACGCCATGTGCGTAGTCGGGCTCCGACACTTCAGGCTTCACCAACAGCTCGATATCGTTTTTTCCAACCACGGTCGGAACGAATTCGACCGACGTACCAAACTGTTTGAACACGACCGAAGTGTTCAACGCCTGCGCGATGACGATTGGAATTTCGCCGCCGGACAGGAACTTCGCCTCCTCGCCGGAATTAGCCAGCAAATGGGGCTGGGCGAGAATCTTCGCTAGCTGATGGTTTTCCAGATACTGAAAATATCCCTGCAGCTGGTAGTTGCTGTTTCCTGCCGCCACCCCATAGGTCAGGCCTTGCGACAGCAGCAGCCCGGTGAGAGCGCCACCCGGCGCCAACGTCTGGCCGAGTGAGCTAACCACGCCCGAGGGGGACGTTATACTTGCGGTCGGCGAAAACGGAGTTGCTACGGCGCCGGGCAAGCTGACCAGCGATATTCCAGCGTGGGTGAGAGACAACGCCAGGTTGGTGCCCTGATTTTCCATGGCGGAGCGGTCCAGCTCAGCTATCACCGTGTTGAGCAGCACTTGCTGCTTGCCGTTGGGATCGATTCGTACCGGACGCTCCTGGTATTGCCCGGTCTGATCCCAGATCGCAAGCGTCGTGAAGCCCGGCTTGTGGCCAATTAGATTGACCTGGAATGGATTGATTACCTGGATATCCGCGACCGTCGTATCGGCGATCGACACGCGGCGCAGCTTGGTTGCAAAGTCGATGATTTTCGAGGATCCGGTCTGCAGCTGCACGCCGTCTTCAGGCAGATAATGCCGTCCGCCTGACACCGCACCGGAGCCCAATTCGCCGCCATTGAGACTGACCGACGGATCAACCCGATACCGCTCGTTCGACAACGCAGCTGAAGCGGCCTGACTCGAGGCGGCCGGCGGTGGTGCATAGGAAGCGGCTGGCGTATTGAAATCGAAACTGGAATGGCTGACAGGAGCAGGAGGCGTTGACGCTACGGGCGCGGGCTGAGGAGCGCTGGGCGCTGCAGCGGCCACTGTTTCCGTGGTGGTCCCAAAACTTGACGATGAAGATGACGAGGAAGACGACGTTGAAGCAGCCGGTCCGGTGCCCGCGTCCATCTTGGCTACCACCGGCGCCGCAGTACCCGTCGAGGCACCGCTGCCAGTGATTGGCCCCGGACTGGTGCCCGGATGATTGATGTCGTTGATGTTGGCGATCGACTTGACCGTCACGTCATATTTGATGGTGTTGCCGTCCGCGGTCTTCACCGAAACGGTCCATTCGCCGGCTTCCGCGCCCAAAAGGACGACCTTGCCCGGCTCTTCGTTATGCACCACCAGCGCGTGCGGATTTGAGATCACATTCACCGCCGGCGTCTCGCCGGGGCTGACGTTATTAATTATGTAACTCTCACCCGCGTTCAGGGAGAGAGCCATGGTCGTGGCGTCGTCTGCCAACAGCAGCCCGGGCTGAAACATCAACATGCTGATAGCTGCGATTAGCCACGGAAGCAGTCCATGTGCTTGTTTGGATTTCATCTTCTTCCCCTCGTCTTCCTCGCGGCTCGCTTAAGGTATGTCGATCGTCTTTGGCGTCGGCACGTGATCGGCCGTTGCGTTTGGCGCGCTGGCCGGCGGCGACGTCAAGTCGTGATGTTCGGGTTCAGGAGCGCTCGCCACGGTCGTGGATTCCGTGCTCGTGTCCTCACTGGTATCGGTCGCAGCTGCATCGCTGTCTTCGTCGGTTTTCACCGCGGCCTTGCGGACATGGCCGGTTGATTTGCTCGAACCGTCGAAATTCGCCGCCGCTTCATTCACGAACGAAACTGACTCGGACGATTTCCCATTGCGAAGAATCTCGATCTCGACCGGTTTCGGCCGATGCGGTGCCGCGGCCATGTGACGCTCGGGCTGTACCGCCATCACCGGAACGTCGGGTGCCAGGCTATAGGCCCGCAGCATCTGCGCGACGTCGCTGCCACTGGTCAGTACGATCTTGTTGTCGTTGTAATTGCGCATCGCGAGGCGCAGCGTTCCGGAATGACTCGCGAGTGCCAGGCGTTCTGACTCCTGCGGCGTCACCAGCAACGTGACGACTTTCACGATTTGCGGCTCGTCCTTCTTCTGCTCGACTTCCTGCGCGACCGCGAGTACCTCGACATTCTGCAGGATCACTTTCGAAAACGCCTTGTCGCCGGCCCCTTCCGACTGAGTCGCGACCAGCACGTCCACTCGCGTATGCGGCAGTACGAAGCCCGCGACATCGCTGACCTCATCCACTGGCACCGACACCGCGCGCATTCCGAACGGAATCAACAACGGCATTACTCCCGCCGTCTTGTCCCCGGTGAAGAGCTTGGACCGTACGATCGGCTCGTTGGCTACCAGGGAATTCTTCACGTAGGTGCCCAGCACCTGTCCGGCATCGGTGTACGCTCCCTCCGGAAGGCTGTCGGCCGACCAACGCGCCGTTTTAACTTCTCCCGGCTCGATCTTCGTGCCGAGCGGAAGGTCCATTGCCGCCACCACCACCTGGACGTTATGCGACATTGCGTTTTGAACTTCGAGCTCTCGGCGTTTCAAAGCCGAGTAGACCATTACCGAAGCCAGCATCGCCGCTAACCCGGCCAGCAGGACGAACACCATCGGTCGTCTCATATCACCCCTCCCCTCCGGCCGCTCGCGGCAGACCGGCTATCTTCTAAATTGTTAGCCATCCTAGCATCTCGTACGTGTTAAAAGGAGACTCAGGCCCGTGGTGGAATTGATTAGCAAATCCGAGCCAGTAATAGCCAGATGTTTGATGAAAAAGGTCGGAAAAATTGTCGTGTGGAGAGAAATTGAGTCTAGCATCATGGTAAATTTTGCCGAGGTGCCACGATTGGACTAAAATTGTATAGACACCTGATCGACTGCCTCCCCTCCCAGGGCGATCTAATTACGAAATTCTCCTGGCCGGAAACCTTGATTCCTGCCAGGAGAATTTCCGGACGGCCGTCAAGCCGTCGCGATTACTAGAGACTCGTATCGACGCTGCTCAGGAGCGTCGTGATGGTCGTGCCCATCGTCTGATAGCCCGCGAAAACCACTACCGCCACCGCCGCCAGGATCAGCGCGTACTCGGCCATGGTCTGTCCGCGATTGTACTCGCGAGCCCGTACAACAAATTTCGTGATCGACCGCATATTCGTTCCGTTCCTCCTCAAACCCGTTAAGTTGATGTCGGGTGGCGGATGGGTTAGTCCGCCACCCGGGATTCCCTCTCGAATTAGAGCTTGCCGTCCACGCTGCTCAGGAGCGTGGTGATAGTCGTGCCCATCGTCTGGTAGCCGGCGAACACCACAACCGCCACCGCCGCCAGGATCAGCGCGTACTCAGCCATGGTCTGTCCGCGGCCGTACTCGCGCACCTGAACTACTAATTTCCTGATCGCATTCATGTCTTCATTACCTCCGTGCAAATTTTTAGCGTGTCTATTTTTTGAAGTACCGGATGAGTTAATCCGCCACCCCGAGCTGTTGCCTTTCTCGAATTAGAGCTTGCCGTCCACGCTGGAAAGCAGCGTGGTGATGGTCGTGCCCATCGTCTGATAGCCGGCGAACACCACGACGGCTACGGCGGCGAGGATAAGCGCGTATTCGGCCATCGTCTGGCCGCGCTGATACTCGCGCATCTCCACCAACATTCCTGCGATTTTGTCCATTAGCCGCGTGTCCTCCGAATCTTTATTGGGCCGAGATTGGCCGTTAGTCCCCGTCAATCAACTCGAGCCGAACCTCAAACCTCGCGCCGCTGGTCCGGCGGCGCGAGGCGAGCCCCCATGCATTCCCTTCCCCCGAACAAAGCCAAGCTTCGATAGAGGCACTTTATACAGTGCCAAAGCGAGAATTACCGTGAGCATCTCTCGTGCCATCTTGATCTATTGAGCAATTTCTTCGACTTTTTCCGTTCAACGCAGATTATGGCAGCCGCAGTGATGCAACTGTTGGTTGCGAAGCCGCAACAGAATGGTACAAAAGGCCTATCTTTGGGAAATAAAGACAGTCAAAGAGGCGTCGAATTAACGTAGATAGATTAAGCGATAGAACATCTATATGTGGTGGACATTTTAGTCCATGCCATCGAAGACAATATGGTCTCCGACCTGAGTCGCACTCTCGTCCGACGCACCGGCCTGAAGCTCAAGCGCTTTTCGCGCACCGAACACCACCGACGATACCCGCCATGGTCTCAGCCGCCGATTTATCTTAATGACAGTGTCACCCCGCCCGAGGAAAACGATATCGATGGCGAAGCGCATGAAGAACATGTGCATCCACATAAACGGCGTGAATCGGCCGTTCTCGAACAGCATGCCTGTGCCGGGCTCGAGTGTGTCGCGACCCAGCAGGCCGCGCCCCTGGCCCGCCAGGCCACCGGCGTTCTCGAGCCGCGCGCACAGCACGGTCTCCCGGGTTTGATTTAACGCGCGCATCATCGGTGCTGTCTCATTGCGTCATCATGTAATAAAATCGCTTAAGTTTCATGGCATACATTCCGATATTTCTCGACGTGACCGGCCGCGAATGTATGGTTGTAGGCGGCGGCGAAGTCGCGGCGCGCAAAGTCGAGTCGCTGCTCCAGGCCGGCGCTAAGGTAAAGGTCGTCAGCCCGAGCCTGTCGCCGCAGTTGTCGGCGGTCGTCGCCGGCGGATTGGTGACGCACGTCGCTCGTCATTATCAACCCGGCGACATGAGCGGATGCGTCATAGTATACGCCGCGACCGACGACCCGAAGTTGCAGCGCGATCTTGTCGCCGAGGCGCGCGCGCTCCGGATCCTTATAAATGTAATCGACGTTCCCGAGTTGTGTACCTTCATCTCGCCGGCTGTTGTGAATCGGGGCGATCTTCAGATAGCGATCTCGACCGGTGGCGCGTCGCCGGCATTTGCCGCGCGCCTCAGACGCACCTTGGAGGATCAGTTCGGGACCGAGTACGCGCTCACCCTCGAGGTGTTGCGTGCCGCGCGACGGCGATTGCATGCCGATGAAATCGCTCCGGCCGATCGCATGCGACGATTGAAGGAACTCGCCGACTCCGCACTGCCGGACGCGATTGCCGCTGGCGACGTTGCAGCAATCGATCGGATACTTGCTACTCATCTGGGTGCGGGTGTTAGTCTCGCAACGCTGGGCGTCGCGCGCGCGGAACACTTTCACTAAAAAAGAACGATGAACACATTGTGGCTAATGCCCGCGCTCGCATGCTACGCGCTCTCGGCGGCGTTGTTTGTGTTCGATCGATTGTCCGGACGCGCGCGTGCGACCGGCTACGCGGTTGCGATACTCGGCGCCGGTGCGATTTTCCATGCGCTTGATTTAACCGCGCGCGGACTGCAGGCCGGCAATATCCCGGTTGCGAATTTTGCGCAGGCGCTCTCCTTCCTGGCGTGGCTCACCGCGCTCGCGGGACTGGTGATGATCGTCCGACTGCGGCTGGCGGTGATTGGCGCGTTCGTCGCGCCCGCTGTCACAATCGCTCTGGGAGCGGCCTCGCTCACGACCAGCGAGGGGCGCGTGGTTCTGCCCGACACGCTGCGCAGCGTATGGCTGCCGATTCACGTCACGCTCGCAATCCTCGGCTACACGATGTTCGTGCTGGCGGCGAGCGTGAGTATCGTCTATCTCGCTTACGAGTCACGCCTCAAATCGAAACGCGCGATCGGTCCCGCCAACGAAGCCGCGCCGAGCCTCGAAAAGCTGGACCGGATCAACTATCACCTGCTGGGATGGGGCTTCGCGATGCTCAGCCTCGCGATCGTGAGCGGCGCGATATGGGCCGACGCGACGTGGGGACATTTCTGGTCCTGGGAGCCCAAGGAATCATGGTCGCTGGTGATTTGGATCCTCTACGCCGGGCTGCTCGAATCGCGGCTCACCGTGGGATGGCGTGGGCGGCGCGCCGCGACTCTGACAATTGTGCTCGCGAGCGTGTTGGTTGGCTCGTTCGTCGGCGTTAACCTGATTTTTCCGGGCAAGCACGGCGGCAGTTTCGGCTGATAGTTCAAGAAATGGATCAGACGCTATTCATCGTCGGGATTAACCATCGCAGCGCCGCCGTCGCGCTGCGTGAACGGCTCGCGTTTGCCGATGACGAAATCGTTCCCGCGCTGGACCGTCTGAGGGAGTCATGCCACGCGGTGGCAGAGGCGGCTCTCATCTCGACCTGCAATCGCGTCGAGGTGGTAGGCGTCGCCACCGATGCGTCGCGCGCAGTGGAAGAAACGCTCAAATTTTTGTCCGCCGATCGAAGCGTCGCGCAGACCGAATTCGACGACGCAGTTTACAGTTTCGCGGGCCGCGAGGCCGCGCGTCATCTATTTCGCGTCGGCGCGAGCCTCGATTCGATGGTCATCGGCGAGCCGCAAATACTGGGTCAGCTAAAACTCGCGTATGCGCAGGCGTCAGAAGCGCGGAGCGTCGGCTTGATTTTGCATCGCGCATTCCACAAGGCATTCACCGTCGCCAAGCGCGTGCGCAAGGGCACTCTCATCGGTCACGGTTCGGTGTCGGTCAGCACTGCAGCGGTCGCGCTCGCGGGGCAGATTTTCGACACGCTCAAAGACAAGACCGTGATGCTGATGGGTGCGGGCAAGATGGCCGAGCTGACCGCGCGGCAACTGAGCGCACTGGGAATCGAGTCGCTGCTGATAACCTCGCGCACTTTCGATCGCGCGGTCGCACTCGCCCGCGACCTCGGCGGCACCGCGGTGCCGTACGACAACTACAAGCCGTACCTCAAGATGGTTGACGTGCTGATCGGCTCGGTCTCATCGACCAGGCCCATCCTGACTCCCGACGAATTTGAGCCGGTGATTCGCGAGCGCCGCTACCGCCCGATGTTTCTGATCGACATGGGCGTGCCGCGAAATTTCGACGAGCGTCTGAACGCGCTGCAAAACGTGTACTTGTACGATATCGACGATCTCGGCGCTCTAGTTCAACGATCGCTTGGAGACCGCGAGCGCGAAGCCGAGAAAGCGGAGCAGATCGTCGAGCTGGAACTCGAGTCATTCCTCAAATGGCTCGCCGGCCTGGACCTGACGCCGACCATCAAGGACATCCGTTACAGCGTCGAGCGATTGCGCGACGACGAGTTGGGCCGCGCGCGCGGATGGATGGCGCAGCTTGCTCCCGCCGAGCGCGAGCGCGTGGAATTGCTGACCCGCGGCCTGACCAACAAATTGCTTCATCGTATTTTGTCGGGTCTCAAGCAGCGCGACGACAAAACCCTCGACGCCAACTTCGCCGCCGAAGTCGCGCGCCGCCTGCTAGGCGCCGAACTCGACGCGCAAGACGACAATCTCGACGACCCCGACAACGACGACGACGACCCGGACCTCGAGTGACCACGCGGCGTGTTGAGGTCCTTCTTCGCGACCGTTCCCCTTCCCGCTCGGGAAGCGCCCCCTCACATCCGGTTCCCCTTCCCTCGAGGGAAGGGGTTAGGGGTTAGGTTCTTCGAATGCCGCTAAAAATCAGAATCGGCTCCCGCCCCAGCAAACTCGCGCTAGTGCAAGCGTCGATAGTTCGCGATCGTCTCACCGCGCAGATCCCCGGAATCGAAATCGAAATCATCGAGATCCGCACCAGCGGCGACAAAATGACCTCAGCGTCGCTCGCAGATGTCGGGGGCAAAGGTCTCTTCATAAAAGAGCTCGAACAGGCGCTCACCGATCGAACGATCGACGCCGCAGTCCATTCGATGAAGGATCTCCCCGCCGCACTCCCATCGCAGTTTCGCATAGCTGCCGTTCTCGAACGCGAGAATACCTCCGACATCCTGGTGACCCGCGACGGCTCGACGCTTTCCTCGCTGCCCAAGGGCGCAACGCTTGGCACCTCGTCGTCGCGCCGCCGCTTCCAGGCGCTCAGGATGAACCGCGGACTCGAGATTCTTCCGCTCCGCGGCAACGTCGATACCCGTTTGGCGCGAGCGATCGACGGCAGCTTCGACGCAATCATAATCGCGATGGCGGGGCTGAAGCGCTTGGGCCGGGTCAACGATGTGAAGTTCGTTTTCGTTGAACTCGACGCGAGCGACTTTATCCCGGCCGGTGGCCAAGGCGCGCTCGCGATCGAAACGCTGGCCGATCGCAAAAGTGATGCACTCGATGGTGCGCTCGATGCGATCAACGACCCGCGCACCTTCTATGAGACCGCGGCCGAGCGGGCGTTCCTCGCAACGCTCGAGGCGTCATGCACGACACCGGTCGGAGTGCGCGCAAGGATCGACGGCGACACGCTCTCACTCGCGGCAATGTTGTTCAGTCCCGACGGCGCGCAGGAGTTGTCGGAGTCGATAGAAGAAACGTTGGCGTCCGACCTTGCGCCGGCCACTGCGGAAAATTCCGGCAAGCGGCTTGCGCAAAAAATGCTCGCGCGCGGCGCCGCGGCTCTGCTTGGGCGCGAATGAGCGCGCGCGCGAAGAAGCCTAATCGCGGCAGAGTCTTCCTGGTTGGCGCCGGTCCCGGCGCCTCCGACCTGATCACGATCCGCGGCGCCGATGTTCTCAGCCGCGCCGACGTCGTTATCTACGACAATCTCGTCAGCCCGGAACTGATTCGGCTCGCGCCACCAAACGCCGAACTGATCTATGCCGGCAAACGTGGCGGCTCGGAAAAAAGCATCGAGCAGTCCGAGCTGAACGCGATGCTGATCACGCACGCGCGCAATGGGCGCGTCGTCGTGAGGCTCAAGGGCGGCGATCCGTTTATTTTCGGACGCGGCGGCGAGGAGGCCGAGGCGATGGCGCGCGCGCAGGTTGAATTCGAAATCGTGCCGGGAGTTACCTCGGCGATTGCGGCCCCGGCGTTCGCCGGCGTTCCGCTGACGCATCGCGGTCACGGCTCCTTCGTCGCGTTCGTTACCGGCCATGAAGATGAAACCAAGGGCTCGAGCGCGGTGCCGTGGGATGAGTTGGTCGCGGCGGCCCGTCACGGCGGCACGATCGTAATCCTGATGGGGACGGCGCGGATGCGCGCGACGCTCGAGCGAATCCGCGCGGCCGGACTTCCCGATGAAACCCCAGCTGTCTGTGTGCAATGGGCCACGACAGCGTCACAGAAAACAGTGAGCGCGACGCTGGCAACGCTCGCGGACGTGTCAGCGCACGAGAGGATCGGCGCGCCGGCGGTAATCGTCGTCGGCGAGCTCGCCGGCATGCGCGAGCATCTGAATTGGGTCGAGCGCATGCCGCTGTTCGGGCGCACCATAGTGGTAACGCGCGCGCGCGACGCGGCGTCCGAGTTCGCGACACAGGTTCGGCGGCTCGGCGCGGAGGTCGTCGAATTTCCGACTATCGAAACCGCCCCACCGCGCAGCTACGCGGCGCTCGATCGAGCAATCAAGCGCGTCGATTCATTCGATTGGATAATTTTCACGAGTGCGATGGGAGTCGAAAGTTTTATGGAACGGCTTAAGTCGCGCGGCCGCGATATTCGCGCGCTCGGACGTGCGTCGATCGCGGCAATCGGACCCGCAACCGCCGCGCGCCTCGCCGACTACGCCCTCCAGGTCGCGGCAGTTCCCGACGAATATCGCGCCGAGAGAATAGTGCCCGCCATTGGAATCAAGCAGATTCGCGGCAAGCGATTTCTGATACCGCGCGCCGAAGTCGCACGCGAAGCGCTGCCGGAAATTCTGCGCGACAAGGGCGCGAAGGAAGTCGTCGTCGCGCCCGCTTATCGGACGATCAAACCCAAGGGCGCGCAGATAGCGCGAGTGCGCGAGTTGATAACGTTGGGAGCGATCGATCTCGTGACGTTTACCAGTTCGAGCACCGTCACAAATTTCTGCGAGATGCTTGGCACGTCGGGGAAGGGAATCAGAGCAGCGGCGATCGGTCCCATCACGGCGGCAACCGCTGAAGAGCGGGAATTCGAGGTTGTCGTAAAGCCGCGTGAGTACACGATCGAGGCGCTGACAGAAGCGATTCGCGAGTATTTCGCGAGGGGCAAAAGAAAGAGATGAACTCTGCACGTGGCACAGGCTTCAGCCCGTGATTCTTTCCTGGATTTGCACGGACCAGAAAATCACAGGCTAAAGCCTGTGCCACCAAAATCAAGAACCTCAGAGCAAAATGGCGTCCTCGCCGTTTTGCGATTGGTAGTAAGATGCAGGGCTTAGCCCTGCCGCGGAAGCGTGAAACCCGCGGAGGGTTTCACATTCAATTTCATCCGCGGAGTTTGCGGGCTACTTCTTTCGCGAAATAGGTCAGGATTAAATCGGCGCCGGCGCGCTTGATCGACGTCAGCACTTCCATCGTGGCGCGCTCTTCATCGATCCATCCGTTGATTCCAGCTGCGCGGATCATCGAGTACTCGCCCGAGACATTGTAGGCCGCTACCGGTGCATTGAATTCCTGTTTCACCCGGTAGATCAGATCGAGATACGGCAGCGCCGGCTTGACCATCACGATGTCCGCGCCCTCTTCCAGATCGAGCGCAACTTCGCGCATCGCTTCGTCACCGTTCGGCGGGTCCATCTGGTACGAGCGCCGATCTCCGAACTTCGGCGCAGACTCCGCCGCCTCGCGAAACGGCCCGTAAAAGGCCGACGCGAACTTCGCCGAATACGCCATGATTGCGACGTGACTGAAGCCGTTGCTGTCGAGCGCCGTGCGAATTGCGCCGACCCGCCCGTCCATCATGTCCGACGGCGCGACGATATCGGCGCCCGCGCGCGCGTGCGACAGCGCCGATCGTGTCAGCAGTTCGAGCGTCGCGTCATTGTCGACATCGTTGCCCGTGAGCGCGCCGCAATGCCCATGGTCGGTGTATTCGCACATGCAGACGTCGGTGATCACCGCCATCCCGGGCACGCGTTCCTTGATCTCAAGAATCGCGCGCTGCACCTCGCCGTCGTCGTTCCATGCCTCGCTGCCGTTCGCGTCCTTGCGTTCAGGAATTCCAAACAGGATGACCGCTGGGACACCGGCCGCCCAGGTCTCGCGCGCTTCCGCGACGATATTGTCGACCGACATCTGCGCCACACCGGGCATCGATGCGACCGCTTTCTTCACGCCGCGTCCCGGGCAAACGAACATCGGGAGAATCAGATCGTCGGGGGAGAGGCGCGTCTCGCGAATCATGCGGCGGATTGTTTCGGTGCGTCGCAGACGGCGCGGGCGATTGATTGGAAAGGGCATCGTAGTGCTCGTGGTGGATTATATCGGGATTATTAGGTTTGGCGAGTGGGTTTGATGTGCGTTTCGTAGTACGGGCGCATCGAGCGGAGCGCGCGCATCTGATGATAGGCGAGTTCCTCGTCGGGATAGCGATGCTCGGGGCCGAGGACGCATCCGGCGCGCGCGTGGCATCGCGGGGTGCAATCCGGCTCTACTTCCACGCGATGCGTCAGGCAACGCGGAATGTCCCATCCTGATTCGACGCTTACCGCATTCGCCGGGCACGCGGGGATACAGGTGCGCGCCGTGCAAGTGGGACACGGGTCGAAGCTGAGTGCGTCGCCCGGCGAATCAAGTTCTTCGTCGAGCAGGAGCGCGGCGCGAAACGCGATCCACGGTCCATATACAGGATGCACCGTGACGCCCAGGATGCTTGGCCCACAGATGCCTGCGACTTTGCCGAGCTCGATAAAGCTGAGCGTCCGGCCATTGCTCATGAACGGATAAACGGTGGTGCATCGCAGGCCCGACGCGCGCAGCGGTACGGCGAGGTCGCGCTCGACAACTTCGCGCGTGAAGTCGTCGAGCGGATTCTCTCGATTCCACCATCCTGGATTGCGCGCAGCATGAGATTTCAGCGCGTCCCACAGCGCGCCGCCGCCGTTGCCGATTACGACGATCGAGTGTGCAATCGGATCGATCGCCGATGCGCGCGGGCCTCCCTTGACCGCGGCGTCATATCGCGCGACAGGAGTGGCCGCTATCAGGTTGAGGCCGTGCGGCTTACCGGCACGGCGGATTATTTCCAGCGTCGATGACACCCGCATACTCATTGAGGAGGCACGAGCGAGAAGATCGCGCCGTTGCCGCATTGTCCGCCCACTTCGGTCATGCCGTAGAGCGTGCTGTCGATCAGTATCACGTTGTCGACAGGTTTCTGACCGTCGGGCGCATCCTGGAAGTCCCAAATTCGATCGTAGCTGGTGCCGTCCGTATTGATTTGAAAAACGCTGCCGTTGCCCTTGTTACCGCCCAGCCGGGTAGTCCCATAGAGCGTGGTGCCGTTGAGCAGCAACGATCCCATCGGATTGGCGCCGTCGTTGCTGCCCGGATTGCCGAAGCTATGAACGATAGTGAAGTGCTGGCCGTTGGTCCGAATCGAAAACAGGATGCCGTTGCCGTACTTGCCGCCTTCGGTCGTCAAGCCAAACAGCGTCGATCCGTTTTGCACGAGCGTGCCGTGATCGGGAGTAGCGCCGTTGCCGTTGATACACATCGGAAAGCCCTTATTGGGGCAACTGAAATTGTGCAGGACCTTGTACCTGGCTTTGCACTTTCCGGTGCTGGCATTGCACGTCGAAGAAAACGAAAACACGACGCCGGCATCGGCGGTGCCTCCCGAATGCGTCATGCCGTAAAACGTTTTGCCATTGGGATCGAGAATCAACTGGCCGTGCGGATCGAAGCCGTGCGCGCCGCCGAAGGAGTACAGGCGCTTGTAAGTGCCGGTCGAGGTGTTGAAGGCGAAAATAGTGCCGTCCTCGGGCGCGGCGCCATTGAGGCCTCCCTGCGAGGTCATGCCATAGAGCACGCTGCCGATGGCGACGAAATTGCTGTACGGCTGATCGCCACTATTCTTCGCGGGCGGCGTCGTGAAGTTGAACAAAAGCGGCGTCGAATAGCCGCTGCCGTCGTCGTTTATGCTGAAGATGGCGCCGCTGTCATTGTGCCCGCCAGTGAGCGTCGTGCCATAGAGGACGCTGCCGACCAGAGTCATCGCATTGTTCTGCGGGCCGTTGCCGTCAGCCTTCGCGCCCTGGAAAAAGTTATCGATCGCGTAGCCGGCGCCGCCAGGCATGATCTGGAAAATCGTGCCGAAGCCTGGGCCCTTCGAGGTAGTGCTCGAGGTTTCGCCGAAGAGCAGACCGGTGGCAGGGACGTAGGTCAGCGAGCCCTTGGGGTCGGCGCCGTCGTCTTTGTTGCACTTGGCAGGAGTGGGGCCGACCCCAAAGGAATACAGCACGGTCTCGGTGCCGGTCGGCATGGCATCGGGGACGTTGTTGACGGCGCGGGCTGCAGGAGCCACCGTCAGCGATAGCGCAACAGCGAGAATCGCACATGCGGCGAGAATGCACTTGCGGTCGAATCGAACGCGAGAAAACATATTCCTTCCCCTTCCCGTGCCTTGTTAGCAATCAGTCGGGGTTCATTGTAAGCGAGCGGGTCGAACTAATCGATGCGAGGGCGTCACGCGATTTTGTAGGTCACCAGTGCGTCGGCGATCAGGGCGTCGGAGGCATCGACGATTTCCACGGCTAGGCTCGCGATGCGCTTGCCGGTGCGCTTAACCCGTGCGCGAGCGATCAGATCGGAATTCACGGCGAAGCCGGTGTAGTTCACGGTCATCGAAATCGTCGCGGTGCGCGTCGTCGAGGCGAGGCTCCATACGGCGGCGCATGCCGCCACGTCGGCGAGCGCTGCGATCGCGCCGCCATGAATGGGCGCAGAGGGACCGCCCTCGTTGAGAATGCGCAAATCGAACGGCATCCGAACTACTGCCGAGCCGTCGGCGGCCGACTCGATCTTCAGCCCGAGCATCGCCGAGAACGGCGCTCGTTCAAGCAGTTGGATGAAGCTGCTTCGATCCTGTTTGGCGGCCATTCAACTTCTCCGTCGCGAACGTGACGCGGCGAGCTTGAGCGCGAGTGCGACCGCGTCGGCGGGAGTGTCGGCGCGATGCAATCCGTTGATTTCTGGCCACGAATCGATCGCGACGATTGGCTTGCGGAATTTTTTCGCGAAGCCGATCTCAGCCAGCGTGCCGCCCTCGCCCGCCAGCGCGATTACCGCGTCGGCACTCGCGACGATCACCGCATTGCGCGCCTCGCCGATGCCGGTAGCAATCACAAATTCGACATGCCGGTTCGCCGCGCGCCGA
The DNA here is from genome assembly GCA_963794325.1 of uncultured delta proteobacterium. GTDB lineage: Bacteria > Desulfobacterota > Binatia > Binatales > Binataceae > Binatus. The sequence continues at coordinate 170,023 of CAWCDG010000007.1, read as the reverse complement.
TCATACCCCGGCAGGATTCCAATCGTATGCCCACCTTCCTCGCGCGCCCCGGCCGCCGCCGATTCCATCACGCCGGTGCGCCCGCCGTTCAGCAACACAGCGCCGCATCGCGCAATTTCTCTGCCTGTTTCAAACGCCAGCTTGCAAATCGCACTCGGAGCATCACCCGCGCCGATCACCGCTACAACCAGCCGCCGTTTCATCGAAGTCCGGCGGATTGACTACAGACCGAGCGCAGCGGGGAGTTCCGCGAGGTCAGAGATAATGATATCGGGCGCTGGAACACCCTCGGGCAGCTCCCGATTGCGCGTGCGGATCCACGCCGAATGCATTCCGACACCCTTGCTGCCGACCACGTCATCGAGCGGAGTATCGCCGACAAACAGGATTTCGGCGGGCTCGAGGCGCATCGCGTTGAGAAGTTTTTTGAAGATGAGCGGATTGGGTTTTCGATAGCCGGTGTCGGCCGAGATGATCACCGCGGTAAAAAGCTCGCGGATGCCGGTATCGCGCATGATCTGGTGGCCGGTTTCGGAATCGTCGAAGTTCGAGATGAGGCCGAGGCGATGCTCCACGGCGATTTTCTTCATCGCCTCGATTCGCGCGGGCGGCGCCTTTGTCACCTCGCGCACCCGCGCCATGTGGATTCGCCGCAGATCTTCGGCCAGCGGAGCCGCGATGGGTTCCTCGACTTCGAGAATCTTCAACGTCCGCGCGAACCGCTCCAGGCAGGTTATCTCGAGCGCGTCGTGCCTGGCTCGTTCAGAAAATATGTCGGAGTAAACCGACGCGTGCGCCTCCGAAAATTTCTCGCGATCGAATTGCTTGCCCAGCGCGGTTTCCAGCGTCGAGTAGAGCAGCGGAGTAGTGCTGCGAATTTCGCGCCCGCGAAATTGCATCAGCGGCAGCCCTTCCGGATTCCAGGTGACCAGCGTGTCGAACAGATCGATCACGACCGCCTTGTAACGATGCTCAGCCACGCGGGGTCAATGCTCCTGCGGTGCCGACGATTGCCGCGATGTTCAACAGCAGCACGGTCCCGTTCAGAATCACCGAGTTGCGATGCAGCTGGTCGAACTCGGCTTTTTTCACCGGGTCGGGATTTGGATCTTCATTGACGGTGCGAATCGCGTCCGCGCGCGGCAGAATCACCCTGCCGGCATAGAAGGTGATTCCGAGCGCTACAGCCAGCGCTAGCGTCGTGCCGCCCCACCATATCCGCGGCGCGCGCACTGCCGTGAAGTAGATCGCGAGCACCAGGCTTACCGTCCCCACGATGTAACCGAGCATGTAGTAGCGTGGGAAAATTGTGCTGATCAGTTGGCCGGCCTCCGGTCGCGGCAGAACCGTGAAGACCGCCGGCGCCGTGAAGAACGAGAAAAAAACAATTCCGCCGAGCCAGCATCCGAGTGCGGCGAGGTAAATCGTCAATACGATGATCATCTCTTTTAACTAGTAAGCAGCGGCGTGGCGATCAATTGAGGTATCGGCTCGGTGCGCCGGGCAGCGGTTGGCGATCGGAGAATCCACTATCGACGCTATGCCATGCGACGAGGCGCGACTCGCCGAATTGCCAGCATAGAAATACGATGTCGTCGCCCGCGTCGTACGGAAAATCGATCAAGCCGAGATCGATGTCCTTGAGGATGCATCCGAACGATTCGATTTGCTCGGCAGCCTCGGCCATGTTGGTCGCGAACGACCGCAACTCCGGATAGCGCCCGACAATCTCGCTCATCGCGGAATGCAGAATCGAAGGATCGTCAACCGATAATTCCTCGATTCGCGCCCGCAACGACGTCGCCTGCATCTGGAGCTGACGCATTAATATTTCCAGCCGCGGAATCAGCTCGTTGGCTTCTTCCTCGCTGAATAACTTATCAAATCCAATATTAGGCAACGTTTTTCCGTCGGTGGCGCAAACTTAAGTCCGTGATTAGCTTCTTACTCAAGAGGTAACCTTGTCTGCGTCACTACCTTATATTACGGTGAAATTTGGGTTGCGTGGAAGCGGTGCAGTCGCGGCGGGGTCCCTCCTCAAGAGGTTCGACTAACTCTATGGCAGATAAACCGAAAGGGGAAAAACGTTTCGAGATTGAAGAGGATCTGAGCAAGGCCGAAATACCCGATATTTTGCCGGTGCTGCCCTTGCGCGGCATCGTGATCTTCCCAAGTCAGATACATCCGTTCCTGGTATCGCGGCCGTCTTCGCTGAAGCTTATCGAGGAGTGCGGGCAGACCAATAAGGTCATCGCGCTCGCAGCTCAAAAAAATCCGGAAGACGAGCAGCCCACGCCCGAGGGATTGTTCCCGAGCGGCACCGCGGTGCGCATCCTCAAGATGCTGCGTTATCCCGATCAGAGCGTGCGCGTCCTGGTGCAGGGACTCGCGCGAATCAATCTGGGGCAATTCACGCAGCGCGAGCCATATTTCCTCGCGCATGTGACGCGGCTGGTCGAGCCGGTATCATCCGACAAAGAGATCGACGCGCTCCATGCGCATCTGGTGAGCCAGTTCTCCAAGTTCGTTTCGCTCGTGCCCTACCTGCCCGACGAATTGCAGGTGATGGCGATGCAGGTGAAGGAGGCCAGCCGGCTCGCCGACATGGTCGCCTCTTACCTGAAGATTCCAATCGAGGAAGCGCAGGACCTTCTCGCCACGCTCGACGTTCGCGGACGGCTGGAAAAGCTGATCGCGATCCTTGGGCGCGAGATCGAGATGCTCGAACTCGGGCACAAGATCCAGTCGCAGGTGCAGACCGAGCTCAACAAAAATCAGCGCGAATATTATCTGCGCCAGCAGCTCAAGGCGATTCAGAAAGAGCTTGGCGAAGGTGACCCGCGCAGTTCCGAAGTCGAAGAGATCGAGAAGAAGATCGAAGAGGCGAAGATGTCCCCCGAGGCGCGCAAAGTCGCCGACAAGGAACTCGAGCGCCTCAAGATGATCCCGCCGGAATCGGCCGAGCATACCGTCGTGCGCACCTATCTCGACTGGCTCGTCAGCCTGCCGTGGGGCGTCTCGACCGAGGACAACCTCGACATCCGGCACGCGCGCCAGGTGCTCGACGAGGATCATTACGATCTCGAAAAAATCAAGGAGCGCATCCTCGAATTTCTCGCCGTGCGCAAACTGAAGAACGATACCAAGGGGCCGATCCTGTGCTTCGTCGGTCCTCCTGGCACCGGCAAAACTTCGCTCGGCAAATCGATCGCGCGCGCACTCGGCCGCAAATTCGTGCGGCTGTCGCTCGGCGGCATCCGCGACGAGGCCGAGATTCGCGGGCATCGACGTACGTACATTGGATCGTTGCCGGGAAGAATTATCCAGGGGCTCCGCAACGCGGGCTCGAACAATCCGCTGTTCATCCTCGACGAGGTGGACAAGCTCGGCATGGACTTCCGCGGCGACCCGGCCTCGGCACTGCTCGAGGTGCTCGATCCCGAACAGAACAACACCTTCGCCGATCACTATCTGGACGTGCCCTTCGATCTTTCGAAGGTCCTGTTCCTGACCACCGCCAACATGCTCGACCCGGTGCCGCACGCGCTGCGCGACCGGATGGAAGTCCTCGAGCTGCCGGGATACACCGAGGAAGAAAAGCTGCAAATCGTGCAGCGTCACCTGATTCCCAAGCAGCTCATCGAGAATGGACTCGGCGATCAGAAGATAGAGTTCTCGGAAGAGGCGCTGCGCGAGATAATTCACAGCTACACGCGCGAGGCGGGGCTGAGAAATCTCGAGCGCGAGATCGCTCGCGTATGCCGCAAGATCGCGCGTTCGATTACTGAAGGCGGCACGGCGCCCGCGGTCGTCAGCGGCGACGACGTTCAGAAGTATCTCGGCGCGCCGCGCTTCTTTTCGGAAGTCGCGGAACGCACGCAGGAGCCGGGAGTTGCCACCGGCCTGGCGTGGACGCCCAATGGCGGCGAGATAATGTTTATCGAGAGCACCCGGATGTCGGGGCAGAAGGGCCTCAACCTTACCGGCTCGCTCGGCGACGTGATGAAAGAATCGGCGCAGGCGGCGCTGTCGTACGTGCGCAGCCATGCGGCTGCACTCGGAATCCAGCCGGACTTCTACGACAAGTCCGACATCCACGTCCACATCCCCGCGGGCGGAATCCCCAAAGATGGTCCGTCGGGCGGCGTGACGATCGCGGCGTCGCTGGCGTCGCTGCTGAGCGGGCGGCCGGTTCGCTCGGATATCGCGATGACCGGCGAGATTACGCTGCGCGGCAAAGTGCTGCCGGTTGGCGGAATCAAGGAGAAAGTGCTCGCCGCACGGCGCGCGGGAATCAAAACGATCATCATGCCGCGGCGCAACGAGCGCGACCTCGAGGATATCCAGCCTGAACTCCGCAAAGAGCTCGAAATGATTTTCGTCGACACCGTCGACGAGGTCATCCGGCATGCTCTGCGCGACGCAGACGGCGCCGCACAGCCGGGCGCAGAACCCGTGGCCCCAACCCCGGCGACCGCGCGAACCGAGCGAACCGTACTGAACTAGGGAAGGATTTTATCTAATGTGGAACCCACCGTGGGTTCCACACCTCCCTGGGCAGGGGTGACCCCTGCACCCAGTGTTAAGAAGGGAGGACGCGCGCGTCCTCGCGGATCCGGTTCCCCTTCCCGCGCGGGAAGGGGTTAGGGGTTAGGTTCCTTGCGCGCGGGCGCGCTCCTTCCTACCTCGCCCGTTACTTCACGGGATTCAAGCTGTAACTGAGCAATGCCGATTTCTTGTGTCCTCCTCTTTTTGTGTCATCCTGAGCGCAGCGAAGGAACCCGATCCTTCCTCGCCTCTCCCTATCAGGGAGGGGCCGCGCTTCCGGCGCCGGTGAGGGTCCAAATTCCGAGTTCCTCGCAATTGTATCGGTGAAAATCGCCATCGTCGCCGCCGAAGCTACGCCCCACGCAAAAGCCGGCGGCCTCGCCGACGTGATTGGCTCATTGCCAGGCGCACTGAAAGCGATCGGCCACGAAACGTCGCTGATCGTACCCGGCTACACATCCATCAAGGAAAACGTCGAGACCGCGTCGATGATGCGCGACATCTCGATGCCATTCGGCTCGAGCACCGAACGTTTCTCCGTCTTGCGCGCGACCGATCCGCATGGCGTGCCGATGTACCTGATCGACCACCCGGGATTTTTCGCGCGCAGCGGAATCTACGGCGAGAATGGCAAGGACTATCCCGACAACATGCGCCGCTTCGTTTTCTTTGGCCGCGCCGCGGCGATCGCGTCCGCCGAGATAATCGCGCCCGACGTAGTCCACGCCCACGACTGGCACGCGGCGACCACCCCGATTGCGATGCGCGCCGACAACGCGCTTCGCTCCCGCTTCAAGCGGGCGCTGTCGGTCTTCACGATTCACAATCTTGCGTTCCAGGGAATCAGCAAGCGCGAGGACTTTGCGCTGCTGAATCTCGACGCCGCCTACAATTCGACCGACTACCTGGAATTTTACGGACATCTGAACCTGATGAAGGGCGCCATCGTTCTGAGCGACGGCGCTTCGACCGTGAGCCCGACTTACGCCCACGAAATCACCACCGACCCGGAACTCGGCTTTGGCCTCGAGGGAGTGATTCGCGACAAGGGCCCGAACTTCGTCGGAATCCTGAACGGCGCAGACTACGACGAATGGAACCCCGCCACCGATCGCGATATCGCGGCGACCTACACGCCCGCGAAGCCCGATGGCAAACGCAAATGCACGCGCGAGCTGCGCGATTCGCTTAAGCTGCCCAATCATGAAAACTGGCCGGTAGTGGGAATGGTCACCCGCATGACCGGCCAAAAAGGCGTCGATCTGCTGCGGGACGCGCTCGACGCCGTGATGCGCCTGGACTTGCAGCTCGTCATGCTGGCGAGCGGCGATGAAGTACTCGAAAAATTTTTCAAGGATGCCGAGAAACGTTATCCGGATAAACTTCGCGCGATTATCGAGTTCAACAACACGATGGCGCATCGAATCCAGGCCGGTAGCAACGCATTCCTGATGCCGTCGCGATTCGAGCCGTGCGGACTGACCCAGATGTACGCATTGCGCTACGGCACTGCACCCGTAGTTCGCGCCACCGGCGGATTGCGCGACACCGTGCACGAGTTCGATCCCACGACGCAGACCGGCAACGGCTTCTCATTCGACAAGTTCGACGCCGATCAAATGGTCGCTGCGCTGAATCGGATGGTAACGACCTTCCGCGATCGCGCGAAGTGGCGGGCGCTGATGGCAAACTGCTTCGCGTCCGATTTTTCGTGGGATCGTGCCGCGAGCCAATACGCCGACTGGTTCACCCGGCTGCGAAATATCCGCGGCCTCAGCTAGAATTCGCCCATGGCTCCCGCTTCTCGCGAATATCTCGTGTACGCTGACGGCTCATGCCTCGGTAACCCCGGCCCGGGCGGGTGGGGCGTCGTGGTGCGCGATCCCAATGGAGTTGTGACGGAAGATAACGGTCACGATTCTGCGACCACCAACAACCGCATGGAATTGATGGCCGCGATCGAGGGCCTGCGCATGACTCCTCCCGGCGCGGAGGTGGTTCTTCGCAGCGACAGCAGGTACGTCGTGGATTCGATGACGCTGCATTACAAGCGCAACAAGAATAACGATTTATGGCAACTGCTCGACGCCGAAGTGGCGAAGCGTCGCGTACGATTCGAATGGGTCCGCGGCCACGGCAGCGATGCGACCAATAATCGCGCCGACCAACTCGCACTAACCGGTGCCAATCGCAAGCTCGTCGCCGACGGAGCGTCGCCAGAGGAGCGAAAGCCGCCAGCACCGAACATCGACGACTCAGCCATCGAGCCAGAGCTGATCGTGTTGCTAAAGCGTGACGAATCGATTCGCGAATGCGCGGGATGCGGGGCGAGGTTTGTCAGCCGCCGCGACGGCGACGACTACTGCTCGCTCATCCTCTGCCAGTTCCAGGCGCGCAGCGACCTCACCAGATAGCCGGAATCAACGCGTCGGTTTCGCGCCGGTAGCCATCGTACTCCTCGCCGAATCGCGCACGCAGCGCTTCCTCTTCGGACTTCATCTGTCGATGCGCGAAAACTGCTCCGATGATCAGCGTGAGAATCGCGGTGACGGGCGCGCCGTAAATGAGCGTCCATGCGAACGTCACCAGGAATGTCCCGGCATAAATCGGATGCCTGATGTGGCGATAGAATCCCCGCTTGACCAGCACCGGATGCTCGGGCGTCCGCCCCGCGGTGAAAAATCCAAGTTGAATTCGCGCGCCGAGCGCGAGCCACATCCCGAGCAGTTCGATCAATAGCCCGATCGCGCTCGACAACGCCGGCGCCGCGCCACCGTAAACGTAGGTGCGCTCGAACGGCGCGGCCGCAAACACAATAAGGATCGGGAGCTGCACATAGATCCGGCGGGCGAGCTCCTCGTGCGCCGGCCGGTCCTCCGCATCTTCGCGCACAATCAAATCCGAAAAACGAAATCCAGCGTAAGCGACCAGGTACGCGAGCATGTAGTCATGCTCGGCGAAGTAGGCGGTGATTCCGAGACCCAGCGCGATCGCGCCGATTGCCGCGACCAGGAAGATCGTGGTCTCGGCGAAGTGCAGCGCGAGACTGCGGATGAAATGAGGCTGCCCTATGGGCGACGCGATCGCGTCGGCCAGCAGCGTCGCGGTCGTTGGCTTCAATCCTCCGGTCGCTTTGCCGTTGGATTGCGGCGCTTCCTGATTCGTCTCACTCGCCATCAGGCCACTCTCGCAGACGTATCGAACAGGATCAAATAGCGGCGCCCGAGGAGCCGCACCGCAGCATTATAGCTGCATAGGTGCAGTTGCGACGATTCGCGATAAAGGAAATTTACCGCGAAAACGAAAGAAGGCTCGTTTCTATCTCGCATTCTGCGATTTCCGCTAAACCATTGATTTTTATAACTTTTCATTAATTATCGGAAGCCTATCGCGAAGCTCCACAGTGGAGAATCGTTGCTAAATCGAGAGTTTTTTCGATGGTACAGCCCTTGCTTTACCCCCTGTCAGTCAACGAACACGGAGGGACCGAAAATGAACGCAATCACCAACGAAGCAACTCTCAACGCAATCACCAGCAACAACGAAGTGGTCGAAGCCACCGCCGGAACCCGGCTCGCGCAGAATAGTCTGCTCAGCGAATTGCCCGGAATCGTGTTCGGCTTGATCACGCTCGGATACATCGTCAGCTCGCTGGTGGCGTTGGCCTAAAGTCGTCCGAAAAGTTTTACGGGAGAATTGAAATGAACGCATCAACCACAGAAGCAAGGTTCGCAGGAATCGCCTCAGTCGTCGAGGCTCCAGTCAGCGAAGAGATCCGGTTTGCGCAGTACAGCATGCTGAACGAACTGCCGGGCGCGATATTCGGCGTCATCACCGTCGCGTACATCGTCGGCTCGCTGCTCGCGCTCGCGCACTAAGTCATGACGCGCGTCGCCAACACCGGCACCCGGCTCGATGTCGATCGCGCGGAGATGCGCGGAACCGGGGCGGGCTCGTCCACCGCGCGCGCAACCATGGTGAGCGATACCCAGATGACGGCGGCAGCCAGCACGATCGTGAACCACGCCATCGCGCGGATTCGGCGGAGCATCGAGTTGAGCTGTTCGACCGTGAACGCGTCGCCGTCGCCGTGTGCGGCCACCTCTTCCTGGCGGCCGATCCTGAATGCCAGCCCGAACGTGATGTAGGTCTGGATGAAGATGAGCAGAAACGCCAGCAGCAACTTCAGTTCGAGCGCGGAACCGATCCGCGCGAAGTAGTCGAACTTCATCGACGCTTTCAAGTCCGTCAGCCGCATCGCCCCGCTAATCACAATAATTCCCAGCACGCCGATCGTGAACGGGTTGTAGAACTTGAAGCCCGCGATCAGGCTCGCGCGCCGCGAGGCCTCGTTGGGCGCGGTCTCCGCAGCCGGAATCAGCATATAAATGACCGCGAACTGCGCGCCGACGTAAGACGCCATCGCGCACAGGTGCAGCCACATCAGGAATTCGCCGCCGTTCATAGCGGCCCCGGCTCAGTCACGTGCTCAGATCACCGGATCGAAATCGAGCGTGCCGGTGCGCGCGAGTCGCGAGTACCAATGCCCGCTTTCCTTGACGATTCTCTGCTGCGTCTTGAAGTCGCAGTGCACGATTCCGAAGCGCTGCTGGAATCCTTCGGCCCATTCGAAGTTGTCGGTGAACGTCCACAGAAAATAACCGCGCACGTCGGCGCCGGCTTTCATCGCCTGCCCCACCTCGAAGATAAACCGGCGCAGGAAGCTCACCCGGCGCTGGTCATTGACCTTGCCGTCGGCGCCCGGCCCGTCGCCGTACGAGCATCCGTTCTCGGTCACGTAGATCGGGATGCCGGGATAGGACTTCGTGATGTGCAGGATCATTTCCGACAGCGCCTGCGGATAAACTTCCCATCCAAACTCGGTGACTTCGTCGGCCTTGGGCCTGACCTGCTTCACGCCCATGTTGTGATCGCTCGAGTCGTGCGCGACCACCGCGCGCGTGTAGAGATTGATTCCGATGAAATCGAGTGGCGCCTTGATCAGGTCCATGTCGCCGGGGCGTATCTCGACGTGATCCTCGACCGATCCGTTCAGGTACGCCTCCGGATACTTGCCGTGCATCACGGTGTCGAGGAACCACATATTGTAAAACCGATTCCATCGCTCGGCCGCCGTGCGGTCCTCGAGCGAATGGGTTTCCGGATGCACCGGCGACATGCTGAAGGCGGTACCGACCGCCTCGGGACGGTTCTTCGATTCGCGAATCGCCCTCACCGCCATCCCCTGCGCAAGATTGACGGTGTGCGTCGCCTTGATCGCGCTTTGGATTTCGCGGCGCCCCGGTGCATGTATCCCCAGGTGATAACCGAGGATCGTGAAAATCCACGGCTCGTTGAAGGCCATCCAATGCTTCACGCGATCGCCGAGCGCGTCGGCCACCACCCCTGCGTAGTCGCGGAAATATTCGGCGAGGTCGCGATTCGGCCATCCGCCGGCATCCTCGAGCGTCTGCGGCAAATCCCAATGATAGAGCGTAACCCACGGCTGGATGTTGCGCGCGAGCATCTCGTCGACGACGCGGCGGTAGAAGTCGAGGCCCTTCTGATTCACCGGCCCCTTGCCGCTGGGCATGATGCGCGGCCACGAGAGCGAAATCCGCGCCGCGTTGAGTCCGAGCTGCGACATCAACTCGATGTCGTCGGCATAGCGATGGTAGAAATCGCACGCGACGTCGCCGGTGTCGCCGTGCTTAATCTTGCCGGGCGTGTGCGAAAAGCGATCCCAGATCGACTCGCCCTTCCCGTCCTCGTTATGACCGCCCTCGATCTGATAAGAAGCGCTGGCGGTACCCCACAAAAAATCTTTAGGAAATGAAAGCGCCATAAGGCGCCTTGTTATCACAGCAATCGCAAATTGGCGACCCCGCAATTTTTGAGGACCCGCCTTTCTTGTCTTCGCGTCATTCTAGAGCAAGCGAAGAATCGCGGAGCTTTTTCTTGTGCTGTGCCCCTTTTCCTTGCGTCATTCTGAGCGCACCGAAGAATCCCGGATCTTTCTGCATGCCTGCCGACGCACCCCGACCATGGTGCATGCGAGCTTCCTGCTTCCGTCAAAATCAGGGCTTGCTTCGCTCTGAATAACGCAACGAGCGGAATCTTGAATCGCGCGCGATATGAAATCGCGTGCTGAATAAGGTCCCTCACTTTCGATCCTCTCCTTAGCAGGGAGATGGGAAATCAAAGAACCAGGATTCTTCGCCGCGGCGGCTCTGAATGACACAAAGACAAGAAATGCGCAGAACTGTCTTGATTCGTGCGCCAAGGAGATCGCGAACCTTATTTGGCTATCAACTTTCTGACCGCTGCCGCTACCGCTCGTTGGTCGGCCGCCGTGAGGACTCCTGCCTTGTGCACTATCAGGCGGTTGTCCAGGGTGAAGAGTTTCATTCTAACCCTCGACGCCGCCCGGAGTCCCGCCTTGCCAGAGTCAATCAACACGTCGAGCGGCCACGGCGGATTTGCCGCGCTCGTTATCATCGCCAGTAGCGTGTGGCCGCTCTCGTGACTGAAGCTTTCTGATGAGAGAGCGAGGGCCGGGCGTCGCTTGACGGTGCGACTGTCGGTGAAGGGAAACGGCACGACGACGACGTCGTTTCGCCTACAGATCACCGTAAGCCTTTTCGTCGTTGTCCGAATTCCATTCCGAGAGAGTATTTTCCAGCGCCGATAGGAACTCGAGGTCGAGCGGCTCGGCCTTGCGCAGGCGTACCACTCCAGCTGGCGACTCCTCGAATAACAGCGTGTCCCCGGGCTCCAGATTCAGTTTTTTGCGGACCGGTAGCGGTACCGTAGCCTGGCCCTTACTGGTCAGTCTGCTGCTTGCGATTGCGCGAACTGCAGAACGTCTGGAAGCCGCCATTGTTAATTCCCTCGGTATTACCTCCTTACCATATTACTGGCCGGCACAACGGACAACCTCAGCGGCGGCGGGCCCATAGGATGGTCTTGGCGGGGGGCTCGTTGTACCAGACCTCGTATCCACTTGCGCGGAGCCATTCGGCGAGGCTTTCGGCTGTCCAGCCGCGAGCGGGATGAATCTCCATGCAGATCTGCCGGATTTGAGGGAGGACTGAGCGCGACGCCGGCAGGATGTCCCATTCCGATCCTTCGCAATCCATCTTCAGGAGATCGATTCGCTCAAGCCCGCAGTCTCGCATCAGTTGCGGCAGGGTCGTTAGCCGCGCGGTTTCGGTATTCGTTTTCGCTTTCGTGGTTCCGTTGAAATAGGCGCCAGACTCGGCGCCCGCGATCGAGAGCTTGATCTCGCCTTCATGGTCACCGAGAGCTACAGACAGGATTTCGAGGTTGGATAGCCGATTCAATCGCTTGTTGGTCTCGAGCACGGAAGAATATTCGCTCATCGGTTCGACCGCGTACACGCGCCCGCGGGGACATCGCGCGGCAGCCTGAATCGCGAAGTCTCCCAGGTTGGCGCCCACGTCCATCACGACGGAATCTTCGCGCAGCTCGACATGTCCTGACGCGAGGTACGGATTCAAAAAGACGGCTTCATTGAGAACTGCGAGGTCGGTAGTGCGGGCACGGACCGAAAACCGCAGTCCGTTCCGGAGTTCGAGAACGGTATCAACTCCGAGCCTTGGCAGCGGCCATGCCCACCAATTGCGATACATCCGCGGTATTTTCGGGGCGTATTCGAGGCGATTACGCAGCCGAGTCGCGAATTCAGACAAAAAAGTGTGGGAAGGGTAAATCACTTTATTGAATGTGAAACCCGCGGTGGGTTTCACACTTCCTTCGGCAGGGCTAAGCCCTGCACCTTAGTATTAATCGCAAAATGGCGAGGACGCCATTTTGCTCGAAGGTTCTTTTTCCTGTGTCATTCAGATCTGAATGACACAAAAACAAACCCTGGGAGCGAAAGGTCGTCCTCGACATTTCGCGATTTTCTTATCACTGGGTGCAGGGGTCACCCCCTGCCGACCCGCCGCGCAGGCGATTATTCTCGGTCAGGCGGTGGTTAGTTGGCGGTCGGCGAGTTTGGGGGCGGGCATATCGGTGACGCCGAGGAGGAAGCGGCGGAGAGTTATTCGATGGCTGGTCGCGAATGATTCGAGTGCCGTCAGTTGCGGGGCGGACAGGGTTTCCTGCGCGATTACGATTTCGTCGAACGGCGTGCGCATCATGATGGCGTCGAGGTCGTCCACCGAGCCGAGCACCCGGTAGCCGTGGAATAGTTTGCCGTGCTTGAAGGTGTCGTCGTCGAGCAGGCCGAGTAGTTCGGCGCCGATTGTCGAATGCAGATGCTGGACGGCGGCGGCTCCGCGGGCGTCGGCGCCGACGATAACCAGGCGGCGTGCGGAATGCGCCAGGAAGCGGACGATGCGCTGGAACAGATGGAACGACCATCGCGTGCCGACCAGGAAATTGAACAGCAGCAGGACGAACATCACGGCCGTCGATCGCGAAATCTCGATCGGCAGAACGTGCGATGCGAGCTTGACGGCCAGGCCCGCGAGCATCGCCGCGAGCGCGAAGCGGAGGCTCTCGGCCAATCCGGTGTAGCGCCAGATTCCCCGATAGACGCCCGCTACGAAGAACGAGGCGCATCCGATGGCCACGATCCACGGCAGCCCTGCGAGCATCTTATCGACTTGCGCGATGCTGAGATCGAAGTCGAATCGGAGCAGCATCGCACCGAAGTACGCCGCCGCGACCAGCGCGACGTCGAGGATCAATTCGACGAAGCGCCGCTTGTATCCGAAGCTCAGGATGACGCGCGCGATCGCCGGCAGGTCCTCGATTTGGCCGGGCGCCTCGGCGTCGAACGATCGATCCATCAGGAACAGCGCGACCAGCGCGAAGAACAGCGCCATGAACGGAATCAGCAGGACGGCGTCATAACCCGGCACGAGGCTGAGCGCGATCGCGCATCCGCCGGCAATCACCTGCAGGCCGATCAACGCCGCCGCTGCGGTGGTGGTCGACATGCCCAGCCGCGTCAGCCGGTGATGCGAATGATCGAGACCGCGTCTCGAGATGGGATTTCCGGTCGCAAGGCGCGTCACGGTCACGGTCACGGTGTCGAGAATCGGGACCATCAGCGCCAACAACGGCATCGCAAGGCGCGCCGGCAGCGAACCCTCGCCGAAGCGGCTGCCTTGAATCGACAGGACTCCCAGCACGAGGCCGACGGCGAGCGCGCCTTCGTCGCCCATGAAGACGGTCGCGGGCGGAAAGTTGAAGAACATGAATCCCGCCAGCGCTCCGGCGATCGAGAGCGCCGCGATCATCGTGCCGGTGTGCTGATGAAGTCCCGCGACGCTCGCGATACTCAGCGCCGCGACAATTCCGACCCCGGCGGCGAGGCCGTCGATACCGTCGATTAAGTTGAAGGCGTTGGTTGCGGTGACCAGCCAGAAGACCGTCAGCGCGATGTTGACGGCGTGATACGGAAAGAAATCGAGTTGCGGGCCCCACCAGACCAGGATGCAGATCGCGGCAAGCTCGAGGACCAGTTTGTGGCGCGGCCGCAGATCGACGATGTCGTCGAGCAGGCCGACCAGGCACATGGCGACCGCGAATCCGGCGAGCCATGGGATACTGTGGTAGGGCAATCCGGTGAGGATTCCGACGAATCCGATCGCGACGACGAAGCCGGCCAGCACCGCGACGCCGCCCAGCAGGGCGGTCGGCTTTTCATGCGGGCGGTCGCTCGACGGCTGGGCGACGATGCCGAAGCGGAGCGAAACCGCCTTTGCCACCGGCGTCATCACGAGCGCGACCAGAAAGGCGGATAAGAAAGTGAGAGCTATTTCGAGCCCGATGGTCAAATTAGCTCTCTATATCCAGAATTTCTTCTGTGTGCGGCACGAAGTCCCCCGATACTCATCCTGGCTCAAGATATGCGCGGTCAGCAGACTAGCGCCCTTCAAAGCTTAAGGCCACGCCTCGGATACTGCGCAATCCAAGTCGCTGACAATCATAGCGAGACAGAGAGATTCAATGCCTCGGTCGGATGACGATGGCAGATGGTAGATAGCGCGTCAAGACACGCTATGTCGATTTATCGGGCGTGTACGCGAGTTCAAAATTGCCGCGGATTCCTATCGGCGGCTTATGTACTTACTGCTTAAAATTACTACTTCGAGACAGCCGCTACTATTGCTTCATCACCATCACGTTCCCGTCTTTGTCCAGGGACACGCAGTCAACCTGCTCGCCCGAATAAAATGCCCCGCAAATCGACCGGTCGACGCCTGGACATTTGTAAAGATTCGGCGAGGTCTGCTGGCATTGCGTGATGTCGAAATGCAGCCGGGTCTGCGCCTTGTCCTCCTGCGCCTGTGACGGCGAGAAGAGGTAGCATCCGGAAATCGCGACCGTCAGCGCAATAAAAAATATCGCGATTCTGGCAGAGCGGACGGATCTAACGTCTGAGATATTCCTCATCTTTCGAACCCCCGTGTGGCAACGATTTATACCGATTTTGGCGCGCATCACAATATGCGCTCACGAACCGCAAATCGTGATTATCTTTACTCTCCAGGAGAATCCAAGATGCGTTCATCTTTGAAATTGGTTTCGGATGGCGCCGTGCTCGATGAGAGCCGTCCGTTCTCTCACGATTCGTCCGACGACCTGCTGTTCGACGCCTATTCGCGCGCGGTGACGGGTGCGGCCGAGTCCGTCAGTCCGGCGGTAGTGAATATCGAGGTCGCTCATGCGGCCGGGCCGCGGGGCAATTCGCGCAATCCCGACGCGCCGGCCGGCAGCGGTTCGGGATTTATCGTCGCGCCCGACGGCTACATTATTACCAACAGTCACGTGGTTCATCGCGCGTCGCGAATCTGGGTGACGCTATCCGACGGCCGCAAATCCAAAGCGGAACTAATCGGCGACGATCCTGAGACCGACCTGGCCGTGATTCGAATCAGCGGATCGAAGCTGGCGGCCGTCGCGCTGGGCGACTCGCATGCGATTCGCGTCGGGCAGCTCGCGATCGCGATTGGAAATCCGTACGGCTTCCAATGCACCGTAACCGCGGGCGTGGTCAGCGCGCTTGGGCGATCGCTCAGAGCAGGTTCGGGGCGATTGATCGACAACGTGATCCAGACCGACGCCGCGCTGAATCCCGGCAACTCGGGCGGACCGCTGGTCAACTCGCGCGGCGAGGTTATCGGCGTCAACACCGCGATCATCCTGCCGGCGCAGGGAATCTGTTTCGCGATAGCGATCAACAGCGCCAAGCTGGTCGCCGGTCATCTGATCAAGGACGGGAAGATAAGCCGCGGTTACATCGGAATCGCGGGGCATAATCTCGAGATGCCGCGCCGCTTCGTGCGCTTCTATCGATTGCCTGCGGAGACCGCGGTCCGAGTCGCGTCGGTCGAGGCGAACAGTCCGGCCGCGGTCGGCGGAATCAAGGAAGGCGACATGATTGTCCGGCTCGGCGATACGCCTATCGCCGGCATCGACGACCTCCAGCGTCATCTGACAATGAGTCAGGTCGGGGTTCGCACGCAGGTCACACTGATTCGAGGCACCGAACAACTGACGCTTGAAGTCGTGCCGTGCGAGGCGGCGCACAAATCGCGCGACTAGAAGCTCGTCGCATTTCGCGGATCGTCTCCGCACTCCAGTGGGAATAATTTTCCTGTTGGCACGGTGGTCCGCACATTGCTTTTAGTTGCGACGATGTCGGGCGGGACTCCAGAATGCGAGAGGCTTTTGAAGCAGACTCAAGAGTCTTTGCAAGCTATGAAGCTTCATATGGTGGACTATCAGCTTCGAATTCTCCTGCTGTCCCTACGAAATCCTGTAATAAATTCCGACACTCCTGACCTGCCAGCCGACCAGACCCGGAGTCCGATTTTCAAATCTCCGAAAACTTCTGGCCGTTGACGCGGCGTCTCATCCATCGGGCCTAAATATAGCTCGTCGAAGCGCAGCCCGACGCCGCGCGCTTGCGCATAGCGCGGAACGCGGGCTACAAGGAAAACCTCTGCTACCAGCGAGGTCTCCGGTGAGCACAAAACAACGGGAAAACGACGAGAAGGTAGCGCAGGAGTTTGACGCGCGCATGGGCCGCGGCGCTTGAGTAGGAAAACGACTCTCCAAAAGCCGCGCCGCGACGACCGCCCGCTCTGGGATGTTGTCTTTTCGGTTTATGGCGCACCAGCCGTGCTGCTGGCGCACAAACTCAAGCTCTTTCCGTTTCTCGCCGGCAGGCCGCGCTCGTTTGCCGAGATCTGCAAACACCTGGAGATCGCGGATCGGCCCGCCGAGACAATCCTCGCCGCCAACGCTGCTCTCGGTTTCGTCCGGCTCAAGGGCGGCCGCTATGAGCTGACCCCGCTCTCCGAAGACTACTTGCTCGAAAAGAGCCCCACCTACTTCGGCAGCTACTTTGACCTGTTAATCAACAACTACCCGGTTTGCTCGATCGAGAGTCTTGAGAAAGCAGTCCGTACCGACTCGCCGCAGGTTTACGGCGGCGCCGAAGTCTTCAAATCGCACGAAGAGCAGGCCCACTCAGCCAGATCGTTCACGCTAGCCATGCACAGTATCAGCATGGCCGCGGCGATGGCGTGGCCGAACGCGATTAGTCTGTCCAAGTGCAAGACGATGCTGGATATTGGCGGCGGATCCGGTGCGCATAGTATCGGCGCGGTGTCGCGATGGCCGAAGTTGAAGGCGACGGTGTTCGATATTGCGCCGGTGTGCGAGGTCGCGCGCGAAATCGCGCAACAAGCCAGTTTGCAGGATCGCGTGGGCACTCAGGTCGGCGATATGTGGAACGATCCGTTTCCGCAGGCCGATCTTCACTTCTACTCCTACATCTATCACGACTGGCCACCTGACAAGTGTCGCTTTCTGAGCCGCAAGAGCTTCGAGAGCCTCAACCCGGGTGGACGATTGATCATCCACGAGGTGCTCTACAACAAGGACAAGACCGGACCGTTCGCGGCGGCTGCGTACACGATGATCATGCTCGGCTGGACGACTGGCAGGCAGTATTCGGGACACGAACTCGCGGAAATGCTGCGCGAGGCAGGCTTCAAAGATATCAAGGTCAAGCCGACCTTCGGCTATATGAGCATCGTCAGCGGGATCAAGCCGTAGCCCTATCCCATCGGGCCCTGATACACCTCGCCGAAACGGAGGCCGAGTTCTCCCGGAATCGCGAGGTTGGCGTCGCGATTGGTCTTCAAACAAATTACTGCTGGACCGTCAGCTGCGCGCGCACCGCTGAGCGCCGCTTCGAGATCTTCCATTCGATCGACATAGAACGATTTGCAGCCGAGGCCCTCGGCGACCTTGTCCCATCTGACTGTGCCCATCTCGGTGCCGAAGGTCTTGCCCCACAGCCGCCGTTCATTGGGCTCCTCCATCGTCCATGAGCCTTCGGCGAACACGATGACCATGACTTTCAGGCCTTCGCGCGCGGCCGTTTGCATCTCCATGAAATTAAATCCTGCGGCGCCGTCGCCACTGACGCAGACCACCTCGCGCGATGGGTTGCCGAGCTTCGCGCCAATCGCAGACGGAATTCCGGTGCCGAGCATTCCCAGCTCGAGGATGTTCAAGTACGAGCGCGGTTTGGTCGATGGCAGAAACCATAGCGACCACAGTGAGGTGTTGCCGCCGTCGGCTACATAGATGCTGTCGGCGCCGAACAGTTTGCCGATTTTTTCGATCGCGTGCGCCGGATGGATTCCCGGCCCGCTCCACTTAGCGACCGAGGCGAAGCGCTTTTCGCGCCATTCGCGGGCGGTCTGCCGGTAGCGTCCCATATCGTCGCCGTTTTTCGGCTGGGCGCGATTTACGTTGAGCACGCGGATCAAACCTTCAAGCGCGTTCTTCGCGTCGGCAACAATCCCGAGCGCGAGCGGCCGCGTGACGCCCATGTTGCGCTGATCGATGTCTATTTGGATCAGCTTCTGATGGGCGGGATCGCCCCAGTACTTGTCGTAAGGAATGTCGAGGTTGCCCATCCGCGAGCCCACCACGAGGATCGCGTCGGACTCGCGGCGCGCGAGGTCCGCACCCGCGCCGTAGCCGTAGAGAAAATTCGGATGGTCGAGCGGCACCGACGACCGGCCGGCGATCGTGCCGACCACCGGGCAGTTGAGTAGCTCGACGACGCCCAGCAGCGCTTCGTTAGCGCCGGCGCGATCGACTCCCGCGCCCGAGATGACCAGGGGCCGCCTGGCTTCAATCAGCATCGCCGCCGCCTCATCGAGCTGCCCTTCTGATGCGCGCGGACCCGATGCGCGGTATTCCTTGGGCGTCAGCACGGCGACTTTTGCGTCGTCGCCGGTCGCGTACATCACGGGCGCGGGTATTTCGATCTGAATCGGTCCCGGCCGCCCGGTCCACATCTCGCGAAAGGCAATCCGCATCACTTCGGGAATTCTGTCCCACGATAAAATCGGGCCGCTCCATTTCACGACGGGCTTGAAGATTTCGAGTTGGTCCTGACCCTGGAAGGTCGACGGCGGCGACGGATAGACGATCCCCATTCGATGCTGCGCGGTAATGACGACGACAGGTACGCCCTCATGCCGCGCCGTGATCACGCCCGGCAGCAGATTCGCGGAGCCGGGGCCCGGATTGCCGAGCACCGCCGCGATCTGGCCGGTCGTCTTGTACAGCCCTTCCGCCATATGGACCGCCGCAGCCTCGTGGCGAACCGGCACGAATCGGACTTCGTACTGCTCGAGCTTGGCGAGCAGCGGATCGACTTCGGGACAGGGGATTCCGAACACGAAGCGCACACCCTCGGCAACCAGGCATCGCAGCAGCAGCTCAGCACCGGTGATTTCGCTCATGGCATCCTCCGCGGAAGGAGACTCTCATGATTCGGACACTACGCTTGCATCCAAATTCAGGGCAAGCGGCGTCTTTCATCCCTGCCAGCTGATTTGTTTCCTCATCTCCCCTTACCGAGCGAGGGGCAATGCTATACCCCGTATAGTGTCATTTGAGGTCACCCCTTGTGTGCATACCGGCCGTTGGATATTTGCGGTTTTTCGCGCAATACTATATCCCCTTGGGTATAGGAGTTATCCGGCCATGGGACACACGATCAAAGAGAAAACCAAGCTTCTCAACCGGGTGCGGCGGGTGCTTGGGCAAGTGCAGGCGCTCGAGCGCGCGGTCGAAGAGGAAAAGGGCTGCTCCGCAGTCCTTCATCTCGTCGTCGCTGCGCGCGGGGCAATGAACAGCCTGATGGCTGAGATCATCGAGGACCATATTCGGATGCATGTCGTCGATCCGGATCATGAGCGAGGCTCTCGCGCGAAGGGCGCCGAAGAACTGATCGAGATCGTTCAAGCGTACCTGCGATAGGCGGAGTCGGCCGATGGATCAACATGAAGAGCGCGAGCGCGATCATTTCATAAGCATGGTCGAAGCGGCGCGAATCATCGTCGTCGCAATCGCGGCGGCAGCGGTGTGGCTGCGCGTATGGGAACCGATCGCAGGAGTGAGCCTGATCGGCGTGTTGGGCGTTCTGATCGGCGGCTGGCCGATCTTCAAAGAAGCGGCCGAAAATGCCGTCGCGCGCCGGATGACCATGGAATTGTCCATGAGCATCGCGATCGTCGCGGCGGCCGGTATTTCACAATACCTCACCGCACTCATCATCACGTTGTTCGTTCTGCTGGCCGAAGTACTCGAAGGGATGACCGTTTCCCGCGGCCGTCGCGCAATCCGGCAACTGCTCGACTTCCTTCCGCGTTCGGTAACGGTTCGCGACGCAAATGGCATACGCGAGACTTCCATCGACCAACTGCGCGTGGGCGATAGTGTACTCGTCAATCCCGGCGGTCTGGTGCCAATCGACGGTACCGTGACCAGCGGGCATTCCTTCGTCGATCAGTCGCGCATCACCGGCGAGTCGATGCCGGTCGAAAGAGGACCCGACTCGATCGTGTACGCCGGAACCATCAACCAGTCGGGGGCGCTCGAGATTCGCGTCGAGCGGATTGGGCGCGATACCAGCTACGGCATGATTATCGAAGCGGTCGAGCATGCTGAACGTTCGCGCGCGCCGGTGCAGCAATTGGCGGATCGACTGGCTGGATACCTGGTTTATTCAGCGCTCACGGCTGCGGTGATCACGTTCATCATAACCCGAGATGCGCGGTCCACGATTTCCGTGATCATCGTCGCGGGCGCGTGCGGCATCGCGGCGGGCACGCCACTGGCGATTCTCGGTGGCATCGGCCGTGCGGCGCGTCTCGGCGCGATCATCAAAGGCGGTCTCTACCTCGAGACTTTGGGCAGGGTCGATACTGTCGTGCTCGACAAGACCGGCACTCTCACTCTCGGCCGGACCGAACTGCAGGCGGTCATTCCCGCAGATGGCGTGTCGGAAGTTGAAGTGCTCGATGCGGCGGCGTCGGCGGAAATGCGCTCCGAGCATCCGCTGGGCAAAGCTATTGTCACTCACGCGACGGCGAAGAACCGTTCGCCGCATGAGCCGCAGCGTTTTGATTACGTGCCCGGACGCGGCATCACGGCTGTGGTGGATGGCGCGACGATCCTGGTTGGCAATGGCGCGCTACTGACAGAACATGCGGTAGAAATTCCGCGCAACTTTGCCAAATCGACGGATGCCTCCTCGGAGGTTTTCGTCGCACGCGGCGGTCGCTTCCTTGGCGCGATCACAATTGCCGACACCGTGCGGCCGGAGGCGCGGCCCGCGATCGACGCGCTGCACAACATGGGCATCCGGAGCGTCCTACTGACGGGAGATACCGCGCAGGTGGCTGCGAAGGTGGCGCGTGATCTGGCGATCAGCGAGGTCGAAGCCGGCCTGCTGCCGGAAATGAAACTCGCACGCATCAAGAGTCTCGTGGCGTCGGGCCGCATCGTTGCAATGGTCGGCGACGGCGTAAACGATGCGCCGGCCTTGGCCGAAGCGAGCGTGGGCGTTGCGATGGGATCGGGGACCGACGTCGCGAGAGAGAGTGCGGACGTGGTCCTGCTCGGCAACGATTTGCTCAAGTTCACCGAGACAGTTGCGATAGCGCGATGGACGCGTCGGATAATCTGGTGGAATTTCGCCGGCACGCTCGCGGTCGACAGCGTAGGAATCGCGCTCGCGTCGGCTGGGATGCTGAGTCCGACGCTCGCCGCGTTTATCCACGTGACTTCGGAGCTGGCGTTTATCCTCAATTCGGCGCGCCTGCTGCCGCGGACAGCGGAGAGCGCAGCGGCCGCGGAAATCAAGCTCGCACCGGAGAGCAAGTCGCTGGCAAAAGCCGCGTAGGGGAAGGCCTGCTCCGGTCGGAAGCCCTCAGCCCTGCTATAATTTTCTGGTGGCCGACCTCGACGTAATCCTCGCGCCCGCAATTGCTACCGACGATCTCCTCGGTCTCGAGCTGCACTTGCTCGACGCGATCGCGACGCGTGAGACGCCGCCGGTCCTGCTCATCTACGGGTCGTTGGGCCGCGCTATTTCGATCGGCCGCTATCATCTATATGGCGGACCCCCCGAGCGAGACGGAATCAACGCGATTCGGCGGCTCACCGGTGGCCGTGTCGTCGGCGCCGGACAGGGATGGCTGGGGCTGGCGCTGATTCTTCCGACGCGCACCGCGCTGTTGAACGAAGACACGACCCGACTGAAGCCCGATCAGATCATGAATCGCTACGCGCGCGGCCTGCTGTCCGCGATGCGCGCGATCGGCATCGAATGTTTCTACCCGGGACGCGACGCGATAACTTTCGATCACCGCGAGCTTGCGATGTGCACGTTCGAGACTAACCCGTCGGGCGCGATGCTTTTCGAAGTGTCGATTGCGCACAATCGTGGGATGGAAGAAGTCGTGCACGATTTGGAACGTATCGACCCCGACGGCGCGCTGTCGTGCCGAATGTACGACGCCGCGTCCGCGACCAAGGTAGTGCGGGAGATCGCTCGCGACATTTCTTTCGATGAGCTCGCCGAAGCGATCGCGTCGGGGTACCGGAACACGCTCGGCGAGACACGGCGACGAGAGTTGACGGCGATCGAAACTGCGCAGGCGCAACATCGCGGCCGCGCGATTGCA
The DNA here is from genome assembly GCA_963794325.1 of uncultured delta proteobacterium. Classification (GTDB taxonomy): domain Bacteria; phylum Desulfobacterota; class Binatia; order Binatales; family Binataceae; genus Binatus. Next base: position 147,431 of record CAWCDG010000007.1, on the reverse strand, counting down.
GCGTCGAACTGGTTGGTCGGGCCAACCGCAGGGCTGAAGCTGACACTGGCGAATCGAATCGGATCGCAACTCGGGGCGATTGAAGCAGCCGTCGCGCTCAATGGAGATAAGACCATAGAAGCCATGCGGCTCAGCGGGGACTTCATCGCCAACTCGCCGGCGATCGTTGAACTTGAAAACGAACTTCATGGCCGTGCGCTCGACCTTGCGTCGATCTCGCATGCGGTGACGAAGACCTTCGGGCACAATGACAACTTCTTTCTTGGCGCTGGCGAGCTGTCCAATCTCGTGCGCCTGATCGCAGGTGTGAATTGAAAGATAACGATCGCAAAGACGCGGCCGTCGTCGAAAATCTGATCGGCGAACTTGGCGACGAGCATAAAACCGTGCAACGCCGCGCGATCGACGAACTCGTTGCGATTGCGGCGTCAGGCGATCCCATCGTCACTGAAAAACTTCGCGAGTCACTCGCCAGCGCCGATCGACGCGTGCGATGGGCCGCTGCCTATGCGCTCGCGCAAATCGGAGCGGCCGCGTTTGCGATGGATTCCGCGGACGCGCTGTGCGAGGCGATGGCGGATGACGACGGAGATATCCGTTGGGCAGCGACCAATTTGATGGTGCGGCTCGGGCACGAAAATCTCGCGGAGATTGGCGCGCGGCTGCTCAAACTCGCAGTTGGAGACGACCGCAACGCGCGCAAGATGGCGCTTTACTGCATCCGCGACCTCGAGCTCGCAGGACCAGAACTGCTCGCTGTCGTCCAGGTCGCCGTGCACGATCCAGATGTGCACGTGCGTCTGGCTGCGCTGTCAGTTCTGTCGCGGATACGCGACGCATCAGGTCAAGCAATCAAAGTAATGCTCGAATGCATGAAGTCCGATGCCGATGCGGGCGTGCGACGCGCCGCAGCCTCGGCCCTGGGAAATATTCAAAACGCCACCGCCGACACGATGGCTGCGCTCGAGTCCGCGGCGATCGACACCGCTGACGAATCGTTGGCGCGAGCCGCGCGCGGCGCACTTGATCGATTGGAGAAACGATGATGAAGACGAAGACGACTCAGACCGCATCGAACGATTCGACCGCCCAACCCAACGACCTGGCTGCGCTTGCCGATCCGCACGTGCGGGAATTCCTCGCCGCCGCCCGCCTGGCACATCTGGCAACCGCCGACGCGGCCGGCGCACCGCACAACGTTCCGCTCTGCTACTGGTTCGACGGCGAGCGCATCTACTTCGCGATCGACGAGAAGCCCAAGCGTCAAAGCGGCCTGGGGCTCAAGCGGATGCGCAATATCGCGGAGAATCCGCGCGTCGCGCTCGTGATCGATCATTATGAAGAAGATTGGTCGCAGCTCGCTTACGTGCTGATTCGTGGAAACGCGCGCGTGGTCGAGGATCCCGAGGAGTACCTAGTCGCGCTGCGGCATCTGCGCGACAAATACCTGCTGTACCGCGCGATGACCTTTACTCCGGAAAAAAATCCAATCGTGAAAATCGAACCGGAGAGCGCACACGCGTGGGGAGGCCGTTTCAATTCGTGACGACGCGACTCGAAGAAATCGCGCTTGCGCTCGGTCATGCGCAGCTCGACGGATGGCTGTTCTACGACTTCCGCTTGAGCGATCCACTCGCCTATCGAATCCTTGGGCTATCGGAAGATGGCATCGCGACGCGGCGATGGTTCTGCTACGTCCCGGCGCGTGGCAAAGCCAAGGCGATAGTGTCGGCGGTCGAGGCGCATCGGCTCGACGCGCTCGCAATCGAAAAGATCGTCTATCGCTCGCACATCGAGATGATCGCGGCGTTGCGCAAGGTGCTCGAGGGTGCGCGGCGAATCGCGATGGACTATTCGCCGGGCTGCGCGATTCCATACGTGTCGCGGGTCGATGCGGGCACGGTCGAAATAGTTCGCGCGATGAATGTCGAGGTCGTCACCGCCGCCGATCTTATCCAGCGCTTCGAGGCGACCTTGACGCGCGATCAGCTTGGGAGTCATCAACGCGCGGCGCGCGCGCTTCGATCGATCGTCGATGAAACGTTCGCTGAGATCGCACATGCGATTTCGGCAGGTCGCGCAGTCAGCGAAGTCGAGATACAGGAATCCGTGATGGCGCGATTCGCAGCGCGAGGCCTCGTGACTCACGCGCCGCCGATCGTCGCCGTCAACGAGCATAGTGCGGACCCGCATTACGGGCCGACTGCCAAACATGATCGTGCGATCCAATTGGGCGATTTCATCCTGCTCGACCTGTGGGCCAAAGAGGCGGCTGCTGACAGTATCTACGCGGACTTCACCTGGGTCGCATTCGCCGGCGATAAGGTTCCCGCCGAGCACGCGCGCATTTTCAAGATTGTCGCGGATGCGCGCGACGCGACGGTTGATCTGGTGCAGCGCCGCGTGAGAGCCGGTGACAATGTCAGCGGGCGCGAAGCAGATCGCGCCGCGCGCTCGGTAATCGAGACGGCCGGCTTCGGCGACGCGTTTGTACATCGCACGGGCCATTCGATCGGCCGCGAAGTGCATGGCACCGGCGCGAACCTGGACTCGCTCGAGACGCTGGACGATCGCAGGCTTATCGACAACACCTGTTTCTCAGTCGAGCCGGGAATTTATCTCCCCGGAAAATTCGGCATCCGCAGCGAACTCGACCTGACAATCGAGGACGGACGCGCACTAGTCAGCGGCGAGCCGCGCCAGCGGGAGATCGTCGCGTTGTTGGGGAAGGGACAACTTAATTGAATGTGAAACCCGCGGTGGGTTTCACGCTTCCTTCGGCAGGGGTGACCCCTGCACCCAGTGAGAAGAAAAGATGCGGGGCTTCGCCCCTGTTAGAAAGGTTCTGGGCGGAAGGCGTCCGAATCTTACCTCGCCCGTTACTTTACGGAAGAGGCGGCCGGCGGGCGCAGCCGCCGGCGGTGAGGGTTCTGGGTCAGCGCAGGATGCCGATTCATCACTTCCTCAGGCTGCTCCTTCCTCCACTTCCAAAGCTCAGTCGCATGTAAGACAGTACTCCGGCATGATTCGCGCGGTCATATTCGATCTCGACGGGACGCTCGTCGACACCGAACCGTTGCATTTTTCGGCCTTCAACGAGGTTCTACGTGCCGATGGGATCGAGATTGGTTTCGATGACTACACTTCGCGGTTGATTGGGCTCAACGATCGCGATTGTTTCGCGACCGTGCTGCGCGAGAATCGCAAAAATGCAGACGAAGAGCACGTCGCTGATCTGATCGCGCGCAAGACTGCGGTGTATCACGCGATCATTGCAGAGCGCGACGTTCTCTATCCGGGCGCCGAGAAGTTTGTGCGCGATTGCGCGCAGCGGTTTCCGCTGATGATCGCGACCGGAACGCTGCGCGCCGAAGCCCAAACAATTCTTCGGCGTGCCGGATTGCGCGATTTGTTTCTCGATATTATCGCGGCGGAGGATGTCGATCGCGGCAAGCCCGAGCCCGACGGTTTTATCGCGGCGCTTGGCCGTATCGGATATTTGCTGCGACAGCGCGATCCGGTGCTGGCGGACGAATGTTTGGTGGTCGAGGACACGCACGCCGGAATCGAGGCGGCGCATCGCGCGGGCATGAAAGTGCTGGCGCTATGCCACATGCTGCCGGCACGCGATCTGGCGGCGGCCGACGTCGTGCGTCCCTCGATTTCGGATTCCGATCTCGACGATGTAATTCACGCACTCAGGGGACGATGATGGCGGCGAAGCTTTACCAGTTTCTCGGGAGTCCATTCTGCGCCAAGGTGCGCAAGCTGCTTGCGTTCAAGGGCGTCGAGTTCGAAGTGGTCGAGGTCGATTACCTCGAGCGCAAGGAATTGCTGCTCGCGTCGGGGCAGATCACAGTGCCGGCGGTCACGCTCGACAACGGCGAGACGATTGTCGACTCGGCGCGAATCGCGATGCGGCTCGAGGAGCTTTATCCCGAGCCGACGATTTTTCCCGCCGGATGGCGCGGGATGCATCTGGTGCTCGCCGACTATATCGACAACCATCTCGAGGAGTCGGTGTATCCAGTCGCGCTCGCCGACGAGCTTGCTTACTACAGCCGCCAGGGCGCGGATCGCGGCGCGCTGTGGCGCTTCATTCGCGAGCGCAAGTTTGGCAAGGGCTTCGTCGATCGCACTATCGCCGATCATTCGGCCAACTGGGAGCGCTTTCGTGTTTCACTGGCACCGTTCGAGGAGCAACTCGGCAACGCGCCGTTCCTTACTGGCCGGATCGGTTTGGCGGATTTCGCGCTGTATGGCCAGTTGTATTATCTGGCGTTTACCGGCGAGCTCAAAATTCCTGCCGACATGAAAAATCTGCGCGCGTTTTTTGGCCGGGTTGAGCGGATCAGTGCGAAGATTGAAGAATCGAATTGAATGCGGAACCCTTACGCGAGTTCGGCGATTGCGGTGGTCAGGAAATGGCTGAAGAGCGCGCCGCTCGAGTCCAGCGCCACATCATATAGTGATGCGGTGCGGCCCGGCACGAAAACCTGATGGCCCTCGTCGGTCAGCGCGTACACCACACAAAGCATCAGCGCCAGGTATGGCCGCCGCGCCATCGGGCCGCGCACCAGCAGCCAGAAAAGAATTCCATACTCCGTGAAATGCGCGGATTTGCGGATGAGCATGTGGCATACGTCAACCGACGCGGAGGAGATTCCGGGAATCAAAAAGCGCAGTATCGGGTCGACTACCTTGACCGTGTTGATAGCGGAAAAGGCCGAGGTCGAGAGGCTGAAGATCACTGCGCCCCACACCAGCACGGGAATCCATTCTTTAAGTGGGGCGAGCTCGGGAGAGCCGGTTGATAAGGATTTCGCTTCCGGCATTTAGTTAGTCGCCATTTTCAGGATGCTTGCAGGTTGAAGTGGTGCGCGAATTTCTGACGAGGCGCTTTTTCATGAAGGCCGGAAACATGTCAGACTTATCAATCATCGCAGCGGGTTGCCAGTAGAGCGCGCATCGGCGCAATACATAAGGAAACCATCAAGATGGACACCCTCTTAACTATACAACGAGCCCAGCAGGCGCCGCCATGCACCGTCGTAATCTTCGGAGCGTCGGGCGATCTGGCCAAGCGCAAGCTGATCCCGTCGCTGTACAATCTGGTCGCATGCGGCGAAGGCATGATGCCCCCGAAAAGCGCGGTGCTCGGATTTGCGCGGCGCGAAATGTCGATCGACGATTTCCGAAAAAGCGCGCATGACTGGACCACCAGATTCTCGCGGCTGAAGGTCGATGAGGACTGCTGGAAAAAGTTTGCCGACAGCCTCGATTACCTGTCCGGGCTGGACCGTCCGGACGGTTTCAAAAAACTTAAAGCAAAACTTGAAGCTATCGAAAAGGCTCGCGGTATCCCGCCCAATCGCGTTTACTACCTCGCGATTCCGCCCGAAGCGATTGGCGAGTCGGTCGAGCGGCTCACCGAAGCAGGCCTGATCAACAAACCCGACGCACCGAATTTCACGCGCGTGGTCGTCGAGAAACCAATCGGCCACGATCTGCCGAGCGCGCTCGAAGTTAATCGAGTGCTGGTGAAATATCTCGACGAATCGCAGATTTTCAGAATCGATCATTACCTCGGCAAGGAGACGGTGCAGAATCTGCTCGCGCTGCGCTTCTCGAACAACATTTTCGAGCGCCTGTGGGGCGCGCGCAACGTCGATCACGTGCAGATCACGGTGGCGGAAGCGGAAGGCGTCGGCACCCGCGCGATGTACTACGACAACTCGGGCGCGCTGCGCGACATGGTGCAGAACCATATCCTGCAAACGCTGTCGCTGCTGACGATGGAAGCGCCAGTATCACTCGACGCGGCGGCGATTCGCGAGGCGAAGCTCAATTTGCTGCGCACGCTTCGTCCGATCACGCCGCAAAATGCGCGTGCGAATACGGTGCGGGCGCGCTACGCGGCGGGTGTCGATGCGGACGGCAAGCCGGTCCCCGGCTATATGGACGAACAGGGAATCGCCGACAATTCGCGCACCGAAACGTACGTCGCGCTGAAAACGTATATCGACAACTGGCGATGGTCGGGGATTCCGTTTTTCATTCGCACCGGCAAGCGGATGAAGGCGCGCGCGAGTTCGATCTACGTCCAGTTCAAGGACGTGCCGCAAATACTGTTCAATCGTGAATCGAAGGTTCCGGCGAACGCGCTCATCATTCGGATTCAGCCCGACGAAGGTTTTTCGTTCGACGTGATGACCAAGCGGCCGGGACTCGACCTGGTGCTGCAGCCGGTGCGGATGAATCTCAGCTACCAGGCGGCGTTCGGCGCCGGCGCGTCGCCCGACGGATACGAGCGGCTGCTGCTCGACGTGATGGACGGCGACCATACGCTGTTTATCAGCGCGCCGTTCGTGGAGAAGTCGTGGGAGTTCGTACAGGGGATTCTGGATTCGTGGAAGGACAGTGCGCGCGTCCCGATCGTCGAGTATCCCGCTGGGAACTGGGGACCGAAGGAAGCCGACGACTTGATTGGCTCGGCGGGACGTGTTTGGCATGAGCCTTAGAGGAGAAATTCATGGCGACCAACGTATGCTGCAATGCTGAAATCTTCGAGACGCCGATCGCCTGCCGGCTCGACGCGATACCTGCGTCCGATAACGCGCGGTACAACGAATTGCGGGGAATGCTCGCCGCCGCGGCGATCGGCAAGTGTGAGCTGCCGAACGGAATCGAGGTGCAAATCTCGACCAAGCGGATGCCGCTCGCGCAACTCGCCGAATGGATCTCCTTCGAGCGCAAGTGCTGCCCTTTTCTGGATTTCAGAATCGACGTGGCGCCCGAATCCGGTCCGGTGTGGGTGAGCCTGACGGGCCGCGAAGGCGTCAAGGAATTCCTGTCCCAAGCCTTCACGAAATAGCTCTTCGGAAGCCCTCGCGAAGGGTTCTTGCGCCTGTGGCATAGCTGGCCTACCTCGGCTAACATCTCTCGCGGCCTGCGGCTGCCAAACCACAATTTCGCGAGGATCGGAGAGCACTTGGGCGACAATAACAAGGTCGTAATTATCGGCGCGAACGGCACGATGGGTGCCGGCGCGGGATGCGTTTTCGCGGGCGCCGGATACCACGTCACGATGCTGGCGCGGTCGGCGTCCAAAGCTGCGGAAGGATTGAAGGACGCGCAGAATGACGCGCGCGCGGAGGCGATCGCAGAGCGAATCGCGTTGGGTGCGTACGACAGCGACCTCGGCCGCACGGTCGGCGAGGCTGCGTTCGTCTTTGAATCTCTCGCTGAAGATCTGCCGCTGAAAAAACAATTTTTCGATCTGATCGACAAGAACCGGCGTCCTGAATCGATCATCGCGACCGGATCCTCGGGATTGTCGATCGCGGAAATGGCGCGCGGGCGCAGCGAATCGTTTCGCCGCAATTTTCTGGGCGTCCATCTGTTCAATCCGCCGCACGTGATCGTCGGCACCGAAGTGATTCCGGGTCCCGATACCGATCCTGCCGTCGTCAACAACGTCGTCGCGATGCTGACGAAGCGGCTGGGCCGCAAGGTGATCGTCACCAAAGACATGCCGGCGTTCGTCGGCAATCGCGTCGGCTTCAAGGTGCTGAACGAGACTGCGCAATTGGCCGCCGAGCACGGCGTCGCATACATCGATTATCTGATCGGACCGCACACCGGGCGCGCGATGGCGCCGCTGGCGACCGTCGATCTGGTCGGATGGGACGTGCACAAAGCGATCGTCGATAACGTCCATGCGAACTGCAAAGACGAGGCGCATGAATCTTTCGCGATGCCCGCGTACATGAACGCCGGGCTTGCGAAGGGATGTCTCGGCGACAAGACGCCCGAGACTGGCGGCTTCTACCGTCGCGCGGGGAAGGAAGTTTTCGTGCTCGATCCGAAAACCGGCGGGCACCACAAGCTGGAGAAGCCCGCGCCGATCGAGTTCGTCGAGAAGATGAAGGGATTCCATCGCGTGGGCCGTTATTCGGAGGCGTTGAAGGTCCTCGCCGATGCGAAGGGCGCCGATGCCGACCTGTGCCGTCGCGTCGTGCTCGGTTACGTCAGCTATGCGCTGAATCGCGTCGGCGAAGTGGCCGCCAGCGCGGCCGATGTGGACTCGATAATGTCGTACGGTTTCAACTGGGCGCCGCCCACCGCGATCGTCGATTTGATCGGCGCGAAGAACACCGTGGCGATGCTGCAAAAGTTGAAGCTGACGGTTCCCGAAACTGTCGAACAAGCCGCGTCGCGCGATGCTAAAATGTTTTCCGGCGGCGTACTCGAGTATGGCCGGACGTTTGTCGGTTGATGAAATTCCCCTGTTGGATGGTTAGATTGTTTGTCGTATGATTACGCTAGTAATCAATAGGAGCGCGCGATGACAAAACCAGCGCCGGTGTACGTATTGGGCGGAGCGCAAACTGACTTTGCCCGCAATTGGTCGAAGGAAGGGAAGCATTTCGTGGCGATGATGCGCGAGGCGACTTTGGCCGCGCTTGAAGCGACGAAGATCGAGCCGCGCGAAGTTCAGACCGCTCACGTCGGCAACTTCGCCGCCGAGCTGTACGCCAAGCAGGGCCATATCGGCGCGTTTTTCGTCGAGATCGATCCGACTTTTTCGGGGCTGCCGACCAGCCGTCATGAGGCGGCGTGCGCGTCGGGCTCGATTGCGCTGATCGCAGCGTCGGCCGAGATCGAAGCCGAGCGTTACGACCTGGCATGCGTGGTCGGCGTCGAGCAGATGAAGACTGTCGATTCGACCACCGGCGGCGATTACCTCGGCACCGCGGCGTGGTACGAGCGCGAGGCCAAGGGGATCGAGTTCCCGTTTCCGAAACTTTTCGGGCGGCTCGGCGACGAGTACGACAAGCGCTACGGGCTGAAGGACGAACACCTCGCGCATATCTCGGCGGTGAACTACTCCAACGCCAAGCGCAATCCCAACGCGCAGACTCGCAACTGGTTCATGAGCGAGAGTCACGCGCAGCACGAGAGCAAGTTCAACCAGGTCATCGGCGGCCGAATCAAGGTGAGCGATTGCTCGCAGGTGACCGACGGATCGGTCGCGATTTTCCTCGCGTCGGAAAAGTTTGCGAGCGCGTGGGCCAAGCGCAATGGCAAGCAGCTTGCCGATATCCCGCGCATCCTCGGATGGGGCCATCATACGGCGCCGCTCGAATTCGACACCAAGGTTTTAGAGAGCCGCGACAACGCCTACGTGTTGCCGCATACGCGGCAGGCGATTCTCGATGCGTTCAAGCGCGCGGGGATCGGTTCGGCGGCCGAACTGTCGGGAATCGAGACGCACGATTGCTTCACTACCTCGGAATATATGGCGATCGATCACTTCGGGATCACCAAGCCCGGCGAGTCGTGGAAGGCGGTCGAGGAAGGCGTGATCGAGCTCGGCGGCAAGCTGCCAATCAATCCGAGCGGCGGGCTGATTGGCGCGGGCCATCCGGTCGGCGCGACGGGCGTGCGTCAGATGCTCGATTGTCATCGGCAGATAACGCATAGCGCGGGTGACTACCAAGTCGAGAACGCAAAGAAATTTGCGATGCTGAACATCGGCGGCAGCGGCACCACCAGCTGCGTCTTCGTCGTCGGCAAGTAAGCCTCCCGAAACCGGCGCGGGCGGCCTGCCTACAGTGGGGCGGGCCGCCGTGCCCGCCATCGTTGCGCGCGCCGTGGCGCGCGCCACAATTCTTAAATGCCCAGAAAAACCTCGTTCGTCCTCGTCGATGTCTTCACCTCCAAGCCGTTCGGCGGTAATCAGCTCGCCGTATTCACCGACGCGGCTCCGCTCAGCGCGACCGAAATGCAGGAGCTGGCGCACGAGATGAACTTCAGTGAATCGACGTTCGTGATGCCTCCCGAATCTTCGAGCGTTCGCCGCGTGAGGATCTTCACACCGAAGCATGAAATGCCGATGGCTGGGCATCCGACTGTCGGCACTACCTGGGTGCTCGCGAGTCGCGGCGAGATAGCGCTCGATTCGGCCAGTGTCGATGCGACGTTGCAGCTCGGGATCGGGCCGGTGACGGTGACGGTCGAGAGTACCAACGGCAAGCCTGACTTCGTATGGATGGCGCATCGGGAGGCGGAGTTCGGCGCGAAGCGTGATGATCGCGAGCGCATCGCGAAGGCGCTTGGGATCACCGCGGCAGATATTCGCGACGATCTGCCGATTCAGAGTGTATCGACTGGCTATCCGTTTATGTTTGTCCCGGTTCGCAGCCTGGATGCGCTCGCGAAATGCGCGCCCAACGCAGTGGCGCTTGCGGCGCTGTTCAAGCCGGGTGAGCCGGTGCTTGCCACATATATGTTCGTCGCAAACCAGACCCGCGAGTTCGCTCCGCGATCGCGGATGTTCGCGCCGCATGACGGAGTTGCCGAGGATCCGGCGACCGGCGGCGCCTCGGCTCCGTTCGGCGCGTACGCCGCCACCTACGGATTGATCAACCCAGCACCAAAACGGTCGTTCACGATCCAGCAAGGCGTCGAGATGGGACGGCCCAGTGAAATACGGGTCGAGGTCGCGCGCAAGGACAGCGGCGCGTTCGCAATCCGAATCGGCGGACGATGCGCGATCGTCGGCAGCGGCGAATTCATCCTCGACTGACGGCGACGATATCTACGGCGCGTGTTTGATCTCGATCAGCAGCGCATCAACGCCCTTGGCGCCGGCCTCGACTTCGCGGACGCCGCGCGTAACCCAGACGGCCTTGCCGGTCTTGCGCTCGACGACTGACGTCTGTCCATCGGGACGCTTCAGGGTCGAATCGTAGTCGGTCAGAGGGACGATGACCGCATCGCCGATTTCGTGCACGTCGACTTTGGTGTTCGGCTCGACGGTGACGTGCAGCACGCGCACGCGATCGTTGTTCAACTCGACTTTGAAGTGTGCCGGATCGGTCACGGCCGGATCCTGTGCGCGGCATGGCGCGGCGCATAGCACGAGCATCGCAACGGCACCTGCGATTAAAGCGAAAGCTTTCATCGTTTTCTCCTTGAGCTGCGTTTCATAGGGCGAAACGATTAGCATAACCGGGTAGCAGCTGGTCAATCGAAACATCGATCCTTGGCGGAGGTTCAATATTCCTCTAACTCGCGACCGCGGCTATTGTTTTAGCGATGGATGAACGGCACATCCCGTCGATTGGCGAGAAGGCCCCCGAGTTCGCGATCGCCGACTCGACCGGCATCATACGCCGCCTCGACGACCTGGTCGCCGGCGGAATGTGCATCGTCGTTTTTTATCGGGGCCACTGGTGACCGTTTTGCCTCCGCCAGTTGGCGGATTATTCCGAGCATCTCGAGGATCTTCGCGCAGCCGGCGCCGAGCTGGTTGCGATCTCGGTTGACGACGCCGCTCGCACGGAGACACTCCGCCAGGAGTTCGGCCTCAAGTTTCCGCTGCTCTGCGACACCAGCCGCGAGGTCGTCAAAAAGTACGGCCTGCTCAACAGCGACGAAAAAGGCGGCATCGCGTTTCCCGCGTCATTCGTGATCGATCGCGAGCGCGTCGTGCGCTTCCGTGCGCTCGAAGAGATCGGGTCGCGCGTCAGCGTGGATCAATTGCCCGGATTGGTGCGCGAACTCGTCCGTGGCGCTCGAACCGCAAACCAAACCGCGCAAGCGCGGCGTCTTCCCCGGACTGATGTTCCTCCGTGCGTCGATGAACGCGCTTCGCCACGGCGTCCGCTCGCCGATCAAATAACTTTCCAACCCGACGCGCCGGGCCTATGATTCAGCGCGCGAGGTCACTGTGAATCATCGATATCTTGTCGCGCTCTCGTTTCTTCTTGCGGCCGGAATTACGGCGTGCGCTGGCGGTGGTGTGACCGAGGCGCCGCCGGCCTTTGTCAAAAATCCGCAAGGCAACCGCGTCGAGGCTCTCGCGATGACTACCCCGCGCGCGAATGCGGCCGCGATTCGGCTCCGCGACGGGCGCGTGCTGATTTGCGGCGGCACCGCGACCGGAGAAATAGGCGGCGTGCTCTCGAGCGCCGAGCTTTACGATCCTGTCGCGCGAACGTTCTCGCCGACCGGCTCGATGACAGTGCCGCGGGCGGGACAGACAATCACGATGCTGCGCGACGGACGCGTGCTGCTGACCGGTGGCGTCCAAAACGCGGGATTTCGCTCGGAGCTGGCCAGCGCCGAAATTTACGACCCGGCCTCCGGCACTTTCAGCCCGACCGGTTCGATGTCGGTGTCGCGCGAAGGGCATACGGCCACGATGCTTCGCGATGGGCGCGTGCTGATTGCCGGCGGCAGTGACAATGGAATCCATACGCTGAGCTCCGCCGAGATTTACGATCCTTCGAGCGGGACGTTCAGCCGCACCGGCCATCTGCATCAGCCGCGCGTCGCGCATGTCGCGGCGCTACTCGGCACCGGCAAAGTGTTGATTGCGGGAGGCGGGCGCGGCGGGATGCCGGGCGGCTATATCTCGTATGACACCGCCGAAATCTACGATCCGGCGACCCGCAGCTTCAATCCGGTGCGCGCGCACATGAAGAGCGATCGCGTCGGCGCGGCCGCGGTCAAACTCAACGACGGGCGCGTGCTGATCGTCGGCGGCAAGAGCGGGAGAATGATGACGAGCCGGCTTCGCAATATCGCTTCGCTGACGCCGCTCAACTCCGCGGAGATTTATGATCCTGAATCGGGCGCCTTCCTTCGAACCGGCGACATGAGTGCGCCCCACTATCTTGCGACTGCGACGATGCTCGACGACGGCAAGGTGCTGGTCGTCGGTGGATTTAGAATTCAGGGACCGATTGTGGTCGGGATGCGCGACGCTGAAGTTTTCCTGCCGGACACCAACGCGTTCTCTCATGTGGGTCAAACCAGTGTCGCGCGGCTGACGAATACTGCGACACTACTGAACGACGGCGAAGTGATGATTGCCGGCGGCGTCGCGGACAAGGCGTTGATAACCGCGGCAGTCGAGTTTTATTCTCCGAAGCAGCATCGATTTTTGATGGTTCCGGAAACGTCTCCGGCCACGGAATGAACGACTCAACGAAAACCTTATTGCCGGCATTTGAGTTGCGCGACGGTGCAGGAACCTCGCGATCGTTTCCGTCCACCCGGTCCGCCCTGCTCTGCTTCGTCAAGGAAGATTGCCCGACCTGCGGGATGACGATGCCGCTGATCGAGGCGGCGCATCGCGCGTTTGGAGCGTCGGTCGATGTGTGGGCGATCGGACAGGATGCTGATGGCAACGCGAAACTCGTCGAGCGATATGCGCTGACAGTTCCGATGCTCGACGATTCGGCGCTCAGGGTTTCGTTCGAATATGACCTCGACACGGTGCCGACGATCATCCTCGCCGACGCGCAGGGCCGCGAGCTGCGACGTTTCATCGGCTTCGGGCGTGACGATTGGCGCGAGATGTTCGCGGAGTTGTCGCGACTATCAGGCAAGCAGCCGCCGGCTATCGATTGGAACTCGTATCCGGAGTCGCGGCCGGGGTGCGGCTCCAAATCGGTCGAGCCGGGAATCGCGGAGCATCTTGAAGCGGAGGCGCGCGGCGACAAGCTGACCGCGCGTCGAATCGAGCTGGGCGACGCAGAGGACGTATTCGAATTCATGTTCGAGCGCGGGCTTACCGACGGATTGCCGGTGGTGCCGCCGACGCCCGAGCGTGTGATGTGGATGCTGACCGGTACGCGGCGCGATCCGCGCGACGTGATTGCGATCGTGCCACCGAACCTCGCGCCGGTGACGGTCGAGAAAGTCGCGGTCAACGCCGTGATGGCGGGATGCCGCCCCGAGTATCTGCCGGTCGTGATCGCCGCGCTCGAAGCGGTGTGCACCGACGAGTTCAACATCCACGGAATCATGTCGACGACCTGGGGTGCGACGCCGGTGATCGTCGTGAACGGTCCGATTCGGCATCGCCTCGACATGAACATGGGCATGATGGCGCTCGGCTACGGCACGCGTTCCAACGCGACTATCGGGCGCGCGCTGAAGCTGGTGCTGCGCAACGTCGGCGGCGCGAAGCCCGGAGATATCGAGCGCTCGACGCTCGGCGCAATCGGCAAGTTCACGACCTGCTTCGCCGAATGGGAGGAGCGCAGTCCGTGGGAGCCGCTGCATGTCGAGCGCGGCTTCAAGAAAGATGAGAACGTGGTGACGGTGTTCGGGCTCGAGGCGGGATCGCGGCAGATTGCGGATCAGACTTCGCGCACGGCACGCGCGCTGGCCGGCAGTCTCGGCATGGGACTCGAAGCATGCTGGCATCCCAAGCAGCACAACGCCGGCGAGATCTTGTTGGTCATCTCGCCCGAGCACGCCGATACGCTCGCGCGCGAGAAATGGACCAAGGCGCAAGTGCGCGCGCGAATCCAGGATCCAAAGAGCGCCGAAGCCGCGGTCACTCCAATCCTGGCAATCTGTGAAGAGCACGGGATGACCGCGATGAGATACTCTCCTGAGCATCGCGGGCTGGGCGCGGATACAACTTGGCGGTTCGCGCGATGGCCTCTCGTTGATCCGTCAAGGACTGGCCGGATCGATCGAAGCAGGATACGGGCTCAGAATTGCCGAAAGTATGATCTGCCTGGCCGAGGTTCAGGCATTGGATGGCATGTTCGTCGATGCCTTGGTCACGATCCAGCAAGCAGTCGAAGCGAACCTTCAGGAAATTTTAGCCAGGCCCGAGCTACTAACTGTACGCGGCGAACTGCGGCGGAAAATCGGTCAGGCGGAAGCGGCCGAGACCGATTTCCGCGAAGCGATCGCGCTCGCGCAAAAGATGAATGCGAAGATGTTGGAACTGCGCGCGACCACCAGCCTTGCGCGGCTGCTCGCATCGCAAGGCAAGCGCGATGAGGCACGCGCGATGCTCGAGGTAATCTACGCCTGGTTCACCGCGGGCTTCGACACCGCCGACTTGAAGGACGCCAAGGCTTTGCTCGAAGAGTTGAATGGGTAACTGGATGCTGTGCGCGAAATGCAATCAGGATAATCCTTCTGACGCTTCGTTCTGCGAGGGATGCGGCGCGAAGCTGGAATTGATTTGTCCGGCTTGCAAAGCCTCGGTGAGTCCGGGAGCGCGATTTTGCAAGAAATGCGGTACCGCGATTGGCGCCGCGAAAGCCGATGCGCCCGCGGCCGCTGCGCCGGCCAAGCCGCAAATCAGGGTCGCGGCCGATAGCGGTGCGTCCGAAGCGCTCGAGGGCGAGCGCAAGACGGTCACCGCGCTGTTCGCGGACATCAAGGGATCGACCGAGCTGGAACAGGATCTCGATCCTGAAGAGGCGCGCGCGATTATCGATCCGGCGCTGAAGCTGATGATCGACGCGGTGCGCCGCTACGACGGATACATCGTGCAGAGCACCGGCGACGGCATTTTCGCGCTGTTTGGTGCGCCGGTCGCGCACGAGGATCACCCGCAACGCGCACTTTATGCGGCACTGCGCATGCAGGAAGAGCTGAAACGATACTCGGCGAGATTGCGCGAGGCCGGGAACCTGCCGATCGAAGCGCGCGTCGGTGTGAATACCGGCGAGGTGGTCGTGCGCTCGATCTCAACTGGCCGCGGTCACACTGAATACACGCCGATCGGGCATACGACCAATCTTGCGTCGCGAATGCAGGCGCTCGCGCCGACTGGCTCGATCGCAACCAGCGAACAGACGCGCAAATTCTGCGAGGGCTACTTCTCGCTCAAGCCGCTCGGCCCGACCAGGGTGAAGGGCGTTAGCGACCCGGTCAACGTGTACGAAGTGATCGGCCTCGGACCTCTGCGGACCAGATTGCAGCGCTCGGCAGGACGCGGGTTGTCGAAGTTCGTCGGACGGCAGGCCGAGATGGACGCGCTCAAGCGCGCAGCCGAGCAGGCTAAGGCTGGTCGCGGGCAGATCGTCGCGGCAATGGCCGAGGCGGGTACCGGCAAGTCGCGGTTGTTTTTCGAGTTCAAGGCGGTCGCACAATCGGGCTGGATGGTGCTCGAAGCGTTCTCGGTCTCGCACGGCAAGGCGTCGGCATTTCTGCCGCTGATCGATTTGCTGTGGAGCTACTTCGAGATCAGCTCCGATGACGACGAGCGCAAACGCCGCGAGAAGATCAACGGCAAGGTCCTGACACTCGATCGCTCGTTGGAGGACGCGCTCCCGTATCTCCATGCGCTGCTCGGTCTGAGCGACGAGAACAGTCCGCTTGCCGAAATGGAGCCGCAGATCCGAAAGCGGCGCTCGCTCGACGCGATCAAGCGCATCCTGTCGCGCGAGTCGCTTAACCAACCCCTCATCGTTATCTTTGAGGACTTGCACTGGGTCGACGAGGAGTCGCAGGGCTTCCTGAATCTGCTGGCTGACTCAATCGGCACCGCGCGCATCTTGATGCTGGTGAACTACCGGCCCGAATATTCGCATCAGTGGAACAGCAAGACCTACTACACACAATTGCGGCTCGATCCGCTGGGCAAGGAGAGCGCCGACGAAATGCTGACCGCGCTGCTCGGCGACAGCGCAGAACTGGCAGCGCTCAAGAAGCTCATTACTGAAAAAACTGAGGGCAATCCGTTTTTCATGGAAGAGACCGTGCAGGTCTTGCTCGATGAGGGCGCGTTGCTGCGCAACGGAACGGTGAAGCTCACCAAACCGCTCAGCGAGCTCAAGATTCCCCCGACCGTGCAGGCCATTCTCGCCGCGCGCATCGACCGGCTGACGCCGGATCACAAGGATCTGCTGCAGACGCTGGCCGTGATTGGTACCGAATTCAAACTGGGGGTGGTGAGCAAGGTGGCGGCGAAGGGTGGTCTGGAGTTGGAGCCGATGCTGTCCGAACTCCAGCTTGGCGAGTTCATCTACGAACAGCCCGCATCGGGCGACATCGAGTACATCTTCAAGCACGCGCTGACGCATGACGTCGCGTACAACTCGGTCCTGAACGAACGCCGGCGAATGTTGCACGGGCGAATCGGCGCGGCACTGGAATCGATTTATGCTGAGAGCCTCGATGACCATGTTGCCGAGCTGGCACATCACTATTCGCGCGGCGGCAATTCGGCCAAGGCGGTGGAATATTGTCTGCGCGCCATCCAGCAGTGCTCCGATCGTGGGTCTAATGCCGAAGCCGTCGTGCTGTTCGAAAGCGGGCTCGAACAGCTGCAGAAGCTTCCCGATGACGACCGCCGCGCCGAGCTCGAGTTGGACCTCCGGGTCGCGGTCAACCAACCTCTGAGGGAGATCAAGGGCTGGAGCTCGCCCGAGCTCGAGCAGTCGTCTGCCCGCGCGGCGGAGCTTTGCGAGCGGCCCGGAATCAACTGGGAAAAGACCATGTCGGCGCTCGCCGGAACCTTGATGGTTGTCCTGAGCCGTCCCGACATCCGCAAAGCGTGCGAAAAAGCCCCCGAGCTACTTGCACGGGCCGAGAAAAACGGGACTGCCGAGCAAACCGCCAGGGTGGCGTTCATATTGTCGCTCGCATGGATGTACTCCGGCGAGTTCGAGCGCGCTGCCGAAAGTTTGGACCGCGTGTGGAATCAGCCAGACTCGACAGCGGAGCCGGGGCGCGCCGGGACGAAGCATCAAAGGTTCATTCCCGAGATGATGAGTGGGGGGTTAAATCGCGTCATCTCGGCATGGAATATTTGGTTCCTCGGTTACCCGGATCGTTCGCTGGAGCGATTGGGTTCGGCGACCACCATCGCGAACGAATCAGGATCAAAAGCTGTCTTGGAGGCGGTAAACAACCTCGCGAAATACATTTTTGAACTCCGCGGCGAGCTTGAGCAAATGAGAGAGACGGCGGAAGCAGCGCTTGCGCTATCGACCGAAAGCGGCGGCTTAACTCGCCGCGCTTTCTGTGAAATATACTTGGGGTTTGCGGACGCGATGGCTGGCGACCTCGACGGCATCGCGCGGATGCGACGCCACCTATCGGAGCACAATGCCTCCGGCTCCGATCTCCTGGGCGAGTACTTTCTAGTATTGATCGCCAAGGCTCTGGGCCGGATCGGACGGTTCGATGAAGCTCTTCGCACCATCGACGAAGCATTCCCGATCATCGAGCGCACCGGCCAAAGGCTGCATGAGGCGGAGGTGCATCGGGTGAAGGGCGAACTGCTGCTGGGCAAGGACTCCTTGAATGCGCCGCGAGCCGAGCAATCCTTCCGCACCGCGATCGAAATTTCGCGCAAGCAGCATGCAAAGTCGTGGGAACTGCGCGCGACGACATCACTCGCGCGGCTCCTCGATTCGCAAGGCAAGCGCGACCAAGCCCGCGCCATGCTCGCCGAAATTTACAACTGGTTCACCGAAGGCTTCGACACCGCCGACCTGAAGTACGCCAAGGCGCTGCTTGCGGAACTCCGGGAGACTTAGTGACGGCCGGGGGAAAAATTCGTTGCACGAAATGCGGTGCTGATAATCGCGAAGGTGCGAAATTCTGCACCGAATGTGCGGCGCCCTTCGCGGCAAAGTGTCCCAAGTGCGGAGCGGCCAATAAACCCGGCGCCAAGTTCTGTGACGAGTGCGCGGCATCGCTGACCTCGCCGTCAACCGTTGATCCATCTGTCATTCAAGCCGCGCAAGCAGTCCGCGTGGCAGCGGAGCAAGCGGACGTGTCGGCGGTCGAAGGCGAACGCAAGACGGTCACGGCGCTGTTCGCGGATATCAAAGGATCGACCGAGTTGGAGCAGGATCTCGATCCTGAAGAGGCGCGCGCGATCATCGATCCGGCGCTAAAGCTGATGATCGACGCGGTCCGCCGCTACGACGGCTACATCGTGCAATCTACTGGCGACGGCATCTTCGCGCTGTTCGGCGCGCCGGTCGCGCACGAAGACCATCCGCAGCGCGCATTGTACGCGGCGCTGCGGATGCAGGATGAGCTGACGCGATACTCCGCGCGACTTCGCGAGGCTGGCAACCTGCCGATCGAAGCGCGCGTCGGCGTGAACACTGGCGAAGTGGTCGTACGGTCGATCTCGACCGGAGGCGGGCACACTGAATACACGCCGATCGGGCACACGACGAATCTCGCGTCGCGGATGGAGGCGCTCGCACCGACCGGCTCGATCGCGATCAGCGAGCAAACTCGCAAGCTGGTCGAGGGCTACTTTGCGCTGAAGCCATTGGGCCCGACCAAGGTCAAAGGCGTCAGCGATCCAGTCAATGTTTACGAAGTCACGGGCCTCGGACCTCTGCGGACCCGGTTGCAACGATCGGCGGGACGTGGGCTGTCGAAGTTCGTCGGACGCGAGCGCGAGATGGACGCGATGAAAGCAGCGGCGGAGCAGGCCAAAGCCGGTCACGGGCAGATCGTCGCGGCCATGGCCGAGGCGGGCGTCGGCAAGTCGCGTCTGATGTTCGAGTTCAAGGCGAAGAATCAGTCGGGCTGGATGGTGCTCGAGACGTTCTCGGTCTCGCATGGCAAGGCATCGGCGTTCCTGCCTGTTCTCGATCTGCTGCACGGTTATTTCAAAATCATCGGCGCCGACGATGCCCGCGCGCGGCGCGAGAAGATCGGCGGCAAGGTTCTGATGCTCGATCGCGCGCAGGAGGACACCCTGCCGTATCTGTTCGCACTGCTCGGGATTGTCGAGGGCGAGGATCCGCTGGCGCAGATGGACGGGCAGGTCAAGAAGCGGCGCACGCTCGATGCGATCAAACGGATCCTGCTGCGCGAGTCGCTCAATCAGCCGTTGATGGTGATCTTCGAGGACCTGCACTGGATCGACGACGAGACCCAGGCGCTGTTGAGTCTGCTCGCCGACTCGATCGCCAATGCGAAGATTCTGCTGCTCGTCAATTACCGCCCCGAGTACTCGCATCAATGGGGCTCCAAGACCTACTACACCCAGTTGCGGCTCGATCCGCTGGGCAAAGAGTCAGCCGAGGAGATGCTGGCCGCGATGCTCGGCGACGGCGCGTCGATGGCACCGCTTAAGCGGCTTATCATCGAACGCACCGAGGGCAATCCATTCTTCATGGAAGAGACCGTGCAGGTGTTGCTCGATGAGGGTGCGCTGGTGCGCGACGGCTCGACGGTCAGACTCACCAAGGCGCTGGGCGAGTTGAAGATCCCGCCGACCGTTCAGGCGATTCTCGCCGCGCGCATCGACCGCCTGCCGCAGGATGCCAAAGACCTGTTACAGACGCTGGCGGTAATTGGCCGCGAATTTCCGCTGTCGCTGATTAGCGCGGTGGTCTCGATCCCGGATGACGAGACCAGGCGGCTGCTCGATGTCCTCCAGCTCGGCGAGTTCATCTACGAGCAGCCGGCCATCGGTGATTCTGAATACACCTTCAAGCACGCGCTGACCCAGGAGGTCTCGTACAACTCAGTACTGATGGAACGGCGCAGACAACTTCATGGACGAATCGGTGCGGCTCTCGAGAGTCTCTACACAAATTCAATCGACGACCACCTCGACGAACTGGCCCATCATTACAGCCGCAGCGGAAATTCCGCGAAGGCACTCGACTATCTCGAAAGCGCAGGTCTCCGAGCCGTTCGGCGACTGGCGTACGGCGAGGCGATGCGGAACCTGGCCGCCGCCTTGGAATTACTTGAACGCACGCCATCCAGCCCCGAGCGGGACCGGCGCGAATTCGCGATCCAAACCAGCCTTGGTCCCGCGCTGATGGCCACCAAAGGGTGGGCGGCGCCGGAAACCGAGAGGGCCTATCTTCGCGCCGAGCGGCTGGCTGAGACAGGAGCCACACCCGAGCAGCAGTTCGCGCTACTGGTTGGATTGTTTGGACTGCTCTACGTCGGCGGCAACTTGAGCGGAGCCCGCGAACGGCAGAAGCCGATCTGGGATTTCGTCGATCGCCACCCCGATCCGGTTTTCCTTCTCGAGGCGATCCATCATGACTGGTCGGTGGCGCTTTCCGCAGGTGAGCTGGAGGCCTCGCAACGCCATGTCGAGCGGGGGCTCAAGCTGTTTGAGTCGAAGCTTCGTTCGGCTGCCGTCCCGCTCTACACCGCTCATCATCCGGCCGTGTGCGGTTATGCATGGGACGCGCAGCTATCATGGCTGCGCGGTCGTCCTGATGCGGCGCGGCGATGCGCGGAGCGGGCCGTTTCACTTGCGAATGAACTTGGAGACGCCGTGTCGGCAGCTTTCGCCTTGTACGAGAAGGCACTCGTTCATCGCATGATGCTGGAACCGAAGCTTGCGCTGGAAATCGCCGGGGCCGCGATAAACACAGCGGAGGACGTGGGGTTCCTCTACGTTCTGCGCCATGCGCGAGTTGTCAAAGGGTGGGCCTTAACCGAGCTTGGAAGAGCGGAGGAGGGAATAGGGCAGATACGCGAACAAACCGATGCACTTTCGGCCAACCGAGAGGAGTTGTGGCTCACGCTCAGTCTCGCGACTCTCGCCGATGCGTGCCTGAGAGCCGGACGCATCGAGCATGGTTTGAAGGCAATCGGCGACGCCCTGGACCTGGTCCGTCGCAGCGGCGAATGTTTCTGGGAAGCGGAAATTAATCGTCTTCGCGGCGAGTTGCTGCTGGGTCAGAGTCCTTCCGATCCGGCTCTGGCGAGAGCGTCGGTCGAGCACGCGATCAAGAAGGCCCGACAGCAGGGGGCGAAATCGCTCGAACTGCGCGCGACGACCTCGCTCGCGCGAATGCTGATGAGTACCGACCGCCGCGACGAGGCGCGTGCGATGCTCGCCGAAATCTACAACTGGTTCACCGAAGGCTTCGACACCGCCGACCTGAAGGACGCCAAGGCGCTGCTCGACGAGCTGCATCCATAGCCGTCTAGCTGTTCAAGAACTCGGCGATCGCCGGGAGTGCCGCGCGATCCTGCAGCATGAAGAGGTGGCCGCCCTCGAAGAAACGCAGACGCGCGCCGGCGATCCGGCTCGCAAGCTTGTGTTGGGTCTCCGGCAAGGCGATGCCGTCGTAGCGCCCGGCCGCGATGAACACCGGGCAGCGGATCTGCTCCAGCCGGTTCCACGTGTCATGTCCGGCGCGCGCTTCGAGTTGGCGTCGCGCGCCCATCTCACGGCCCGGCTCGCCGGCGTAAGGATCAGCGCCGACCATCGCAACGAACCGGCCGTAATCGTCGGGATGGGCCGCCGCCCAAGCCGCGTCGAGGCGGGTGTCCGAAATCGAGATAAGATGACGGGCGCGCTCTTCGCCCCTCAGATGCTGGATCTCGTGGAACGGATAGGACGCGCCGCCCGCTCCGCCCGGCGAGGTACAGGCGAGCACCAGCCGCTCGACCTTGGCCGGATGCCTCAGGACCAGCTCCTGGGCCACCATGCCGCCGAAGGATACGCCGATCACCTTCGCCGCCGGCCACCCCGCGTGCTCCAGCAGAGCGGCCGCGTCGTCGGCGTAGTTGGCCATCGAGTAGGCGACGTCCGGCTTGGCCGAGCGGCCGAGGCCGCGCTGGTCGTAGGCCAGAAGGTCGAACAATTTGGGCAGCGGCCCATCGAACACGTTAGGCTTGACGCGCAGGTCGCCGCCCGTGCCCGAGATGAATAGCAGCGGCGCGCCTTGCCCGGCACGTTCATAGTAGAGTTCGATCGAGCCAAGTTGAGCCATCGGCATGGCTTGAAATTCCTTTTCGTCAGACGCTTAGCTGATCGCGCCGCATTTGCGCAGCGTCTCCAAATCCGCCTTGGCGAAACCCCAGTCGCGCAATGCTTCCTCGGTATGCTCACCGGGCTTGGCCGGCGGGCGCTGAATCTTGCTCGGCGTCCGCGAGAATCGCGGCGCCGGTCCCGGCTGCGTTACG
Organism: uncultured delta proteobacterium; assembly: GCA_963794325.1. Classification (GTDB taxonomy): domain Bacteria; phylum Desulfobacterota; class Binatia; order Binatales; family Binataceae; genus Binatus. The sequence continues at coordinate 124,739 of CAWCDG010000007.1, read as the reverse complement.
CCGCCTTCCTCGATGAAAGTTCCGCGATGCTTGTTGTGCGGATGCTTGGGCGCTTCATCCATGTTGAGCACCGGCGCGAAGCAGATATCGCTGCCCTCCATGATCTTGCACCACTCGTCGCGGGTCTTCGCGCGGAAAATCGTCTTCAGCCGCTCCTTCATCGCGGGCCATTGCGAGCGATCTTGCTGATGCGGCAACTTCTCGCCCTTCAGTCCTGACTTTTCGAGCAGCTCAGCGTAGAACTTCGCCTCGATCGATCCGATCGCGACGTACTTGCTGTCTTTCGTTTCGTAAACTTCGTAGTAGTGAGCGCCGGTGTCGAGGATGTTGTCGCCGCGCTCGTTGTTCCAGAATCCCGAGCCGTGCATGCCGTAGATCGCAGTCATCAGTGATGCGGCTCCATCGACCATCGCGGCGTCGACGACCTGGCCCTTGCCGGATTTCTGCGCCTCGAGCAGGCCCGCGACCACTCCCAGAGCCAGATAGAGCGCGCCGCCGCCGAAATCGCCCACCAGGTTGAGCGGTGGCACCGGAGTGTCGCCTCTGCGCCCGAAGCTGTGCAGCGCGCCCGACAGCGCGATGTAATTGATGTCGTGGCCGGCGGCCAGCGCGAGCGGACCTTCCTGGCCCCATCCCGTCATGCGCCCGTAGATGAGGCGCGGATTGCGCTTGAGACAATCGTCCGGACCAAGCCCGAGCCGTTCGGTCACGCCGGGACGAAAGCCTTCGATCAACGCGTCGGCTTTATCGACCAGTTTAAGCACGGCCTCGATCGCCTCGGGCTTTTTGAGATCGAACGCGACCGAGCGCCGGCCGCGATTGAGCAGGCTGTACTTCTGATCCATCGCGATACCCAATCCAGCGTCGGCCACGCGATCGATTCGCAGCACGTCAGCGCCCATGTCCGACAGCAGCATCGCACACATTGGTCCGGGGCCAATCCCGGCCAGCTCGATGACGCGATAACCTGACAACACTCCCATGATTCCTACCTCGCTTCAGTCAACCGGCGACTACTTCAGCCCGCGCACCTTCTTGTTCGCTTCGCGCCCGAGACACTTCTGCAGCCATGCCGCTACGTTCGGCCATGCCGACAGATCGAGCTTCATCATCGGCGCCCAGCTCATCACAGCGGCGACGTTCAGGTCCGCAATCGTGAAAGTCTTGCCGAGCAGATATTCCTTGCCCTTGAGCGATTCCTCGAGCGCATTCATCGGTGCCTTCAATGCTTCGACGGCGGCCTGCGCGGCCTTCTCGTCGCGCTGATCGGGCGCATTCATCACGCGGTTGCGGAGAATCGTGATGAGATGCGGCTCGACTTCGGTCATCGCGAAGAAGCTCCACTTGTAGGCGTCGGCACGCCCCGCTGGATCGGACGGCCATAGCGAATTTTTGCCGTACTTGTCGGCCAGGTAGAGATTGATCGCCATCGATTCCCAAACCACCACGCCGTCATCTTCGAGCACCGGCACGTGACCGTTGGGATTGAGTTTGAGATGTGCGGGCGACTTGGCGTCGGTGGTCGGCATCGGATTGTGTTCGTAGTTGACGCCGAGCTCTTCGAGCGCCCATAAAGACCGCGCGCTGCGCGATCTTGAAGTTCCGTGAAGTTTTGTCATGTCGCTTCCTCCGATGCCCGCATCTTACTACCAGCGATTGGGTTCCTTACAAGCGGCAGGGACGTCTCCTGCACCCGTGTTACGAAGGTCGGCAGCGCTGGGAAAGGAAAACGGCGCGACTCAATGCTTGGGCGCTTTGGATTTGCCCTTGAGCTTCACGCTGATTGGTTTCTTCTGCTTCGGATCGTCGCTGGTGATCGAGATCGAATCATTGGTCGCGCCTTTTGCGGTTGGCGCGTACTGGATCACCACGATCGCGCTCGAGTGAGGCTGGATCGTGAGCGCTCCGCCGTTGCTGAGGATTGAGAAGGGTGGATTGTGTTTCGGCGCGCCTACGTTGACGTTCAAAAGGCCGGAACCGGTATCGCGGATCGTAACGCTCGCGGTTACGGTCGCATCCGGAGCCGCTTTGAAGTTCAACCTGTGTGGCGAAACCGCGATGTGACCTGCCCCAGTCGGTGTCGGAGTTGGAGTTGCGCTTTGAGTCGCGGTGCCAGTTGCCGTCGGCGAGGCAGTTCGAGTTGTGGTGGCGGTAGCGGTAGCGGTAGCGGTTTGCAGTCGCAGTCGCCGTAACGGTCTGAGTTGAGGTCGCGGTCGCAGTCGCAGTCGCAGTCGGCGTCGCAGTTGCGGTCACAGTCGCCGTCCGAGTAGAGGTCGCGGTGGAAGTTGCGGTCGTCGTCGATGTTGCGGTCGATGTGGCTGAGCTCGTTGGAGTTGACGTGACGGTTGCCGTCTGAGTGGCCGTCGCCGTGACCGTTGGCGTCGCAGTTGCGGTCATGGTCGGCGTCGCCGTCGCAGTCTCCGTTGAAGTCACGGTTGCGGTCGGCGTTGCGGTCAGGGTGGCCGTGGCCGTTGGGGTTGCAGTCGCTGTGACAGAGGATGTCGGAGTTGCGGTTTCGGTCGCCGACGCGGTCGCCGTTGCCGTCTGAGTTGCGGTTGCCGTAGCACTAGCGGTGAGAGTTGAGGTTGCAGTAGCCGTCGCCGTCGGCGTTGCAGTCAAGGTAGTCGTGGCGGTTGCCGTAGGGGTCGGCGAGGCCGTTGACGTCGCGGTTGCAGTAGCGGTCTTAGTCGCCGTTGTAGTTGTGGTGGCCGTCGGCGTAGCAGTTGCCGTGACTGTGGTAGTGCCGGTCGATGTGGAAGTGGCGGTCGCCGTTGCAGTGGCGGTTTTACTTGCGGTCGCAGTCGCGGTCGGCGTTGCCGTTTGAGTTGCAGTTGCCGTGGCAGTAGCGGTGGGCGTTGAGGTTGCCGTAGCTGTCGGCGTCGGCGTTGCAGTCACGGTAGTCGTGGCGGTTGCGGTCGGCGAGGGTGTTGACGTCGCAGTTGTAGTCGCAGTCTTTGTCGCTGTCGCTGTCGCAGTCGCCGTGGCCGTCGGCGTTGCAGTTGCCGTGACTGTGTTCGTGGCGGTCGATGTGGAAGTGGCGGTCGCCGTTGCTGTGGCGGTTTTGGTTGCGGTCGCAGTCGCGGTCGGCGTTGCAGTCAGCGTGGCCGTGGGCGTTGCAGTCGCGGTCGAGGTGGCGGTTGCGGTTGCTGTCGCAGTTTTCGTTGCAGTCGCAGTTGCGGTTGCTGTGAGAGTGGCGGTCGCAGTTGCTGTGCTGGTTGCCGTCGCCGACGCTGTGGATGTCGCAGTCAAGGTCGCGGTCGCAGTCGCGGTTCGAGTTGCGGTGGCCGTCGGCGTTGGCGTCGACGCAGTTGACGTCGCGGTCGGAGTAGGCGTTGCTGATCCGCATGGACCCGCCGGCTGGTCATACCCCAGCACCCGGTTATTGCCCGCGTCGGCAATGTAGACGTTGCATGAACTGTCCACCGTTATGCCAAGCGGCGGATGAAACCCGCTGCTGAAAGGTACCGGCGCGCCGAGACTGTCGGCAGTGACGCCGCCGTTGTCAGGAGTGCCGGTAGTGAAACTCCCGCCCTGTCCAAAGACCTGTAGTGCCGTGAGACTTCCCGGAATCGTCGATGCATTCGGAAAGCGCAGTACGCGGTTGTCACCTGGATCCATCGCGTAGAGATTTTCGTTCGCGTCGACCGCTACGCCGTTCCATCCCCCGAGCCCGTACAGGAGGCTTTGGTTGGTGGTGCCGCTGCAATCGTAGGCAGTAAAACCGCCCCCGCAAGTGCCGAAGACTTTGTCGGCCACGATGTCCCCCTGGCATCCGGAGCCGTCGCCATTGGGGACGCAGCCGCCGGTGGCGCCGAGCGGATCGAGATACATCAGAAGGCGCGAGATGCTGCCGTTGCTGGCCGCGTCGGTCACGAACAGGTTGCCCTGCGAGTCCACGGCGAGACCGGTCGGAGCGGTAAGGCTCGCGTCGCTTGGAGTGCTCGGACAACTATTCGCGCCGAAGCCGCCGCCGCAGGTCCCGAACACGAGGTGGGCTGTTTGGCTGGTTAGCGGTGTATCGTACTCGAACACTGCTTCTGGAGAGGCGAGGGATATATAGAGGGCGCCATTCTTCGGGTCGAATGCGACGCTCTGCGGCTGACTCAACGTATCCGCGGTACCCGACGACGGGGTGCAGCTATTGGTCGTGAAATCGCCGCAGGTGCCGAACACCCGATCGGCAACCGTGTCTCCAGCCGAGCCGGACGGAGTGCCGGGCGCTGTAAGCCTCGGCCCGGAGCCAGGCACGAATCCCTGAAAGGGATTGTCGTACTCGAGTACGCGATTGTTGCCGCTGTCGGTAATGTACAGGCCGCTGGAGCTGTCGACCGTCATCCCGAGCGGCCCGCTGAGAGTGTCGGGACCAGGATTCCCTGGGCCGTTGACACCGTTGTTAGCCTTGATGTGGAAGAAATCAGGTTGCCCGAATACCAGGTCGGCGGGCTGGCCGTTCTGAAAAGTTTTCGCGTCGTACCACGCGAGCACACGATTGTCGAATTGTCCGTTGCCGCCGCCGTCGGTGACGTAAATATGATTCGGTGTCGAATACTGATCGACCGTCACGTTCTGCGGCAAATTGAATCCTTTGCTATCGACCAGATCGTGAAAGCCGGTGTCAAACACGGCCTGGCCCAGCACCGCGTCCGCTGTGCGATCAGTCGACAGCGGAGTGTTGTATTCGAGCATTCGATCGTTATTCAGGTCGGCGATAAACACATTACCCAGCACGTCGATCGCGACGCCGCTCGGATCGCACAGGTTGGTCGCCGAGGGTTGAAAGCAAAAATTGTTGGTGAAGTTGGTCTGTCCGAAGACAAAATTGGCCGTCGGGTCCGAGCTCGAGGAGGCCGGCGTGTTGAACTCAAGCACGCGGCTGTTGGCGAAATCGGCGACGTAAAGATTGCCGATGCCGTCGAGCTTTACGTCGATCGGCGCGTCCAGCGACGCGGCGGTAGGCGAGCCCCCGAGGTTGGCGCTGCTGTTAGTGAAGCCGGTCTGGCCAAAAACGCCGTTGGCCGCGAACGACGTGGTGACAGGCGGACTCCCACCGAGCGGGTTATTGAATTGAAGGACGCGGTTGTTCAGCGTGTCCGCGATATATACATCGCCGCCGGCATCGACCCCGACGCCGCCTCCGCCCACAAAAAATCCGGACCCGCATAGAGTGCTCGCGGTAACGCTGCCGCCTTTGTTGCAGGTCGTGGTCGTGAAGATCCCGCCCTGCCCGAACACATAGTCCGCAGTCTCGTCGCCGGGATTCCCCGACACTCCCTGCATCCCGCCGCCGGTCAGAGGATCCAGGAACACCACGACGCGGCTGTTGGTCGCGTCGGCAACGTAGAGGTCGTGAGTCGTCGGATTTACGCTGACACCCTCAGGGTTGCACAGCTCCTCGTTGGAGGTAGTTGCTCCCTGTCCATGCGAGCCATTGCAATTGGAGGTGGTGAAAGTCGGATTCCCCAAGCCATCGACCTGGCCAAACACCAGGTTTGCCGACAACTGGTTCTCGCATGGATTCGCCGCCGTGCAGGTCTGGGGAATTGCGGCGTATGCGGCGTAGGGCGCGCTGTATTCGACGACGCGGTTATTTTCGAAATCTGCGATATACAGGCCGCCGTTGGAATCAACCGCAACGCCTGTCGGGAAACAAAGGTTGGTGGCGGTCGCGGCGTTGAAATTGTTGGTCGGCTGATCGCATCCGTTGTGGAACATGTCGACCTGGCCGATCACCAGGTCGGCAGGCTGCCCGCTGGTAAATGAGTCAGCGTTGTTCCAGCCCAGGATGCGGCTGTTCAGAGTATCCGCAACATACAGATGCTTCGGGGTCGAACTCACATCGACTGCGACGCCGTTGGCCGGCGTCACGTTGCCGATGCTCCCGAGGTTGTAATTGAACCCGGCGCCGTCGATAAAATTCTGGCCGTTGAGCGTGAAACCGGCTTGCCCTAGCTCCCGATCGGCAGTGGTATCGCCTGTCGCTGCGGGAAGCGTCGTGACCAAAATGAGGGTGGTCAGTAGAACGAGCAGAAGCGAAGGCAGTCGCAACCACCTGGACAAAGCCTTAGACTTCCCCAACATCCGGAAGGCCCCCAAAAGAACAGAATTTGGCCACGATACAACAGGTTAAGACTTGTTACCAGCGCAAAAAGATTAAGATCTCGCTACAAGAGTAGATGTTACAATCCGTAGTGGATCATGGATGGCGCGCACTTGCGATGATTGGGCTTATCACGCTTGTCGCAGGATGCTTCGCGCCGAATCCGACTCGCAAGCCGGCCGACCTTGGCGGGGAGCACGTCTCGTTCCGGACTTCCGATGGCGTGCTGCTGCGCGGCCATCTTTACGGCAGCGGATCGACGGGCGTGATCCTCGCGCACATGTATCCTGCCGATCAGTCCGACTGGACTGACTTCGCCCAAGTGCTCGCGGCGCACGGATACCAGGCGCTGACTTTTGACTTCCGCGGATTTACGGAATCGGAGGGACAGTCGGGCACCGAATTCGCCGGCACTGATTTGCTGGCGGCGTATCAGTTTATGCGGCCGCGCGTCTCGCGGATCTTCATAGCGGGCGCGAGTCTCGGTTCCGAGGCCGCAATACTGGTCGCCGCGCGCGAGGACGTAGCGGGAATCATCTGCATCTCGACGCCCACCAGCTTCGGCGGCCTGGTCGTGACCGAGTCAATTCGCCATGTCCGCGCACCGATACTTTTCGTCACGTCGGCCGCCGATCCGCTGGTCGCAGGGCAACCTGAGATCCTCTATCGGCTGGCGGTGGCGCCGAAGTCGATGGAGATTTATCCCGGCCGCCTACATGGCACGGCGATCCTGCATGGGCCGCATAGCGCGGAGCTGCAAGCGTTAATGCTTCGCTTTCTCGCAGACCATCAGAAGGATTAGAAGGTCGCCGGTTCAGGGCTTCAGTCCAAACACAACCACGCTGTTTGTCGTACCGACGTAAACTTTCCCGTTCGCGATGGTCGGTGTGATGAACTTGTTGTCGTTGAAGCTGTCTCCCGGCGTCGAATTGCTATTGTAGAACTCCGTGCCCAGGTTGGTCGCGTCGTACGCACGCAAGGCCCCGAGCGATCCTTCATTCTGGACAGCCCATACGATTGCATTGCTTGATCCGTTGGCCGAGATGCTGGGCGTCGCGCCAGGATAGCCGTAGGTTTCGGTGCTGACCGACGACGGCATCACTACCAGCTTCGCTTGCGAAAAGGTGAAGGCCTGGAGCTGAACGTTCACTCCGCCATAGTAAAGGGTGCCATTAAAATACGCTGGCGCCGACCATTCACCGTTATCCAATGCACCCGCCAGCACCTGGTATGCGTTGCTGTTATTCGCGGAGTTGAACTTGCCCATCTTGTCGCGGTCGACGAGGTAGATATTCCCATCCTTGCCGGCGCCGACCGCAAGATGCCGCGTGGTCTCAGTCGAGTCGGTCATGTCGGGCAACACCATCGCACCGCCTGAACCCAAATCCGTATCGCCGTCCGATTCACTGACTGTATTGAACGGCTCGAAGAAATCGCTGACCGTCAGCCCGTTCGAGTTGGACAGTTTCAGGAAACCGTTGCCGAAATCGTTTTTGGTGGGGAAGCCATTGGTGTCGACCTTGGTGTCCCAAGTCCCGTTCCCAGCCAGAAAATAGATGTTGCCTGAATTGTCGGCCGCCAGTCCTCCACCGGCTTGCCAGATCGCGCCTTCACTGCCGTTGGGCGTGATATCCAGAGCGGAAGTCTGAACGAGCGTGTTCTGATCGTACGCCATGATCCAGCCATTGTAGGGCTTGTCGTCGCAATGCGATGCCCACGCGGTAATTAACTGGCCGTTGAGCAGAAGCAATCCGGTCCGCTCCTTGTACTGCTTAGGATCGAAAGCCGGACCGGGAGAAAATGTCGCCGCAACCGTAAACGGTCCGCCGAATTCTTCGGCGCCGGTCGTCATGTCCAGCGCGTGGATCCGCTGAAAGTAAGCGGTCGTCCCGCTACTGGTCTTGGACATCGCGACTACATAAATGGTGCCGTTAGGGCCCGCGTTCGGATCGATTACCGGCGTGCTTGTGATTCCGATCTGCGGCGTTACCTGGCTGCATCCCCGGTCGTCCGAGGCAATCTCGCCCGACCCGAGCACTGAGACGTGCCACAGCGGCGGGCCGGCGCTATCGGCGTCGAAAGCGTAAACGCTGTCGTTCTCGGTTGCGATGTACAGCACGTTATGCGTGCCCTGGCCGGGGATATTCACCTGCGTCTTGATTAGCGGCTGCGCGTCGACCAGTCCGTCAACCGAGTCGTGGAACAGCTGACCGAACGAAGTCTTGACGTTGCTGGTAGTCAGAAGGCTCTCGGTGAGATTTTGTCCGGTGCGCGCGACGTCGTTGTGATAGGTCAGCACGTCGGTCATGACAGCCGGCGTTGCGGTGGGAGTGGCAGTCGGCGTGATAGTCGCGGTCGAGGTTGAAGTCGGGGTTGCGCTCGCTGACGCGCTCGAAGTTGCGGTCGCGGTCATCGTGTCTGTTGGAGTTACGGTTGCGGTGCGAGTTGCGGTCGCCGTAGCCGTTGCGGTTGAGGTCGCGGTGGCGGTCGTGGTTGCTGTCGTCGTCTGAGTTGCGGTGGCCGTTACCCCGGCGGTCGTCGTCGCGGTTGCGGTGGCCGTAGGAGTTGTCGTCGTAGTAGCAGATAGAGTCGTGGTCGCTGTTGCTGTGGCCGTCAGAGTCGCAGTTGGAGTTGCAGTCGCGGTAGTTGTAGCAGTGGCCGTCGCGGTCGGAGTTGCTGTCGCCGTCAATGTCGCAGATGCAGTGGAAGTTGCTGTCGCCGTAGCGGTTCGAGTCGCGGTCGCCGTTGCTGTGGCTGTCAGAGTCGTAGTCGGTGTTGCGGTCGCAGTCGCAGTACGCGTTGCAGTTGCTGTCGGCGTGCTACTTACGGTCGCCGTCACAGTCTCAGTGGCCGTCGCCGTTGCGGTAGCCGTCGCCGTCGAGGTGGCAGTCGCAGTTGCGGTTGCCGTCGCAGTGGGCGTTGCGGTCGGCGCCAACGATCGTTTTGCCGAGCCCGTCAATTTGACTTTGGCTGACGCCTGACCTTTGGTCGCGTCGCTGCTGATCGCGATGCGCGCGGTGAAACTCGTTTCCTTGCTGATGGGCGCAAACTCTACCTTGACGACCAGCGTTCCGTGCGGCTGAATCAGCGTCGCACCCTGTCCCGACGTTATCCTGAAAGATGCGCTTCCATGCGGTGGCGCGACGGTGACCGAGAGTGCACTACCGCCATTGTCTGTGATGGTGAAGGATTTTGTCTCGGTTGCAGTCCTGCTCGATAGATTGATCTTGTTGAAGGCCAGGCTGCTGGTCGAGACCGCGAGCTTGCTCACCGCGGCGCGCGCCTTCCCGGCAAATAAAATCGCGGCGATTACGACGAGTAACGCAACCGCCGCACGGCACGATAAGTAAGACGCCAACCGTGACCCGCCATTCACGATCGCCACGAATCCTCCCTCTCTATCCAACGCGGTCCAAGCGGGCTGGCCGGCCGTTGCACCCCACGCAGCGACCAGTCATGCGAGTCTAGCAGGTTCAGCGGCGGCGAAAGAAATTCACGATGAAACTATTCACGCGATGGCGGCTGCAGCGAGTCATCTGGAGACAGTGGAACCGCGCTTTCGATCGCCGTCCCCGTTTCGCTATGACTATTATGAATGTGAGGTCAATCGATCATGGAAAAGCGAAAACTCGGAAAACAGGGACTCGAAGTGTCGGAGCTGGGCCTCGGATGCATGGGGATGTCGCAGTTTTACGGTCCGCGCGACGACAAGGAATCCGCCGCGACGCTCGAGCGCGCGGTCGAGATAGGGATCAATTTCTTCGACACCGCCGACGTTTACGGCGTCGGGCATAACGAAGAGCTGGTCGGCAGGGCGCTGAAGAAATATCGCGACCGGGTGATCATCGCGACCAAGTTCGGCAACCAGGTCGCCTCCGACGGCAAGCGCTCGATCAACGGCCGTCCCGAATACGTCCGCTCGGCATGCGACGCATCGTTGAAGCGCCTCGGCGTCGATCACATCGATCTCTACTACCAGCATCGCGTCGATAAGAACGTGCCGATCGAAGAGACCGTCGGCGCGATGGCCGAGCTGGTGCGCAATGGGAAAGTCCGCTACCTCGGCCTGTCGGAAGCGGGCGCCAAAACGATTCGGCGCGCGCACGCGACGCATCCGATAACCGCGCTGCAATCGGAATACTCGCTGTGGACCCGCGATTACGAAGACGAGGTAATTCCGACCCTGCGCGAGCTCGGCATCGGATTTGTGCCGTTCAGCCCGCTCGGCCGCGGGTTCCTCAGCGGTAACCTTCGCGACCTGCCGGCCGACGACATGCGGCGCAAAGTCTCGCCGCGCTTCGACGACGAGAATATGCAGCGGAATCAGAAGGTCGTCGATCGGCTTCAGGAAATTGCGCGTGAGAAGAACATCACGCCGAGTCAGCTCGCGCTCGCGTGGGTGCTCGCGAGAGGCAACGACATGGTCCCGATTCCCGGAACCAAGCGCCGCACCTATCTCGAAGAAAACGTCGCCGCGACCAACGTCCAGTTATCGAAAAGCGATCTCACACGCATCGAGGAAGTCGCGCCGAAGGGCTTCGCCGCCGGCGGCCGTTACCACGACATGAGCACCGTCAACGTCTGAATTGCAGGCGATGATCCTGCGTCTACCTGCTCGACGTGGAATTGGCCTAGTTACCGAAAGATCCCGGCGACCGCGGTCACCACCCACATCACTGCCATCGCGATGAAGAAAGCGGACACGAGCTCGCGGCCCAACCGGTCCAAGGCGACTTCCCATCCCGGTATTTCGGTATCTTTCGCGTGATCGATTAAACCAGTCACTCTCTGTCGGGTAAGGGTCGTCGCCATTGGTCACCTCGCTCGTTTGCTCGGCCTGTGCCGTCACAAATAAGGCGTGACAATCGATCGCACGATTTGTTCAATCAGACCGAACCGCGCGGAAGGCCTAGGCGCTGGGTTCCTTGGCTGCAATCGGCAGCCGGTAAACCTCGGCCGCGGTGCGATGGAATAGCTGCGCCTTTTCGTCCCTCGTGAAGCCTGCGGCCATCTTCTTGAACGCGTTCCACAGCACGACATACGAACATGAAACCCGGTCAACCGGGAAGTTGCTCTCGAACATACATCGCTGCGGCCCGAACCTGTCGATCGCGTGGAGATAGTAGTCGCGCGTCGCCGACACCAGTTCGTCCGAGGTCGGTGGCGACGGCCTGCGATGCCAGCCGAATCCGTTCACCGGCATGTTGATCCCGCCGAGCTTGACCACGACGTTCGGCCATCGTGCGAGCTCCGTGAGATTCTTCTTCCATTCGCCGAATACCTCCGCGCGCCGGCCTTCGTAGGGACCGATCCCCAGCGGGCCTCCAAAGTGATTAAGGATGATCGTCGTGTCGGGGAAAGCCCTCGCGAGCGTGGTGACTGCCGGCATCTGCGGATGGTACTGCCAAGCCTCGAAAGTGAGACCGAGTTCGCTCAGCCTGGCAAAACCTTCGCGAAACTTTTTCGATTCGTACAGATCCGCCGGCGGGTTGGTGTGCGAGTTCCGCACGTCCGGACTCGCGTCGAAGCCGCCCGCGTGCCGGATTCCCCGAAAGCGCATGGGCGCCGCGGCGATGTGCGCCTCGAGCACCGGCAAGACTGCCTCGCCCAACGTCAAGTCCGCGAAGCCGACGATTCCCGCCGCGACGCGAGTCTCGCCGTATTGTCCACTCGCGCTTTGGGCCGCGATGCCGTTGACGAACTCGGTCTCGCCGACCGGCCGCATCGATTCGGGGCCGTCCGCGCGATACATCGACATGCATTCGACGAACACCGTCGCGAGCACGCGATGCCCCGAATTGGCGTCGCGCAAAATCTCGTCGAGCATATAGCGAGAGCCGGGATGGTCCCACAGGTGATGATGCGGATCGACGATCGGCAGTTCCGGTTCGAGCGCAGCTTCGCTGACTTTCGCGAGCCACGAGTCGCGATCTGTTTCGGTGTTCGCCATATCATTCACCTTTGAACTTCGCGGAACGTTTCTCCAGGAACGCGCGCACGCCTTCGGCGAAGTCCGCCGACTGGCCGGCCCTACGTTGCATTTGACGCTCGAGGTTCAGCTGCTCTTCATAGGTGTTGTCGGCGCTCTCCCAGTACAGGCGCCGAATCAGGCTGAGTGCGACCGTCGGTCCGCTCGCGAGGTCGCGGGCGAACTCTTTGGCTTTCGCGATCAGATCCGCGTCGTCGAAGACTCGGTTGATGAGGCCCCATTCGAGCGCTTTCTCGGCTGGCAACTTCTCGCCCATCAGTGACAGCTCCATCGCGCGCGCCTTGCCGATCAGGCGCGGCAGAATCCAGGTCGAGCCGCCGTCGGGAATCAAACCGATGCGCCGGAACGCCTGCAGGAAATAGGCGGAGCGCGCGCACACGACGAGATCGCCCATCAGCGCAAAGCTCATTCCGACGCCCGCCGCGGCGCCGTTCACCGCGGTGACGAACGGAATCGGAAGCTCGCGAAGGCGGCGCAGGAACGGATGATACTGTGTTTCGAGCACCGAGCCGGCATCGCGCGAGCCGCTGGGACCGCCGCCGCTTGGTTGCAGGTTGGCGCCCGCGCAGAAGCCGCGGCCCGCGCCCGTCATCAGGATGCATCGCACGCCATTCTTTGGATCTTCGACCTGGTCAAGCGCCTTCATCAGTCCGCCGAGCATCTCGACTGAGACCGCATTCATGACTTCCGGATGATTGAGCGTTACGATTCCGACCGGTCCATCTATCTCGAGTTTCGCGCGTTCGAATTCCATTGTTATCTCCCGCTTCGTTGTGACAATTACTCTGTTTCACTACCTCAACTGACCTCGGTGTGGTAGCTCGAAATTATCGGCACGGAGAATTGAAATGGATCCAGTGAAGAAACTCGATCGATCGGTTAAGGGACGCGCGGTGATCGTCACTGGCGCGGCCAGCGGGATGGGCCGTGCGACCGCTCATCTATTTGCACAGCACGGCGCGCTGGTTGCGATTACCGATATCAATGAAGCGGGCGTTGCCCGCGTCGTTGAGGAGATTGCAGCCAATGGAGGGACCGCGCATGGATGGCGGCTCGACGTGTCCGACGCGGCCGAGATCAAGCGCGTCGTCGCGGAAGTCGCCGCGCATTTTGGCCGCCTCGACATTCTCATTAATAACGCCGGCTTCGGCGGATTCTCCCCGCTCGGCAACGACGATTACGATCTCATCTGGGATCGCACCATCGCGGGCTTGCTAACTGGGCAACAGCGGATGGTCCGTGCCGCGCTGGTGCATCTTCGTAAGTCTGACGCCGCGCGCATCGTCAATATCGCATCGACTGAGGGTCTCGGCGCGACTCCTGGCGACAGTCCTTACGCAGTCGCGAAGACCGGAGTGATAGGGCTCACGCGCGCGCTGGCGGTTGATCTCGGGCCCGAGGGAATAACGGTGAATTGCATCTGCCCCGGACCGATTCGCACCGCTCTGACCGACGCGATCCCCGAAGAGCACAAGACGATTTTCGCCAAGCGCCGCACTGCGCTTAAGCGATACGGCTATCCGGAAGAGGTCGCGCATATAACGTTCAGCCTTTGCCTGCCGGCCGCTTCATACATCACCGGCGCCGTCATTCCGGTTGATGGCGGCCTGATGATTCGCAACGCATAACTGTCGCAACTTCACCGCGGAGGTGTTCGCATGTCTGACGAATCAGCGAAGAAAGGAATGGAAGTGCGCACCAAGTTGTTTGGCGAGAAGGCCGCACAGGACGGCGACAAGTTCCTCCGAACCTTCGACGAGGGATTCGCCACCTTTCTCAACGAGCAACTGTTCGGCACGATCTGGAGTCGTCCGGGCTTGCCCATCAAGTTGCGCTCGCTACTCACCATGACCGCTCTGATGGCGCTCGGACGCGGACCCGAGCTGCGACTGCATATGCGCGGAGCGTTGAACCTCGGGATCCCGCCCGAGGAGATCAAAGAGCTGATCGTTCACGTCTCGCAGTACAGCGGCGTACCGACCGCAGTGGAAGCTATCCGCGCGTTCAATGAAGTGACTGCGCCGCCGAAGGCTAAAGAGTGACCTGAGAGCGGCTTCCAGAGCCGCTGAGCAGTGTCTCCAAATGAGGGAGGGCGTCCTCCAGGACGGCGTGCTTTTCGATTGCGTCGAGGAAAGGATCGCGTTTCATTCGCGACATTCGGGCGGGCATCGTTTTGATGTTGTAGATCGTGGGATCCAGAGACGGCTTCAGTTCCTTCCAGGTCATCGGCGCGGAGACCGGGGCGCGCGGGACCGGACGCACTGAGAATGTCGCGGCGATAGTCTTGCCGTGGCCGAGTTGCAAGTAGTCGATATACACGCGGCCTTTGCGAGTGTGCGGATTGCGGTTGATCGTCGCGACTTTAGGGATGCGGCTGACTACTACCTGCGCTACTAACTCCGAGAACATCTTCGCTTGTTCGTAAGTATATTTCGGCGCTAGTCCGACTACTACATGGAGACCCATTTGGCCCGAAGTCTTCAGAACTGGTTCCAGTCCTACCTCGCGCAGCACATTAGCTACTTCGCGCGCGACTTCTACCGCATTCATGGTCGTGCTGCCCTTGGGATCGATATCGAACAGTAGCCAGTCGGGACGCTCGAGGTGCTGAATGCGCGACGACCACATATGAATCGTGATCGCGGCGAGGTTCGCGACGTAGGCGAGCGCCTCTTCGCTGTCGATGATGAAATAGGAAATCTCCCGCTGCGAGTCCTCGGAGTATATCTTCTCGGTACGAATCCACGGCGGCGCGAATGCGGGTGCATCCTTCTGATAGAACATCTTGCCGTCGATTCCGTCGGGCCATCGGGTGAGCATCACCGGCCGGTCCTTCAGGTACGGCAACATCCATTTTGAAATCGCGCGATAGTATGCGACCAGGTCGCCCTTGGTGTAGCCGTCATTCGGCCAGAAGATTTTTTCAGGATTGGTAACCGACGCCTTCGGTTCCGCGGGTGGTGCGGTCGCGGCCTTGCTCCGAGCTTTGGATTGCTTCACATCGGCGCTTCCGTTTGTTTCCGCAACCTCGTTGTCTTCGCTATCGGACAGTGGCAAGGCTCCCGGCCCCTCGTATTTGCAATCCCGCGGATCGACGTCCGGCGCCATGCCCAAAAAGCTCGGCTGGCGGATGCCGCCGCTATCGGTCCATTCGGTGAAGCGAACCTTGCAGACCAGTTCTGGCCGCACGAAATGCACATTTTGTCCGGGAGAGGGCTCGCCCGGAGCTGGTTTTCGGAACGGCGATTCCTGCTGCGCACGCTCGGCAAGCATCGCATGAATCTTACGCAAGGTTTCCTGGCTAAAGCCCGAGCCGGCCTTGTCGGTGTATCGGAGCGCGTCGTCCGATTCGTATTGGCCGAGCAGCAGCGCGCCGAAGTGAGTTCGAGTTCCGTCGGGGTCGCTGTAGCCGCCGATCACAAAATATCTGGTCAGCGGGCGTTTGATCTTCAGCCAATCGCCGGTGCGCGTCCCGCGATAAGGTGAATCGCGCAGTTTGGCTACCATACCTTCCAGCTCGTGCTCGGATATTACATCGTAAAAATCCTTGCCCCGGCCGATCACATGATCGCAGTAGCGGACCGGACCGTCACTGTGGATCAACTCGCCAAGGAGACGTTTGCGTTCTTCGAGAGGGAGCGTGCGCGTGTCGAAACGATCGAAGCCTAGCAGATCGAAGACGTGGTAGTTGACCGGCACCGCCAGGCTCAGGCGAGCGATCTGACGTGCATCGTTGACGTGCATCCTTCTTTGCAGGAGTTGGAAGCTCGGACGTCCGCGATCATCAGGAGCGACGATCTCGCCGTCGAGCACGAACCTGTCGAGCGCAATCGAGTTCAGCGCGAGCACTACTTCGGGATATCGATTAGTAATATCGGTACCCTTGCGGGCGTACAAATGAGTATTCTCACCTTCGCGAATAGCCAGTACGCGCACGCCGTCGTATTTTATTTCGAATAGCCACTTGTCATTGTCGAAAGGATCATCAACGCTTTTGGCAAGCGTCAGAGGGAAGTCTGAGTATTTCAGCTTTGTATTCAGTTCAGGAAGATGCTTGTGCGCGAGACTGTCAGCGAGCTTGCGCTCGGCGGCGGGCGCGTCGGCTAGTTCTTCAATGGTCGATCCGGACAGGACAGAGCGCGGATGCGCGTCGAATACATTTTCAGTCGTCGCGTATTGGTCGCGCTTTTTGATCAGCAGCCAGTTCTTCTCGTCCTTTGGGTCGCCATTGCGACGGCCTCCGGTATGCACGAGGGTGAACGCGCCGTTCAGTTTGAAGCCGTGCAGGTTGATATCGATTTTCCCCTTGCGGACCGCGTCGGCGGCGTCTCCCGGAGGGTCGATGACTTCGTACACGCCGCGATCCCAGACGATGACCGAGCCTGCGCCGTAATTTCCGGGTGGAATGACGCCTTCGAAATCGCCGTATTCCAGCGGATGGTCCTCGACGGCGACTGCGAGATGCTTGTCGACGGGATTCATCGAGGGTCCTTTGGGGACCGCCCATGAGCGCAAGACGCCTTCCATCTCGAGTCGAAAGTCGTAGTGGAGGCGTCGCGCCGCATGCTTCTGAACGACGAAGCTGCCGCTGGTGTTGGAAGTTGGGGTCGGAACCTCGCGACCGAACGGTTCGGGAGTGTTTTCGGCGCTTCGTTTGCGGCGGTATTTGGTTAGCGACATCGATCGTCGCTGCGTGTGATCCAATCGCTAGTGGGCGCGCCGGGCGCGCGATGGTCTTCGCGAGCCCTGGGCGACTTTGCGTTCTTCGGCTTCTGCGGTGGCGGGAGCCTCTTCGCGATCTTCGTTGACTGCGACGCCGCGCTTTTTGAGCGATTCCTTTAGCGCACTCATCAGATCGATCACTTTGCCGTGGGCCGCTTCGGGGGCGGGCTCGGTCAATTCGTGACCCGCCATCTTTTGTTCGGCCGCCTCGATCACGCGCTCTCGATAATTATCCTTGAATTCGTCGGGCTTGAATTTTTTTTCAGTGAGGTCATCCAGGAGCCGCTGCGCTAGGCCGAGCTCTGATTCTTTGACCGTAGCGTTGACGCCGTGATCGATTTCCCCGAACGAGCGGATCTCGTCGTTGTAGTACATCGTATGCAGCATCAGGCCGCCGTCGTACGGGCGTATCAGCACGAGGCGTTCCTTTCCGCGCATCGTGTATTTCGCGACGCCCACTTTATCGGCCTTGGTCATCGCCTCCTGCAGCAGATGGTACGCCTTGGCCGAAGTCGGCTCGCATCCGAGCAGATACGAATTTTCGAAATATACCGGGTCGACTTCCGACGCGGGGATGAACTCGGTTATTTCGACGGCGCGATCGGCTTGCGCTTCGAGTTTTTTCAGCTCTTCGTCGGTGAAGGTGACGTAGCGATCCTTTTCGACTTCGTAGCCGCGGACCAGCTCGCTGCGATCGACGATCTTGTCTTCCTTGGGGCAATAAATTTTCTGCTGAATCCGGCTCATGTCCTTCGCGTGCAGCAGATGGAAGGACACCGATTTGGAACTCGTTGCGGGGAACAATCGCACGGGAATCGAGACGAGTCCGAAGGTCAGACTGGCGGTTGATATGGAACGAGCCGGCATGACTTGCAACCTCCCGCGCGCTCTCCGCGCGAATCTTAGCGCAATCGCGTTTGCGGGGACGCCTAATTTTCAGCGTTTCCCCGGACCTGCCTTCTTATATTTCGCGGCGAGCGAAATCCAGTAGGGCGCTGGCGATATCTATTTTACCGTATCCTGAAGAATCGGCTGAGTCATCCGGAAATCGCCAAAATGTATAGATAAAACGGGACATTTCAGGCGCCATCGGGGCCCGCGAATGACGGTCGGCGATTTTAATGAAGATTCGCGCGCATTTTTAATCGGAGGGTTGCGCCGGAGCCGCATGGGGGACCGGGGTTGAGGGTGAAGTAGTTTTGCGGGCTCCGACGCACCCTCCGAGCTATCGGGACCTAGAGAGCAATCGATGTGCCGAACATCGAGGCCGGGGAAAATGGCTTGCGGAACGCAATCTTCCAATCGGTTTTGCGGCGCATGATTTCTACGGCCCAAATGACTCGGAAAAAAATGCAGGGATCGCTGAGTTCGGCAAAGATTGCGCGCTCGGGCGTGTGCAATCGGCGTAGTTGCGACGTGGAATAGGTATTGCACAAAGAATAGCGGCACCAAGCTCGTCAGGTGTCGAGGTGAT
This sequence comes from uncultured delta proteobacterium, assembly GCA_963794325.1. Lineage (GTDB taxonomy): Bacteria > Desulfobacterota > Binatia > Binatales > Binataceae > Binatus. Next base: position 106,457 of record CAWCDG010000007.1, on the reverse strand, counting down.
TCTCGTTGGCGGAAATTGAACACGATTCGGAGCAATTGTCCTACGAGGAGATCGACGATCGCTTCGAACTGCTTTGGGTCGCGGTTCCGATATGCGCGTTGATCATCGGCACCGCTGCTCTCTATTTCGCGAAACCGGTCCTGCTCCCGCTCGCGATCGCGCTGATAATGAGCGTGGTGTTCAGTCCGGTAGCGAGCCGCCTCGAGCCGTACTGCGGGCGCTTCATCAGCGCGGCACTGGTAGTGATTCTTGTGATCGGCTTCATCGGTGCTCTTGGTTATTTCCTGACCACTGAATTGACGACGGTCGCCGACCAGGTTTCCGAGTATTCGGACAATATCGGGAATAAGATAGCGGCGCTGGAAAAGAACACGCCGGTATGGCTTCAGCACGTCAAGGAGGCGGTGACCGACGTGCAGCGCCGCGTGGAGAGCGCGAATCCTCCACCGCGGCGTCCTCGCGAAGTGGTAGCGATGCCGATAGCGTCGCCGCTAGGTGACAGCCTGAAGCCGGTTGCGCCGATAATCGACCTGATCGTCAACACGCTGCTGATCATCGTGCTGCTGTTTTTTCTGCTCTACAGCAGAAAGGATTTGCGCGATCGATTTGTCCGGCTAGCGGCGCGCGCGAGAGTTCCGATCGCGGCGGAGGCACTCGAGACCGCGAGCTATAACGTCGGCCGATATTTGTTTCTTTTTTCGGCGATCAATCTTGCGTACGGGATCGCCACCGGAGCCGTCGCATGGTATCTCGATTTGCCGAGCGCGGCGCTGTGGGGAGTGGTTGCATTCCTGTTGCGATTCATTCCGTACGTGGGCGCGATGAGTTCCGCGTTTCTTCCGGCGCTGGTCGCTTTTGCGATGTTCCCCGGCTGGAGCAAGGCGCTCGAGATACTTGCCGCCCTCATCATTCTCGATCAGGTTGCGGCGCAGATTGCCGAGCCGTTTATCATCGGGCACGGAATCGACGTCTCGCCGGTAGCGCTGCTGATATCCGCGATGTACTGGTCGTGGCTGTGGGGAATACCGGGGCTGCTGCTATCGACGCCGTTGACCGCATGCCTGAAGGTGTCGGGTGACTATGTTCCGCCGCTCGGATTTCTCGCGGTACTGCTCGGCGCGGATCGGGTGCTCGCCGACTTTCACGACTTCTACCGGATGTTGCTCGAGATGAATCCGGACGGCGCGAGACAGGTTGCGATTCGCTACTGCGATGAGAACGGCCTCGGACGAACCTTCGAAGATGTGATTCAGCCGGCCCTGGATCTGACCAAGGAGGAGCGCGCGGGAAACAGTATCAGCGAGGAAAACGAGCGGCTCATTCTCGAAACGACGCATCAGCTGATCGGCGAGCTGGCCGGCAGATTCGTCAAAGCGCACATTTCTCCGAGCGTGCGAGTACTGGGCGCGATGGCGCCGGGCGACGTGAACTTCCTGAACCTGCTGATGTTGCTCGAGCTGCTGCGCATAGACGGGATGGTCGCGAGCTTTTCCGGCGAGAATAAATCGGCGGCCGAAATTTGCGGCCTGGTAAAGCGGTTCAGGCCGGACTTCGTGTTCATTTCGTGCATCGACGAGAAATTTATCCCGGCGACGATTGAACTGGTGAAGGCGCTGCGCTCGATGTCGACGAGCGCGACGATTGTTGCGAGCGGGCCGGCCTCAGTTGAGGCGTCGGACGAGCTTATCAACGCGGGATGTTCTCAAATCTGCGCCAGCGACAATGAAGCGCGCCGCGCGGTCCGCAGCTTTATCCTGCAACGCGCGAAGGGCCGAGTCGCCGGCGCGTCTCGCCTGCCTCGAGGCTATGCGCGCGAGCACGGCTGACGTTGCTCGCCACCGATATGCAGAATCACCGAGCGGTGGGAGCGTCCTGAGCGATGCGCTCGGGCGGCGGCGGAAAGCATGGCAGCGAGCTGGTCACAACGTAGTGATAGAAGTTTCCGTTCCAGGTGAAGGTTCCGATCGGTTTGCCGAAATTCGAAGTCATTGCGGTTAGCCGATCGCCGTCGGCCGCGGTGATGACTTTGGAGGGCGCGTATGCCAGGAAGCTGCTGGCCGATTCGGGTACGACCGCGCCGAGCGGCGGCGTGAAATTCATCTGAAGAAAATTAACCGCCGGCCGCCATCCATCGCTGGTAGTGTCGCTGTCGGTTATCGCCGCCCATTGCGGCTGGTCGATCGAATCGCTGATTTGCAACTCGCGATATTCGGGCGATCCGCTGGCGCTCCTGCGCAGCTCGATCACGTCGGGAACTTCGACTTCCAGCTGATTGCAGGCGTCGCCGCTATTCATCGCAGTCGCGCGCGCGGCTTCTGCCTGCTTTGCGCGCGCAGCGTCGCCATGCGTCGATGCGCCAACCCCGGCAGCCAACTCCAGCGCACCGCCGCCGACCTGCTCGGCCGCACTGGCGGCGAGAGGCGCGAGTTGAGCAGCTCCGAGCCAGCATCCACTGAGCCCAACTGCGATCGCCGCCGCTGATATCGCGACGATCGACGCGCAAATATGCGTTCGTTGCCTGAGGCGAGTGATAAATTCCCCCAGCCGGACCGCATCCGGCTTCGGGTAAGCCTAGCAGAAATCGGCAGGCTGGGCCTCGCGGTCAATTTTTTTGAAAAAACTGAAAAAAGAAAGAGAACGGCCGGGCTACTAGTGGGGACCGCGGTTGGGGAGCCGACGGATCAAGTAGCCCGGCCTTTGCTTGGGGACAGGCGCTGGGTCTCGGGGGAGGAGATTGTCAGCGCAACCATTTGTAGAGCAAAGCTTGTGCCTGAAAAAAATCGAGACGAAATCTACTTGGGGCAGCAAATTTTTTTCTCTTTCTGCGACGCCGTATCTTTGAAAGTCTCAATTTCGGCCACTTTTCAGGGAAAATCACGAGTTTTGCAAGTTGCGATGGGTACGCTGGATGCGATCTCAAAATGCTCAGAATGGGCGCGGTGCATCTTCGGGATTGCAGCGAGCGGACTGCATGGATGCTCCCGCATCATGCATCGATACAGTCGCGATCGGAATCGACGAGATGATTTATTCACAACGATCGCAATCACCAGGACTCACTGTGCGAACGTATCGACGAACAAAAAATTGCTGCTCGGAGCATCGTTGGTTGAGAGGCGATGGTGCGTATGTTACTTCCTAAAGGCTCGGGGCGTAGCGCAGCTTGGTAGCGCACCTGCCTTGGGAGCAGGGGGTCGGCCGTTCAAATCGGCTCGCCCCGATACGCGCCAGTAGCTCAGGTGGAAAGAGCAACGGCCTTCTAAGCCGTGGGTCAGGGGTTCGAATCCCTTCTGGCGCGCCACGGAGGCTTATTTCAGAATCCCCGCCACGAGGCGCTGGATGGGATTGAATGATAGAGATGGTGAGTGTAGCTCAGTTGGCAGAGCATCGGATTGTGGCTCCGGCGGTCGAGGGTTCAAATCCCTTCACTCACCCCAAACATCCTGCTACGTAAACATTCTTCGACGGTGGGCCGTTAGCTCAGTTGGTAGAGCAGCTGACTCTTAATCAGCGGGTCTCCGGTTCGAGCCCGGAACGGCCCACCAAACAACGCACGGGCAGAATGAGGATCGGATTTAACGGGTGATCGGTGTTACCCTGAATTCCTTCGGGTAACGCAGGGGTAACCAGCCTGATAGGGTTGCGGCCGCGTGACCAAATACCCGCCAGCCAAAATAGTCCGCCGTTTGCCTTTAATCCGCACGCAACTTGATGCGCCATGGAACTTACTTGGAAACGAAAACTTCCGATGGCGAGACTCTGTATAAGGGAGGCAGAACGACGTGGCCTTCACTTCGACAAAACAGACAAAACGCGCGATGCCGATCTGCAGCAACGCGTAACTGGTCGCTTGGGCGGAGCGGCGAAACGCAATCGTCAACTATACGCAGACCATCGCTATCGTCGGTACGCTTCCGATCAAATTGGGCGTCTCGCTCTCAAAGGCGAGCCGGCGCGAGCATTTTGTATGCTCGCGCCGGCTCCTGGGACAATTAGTACCTGAATTCAAGGTTCAGAAAGAATGCATGCGTATCACGGGCCACCGCAAATGGCGTTGCCGCCGTATACCCATGTCCCGGAACATGCGATGCCGGGAACGTGAACTGGCTGTGGTAGTACTGGATAGCCTGAGAGTCGAACGCTACCCGGAGATACTTGTTGATAAGCCATTGCACGCCCAAGTCATAGCGGGTGAAGTCCAGTGGGTCCTTGTTGACGCGCGTGTTGGGTTGGAACCACTGCAGCAGGCCGAACAGGGTGAACGGGGTATGCGGGATATCATAGTGGCCCATCAAGTCCCCGCCCATCTGAATGGCCTGATCGTTGCTCAAGATATTTCCGACCATCTTGTTCCAGGGGCCGAACGGGGTTACGGCACCAGTGCCGGTTCCGTCGGCTGGTCCGCTTCCCGAGTATAAATTGCCCGGACTAAAAGCGTTGTGCCCGTAGTCCCACTCCGCGATGATGCCCCAGGTCTCGGCGGTGTAGTGGGCAATCCCGGCTGCGCGCGCGACATGTCCGCACGAGGCGTTGGAGCTGTTCAAATCCGGCGTGCAGTTTTGCGAGTATCCGTAGTCATAGAAGCCGGTGAGGCCAAGGCCGTCGTATCGTGAATGGGCTCCGAACGGGTTTACCGTCACACGACCCATCACCTGCTTATATGCACTCCGTTCGTTGGCGTGGAAGCTGGCGTCGTCAAAGACGCCGACATCATAGTCGGCATACTGTGTCTCATTAAATTTGATTGGACCCTTTATCGAGACGCCGACCTGCGACGAGCTCAAGCTCAGATAGTTCCAGGGGGTCAGGGCGGTATAGCGGAAGCCCCAGAGGTTTTCTTCCCAATCGACCAGCGGATTCTGCTCCTGGCCGAAAGTGAATTTGTCGTCGCTCATCGCAGCGACCTTTAATACCTTCTTGAAGAACGTGTTGTAGTCGAGATACGCGTACTTCAATCGAAAGGTAAGGTTGCCGTCGATTGAGCTCGCATAACCGGAGTTCAGTCCAACCTTATCGCCCGAGGCCGTTCCATATTGCGCGTATATGTTGGGTGTCACGCGTGCCGAAATGTCGTCCACAGGGCTGAATTTGAAATCCAGATAGGCGCGCGTGATATTGAACGCGCTGAAACTGTTGTTGCCGGGACCGGGCCAGTTCTGCTGAGTCAGGAATTGCGGGCCAAATCCGGTGTGACTGAAGAAGCCGTAGTCGCCGTATATCAGAGTGCCGACGGAGATCTTCTTGTACCAGCGATCGCCGAATTCCTGCGCGAACGGCTGAATCGTCGAGACCTGCTTGGCCATCTCGGCGTTCCACTGCTGCTGCTGAGCCGCCCTTTGCGCTTGCTCCGCCTCCATCGCGGCGCGTTCCTGATCGAGTTGCGCCTGGGTCTGCACGCTTACTCGCCGCTCGACCTTGCGCTCGATCTCTTCGGTCGATCCAGCCGGGATGTACTCGCCCATCCTGACGCAATGTTTGCATCGCTTGGTGTACACCTGACCGCTGGCGGGATCGGTGTACAGTGTGATGGCCCGCACATCCTCGCTCCACACCGGCTTTGGCGTCATCGCGACGGCGCTGAGCATCAGCGCCGCGCCAAGCATCGACAGCGCAACCATTCGTATCGTTCGTCTCATCATGGTCCTCCCTGGACTCTCCTTTCGACGATGCGAAATCTCTCGCCCGCGTATTCGGCGAAACCGTCCCAAGACGCTGTGCAATGCACGAAATCAGCGTCCTCCCTCCGCGGCACCGGCAAACTAAAGAGGCGTCGTTACGACATGATGAGACGATTGTTACGAACGCGCGAATTCTTACGCTGTGAGGGGTCGCGGATTAGCGAAAATTCACAGGGCGGAAGGGCAGTGCAGACGGCTCTCGGATGCGGGCGTGCAGTTCAAGCGGTGACAACCTGTCCCATTTGCGCGGTGTCATAGGCGCATAGCTGGCTGATTTCGCGCGCGAAACGCCGCGAGTTGAGACTGTCGAGCATCACCTTGATCGGCGTCGAGTCACTATCCTGCTCCATAAACACCAGGTCGTAGCGTTCATCCTGATGTGGAAGAAAGTGCAGCCCGTAGGCGTCGGCGCCCAGCCTGATAGTGACGCCGGCATCCGCCAGGCCCCCGGCGATCGCGGCCGCGACTTCCAGATGGCCGCCGGCTTCGAACTGATAGCCACAGACGCGCTCGCGATCGATACCAAGCTCGCCGAGTGCCTGGTCGAGAACCAGGCGCGCGCCGGAACCCTCTTCGCGATTCACGATTCTCAAGCCCGGCCGTCCAAGGTCGGCGAAGCCGCGGATTGCGAGCGGATTGCCGACTGCCGTAGCAATGCCCAATTCCCATCGCGCAAAGTTCACAACGACCGAACGCCGACGGCCCAATGCGCGGCGGATTGATGCCAGGTTGTAGTCGCCGCTCTTTTGATCCCGAAGATGCACGCCCGCCACGTGCGCCCGGCCTTCGACCAATGCGCGCAGAGCTTCGCGGCTCGAACATGGGATCGCCACCGCGCGAACCGGCGAGCGCCGCCGCGCAAGCCAGTCGACCAGGATCGCGGCGGCCGGGTCGCATCCCGACATCAACAGCGTCGAGTCGATTTCGTCAGGCGTTTGAAACGTCGCGACGTCCGCGCGATTGCGCCGCGCCCGCTGCAGCAATCCAGCCGCCGGCGAGAGCATCAGATGCGCCGCAGGTTGCCCCACGGCAACCACTTTTCCACGCACGCGCGCGAGCGTTACGCGCGATTGGGCGGCGGCGGCGCGACCACGATCGCCGGACCAACTCGCCTCGACGAGGGTGGAAGACTGGTCGTCGATCTCGCCGAACAGCGCTTCCACTGTCGTGCCAAGCTCGCGCGCGAGGCGGATCGCGATTACGACGCCGGGATGGTATGCGCCGGACTCGATCGCACCCAGCGCCTGCCGCGAGATGCCCGCGCGACGGGCCAGCTCGGTCTGGGTCAGGTCCCGCGCGGTGCGCGCGCTTAGAAGAGCCTTGCCGATCGATGCTATAATACTTGTCATCCCGCTCTTAAGATGGCATACCGGTCGCTATTATGAAAATCGGCTGCGCTTCCTCAATCCTGTTCGGCTCGATTTGTACCACAGTCGTACTCGCAGTCGTGTTCGCTACGGCGACGCCGTGCCGCGCGGACTTTGGATCCGACATCGTGGCCTACTTTACAAACTGGTTTCCGCGAGTCACGCAAATCCAGAGCGAGCAGCCGCACTGGATAACTCCGTTGGTGACGGTTACTCCGCGACTGGAAGAGGAAGTCCGCTACGATCAACTGTGGCAGGCGAATCCCCACGGTGTTGCGACCGACAACTTTGGCGCCGGCAAGGGACTGGAACTGATCCCGTTTCAAAACACTGAAGTCATACTGGGGGTGCCGGCCTGGATCGCGCATAACGGCCACATCCTGCATTCGACGCCAACAAAAGAAGTTCCTACCGACGGATGGGCCGACGAGACGTTTCTGGTCAAATATCGGCTACTGTCCGCGAACGAGAAAAACGGAAATTACATCCTGACCGCCTTCATGGGTTTCAGCGCGCCGACTGGCATCAACGGAAACAGCGCGGGGCACGCGCTCTTTACACCTACCATCGCGGGCGGCAAGGGATTCGGCGACTTCGACGTCCAGACTACGGTCGGCGTCACATTTTCCAACGGCGGCGAGGATCGTCTGGGATGGCCGCTCGCCTGGAATACCGCCTTCCAGTATCGAATCTGCAAATATTTCTGGCCGGAATTTGAAACCAACTACACCTGGTTTTCGAAGGGCGAACGAACCGGCCAGAGCCAGTTGTTCCTCACGCCCGGATTGCTCATCGGACGCATCCCAATCCACGAACGCGTCGGAGTGACGATTGGCGCAGGCTACCAGGTCGCGGTAACTCGACATCCGAGTTACCACAACGCGGTGATTCTGAGCGCGCGGATTCCGTTCTGATTACGCAGTCGAGAGCCGTAGCGCTCAGCTCACCGCCACCAGGAGTGGGCTTCGGGCCTTTTATTGTGGGGCGGGCCGCCGTGCCCGCCATCGACGCGCGGGCGTCCGCGCCCACGTCTACCGACGAATGAGAGTTTCTCTGGGTGTGGCCGCAACCTTGAGAAGAGGGCGGCACGGCGGCCCGCCCCACTAAAGACCAGGACAAATACCAAACGATTACGTCGCGAGCATACGATGCGTCGGCGCGAGCAGCACGTCGGTCGCGATTCCGTGAGGACATGCTCCGGCGCACGGCTTCGCATCGCAAGTGAGGCACGCCGCGGCATTCGATGAGAGCATCGCGTATTCGGCGCGTGCAAAACGCATGTCGCCGTAGTCGCGAGCATACATCCGCGTGCGCATCACGTCGGCGATCGGCACTCCGAACGGACATGCATTCGCGCATTCGTTGCACGCCGGGCGGCATTGCGAATCGCCGTTGAGCGTCGCGTAGCGATTCAACAGCGGCAAGTCACTCGCGGCGGTCGTGCGCGCTCCCGACGCGCCCAGGTATTCGTCGATCATCGGTTGGCTCGTCATCGTGACGATCAGCGCGTCCACGTTGTGATTCGACAATACCCATCGAAACGCCGCCTGGGAGAAGGTTGCGCCGCCGGATTCGTACGGGCGCATATCGTTCAAACGCGCGCCCATTAAGGTTTTCATAACCACCACGCCGACCCCGTGCTGTTTGGCTTTTTCCATGATGCGCGGTAGCTCGGGCTGTCGCGCGACGAAATCGAAGCCACGGGTGAAGCGCTGGAAGAAGCGCGGGTCCTGTCCGAAATTGTGCGCGCACAGGATCACGTCGACCTGACCGCTGTCGATCGCATAGTCGAGGCACTCGGCGAGATTGCCGGCATGACCCGACATCCCGACGAAGCGAATCTTTCCCTGCTTGCGAGCTTGCGCGGTGAATTCGTGCCACTCGGGATTCTTGAGTCGCGCCGGATCGTTGACCGCATGGTTGAAGTACACGTCGACGTGATCGGTCTGGAGGCGGCGCAGGCTGCCCTCGAGCGTCTGCATCATCGCGTCGCGCTTGTCGTCGGCCTGCGCCATCTGCTTCGAGGTCAGATAGACCTTATCGCGCTTGCCCTTGAGCGCGTTCCCGATCGTCGTTTCAGATTCGCCTTCGGTGTAGGTGTCGGCCGAATCAAAGTAATTGACGCCGCAGTCGAACGCGTGACGAACGAGATCTTCCTCGCCGGAAGTAAGGCGGCTGCCGCCGAATGAGATATCGGAAATCTTGAGACCGGTGCGGCCGAGCGTCGCGTATCGGCGGACCTGCGGAGCAGCTTCGAGTGATGCGTTCGCGGCACCGGCCAGCGGCAGGATCGATACGCCCACGCCGGCCAGCACGCCACGTTTCAGGAACTCGCGTCGTCCAAAGATCGATCCATCGTGCGATCGTTTCATCTGAGCACCTCGCAGCTACTGCGGATTCTACCGCCAAGGCGCGGCCAGACTCTATGCCCGCAGCGCAGTCACGTCGCGCAGGAACGAGCCGCTATTCCTCTTGCGAGAATCGCTCCCAGGCCGCCTGCCGGCTCACACCGAGGACTTCGCCGATTCGCGTCCAGGTCACCTCGCGCTTGCGCAGAGTCGCGACGTGCTGACGAAGGACATCTTCGGCTTTGCGCAGCAGGTCGGCGGCCGGCACCAGGGTCTTCAGGAGATCGTCGGTGCTGAGCGAATCCAATCCGGGGAACGACGGGATCGGTTTGCCAACGATGATGTGGTTGCACAGTTCCACGCAATCGTCGCAGATAAAGACGGCGGGCCCTGCGATGAGTTTCTTGAGCTGCTCGTCACTTTTTCGGCAGAACGAGCAATAGAGCATCTTGCCTTTGACCATAAATCGACTGAAACCTCGTGTCAAGGATTACTTGACAAGCGATGTGTAGTCAATCGAAGGGCTTCAGCGCAAATCGGCTTTGCGGCGGTAGAGCAGCCAGGCTGCGCCGGATGATACGCCGATCGCGACGAACGGGTAGGGGATCAGGTAGGCCCACGAATGTTCCTGTGTCACCGGTGTGCCGTGATATTTCAGCACGAACAGGAGCATGTTGAGGATCACATACGCGGCGTAAAAAATTCCGAGCGGCAGCGCAAACTTGCGCATCGCGAGGATTCCGTACACGTACACGGCGAGAATGAGAGCGAAGATCGGCGCGACGATCATGTTGGGCGTGCCGGATAGACGCGTGCCAAAGAATACGAAGCCTTCGCCGGGATGATGTGCGAAGGGCTTGTGGAAATTGGAGATCACCATCAGCGCGAGCAGCATCGCGAGAATCGTCAGTGTCGCGCCCCGTGATTTCTCAGCCATGGCGGATAATCCGCTCCGTCAACTGAGATCGGCCTGACGGCGAGACAAAGTGATCGCGGTCGCGAGTGGAACGCCGAGACCAATCGCGATGCTAACAATCGCAAAGGCGGGTGAAGGTGGCGGCGTGTTGCGATTCTTCATGCTGAACAAAACCATATTGACGACTACCCACCCCGTGTAGATGTACGCCACCGGCAGTGCATACCGGCGCATCGTCCATATGCCGTAGGCATAGACCAGGAGGAGGAATCCGAACAGCGGACCCATCACGGCGTTGCCGGTGCCGGTCATCTTGGTGCCGAGGAAGACGAAGTTTGCGCTATGTGACAATGGCTTGGCGAAATCGGATATCGCGAGAAGTACGAACAGTAGCGCGAAGATCGTGAGCGCGGCGCCGCGTGGTTTCCCTGCCATCGAAAATCCCTCCCCAGGTTTCGAACGGTTGCGGCACATCCTAGTCGGCGCGCGTCAAGAGCGCATCAGGTCTTGCATACAGATATCGACAATTGATTGGATGCGCATGGAACGGTATTCCTGGCATCAGCCTTCACTGAACTAATGCGGCGATTCATTGCGTTTGTGGCGCTCGTGCTGTGCGCATCATGGCTCTACGAGCCGCTGTGCGCGTTCGCGCAGACTAATCTTGTAAAGAACGGCGAGCTTACGGCCGGCTTCGACGGTGCGCCGGCTGATTGGTACGCGCTGTCGTCGGACAAGAAGCTCACCAAATTTTCCTGGACGTACGCTCCAGCCACCGGCGGCGTGCTGAGCATCTCGAATAACAGCCGGACCTTTTCGAGCTGGCATCAAGCGCTGATGCTGCGGCCCGGGATTTACAAGGTGACTGCCGAAGCGCGAGTCGAAGGTGCGATGGCGCGCGAGGGCGGCGCGAATATCGCGATCAGCACCTTCGATGGCATCCAGCTGATCTCGAACCATCTGCAGCGCGCCACCGACTGGCAGACCCTGACGTTTTTTCTAATCGAAGATCGATGGGGCGATACGACTGAGTTGCTCTGCCAACTTGGCGTCTCCGGTTATCCGGACAGAGGCCGCGCGTCGTTTCGCAATATCAAAGTTATCCAGGTTGCGAGCATGCCGCCGCCAGGCGTGGTCAGATTCGACCTCCGCGCAATCCGGGCTGTGTACAAGGATCAGCTGCATCGGCCCGACGAGCGAATCGGGATTAGGGTCGTGGGTATCGTCAGCGGCCTGGTCCTGCTTGCACTGCTGGCGTGGGCGTTCGTCGAAATATCGCGACCGGCGCGCTCGGCAGGGCAGGCGGCGTGGAGGTTGGCGGCCGGCCTCATGCTCGCGATTACGGTCGTCAAGTTGGCCGCGCTATTTCATTTCACCGGCTTCTATTGGGACATCTGGGCGAAAACCAATCGCGCTCTGTTGGCCGCCGCGCTGGGACCGTCGAAGATTTACGATCCCGGGCTGCCGGTTGACGCTTATCCGCCCGGCTCGGTGTATCTGCTTTGGTTCTCAGGATGGCTAGGCAAGTTGATCGAGCCCACCGCGAACGGCTTTCGCGTGATCGTCGAGACGCCGCCGCTGATTGCCGACCTCTTCATCGGGCTGACGATTTACTTCGCGGCGTGGCGTGAGGGACGCGCCATCCGCGCCCTAATTATAATGATGCTGTTCGCGCTCAACCCGGCGCTGATCTTCGACACGGTCGTGTGGGGCCAGAGCGATTCGGTCGTCGCGCTGCCGATGATCATCGCGGCGATCCTGATTCTCACCGGCCGTTATCGACTCGGCTGGAGTGCCGCCGCGATCGCGATCCTCGCCAAGCCGCAAGCGCTCGCATTCACGCCGCCGCTCGCATTGTGGACGCTGTTCAACGCTGGCATCGTCGAATGCGCATGGTGCGCCGGCGCAGTTGTCGGCACAGTCGTCATTGGAATCCTGCCGTATCAGCTCGGACATTCGTGGGACTGGATAATCAACGTGTACAAGGACCTCGGCACGCGATTCAGCGAGGCCTCGGTCGGCGCGTTCAACCTGATGGGATTGATTGGCGGGATGGGCACGCCCGACACCGACAAAGTCTTCGACGGCGTTTCGTACAGCGCGTTCGGCCTTTCGCTGACCTGCGTCGTTTACGCAATCGCGTCGTATCTAATCTGGCGCGCGCGATCGGGACGCGCAGCACTGCTCGCAATATTCGTCGCGCTGTTCGGCTTCTTCATGTTCGCGCCGCGGATGCATGAGCGGTACCTCTACTATCCGCTGGTGTTCCTGATTCCGATCGCGTTGGAGAGCGAATTTCTCACCACCATCTACGCAGTCGTCAGCGCGACCTTCCTGTTCAACCTCATCTATATAAAGCATCTCACCGACACCTCGTCATATTTTCCCGATCATCCGAACGCGGCGCTGATCACGGCGGCATCCATCAACCTTGCGGTGTTCTTCGCCGTAACGGTTTATGGATTGATGCGGGCTGAGACGGGTGTTGCTGTTGAGCAGCGACAGTGAGACAAGCTGAATCATCATGCGTCGCGCCGATCGACTGTTCGAGATCATTCAGCGGCTGCGCCGGCGTCGCGTGGTCACGGCCGGCGCGCTCGCCGAGCAGTTCAACGTCAGCGAACGAACTATCTATCGCGACATCAGCGATCTGATTGCCAGCAAGGTCCCGATCGAGGGCGCCGCCGGAATCGGTTACTCGCTGCGCAAGGGATACGATCTGCCGCCGCTCATGTTCAGCGAGACCGAACTCGAGGCGCTCGTCTTCGGCGCTCGCATGGTGCAGAACTGGAGCGATGCCGAGCTGGGCCGAGCCGCCGACGCGGCATTGTCGAAGATCGAAAACGTGCTGCCGGTGCATCTCCAGCGGATGCTGGACGATCGATCGCTATGGGCGCCGCAGGACGTGCGGCGGGTGCCGGTCTCGTTCGATCTTGGACAATTGCGCGGCGCGATCCGCGGATGCCGGAAAGTTCGGTTCCGCTATTGCGACGAGAAGGGCGCCGAGACGCGCCGCAAAGTACGTCCGTTGAGCCTCTGGTTCTATCCGCCGTTTTGGACTGCCGCGTCGTGGTGCGAGCTGCGCGATGATTTCCGCTTCTTTCGGGTCGACCGCATGAGTGACGTCGAATTCTTGAGCGAGGCATTCGAGCAGGAGGCCGGCAAGTCGGCTGAAGACCTGTTCCGCCATCTGCTGAGCAAGTCCTGACGCGCTCCGGCAAGGCTCCTGACGGGACGCTGTCAGGATCTCGCCAGTCAGGAGCGCTCCGCCAGATTGTCCTGACAGAGGGCTGTCAGCAGTGACGCGCGGCTCAATCGCCGCACAATGTTAAATTTTCTCCCTACGCGGCAATCGGCAAAGGAGAAAGATCATGGCGACTCAGGTTTCGGATCGTCCCGCGACTACGACACAAGATCGAGTGATCGTCCTTAAGTCGGCCGAGGAGAGCGCCGGTGAACTCTTCCGATGCGAATATATCGCGCGCGATGTCACCGCGCCGCCGCGTGATCACATCCACACCCATCAGGAGGAGCGCCTCGAGGTCGTCGAGGGCACGGTGCGCTGTCGCGTGTCAGGAAAGGAGTACCTCCTCGAGCGCGGGAGCGTGATCGTGATCCCGCCGGGCACACCGCACGCCGTCTGGAACGACGACCATCGCGGCTCGCGCTCGATTTCAGAATACCGGCCCGCGATGAACGCGCAGGCGATGTTCCGTGGATACATCGTCAATCGGTGATGGCTCTTGCGCTATTGAATTTCGAGAATACGTCCCGAGGATGCGGATACAGACAGCGCGCATAGTCCGTCGATGAGTTTGAAAACCTTGCCGTCGTTCAACACGTCGATCAGTTGGCCGTTCGCGATGTCGGGGATGCGCAGTCGGAGATCGACAGGATGTTCTGACGCGTTGATGGCGACGATGATCGAACTAGCCCCAGCATCGCGACGGATGAAAGCGAACTGCTCATGCGCGACGTGCAGCTGCGCGTAGTCGCCTCGGCGTAACGCCGGGAATCGGCGACGGATCGCGATGAGCGATTTTATCCAGGCATACAGTTCCGGATGACATGATTGGCGGGGCAATGACGCCGGGTCGAGCGCTGGGCGAAGCGGCGCGTCGGTGCCGGAGATCTTGCTTCCTTCGATGCCCCACTCGCTGCCGTAGTAGATTGACGGCACGCCCGGCATCGTCATCAGCAGTACGTACAGCGGATATAGATGAGCTCGATTCTTCAGGATGCTCGCGACCCGTGTGACGTCGTGATTGTCGGCGAAAGAGTAGAGCGCGAGTCCGCGATAAATTCCCTCGGGCCCGAATTGGCGATTCAGCGTGTACGCAATCTCAAAATAGTTGCGGTCGTTGTGGCTGGACCACAGCCCTTTGTAGGCTTCGTAGTTGGTCGTCGATGACAGCCCGCCCGCATTTGCCCATCGCCGGTAATCGCCGTGAACCGCCTCGCCCATCAGCCAGAAGTCAGGCCGGATTGCTCGGCAATGCGCGGCGAGCTCGCGCTGAAAGTCGAGGTCGAGCGCGTCGGCCGCATCGAGTCGCAGACCGTCGATATCAAACCGTTCGATCCACGATGCGACTGCCTTGAGCAGGTGGTCGCGAACGGCGGGATTTTTGAGGTTGAGCTTGACCAGGTCGTAGTGTCCCGCCCAACCCTCGTAATGGAACGGCTCGCCGTACGGACTGCGGCGCGTGAAGTCGAGGTGATACCAGTCGCAGTACGCCGACGCGCGCCCCTTTTCACGAACGTCGCGAAACGCCCAGAAATCGCGCCCGGTGTGATGGAAGACGGCGTCGAGCACGAGGCGAATTCCGCGGCGATGCAGCTCGCCGCTCAATCCGGCGAGCGCAGCGTCGTGACCGAGGCGGCGGTCCACGCGGAAATAATCGGCGATGTCGTAGCCGTGTGCGCTCGATTCGAAGACCGGCCCCAGCAACAGCGCGTTGACTCCGAGGTCCTCGAGATAATCGATACAGCTCTTCCAATTCGACAGCCGGTTGGCGGGCGGACCGGCAAACGAGTTGCGTTCGGGTGCGCCGAGGCATCCGAGCGGGAACAGATGATAGAAGACTGCGTCCTCGGCCCAGTTCATATTTACATACCGACCGGTATAGACCTACGAATAGATGCCGTGGCTGAACTGATGGACGATATCGCGGCGAAGACGGTCGGTGATGACGATATGCCCGTTCAATTGCAGCGCGAGGTAGCTGTTGATCATGCCGACCAGGGAGATCGCGTAACGGCGATGGCGCCCGCGCATGTTGCCATGCTCGCGCACCGCCTTGCGAAACATACCTTCCAGGACAGCCTGCCGAGAGGCGTAGTGTTGTGCGGCGACCTGATGCGCCTCGCTTTCACGAGGCGAGGAATATAGTGCCAGTTCGAGACGATAGAAAAGCGGCTCCCGAGCGGCGAAATCAACGTAGGCGGCGACGATTCGATCGAGTGTGAGTGGCAGGTTGCGCGCATAGTCGGAAGCGTCGCGGACTGCGTCGTCGAGGCGGGTTGCGAACGTGGCGAATAGTGCCTCCAGCAGGCCGTGCTTGCTGCCGAAGAAGTGGTAGAGGGTCGGCTTGGCGACGCCCGCCGCTTCCGCCACTTCCTGGACCCCGACCCCGTCGTAGCCTTTGGCGGCGAAGAGGGTGAGCGCAGCGCGCAGGAGCCCGGCACGAGAGTCCATATCCGAGAAGTATATACCGAACGGTACAATTGAAGCTACGGCGTCTTCGATCTTTAACCTCTCCTTGTCCGAGGAGAGGTCGGCGCGAGCCGAAGGCAAGCGACGGGAGTGGTGCAACGCCAGGCGTCGCAAGAATGCCGGTTGTGCTGCTGTCGAGCGGCGAACTTGTCTCCGCACTGAGATTAGACGAGTCGGGGTTGGTGGGGTGTCGCGCGTTGCACCTCTCCGGCGACACCGCTTTTCAAGCGGCTTTCGCCGACCTCTCCTCGGACAAGGAGAGGTTAGGAGGATTTCAGGAATTTTAGCATCAGGGCGTTGATGTGATCGGGGCGTTCCTGGTGGACGAAATGGCCGGCGTTTGGGACCAGCTCGATTTTCAAGCCTTTTGAAAACAATTTTTCCATTCCGGCGAGGGTTTCTGCGCCGATGCATCCGTCGTCGCGGCCGTGGAACATCAATGCGGGCACGTTGATTGGGATGTTCATCGCGGGCGCGAGCATTTTCAGATCGACCGGCATGCTGAGTACCGGGCCGAGCGTGGCGCGATAGTAGCCGAGAGCAGCTTCGAGGGTGCCCTTCGCGCGGAAGGATCGTTTGAGCGCTTCCATGTCCTCGGGAGTCCATTTCCATCCGGGGGACCAGTCGGCCCACAATTTTTCCAGGAACGCGAAGTCATTGAGACTCACCGCAGCTTCGGCAATTTTGGTCTGAAAAAAGAACATGTACCAGGAGCGGCGCTGCTGCGCGTAGTTAGTGACCAGCGCCTCGAAAAATCCGGAGCCGTATCCGACTGCCGAGGTCACCAGCTTGCTCACGCGATCCGGCGATGCGGCCGCGGCGCCGTATGCGGCGACTGCGCCCCAGTCGTGGCCGAACAGGATTGCGTCCTTGTAGCCGAGCGCCGTGATCAGCGCGAGCGCATCCTCGGACAGCGCCGCCGAATCGTAACGGCCGTCGGATGCGGACTCGGTAGGCGAGTAGCCGCGCATGAACGGCGCGACGCAGTGGTATCCGGCCGCTGCAAGCGCGGGCATCTGATGGCGAAACGAATGCGCGGTATCCGGGAATCCGTGCAGGCACAGCACCAGCGGACTTTTTGAGTCGCCCATCTCGAGCACGGTGAAGTTCAGGTTCGATGCGCGAACGACTCTCTGATTCGGTTGTGGCGCCATAGTGGTTGGATTCTTATCGCACGGTCTGCTCAATGGAAACCTTCGCGCAGCCTCGGTGGATGGAATCAGGACAGGAGCAGAATCTTGAATCGCGCGCAAAATCACCCCTACCCGCTTCTTCGGCGCGGCCTCTCCCGCAACTCAGCGGGCGAGTCGGGTATTCGGTGGCGCGGGACGCGGCATCCTAACTCCGCGCGCTGTAATCGGACCCTCACCCTTCGGCATGGCTCCGGGCAGGCTCTTGATTCTTTCCCTAACAGGGGAGCTTTGCGTAAATAACGCCGGCCACAGGAGCGTCCGTCGAGATTCTTCGCTACAGCAGCTTTCGCTCAGAATGACGAGTATGGTGCCGGTTTTTTTCCGTCATCCGGAGCGCACCGAAGGATCTCGTGCGCAGCGCGTCTCGGGTCGCGCCACCGCCGTCAGGTTATGCAAAGGTCTCCTAACAGGGAGAGGGAAGAGCCGAGAGCAGTTGTGCAAAGGTCTTCCCATGACAAAGCGGGCGGTAGGACGCTGCTCGTTGGAGTGTAACTCCGTGGCTCCGGGTTCCTGTTTCGAGATTAACCGTGGCTCATATGCTTGCCAGGGTGTTGTAGAGTCGCGCATACGCGCCGCCTGACGAGACGAGCTCATCGTGCGTGCCCTCTTCGGCGATTCCGACCTCGGTCAGCACTACGATTCTCCCCGCGTCCCTCACGGTCGATAGGCGGTGCGCGATGACCAGCGTCGTGCGATTGCGCGCGAGGCGGCGCAGGGATTCCTGGACCGAGCGTTCGCTTTCATTGTCGAGCGCGCTGGTTGCCTCGTCGAAAATCAGGATGGGCGGATTTTTGAGAAAGACCCGGGCGATGCTGAGCCTTTGCTTTTGCCCGCCAGAGAGCTTGACGCCGCGTTCGCCGATCTCCGTGTCGTATGCGTTGGGCAACGTCATGATGAAGTGGTGCGCGTGGGCCTGTTTCGCGGCTTCGATGATTTCGTCCTGGCCTGCGTCGGGTTTGCCATAGCGGAGATTTTCCGCGATCGTTCCCGCGAACAGGTAAACGTCCTGCTGCACGATGCCGATATTTCGACGCAGGGACTGCGGACGGATGTCCCTGACGTTCCTGCCATCGATCAAGATGTCGCCCGCGGTGACGTCATAGAAGCGCGGGATTAGCGAACAGAGCGTGGTCTTGCCGACGCCCGAGGTGCCTACCAGCGCAACAAACTCGCCGGCGCTGATCTCGAGAGACAGGTTTTTCAGCACGAAGTGCGAATCGTCGCTGTATCGGAAGCTCACGTTGCGGAAAGTGATATCGCCCCGCACCTGCGTCAGCTCCGGGGCGCCAGCCTGGTCGGGCATGTCCGGCTCCATCTGAAGCATCTCGAAGAACCGGTCGAACCCGGTGCTGCCTTCCTGGTAGAGCCGCGCGAAATTCACCAGCCGGCGAATCGGGTCGACCAGCACCGCGACGCACATCAGGAAGGTGAGCAGGTCGGCGAGGTCGAGCGACGCGCGCGCGATGCCCGCAGCGCCGAAGACGATCACGGAAATTGTGATGAGCTGGGTGAAAGCGGCCATCCCGCCGGAGAACCATGCCTCGCTCCGATAGCCGACGCTCCGGCTCGCGAGAAAGCGATCATTCTGGTAGTTGAAGCGCGCCGTCTCGAACGCCTCGTTGGTGAAAGACTTCACCACCCGTATCCCCGCGAGCGAATCTTCGACGCGCGCGTTGATGTCGCCGATGCGGTCTTTGCTCAATCTCAGCGCGGCAATCATGCGCCGGCTGAAATGCAGCGCGAACAGGAACATCACGGGCAGGAAGCACAGCACGATCAGCGTGAGCGTCCGGTCGATATGCGCGAGGATGATCAGCACCCCGATCAGCTCGAGGGCCGCGATCGCGAGATCTTCCGGTCCGTGATGATAGAGCTCAGCGAGGGAGAGAAGATCGTTGGTGATCCGAGCCATCAGCTGGCCGGTTCTCTGCCCGTCGTAAAAGCTGAACGATTGTTTCTGATAGTGTTCGAACAGCTCGCGGCGCATGTCGCGTTCCATCTTCGCGCCCATCACATGTCCCTGATAATCGACGAACAGCGTGCAGAGCGCCTGGAGAGCGACCAGCGCGAGCATGGCAGCGCCGAGCGCATAGATCTTATCGAGCGCGCCGGCTGCGCCCTGTTTTGCGAGCAAGTTCTTGGTGATGAAATTCGTACCGACCGGCATGAGCAACGCCGCCGCCGATATGACGAAGGCGCAGAACAGGTCGGCGAGCAGCAGGCCTCGATACGGCTTGTAGTAGGAGAGAAATTTCCTGGCTCGCGGTCCCGCGAATCGAATCGCGGCGCGATCGATCAGTCTGGTTTTATTGGCGCTTGCGCGCGCCGAACTCCGAGCGTGTAGCGTTCGCATGAAAACACCATGTCCTTCTGATGGGTTAAAACCGCTCTCTGAATGGACATGGACGTTGTCATTTTCGATCTCCCGGGTTCGGTGGCTGAGTCGAAATAAGATAACACACCACCGGCCGCGCAGTACAAGAGAAGTTTGAACCTTCACCGCCGGCGGAAGCTCAGGTCGCACGACCAGTGAAGTGCAGTCGAGCAGGTCGCGGTGCGCAGGTCGGGGGTTCTTATCGCACGCTTCACCCTATGACAAAGCGCGCGCGCTGGCGTGCGATCGCGATTCATGATCATCTGATTCGGAGTCGCATGGATCCGCCGCCCATCAATACCGTCGGGAATCCGGCTGCGCGGCGCGAGGCGCTCCGCGAGCTGGCGCTGCTGTTTCTGCGCCTCGGGACGCTCGCGATGGGCGGGCCGGCGGCGCATATCGCGATGATGGAGGACGAGGTCGTTCGCCGCCGGCGCTGGATGACGCACGAGCAGTTTCTCGACATGCTCGGCGTGTGCAACCTGATTCCCGGGCCCAACTCGACCGAGATGGCGATTCATATCGGGCAACTGCGGGCGGGAGCGGCGGGTCTGATCGTCGCGGGCGCGTGCTTCATTCTGCCCGCCGCGGCGATCGTGCTCGCGATTGCGTGGATGTACGTGCGATACGGCACGATGCCGCAGGCAGTCGGGCTGCTGTACGGCGTCAAGCCGGTCATCATCGCGGTCGTGCTGCAGGCGCTGTGGGGACTCGGCCGCACTGCGATCAAGTCGCGAATGCTGGCGGCGCTGGCGATAGTCGCGCTGGCGGCCTCGCTCCTCGAGGTCAACGACATGATCGTGCTTCTTGGCGGCGGAATCGTGATGCTCGCGATTCGCGCGATCGAGGATCGCGCGAGTGCAGGAGCGGCGATCGCCGCAATCCCCACCGTCACCGCGCGCGCGTGGAGCGTGAAGGGCGCCACGCTCGCCGCAGCGGTTGCAGTTCCGTTCAGTCTCACCACGCTATTTTTATTTTTCCTGAAAGTCGGCGCGGTGCTGTTCGGCAGCGGCTATGTATTGCTGGCGTTCCTGCGCACCGACCTCGTCGATCGATTGCGATGGCTGACCCAGGCGCAGTTGCTCGACGCGGTCGCGGTCGGGCAGGTCACGCCGGGGCCGGTGTTCACGACCGCGACGTTCATCGGGTACATCCTCGGCGGATTTCGCGGCGCGGTGGTCGCGACGCTAGGGATTTTTCTGCCGTCGTTTTTCTTCGTCTCGATCAGCGGCCCGCTGATCCCGCATCTGCGGCGCTCACCGCTGGCCGGCGCATTCCTCGACGGGGTCAACGTCGCGGCGTGGGCCTTGATGGCGGCGGTGACGCTGTTCCTCGCGCGCGCCGCGATCGTCGACGTCACCACGATACTGCTTGCCGCTTCGAGCGCGTTCGTCCTGATTCGCTATCGGGTGAACTCCGCGTGGCTGGTGCTCGGCGGTGGGATGATCGGCCTCGCGATGACGATGTGGGGGTGAAGAGATCAGGAACCTAACCCCTAACCCCTTCCCATAGTGGGAAGGGGAACCGGAATTGCCGTGTTACATTAGGAACATTTGGCAAAGTTGATCACGCGCGCGTAACTGTATGCATGCGAACGGATGTAGCGCACAGGGTGCGTATCCTGTATTGTCAATCCTCGCTACGGCAAGCACATTGCGCTCCCCGCCTTGGAATCGAAGGCATCCCTGTTAAAAGTGAAAATGTGCTGATGCTGGCGGCAGTCAGGAATGCGGATGCATCTGGCAGCCACGAAGCATCATCATCCGTGCAGCCAAACAGGCGCCGGCGGTGGTGTACAAAAATAATTTCGGTGGGAGAGACGAATGGCAGCAGTTTTCACGCCGGTGAGCACGACCGAAGAAATCCTGAAGAGCGAGCCATGGAAGCAGCCTTGGTGGCACGCCGGCAAGCGCGACGTTGCGATACTGGGCTGGGTCCTCCTCATTCATATTACCGCCGCGATAGGACTCGTGCTTTATCCGATTCCCGGATGGCACGTATTTCTCGGCGCGCTGGCGCTCGTGTTCCTCGGCGGATTGGGCACTACGGTCGGGTACCATCGCGCGATCGCTCATCGATCATTGACGTTGAATCCGTGGGCGCGCGGAGTGCTGATTTTCTTCGCGATGTTCAACGGGTCCGGCGCGCCGACCACATGGGCCGCGGGCCATCGGCTGCATCACGCCAAGGCTGACACCCCGGAAGATATCTCGAGCCCGATTTGGGGCGGCTTCTGGTGGGCGCATCTACGATGGCTGTGGCAGGCAGGCGAGCCGCCGATCGATCGATACTGCCCCGACCTCAGCGGCGTTTCTTATCGCGCGTGGCGATGGTTCCAGACGCCGATCCTCACGCTCTCATTCTTCGTCGGACTGTATTTCAGCCCGGCCGCATTTTTCTGGCTGGGCGCGATTCGCCTTTGCTTCGGACTGCATGCGCAGTGTTTCGTCAATAGCGTTTGCCACACCGAACCCGACGTCAAAGTTGGCCAGGATTCGAGCCGCAACGTGACATGGCTCGCGCTGATGCATCTGTTCCAGGGCGAGAACTGGCATCGTAATCATCATGCGCGCCCCGGTTCCGCGCGCCTCGGATGGAGCTGGCGCCAGCCAGACGCCGGCTACATGCTGATACTCGCGCTCGAGAAACTGGGCCTCGCCACCGACGTTCGCCACGGCACACCGCACAACAGGGCCGACACGGACGATCTGATAGTCAAGGCGGCGTAGGCAAAGATCACGTAACCGGCGGTTCCGGCATGCGTATTCCTGATAAGAGGAATGCAAAATGAAGACCGCCGGTTTTGTTTTTGCCGCGATTCTTTCAGCAGCGATAATGTTGGGAACGATAGTGGCCGTTGCGAATGCAGGGATACCGCGAATCGCGACTACCTCAAGCGCCACAAATCTTTAGAGCACAGGCTAAAGCCTGTGGCACAATCCTGTGCCACTAAGCGGGGACTTTCGAGGCGAGATTCAGCAGTTCCTGCAGCGTCTGATTGAAGCGGTAAAACTTGTCCTCACGCAACTGATCGTTGGACTCCAGCCAAAGTTCCTCACCCACCAGCGCGAGCGAACTCAGCGTGTGTCGAAGCTGCGGGCGGCCGTGCTCGACAATCTCGCTTAGCATCCGATCCCAAATCTCGCGCTTGCCGCAGATCACAAAATCCGGATCGTACTCATTCAGATCGGCGACCGGCTTGGCCTCGGTCAGTTGATAACCGTCGATCACCAGCCCCACGATCCGATCGCCGCCGTTGCCGAGGTTGTTCGGCACGACGCGCACGGCGAAGCGGGTCTCCGCGTATCCGAGGCGTCTGAAAAGTTCACCCTCGGCATTCATGAGCTTGCCGAGGGTGAGGAACCACGCCGAATCGGGAAACGACGCCATCAGGCCGCCGCTTCGAACAGCTTGTTGAAATCCGTCGGCAGGATGCATCGCGGACGGCGGTCGAGTCCCGCCGAGTCGCATCGCTGCAGGTACTCGTGGACGATTCGCCGCCACAACTGTCCCTGCAACTCCATGCCCTTGTCGAAATGACTGATGCCGCCGCCCATCAGGATCGCCATCGGCTCGACCGCCTCCGGCACGCTGAAGGTCTCGAGCAGAATCCGCTCGGCGTCGTCGAGCTGTTCGTGAAGTTCTTCGGCGACCGCGGGATTTGCCTTGAGCTGCGCGCGGATATGCATCGTGCCGAATCCGACGTGGCGCGATTCATCCTGCATGCATCGCCGGAAAATCTCCTGATCGACCCGACTCGGCGCCAGGAACTCGCCCTGGCGGAACATCGTCAGCACGAAGCCCTCGCCGAGCAGTTGCAAGCGGCCGGTCTGCGCCGAGAAACTCGGGCAGTCGAAGATTCGTTTCAATGACAGCTCGCTGATCGGGCTGGCCTTGCCGAGACCGCCGCCGTTGGCGAGCGCGCGCTTTCGAAACACGTCCATGTGACGCGCCTCGTCCATCGCCTGCGTCGCGAGGAACATTTTTACTTCGAAGAAATCGTGATTCATCTGCCCCATCCATCGCGTCGGCGCATCGGCCGCGATGAATTCGACTTCCGTGAGAAACGTGCACAGCTGGCACATCGCGCGCTCGAGGTCGTCGGGCAGCGGCCGGAGTTCGGTCCACGGGATATCGCGTGCACTGCTCCACTGGCGCGCGACCGCCTCTTCGTACAGCTCGGTCACGTTGTCGGCCCAGCACTCGGCCTTATCGTTAATTGTGAAACCGAGCGAAGGCAGGTCATCTGAAATTACCGCGCCGCGTGGCGCCATCGAGCGATGCGATCCGCCGTGCTCTGGGATAATTCCGTAACTGCCGATTTCGATGTCCTTG
This sequence comes from uncultured delta proteobacterium, assembly GCA_963794325.1. Lineage (GTDB taxonomy): Bacteria > Desulfobacterota > Binatia > Binatales > Binataceae > Binatus. The sequence goes on along the minus strand of CAWCDG010000007.1, from coordinate 82,533 downwards.
AGGCGCAGGCCGAGGTTGCCGGGCTTGGCGCGCACGCCCCATTCGCCCATCTGGTTCATCCAGCCGAGGTCGGGGGTGCCGGACTCGTAGAGCTTTTGCAGGTAGACGGAGGGTTCGAGTTTGAATTTAGCTTCGGAACCTACGCGCTCTTCATCCTTGATATGGACTGATCCCATCGGCGGCCTCCTGAATTTGCACGGTTACCAGATCGGGTACCAGAACCGTTTCCGCAAAGTCAATCGGGTCCCGCGCATTCGGGCGGGCCGTTTACATCGGCGCGCCTGAATGCTTTTGTATGCGAGGCTCCTCACCAAAAACCGGACGAACAACGGAGGATGCGTCGTGTCGATACTCTCAGAGTTCAAAGCGTTCGCAATCAAGGGCAACGTGATCGATCTCGCGGTCGGCTTTGTGGTGGGCGCCGCGTTCGGAAAAATCGTCACGTCGTTCACCACCGACATCCTGATGCCGCCGATTGGCCTCGCGCTCGGCGCGGTCGATTTCTCGAACCTGTTCATCAATCTTTCGTCGAAGCATTACGCCACAATCGCGGACGCGAAGAAGGCCGGCGCGCCGACCATGAACATTGGATTGTTCATCAACACGATCATCGATTTCGTGATAATCGCGTTCGCGGTCTTTCTGCTGGTGAAGTGGGTTAATCACCTGACGGGCGCAGACAAACCGCTACCGACCAACACCAAGGATTGCCCGTATTGCGCGACACCGATCCCGCTCCCCGCCACGCGATGCCCTCATTGCACGTCGGAACTGAAGGCGGCGTAGTCTCGCCGGAATCGGCGCTCACAAGGAAAAAGGAGCGGGCGCGTGCATCGCACGCGCCCGTTTCCATTTTTCAGACCAGATGATCGTGCTTACTTGTGGCCGCCGGTCACCTCACCAGTCGATGGATTCAGCAAGGTCTGGTTTTGATGGCCTGGGTTCACCTTCTGTGTAAAGTCGAACATGTTCTCGATTGACCCCGAAATCGCATCGAATGAACCGTTGCCGATCCTTCCGAGGCTCCAGTTGTCCTCGATGAAGTGGATGATCGAACTATGGTCGGTCAACGTGCGATCGACGAAGTTCTGCTTCGCAAACGGCGAGATCACCAGCATCGGGATTCGCGGTCCGTATCCGCAGCGACCCTGGATGCTGTCGAGTGGAGTTCCATTGCCGCACTTGCCGACGCCGTTGAGTTGATCGCTGGCCGAAAAGTTCTGCGAGGTCGTGAATCCTGTCTGCGTGACGGCGGAGGGGTTGATGATCGGGCTCATTTGATGGTCATACCAGCCGTCTGAATCGTCCCAGGTGATCACTACCGCGGTGTTTTTCCAGAACTCGGAACTCTGAATCGCGTTGATGACGTTGACCACGAACTGCTGCTCCAGCAGCGGGTCGGAGTAGCCCGCGTGGCCGTCCATGTTCGCCGGCGCCTTGAGGAAGCTGACTGCCGGCAGATTGTGCGCATCGAGCGCGTCGTAGAAGTCGTTAATGTCGTAGTTGTGGTTGGCGGCGTCGGTGGGCGCACTGAACATGCCGTACTCGCTGGCCGGAACAGAGGGCCGAGCGTGAGTGGGGTTCGCGGTGCTCGTCCAATACTGGAAGAAAGCATGGTGCGGGATGTAGTCCGCGGTGAAATTGTTGTCACCCGGCAGTGGAGGGACATTCATGGTGTCGTTTGCGGCAGTTGCCGGGCTCGACCGTTTGCATAAGGTTGTGCCGTTAGTGTTCGTGATCGTCAAATCGAATCCGCCCATGAACGAACCCCAACTCAAGCCCTGCTCGTTGAGCAGGTCGCCGATGTTCTTTCCGCCCATCACGATGGTCGGCGAACCGGAACAGGTATCGCCCGTCGGATCGAGGTCGCCGACCAGGGTGCCTTGGCCACCACTAATATCGACCACCTTCGACGTGCTCGCGCTGGGAGTCGCCGGATAGGTGTTGCCGGCGACCAGGTTCAACAGTCCGGGAGTCGAAGGTCCGAAAGTCGTGCCGTAGAAATTGTCGTTCAGCGCGTAGTTCTGCGCGTAGTTCCACAACGCCGTAACGGTGTCGCCATCGAAGTAGCCTTCGACGATGCCCTTGCCCATTCCGTAGGAATAGTGGGTTAGGCAAAACGAGCTCGAACCCACGCCGACGGTGGCTGGGAACAGATCCATCAGACCCATATCGAAGGCGGCCTGCTCGTCGCCGTAATTGTGATCCTGATCGCAGGTCGACGCCTGCGAGCGATCGAGAAGGAACGGGTTGATCGGCGGGACATTCGACGGATTGTTCTTGTTTGGATTGTTGGTCAGGAGCGCGCCGGTCAATCCGTTGACGGTCGGGGTTCCGGGCTGCGCGACGAATCCAGCCGCGTTCGGATAACTGCCGAAGTAATGATCGAACGAGACATTCTCCTGAAAGATCACGACGACGTGCTGGATCGGTGTGGCCGTCGCTGGCGGCATCGGCGGCTTCGCCATCGCCGGCCCGGCGCAGATAGAAGTGATCGCGAGCGCACTGATAGCGCGCGCGAGTAACTTGGTTCCTCGCATGATGAGTATTCCTCCCTGGGAATGTGGTTTGCCGCGGACCAATTTGATCCGCGACGCGCAACATAGCGGGAGAATTTGACGGCGCGATGAATGAGATTTTTCGCCGCGGCAAATTTCGCGTGACGGGCGCGAGTCAATTCTGCGTCGCGATTGTAAACGCCGACGACATAAAGAAACCCGCGTCAAGGTAACGCGGGTTTCTGTAGTTCCAGAGAAGTTACGTGCGGATGCTGCGCTACTCGCCGGCTTGTGCGACGTCGGCCATCGCCTTCGCGGCGCGCTCGCAAATCTCGCTCAGGACTTCGTCAGTGATCACGGTCGAGAGCGCGATCATGCCGCGTGGCGCGAGAAACAAGCCCTGGTTGAGCGCGGCCAGATGGAAATTGGCGACGGCGCGAGCGTCGTCGCGGGCGATGGTCGCGGGCGGCGGATCCTTGAGAAAAAATATGTTCATCAGCGATCCGTATTGCCGCACCGAAAACGGCAGCTCCACCTGACGCGCCGCGCGCGCCAGCTCGGCGGCCAGCCGCTCGCCCTGCTTGGCCATCTTGTCGATTCGGGCCTGGGTCAGCTCGCGGATCGAGACGGCGCCGGCCGTGCAGGTGACCGGATTGCCGTTGAAAGTTCCCGAATGAAAAATCGATCCGCGATTGCGCGGGTCGAACGCCGACATCACGTCCTCGCTGCCGCCGATCGCGCCGACCGGAAATCCGCCGCCGATGATCTTGCCGAACATCGTGAGGTCGGGCTTGACCTCGAAAATCTGCTGCCCGCCGCCTTCGGCGAGCCGGAGCGTGATTACTTCGTCAACGATGAACATCGCACCGGCGCGACGCGTCGCTTCGGCCACGCGCTCGAGGAATCCGGCCGGCGGCTCCACCACTCCAGCTGAGCCGAGTACCGGCTCGAGGAACACCGCGGCAATTTCCGCGCCGCGCTCCGACAGCAACGCCTCGAAGGCGGTCGCTTCGCCGAAGTCCGCGAGCATCGTGCGCTCGCCGTCCTGTCCCGCCAGCCCGACTTCCAAATCGTCGTACGATCCATGATAGCCATAGCGCGCCATCAGGATGAGCTTGCGTCCGGTGAGGCGCCGCGCGACGTGCGCCGCGAGCATCCCGGCTTCGGTGCCCGAATTGCAAAATCGCACGCGCTCGACCGACTCGACGCGTTCGCACAACAGCGTCGCCAGCTCGACCTGCGCCTCCGAGCGCGCCGGCCACGAGCTGCCATCCTTCACCGCCTTGGTTACCGCCTCGACGATCGGCGGATACGCGTTGCCGTGAACCAGGCTGGTGTAGTTGCCGAGCAGATCGATATAGCGGTTGCCGTCAACGTCCCACAAGTAAGGTCCCTCGCCCCGTTTCATTGCGAGCGGGTAGGGGCGGTAGAAGGTGGTGGTGCGGGTGTCGCCGCCGGGCATCACGCGCTCGGCGCGCTTGGCGAGCTGCGCGGATTTTTCGGTGGCCGCGCGATAAGTTTCTTCAATAGTGTTCATCGTCCCAGTCCCTCGGTGAGAAACAACGGCTGTTTGCGCTTCTGCTTCCACTATATTTCCTCCCTGCAAGTCAAGCTCCCGCCGGCAACGTTGCCGATGAACCCTACTGTCTACTATGACCGCGCGGACGAATCAAATTGTAAGAAATTATAACTTGGAGGTAGTCCGGGGTTAATTCCCGCCCCGGGCTGTGGTGGAGGGGCTGAATGACACAAGGAAGGTTTCGCTCAGAATGAGAAAACGGCAAAGAGCGGGCGGCGACATTGCGCGCTTGTAGCTTGAAGCCCAGAACCCTAACCTGCCGGCGGCTGCGCCCCCAGGCCTCCTCTCCCGTAAAGTAACGAGCGAGGTATTCGGAGGCCGCAAGTGGCCCGATCACGACTAACTAAAGAAGGAGCCGGGATTCTTCGCGGCGATCACTTCACCGCGGCGATCGCCTCCATCTCAACCATCAGGCCGTCGATTGCGAGCGAGGTCACGCCGACCATCGTTGAGGCCGGCGGCTCGCCTTCGGGGAACAGCTCGGCCCGCGCTTCGCGCATCGCTGAATAGTCGGACTGCTTGTAGTTCACGATATAGGTATTGGTCTTCACGATGTCGGCGGCGGTAGCTCCTGCGGCGGTCAGCGCGGCTTTCAGATTGCTGGCGGCCTGACGAATTTGCGCCTTCAAGTCGCCGGGTCCAACCAGCTTGCCTTCCTTGTCGACCGCCACCTGGCCCGAAATGAATACCAACTTCGCCGGCCCCGCGATCGTCACGACCTGGGTAAAGCCGCGCGGCGTCATCAGCGTATCCGGATTGATATATTTTTTATCCACGTTTCTGCTCCTCGCTTAAGGTTTCGATTTCCCGTCGCCGTATTGTAGTACCTGCACCTTCTCGACCGTGATCAGTCCCGACCCCATCATCTTGTCGAGCACCGGAAGGAAGGCGTCGATCTTCGCCTGGCTGTCCACGATTTCGATGACCATCGGCAGGTCTTCCGAGAGCCGCAGAATTTTCGCCGAATGCAGATGGCTGGATCTGCCGAAACCCATCGGGCCGCGCAGCACCGTCGCGCCGCCGAGTTGCAGCTCGCGCGCCTTGAGCACGATCGCTTCGTACAGCGGCTTGTGGTCCGAGCGCTCGCTCTCGCCGATGAAAATTCTCAGCAAGACCGCATCGCGTGGGATTTGCATGGCTACACTCCCCGGTTGAGCGCCGTCGCGGCGACGTACCCGATCGATACTGACACGAGGCACAGGATAACCGAACCAAAGGCGTTCACCGTCGCCGGCATCCACTCGCCGGCCTGCATCAGGTAAAGCGTCTCGAGCGAGAAACTCGAGAACGTCGTGTAGCCGCCGCAGATTCCAATCATCACGAACTGCCGCGTGGGTGTCCCCACCAGCATACGTCCGTCGGGTCCGGTCAGCGTCGCAAAAAATCCAATCAGCAGGCATCCGGTGATATTCACCAGCATCGTGCCGTATGGAAACGTGCCGCCGGTGAGCGTGGTGATGATGCCGGAGACGAAGTATCGTCCCATCCCGCCGAGCGCACTGCCAATCGCAATCAGAAGATACGCGAGCACCGAACCCTCCCGTCAATTTCAGGCCGCGACGAGGCCGCCTTTGGCGACCGCATTCACAATCAGGTGAAGATAGATGAGTCCGCCGTACGGATGCCACCGCTCGAGCATCTTGCCGACTCGGTCGTAAGTCGGCGCGTCAGTCACGCCGAGCCATTCGAACAGTTTGTTGCGAGCGCCGACGTCGTCGCCGGGGAAGATGTTGATGCGCCCGAAGCCGCGCAGCATCACGTATTCAGCGGTCCAGCGTCCAACCCCACGAATTTTTGACAGGCGCGCGATGGCGTCATCGTCGGTGAGCCGTCCAATCGACGCGAAGTCGCGATCCTGTGGATCATTGGCAAGCTGCGCAAGTCCGATCAGATATTCTCCCTTCTGCCTGCTAAGTCCGAGCGCGCGCATCGCATCAGGATTCGAGCGGGCCACGCGGGCGGCCAGCGGGAATGATCGCATCGGCGCGGCGATTCCATCGACCTCGGCGCTCACGCCGAACGCTGTCGCCAGCCGGTTGAGGACGTGCATCCCCGCACTCAGCGAAACAAGCTGGCATGCGACCGCATTGGCGAAGGCTTCAAACACAGTCGCGTAGCGCACCGGCTTCATTCCGCGCAGACGCTCAGCGAGCTCGCGCAAATGCGGATCTTTGTGCGCGAGGCGGTAAAAGGGCGACAGATCGAAATCGAGTCCGAGCATCCTGGTGACAATCGCGGCGACTTCGGCCTTCACCGCACGAGGTCGCGTCGCGGTAATTCTCACTTCGATTTCCGGGCGCTCGCCGTCGCGCGTCTGCCTGACTGCGACGGCCGTCGGCAACTTGCCGATCACCAGCATGCGACGCCAACTGCCGTCGTCGAATCGATCGACGACATTATGCGCACGCCGGCGAAGCGCCCACACCGTCAGGTCGAGACGAAACGGCGGCCGCGGCTGAAGCGTGAACGTCAGATCGGCCACGCGCGATGCCCGAATCCGCTATTCGATTTCGCTGTCAGGAATTTTCTGTTGCGGCGAGGCGGTCGCCTTGCTGCTCTGCGTGCTCGTACTCGACGCGCTTGCCGCCGGCTGATTTTTGTCATGCTCGTATTTGTAGCCAGAGTACGCGAGCCCCGGAATCATCAGCGCCGGACATCCCGAACAAAAGATCGCGGCGGCCGTTGCTATCGCGATCGTCGCAAACAATTGTGCCGGCTTCTGCATTTCGCCGATCGCGTCGACGTTCACCCCTCGTGGTGATCGATGCCGGCGCGATGCTCCAGCGCGCGCACGCGCCGAATTATTTCGGGCAGCCGCGTGAGCACCACGGCGTAACGACGAAACTTGCGCACGTCGACGGCGGGAATCCCCGAGACGACCGCGCCGTCCTTCAAGTCGTTGTGGATTCCGGCCTTCGCCACCACCATCACGCGATCGCCGATGGTCACGTGGTCAGCGCATCCGACCTGTCCGCCGAACAGGCACCATTTGCCGATTCGCGTCGAGCCGGAGATTCCGGTGTGCCCCGAGAATCGCGAGTATTCGCCGATTTCGCAGTTGTGCCCGATATGCACCTGGTCGTCGAGTTTGACCCCGCGATGGAGCACGGTCGCGCCCATCATCGCGCGATCGACCGTCGAGTTCGCGCCAATCTCCACATCGTCCTCTAGTATAACGATCCCGACTTGCGGAATTTTGATCAAGCCGGCTTTCTCCTCGACGAATCCGAATCCATCGGCGCCGATCACCGCTCCGTTCAAAAGCGTCACGCGATTTCCGATGACCGCGCCTTCGCGAATCGACACGCCGCTGTGCGCGGTGAAGCGATCGCCGATGCGCACGTTGGGATAAATCGTCACGTTCGGATGAATCACAGCGTCGCGGCCAATCGTCACGCCCGCGCCGATCACGGCCGACGCGCCGACCGAGGCGTTCGCACCAATCGTCGCGTCAGGCGCGATTGAAGCGCGCGGATCGATTCCCGGGACTGGCCGGTACGGCGGAAAAAAAATCTCGAGCACGCGCGCGAAGTCCGCGTACGGATTCGCGCTGATAAGCGTCGCGCACTTCGCGCCCTCCGCCAGATCCGCCGTCGTAATCGCCGCCGAAACGCTGGATTGCAGCGCCGGTGCGTACTTCGAGCTCGCTATAAACACGATCATGCCGGGACCGGCCGCCTCGATCGGAGCGGGCGCGACGATATCGACGCCGCCGTCGCCGCGGATTTCGAGTCCCAGCTTCGATGCGAGTTCCTTGAGTTTCATCTTTATGCCCCCGAGTCCGCGTGAGTGAGGGTTTCAGTATTCAGATTCAATGCGGCGCACGCATCGCGACTATCGCGTCGGCTAGTTCCGCCGGTTCGATTTGCGTCAGGCAATTGTAATGTCCGAAGCGGCAAGTGCGCGCCAGGCACGGGCTGCATTCGAGCTTGCGGTAAATCACGCGGGTCTTCGGCCCCATCGGCCCGGTGCGAGCGGGATTGGTCGAGCCGAAAATCGCGACGGTCGGAATTCCAAGAGCGCCCGCAAGATGCATGCATCCCGAGTCGTTGCCGATGAACCCGTCGCACAGTGACAACAGCGCAATCAGCTCGCCGATATTGGTATGACCGGCGGCGAGCATCGCGCCCGCGTTGCTCGCGCGCGCAACCTGCTCGCAATGCGCGCGTTCTGACGGCGCGCCAACCAGCACGACTTCGGCATCCTCGCGACGCGCCAGCAAATCGATCAGCGCTCCGTAGCTTTCCGCGGGCCATTCCTTGGCCGGCCCGTACGCCGCCGCGGGAGCGATCGCAAAAACCGGACACTCGGGATGCTTGCGATTCGCCGCGAGCCACTCGCGCATGCGCTCGCGATACGGTCCATGCACGTCGATCGCAAAATCATCGGCGCTGCCATCTGCGACGCCAGTCGCGCGCACCATCGCGAGCCAATAGTCAGCCTGATGCCCACTCATCGCCTCCGGCGGCGGCACTGCCTTCATCGTCAGCATCGCGCCGCGCGCATCGGCGATAAACCCGGCACGCCGCCGAATTCCCGCCATCGTGATCCACAACGCCGATTCGAAACTGTTCGGAAACAGCACGCCAAGATCGAATCGCCTCGAGCGAATATCGCCGACAATTCTGCGCCGATCGAAAAACCCCGAAAGCCCGCGCCCAACCGAATACGGAATCACCTCGTCGATCCATCGCGCACCGTCGAAGAAGCTCGCGAGTTCTTTCTTGATGAGCACCGCAAGATGGGCGTGCGGCCAGGTGCGCCGAATCGCCCGCAGCGCAGGCAGACTCATTACGACGTCGCCGAGCCAGTTAACTTCCTTGACCAGGATCCGGCTCGGCGGAGGATCGAGCACGACCGCTCGCTCCGGCGTCCGCGGAGTGATCGCCTCCTGAGGCCGAATAGTTTCCGATTCCAAGATCAAGATTCCGCCGATGCCTTCAATCCGTCGAAAGATTTCATCACGCGCGAGGATCCAAATAAACCCGCACGGAATTTCGCTTCTCGATTGCCCACGCGAATTCTGGAACCTCGCGACGCGCACGACCCCGCGCTGACTTCCGAATCGCTCGCGATCGTACTACTATTTCGCCATTCTCATCCGGGAATAGCTCGCGCGAGGGGTTTTCGCGATGGCTGGGTTGAGGGACCGACCGTTGATGCGCAACGCGCTGCTTGCCGGCGGAGTGATCGCCGCGAGCGCGATGACTGCGTTGGTTGCGCTGGATCGCGGCCCGAGTCCTCGTCGTCATTTCGATTTCGCAATTTCGACGCCCGAGCACTCTGAAAACGTCGCGACAACATCGCGATCGGCAAAATCCAGCGTCGCATCGCATGCGCACCACGCGAATCCCGTCGCGAGCGCTCTGCCAAAGCAGTTCGGATTCTCGCCACCTCCACCGAAGGGAGAGAAATCAAGCGACGCGACCATGGTCATGATGGTTCCGGATTTGCCGGGCCAGAATTCTGAGCCACCGCAGCCGCCGGGCGCATGGAATGATCAGGGCAGCGCCGCTCCCCTGCTCGGCGGCAACTCGCAACCAACAGGGCAGATAGCGTTGAGCGCGGTCGGAGGCATCTCGGCGCCGCTGACTTCGCCTACTGGACAGTCGTTGCCGAGTTCACCGGCGTCGTCGAGCGGCGGGATAAATCCTGCTAACTCGAATCCGAGCGGCGGGACTCCGCCGGCCAGACGTCCGGCGGTCGCGTCGCCGTCTGGTTTTGTACTGGTGGCGGGCGGGCAGGGCGCCGGCCAATTCGCACTCGCGAATGCGGAGCTCTTCGATCCGGCGAAGAACGCGTTCGCTGCGACGTCATCGATGAATGATGCGCGCGCGGATCACACCGCGACAGTGTTGCCCAACGGCAGGATCCTGATCGCAGGCGGCGAGGGCGCCTCGGGCCGCGCGCTGTCGTCGGCTGAATTGTACGATCCAATCAAAGGAACATTTTCGGCGCTCGCCTCGAAGATGGACACGCCCCGCGCGGCGCATAGCGCGACGCTGATTTCGGGCTGCAATTGCGCGGCCGACGGCAAAGTGTTGATAGCAGGAGGCACGACGGCGGCCGGCTCGCTCGGTTCCACATTAAGGAGCGCAACACTGTACGACCCGGCGACCGGCAAGTTCTCATCGACCGGTGCGATGAAGGCGACGCGCGCGCGTCATTCGGCGACACTGATCGCGAGCGGTCCTCTGGCGGGAAACGTTCTGATCGCGGGAGGCACCAGCGATGAGAGCGGCGGCGACATCGCAACCGCGGAACTTTATGACCCCACGACCGGTCAGTTCACGTTAACGGGAAGGATGAGTACGCCGCGCGAAAGTCATAGCGCCACCTGGCTTTCGCCGACTGTCGTGTCGGGGTCTCTTGCCGGCAGCGTGCTGGTTGCGGGCGGCGGCGCCGATAGCGCGCCGAGCGACAGCGCCGAGGTCTTCAATCCTCAGACGGCGACGTTCTCACCGGTCGGCGCGATGACGACGGCGCGCACGATGCATTCCGCGGTTCTGCTGGCCACCGGCAAGGTGCTAATCGCGGGCGGTCAGAGCAGCGACACGGAATTTCTGCAGACTGCCGAGCTCTTCGATCCTGCGCGCGCGACTTTTGCCGCCACCGGCTCGATGCACAACCTTCACATCGGCGCGATGGCGACGGTGCTCGAGAGCGGCCTCGCGCTGATCGCCGGAGGCAGATCGAGTTACGCCGATCTCTACGATCCGACGGCTGGAACCTTCTCCGCGACTGGCAGGATGGTTACCGACGTCGCCGAATCGACCTCGACATTGATCAGGTAGCAGTTAATTCTTCAGCGCCGCGATCACGTCGTTGACGATCGCATCGGCCTTCGCGCGCATCTGATCGTCGGTGGCGTCCTGAATCGGATGCGCGACGAAAACGCGGCGAAGCTCGGGCAGTCCCAGCGCGGCAGCCTGTTTCTGCGCAGCGTCAACGAACTCATCGGACGCGATCACAACCGCGGGCTTCTTATTAATCTCGAACCATACGGAGTCGTGCACACTGCACGTCGTGCATGACCCTCAATCGGCGAGCGCTTCGATAACGAAGTCAGCCTCCTGCGCGATGCGGCGGCGCAAGTCCTCGGGCGCCGGCTTGGTGAAGGTCGGTTTGCGAAACCGCTTGATCTCGATGCCCGGCAGCCGATCATGCAAATGCTCGGCGAGACGGTCGATCAGCACGTTGCCACGCGGCTTGGCGATATCGAGCAGCGCGACGCGCCCGACGATCGAGTCAGAACGAGCAGCCAGCGTGCGTTTAATCGGCACGCGCTCATCGGTCGGATCCACAATTACCTGCTTCATGTTGCCTCCTCGATTCGCCGGCTGACGCTGGACGATCCCATCGGACCCGAGACCCATCCGGCGAAAACCGCGGAAAATTTCCCGGCGTTGCCGCCAGCCACGATAATATTGATATCCTCCGGCTTGCGGAACTTCGCAATCGTCTTCGCGAGATCCGCTTCGGTCGGCGGCGTGCCGAGCGCGCTCAGCGGAATTCCCTCACCACTCTCGTCGTCGCGAATCAACTCGCGGACCGGCCGCGATGTCACTATCCCTCGAACTCCGGTAGAAGGAGGACTCGAAAAATCCGGCAGTCGCCAATACGAAAGGATCTTTGAGCTCGCGCGCTGTCGCGATCGCTTCTGCAAAACGTTCACGGGCTTTGTCGGCATGGCCGAGGTACCATGCGCATTGGCCTGCAATCGCCAATAAAATTACAGCCGAACTGGAATTTCTTTCGACCAGGCCCGCTTCACGGACGTTACGCCAAACTTCGAAATGTGCTTCGGTGCCCAGCAGATCGCCGCGATAGTAGCGTGTTTGGAGTTTGGCGAGGTGAGCAGGTGCGAGGCTGGCAGGGCTTCCTTCGCGCTCAGCCAAATCGAAGAGCCGATCTGAGAGCGCCGCCGCCCCGGCATAGTCGCCTGAAATCAGGGTGCTGACCCGCATCACATTCAGCAGCAAGATGATCTGTGCAAGGTTCCCGGTTTTCTCAGCGAGTGCCGCGGCGCGCGTGCCTACTTCGCGGGTTTCGGTCGCGCCTGGTCCCCTGGTTCGCCACAGAGTCGTGACGAGAACTATAGCGAGATCCAGTTCACTCGCGTCACGCGCCGGCGATTCGGGCAAGGTCCTGAGCAACTCGAGTCCCTTCTGCAACTGCGCGTAAGACTCGGCCAGCGCATAGCGCTCGAGCGATTGTCTGCCTGCAAGCGTCAGGTACCGCACCGCTTTGCTGACGTTGGCGCTGCGAGCGAAGTGATGCGCCAGTTCCGCCAGATGATCATCGAGATGGTCTGCGTGAAGGGCTTCGATAGCTGTGCCGGCTCGATCGTGGAGCACGCGGCGGCGTTCTATCAGCACCGAATTGTAGGCGACTTCCTGCGTGAGCGCGTGCTTGAAGGTGTACTCGACATCGCCCATCGCCGGCTGCTCGTAAATGAACTCGCCGAGCTGCAGGTCGTCGAGCATCTGCGCAAGATCGTCGGCAGAAGTTCCGACCACTGCGCGCACGAGGCTTAGCTGAAACTCCTTTCCTATGACGGCAAGATTCTGAAGAAGATCTTTTCCCGCGGGCGGCAGGCGATCGATGCGCGCGGCGAGGATCGCCTGCACCGTCGGCGGGATCTTCAACTCGCCCAGCGCTTTGGTGAGCCGGATCGACGAGCCCTCGCGCACCAGCGCACCCTCATCGAGCAACACCTGCACGGTCTCTTCCATGAAGAATGGATTGCCTTCGGTGCGTTCGATGATAAGCCGCTTGAGCGGCTGCGCCGCGGCCCCTTCGCCAAGCATGGCCGAGAGCATCTCGTCGGCGCTGTCCTTGTTCAGCGGATCGAGCCGCAGCTGCGTGTAGTAGGTCTTCGATCCCCACTGATGCGAATACTCGGGGCGATAGTTCACCAGCAGCAGTAGCTTGGCGGTGCCGATCGAATCGGCGAGCAGATTCAGGAACGCCTGCGTCTCGTCGTCGATCCAGTGCAAGTCCTCGAAGATCACCATCAGCGGCTGATTCATCGACTCGCGCAGCAGTATCCGCTTAATCGCATCGAGCGTGCGCCGCTTGCGGACTTGCGCGTCCATCTGCTCCATCGGATCGGCGCCTTCGACGATGCCGAGCAGTGCGAAGATATAGGGCAAAGTGTCTTCGAGCGCGCGATCCAGGGCGAGCACGGCGCCGATTGCCTTGGCGCGCCGGGAGCGCTCGTCGTCATCGCCGGTAATCTTGAAATAGGTGTGCAGCAGATCGATTACGGGAAAATATGACGACGCTTTGCCATGCGAGACCGAGAACGTCTCGAGCACCATCCAGCCCGACTGATTCTTCGCCTTGAACTCGAAAAAAAGGCGCGACTTGCCGGTGCCCGCTTCCGCCATCGCGGCGACTATCTGGCCACGGCCGGCTTTTGCCTGATCGGCAGAGCGTGCGAGCGCTTCCATCTCGCGCTCGCGCCCGACGAACTTGGTAAGTCCACGTCCCGCCGATCGCTGCAAGCGGGTCCGCAGAGGTCCGAGGCCCGTGACTTCGTACACATTGACCGGTTCGCTGACGCCTTTGACCTTGGTCGGGCCCAATGGCTTGAGCGCGAAGTAGCCCTCGACCAGCTTGCGAGTTTGCTCGCTGATCGCGATCGAGCCAGTCGGCGCGAGCGCCTGCATCCGCGATGCGAGATTCGTCGTGTGCCCGATCGGCGTGTATTCAGTGTGCCCGCCTCCGGTCGAGATCGACCGTACGACCACTTCGCCAGTGTTCACGCCGACGCGCGCTTCGATTGGCAGGTTGCCAGCCTCGCGCAATCGCGCGGAATATCGCGTCAGCTCATCCTGCATCCGCAAAGCTGCGTACAGTGCGCGCTGCGGATGGTCTTCGTGCGCGACCGGCGCGCCGAACAACGCGAAGATGCCGTCGCCGGTGCTCTGCACGATGTAGCCGTCGTAGCGGCGGACCGCGTCGATCATCAGCTTCAGCGCAGGATCGATAATCGCGCGCGCCTCTTCAGGATCCAGATCCTGCTCCAACTCGGTCGACTCCTTGATATCGGCAAACAGCGCCGTGACCGTCTTGCGCTCGCCCTCGAGCGCTTCGGATGAGGCGCTCTCTGGCGCAACCCGCACGTTGGAAGTTGATTCTGGAGGCGACGAAGTTGATGCTGCCGCACTTCCACCGATATTCAGTGGAGTCCCGCACTGGCCGCAGAAGTCAGCGGTCGGCGGATTTTCCGCTTTACACTTCGCGCAATTCTTCGCGAGCGAATTTCCGCACTTCGCGCAGAAATTATTTGTCGCGGGATTATTCGTCCGGCACTTGGTGCAACGCATCAATCGTTACGCAGACTTGGCAATTGCTTTGCCCGGCGTGAGCTGGCACTCGATGAACTTTCCGCCTTTCATTATCACGTCGAGATTGGCGCGATCCTGCAGCACGGTAATGTCCTTCACCGGATCGCCGTTGACGACCAGCAGGTCAGCCAGCTTGCCCGCTTCGATCGTCCCGAGATCGTCCTTCATCCCGAGCATCTCGGCGCCGTTGCGGGTCGCCCAGCCGATCACATCGAGCGTGGGAATTCCCGCGCCTTTAGCATAGGCCTCGAGCTCCTTCGCATAGTCGCCGTGGAGCAACCCCGCGACGCCGAAATCATCGCCGACCACCAGCTTGACCCCGGCGGCGTTCGCCCTGGGCACCATTTTGTATGAGTACTCGAGGCCTTGCTTCAACTCGTCGATGCCGGCCATCGAGCCATTTCCTGCCCGCCGACTTCGCTCGACCGTCATGTATGGGAAGTAGAGGCTCGGGGTGACGAAGGTTTCTTGCTTGACCAGCCGCTCGATACATTCGTCGTCCATCCGGTCGCAATGGTCGATAAGGTCGAAGCGGGCGTCGAGCGCGGCCACGATGCCACGCTTGGAAACGGTGTGCCCGCGGATTCTCTTCCCGCGTTCATGCGCGGTGTCGGCGGCGGCGTTAATTTCTTCGATCGTCATCGACATGACGTCGGCGGAAAAGGCCAGGCCATGGCCGCCGGTCAAGCCGACCTTGATAATTTCGGCGCCCTGCTTGATTTGGTTGCGCACTGCTTTGCGGAATTCGTCGGGTCCATCGCAGATCAGAACGCCACCCTCCAGCTGCAACTTCCACCAGCTCGGATGGATATCAACGGAGTCGCCGGTAGTAATGATCTCGGATCCGCAGGGCACCAGGCGCGGTCCCGGTATCATGCCCTCGTCGATCGCGCGTTTGAGAGTCGCGTCGATATTGTGCAGCGTGCCCGCGCTGACCGCGCCGGTGAAGCCGGATCGCAATAGCAACTCGGCATTTTTCGCGGCGATCAATGCGAGCATCGTCGCCGGATGCTTCAAGTCGATATCTTCGAGCACTTCAATGTCGGCGTAGGCGACGTGATAGTGGCACTGGACCATCCCCGGCATCAGCGATCGGCCGGCGAGATCGTAAACCACGTCGTTAGCATTGGGCTTCGGCGCGTCGCCGTTGGTAGCAACCGCAGTGATGCGCTCATCTTCGACCACGACGGTCGCGTTTTTCTTTGGTGCGCTGCGGCCGTCGATCAAATTCGCGCGGCGAAAGAAGATCCGTCCCATAACGAGTTATCCTCCCCAGGATCCAGGAACGACCTGACGCTTTAGCGCAGATCGACTCCGGTATCTATGAAGACTCGATCAAAGTAGTCCGCATCGTTCTTCAGGCCACCGAGTCCTACCCAATCCTCGTCGCTCAGTGCGGCGCGCCAGCCCAGGAAGGAGTGCGCGTCGGGACCAACCGGGAAGCGCAGCCGCGGGTCGCCGCTCTCGATTATGTAGCGGATCATCTCGCCAACCAGAACCGGTGACGCTTCGGGCTTCCCTGGGTTTTGGAAGAATGCATGAAGCCGGCGCCCGTGAGGATAGACCGTGTCTTCCTGGTATGGCGGAAGGTTCGTGGTGGCCATTGGAGTATCGATGATGCCCGGCTCCAGCAACGCAACCCTGATCCCGAAGCCTTTGACCTCCTGTGCCAGGCATTCGGTGAACGCTTCGAGGGCGTACTTCGATGCGCCGTAAGCGCTGCCGGCGGCATAGCAGACGCGCCCTGCGATCGATGTCACGTTGACGATGCAGCCTGAGCCCCGCTTGCGCATCGCCGGGAGCACCTGTTTGACGCAGCGTATCGCGCCGAAATAATTCGTCTGCATCATGCGCTGAAATTGTTCGAGGCTTTCGTCCTCGATCGCGTTGGTACTGAGGATGCCGGCGTTGTTGATGAGCACGTCGATCGAATCGCCGACCTTTCCAAAGACTTCAGCTACTGATTCATCGTCATCGACGTCCAGCGGAAGGACTGTCACCGAAAGCTTCGCGTCCCTGGCAACCTTCTCTAGATCGCAGTCGCCCGGGTTCCGCATGGTAGCGACCACCTCGTGTCCCGCGCGCGCCAGGAGCAGCGTGGCGTGGTAGCCGATTCCCTTGCTGGTTCCGGTGATCAGGACTTTTGCCATTTACCATCGTCTCCCTTAGTTTTATGAAGTTTCGAGGAATTTACGCAACACGACGACCCCGCAAACTTGCAGATCGTCCCACCTGCCGCAAGTGAGATGCGAGAGAGCCGTGATGCTTAAATCGCGACCTGTCGCGAGCCGCTTATTTCGCGTTGCCGCCGTCCGATCCTCGCTGCGGGACGATTCCTTGCTGCAAGCGCTCCTGTAGATTCTGCGGCCGCGGAATGCCGATAGCCGAGTCGCCCTCGAGCTTGTCGAGCATCTCTTTGCCGCCGACCTGCTGAATAAGCCGTTTCGGGAGAGCCTCGATAAGATAGTCAGCCGGCATCTTGGGAGCGTCGTCACGCTTGCGCTTCATCACTATCTCGATGATCGGCTCAAGCTCCTTCATCTTCTTCGCGCGATACGCGACGTCGCGCTCTGCGAACTCCGGCAAAACTTTCCTGCCGAACAGCTCGATCGACTCCATAATGTGCTCGTGCCGGTTCTTCCCCGCCTGCATCACGAAGATCATCTGATCGACGCCGGCGTCCTCGAAGCGCCGGAAATACTCGCGCAACTGATCCGGAGTGCCGACCGCGCCGCGCAATCCCTGCTGCGCGCCCTCATCGTTGTCGAGCCGCGCGCTCAGCCGTCGCTGACGCATCGCAATTGCCACGTCGGGCGAGTAACCGCGCTCGGCGCGTTTGTTCGTGAATTCTTCCCACACATTTGAGACGCCCGGCTTGTGATCGCCGAAGACGTAGTAGTGGCCGAGCGAGTAACCAAAGAAATTGCCGCCCTCGAGCCCGCGCAGGATAGCCTCGCGCTCGTCCTGGTGGCACATCATCGGGGTCACGCACGAAATCTCCGGGTTGACCGCGCTGCCAATCGGAATGCATTTCTCCGCGAGTGTCTTGCGATAGTCGCCGACCCAATGCACCGCTTCTTCCGGATCGATGAACGAAAACGTCAGTGCGCCGATGCCACATTCGGCGGCGAGCAGGATCGTCTCGCGGCGCGAGCATGCGACCCACACCGGCGGATGCGGTTTCTGTACCGGCTTGGGCACCACGTTGCGCGGCGGCATCTTGACGTACTTGCCGTCGACGCCGCCGAACGGGACTTCGGTCATGCAGCGCAGCGCCGTCTCGAGTCCCTCGCGCCACATATCGCGTTTCAGCGCGGGCTCGAGATTGAAGCCGCCGAGCTCCGCCAGCGATCCCGACTCGCCCGATCCGAACTCGACGCGCCCTTTTGAAACCAGGTCGAGCATCGCGATTCGCTCGGCGATGCGTGCGGGATGGTTGTAGCCGGGCGCGGTCAGCACGATTCCGTGACCGAGCCGCATCCTGGTAGTGCGCTGGCTGGCCGCGGCGAGAAAAACCTCGGGCGCGCTCGAGTGCGAGTACTCCTCCAGAAAATGATGCTCGACTTCCCACACATTTGTGAAACCGAGCTTGTCCGCCAGCTCGATCTGATCGAGCGCATCCTGAATCAGTTGCAGCTCGCTCTTTTCCTCCCACGGCCGTGGGAGCTGATGCTCATAGAATAGTCCAAATCTCATAGAGTCCTTCGCGCGCGCTGGGTTAAGATCAGGTGGAACTTGCCTAACAGATGTTAGCCGCTCGAGGAATATTCTGGCAAGTCTGGCGCGGGCACGGCTCGCTGCACTATAGACCCAGCATGCGGAAATTTGATCGAATGCTTACCCGCGTCGCGATTCTTGCCGCGATCCTTTTGGTTGCAGCTATCCTGTCGCTGTCGCAGCCAGCTGCCGCCGGCGATGCCGTCTCGCACACCATCGACGTGAACGGTGTGAGCCGCACCTACCTGCTCTACGTGCCGCCCGGCCAGAGTGGGAAACGGCTGCCGGCGTTCATCATGATGCACGGCAGCGGCAGCACTGGCGCCGGACAGGAGCGCTATTCGAACTTCGATGCGTTCGCGCAGGCGCACGGCCTGGTCGTCATGTATCCGAATGGTATCGAAAAGCATTGGAATGACGGCCGCGTAATCGGACATGAATCCGCCGCGGACGATATCGGGTTCATGAAGGCGATGCTGGCAGAGGTCGCCGCGCAGGGACTGATCGATCCGAAGCGCGTCTATGCCGCGGGAATTTCCAACGGCGGCTTCATGGCGCAGCACATGGCATGCGTGATGCCGGACGCGCTGGCCGGAATCGCGGTGATAGCGGCGACCCAGCCGGTCGATGCGGTGTGCCCTTCGCCGCGTCCCATGCCTGTAATCTTCTTTCACGGCACCGCTGACAAATTAGTTCCGTTCAATGGCGGCCCGATCGCTCCACAATTCGGCAACCGCGGCTCCGCGATGAGCAATGCGCAGGCGGTCGCTATCTGGCAGAAACGCAACGGCTGCGGCGCGGCGCAAAAAACGCAACTGTCGACGAAAAACGATCCGATGCAGGTAACCGTCGAGACCTATTCCTGTCCACCCGGGCGCGGACTGGAGAACGTCATCGTGCAGGACGGTGGCCACACCTGGCCGGGCGCTCATCAAGGATGGCTGGCGACAAAAATCCTCGGCCCCGTAACCGACAACATCGACGCGAACGCCACGATGTGGACCTTCTTCCAGTCGCAAGCCCCAAAGTGAAAGATCATGCCGCTTGCGTCGCCATCGAGGATCCTCGACTCAAAGAAAAGTAGAATGAAGACGCACCACGCTGCCGCGCTCGCTTTGGTCGGCTGGTATCCTGATGTTGCCGCCAACGGGCCGCGACTATCCAACGGGCAACGTGGATGCGCCACTCAGCCAATGGCTAAAGCGGCCTACGACCTATCGCAACAAGGATGAATGCGAGCATGTGCTGGATAGGGACATTCGACGGACGAACTCCAAGAACAGACAGGTCTGGGTCAATATCTACAAGCAGGCGCAATGCGTTTCGACTGAGGATCCCCGGCTCAAACCAGAGTAGCTCTTTGTCGACGGCGGTTATTGACGAAAAATTATCACGACAAGTGCGAGTATCCCGAGGATCGAGATCAGCGCGGCGACCAGCACAGCCAGTGAGCGCCGCTTCCCGGCGTATTGCGCTCCGAGCGTTCGAATGTTCTGGCGGTGCTCAAGGGTCGCCAGGATCAGTGAGAAGAGTCCGATGCTCACCAGTATGAAGGCGAAGCCGCGTGGCCCGATTAGGCGATTCTGATGTCCGGGCGGAGGCGCTTCGATCTGAAAGAATTTGTAGATGGTGAAGCCGAAGGTTATTAGCGAAGTCGCGGTTCTGATCCACGCCATCATCGTGCGCTCGTAGGCAGCGCGGGTGCGATCAAAGGCCAGTATGGTCGAATTGTCGAGCGGCGGTGCGCTCTGCGAAGTCTGCTCGGCCATTTGCGTTGGGCTCCCTTTGAGTTGTGCTTCGTCCTTAAGGCTGAGGGTGCTCCCCACCGGCTGTTCCGGCTAGTCGAGAGCGATAGTCCGCCGATAAAATTTGCGCGCTAACCAGCAGCATCCAGATGGGAAAGACCAGCGTGATCCATCTCCAGTTCGCGATCACTGCCAATAGCACCAAGGCACACGCGTAGCCCAGGAATGCCACCCAGCGCGGGAAAATGGCAGTACGCAATCCGATGGTGCAGGTTGAGAACATGAAGACCCCTGCCATCTTCATGGCGAACAGGTTCAGTAGGGCGTCGCTTACGCGGCGATTAAAGTAGTAGGTCTCGTTAGCGATATTACCTTGGGCCACTGACTCAATCAGCGCTGCCATCACCGCCGCGGAACCGAACAGGCAAGCGACGAACAGCAACCCGCTGGCCAGAAATACGGTCGCGAAAAACTGATCTTCAAGCTCTCCCATGCGGCTGCGGAGCACACCGATGAACCACAGAAATGCGATCCCGCCAAATGGAACAAGGTTGAGGGCATACCGTACCGCGTTTCGGCGGTGTGGCTCGGTCAGCCAAACACCAGGCAGGGACAGATCGGTTGGCACAGCGTACCGGACGAGCCCCAGTCCAACGATCGTCAGCAACGAGAAAATCACGCCGGCGACGGCTGCGCCGCGCGGGGGCTCGAGGGCTTGGCGATAAGCCTTTGGTGTGCTGGTCACGTTAACGCGCGATGTTCATCTCTAGGTGCTGCGCTCAGGGCGTCAGGATAGGTGCTGTGCCCTGCGCCCCGGCCGGACACAGCACCCTAGCTGTTCGTCGATGCTCGATGGCAGGTCAGTGACTGCCGCCCCCGCTCGCGTCCACCAATGTCCGCATTACGGCATCCAGGTTGAATGATGCGGGCTTTTGACGAGGTGGGAACTTCCGGAAGTTCTCGACCTGTTGGGCTACCACCGCTTGCATAGCGTAAATGATGTAGGCGTGGGAGATCATCCAGTCATAGTAGGTGTTGGAGTTCTCGTCAGCCCGCTCGAAAGGGTCGCGGCGCAGGTGGAAGATCTTTGGGGCGCGCAGATGAACGAACGGCTCGAGCCAACACTGCAGCTGCTTCGCGCGTTGCTCCATCAGCACAACCTTCCAGTCGCGCATGCGTATGGCCAGGATGTCACCGTCATCACTGATGTAGAAGAAAGACTCCCGCGGGCTTTCCTTCACCTCGCCGCTCAGGTACGGCAACATGTTGAAGCCGTCGATGTGGACCTTGAAGGTCTTGTCGCCGACCTTGTAGCCATTGAGAAGCTTCTCTTTGATGTCTGCTTCTCCAGCGGCCGCCAGGAACGTCGGCAGCCAATCCTGATGAGTAACGATTCCATTAACCACCGAACCAGCTTTGATCTTGCCCGGCCAGCGCACGAAGGCGGGCACGCGCCAACCACCTTCCCAGTTGGTGTTCTTCTCCGACCGGAACGGCGTGATGCCGGCATCGGGCCAGCTGTTGTAGTGCGGCCCGTTATCGGTTGTGTACATCACAATCGTGTCATCGGCGATGCCTAGCTCATCGAGCTTGCCCAGCATCCTGCCGATATCTTCGTCGTGGGCAACCATGATGTCGTTATAATCACCCTGGCCACTTTTGCCCCTGTGCCTTTCGGCCGGGTGCGTGCGGAAATGCATCGCCGTGGTGTTGTACCAGAGGAAGAATGGCTTATCGGCCTTGTGAGTCTCATCGATGAAGCGCAACGCATGTTCGGTTATTTCGTCGTCGATGGTTTCCATCCGCTTCTTGGTTAACGGCCCGGTGTCTTCGACCTTTTGCCCACCCTTGCCGTCCGCCCAGCAGTGGAGCACGCCCCGGGGCCCAAACCGCTTCTTGAACTCGGGCATCTTCGGATAGTCCGGGTCCTCAGGCTCCTCTTCCGCATTGAGGTGATACAGGTTGCCGAAGAATTCGTCGAAGCCATGCATCGTCGGCAGGAACTCGTCCTTGTCGCCCAAATGATTCTTGCCGAACTGGCCGACGGCGTAGCCATGCGGCTTGAGCAACTCGGCCATGGTCGGATCCTCCGCGCTCAAACCGACATCGGCTCCGGGCATACCGACCTTGGTGAGGCCGGTACGAATCGGATTCTGGCCAGTGATGAACGCGGCTCGGCCCGCCGTGCAGCTCTGCTGAGCGTAGTAGTCGGTGAAGGCGACGCCTTCGTTGGCCACACGGTCGATGTTGGGCGTCCGGTAGCCCATTTGCCCGCGACTGTTGTAGCTGATGTTCCACCAGCCGATGTCATCGCCTTGGAGGATGAGAATGTTCGGCTTGCCTTTCTTAGCCATTTCAATCTCCTTTTGGTTAGATTGCGAATTTCAGGTCAACTCTCTCCATTGAGGGAAAAAAGTCAGTGCCGAGATGGGTGGTCACGATTTGATCCGACCTTCGTCAGCACTCTTCCTCGGTAAATACTCCGATCCGTTACGGGCGGATATTGTACTTTGGTACATTACCTTTCGATTGCGATTTTTCATCAGCTTCACAACGCGCGCGCGAAGGAGTTTCTGAAATATAAAGGTTTTCGACAAACGTCCGCTGGAAAGCTGCGAGGGACACCGCGGCCGGTTAAGAGGGCCCACTTGGCAACACCTTCGAAAAGCGCGGTAACATCGGGTTCCAAGGGGTCACCCCTTGGCGCGCGCCGCGCAGGCGTGACTTTTAAGCGCGGCCGGTGAGGCGGGCGCGCTCGAGGACTCCTTCGAAGATTCGGACTGCGACTGCGTCCACGAGCATTCCGCCGGCGCCTGCGGCGCCGGCGCCGTCGCGGGTGGCGGCTTGATAGGCTTCGGACATTTTGCGCGCGTTTTCGATTTCGTGCGGGGTCGGCGCGAACACGTCGTTGGCAATTTCAATCTGGCTGGGATGTATCGCCCATTTGCCGACCGCTCCGAGCGTCGCCGCCCACGTCGCCTCACGCCGATAGCCGTCCGGATCTTTGAAGTTGCCGAACGGACCGTCGATCGCGTCGAGGCCGTTGGCGCGGCACGCCGTGATCATCCGCACGCGCGCGTGATGCCACATGTCGCCGGGATACCGCAGCGCCGGATCGCTGGCGACGCCGAAGCGCATCCCCTGACTCGCCGACAGATCGCCGAAGCCGAGTATGAGCGCCTCGAGACGCGGCGACGACGCCGCTATTTCCTCGACGCGCGCGAGCGCAGCGCTTTCCTCGATCAGAGCTTCGAGTCCGATCTTTTTCTTCAGATGGAGTTTGGTCTCGAGCTGCGTCAGCAGGGTGTCGAAGAACCAGATGTCGCGCGGCGCCTTCGGCTTCGGCACGATGATTACGTCGAGCTTGTCGCCCGCGCCCTCGACGACGTTGATCACATCGTCGTGTGCCCAGTGCGTATCCGCGCCGTTGACGCGCACTGCGCGCACCTTGTTGCCCCAATCGAGATTGCGGAGCGCATCGACCGCGTTCTTGCGCGCCGCTTCTTTCTGCGACGGCGCGACCGCATCCTCGAGATCGAGAAACACCATGTCGGCGGCAGTCGCCATCGCCTTCTCGATCATCTTCGGACTCGAAGCCGGGGTCGAAAGTTCGGAACGTCTTAATCGAAGAGTCATGATTGCTCCTTTCGCGCGATTGAAATTCCCACGTCAGCCAGCACCTGATCGGTATGCTCGCCGAGGCGCGGCGCGCGCGCATAGATTCCCGACGGCGTCCTGGTCAGCTTGATCGGACATCCCGCGATCACCAGCGGAGGATTGTCGCCCGGCTGCTCGACCTGGACCAGCATGTCGCGCGTCTTTGGATGCGGGTCCTCGAAAATATCTCTGGCGGTGTTGACCGGGCCAACCGGCACCTTGCCACCGATCGCGCCGACGACATCGCGCGTGGTGTGCGCCTTCGTCCACTCGCTGAGGGTGCCGCGGACGAAATCGGCGTTGGCGACGCGCCGATTGACGTTGCGCGTGCGATCGTCAGCCACCAGCTCGGGCCGGCCGATCGCGTCGCACAAAATCTTCCAATGATTCTCGCCGGGCGCCGCGATCGCGACCGCGCCGTCGCGCGTTGGAAAAATATCGAATGGACACAGCACCGCAGTGCCGTTGCCTGCAGGCTCACGGACGATGCCGGCCGCCGAATAGCTGTAAACGATCATCTCGCACAGCGCGAGGATCGCGTCGTACATCGCGACGTCGAGAAATTGCCCCTGCCCGGTGCGGCGCGCCGCATGAACCGCAGACACAACGCCCAACGCGGCGAGAGTGCCGGGATAAATGTCGCCGACTCCCGGTCCGGCTTTGTAGCCTGCGCTGCCTTGCGGACCAGTGATCGCAACCAGCCCGCCCATGCTCTGCGCGACGATGTCGAACGCCGGCCAATTCGCATACGGGCTCGCGCCGGTGCGCGGATCGCCGAAGCCACGAATCGCGGCATACACCAGCGCCGGATTTATTTCACGCAACCGCTCGTAGCTGACTCCCGCGCGATCCATCACGCCGGTCTTCGCGTTCTCGACGACCGCATCCGCCGTCTTCACGAGCTTGAAGAATGCGTCGCGGCCCGCGTCGGTCTTGATGTCGAGCACGATGCTGCGCTTGTTGCGATTGACGCTCGCGAAGTAGCCGCCGTAGTCGCATCCTTTGCGATCCGCCGGATGCGGTCCCATGCTTCGGCTCATGTCGCCGGCGGGAGGTTCGACCTTGATAACGTCGGCGCCGAGGTCGGCCAGCAGCATCGTGCAGTATGGACCGGCCAGCGCCTGCGTGAGATCGAGCACGCGAACATCTGACAGCGGCCCGGTGCGCGCGTTCATCGATTGCCCCAATGCGAGCGGCGCTTGATTAGCACTGTGCGCTCGCCCTCGAAGACGATCGTCCCGTCGTGCTTGGTTCCCCAATGCTTGAAGCGCACGATGCCGGCGTCGTCGCGATCGGCGTCGCGCTTTTCGAGCACTTCCGTGTACGCATAGAGCGTATCGCCATGAAAAACCGGCGACGTGAACCTGATACCCGTCAGGCCCAGCTCCGCGAGCGCATTTTCGGCGGTATCCTGCGTCGCCAGCCCGATGCATACCGATCCGGTCACGAGGCCGAAGACCAGGCGCTGGCCGAATTGCGTCGATCGCATGCGATGCTCGTTGTAGTGGCCGTCGGCGGTGTTCAGCACGAGCTTCGTGAGCATCTGATTTTCGATCTCGCCGATGGTGGTGCCGCGCGCATGACGCATCTTCGCGCCGACTTCGAAGTCTTCGAAATAATTGCCCTTGCCAGTCAGTTTCGAGATAGACGTACTCACTTTCGCACCCTCGGCAGCAGGCGATCGGAGATGATACGCAACTGGATTTCAGAAGTGCCTTCGAAAATCTTGGTCAGGCGCGCGTCGCGCCAGTAGCGTTCGAGCGGGAAGTCCTTGGTGTATCCGTAGCCGCCGTGAATCTGCAGCGCCTGGCTGGTCACGCGCTCGGCCATTTCGGAGGCGAACAGCTTCGCCATCGAGGCCTCCTTGTCGCATCGCCGCTTGCTATCGACTTCCGTCGCGACGAAGTACATGAGCTGGCGCGCGGCTTCGATCTCGGTCGCCATTTCGGCGAGCTTGAATCGAATCGCTTGGAATTCTCCGATCGGCTGCCCGAATGCGACCCGCTTCTGCGCGTATGACAACGCGTCTTCGAGGCCGCCTCGCGCCAACCCGATCGCACGCGCCGCAGTATGCACGCGCGCGACCTCCAGCCCGCTGACTGCCCCGTAGAATCCCTTGCCCTCGCCGCGGTCTTCGCGCTCTCGTCCGAGCAACGCGTCGGCCGGCAGCTTGAAGTTGTCGAAGTGCAGCTCCCACGTCTTCCATCCGAAGTACCCAATCTTGCGAATCGGCGAACCCGTGAGCCCCGGCGGAAACTTGCCGCGCTCCTTGAGAACGAGGAACTGGCTGATGCCCTCGTGACGGCGGCGCGGATCAGACGGCTGCTTCGTGCGCGCGAGCACCGAGATGAAATCCGCGCCGTCGGCAAATGTGCACCAGGTCTTGGTGCCGTTGAGCATCCAGCCGTCGCCGTCGCGCGTCGCTTTGCACGAGACGTTGGCGAGATCGGATCCCGCGTCAGGCTCCGACAGCGCAGCCGCGCCGAGAAATTCTCCACGTGCCATCCGCGGAAGGTATTCGCGCCGCTGAGCCGCCGTGAAACCGCCGCCGAGTCCGTTACCGCGCGCGATGATGCTCGCGACGCTCATCCATGCGCGCGCGAGTTCCTCGGTAATCAACGCGTACTCGAACGCGCCCATGCCGAGCCCGCCGTATTCCTCCGGAATGACGACGCCGAAGTAGCCCATCTCGGCCAGCTTGTCCCGCAACTGACATCGGGATGTCGCCTTGCTCGGGATCGAGCTTGTTCGCGATGGGCAAAACTTCGTTCATCGCGAAGTCGCGCGCCGTCTGCTGAATCATCCGCCGCTCGTCGGTCATGTAACTCACAATGGCGCTCCTCTGCGTTTGGCGACGAGGTTGGTGCGCTCGTAGCTGATGACGAGTTCGTCGCGTTGATTGCGCGCTTCAGTGCGCCAGGTGACGATTCCGAAATTTCCGCGGCTCGCCGATTCGCGCGTCGAGACGACAGTGCTGCGCGCGGTCAGCGTGTCTCCTGGATAGACCGGGCGGTGAAATTCCAAATTGTTAATGCCGAGGAACGGTCCGCCCGCTTCGCTCAAATCCTCGACCGAGATGCCGACCACCGTGCACGCAACCAGCATCGGATCGACGACCACATCGGGATGACCGTGCGCGCGCGCATACTCCGCGTTGAAGTACAGCGGGCAGTGCGCCAGCGTCGCGGTGGTGAAGAGCGAATTGTCGCCGGCGTTGATCGTGCGGCCCCAATGATGATCGAAGACCTGGCCCTCGTGGAATTCTTCGAACGAATGGCCTTTGTGCACCAGCTTGAACTGACCGAAATCGGGATCTGCCATAACCAAGCTCCTAGCAAAACTCGCGTCGCGCCGCGAATTCCTAATCGGCAACCGAGACGCGCGCGCCCGGATAGAATGCCTGCTCGAATGACGGCCGCGATCTGATTCGCGCGTACCAATCCGTCATGTTGGGCAGGTCGCGCCATACATGTTCGAGGCCGATGTCCGACATCCGCACGATCGTCGGCAGTACGCATAAGTCGGCCAGCGAGATCGTATCGCTTGCCAGCCACTGCGCGGTCTTCGCAACCGCAGAGTCGATTCTCTCGACGGTCTGGCGCAGCCGCTCGGTGGATTCGTCCATCTGATCTTTCGAAAAGCCTTCGGTGCCGAAGCGACGATAGTGTCCCTTGCGCAGCGGCGTTGCTGCGATGTATCCAGCGCGCTGCGTGTCGCTCATCTGGCGCCATCCCTTGAGAAACAACCCGTTGAACGACGGCACACGAATCGCCGCGGTCGGCACTTCCTCGATGTAACGCAGCCACGCGCGGACTCGCGCCCGCCCGTAAGCGTCGCGAGGCATCAGCGCGCTGCCTTCGCTGGGAGCGATTTCCTCGAGGTATTCGCAGATCACCGACGAGTCGATGACGGGACGCCCGTCATGCACCAGCGTAGGTACGACGCCGTTGGGATTCAGAGCGAGATACGCCGGCATCAGATGCTCACCACGTGCAAATTCGATTGGATGGCTGGTCCACACTAGCCCCTTCTCCGCCAGGCACAGCCGGACCTTTTGACTGCACGTCGAAATGTGGGCGTGATACAGCTCGAGCATTGAAGCCTCCTCGGCTCGCGATGCGTTAACCTACAACTATTCCGGCGCTTCCAGAAAATGCTCGAATTGTGCAAGATGGCGATTGAATCACACTCATCGGAGACGCGAATGAAAACAGAAACAATCGAATACAAGGACGGCGACGTAGCCCTTCGCGGCTATCTCGCGTACGACGAGAAGAAAACCGGCAAGCGGCCTGGCGTCCTCGTGATGCCGGAGGCGTTCGGACTGGGTGAGCATGCGAAGAAACGCGCCGAGCGCCTGGCAGAGCTGGGCTACGTCGCATTCGCCGGCGATCCGTATGGCAACGGAATCGAAGTATCGAGCCTGCCCGAGGCGATGAAGCTTGCGACACCGCTTTTTACGGATCCGGCCAAACTCCGCAAGCGCGGTCGCGCGGCGCTCGACCGTCTCGCGTCAATGCCGCAGACCGACCCTGCCCGGCTGGCCGCGATAGGATTCTGTATGGGCGGTACGTTCTCGCTGGAACTCGCTCGCGACGGCGCGCCGCTCAAGGGTATCGTCAGCTTTCATGGCGGACTGCAAACACTGCGACCGGCCGAGGCAGGCAAGGTTAAAACGAAAATCCTCGTGTGCACCGGCGCTGATGACACCATGATCCCGTTCGAACAGGTCACTGCCTTCGAGACTGAGATGAAGAACGCCGGCGCAGACTGGCAGGTGATCGTCTATGGAGGCGCGAAGCATAGCTTCACCAATCCGAACTCGGACAGTATTGGCATGCCGGGTATCGGTTACAACAAGCTAGTGGACACACGATCGTGGAAAGCTATGTCCGACTTCTTCGAAGAGATATTCGTGGCCTAGCGTCAAGCGCTTTTCATCGGGCGAGCTTTTTTAGCTGTAGATCCAGCCTTATCGACTGGCTCCCTACGTTTCCGCCCGGTGATCAGTGCAAACGTCATTATGAGAATCATCACTGCGCCCGTGGCCAGAGATGCATAGTAAGACCATCGCCGAACAGGAGTAGGACGTAGCTCAACCAGGACGCTATTAATACCCGATGGGACATTGAAGGTGATCTCGCCGCTATCCGAGGCTGGCGAGGTCGCAACTTCGCTATCGTCAACCAGCACCGTCCATCCGGGATAGTCGAAGATCGAATCCTGCATTAACGAGGGCTCGCTCGCGTCAACCGTGAACGACTGGCGGTTCGAGCTGACCGCAAGCTGCGATACGACCGGCGCCGATCTCACACCTTTGAGAGATACAGGGTCAAACGCGGGACGGTGATAGACAGTTTGCGGCTCATACTCTTCGCGAGTGGTCGTATTGATTCCTTTTTGAGCAATCAGGTCTGCACTATAGTAGGCCTCGTCATAGGTCTCAATTCCCTTGGGTTGAGTGTGCGCCAGGTTAAATACTACGAGGACTACAATCGCCGTAGATGCTAGTCTCTGGCCCATCCGGTCGAACGCATAGAGAGCCAGCAATGGCATGAAGAGAGCTGGAACACATAAGGTACGCCACGGATAAACGAGATATTGAAGAGTGGCGACGTGCTCCCAAATCTTCCATGACCAGTCAGTGGCTAACAGTGCGCCGACCACCGCCGCGCCGGCGAAGACTAAGGCGTCAAGGCGGCGAATACGATTCGCCGCGCGGATCGCGATAAGTACTCCCGCGACGGCCAAGGCTATGTGGAAGAGCCCGAGTGAGTAAGAGATGCCGTTCGTAGGGCCGCGCATCGAGATGCCGTATCCCCAGGGCGACCAAAGCAACTGGGAGGGGTTGATAATGTAGTTGGTCCAATTTAGTACGCCGGTCAGCAGAAGGTTGGTCTTGACTAGATCGCGTTCGAGGAACGCAGGAAGCCAGAAGAAAGCACTAAGTCCTAGCCCGCCGACGAGCACGGAAGCCCCAGCGGCTGCGGTTCTCAGCCGACTATCCGAGACCGCGGCGCGAACGACTACTATTGCCGCAAATGCCGGAAACATCAGCAACGCGACCGCATTGTGCGCCAGCGGCAGCAGCGCCACAGCTAGTGCGCCTACCAACACACTGATTACAGTCGGACGCTGAAGAGCTATGAGGAGGCCGAGCAGCCCGATAGGAGCTACTGCAATCGCGGCCGACTCGGCGAATCGCCCGCACACGTAAATGTCCAGAGCCTGGTATGGAGCGAACAGCCATGCGGCCGCGGCGCCGACTGAAGCCAGCCGAGAAAACGAGAGCTTTCGCCCGATTCGAAAAATTGCGATGGCGCCGAGCGCGAACAGCATCGCCAATCCGAATTGAAGCGAATCAGCAAGTGACATGCCGCCTCTGAAGAAAGGCAATGCGGTCGCATAGATCAGAGGTGGTGCGAATTCGAACAGCGGCTGTCCATGGCCTGATCCCAGGTCCGGCGCCCATACTGGCGGGAATTGGTGGTCGCTCAGTACCTTCGCAAATTCGGTCAGTCGCGGCGGATAGGCTAGTGAGTCATGTCCCATGAGCAGATTGCCGCTGAAAAGCGCGCGCGTAAAGAGTAAGACCAGTACCGCTAGCGCCAGCGCTGTCCGCATGCGCGGAGTGTCCCAAGGTGTCGCCAACTCGGCGAGCCGTGCGGCGATTCTTTGCTCGCTCGCCGCGTAGTTCGGCTTGCGCATCGCCTGCGCGATAAGTCCGACCAATATGAATCCAGTAACCAGCAATATCGGCTTGATAGGTCCCGGATGGTACCGCACTTCTATCTGATGCTCTCCCGGCCCGACTGGAATTGCACAGAAATTGGGATACACGCGAAATATGGGCGCAGGCTTTCCGTCAACGGTGGCCTGCTGGCCCGGGAAGTAAGTGATCTTAAGCAGCGCATAGCACGGGCGTAGGACCGCGAGGTGCGCGCCGTAGGTCTCACCCTGCTTGCTTTCGGAAATTACTGAGCCGCGCGGAGTCGAGAAGCTCGGATTGAGTGGCGGCAGCGATTCGAACAACTTCCATTCGGGCACTCCGCGGAGATCGCCACCCAAGGCGACAACTGCGCCGGCCCGAACCCCAGGATCATCCATCCATCGCCAGTCCCGATTGAGCACCGTCGTTAGTGGGCCATCATATCGCGCGCCGATGTCCACCAGTCCGAAGTAACCTTCGTTCGAAGCCTCGTAAACCGCGAGCTTGCCGTGGACTGCTCGACGTTTGAAGTAGGAAGGCATCTCTTGATTCGTGGGCGCCAGCACGGCACGCATCGCGAATAACTTGACCTGGTAAGGATCGCGTTCGTTGAGTTCGGCAGTCACGTCCGAGCTCCATGACAAGCTGTGGTAAAGAAAGCTGAGCTCATCGAATCCTGCGAGCGAGAGAAACGTATAGGGCTGTGTCTTGGCGATTTGGAACTTAGCGGCCCACATTCCGGTAGGACCTGACCACACCCGGCCCGGACGTTCGCGCGTGATCGTACGGATGTCGGCTAGCGCAGCTTCGAGATCGGATCCTTCACTCGCAATTCCCGCCAGACTTTCGTCTCCCCAATAGTTACTTAGCGTGAGGAAATTGAAGCGCTCAACGAACATTACTAATGCCATCGCGCTCAACGCGATCACAGCCACCAGCCTTGCTGCACGTCCGGCTTTCCACGCCGCCGCGACTATTTTCGCTAGCGCCCACGCCATCAACAGTACGGCAAACAGTTCGAATACCGACTCGAACCGGCTGATATGAAAGGTCCGCGGAAGCCCCAGGGCGATCATGAAATATCCCCAGGTCGCCCGGCCGAAGAAAATCGCCAGCCAGACCGCGGTCAGAACCAGCAGCCGTCGCGCCATCGGTCTTTTCCACCGATACACTGCGAGCATCAACGAGACCGCCAGCGCCAACGTCATGACGGGCAATCTGCCTTCATCGAAAAAGCGCCCGGATAAGAGCGCGTCGAATATGTTCCTCGCGCCCCACGAATCGAACTTCCAAACGTCGTCCCAGCGGCATCGGTTCGCTTCGCCGCTCGCCAGCAGCATCGGAACCACAAACCATGCAAGCAAGATGAAGGCGGGAATCAGGACCCCTGCGGCGCGGACGAGTCGTCGCGAGCGATCGCCCCGCGGGCCAACCAGGGCCACTATCGCTACTGACACTATTGCGGCATAACCGAACACGACGTGCGATAGGGCTGTCAAGGCAACCAGGCTGGCTGATAGAATTTTCCGCCTGCCGGTGTTGAGCGAGTAATTGGCGAGTCCTAGTGCAGGCATCAGCAGGTTGTAGGACATTAGTTGCGTGTAAAGGCCCGACCCGCGCCGAACGTAAGCGCCGTACGCCACCCCATAACGGCTGAGATCGCCAACCTCGCTAACACTAATGATCAGAATGGAAGCAAATCCTGCTGCAATCGGCTCCAACCCGAATAGTCGCGCACCCAGATAAGTGGATGCAGGCAGGGCCACCATCAATAGATAGTAGAGCACCGCAAATGACGCGGGCGCCGACGCGAAATGGCTGGTGGCAGCTAGCCACAGTCCCGCAATCATGTGCGGAAGCGGCTGATAGAAGTGCCATAGCGGATATCCCAGCGCCCATTGCGACATCCATGGGTCCAGGAATGAGTCACCAGTGATCAGACTCTGCGCCAGGCGTTGCGACGCGGCGATATGGAAAGTCAGGTCGTTGACCGGCACCCGCTCGATGCGAATTTCCGGCCACAACAATACTGCGTTTACGATCAGCGCCAGACCTAGCAGCGTCAGCCCGCCGGCTTCTGCTCTAAGCTTCGCCGAATTGAAAATCTTCCGCGCAGCGTGCGCCCGCGGTGGCGTTGCGGGCGCTTCGATACGAGTTTTTGCTTTCGCTGCCGCCGGCATTCTTCGCTGCTATCCGCGAAGACTGTGATCCTAGCAGGCCGTTGATAAATCACGGCCTGCTCCCCCTCTCTTATCTCCCCCGCAACAGAGCGGGAGAGAAGATAAAGGAAAGCGGCCAGCTTTTACGCAGGGTGTTGAAATCAATTTTGCGGAAGGATTCATCGTCGGGGTTTCCTCAACACCCTGCTAGGGGATAAGCAGAACCCTGCCGACAGCTTGCCGGCTCTCGATGTAAGCGTGAGCGGCCGCAGCCTCCGACAGCGGGAAGGTTCGATCGATTACGACCTTTAACTCGCCTCGAGCTGCTTCGTCGATCAGACGCTGGATCATGTTATGCGCGCGATCGGTCCCTATCTCGGCTCCCAGAAAGACTCCCGTCAAGGATCGATTGCCCGCCATCAACGAAGAGACATCGACGGTCATCGCTTCGCGTCCCGCCGATCCGACCATCGACACGCGTCCGCGATAAGCGAGCGATAGCAGGCTGCCTTGGAGGGTAGCGCCACCTACCGGGTCAACCACGAGATCGACGCCCCGGTTGTGAGTTATCTTCATCACCGACTTCACAACGTCGTCAGTCTTATAGTTGATGCCATGGTCGAGGCCTAGCGGCTTAAGCCGTTCCAGCCGTTCGTTGCTCGACGCCGTCGCTAGAACAGTCGCGCCTGCGCGCTTGGCCAGTTGAATCGCTGCGACACCTACGCCGCTGGCGCCCGCCTGCACCAGGACTGTCTCGTTCGAGTTCAAATGCCCGAACTCGAACAGGCAATCGTCCGCGGTGCCGAATGGCACGGGGATAGCCGCGGCCAGCTTGATGTCGAACCCCTTAGGCACCGGCCATGCGTTGCGCGCCGGCACCGCCCGCAAAGCCGCATGAGAACCGGCTCCGAAGACGGTGGTGACCTTCTGTCCTACCTTCAGGTCCGTCACCTCCGATCCAACCTGGACGATTTCGCCGCCGGCCTGGTACCCAACCACATGAGGCTTACTGGCCAGCGCACCATGCCATCGGTTAAGCGTGTCGCCGCCTTCGATACTTACAGCCTCGACACGAATCACTACTCCTTTAGGATGGCATTCAGGATCGGGCACGTCTTCATACTTGAGAACTTCTGGCCCGCCGTTTTGATAGTAAACCGCAGCCTTCATCGCGCACTCCTCACTCGACGATAGCCGAGTAGATGATGTTTCTTAGTTGTCCACGGAAATTGAACGTAGCCGAGGGCATCAACTGGGTCATGAAGATCACGACCAAGTCCTCCTTGGGATCCACCCAGAATATAGTGGACGCGGCGCCGCCCCAATAGTAGTCCCCGCCTCCAAGCGCGCCCGCTTCGACCTGTCCAAGCGTCATCGCGAAGCCCAGCCCGAAACCTACACCTTCATAGGCAGTCTCCGAGAACGCGCCAATCGCCATCTGGCTCAGGTCTTTACCGCCCGCCAGGTGGTTAAGATGCATCAACTCAATTGTGCGAGGTCCCAGGATGCGCACACCGTCCAACTCGCCGCCGCGGCGCAGCATCTCGCAAAAGCGCAGATAGTCGGCGGTCGTGCCGGTAAGTCCTCCGCCGCCGGAGAAGAACGTCGGCTGCTTCAGATAGTTACTCCGCTCCGGATCGTCTATCAGCTTGAGACTCTTATCGGCCTGCCGCTCGTAGTTGGCGGCAAAACGATCCGCCTTGCGAGGCGCAACCATGAACGATGTATCCTTCATGTCGAGCGGGTCGAAAATAGTTTCCTGCAAGTATTGATCGAAACGTTTTCCTGAGATCGCCTCGACCAGGTAACCGCATACGTCGGTCGACAGCGAGTACATCCAGCGCTCTCCCGGCTGATAACGTAGCGGCACCTTCGCCAGCTTTTCCGCGAACCCGCTTAGCGTCTCGCCGGCACCTCGCCCCACTCCCGCTTCGCGATATGCCCGGTCGACAGGATGATTGGTCGCACCATATGTGAGACCGCCAGTGTGGCTAAGCACGTGACGCATCGTCATCGGCCGCGACGGCGCCGCCGTCTCCATGCTCGCGCCCTCGCCGGATACCCACACTCTGTGATCGCGCCACGCCGGGATGAATCGCGACACTGGATCGTTGAGCTGGAAGTGCCCCTGCTCGAAGAGCGTCATCAATGCGACCGACGTGATCGGCTTGGTCATCGAATACAGCCGAAAGATCGTGTCGTCCGCGAGAGGCTTGCGGCGCTCTCGATCCATCAGGCCCTGCGATTTGAAATAGGCGACGTGCCCATGCCGCGCGACCAGCGTCTGGCATCCGGCGATTTTGCCCGGCGCGACGTAATTCTTGTCGAGATGCTCGGTGATCCGATTGATTCGTTCCGGCGCGAATCCGGCCCGCTTGGGTGCCAGTTCCATATCGTCTCTCCTCGACCAGATTTCCTCGAAGTCTAAAACTAGGAGCCGAATGATCCTAGAAGTAAATCGGATCCACGCACAAGCCGGGAGCGGCAGTGCCCTGAAGAATCAGGAACGGATGCTTGCTGGCCTCACATGCCGTATTCGGTCAGAAGAGCGCGTCTCAATTTTGCAAAATGAATCACCCCGGCCAGATACTGAAGCTTCTTGCCGGAGGGAAGCTGGCCGCCGAAGGTAAGACCGAATTGATCCTCGAAATATTTGAGCACCTTCGCCGAGGTTGAATCCGGGAGTATCGCGGGCGCGGACCGGGACCGGGCCTGTTTCCCCTGCTGGGATTTCAAAAAAATCTTACGCGCGATCGCCTGGGGAAATACGCCCAGGCTCACCAGAATATCCGCAGCCAGTTCCTCACGATCGAACAGATGCTCTCCATAGGCTGTGTTGGTCAACAACTGGGCGTGTTGTTTGTGCGAATCAAAAAGACGTCCGATCAGGTGATGGCCCATTTCGTGAGAGAATGCCGCACCGATCGCTGCAGGGTGATGCGCCGTATTCACGCAGATTAGAGGCAACCGCGATCCGCCCATTTCCCGCACGTAAAATCCTAACAGCGCGAGTCCTTCCGCTCCGCGCAGGCTTGCCAACTTGAACTGAACTCCTAACCGCGACCATAGTCGTGTGAATTCCGTCGGCGAAACCAACCGCACCGATTCGGCGTTCAAGCGCGGCCACACGGAGCTTCTCGCTTCCGCCAGAATCTGCCGAACCTCGGATCGCCCCAGCAATGTTCTGAGCGAGCGCCCGTAGTCCTGTTGCTCAAGTGACTGAATCTCCGCAGTCGCACCGCGAGAGCCGATTGAAGTCCGCGACCTGCTCGCCTTCACAATTTCCGACGCGAGCACGTCGAAAGACGATTTGTTGCTGGTTCCCCTGACTGTCACGCTCACCCCCGACATGACCCCGAGTTTATACAGACCACGCTCCGCCAGTTAAAGACGCCTAACGTTAGTTTACGTATCACAACGTCCGTCTAGAAGAAACCACGCCTGATCTCGATTTCATGCGACCAACAATCATCGCGATCCGCTCATTTCTGTGTTGACTATTTGTCATCGGATGGAGTTAAAAATGACTGATCCTCTCTTTTAAATGATTCTCCTATCACATTTCAGGTCTCTGGAACGTCAACTTTTTGCTATGCCGGGTCGCTGCGCGGCAAACGCCCGCAGTCCGCCTCCTCCGGGGCTTGACTACCTCGCCTCGCTCATTTCGCCAATCGCTCATCGCAACAAAAAGGAGTCATCCAATGGAAATGCGCCTCTTAACGACAGAGGACGAACGAGACCTGTTCGCCCAACGCCTTGCACAAGCACGCGCTCGCCACGGGGCCACCTTCAGAGATATCGGCCGCTCGCAGGCGAAAAATAAGCGGCGTCTGGCCGCCGCAGGCCTCTATGGATTGTTCGAAATCGACCACGACGGCTTGCAGAGCATGACAGCCGGGGTCGCACTTCATGACCTCGCCGCCCATCCGCAAAGCTGTAGTGAGCCAGACCTCTCGCGATACGCGCCTCAATCGGTGCTGGAATGCAGCGATCATTGGTCGCTGTCACGCGGCGCTGGCATGCACGCGTGGCGCGGAATCGCAGTTCAGGTCGTTCGCAGGAATCCTGACGCGGTACTCGTCTATCTGGCTGCGGGAAGGTCCGATCATGGCGGATTTTACAGGGCTATGGGCTTCGTCAAGGCTGGCGTGCCCGTGGAGTATCCGTATCTCGAGGGACCGGACGACGGCCGGCTCTGGGTTCAGCCGATGGTCCTCGAGGGAGAAGCGCTGGCGAAACTCACCTCAAATGTACATCGCTTGAAGATCGAAACCCCGGACAACTATCGCACCGTCCGGTTCGACAGATCCGATCGGTTGAGGCCGGCGGCAAATCGCTGTCCGCTCGGTGTCGGCGAGATACCTGCCATGCCTGCGCATGCCTGAATCGATTCTTCGACGATCCGGAGGATTGAACACAACATTCACTCAATCCGCCGCTATCAAGCGGATTCAATCAAACGAGGAAAAACTATGAATATCGATCTGACCAAAGATCGCGGTGCACAGGAACGCCCGTCCGACGATCTCGACGGCGCCATCCCGGTCAAGCTGACCAGGGAGGAGCTGCGCGATTTGTCCGCGCTAAGCCCGCTCCGGAGCACTCTTCATATCGTCGCGGAATGGATGCTGATACTGACTGCGATCTTTCTATGCCAGCGTCATTTCAACCTCGCGCTGTACCTTCTGACCGTGGCGTTCATCGGTGCGCGCCAACACGCGCTACTCATCCTGATGCACGACGGCGTTCATTATCGCCTCTTCCGTGGCCGGCGCCTGAACGATTGGACCGCCGAAATTATCCTCGCGTGGCCGAACCTCATTTCGGCACGCGCCTATCGCAGGAACCATTTCGCGCATCATCGCTACCTGAATTCTGCCAAGGATCCCGACTGGGCGCGCCGCCAGGGTGACCCGACGTGGGTATTTCCGAAGCATTGGAGCCGGCTCACTCTGTTGATGCTTCGCGATCTGTCGGGCCTGGGCGCTATCTACTATCTCAAGCTGGCGTTGATGCTTCTCTCGCGGGACGCGGGCGTGAGTCGCGGGTTCCTGGTGGCACGATACGGCTTCTACGCCGCAGTGATCACAGTGCTCGCGTGGTTCGGCGCGATTCACCTTCTCCTTATGTACTGGTTCGTGCCGTTGTTCACCTGGATGACGGTGATCTTCCGCATCCGCAGCATCGCCGAACATTCCGCAATCGAAGGTCGCGCCAACGCGTACGCGCAGACCAGGTCCACGGGCGCGTCGCTGCTAGCGCACATCTTCGTCGCGCCGAAGAACGTGAACTATCACATCGAACATCATTTCTACCCGAGCGTTCCGTTCTACCGGTTGCCGGAACTCCATCGCGTGCTGATGTCGAAGTCGGACTTCAAGGAGTCGGTTCACGTGTCGCGCAGCTATCTCGGAGTGCTGCGCGAATGCCTGGGCAACTCGCACCCGATTCTCCGGATGCGCCCGAGCCGGGTCGAAGCGTGATCGAGTCTGATGCGAAAGCGGCGGCGGACTATCAAGTCCGCCGCCGCTGACTTTCAAGTACCGAGAAACATGGCGATCAGCTGGTAAATCTCGTCCAGATAAATGTCTGAATGTTGGCCCGAAAAGCTGTTGTACACCGTCGGGTCGGCAAGACGTCGAGCTTGATGGAGCGGCGTAAGGTCCGCCACTACAAACCTTCCAGCCGGCGCCGGAACGTTTCCAGGGCCGATCGCAATGTTTTGAATGGCGTTCGGTGCAGGGGCAGTGTCGAACCCCACCGCACCCATCGCAGTAATAGGATCCAGCGGGTGATTGAAGATGTGCGCGAGTCCCTGCGCCACCGGATACAACGTGTTCACCGCTCTGTCGTTAGCCGACGTGGTGGCCAGTATTTTGATGTTCGGGATACTCGTCAAAATATTTTCATAGAGCCTGCCCGGTGCCAACGAATCGGAATCCGCGGCAGCTTCTATCAAAACCACGTTGAACTGGGTTTGAGCAGCCAGCGGCAGGGTATTTGCGTCTTTGGTCAATTGTTCCAGGGTCGACAGCACTACTCGACAGCCGAAACTGTGCCCGAGCAGATGAAACCTGAACGGCGTTGCGCCTTGTCGGCTCTGGAGCAGAAGGCGCAGCAAGGCATAGCCGGCGGTCTGGCCAACATCGTCGGCTCGATATTCCATCGTGAAAAAAGAGGAGGCTTCCGCGAAATTCACCATCGAGTCGTCGTCTTCCGAAAGCATCGAAGGCCAATGCACGCCGACGCTAAGCGCGGAAAACCCAGGCACGATGTTCCGAAGTGGGTTCGGATTTCGATGGATCAAACTCTCGAGCGTGCGCGCGAACCCGATCGAGAAATCATTGTAGTCGGCCATCGACGCCGTCGCATTGGTCCACCATCCATGCGAGTAGAGGAAGACATCAGTAAACGCGAACGGCGCAACCGCGGCGCGTTGGATTTCCATGCCGATGTTTTTGTCGGTGATAATCCCGTTCTCATTGATCGGTACGGTAAGAAAATGAGCCATCTGTCCCCCCTGTTAGATGCGCGTTTACGACGCGCGTGCTTCAGGAAAAATACGCAGAAAGTTTTCGGAATAAAACCGGTCGCGGATTTGCTCGGAGCGATCTCCCAGCGAGGTCTCGAAGCGCGCGATTGGGTTGCGGCCGCCTTCGGTGTGCGGGTAGTCGGTCGAGAACAGGTACAGCTCCGGATTTGACTGATCGATCAGGGCGCCAACGTCCTCGAACACGAACGGCGTGAATGCCATCTGTTGCGTGAGCTGTTCCGACGGCTTGCGCGTGAAGCGCGCGAGGTTCGCATCCGTCTTGCTCCAAATTTTTACCGTCCAGTCCAGCCGCACGAGCATCGCCGGTACCCATCCCGCGCCCAGCTCGATACATCCGCCGCGCAGTTTCGGAAACCGTTCGAATACGCCGTCGATCAACATCATCGAAAGAAACGTCTCCGGCCCCTGATGCAGCACGGCCATGTCCTTGGTGCGAAGATTCTCGCCGCCGCCCATCCAGTCTTTGACCGGCGGCCGGCCATTGTTTATCCACGCCTTATCCAATTGCAGCGGCGATCCACCGACATGCATCACGAACGGAGTGTTCGACTCGACCAGCCGTGTCCAGAAAGGATCGAACTCGACGTGTCCGGGAGAGCGGCCGCCGCACGGGTGATGGGGCACCCAGATGGCTTCGGCGCCGCTCTTCAGCGCGAACTCGAGTTCCTCGAGCGCGAGTTCGGGCACGTCCAGCGGCGCGATCGCGACGCCCATCAGGCGCGAGTCATTCCCGCAGAATTCCGCCATGTGCCGATTGTGCGCGCGCGCCGCGCCATAGCGCAGCTTCGGCGAGATTTTCGAGCTTGGCGAAAACGGCATCGTGACACTATGGGTCGCGAACACCAGTTGTTTCTTGAACCCGAGCATGTCGATCGCCTTCGAGCGCTCGCGTCCATCAAACGCACCCAACGCCTGAATCTCTTTCGACCTCTCGATTAGATTATCGCCAAGCGCGATCAGCTCGGCGACGTGCTGCTCAGTATGCCGCCCGCCGCGCGCCATGATCTCCGCGACTTCCTCGTCGGTGACCAGCGACGCGCTGTAGCTTACCGCCGGGATGTCGTTGCGCAGCTCCGGATCGGCGTACTTCTGCAGAAAATCCGGAAGCTCCATGATATGGCTGTCAGCGTCATACATCGCGCGATTAGCAGGTGCATAAGCCATGGCGATACCTCTCTTGGTGAACGCTTTGCGGGAAGCTTGAGGAGCCGATTAAAGCACCATCGTCCCGCCCCGCTCAAGGAACCGTACTTAGCCGAAGGAAGCGTGAAACCCACCGCGGGTTTCACTACAATCAAGTTCCCGTTCTCCGGAGGCGCCAATGGCTCAGGCTGATTTCTATTTCAACCCATTCGATCCCGATTTTCGCGCGAATCCATATCCGCACTTCCCCGCGCTGCTGGACGGTCCTCCCCGACAGCTTCAACTCTTCCTGCCGACGACCATTATCGCGCGCTATGACGATGTCGTCACGGTGCTGCACGACCACGAGCGTTTCACCGTTCGGCGTCCGGAGATTCCATTTCGCGAGCGCATCGATCCATTCGGCGGCGCGCCGACGATTCTCACCGCCGATCCTCCAGTGCACTCGCGCCTGCGACGGCTGGTCAGCAAGGCTTTTACGCCGAGACGCGTGCGCGAGCTCGAGCCGCGGGTTCGTGAGATAACCAACGACTTGTTGAGCCGCGCGACGGACTCCGGCGAAAGCGGAATCGAAGCGATGGCGGCGCTCGCCAATCCGCTGCCGGTGATTGTGATCGCGGAGATGCTCGGGGTGTCACCCAACGATCACGCGCAATTCAAGCAATGGTCCAACGATCTGATCAGCTCATTCGGCCAGGAGATGGGGGCCGGCCCGTCTGCGGCCGGCCTCGCCGCCAAGGATGAACTCCGCCGCTACCTGGCCGAGGCAATCAAGCAACGGAGCGCAAATCCCGCCGATGACTTGATCAGCGCGTTGGTCACCGCACGAGACGAGTCCGACGCGCTCAACGAAAACGAGCTGCTGGCGTTCGTCGTGTTGTTGCTATTGGCCGGGAACGAGACGACCACCAACCTGATCGGTAACGGCCTGCTCGCGCTATGCCGCAATCCCGAGCAGCAGAATCGCCTGCGTGCCAGCCGCGATCTGATCCCAAAAGCGA
The DNA here is from genome assembly GCA_963794325.1 of uncultured delta proteobacterium. GTDB lineage: Bacteria > Desulfobacterota > Binatia > Binatales > Binataceae > Binatus. Next base: position 41,417 of record CAWCDG010000007.1, on the reverse strand, counting down.
TCGAGGAGATGCTGCGCTACGACCCGCCCGTCCAGATGACGGTGCGGATGCCGACGGCTTCGACCAGCGTCGGCGGCACCGAGATTCCTATGGGCAGTCTCGCTTTCATCCTGCTGGCGGCCGCAAATCGCGACCCCGCACATTTCCCGAATCCCGAAAACTTCGACGTCGCACGCGATCCCAACGAGCATGTGTCGTTCGGCGAGGGAATTCACTTCTGCCTCGGCGCACCGCTCGCGCGGCTGGAAGGCGCAATCGCTATCGAATCGATGCTGAACAAATTCCCACGACTGCAACTGGCCAACCCACAGGCCAAACTGGAGTATCGCGGCTCGATGGCCCTGCGCGGACTCAGCGAACTTCGGCTGTCAGGCAGTTAATCGGATTTTCCGACGGCACCACAATTGAGCTCGTGCATACCTTTCATCGGTCGGCGATGGCTGTTAGTAAAGCCCTGATGTTGATGCCACGCCGGACTCATCTTTTGGCCGCCGCCCGCTCGCGTGCGATTGCCCCGTTAATCATTCTCGCGCTCGCGCTGTCGGTTGCGCCGCGTTCCGATGCGGAGTCAGCCCCTCCACAAACCTCCGCCGCCGGTGTCCACGGGATGGTGGTGTCGGAAAGCGAGGACGCCGCGCGCGCCGGCGTCGAGGTTCTCAAACAAGGCGGTAACGCCGTTGACGCCGCGGTTGCCACTGAATTGGCGGTCGGGGTTACCAACCCTGCTGCGTGCGGAATCGGCGGCGGCGGCTTCATGCTCATCTATATGGCGAAGGCGCATGCCTTCTACGCACTCGACTATCGCGAGGCCGCGCCGCTTCAGGCTCGTCCCGACATGTACATGCGCAACGGCCAGCCCGATGAGGATTTGGCCCGCGACGGCATCCTCGGGGTTGGCGTGCCGGGTGAGATTGCGGGTATCGACGCGGCGCTAAGGCGTTTTGGCACGATGAAGTTTCAGCAGATCGCGGCGCCTGCGGAGAAATTAGCCGGCGATGGTTACCTCGCTAGCGATCACCTGGCGAAGGAGATCGCGATGCTCGCGCCGAAGCTGAAAAGCGATCCCGGGCTGAGCCAGGTTTTCCTCAAACCCGACGGCTCTCCGCTCAAAGCCGGCGACACGATCGTCGCAAAGAATCTGGCGGCAACTCTGAAGAGCCTCGGCGACGATCCGGTCACGAACTTCTATCACGGCCAGGTCGCTGCCGCGCTCGTCGCATTCATAAAGGCGCACGGCGGGCTGATCAGCAACACCGATCTCTCGAACTACCGTCCCGACTGGCGCAACCCGATTCACCATCGCTACGAGGACTACGATGTTTATGCGATGCCGCCGCCGTCGTCGGGCGGGGTCGTCCTCGAGATGCTCGGCGCGCTTGATTCGGGACATCTGGCGGGACTCGGCGTCGACTCGCCGCCGTACCTCGCGCGTCTGATCGAAGTGATGCGCCAGGGTTTCATCGATCGCGAGCGATATGCTGATCCGGAGTTTGTGGGCGTCGAGATTGAGAAGCTCCTGGGCAAGGACAACATCCAGCAACTGCGCGAGCGCGCGATGCATCCGAAAACGTCGCCGCCACCTGTTGCGCCGGCGCACGATCACGGCACCACCAATCTGCTCGTCGCCGACAAGGACGGCAATGTCGTCGCGCTGACCACCACCATCAACACCGTGTTCGGTGCCAAGGTCAGCGTGCCCGCACTGGGCATCATCCTCAACGATGAGATGGACGATTTCGCCGTCGCGCCCGGCGTGCCGAACGCGTATCACCTCGAAGGTGAGCGCGCCAATGAGGTGCGCGGCGGCAAGCGCCCGCTCTCTTCGATGACGCCGATAATCGTGACGAAGAACGGCGTGCCAGTGATGACGACCGGCGGCTCCGGCGGTCCAACAATCATCAGCGGAGTTTTGCAGGTCACGCTCAACATTCTCGCGTTCCATCTCGACGCGACGAGCGCCGTCGGCGAGCCGCGAATTCATGAGCAGGCCGCGCCGGACGTCGTGATCGTCGAAGAGGCAATGCCCGCGACGACGCGCACCGCGCTCGAGCAGATGGGCTACAAGCTCAAGGTCGTGCCGAATCTCGGAGCCGTCGGTGCGATCACAATCGCGCCCGCAAATCTCCGTGGCGCGGCCGACCCGCGTAAAGGCGGCGGCGCCGTCGGCTATTAGGCATCCCATCGGCACGTTAGACTCAACCCTCGTGTCCGGGACCGCACGCAACGAAATCGGATCGCCCAGTTTCGCCGCGCCGTCGGCTGCTGCGACGCCGAGCGCATTCGACCTCGCGGCAATCGTCGCGCTTTCCTTGGCGGTCTGCATGTTTCACCTCGGTTCATTCGGCCTGTGGGAACCCGACGAGGCGCGCTACGCTGAGATCGCGCGCGAGATGCTCCAGAGCGGCAACCTGCTCGTGCCCCATCTCAACTACGTCGCGTACGTCGAGAAGCCGCCGCTGCTCTACTGGCTGACGACCCTCTCCTTCTGGATCTTTGGCGTGTCGGAATTTGCCGCGCGCCTCCCGGTCGCGTTGTCCGCAATCACCGGAATACTCGCCACGTACGTATTCGCACTGCGCGCATTCGGCCGCCGCCATGCGATTCTCGCTGCCGCGATTCTCGCGACGACTCCTCTGTACGCGTTGATGGCGCAAGTCCTCACCACCGACATGCTGCTGACGGCGCTGGTGACAATCGCGACATTCTCGCTGTACCTGCACTGGCATGAAGGCGGTCGCTGGTGCTGGATAGCGTACGTCGCGATGGGTCTGGCCGTTATGACGAAGGGGCCGGTCGGCGCGGCGCTGCCAATTCTGTCGATGCTGATTTGGCTCGCACTGAAGCGCGAACTGCGCGGCGCAATCGCGAAATTCCGCGCGATGCCGGGACTCCTGCTCACCACGCTGATCGCGGCGCCGTGGTTTGTGATGATGACGATCCGCGAGCCAGGCTTCGCCAACTTCTATTTCGTCGGTGAGCATCTGCGGCGCGTGTTCGAAACCGACTACAGCCACAGCGAAGCGTTCTACTTTTACCTTCCTGTGCTCGCGATCGGACTGTTGCCGTGGACGCTGCTCGTGCCGTTCCTCACCTGGCGCGAGAGTGCGCGCAACCCGGCCCGGAGTTTCTGCCTCATCGCGGCGAGCGTCACGGTGGTGGCTTTCTCCTGCGCCAGCGCAAAACTGATCCCGTACATCCTGCCCGCTGTCCCGCCGCTGGCCGTACTGATCGCTGACGGACTCGTGGCATGCGCATGGCCGTCCGCAGACTCGCGCGCCGCGCGCAGACCGCCCGATTCGCGGATCCTCATCGAAAGCGGGCCGATGCTGGCGCTGTTAGGCGTCGGCGTGATCATCACGGCGATCGCGGCGCCGCAATTCCGGACACCGTACGTAATGGCCGCGCGCCCTGCGTTGTACGCGATCGGTGCGATACTGGTAGTTGGCGGCGCGGTCACAACGTTGATGTTCGTGATGCGACGCACGGCTCTCGGGCTCGGAGCTATCGTCGTTACGCTTGCGTTCGCGTTGATCGCGGGCGGATGGGCGCGGCTCGAAACCGAGCCGATGCGTTCATACGCAGCACTCAGCCGCGCGATCGCCGAAAAGGCGCCCGACGCGAATATCATCTGCTACCATCGCTACGTTCAGTCGCTGCCGTTTTACAATCGCAAGCGCGTCGTGCTGCTCGGCGGTCGCACCGAACTCGACTTCGGATCGCGACTCGACCCGGACGCGCACGATTGGTTCATGAACAATGACGATCAGATGTTTCGTCGATGGGACCAGCCGGAACGCGTCGTAGTGGTGCTCGACGCTGGCGACCTCGCGCGAATGAAGGAACGCTTCGGCGAGTTCGACGTGATCGCGTCGAAGGAAAGAAGAGGGCAATTATCCGACGTGAACGAATCTCGCGCCGTGACTCAATCACCGTCAACTGAGCAACCCGCGCCGTCGCATCCCTATCGCGCGTTTGCGATCCGCGCAGGGTTGGGCCTCGCGGTTGTTGCGGTGTTGCTGTGGCGTTACGATGCGCGTCCGATTTTTCGAATCCTGAGCCGTGAGCGTCCCGCGTACTTTGCCGCGGTTGTCGCGCTGTATGTCGCGGGTCAGGCGATGTGTGCTTATCGATGGCGGCTGCTCGCCGCGATTCTGAAAGTGCACGGCCGGTATAGCGAGTTCCTCGCCTACACCTTCGTCGGGATGTTTACCAACTTGTTCGTGCCGGGATTGCTCGGCGGCGACGCGGCGCGATCCGTTTATCTCGGGCGGCGGCACGGCAGGATGGGCGAGGCAATCGCGTCGGTGGTCGCCGATCGCGGCGTTGGGTTGATCGGTCTGTTCTGGCTGGCGGCCTTTTCCGCGATCTTTCTGAACTTCGCATCGATTCCATCGTCGGTAATCACGCCGACGCGTCGTGGTCGGTGCGATTGCCTTCGCTGGATTTCTTGCAGGTCCGCTCGTCGCGCGCCTGATTCATCTAATGCCGCGGCCTGTTCGCCGCGCGGGCGGAATCATTGCGCCGTATCTGCATCATCCTGCCGCCCTTCTCCCGGCGATCGCTTTGTCGATCGTGCTGCAGGTTACGCTGGCGGCGGGACAGTACATCCTGGCAGCCGGTCTTGGTCTCACCGCGCCGCTCACCTTGTTTATTCTTTGCGTTCCGATTGCGAACGTGTTCGCGAGCCTGCCGCTGACCTTGAATGGGTTGGGGATTCGTGAATCAGCTTACCTGGTGCTGTTCGGGATGGCCGGGATGCGAAAAGAGGACGCAATCGCGCTGGGATTGCTGTGGTTTGCGACTACGATGGTCGGAGGTTTGACAGGTGCCATTGCCTTCGCCACTACACCGGCGCCCGGTAAAACACCGGAGCTGCATGACTAAGCTATTGCCAAACAAGAGATGATGGTTGCGCAACGGCAAAACTCCATGAGAAGTTCTGCCGACCGGTCGAGACCGCAACCTTATAGGTACCATTGATAAGAGGTTGCCGCGGAATAAGAACGATGGCTCCAAAGGCGCGGAGTAGCTCTCGCGCGTGCTCTTGCATGGCAGCGTCGGGATTGTGGTAGGTCAGCCAATCGAACGCGCAGGTCTCAACCACGCCGGCTGGGCCAGTTATCGAATACGATTGCATTCTGCCTCGATAGCCGGACCCTAGCTGTAAAGTGATTGGAAGTCCTATCGGAACTTTGTAACCCGGACAGGATGAGAGAGGGTCCGGCGCCTCGAAGCTCTCGATTTTTCCTACGGGCACAGTGGAACCATCGGTCGGGAATATTATCAGGGGCGAGCCGATTCCACCCTCTCCCCGCAACGCCATAGTACCTACTCGTTTCGGATAATCTCCACAGGTTCCATAACCGGCGACCGTAGCCCACGGAGCAAGCAGCGATAGCCTATGGAAGGGCGCGTCATAGAAAAGACCGTCTAGGTCATTGATCGGATCGCGGCCCCACGCGACATCGTTGCTTTGAGACACGCCCATCGCTTCCTTGCCTCCAGCCGCGCATTCAGCGCCGGCGGCACTGAAATGTGGGCTTGAAGGATCCTCGTGATGAGCAGCAAGTCCGATAGCTGCTTTGTAGGATTCGAACTGAGGCTCTGTCGCGGGTCCTTGTTCGACTAGGTATTTCGCGTGGGCTTCGCAGTCGCGGCTAAGTGCTCCATTCTCCGCAACTGGCTTGAGACCACCAGTCTTGCGCAGGCGGTTCAACTCGACAAGCCATGCCGGCGACGCGCCGGAATTCTGGGAATCAAGCTGATCCCGCGATTGTTGGTTCGATGCTACGTTCTGTGAGACTGGTCCCGTTGAATCGGCAGAGCAGGAGGCTAAGAGGATGGCGCCCGCACACAGCCAGACTCGAAGATTGTTGGCAGTCATAATCGACCGGCAGTGTACGAGCGAACCGATACGAACGCAAACGCGTCTAAGTCTGTCCGCGACATCAGTACAAATCGGCAGATGATTCAATCACTGTGTGACGATACGGAATACGGGATAGCGCGCGGCGATTTTCTCGAAATCAGCCAGTGGTGCGTCGCGGTTTACGTCGAAATGCGGGCGGCCACCTGGTGCCACTTGCAGATAGGCCTTCAGGATCGGCGCGCGATCCGACACCGGCACTTCCTCCAGCATCACCTGCTCTGTTATTTTGTGGCGGAGCAATCCGGCACCTGCGCTGGCGCGCGTATTGCGGACCCAGTCGGCGTTCTCTCCGAGCATCGAGACCAGGTATCGTTCCGCGCCGACATTAGTCACCACCAGTTGGACCAGGGACGGTTTGCCGGTTCGGCGACCCTTCGTTTCCAGCGCCACCAACAATGGCGGGAAGATTCCGCGCGCTGTAAGTCGCGCTTGTGCGGAGTTGAGCCGCTTGGTGAACGCATTCGGCCTGCCGCCGCGATAGAAGAGCGTCCTAAACCACGATCGCGGCAAGGTCCATGGCAGGGTGAAAAATACGGCCAACCCGCCGAGAACGATTAGTCCCGCCAAGAGATAAGGACTCATGGCTTGCAAGGCATCCTATGGTTCACTGATTCGAAGTCCTTCATTTGGCTGGCGCAGGTGGAAGGGCAGTCGGTGAAAGAAGTAGCTTACCGGTTGCAAGATCGTGCTCGACCTTGCGGGCGCGTTCCAGCGCGGCTGGCGGGATGTGCGATTCCAGCTTTGAGTTGAATACCACGTTGACCATTCCGTCCTGCATTCCGAATTCCAGCATCCCGGGATGAAAGGTCTTGTCCTTCACTTCGGTGGCGATTTTGAGAAAGGCCAATGGAGTTGAGGTCACCGCACTGGCGAGGATCACGTCAGGGGCGACGTTATTCTGATTGGTGAAGACTCCGAAAGCGTAGGCGTGACCCTGCTGGGCGGCAAGAAAGACGCCCAGGCCAGCTGCGTCTGCGTTGTGTATCAGAACGTCGGCACCCTGGCTGATCTGTGCGAGTGCGGCTTCCTTAGCTGCGCCGACGTCATCGAAATTGCCAGTGTAGCTGATCAGGATACGGCCTTTGGGCTGTACTGAAAGAAACCCTCGCTTGAAACCCTCGAAGAACAACTTGATCGACGGCAGTTCTATCCCGCCTACGGCCCCTACTACTCCGGTTTTCGAGACGCCGCCGGCCAGCACGCCTTCCACATACGTCGCCTGATCGACGTTGAAAGTTATCGATGCGACATTTGCGGACGACTCACTGCCCGAGCTGACGACGAAGTAAGTCTTAGGGAAACTCCGCGATACTTCGAGGGCGGAGTCGGTGTACTCAAACCCGTGGGCGAAGATCAGGTCGAAGCCTCGTGATGCGAAATCGCGGAAGGCGTCTTCGAAATCGGCAGGCGATTTGGTCTGTACCAGGGCGGTGTCGGCGCCAAGCTTGTCCTTGATCAGTTCCAGGCCTTGATATGCAGCTGCGTTCCAGCCAGCGTCGCTGACGGGGCCGGGAGTAAGCAACGCGACTTTGAGTGCGGTGGATGGTTTAGTGTCGCCCGAGGGACGAGAAGTACAGGACGCGACGATACCTATCTGCACAAGTAAAAGGGTTATGGTCAGGAATCTCTGCACTGAACGGCTATCTTAGATAGATCGTGCGATCGGTGACGCCTGCTTTAAGAAAGGCCTGCTGGCGTTCGAAGCATTTGTTGCATTGTCCGCAGTGGATCGAGCCCGTGGGTGCCATGCAGGTCAGGGTAAGCTGCAGCGGTAGATCTTTGAATTGCTTGATCAGTTCTTCCTTGTGGAAGCCGCGCAGCGGTGCCTCGATCGAGATTCTATGCCCTAGTCCGAGACTGAGATCGATTCCGAAGCTCTCGAAAAACTCCGGCGTCGCATCGGGGAAAGGATTGCCGCCGAGCGATCCAATCGCGATGCGCGATACGCCGTGGGTGCTGCCCCAGATGGCGGCCAACGAAATGAGAAGAATGTTTCGGCCGGGAAGGTAAGTGTTCTCATCCGGCTCGTCGGCGCCGGGAACGCGCGCTCCGGTGACGCTCCAATGGTCGCCATAGAGAGCCGCGGTTGGGGCCGAGAGGATGGTTGCACGCTTTACATTTGGATTGTGGAGCGCGTCGACGAACAAGCGAAGAAACTCAAGTTCCGCATCCTCCCACTTGAAACCGCATTGAACGTAGATCGGGTACACTTCGGCATCGGCTGCCAGCTTCGCGATGAGGACTGAGCTGTCCAGCCCACCGCTCGCGAGTATTGAAATCTTTTCCACGCGCACTCTCTCCAAGCGCAAGACCGTAGCATCATCGAAAGCGATCGAGCCACTGGCTCTGTGGCTGACTCGATCTTGCAGGCGGGTTATGCGTTAACTTGGACTGTCAATTTCACCCTGACCGCTTGAGAGGCATCGCGATGGTATCGCAAGGTTCTGCTTGGTACGTGGATTTTTTTCGTAACGACTATCTGAACGTGTATGGCCACATGTTCACGGAAGAGCGCGCTGAAAAAGAGAGCGCCTTCGTGACCGGCGCGCTTCAGTTGAAGGAAGGCGCGTCGGTCCTCGATCTGTGCTGCGGACAGGGACGGCATTCGGTGCAACTCGCGAAACGTGGATTGAAGGTCACGGGCCTCGATCTGAATCCGGATTACGTGGAACTCGCGCAACAGGCCGCCAAGGCGAGCAAGGTTGAAATCGAGACGGTCGCCGCCGACATGCGCGAGATTCCGTTCGCCGACAAGTTCGACGCCATCGTCAATATGTATTCGTCATTCGGATACCTCGAGTCCGAGGCCGAGGATTTGAAAGTGCTGGAATCGGCGGCCAGGGCGCTGAAAACCGGCGGGCGAATCCTGTTGGATATGCTGAACCGCGAATGGGCTATCGACAACTATATCCGGAACGACTGGCATACCGGCGCCGACGGGACGTTGTATGTCGAGCGGCGCGACCTCGATCTCGCGACCAGCCGGATGCACGTGCACTTCATCGTGGTGGATCCAAAGGGCGGGCGCCGCGAATCGATCGGGCACATGATCCGGCTGTACACGCTGACCGAGATGACGCGCCTGCTCGAGCGCGTGGGCATGCGAGTGACCAAGGTGTTCGGCGGATTCGAGGGCGAGGAGTACGGGATCGGCACCCGTCGGATGATTATTGTCGCGACGAAGGAACCTCGCCCCTAATCCGCGGAGTGTTTTAGCACTCGGTGTCTAGTCGTGGTCGCTATCGCGATTGGCGTGCTCCTCGTGCCCACTGTTGCTGCGCGATTCATAGTGATGATCGTCATCGCGGTCGTGATGGCCCCACCAATGCCACGAACGATCCTCGACGACGACCGGCGCTGAGTAGTATCCCGGTCCGTATCCTGATCCATAGCCGTAGCCGCCGTACCCCGGGTAGTTCGTTTCGTAGCAGCCTGACAGCGCGAACATCCCGAACCCGAGCGAAATCGCCCCAATTGCGGTGAGAATCTTGCTTTTCATTAACGTAACCCTCAGGGGTAATTGAGCATCACCTGTGCCATGCAAAATTCCTCGAAAATGTGAGGTTTTGAGCTCGCAAACGGTCGACCACCGATCGCAAAGCGGGTATTTGGCTCGTGCATTCTTGCCTTCGACGGTCTTGGTTTGTATTATCCATCTGACTAACCAATCGGACAGGCTTAAGGTAAGCTCAAAATATGGATGTGATGAAAACGCTTTTCCTGAATCCACCCTCGTACGACGACTTCGACGGGGGTGCCGGTTCACGTTACCAGGCGACGCGCGAGGTCTGGTCTTTTTGGTATCCGACGTGGCTCGCATATCCCGCCGGGATGATTCCGGGCGCCCGTCTGCTCGACGCGCCGCCGCATAATTACACGGTCGAAATGACGGTTGACGAGGCGAAAAATTACGACTTGGTCGTGATTCACACCTCGACGCCGTCACTCAGGATGGACGCGCGCACGGCCGAAGCGATCAAGGCGAAGAATCCGAATGCGATCATCGCGATGGTCGGGGGGCATCCGACGGCGCGTCCTGAAGAGACGCTGAAACTGTCGGCAGCGATCGATATCGCGGCGCGAAAAGAATTCGATTACTCGATGCTCGAGGTAGCGGAGGGCCGCGACTGGAGCACGATCGGCGGAATCAGCTGGCAGAAGAACGGCACCCAGCATCACAATCCGGACCGGCCGGCGCTTACCGATGAAGAGCTCGACAAGCTGCCGTTCGTGACCGAGGTCTATGAAAAGAACCTCGACTATCTGAAGTACAACAGCCCGTATTGCCAATATCCGTACGTGTCGATGTACACCGGACGCGGATGCCCGGCGCGATGCACGTTCTGCTTGTGGCCGCAGGTCACGCAGGGCCATCGCTACCGCGTGCGGAGCCCGGAGAATGTGTACGAAGAAGTATCGGCGATGAAGTCGAAGTTCCCGAAGATGAAGGAACTGTTCTTCGACGACGACACTTTCACCGCGGACCCGGCGCGCGCGCGCAAAATCGCGCAGCTGTTGAAGCCGCTCGGAATCACCTGGTCCACGAACTCGCGCGCCAACGTCGATTACGAAACGCTGAAGATCATGAAGGACGGCGGGCTCCGGCTGTTCGTGGTCGGCTACGAGTCGGGCAACGCGCAGATTTTGAAAAATATCAAGAAGGGCGTCGGCATCGATCGCGCGCGGCGCTTCACCAAGGATTGCCACGAGCTTGGGATCCTGATTCATGGAACGTTCATCCTCGGCCTGCCGGGCGAGAACAAGGAGACCATCGAGGAATCGATCCGGTTCGCGCGCGAGATGGACTGCGAGACGATCCAGGTGTCGCTCGCGTCGCCGTATCCGGGCACCGAGCTCTTCGACTACGTGACGAAGAACGGCTTCCTGGCGGTCGATCCGCTGCTCGACGAATCCGGCTATCAGAAATGCACGATCACGTATCCGGGCCTGACCAACGAGGAGATTTACGGCGCGGTCGAGCGCTTCTATCGCAGCTTCTACTTCCGGCCGAAGTACATCTTGAAGTCGGTGAAGAAGATGATGACCTCGATGGAAGAGACCAAGCGGATGCTCAACGAGGGGCGGCAATTTCTCTCGACGATGCGCCAGCGACGGCATCAGACGGCCCAGCAGGCGTCGGCCTGACACAGAATTCGGGGCGCGAGTAAGGGGAACGCGAGGGCCGCAACAGGATGTCTGTGGCGCGATCTTTCGCCCCTGCTAAGATCGCGGCGCGAATCATTCGATGACCATCTGGATCGCTTTACCGGCTGCGGCCGTTCTCGTCTCGATGCTCTACTACGGCGCGGCGACCACCGCTGCGATCAGGTTTGCAAGACGCACAACCTCTCCCCTGCCCCCGATTCCCAAAGTTCCGCCGCGCGTGGCCGTACTGAAGCCGCTGCATGGCAGCAGCAATTCGCTGGCTGCGAACCTGGTCAGTTTTCTGGAAATCGCGTACCCGCGCGTCGAGTTTTACTTTGGCGTCGAGAGCTATGAAGACGCGGCTGCCGAAATTCCGGTGGCACTGCGACAACGCTATCAGTACGCGAATATCACGCTGGTGATTGGCGAGGAGCCCAACTGCAGCAATCGCAAAATCGCCAAGCTGGTCAAGATGGCCGATCGCGCCGAGAAAGCCGAAATTTTCGTGCTCAGTGACGCCGACGTATCGGTCGATCGCGATTACCTGAAGCGAATCGTTGGCGAGCTGATGTCAGACGAGAAAGTCGGCATCGTGACCTGCGCGTATCGGGCGCGCCCCGGCGGTTCGTTCGCGTCGCGGCTCGAGGCACTCTATGTAAACACCGATTTTCTGCCGCAAATCCTGCTGGCGGAAATGATCGAGCCGATGCATTACGCACTCGGCGCGACGATCGCAATCAAGCGCAACGTGCTCGAGGCGGCGGGCGGGTTCCGGGCGGTCAGGAACATGCTGGCCGACGACTTCTATCTGGGCAATTTCGCCAATTCGCAGGGCTACGAGATCAAACTGTCCAACTCGATCGTCACGTTGACCTGCGAGGAAAAGAGTTTCGGTGATTTCTGGCATCATCAATTGCGATGGGCGCGCACCTATCGGACGGTGCGTCCGATCAGCGTCGCGACCATTCTGATGCACGGCCCGTTCTGGGCGCTGATGCTGGTGGCCGCCACCCGCGGTAGCGTCGCCGCCTTCGCCGCGTTAGTGCTGGTGGTTGCCGCGCGGCTTGCGATGTCGGCGGCGATCGTCGGCTGGGTGCTGAAGATGCCCGAGATGCTGAGCGAGCTGTGGATTGTTCCTTTCAAGGACCTGGTAATGACCGGCGTCTGGTTCGCCAGCCTGCTCAGCAACAAAGTGATGTGGGCGGGACGGCAGTTCAAGGTGATCAGGGGCGGCGCGATGCGCGAAGTAAAGAGCTGAAGGCGTGATTCTCTACTTGTCTCTCGCGATTGTTGCCAGCGCGCTGATGGCGCTCGGATTGCTGATGATGAAGACGCGCTCGGCGCATCTCCCAATTGCAACCGGTGCGAACACGATCGGCGCGGTCGCCGTGTGGCTTCGCGATCCAATGTGGATCGGCGGACTCGGCGTCCAGACCGCGGGCTGGGCCTGTTACGTGATTGCGGTGTCGCGAGCGCCGGTGTCGATGGTGGCGGTGATGGGACAGGGCGGAATCGCGCTGTTCGTAGTTGCGTCGGTGGTGGTTCTCGGCGAGCGAGCGAATCCTCGCGAATGGGCCGGCATCGGCGCGATCGTGTTCGGGATGTTGATGCTGAGCCTGTCGCTTAACGGCAGCGAGCTTGAGGGCGTCTTCGAGCCCGTAACCCTGGTGATCTTCACCATACTGCTCACGCTCGCCGGATTGGCTCCTATGGCCGTCGCGCGGCTGAACGCAAGTGGAACTGCGGCCGCGATTTTCTCCGGCGTCGCATTCGGCCTCGGAGCAATTTTCACCAAGGCGATGACCGTCGAGTTTGCCGGCGATGCCGCATCACTCGCTGTGCGATTAACGTTGAATCCATATGTCTATTGCATGATCGTCGCCAACATACTCGGCATCGTCACGCTGCAGAACTCGTTTCATTCGGCGCGCGCGATAATCGCGATGCCGCTGTCGGGTGCGCTGTCGAATATCGTGCCAATCGTCGGCGGGCTAGTCATATTCGGCGAACGATTGCCTGCCAGTCCGACCGCCGCCGCGATGCGCGTCGGCGCATTCGTATTGACGATCGCCGCTGGCGCGCTGCTGGCCGGATCCCACGAACAGTTACCGGTCGAGGCAATCGTAGTCGCCCCGCTGTCGAGAGCAAAAACCTAGAAGTTCGCTTTCGGCACCGGCAGTCCCGGGACGTCGGCGCGCCCGCGAAAGATCGTCCCTTTGCAATTTGGATCGTCGGTATTGTCGGCAGTCACGACGAAGAGATCGCGCAGGTCGCGGCCGCCGAACACCAGGCTCGTCACCATCGTGGCCGGCAATTTGATTCGCTTCACCACCGTGGCGTCCTTCGAGAAGTGCACGACCTCGCCGACCCGCACCGCGGCAACCCACACGCCGCCTTGCGCGTCGACCGCCAACCCATCGGGCATCCCCTCTGGCATTTTCGCAAATATCCGTCGGTCTTTGACACCGCGCTCGTGCGTAACGTCGTAAACCCACACCGCGCCAGTGGGAGAATCTGAATGGTATAGATGCTTTCTGTCGGGGCTGAACCCGAGACCATTGCTGACCTCGATGCCGTCCCACAACTTCACCGGGCGCCCCGGCGGATCGATGCGGAACAAGCTGCCGGGAATCGGCTTGTCGTTGCTCAGCGGATTGAAGTTGATGGTGCCGGTGAAGACGCTGCCGTGATCGTCGCAGGTGAGATCGTTCATGCTGATCGGCTTGCCTTCCCACGCGGCGAACAGGTCGCGGCTCTTGCCGGTCTTCTCGTCCCAATGAATCAGGGCGCGGCCGGTGAGCACCAGCCCGCCGCTTCGGTTGAAGTTCATCCCGCCGACGCCCTTGCGTTTGGGGATCAGCGTTTCGACGTTGCCGCCCGGATTGCGCCGGTAGATGCCGCCGTTGGGAATGTCACTGAAATAGAGACGGCCGAGATCGTCGACACGCGGCGCTTCGAGCAGACCGTAACCACTCGCGAGCATCTCAAATTCCATCGCCGAGATCCTCCTTCCGCCCATTTAGCACGGTTTACAATTCACAGCGATGCTTCGCGATCGCTTCAAGTTAGAGTGGTCCCGATAGCCCGGCCAATTAGAAAAGTTACGCCCGCAGCTCCTAACCCCAGTGCGAGCTGTCGGCTCCCGGAGCGCCAGACGGCCACGCCGGTAAAGATCGTGATCGCGGCGCCGATCGCGAACAAGGCGAGCCCGCTAAGTACGACGCTTGTGACAACTGCAACACGTCCAGCGGTGACGAAAAACGGGAGAATTGGGACTATCGCGCCCAGTGCGAAGAGCATGAATGACGTCAGCGCAGCCTCATTGGCGGAGCCACCCAATTCATTTGGATCGATCCCCAGTTCCTCGCGTGCGAGTGCGTCGAGGGTCGCGGTCTTGTCCGAAAGCATTTGATCGACCACGCGCTTCGCTTCATCGGCGCTCAGCCCTTTCGATTCGTAGATCAGCTGCAGCTCCTCGCCTTCGCCCTTGGGATCTTCCTGCAGCTCACTCGATTCGATCCGAATCTCTCGCTCGGCCAGCTCTCGTGCACTAGTCACGGAAACCCACTCTCCCAGCGCCATCGAGCACGCGCCCGCAATGAGGCCCGCTACACCAGTTACGAGGATGCCATGACGGTTAATCGACGCACCCGCCACTCCCATCACCAGGCTCAGATTCGAACAGAGGCCATCGTTCGCGCCCAGCACCGCGGCGCGCAGGGCATTGCCGCCTACTGCGCGATGCCTTCCCTCGAGTCGACCCAGAAAGCTTCCGCTCAAACCCCGAGGCTGTGTGCGCAGCAGTTGGCTCAAAACCCGGGTATGCCATTGTTCCTGCGCGCTCATCCGGGTGCCGCTGGTCTCGGGCTGTTTCACATAGACGTTCCGGTCCATGGCCTCCTTCGCGGCGATCGTCGAAAGGACCGCGTCAGGGCCAAGCCTGTGAGCGATCCAGGCGAGAGCGCGGCTGCGCCACGACGGCCGGCGTTCTCCGACCGTCTCCCCGGCAGAGCGCAACTTCTCTTCCCAAAAAGAAATGTGCGCCTCCTCCATGCTCGCGAGGTTGGAATACACTTTGGCGATCTTTGGATCGGGCTCGCTCTCCGCCATCGCTCGATACTCGGCGGCGCTGTCAACCTCGTCTTGCCAGTTCTCCCGATATCGTTCGGCATCAGCTTGTTGCGGCATATTCTTATCCTTCCTCGAAGAGAGGTGCGCGGCGGGGCTTGGCGATACTCGAAGCCCGTTTCGTTGTCAAATCGTTTCGGGCTCGGGTTCGATTGGCTCGAAAGACTGAGTCATACGCGCGCGGTTCTGATCGTCGAGGCGCAATCGGCGATGGCACAGGTAGATCAGCACCGGCTGCAGGATTCGCGTCAGCATCATAATCGCCAGCGCGCCACCGATGACGACGATCGCCAGCGGTTGCTGCGTCTGGGCGCCGATTCGCGTCGAGACCGCCGCCGGCAGCAAGCCGAGCGCGTCAACCAGGTCGGTCATCATCGTGGCGCGCAAGCGGCGGTCGGAGCCCGTGATGATCGACTCGACGAACGGATTGCCCTCTTCCCAAAGCCGGCGGATGTAGAAGCTCAGCAGTATGCCGTCCATGACCGCGATTCCGAAAATCGAAATGAATCCAACGCCGGCAGAAACGCTGAACGGAGTGCCGGTGATGATCAGCGCGAGAACTCCTCCCAGGCACGCGACCGGAATCTGCGCCATGATGATGAAGGTGTCGATGAGCGATTGAGTGGCGGCGTACAGCACGCCCGCTATCAGCAACAGCGCGAACGGCACGACGATGGCGAAGCGGCGATTGGCCGCCTGAAGCTCGCCGTACTCGCCGGACCATTCCAGGTGCACGCCCTCCGGAACATGGACTTCCTTTGAGATTCGACGCTTGGCGTCGATGATGGTGCTCTGCAAATCGCGATCGCGCACGGAGAACCGGACCGGCACGTAACGCTGCAGCGCCTCACGGTAGATGAACGACGCGCCCTCGGCGGTCTCGATTTTGGCGACCTGGTCCAGCGGGATCTGGCCGCCGGATGGCAGGTTGACGCGGATTTGACGCACCGCGTCGAGGCTCTCGCGATACTCCGGCTTCCATCGCACGACCAGGTCGAAGCGCCGATCACCTTCGAGGACCTGGGTGACGGCCTGGCCGCCAATCGCCGCCTGCACAATCGCGCCGACGTCGCCGACGTTGAGCCCATAACGCGCGCACGCGGCGCGGTCGGGGGTGATTTGCAGATTCGGCTGGCCCATCGAGCGGAGCACTACCTCGTCGACGACGCCGGGGACTCCGCCCAGGGTTTCCCTGATGTCGTTGGCGAGACGTTCGTCGGTGGCAAGGTCCTGGCCGAAAACCTTGATGGCATTTTCGCCGGCCTTCACGCCGGAGATCGCTTCGTCGATGTTGTCCTCGATGTTTTGCGAGTAGCTGAAGCTCACGCCGGGAAATTTCCGGGTAAGTTTGTCGTCGATCTGCTTCACGAGTTTCGGTTTGGTCATGCCGGCCGGCCATTGATCGTCCGGCTTCAGCTCGACCGAGAACTCAATGTTGAAAAAGCCCGCGGTCTCGGTGCCGTCGTCGGGGCGGCCGAGCTGCGACACCACCGAATTGACCTCGGGGAAGCTCTTGAAGACTGAGCGCATCTGGTTGCACAGCCTGGCGCCGTGCTCGAGCGAAATCGTGAGCGGCATTGTCGCATGCGCCCAGATATTTCCTTCCTCGAGCTTGGGCAGAAACTGGCCGCCCAGCAGCGGGAACAACGACAGGACTCCCGCCACCAGCAAAGCAATCATGGCCAGGGTCAGCCGCGGCCAACGCAGAATCCGCTCGAACATCCCGTGGTAGAAGGCCGCAATTGCGGTCCAGACGGGATTGTGAATCGCGCGCATGCCACGCGCGAAGAAATACGAAGACAGCACCGGCGACAGCGTGACCGCGAGCAAAATCGCGGTGCCCAGCGCGAACGCGTAGGTGTGCGACATCGGCGAGAAGATCGCGCCCTCGACCCCGCGCATCGTGAACAGCGGCAGGAACGCGATCACGAAAATCAGCGTCGAGAAGAACATCGGACCGCCTACCTCTTGCGCGGCGGCCAGGATTCGAAGCCGATAGCTTTCGTGCGATCGCTCGGGCGCGGTCAGATGCCGTTCGATATTTTCCATCACGATAACGGTGGTATCGATGATGATGCCGAAGTCGATCGCGCCCAACGAGATAAGATTGGCCGGCGTATTGGTCAGATGCATCAGCGCGAACGCGCCGCAGAGCGCCAGCGGGATGTTAATCGCCGCGATAAGTGCGGCCCGCAGGTTGCCGAGAAAAAAGACCAGTACGAGGAAGACCAGCGCCATCCCGAGCGTGAGATTCTCGAGCACCGTGTGCAGTGTGGTCTCGACCAGCGTCGTCCGATCGTAGTACGGCACGACTTTGTAGCCCGCGGGCAGGATGCCCGACGTGTTGAGGTCGTGGACCTTGGCTTCGACGCCTTTGAGAGTTTGGAGCGTATTACCGAACTTGCGCATCAGCACGATGCCGGTGACGACTTCGTTCTGATTGTCCTTGCCGACGATGCCGAGCCGCGGCGCATAGCCGACCTCGACGTCGGCAACATTGGAAACTTTGATCGGGGTGGATTTGTTGGCGTTGAGCACGACGTCGCGAATGTCGTCGAGGTCGCGGAAAAATCCCAGCCCGCGGACGTCAAACGCCTGCTCGCCGACGCTCATATAGTTGCCGCCGGAGTTGGTGTTCGAGTTCTGCAATGCCGAAATCAAAGTGGATAGCGGGACCTGGTAGTAGTTCAGCTTGTGCGGATCGACGTCCACGTGGAATTGCTTGGTCAATCCGCCGAAACCCGATACGTCCTCGACGCCGGGCACCGTGCGGATTTGTTTTTCGAGAATCCAGTCCTCGATCGTCTTCTCAGCCGTGAGATCGTGATTGGGACTTTCGACGGTGTAGCGGTAAATTTCGCCGATTGGATTGTCGGGAGAGATTGCCGGCGTCACGCCTTGTGGCAAGGTGATGAACGACAGCCGGTTGATGGTCTCGACGCGGTCCCAGTAGTAGTCGCTGTCCCACGAAAAGTAGCAGCGAATGTCCGACAGGCCGTAGAGCGAAATCGATCGCATCGCCTGGAGATCGCGCATCCCGGCCAGACCGTATTCGGTCGGTACCGTGACCAGCTTCTCAACTTCTTCAGCGCTCAGGCCGTTGGGCAGCGACAGAACTTCGACCAGCGGCTGAACCGGATCCGGATACGCTTCGATGTCGAGTTGCGAGAACGAAAAGATGCCTGCCAGCAACAGCATCAAAGCGATGCCGATGACGACTATTCGCTCGCGAAGAGCCAGCGCCATCAACGATCGAATCATCGCTTAGCCAGGATTCCCGTTTCGATGGCCAGTTACGGCCAGTCTAGGAGCTTTCACCATGCGCTTGATGCCACAGCGAGTTGACCTGTAGCGTCTCGCCGCTAACCACGAGATCGCCGGATTTGAGCCCGGTAACTATGCGCGCGTAACCGACCTTGCTCCACGACGCGATCGAGACTTTGCGATGCTCGAAGGTGCCGGGGCTGACCTCGACGAAGGCGTAATAGTTGTCGATGTCGAAGACGAGGGCGTCCTGCGGGATCACCAGCGCCTCGCCGGGGCGCGTAACAATCGTCACCCTCGCGAGCATCTGCGGCTTCAGTTTGCCGCCGGGATTTTTCACAGCGCACCGGATTTGAAGGGTATGCGTCGCAGGATCGATGTTCGGACTGATGCGCGCGATCACGCCATGGAAGACCTCGTCGGGAAACGCGGTCGTCACCGCAGACAAATCCTGGCCGACGTGTACGCGCGCGAGGTCGTCCTCGTAGATGTCGCCAGTGATCCAGACGTCGTTGAGCGTGCCGAGGGAAAACAGTACGTCGCCCGGATTGACCGCGGCGCCGCGCTGCGCCTTGTTGTCCACGACGGTGCCGCTGATGGGCGCGCGCATCCAGACAGTGGGATCGGGCGCTTTGATGGCTGCGATGTCGGCATCGCTCATCCCGAGAAACTGAAGTTTGCGTTTCGCCGCCTGTGACAGAGCGCCGGCAAAATCCGACGAAGCACCGACGCCCGGCGCTGTCATCAGTTTTGAAGATTCGTGCGCCTGGAGATACTCGGCTTCCGCGGTCATGAAGTCGGGACTGTACAGCGCGAGGATTTTTTCACCGCGCTGGACGTTGTCCCACAGCGAGACGCGCGTTTGCTCGATTCGTCCCTGCACGCGGGAAACGATCGTCGAGACACTGCGGTCGTCGTAGGTGATCTGTCCGGAGGTCTCGAGCAGGCCAGGCATCTCGATGTTCTGCACCTGCAGGATCGACAGGCCGGGAACGTCGCTCGCGTTGAATTGCAGCAGCTCGACGCCCTGCTGCTTGATTAGGTGTATTGCCGGCGTTGCTTCCGGGACCGGAGCGGCGCGGCTGGCCGAATCGCCGCGGCATCCGCCGAGCAGAACGGCGGCGACGATAGCCGCGAGCGCGACGAGATTGTTCCGGGAGTTCATTGATGCAACGGCGCTCCGATTGCCTGCTCCAGCGAGACTTCGCCGGCCAGAAATTGATTTGCCGCCTGCAGGTAACTCAGGCGCGCAACGAATCCGCTTTGCAGTATGGTTGAAAGCGTCGTGAAATCGATTTTACCACCCTGGTATGCAGTCAGCGCGACGCGAAAATTCTGCCGCGCCAGGGGAATCAACGAATCGCGATAGAGGATTGCGGTTTCGTAGGCGTACTGCGCGCTGCGGAACAAAATGGACACTGCGGCCGCCGTCTGAATTTTTGTGAGAGCCTGATCGGAACGCGCGGCTGCCAGATTAGCCTTCGCGCGCGCAACGTCCTCGTCCTGCTTCATCCAGAAAAAAACCGGCAAGTTGAACCCGATGATGCCGACCCAATCGCGTTTCTGACTCGGTCTCGGAGCGAAGCTGGGAACCAGGTAGTCATCGTATTGAACGCCCGCGGTAAAGTCCGGCAGGTATTCCATCTTGGCAAGATACAGCGCGGTATTCGCGTTGCGCTCTGCGAGCGCCGCTTCGAGGATTTCCTGCCGCGCTGCGTAGGCGCGATCGATCAGCGCGTCGAGCGGGAAGGTGAGCGGTTCCAGTTTGAGAGTTCGATCGACAATCAAAGGGGAGCCGACCGGGCGATAGAGTTGAAGATTCAGCGCGGTCTCATCGTTTGCGACCGCCGTCAAGTACTGGTGTTGAAGCTGGCGCGCAGCGGCGAGGTTGAACTCGGCGCTGATCACGTCGGTCTGCTGCACCGCCGAAGCCGAGTAGGCCGTCTCCGCGACCCTGACGACCTGGTCAAGGTTATTGACGTTCTCGGCGTTGACCTCGCTCAGCGTCTGGTCGAGCACCAGCTGAAAATAGCCGATCTCGGTCGCTGCGCGGACGTCGCGAACCGTCGCCACGAGCATAAGATGCGCAATCTCGGCCGCGTCGATTGCCTGGTCGCGCTGATGGAGAGCCTTGCCGGGAAATTGAAACTTCTCGGTGAAATTGAACTCCCGCAGCGCCGCGCGCCCTACCGGACTCTTCACACTGTCGCTATTGGTGTAAGTGAAGATCGGATCGTTGGGCGCGACGGTCTGCTTTATCGAATGCACCGCGGCGTCCCATCGATAGCGTGCGGACTTGACTGCGGGATTGGCCTCGATCGCGATTTCGACGAGCTGCGATTCAGAGAGCGGAGCGTCCGCGGCGCACGCGAGCGAGCCGACAAATCCAATTGCCGCAATCGCAAGCGTGAGAGCACCGCCGAACTTCGTCGCTGGCATCGCAACTCCTGAGTCCGCACCGCCCACTCCAATACGTCAGCGGCGCGGAAAGGTTCCATCGCCGTGATTCACCGGTTACTTAAGCCACGGCGAGCCTGCAATCGACAATTGATTAAACAGATTTAGATCGACGACCGAAAGCACCCTTCGCATCGCATAATGCACTATGCGGGGACGGGCGGCGTCCAGGTGCGAGGTCAGTTTCCGGCGACTTTGGCCTTTGTGGCTTCGCTTTGCATCGATCGGATGTACATCACGACCTGCCAGCGCTGATCGGCCGGCATTTCTTCGGCATAGGAAGGCATCACCAGGACACCGTCGCGAATCGCGCCGTAGATGTACCCGTCGGGGAGATCCTTGCTCGTACCAGAAATCAGATTCTTTGGCGGCTTTGCCAGGATATGCGCGACCGGACCGTTACCCCGTCCCGATTCTCCGTGGCACGGAGCGCAGTAGGTGTTGAACTGCTCTTTGCCCTTGGCGAGGTTTTCAGGCGTCGGCTGCAAGGGGTTGTGCATCTTGATCGTCGCTTGCTCGAGATTCATCGGCGGTTCTCCGCCATGCACCGGAATCGTGTCGGCAGGAGTGATGCGCGGCGACTCGGCGTACGGCTGAACCTCGGGCCCGCGGTACATGTCGATACTCCACGGGAAACAAAGCGCTGGCACTGGCGACATCGTGATCGCAATTGCCGCCGCCAGCATCGAGCCCGCTGCGCGAATGGTCCTGGGAAGTGGACCGATCAAGTTTCCGGTAAGCTCCTGTCGCTACTTCTTAACGACGATCATCCCGACCATACCCGCCTTTTCATGCGGAAGGCAAAAGTAGCGATAGGTGCCCGGGACCGTGAAAGTGTAGCTGTAGTCGCCGCCGGGCGGGATGAAGCCTGAGTCAAAAGCGGTCGCGCCTTTTGGCATCGAGGTATCCTTGGGATTCTGCGCGTTGGCTGCGCTGGTCGAGACAGAATGCACCGTCTCGCCGTTGTTCACCCATTTCACGGTGTCGCCGACTCTTATCGTGGCCTTTTCGGGCGCGTAGAAGGGCTGTTTGTCGGCCATATTGATCACAACAGGATTGGCGGCGGCCTTGGCGGGATCGGGCAGCAACGCGAGTGACGCGGCGACCGCGAGAGCGGCGATAACGATTGCTATGCGGATAATAATTCGCGAGCGCGGCTTGCGTGAAGCAGCGGACGCGATGCGAAGATCGATTGTAGAACTAGCCATTACCTCATCCTTTTGAAATGCCGGATTATCTCCGGGGTACTAATTTCTTTTACCCGCAGCAGCGACGCACCATTCATACATTAGTAGTTCTAATTGCATCGCTCTGCGAGCATCACTATCTCTAAAGTATAACGCTTATTTTGTGGCAAGCAAGAGCGTCAGACGCTCGGATCGGACACATTCAAATATGTTGAAGAAACAGCTACTTAGTCGGCATTGGCGAGAGGCTTGCTGGAAAACTCCAAGCCTCGCGCACCGGCGTCTACTATGACGCGCGAATTGTCGCGAATCTCACCCGATAGCAACTTCCGTCCCAGCGTTGTCTCGAGTTCGCGCTGGATCAGTCGCTTCAGCGGACGCGCGCCGTACGACGGGTCGTAGCCACGCTCGGCCAGATAGTCGCGCGCTTTGTCGGTCAACTCGAGCTCGATCTTACGCTCCTCGAGCCGCTGCCGCAGACGGACCAGCTGCACATCGACGATCTGGCGCAGCTCGTCTCGAGTCAGCGGATGGAACACGACGACCTCGTCGACGCGGTTGAGGAACTCGGGCCGGAAACTCTGTCGCAAGACCTCGAGCGCCTGCTCCTTCATCTTCTCGTAATCCTGCCCCTTGAACCCGAGAATAATCTGGCTCGCGATATTCGAGGTCATGATCACGACGGTGTTGCGAAAATCCACCGTACGGCCGTGACCGTCGGTGAGCCGGCCGTCGTCGAGCAATTGCAGCAGGACGTTGAATACGTCGGCGTGCGCTTTTTCGATCTCGTCGAACAGGATAACCGAGTACGGGCGGCGTCGCACTGCTTCGGTCAGTTGCCCGCCCTCGTCGAAGCCAACATAGCCCGGCGGTGCGCCGACCAATCGCGAGACGGTGTGCTTCTCCATGTACTCGGACATGTCGATTCGGATCATCGCGGCTTCGCTGTCGAAGAGGAACTCGGCCAGTGCGCGCGCGAGTTCGGTTTTGCCGACGCCGGTGGGTCCCAGAAAAATGAACGACCCGATCGGACGGTTGGGATCCTTCAAACCCGATCGTGCGCGAATCACTGCGTCGGCAACGGCGGTGACCGCTTCGTCCTGGCCGATGACTCGTTTGTGCAGATGCTCTTCGAGATGCGCGAGCTTTTGCACCTCGCCTTCGAGGAGGCGCGAAACCGGAACCCCGGTCCATCGCGAGACGACCTCGGCGATATCGTCCTCGTCGACTTCTTCCTTGATCAGACGCTTGCCGCCGGCGTTCTTCTCGATGAGCTGACCTTCTTCCTCGGCGAGCTGCTTCTCGAGCGAGGCGAGCGTGCCGTACTGCAGCTCGGCGACCTTGTTCAGGTCGTACTCGCGCTTGGCTTTTTCGATCGCGAGCTTGGTCTGTTCGATCTCGGCTTTAGTCTTTGCGAGTTTTTCGAGTCCGCCAGTCTCGGTTTCCCACTGTGCCTGCAGGCCCGCGCGCTTTTCCTTGAATTCGGCGAGTTCCTTCTCGAGTTTCTGCAGCCGGTCGCGAGACGCCTGATCGGACTCGCGCTTGAGCGCCTCGCGCTCAATTTCGAGCTGCATCACACGCCGATTGACCTCGTCGATCTCAACCGGCATCGACTCCTTCTCGGTACGCAGCTTGGCCGCCGCTTCATCGACCAGGTCGATCGCCTTGTCGGGCAGAAATCGATCGGTGATGTAGCGTTTCGAGAGCACCGCGGCGGCCACCAACGCGGAGTCCTTGATTCGAATTCCGTGATGGACCTCGTAGCGCTCCTTGAGCCCGCGCAGAATCGAGATTGTGTCCTCGACGCTCGGCTCCTCGACCATCACAGGCTGGAAGCGGCGCTCGAGCGCAGCGTCCTTCTCGATATATTTGCGATACTCGTCGAGCGTGGTCGCGCCGATACAATGCAGTTCGCCCCGCGCCAGCATCGGCTTGAGCAGGTTCGACGCATCCATCGCGCCTTCCGCAGCGCCCGCACCGACGACAGTATGCAACTCGTCGATGAACAAAATTATCTCGCCCTCGGCTTCCTTCACTTCTTTCAGGACGGCCTTGAGACGTTCCTCGAACTCGCCGCGGAATTTGGCGCCTGCGATGAGCGCGCCCATGTCGAGCGCGACCAGCTTGCGATTCTTAAGGCTCTCGGGCACATCGCCCTGGACGATACGGCGCGCCAATCCTTCGACAATCGCGGTTTTGCCGACGCCCGGCTCGCCGATCAGCACCGGGTTATTCTTGGTGCGTCGCGAGAGGACCTGGATCACGCGGCGAATTTCCTCGTCGCGTCCGATGACCGGATCGATCTTGCCGGCTGCGGCGAGTTCAGTCAGATCGCGACCATACTTTTCGAGCGACTGGTAAGTCGTTTCGGGGTTCGACGAGGTGACGCGCTGATTGCCGCGGACCTTCTTGAGGACCGCCATCAACTTGTCGTGAGTCAAACCAGCTTCGCGCAGAATTTTCGAAGCAGCGCCGGGTTCATCGAGCATCGCGATCAACACGTGCTCGACGGAGACATACTCGTCCTTGAGCTTGCCCGCTTCCTTTTCGGCACGCGCGAGCACGCGGCCGAGACGCTGAGTCGCGTAGACCTGTCCGCTGTCGGCGCCGCCGCCGGTTACCTTTGGGATTTTGGCGAGTTCAGCCTCAACCTTATGACTCACCGCGTCACGGTCGGCACCCGTAAGCTTGAGAATCGACGACGCCAAGCCTTCGTTGTCTTCGAGCAGCGACGCGAGCAAATGCTCGACGTCAACGGCCTGGTTATGGGCGCTGAGTGCGGCGTTCTGCGCGCGGCCGAGCGCTTCCTGAAGTTTTTCGGTAAACCGGTTGGCGTTCATGTGACCCCTTAAACCTAACCACTTTCCGGTTTTGGTCAAATGGGAAGTTCACCCGAACGGCGGTGATCAAAGCTGCGCCCGACTGCGAGGTTCACAGTCGGGCGCATCAGTGCTTCTCCTTAAGAGAGGCGAGCTAGATATTAACGATCGGCGCGGCGGGTACGCGAACCGCGCGGCGATCCGCGCGTACGCGGCGGGTGGCCGATCGCGCGGGCTCGAACGCGGGATGCAGGCTGGGTTCCCGTGGAGTGGACGCCGCAACTGTGTCCGCCGGTTTCTGAACTGCGAGCAGGATGTGACGGCGTCCCTCGCGAATCAGCATACCGCGCTCGGTCATCTCGGTAAGAAGCTTGCTGACCATCGGGCGCGAACTACCGATCATCTCCGCGAGTTCTTCCTGCGCGAGCTCGGGCAGGAGCAGAGTTCCCCGCGAATCAGGCACGCCGAAGCGTTCAGCCAATTCGCCGAGAACAATCTCGAGCCGCTTGCGCAGCGACATTCCCAGGAACGTCGCGTAGCGGTAAACGACCGACGACCACATCGTATTGATCGCCTCTGTGATCCGCAGCAGCGCCTCCGGCTGGAGGCCCTTGAGCACTTCAGCGATCTGATGACGGGTGAACAGCGCAACACAGGTGTTGGTCAGCGCGGTCGCCTCGAAAAGCTGCGAACGCGCGCCGTCAGCGTCGGCGAAATCGGCGTATCCGACGAGGTCGCCGGGACCGGCCAGCTCGACCAACACCGGATCGCTGCCGGCTCGCGAACTGTGGACCTTGACGAGGCCCGTCAGCACGGCGAAGACGACGTCGGCCGGCGAGCCCATCGTGAATAGCTCGGCGCCCCTCGGATAGCGCACGAGCATGTGACGCTCGAAGAGTGCTGTCGCCGCGGATCGCGGAAGCCCCATCGATGAGAGCTTGGTCAGCAGCCTTTCCTGAGCTTGTGCCGAAACCTGAAGATTCATAGGCATCTCCCCATCGGCTGCGCCATATGACGGCCGGTGTGTAATTAAACCCTACAAATAGTTAGCCCAGGGGTGCAGTTAGGTCAAGCGAGAGATAAAGGCCAGTTAAAGGTTGGCGCCGGGCGCGCTCAGGCGCCGGCGACCGTCATCTCGGCAATCTTGATGGTGGGCGCGACGGTCGATGATCGCCAGTTGAGATCGTTGCCGATCATCTCGACGCCGGCGATCATGTCCTTCAGGTTGCCCGCGATTGTGATCTCCTGCACTGGGTAGGCGAGTTCGCCGTTCTCGATCCAGATTCCGCCTGCGCCGCGCGAATAGTCGCCGGTAACCATGTTCACGCCGAAACCGATGGTCTCGGTGAGGTAGAGACCATTTTTCACTGAGCCGATGATCTGCGCGGGCGTGTAGCTGCCCGGCTCAAGATACAGATTGGTAGTCGAGACGCTGGGAGCCTCGCCGACGGAACGCGCGGCGTTGCCGGTCGGACTGAGGCCGAGTTTGCGCGCCGAATATGAGTCGAGCAGGTAGGTTGCGAGCACGCCCTTGTCAAACACGTTCTTGCGCGAGGTCGGCAGGCCCTCGCCGTCGAAAGGCTTCGAGCCGAGGCCGCCGGGAATCAGCGCGTCGTCGACGATGGTGACGTTCGAAGCCCCGATCGTTTTGCCCAACTGCCCGATCAGGAACGACGCTCCTTTATATAATGCGGGCCCTGACGCGGCGCCGACGATCGATCGAATCAAGCCGGCGGCCATGTCGGGATCGAAGACCACCGGTGCGTGCGTCGTCTTGATCTTGCGTGCGCCGAGCCGGCGCAATGCGCGCTTGGCCGAGGTAACGCCGACCGACTCCGCATCTTCCAGTTTCCCGAAGCGGCGATTCGAGGTGTACCAGTACCCCTGTTGCATCGCGTCGCCATCCTGCGCGATCGGCGCCACCACCAGGCTGTACGAAGTGCCGGCATAGTCGCCGGAGAAGCCCTGGCTGTTGGCGAACAGGACCTGGTAGCGGCCGGAGCCGAATTCAGCGCCGCCGGAATTTTTGATGCGCGGATCGAATTTCAGTGCCGCGTTCTCGCCGGTGCGCGCAATTTCGAGTGCGCGATCCGCAGAAACTATTCCGCTGTCCGGATCCGCGAGAGAAAGCTCGGGCAACGATTTCGGATGCAGGTGAGGGTCGGGCAATCCCGCCCATGGATCGGCAGCCGACAAGCGCGCGAGTTCGACCGTGCTCGCGACGAAGGCGCCGAGCGAATCGCGTTCGAGTTCGGCAGTCGACGAAGTGGCGGATGACTGGCCGCAAAACACGCGCAGTCCGAGGCGCCGCTCGCGCGAGCTTTTGAGTTTCTCGACCTCCCCCATGCGCACGCCAGCCTCGAGCGACTCAGCGCTTACGCACAAGACTTCCGCCGCGCTGGCGCCTTTCCGTTTCGCCTCTTCGAGCACCCAGTTGGCGAGCCCGATATCAATCGTCGCCATCAGATTTTTCCCGCTGTCATTCGGATTGTCAGGCGCGTGTGCCGCCGACTGTTATGCCGTCGATGCGAATCGTCGGCAGTCCCACGCCCACCGGCACCGATTGGCCGTCCTTGCCGCAGGTGCCGACGCCCGCGTCGAGAGCGAGGTCGTTGCCGACCATCGAGACGCGAGTCAGCACGTCGGGGCCGTTGCCGATAAGCGTCGCGCCCTTTACGGGCCGCGTCACCTGGCCGTCCTCGATCAGGTATGCCTCACTCGCTGAAAAGACAAATTTGCCGTTAGTGATATCGACCTGTCCGCCGCCGAAGTTGACGGCATAGAGGCCTTTCTTAACCGACTTGAGAATATCCTCGGGCGTCGATTCGCCGTTGAGCATGAAGGTATTGGTCATTCGAGGCATCGGCGAATGCGCAAAGCTCTCGCGGCGTCCGTTGCCGGTCGGCTCCATCTTCATGAGCCGCGCGTTCATCCGATCCTGCAGATAGCCGCGCAGGATTCCCTTTTCGATCAGCACCGTGCGCGAAGTAGGAGTGCCTTCGTCGTCAACGTTCAGGCTGCCGCGGCGATTCGGAATCGTGCCGTCGTCGATCACGGTGCAGAGTTCGCTCGCGACTTTCTGGCCGATTCGATCTGCGAACGCCGAGGTCTTCTTGCGGTTGAAATCGCCTTCGAGACCGTGGCCAATCGCTTCGTGCAGCAGAATTCCGGGCCATCCGGGGCCGAGCACGACGACTGTCTCGCCCGCGGGCGCATCGACCGCGTCGAGGTTCACGATCGCTTGCCGCGCAGCTTCGAGCGCGTACTCGCGCCATCGATCATTCTCGATGAAATAGTTCCATTCGACGCGCCCACCGCCGCCGTAGGAGCCAACCTGGCGGCCCTTGCCGTCGTCGGCGATCACGGTGACGTTGAGCCGGCACAGCGGCTGCACGTCCGCGGCGACCTGGCCGTCGCTTTTCACGATCATCACGATTTTGCGCTCGCACGCGAACGACGCCATCACGTTCTTCACGCGAGGATCGGCGGCGCGCGCGATACGATCGATCTCGCTCAGCAGCCTGGCGCGATCCTGCACTGGAACGTCGAGCGGCGTGCTGGGGAGATCGTACAGCGCATGGCGCTGGACCGGAGTGCCGACCTGCACCGCAGCGGGCGCCGTACCGCGCTGATCGGCGATAGCGCGAGCAGCTTCGGCCGCAAGGCGCATCCGGTCGATCGTGACCTCGTCGGAGTACGCGTAGCCGGTGCGATCCTCGGCACACACACGCACGCCGACGCCGTGGCTGACGCTTTTGCTGGTGTGATTCACCATCGATTCTTCGAGCGCGAGCCCTTCACTGCTTTTGTACTCGAAGTAGAGATCGGCGTAGTCGGCCTTGCGTTCGAGCGCGCTGCCGAGGATTCGCTCGAGCGCGCCGTGATTCATGCCGAATCGATTCAGGAAAAATTTATCGGGAGCAACCAGTTCGTTGGACATTATATTTGCCGCCTATGAATCAACAATATCAAAGCGCGGACTCGCCAAGAAGGTGCTCGATCCGTTACGATTCGCGGATGGCCACGCGCGAGACACTGGCACTAATCGATCGCCTGATGCTCGAGATGATCGCGCAGCAGGAGAGCAAGGTGCTCGCGATGGCGCGCGCGATTCATCCGGGCCTCACCACAGAGGACATTCGCAATCCGAACGACTTCGCCGACCTGATGGCGAGCGGAGAGTGGAACTTCGAAGACGGAATACTGTCGGGGCTCAAGAGCGCGCACATGGCGATTCGTGCACAGCTGCTGGAGAGCATCGGGTAAGATAAAAAGGGCACGAAGAGATTATCTTCGTGCCCTTTCACGTATTGACGTTTGAGTAGGATCAGCCGGCGGCGGCGGCGCGACGCGGACGCTCGGTGGTCGCGCCCTCTTTCTTGGCGGCCGAGCGCTTGCGCGGCTTCTTGGTCTTGGTCTGCTCTTCCTGGCCGGTGAACTCGATCACCGACATCATCGTCGCGTCGCCGCGGCGATGACCGAATTTGATCACGCGCGTGTAGCCGCCATTGCGATCCTTGAAGCGCGGCGCAATCTCGTCGAACAGCTTTTTGACCGCATCATGCGATTGCAACGCCGCGAACGCGCGGCGTCGCGCGGCGAGATCGTTCTGCTTGCCGAGCGTGACCATCCGATCGGCGATGCGCCGCAGCTCCTTGGCCTTGGGATCGGTGGTCTTGATTCGTTCGTGACGAATCAGCGCGAGCACCATGTTCTTGAACAGCGCCTTACGATGCGCCGAGGTGCGATTGAGCTTGCGGCCCGAATTGAGATGACGCATCAGTTACACCAAACCTTACAACCCGCTATGCGGATTCCCGTCGGACTTTACGCCGACTCGCGGCGTTCTTGCTCTTCCCACATGCGGTCGAGCTCGCCGCGCGGCGGCAGATTCTCGAGGCGCATGCCGAGCGAGAGGCCCATGTCGGCGAGGACTTCCTTGATCTCGTTGAGGGACTTGCGGCCGAAGTTTTTGATTTTCAGCATGTCCTGCTCGGTGCGCTGGACGAGCTCGCCGATGTATTTGATGTCGGCGTTCTGCAATCCGTTGAACGCGCGCACCGAAATCGGCAGGCCTTCGACCGGACGATAGAGCAGCTCGCTCATCGAGGGACGAGCCTCGCCGCCTTCGACTGCGCCGGCGGGCACTTCGGCTTCTTCTTCGACACCAGCGAAAATCGTCATCTGATCGCGCATCACGCGCGCCGCGTAAGTGAGCGCCTCGCGCGGGTTGATCGAGCCGTCGGTCCATATTTCGAGCGCGAGGCGGTCGTAGTCGGTACGCTGGCCGACGCGCGCGTTAGTGACGGTGAAATTAACTTTGCGAATCGGCGAGAAGATCGCGTCGAGGCGAATCGTGCCGATTGCTTCCTCGTCTTCGGTGCGCTCGCCGGGAACGTAGCCGCGGCCGCGCTTGATGACGAGTTCCATATCGAGGTCGGCGCCCTTGTCGAGCGACGCGATATGCTTGTCGGGGGTCAGAATTTCGAGGCTTGGTCCGCCGGTAATGTCGCGTGCGGTGACTTGCGCCTCGCCCTTGACCTTGAGGGTCGCGGTAATCTGCTCGCCTTCATGCAGGCGGAGACGGATTTCCTTGAGGTTGAGGACGATGTCGGTCACGTCCTCCTTGACGCCGGCCAGAGTCGAGAACTCGTGCAGTACGTTTTTGATCCTGACTGCCGTAATCGCGTAGCCGGGCAGCGTGGACAGCAGGATGCGCCGCAGCGCGTTGCCAACGGTGATTCCGTAGCCGCGTTCGAGCGGTTCCGCGGAAAATTTGCCGTAGGAAGGAGTGACTTCCTTCTCGTCGAACTCGACAGTCTTGGGTTTGATCAGGTCTCGCCAGTCATTTTGCATGGTCTATGCTCTTTTTTCCCGATGGATTTCCCGCGCCCACACAGGTCCACCACGGACCGGGACGCCAGAATCGGTAGCCTCCGCCCTATCTTGAGTAATGCTCGACGATCAGCTTCTCGCTGATCGGCATTGTCAGTTCAGCGCGCGCCGGCAGCGACCGGAGCGAGCCGCGGAATTGTTCGCGCTCGAGTGCCATCCACGGCGGTACGCCGCGACGCTGCGCCATCTCGATTGCCTCGACGATCACCTTTTTGGTGCGGCTCGCCTCGGCCACGCTGATCACACTGCCAACCTCGACCAGGATCGAGGGAATCGTAACTTTCTTGCCGTTTACCTGGATATGTCCGTGACGAACGACTTGTCGCGCCTGCGCGAGCGAACTTGCGAAGCCGAGGCGATACACCACGTTGTCGAGGCGCCGCTCGAGTAACACGAGCAAATTCTCGCCGGTAACTCCGTCCATCCGCTCGGCCATCGCGAAGTATTCGGAGAACTGCCGCTCCATCATCCCGTAGATGCGCTTGACCTTCTGCTTCTCGCGCAGACGGATCGCGAATTCAGAAAACCGCGTGCGCGCCTGTCCGTGTGCGCCGGGCGGATAGTTGCGCCGCTCGATCGCGCACTTGTCGCTGTAGCATCGCTCTCCCTTGAGGAAGAGTTTCAATCCTTCGCGCCGACACAAGCGGCAAACGGGGCCTAGGTTCCTTGCCATGTTCTATATTGCCTTCTTCACTCGCGAGTATTTCGGGTCAGACTCGACGCCGTTTTGGCGGACGGCATCCGTTGTGCGGAATCGGAGTGACGTCCTTGATTGAGATCACGCCGAGACCCGCCGCTTGCAGCGCGCGCACAGCTGATTCGCGTCCACCGCCGGGACCTTTGACATGGACGACAACCGCGCGCATCCCAACTTCCGAGCATTTGCGCGCACACGCTTCCGCCGCCATCTGGGCGGCATAAGGAGTGCCTTTGCGCGAGCCCTTGAAGCCGACCGAGCCGGCGCTCGACCAGGCAATCACGGTGCCTTGCTGATCGGTGATCGTCACGATCGTGTTGTTGAAGGTCGCATGCACATGCGCAACGCCTTCGGGAACGTTGCGGCGGACCTTCTTGCGGCGCGGCGCAGGAGCAGGTGCTCCAGCAGCACCAGCAGCGGGCGTCGCAGCAGCGGGCTTCTTCTCTTCTTTAGTTTCTTCAGCCATTTTTTTCTTTTTTCAGTGAATCCAGTTGTCTGTGGCAGATCGGCGAAAATTTCCTTCCTGTCGCGCGCTTTTGGACGTTAGCCCTTGGGCGGCGCCATCTTCTTGCCCGCGACGACTTTGCGCGGGCCTTTGCGGGTGCGTGCGTTGGTATGCGTGCGCTGGCCACGGACCGGAAGTCCTCGACGATGCCGGATGCCGCGGTAGCATCCAAGATCCATCAGGCGCTTGATCGACTGCTGAAAGTCGCGGCGCAAATCGCCTTCGACTTCGAAGTCGGTGTCGATCACCTGGCGGATATGGACCTGCTGGTCGGCGGACAGGTCGTCAGTCTTGATTGCAGGATCGACCTTCGCAGCAGCGAGGATTTTCAGCGCGCTCGGCCGGCCTATTCCGTAGATATAGGTGAGCGCTATATCCATCCGCTTGTTTTTCGGGAGTTCGACTCCAGCAATTCGTGCCATCGCGAGACCCTTCCTAGCCCTGGCGCTGCTTGTGGCGCGGGTTGGAGCACAGGATGCGCACGACGCCTTCGCGACGCACCACTTTGCAGTTCTTACAAATCTTTTTTACCGACGCCCTGACCTTCATATGAATCTCTATCGCATCCGATAAGTTATCCGGCCGCGAGTCAGGTCGTACGGAGAGAGTTCCACCGTGACCTTATCTCCCGCCAGAATCTTGATGTAATGCATCCTCATCTTGCCCGAAATATGGGCCAACACCTTGTGCCCGTTGTCGAGCGTTACTCTGAACACCGCATTGGGGAGGGCTTCCTGAACCGTCCCTTGTACTTCGATTGCGTCGCCTTTAGACATTTTCCAGTTCGCTTAAAATTTCAGGTCCGTTGGAAGTGATTGCGATGGAATGCTCGAAGTGGGCAGATAGTTTACCGTCCGCCGTCACCGCAGTCCAGCCATCGGAAAGTATCTCCAAATCGGGGGTTCCCTCGTTAACCATCGGCTCAATTGCCAGTGCCATGCCCTCGCGAAGGCGCGGATTCGGCATCCCGGGGCGAAAATAATTCGGCACCTGCGGGTCCTCGTGGAGGCGGCGGCCGATGCCGTGGCCCGCGAAGTCAGTCACCACCGAAAACCCGGCGCGCTCGACTGTTTCCTGCACCGCGCGCGCGATGTCGCTAATGCGATTGCCGGCGCGGGCCTGTGCGATTCCCGCGTAGAGGGACTGCCTGGTCACCTGCAGTAGCCGCGTCACCCGCTCGGGCACCGGGCCGACCGCGACCGTGCGGGCAGAGTCGCCATAGAAGCCTTCGTACACGACGCCAAAGTCGAGACCGACGATGTCGCCGGCTTTCAATTTGCGGCTCGACGGGATGCCGTGGACGATTTCATTGTTAATCGACACGCACAGGCATTTCGGGTACACGACATCGCCCGGCTTGTAGCCCTTGAAGGCGGGCTTTGCGCCTTTTTTGTAGGTCAGATCTTCAGCCAGCTTATCGAGCTCCTCAGTCGTGATTCCCGGGCGGACGGCCGCGGCCAGCGCCTCGAGAATCTCAGCGACGATTTGGCTCGCCTTCCGCATCACGGCAATTTCAGCCGCAGTTTTAATAGTAATCATTTATTTCAGTATAAAGACCGCGCTCCGTTGTCGCGCGCGGAAATAATAATCATGATTGCGCCGTTCGCATCTTTCACTTGGGCGGCGGTGCGACTCCGTTTACTGCGGACAGGATCCGCTTTTCGACGTCGTCGGTGCGGCCTACTCCGTTGACCTGCGCGAGCAAGCCGAGCCGGCCGTAATGATCGAGCAGCGGGCGGGTGGTTTCCGCATAGACTTTGAGGCGTTCGCGCACGGTGTCCTCGGCGTCGTCTTCGCGCTGATAAAGTTGGCCTCCGCATTTGTCGCATATGCCGGGCTTCGCCGGCGGCTCGAAGGCCACGTGATACATCGCATTGCATTTCGCGCAAGTGCGCCGTCCTGAAATTCGCTTCACGATCTCTTCGTCGGGCACGATTACCGCGACCGCTTTGTCGAGCTTCAGCCCGAACCGATCGAGTCCCTTCGCCAGCGCTTCCGCTTGCGACACGTTGCGCGGAAATCCGTCCAGGATGAATCCCTTGTGGGCGTCTTTTTCCCTGAGCCGTTCCGCGATCAGTTTGAGCACCAATTCGTCGGGCACCAGTTGCCCGCGATCCATGTAGCTGGCCGCCTCGCGACCAAGTTCCGAGTCTTCGCGCACTACCGCTCGCAAGAGATCGCCGCTGGCAACTTGCGGGATACCCCATAGCAGTGCGAGCGCCCGCGCCTGAGTACCCTTGCCCGCACCCGGCGGGCCCAGCAGCGCAATCCTCACCTGATTAGGCACCCCTCTTGGTCTTGACCCGTCCACGACGCATGAAGCCCTCGTAGTTGCGAGTCAACAGATGGGTTTCGATTTGTGCGACCGTGTCGAGCGCGACGCCCACGACGATCAACAGTGCGGTGCCGCCGAAGAAGAACGGCACGTTGAAGCGCGCGATAAGGATGGTCGGCAGGACGCATACGGCGCTCACGTAAACCGCGCCGCCGAGCGTGATTCGCGACAACACGCGGTCGATATAGTCGGCGGTGAAACGTCCGGGCCGGATCCCCGGGATGAAGCCGCCGTATTTTTTTAGATTGTCGGCGACGTCGACCGGGTTGAAAGTCACCGACGTGTAGAAATAACAAAAGAAGAAAATCAGCGCGACGTAAACGAGGTCGTAGTAGATGCCGCCGGGAGTCAGGTAACTCGAATACGGTTTCAAAAATGGAACGAAGGTCGCGAGCGTCGCCGGGAAGACCAATAGCGCGGAGGCAAAAATCGGCGGAATGACGCCCGAGGTGTTGATCTTCAAGGGCAGATGCGAGCTCTGACCGCCGTACACGCGGCGACCGACGACTCGGCGCGCATACTGGATCGGGATGCGGCGCTGCGCAGTCTCGATATAAACGATACCGAAGATAACCCCCGCGGCGACTGCGAGGATGAAGATGAGCAGGAAGATGCTCATTTCGCCCTCGCGCACAAACTGCGCGGTGGTGCCGATTGCGCTCGGGAGTCGAGCAACGATTCCCGCCATGATGATCAGCGAAATGCCGTTGCCGATTCCGCGCTCAGTGATCTGCTCACCAATCCACATCAGGAACATCGTCCCGGCGGTCACGGTAAGCACCGTCATCACGATGAAGCCGGGGCCGGGATTGTAAACGATACTGCCGCCGCCGGGGGCCTGAATCTTTTCCAGCGAGAACGCGATCATCGTGCCCTGGAAAAGAGCCAGCAGCACGGTGCCATAGCGGGTGTACTGGGTAATCTTGCGGCGGCCGGCCTCGCCTTCCTTGTATAGCTCGTCGAGATAGGGCGACGCGATTTTCAGCAGGTCGAGGACGATGGCGACCGAGATGTACGGCATGATGCCGAGCGCGAGGACCGAGAAGCGCTCGAGCGCGCCACCCGAAAACAGATTGACCCATCCGAAGAGCGTGCCACTGGCAGCGTCGAAGAACGACGCGAGCGCCTGGCCGTCGATGCCGGGGGTGGGCACGGCGACACCAATCCGGTACACAGCCAGCATGAGGGCGGTGAAAACCAGCCGTCGGCGCAATTCAGGGATGCGCGAGGCGTTTGAAAACCCGTCGAGCATCTAGCTTTCTTTTGGCGCTACCAACTCCGCGACGCCGCCCGCGGCGGCGATTTTATCCAGCGCGCTTTTCGAGAACGCATCGGCGCGCACTTTAATCTTACTCTTCAAATCGCCGTCGCCTAAAACCTTGACCTTGCGACCGGCGGGAATCAGTCCGCGCGCGGCGAGTGCGGCGGCGTCGATAGTGACGCCTGCGTCGAAGTCGCCGAGCCGCGACAGATTCACAATCGCGAATTCCTCGCGACGCGCCTGGTTCTTAAGGGTGCGACGAAATCCCTGCTTGGGCAAGCGCCGTTGCAAGGGCATCTGGCCGCCTTCGTAACTCGGCGGCGTGTTGCCGTGCGAGCGCGCGCCCAATCCCTTGTGCCCGCGGCCGGCGGTCTTGCCGTGGCCCGAGCCGATTCCACGTCCGACGCGGCGTTTGCGATGGGTCGAGCCGGGAGACGGTTTCAGATCCTTCAAATCCATAAACAGAGCCTAATCCTTGAGCTCGACTACCAGATGCTTCAGCCGTTTGACCATCCCCTCGACCGCCGCGCTGCGCTTGAGCTCGCGCACGCTGCCGACTTTGCCGAGGCCGAGGCCCTTGACCGTCTCACGCACGCGGCGATTGGTGCTGATCGGACTGCCGACGAGCTTGACGCGGATTTTATCGGACATCGTATTCTAAAGCCTCGATCACGCGGCGGCTTCGGGTTGATTTGGGGTGCGGCCGCGGAGACGGTTGATATCCTGGGTGCTGCGCAGTTCGGCGAGCGCTTCGAGGGTGGCTTTCACCAGGTTGTGAGGATTCGACGAGCCCAGCCGCTTGGTCAGGATGTTGCGGATACCCGCGAGCTCGACCACCGCGCGCACACCGCCGGCTGCGATAACCCCGGTGCCCTCGGCAGCCGGCCGCAGCACGACGCGTCCAGCGCCGAAACGTCCGACCACTTCATGCGGAATAGTACCGTCCTGAATCGGCACGCGAACCAGACTTTTCTTGGCGCGATCGACGCCCTTGCGAATCGCCTCGGGCACTTCGTTGGCCTTGCCCAGACCAAATCCGACCAGCCCGTTGTGATCGCCCGCAACCACCAGCGCGCTGAAGCTGAAGCGGCGTCCACCCTTCACGACTTTCGCGACGCGGTTGATATGCACGACCTTCTCTTTGATCTCGAGGCCCTGCGGATCGATTCGCTGGACGACCGTGCCTTCGCGTAATGTTCGTTGCCTGCCGTTCAAAATTTTAACCCCGCTTCGCGCGCCGCGTCGGCCACCGCTTTGACGCGGCCGTGATAGAGAAATCCGTTTCGATCGAACACGACATTCGAGATGCCGCTCTGAAGGCATCGTTCCGCGATCGCCTTGCCCACCGCTTTGGCGGCCGCGAGATTGCGCTTGCTGGTCAGGCCCTCGCGCACACCGGCCGTTTCGGTCGAGGCGGCGGCGAGCGTGCGACCACTCTCGTCGGAAATCACCTGGACGTATATATGATGCAGCGAGCGGAACACCGACAGCCGCGGGCGACTGTCGTTGCCGACCGCCTTGCGGCGCACGCGTCCCTGTCGCAGCTTGCGTTTTTCTGATCGCACTAGCGCCATAATCGTTACAACCTTTACGCCGAGGTCGAGCCCGCCGCAGCCTTGCCGGCCTTGCGACGAATGGTCTCGGCGGCGTACTTGATTCCTTTTCCCTTGTACGGCTCCGGCGGCCGAAGCTCGCGAATCTGCGCCGCGACGGTGCCGAGCAACTGCCGGTCGGCGCTCTCGAGTGTGACCGTCACCTGCTTCTCAACTTTTGCGGTGACGCCCTGGGGAAGCTGATACACAATCGGATGCGAGTAGCCGAGCGTCAGATTTACCTGCTGGCCCTTGGCCTCCGCGCGATAGCCGACGCCGTTAATCTCGAGCACTCGCGTAAATCCCTTGCCGACGCCTTCGACCATGTTGGCGACCAGCTTGCGCATCAGCCCGTGAATCGAGCGCTCCTCGCTGGTATCGCCCGGACGCTTCACGAGGATTTCCGAATCCTTGATCTCGACGGTGAAGCCGGGATGAAGCTTGATCTCGAGCTTGCCCTTGGGGCCTTCGACTTTGAGCGTCGAGCCGGTAACCGAGGCCTTGACGGTCTTGTCGAGATGAATCGGTAGTCTTCCTATGCGCGACATGGCTGATTACCAAACCCTGCAGAGAATTTCGCCGCCGACCTTTCTGCGCCGCGCCTCGCGACCGGTCATCACGCCGAGCGGAGTGGAAACGATTTGCACGCCCATCGCGCCGCGCACCTTGCCGATCTCGGCAGCACCCGCATAACGTCGATTGCTCGGCTTGCTGATGCGATCGATCCCGCGAATTACCGACTCGCGGGTCGGCGAGTAACGCAGCTTGAGCGCCAGCATTTTCTTGGGTGCTTCGCCGCCCACTTCGACGCCACTCAGAAAGCCTTCGGCCATCAGCACGCGGCAAATCGCCTCACGCAGCCGTGAATGCGGCAGGGTGAGTTCGTTGTACCGCGCGCGCATCGCGTTGCGGATTCGGGTGAGCAGTTCAGCAATCGGATCGGTCTGCGACATAATTGGTCTCTTTTACCAGCTCGCTTTGATCACGCCGGGCAACTTGCCGTCGAGCGCGTATTTGCGCAGGCACAACCTGCACATCTTGAAACGCCGGTAGTAAGCGCGCGCGCGGCCGCATAGCGGGCATCGGTTGTATGCGCGCACTTTGAATTTTGGTTTGCGAGTCGCCTTGACCCGCAGGCACGTTTTCGCCATTTGATGTCCCTATGCCCCCTGATCCGGCGCCGGCGGCGGGGTTGCCGCAGCCGCGACCGCAGCCCTGGCGGCCGCATGTGCTTGCGCTACTGCCGCCGCCTTGGCCGCGTCGGCCTCACGCTCGGCCGCTCCGCGCATCGGCATCCCGAGCGCACGCAGCAGCGTCAGCCCTTCGAAATCGCTGCGCGCGGTGGTCGTAATTGAAATCGTCAAGCCCTTGACCTTCTCGACCTTGTCGAGGTTGAGTTCGGGGAAAATCGTGTGTTCCTTCAAGCCGAGCGAGTAGTTGCCGCGCCCGTCGAAAGCCTTGTCGCTGACGCCGCGGAAGTCGCGCACGCGAGGCAGCGAGATGTTCACCAGCCGATCGAAAAACTCCCACATCTTTTCGCGCCGCAGAGTGACCATCACGCCAATCGGCATCCCCTGGCGCAGCTTGAAATTCGATATCGCCTTGCGCGCGCGGGTCAGCACCGGCTTCTGTCCGGCGATCACCTTAAGCTCTTCGAGCGCCGAGTCGAGGATCTTCACGTTGTCGCGAGCTTCCTGCAGCGCCATGTTAATCGTGATCTTCTCGAGCCGCGGCACGCGCATCTTGTTGTCGATCTTAAGCTCGCGCATCAGGGCCGGCGCGATTTCATTCTCGAAGCGCACCCGCAGGCGCGCCGGCAGCTTGGGCTCGGGCGGCAGCGGCGCCGCGGCCGACGCTTTCGCATCCTCGGCAGCCTGCTTCTGCTGAGCCTGGCGCGCCTTTCCTTCGCGCTTGGCCTTGGCCGCGGCGTCAGACTTGGCGGTCTGCTCGGCCTTGGCGGCCTGATCGACTTTATCCGGCTTATCTTTTTTGTCAGCCATTAGTCGTTACCTATTGTCTCGCCGCATCGCCGGCAGACCCGGCTCTTCGAGCCGTCGTCGGCAGCTTTGATCCCGACCCTCACCGGAGCATTGCAGCGATCGCAAAAAATCATGACGTTCGAGATGTCGATCGGCGCTTCCTTCTCGACGATTCCGCCGGGGCTCTGCGCACCGCGCGGCTTGCTGTGGCGCTTGACGATATTGAGCCGCTCGATCACGACGCGCCCGCGCTCCGGCAACACCCGCATCACCTTGCCGGTCTTGCCGCGGTCGCGGCCGGTGACGACCATCACGGTGTCATTCTTCTTAATCTTGTACTTCGCCGACGCCATCACAGCACCTCCGGCGCGAGCGAGATTATTTTCAGAAATTTCTTCCCGCGCAGTTCCCGCGCCACCGGGCCGAAGATGCGCGTGCCAATCGGCTCGTGATCCTTGTCGAGCAGCACGGCGGAGTTGCCGTCGAAGCGGATGTAACTGCCGTCGTCGCGGCTGATCTCCTTGGCCGTGCGCACGATTACCGCGCGCGACACGTCGCCCTTTTTGACCTTGGCGTTGGGAATCGCTTCTTTCACTGCGACCACGATCACGTCTCCGACCGACGCGTACCGGCGCTTGGAGCCGCCGAGCACCTTGATGCACATAACCTTGCGGGCGCCCGAGTTATCGGCGACATCCAGAACTGTTTGCACCTGTACCATCTCGCGCCCTTACCCCGCCGCCTTTTTTAGAACTTTGCTGACGCGCCAGCGCTTGTTTTTGGAGAGCCGGCGCGACTCGATAATCAGCACGCGGTCGCCCTCTTTGCACTCGCCGCGTTCGTCATGCGCCATGAACTTGGTGCTGCGACGCTCGCGCTTACCATACAGCTCGTGCTCGACCATGCGATCGACCTTGACCAGCACGGTCTTGGTCATCTTGGCGGAGACCACGGTCCCTTCGCGCCGTTTAATTCGCTCCCGCATTAACTTGCCTTCTTCTCCGTAGCATTCTCGCGGCGCTTTTTCTCGCCGAGCAGCGTCAAAATGAGCGCCAACTCGCGGCGCGCGCGCCGGTAGCCCGCGTGATTGTCGAGCTGATTGGTGCGCAGCTTCAAGCGCAGGCGGAAAATTTCCTCGCGCGCCTCGCGCTCTTTGACCTGCAAGTCCGGCGCGGTCATCTGCCTTAGTTCGTCAAGCTCCAAGGCCACCCTCCTCGCGCGAGACCATAATTGTTTTGATCGGAAGCTTGTGCGCCGCCAGCCGCATCGCTTCTTTCGCCGTCGCGTAATCGACGCCTTCCATCTCGAATAGAATCCTGCCCGGCCGAACGCACGCGACCCATCCTTCGGGCGATCCCTTGCCCTTGCCCATGCGGGTTTCAGCCGGCTTTTTCGTGAAGGGCTTGTCGGGGAAGACACGAATCCAGACGCGGCCGCCGCGCTTGATATGGCGCGTCAGTGCGATACGGGCGGCTTCCAGGGCGCGCGTGTCGATACGGCAAGTCTCGAGTGACTTGAGGCCGTAGTCGCCGAACGCGAGCGTGAGTCCGCGCGACTCGGCGCCGCGGACGCGGCCCTTCATCATCTTGCGCCATTTAACTTTTTTTGGTGCGAGCATCCTGCTTCTTCAATTCGCCTGCGCCGGAGTGCCTGCGCGTTTCGCGTCCGCATCCTTGCGGGTTAGAACTTCGCCGCGGAAAATCCAGACCTTCACGCCGATTTGGCCGTAAGTCGTGCGCGCTTCGGCAAAGCCGTAGGCGACGTCGGCGCGCAACGTCTGCAGCGGAACGCGGCCCTCGCGATACCATTCCTGGCGCGCGATTTCCGCACCGCCGAGGCGTCCCGCGACGTGCACCTTGACGCCCTGCGCACCCATTCGCATCGCGCGGGTGACCGCCTCTTTCATCGCGCGGCGAAAGGCGACGCGACGTTCGAGCTGGAGCGCGATATTCTCGGCAACCAGCTGCGGATCGAGGTCGGGGCGGCGCACCTCGTGGATATTGATGAACGAGTCGCGCCCTTTCATCAGCTTCTGGATATCGAGCTTGAGCTTGTCGATTTCCGCGCCCTTCTTGCCGATCACGATACCGGGACGCGCCGTGTAAATATTTATCTTGGCCTTGTTGGCCATCCGCTCGATTTCAATTCGCGAGATACCGGCGTGGTAGAGCCGCTTCTTGATAAAATCGCGCAGCTTCAAATCTTCGTGCAGCAGCTTGGCGTA
>CAWCDG010000006.1:0-147178 GCA_963794325.1 uncultured delta proteobacterium | reverse complement strand
GAGCGATTCCGCCAGGTGTTCGGTCCAAAGATCGCGTCGAAGATGCTGGCGTTCGATCTCGATCGCCCGGGAATTCGTGCGCAAGGGCTGGCCGCCTCCAGCCAGGAATCTTTCGCGACGGGCAGAATGATTTTCACCTTCGTCAACGGTCGCTCGGTTCGTGACCGGATGCTGATTCGGGCAATCGAGCAGGCCTACCAGACGCTCATCCCGCGCGGACGCCATCCGGCGACGATGCTGTTCGTCGATATTCGTCCCGAGGACGTTGACGTCAACGTGCACCCGATGAAGACCGAGGTGCGATTTCGCAACGGCGGCGCGGTTTTCGATGTAGTCTATCACGCGATTCGCGATCGCCTGGCGGACCAGACCGAAAACGCGCC
The DNA here is from genome assembly GCA_963794325.1 of uncultured delta proteobacterium. Lineage (GTDB taxonomy): Bacteria > Desulfobacterota > Binatia > Binatales > Binataceae > Binatus. The sequence continues at coordinate 146,795 of CAWCDG010000006.1, read as the reverse complement.
CGCTCCAATTTCCACTGACCCGGTTGCGCCATCCACCGACGACACTGCGATGGGTCTCATCACGATGTCGTCGAAGGGCGCGCAAGATCGCTCCCAAGATCGCTCCGATGACCGATCGCCGAGTATGCGCGGCGACTCGCCGCTGCGACTGGTCCCCGATACGCCTACTCCTGTCGCTTATCAGCGCCCGCTCACCCTCGCATACGATCGCGACGCGCGCCCCGGCGCAAATCCGGCCGCGCCAATTCCCGCCGCGCCAATACCGATGTACTCCAAGCTCCGCGTGATCGGGCAAATCTTCGCGGGATATATCGCGCTCGAGACTGAGGAAGGGCTGCTCCTGATCGATCAGCACGCAGCGCACGAGCGCGTCACTTTCGAAAGATTGCGCCGCGAGCTCCGCGACGGAGGCATTCGCACGCAAGCGATGCTCGCGCCGGTGTCGGTCGAGCTGAACCCCGCGCGCGCCACGATGGTCCAGGCCGCTCTCACTGAAATCCGCGCGATGGGTTTCGACGTCGAGCCGTTCGGGCCAACTACCTTGCTGCTCAAGGGCGCACCCGCCGTGTTCGGGCCCGAGGGCGGTGCGAAGCTGCTTGGCGATATGATCGAGAGCATGGGCGATGCCGGCTTTCGCGGCGGCGGCGAGGCTGCCTTCGAGAATTGGCTGAAGCAGCTCGCCTGTCACGGTTCGGTTCGCGTCGGACGCGTACTCGAGCTCGCAGAAATCCATTCGCTGCTCGCCGACCTCGATCGCACCGAATTCAAGACCAACTGCCCGCACGGCCGCCCGGTGCATATCCAGTTTGCCCGCGGGCAAATTGAGCGGATGTTCCGCCGATGAGTGTTTCAGTCGCGGAATTGGACACCTCGATGCGACCGGCGAGAATCAAGGTCGGCTTCATCGTCGGCCCAACCGGCGCCGGCAAATCCGCGCTAGCGATGGAAGTGGCGCGACGCTCCAACTGCGAGATAGTCAACGCCGACTCGCGCCAATTCTATCGCGGGATGGATCTCGGCACCGCGAAACCGTCGCCCGAGGATCGCGCCCGCGTGCCGCATCATCTGATAGATGTGCGCGATCCCGACGAGTCGCTCGACGTGGCCGAGTTCGCACAGCTCGGGCGCGCGGCCATCGAGGACATCGCGGCGCGCGGACGAAATCCGCTGGTAGTCGGCGGCAGCGGGCTCTACCTGCGCGTCATCCGCGGCGGAATCTTTCGCGGACCCGCTGCGTCGGCGGCAATTCGCGATCGATTGGCCAAAATCGCGGAAGAGCAGGGCGTCGCGCATCTGCATCAGAAACTGCGCGAGGTCGATTCTGAAGCTGCGAATCGAATCGGCGTCAACGACCTCTATCGAATCGTGCGCGCTCTCGAAGTCTTCGAGCTGACCGGCGAAACGATCTCGGCGCATCAGGATCGGCATCGCTTCGCCGACCTCGGCTACGACACTTTCACCGTCGGTGTCGAAGTCGAACGGCTGAAGCTCTACGAGGCGATCAACGCCCGATTCGACGCGATGGTCGCGGCCGGTCTCGTCGAGGAAGTGTGCGCCCTGGTCGGGGCTGGATACTCGCCCGGGAAACCACCGCTTAGTACGATTGGCTACAAGCAGCTCGCGGCGTATTTGCACGGCGAGATGCCGCTGGCCGACGCGATCGCTCTCGCCAAGCAGGAATCGCGGCGGCTCGCCAAGCGCCAACTCACCTGGTTTCGCCGCGATCCGGATATCGTCTGGCTTGACCCGGGGCGCGGCGCCCACGATGCTCTTGCGTTGTTCGCTAAATTTTTTCAGGCGTGAACTGAATTGAAAGGCAATCACAACGGACATAAGCCGCGCAGCGGAAAAAACCGCAACAACGGTACTGCGACGACTGACGCGCAACTCGCTGAGCCGCTCAGTGCTATCGAGCGCGTCCGCCTCGCGCGTCATCCGAATCGCCCGCAGACCCTCGATTACATCGAGCTGCTGATGCGCGATTTTATCGAGATTCACGGCGACCGCCATTTCGCCGACGACGGCGCAATCGTCGCGGGCCTCGCGTATTTTGGGCATCGCGCGGTCGCGGTAGTCGGGCATCAGCGGGGCCGCTCGACCACCGAAAGAATCAAGCGCAATTTCGGCAAACCGCATCCCGAGGGCTATCGCAAGGCGACCCGCGTTTACCAACTGGCGGAGCGTTTCGGGCTGCCGATAATCACCCTGATCGACACGCAGGGCGCCGAGTCGGGCGTCGGCGCGGAGGAGCGTGGTCAGACCGAAGCGATTGCGCACAACCTCGAACTGATGGCGCGGGCCACGGTGCCGATCCTCGCGTGCGTGATCGGCGAAGGCGGCTCAGGCGGCGCGATCGCGCTGGGCGTGGCGAACACAGTCCTGATGCAGGAAAACGCGTGCTACTCGGTGATCACGCCCGAAGGATGCGCCGCGATCCTTTGGCGCGCAGGCGGCGAAGAGAACGTGGCCGCCGCCGCCTCGGCGCTGAAGCTGTCGGCGCCCGACTTGCTCGAGCTGGGACTGATCGATGAGATCGTCGCCGAGCCAGCCGGCGGAGCGCATACCGCGCCAGCCGAAGCCGCTCATCTGATCGGCGCAGCACTCGCGCGTCATCTCGAGCGCCTGGTCAAGCTGAAACCGAATGAATTGCGCCGCGCCCGCGAACGAAAATTCGCCGCGATGGGCTCCGCATACCTGACCCGCGGCCGCGTCGAGGGCGATCCAATCGATTGAATGTGAAACCCTCCGCGGGTTTCACGCTTCCGCGGCAGGGGTGACCCCTGCACCCAGTGAAATCGCGAAATGTCGAGGACGACCTTTCGCTCTCAGGGTCGGGGGCGGAGGCTTCCGAATACCTCGCCCGTTACTTTACGGGAGAGGCAGCCGGCGGGCGTAGCCGCCGGCAGGTGAGGGTTCTGGGCCACATCACAAAACCGGCCCGCTCACTTTTTCAGCCACGTCATGGTGACCCGCACAACGTCCCGTTCACATCGCATTGCGGCGTGACGCCTCGATCACGCTGCTGCTGATTCAGCGCCGAGATCGCTTTGTCAGTCTTCGCGCTCGGATTGCAACCGCATAACTGGCTCGCGCAGCAGCTACAATTCGCCGCGGTCTCGACCTTAACTATTTCCGAGATGTCGCATCCCGCCAGACCCGTGCATGCGACGCTCACCAGGTCGCGATCGTTGCATTCGTCGGTGCACAGCGTGGAGTCGCACGTGAATCCCGCCTGCGCGCCTTTCGGCTGCAAGCAACTGTGATACTCGTCGCAGACCTTGGCGCAATCGACGCCGCTGTCCGGCGGGATCATCGTGACGCCGGGGACGTACAACGGGCATCCGAGCGCGCCCGGAGCGTCGGGCAGACATGCGCCCGGACTGGGAATCGCGGCGGGCACGCCAGCGGACATCATCTTATATGCATCCGCGGACATCGCGGGCGTCGGTGTCGGTGACGCCGTCGCTGGCGGAGCATAGGCCGCCGACCATGTCAGTCCATCACTGAGCGTGCACGCTTGATCGTTCTGGCCGACCTGGTAGGGACCGTCGAACACCGGGCACGAGCATTGGACGATTCCCGCCTGCGACGTTTTGAAGCATGGCGCCGTCATGCATCCGGCGTACGGCTGTTGCGCGCAGTTCGTCACGCCCAGCCCGTTTTCCGGCACACAATCGAAGCTGAAGGTCGAGTAGACGCTCGATCCCGGTATCAGATTTCCCTGATTGACGTTGGCGCAGACCGGCGCCGAGTTGAGCGTCGCGCACATGCTACCGTCGGCGCCGCATTGCGCGATCGTTTTTTCATACACCGCGTGATTCAGGATCGCGTTGATATCGACGAAGTACACGCCGTACGGAATGTCGTAGCACTGGCAGTTCGCATACTTGCCGTCCGCCGTGAGCGTGCACGACAGATCCTCGGCGCCCGCGCTCGGCCCCGAGTAATAGCACAGCGCGAACGGTCCCCCGCGACACGGCACGAAGTTGCTCGGCGCGAGCGTGATATCGGAGTAGGCGGGCCCGAACGTGGTCGTCCAGTTTGCTTGATCACTCCAGAACGCATGCGAGTTGGGCACGAAGTGAACGATCCCCGACGACGATGCCGTGGCCGACGAACTCGATCCGCCGCCATTACAACCCGCCAGCACTATCGCCAACGCGAAGAGAAGAACTGCCCCCGATATACGCCCCACGGCACGAATTAATAATTTAATTCAGTACGAGTCTACGAATTTATTGTCAAGAAGTTTTCGAACGATGACTATTGGTTACCAAAAGAACGGAAGGGCGCCTCCGCGATTGTTCCCCTTCCCTCGAGGGAAGGGGTTAGGGGTTAGGTTGCCTTCCCGCTCGTTTGCAGTTATTGGCGAATCAACGGCGCGCGAAGCCATCAGAGGAGAGCGAGCGATGAAACAGATAATCTACGCCATGCAATTCAAGGGAAAGGCCGGCCCCGGTCCCTCAGCGAACGTGATGAAAGCCGCGACCAGTTCGCCGAGCACGACGGTCACAACTGTCGTCGGTGCCGACGGCGTGAAGGGTAAGATTGAACCAGCGGCTGGTGGCAAGGCCGAGTTCGAGTCGGAAGTGACGATTACCGGAGACACCTCATTTGTGGAGAAGGGCAGTATCCGATTCGGCGACCGCAATCGTTTACAATTCAGTTCGATCGAGCGCGGCTACCTCGGCGATAGCCCCGAGGCCGGCCTCAAATCGGGCGCCGTGATGTGGCGCATCGACGGCGGCGAAGGTCAGTTCGCCGGCGCCAGCGGCTACATCACGTCGAACTTCACCCTGAGCGACACCGGCGACGTGACCGACAACCATTTCGGCGTAATCTTCGTGAAGTAATCTCAGCAACCTAACCCCTGACCCCTTCCCTCGAGGGAAGGGGAACAATCGCGCGCGATCCGCGCGGACAACGGAGCACGGGTTTAATATCTTCCCTGAACCTGGGAGCAAGAGCGCGTCCTCGCGATTTTGCGATTTCTTTTCCTAACACTGGGTGCAGGGGTCACCCCTGCCGCCCGCCGCGGAGGCGTCTTTGTAATACTGAAAAACGTTGAAAACGCCCGGTCGATCGGATACCCCTTCTTGTTCGATGTCATCACGGATTGCCAGGAAGCCGCTTGCCGAGCCGCCGTCGATCGAGACTCTGCGCGCGCGGATGGATGAGATTAATCTCAAAATTCTGCGGCTCATCTCGGCCCGCGCCAGCGTCGCCACCGAGATCGGACGCCTCAAGCATCTTGAGGGCGGCGAAGTTTACCAGCCCGTGCGCGAGCGCGCGATTATCGAAAAGATGCTCGCCGAGAACCCGGGTCCGCTCACCGACGATCAGGTCAAGCGGATTTACATCGAGATAATTTCGGCGTGCCGCGCGCTCGAGCATGAGCCGCGCGTCGCCTTCCTCGGCCCCGAGCATACCTATTCGCACGAGGCGACCCGGATGCGCTTCGGTTCGAGCGTCGCGATGATGCCGCTGGAGTCGTTCGCCGCAGTCTTCCAGGCCATCGAGAACGGCCGCGCGGATTTCGGCGTCGTACCGGTCGAGAACTCGACCGAAGGTTCGGTCACGCTGACGCTCGACCTCCTTATAGATACTTCGCTGGTGATAGTCGGCGAGGTGCTCCTGCCCATTCGACATTCGATAATGTCGTTGAGTGGAGTGGCGGACAGCGTGAAGCGGATCGTGTCGCATCAGCAAAGCCTCGCGCAGTGCCGCGGGTATATCAGCTCGAATTTTCCGCATTGCGAGACCGAGGCGGTCGCATCCAACGCGCTGGCGGCGCAGCGAGCGGCCGCCGACGGCTCGATTGCCGCCATCGCGTCGAAGGCTGCGGGCGAGGCCTACGGGCTCAAGGTAATCGCATCGAACGTGCAGGATGTCGCAGCCAACACGACGCGATTCCTCGTGATCGGCACGCGGCCGGTCGAGCGCTCAGGCAAGGACAAGACCACGCTGCTGTTCGCCGTCGCCGATCGGGTCGGCACCCTCAACCAGGCGCTCAACCTGTTTGCGCGCAACGCGATAAATATTTCGAAGATCGAATCGCGCCCGCTGCGCGCTCGTCCGTGGGAATACCTGTTCTTCGTCGACGTTACCGGCCATCGCGACGACCCCAAACTCGCGCGCGCACTCAAATCTCTTTCGAGCAAGGCTCTATTCTTGAAGGTCCTGGGATCATATCCTGAAGGAAGGTCGGCCGCTGCCTGAGCCGGGCAGTGAAAAGTGAAAAGTTAAAACTTTTTCCGCGGTCGTTCCCCCGTTTTGATCAAAGCACAAGATCTCGTACTCCCATCCGTCGCCGCGCTTGCGCCCTATGAACCGGGCAAGCCGATCGACGAGTTGCAACGCGAGCTCGGCGTCGTCGAGCCGGTCAAGCTGGCGTCCAACGAAAATCCTCTGGGGCCGTCGCCGCGCGCGATCGAGGCTATCAAGGCGGCGTTGCCCGAGCTGAATCGCTACCCCGACGGCGCGAGCTACGAACTGCGGGCGAAAATCGCCGCGCATCATAAGATTGGAGTCGAGCGCGTCTTCGCGGCGTCGGGCTCGGTCGAGGTGCTCAACCTGCTCGCGTTCCTTTACCTGCGGCCGGGGTTGAACTCGGTTTACTCGGAGCATTCGTTCGCGATCTATCCGCTGGCGACGGCGGCGGCCGGCGGCGATCATCGCGTCGTGAAAACCAGCGATGGATTCTCGCACGACCTCGACGCGATGGCTGCGGCTTGCGACGCGAACACGCGAATCGTCTTTCTCGGCAATCCGAATAATCCGACCGGTACGATTTACCGGCGCGCCGAATGGAAGCGATTCCTCGAGCGCATACCCGAGCATGTCGTGATCGTCGCCGACGAGGCGTACTTCGAGTTCGTGCGCGACCCCGAGTACCCCGACTCGATGAACGACCACGACGATCGCCGCCTGCTAATCACGCTCCGGACCTTCTCGAAAATTTTCGGGCTGGCGGGAATGCGCGTCGGCTACGCAGTCGCACGCCCCGACATGATCCAGATGCTCCATAACGTGCGTCAGCCGTTCAACGTCACATCGCTCGCGCAGGTGGCGGCGGTAGCCGGGATGGATGATCGTGCGCACATCGCCAGAACGTTGCAAGTTAACGCCGAAGGGATGGACTACCTCGAGCGCGAGTTCGCCCGCCTCAAGCTGCCGTTCGTCCCGAGTCACGCAAATTTTTTCCTGGTTGACGTCGGCGACGGCCGCGCGGTTTACGACAAGCTTTTGCGCAAGGGCGTGATCGTGCGCCCGATGCATGGTTACGGCTATCCGCGGCACGTGCGAATCAGCGTCGGCCTGCCTGAAGAGAATCGGCGGCTGGTCGCGATGCTCGCCGAAGCGATGGGCGCGCAGTCATGAAGAATCGAAACGCAGAAACTTTCGCAGTCGCGCTGTTAATCGCGATGTTCGTGATTGCGATATTGACCTGGCCGGCGGTGCCCGCGCAGATTCCAATTCACTGGGACGTCTCGGGGCAGATCGATGCGTACGGATCGAAATTCACCGGATTATTGCTGCTGCCGATAATCGCCCTGGTCGGTTACGTGCTGATCGGGCTGACCGCGGTTTTTTCGCCCGCGCAATTCCAGGGTCGCGCGATGAACGCGCTGTCGTGGTTCAGGCTCACTTACGTGCTGATAATGGCGGGAGTGTTCGCCGTTATCGTGGCCGACGTTCGCGGCGCGAACCTGAACATGAATTACGTCATCTTCCCGCTGCTCGCCCTGATGCTGATCGCGATCGTCAACCTGCTGATACATACCAACCGCAACAAGTCGGCAAAAAACTTGCCGCCGGGCGGTGGAATCCAGGCCTGATGGCGCAATTGTTTCGACAGATGACCGTCTGCGGAGTGGGCCTGATTGGCGGCTCGCTCGCGCATATCGCGCGGCGCGCGGGCGTCGTCGGCAAAGTCGTCGGCCTCGGACGCTCGCAGGCGAACCTTGACGTTGCCGTCGAGCGCGGCATGATCGATATAGCGACGCGGGATCCGGTCGAAGCGGCGCGCGGTGCGGACTTGATTGTGCTGGCCGTGCCGATACTCACGATGCGTTCGACGCTGGAAAAAATGATCGAGCACACCGCCGCGGACGCAGTCGTGACCGACGTCGGCAGCGTGAAGCAATACGTCATCCGCGAACTAGAACCTCTGATCACCGGCCAGCGCTCGCTGGTCGCGGCTCATCCGGTTGCTGGCAAGGAGACCACCGGCGCGTCGGCGGCGGACCCGGCGCTGTTTCGAGACCGCCGCGTGATTCTGACGCCGTCGGCCAAGAGCACGCCTGAGGCGATCAACAAGATTGAGCAGCTATGGGACGAGACCGGCGCATGCGTCGAGATGATGGACGCATCGACCCACGACGCCATCCTCGCGCGCTCGAGTCATCTGCCGCAGGCAGTGTCGAGCGTCCTGGCCGCGGCTCTCGACACTGAAAAAATCCGCGACAAGCTCGCCGCGGAATACGGTGCAGGCGGCCTACGCGACACGACCCGTCTCGCGTCGTCGTCCTGGGAGATATGGCGCGACATCTTCGTGACCAATCGCGAGGCGATCGCCGCTGCGCTGAAACTCTACGGCGCAGCCTTCGCGCAATTTCAGCGCGCGCTCGAAGCCGGCGACATGGACGGTGTCGAGAAGATTTTCAATCGCGGCCGCGCGATGCGTGAAAAGATAAAATGAGCCGCAAGGAACCAATTATCGCGATCGACGGTCCCGTCGGTGCGGGAAAATCCGTGGCCGCGCGCGAGCTCGCCCGCGCGCTCGGATTCTCGTACCTGAACACCGGCGCGATGTATCGCGCAGTCGCGATTGCGGCTCGCGATGCCGCCATAAACCCGGACGCTCCGAACGTCGCCGAGAGACTAGCGTCAATACTCAAGACGATTAAGATAAAATTCGACGGCGAGAAAATATTTCTCAACGGCAGCGACGTGAGCGCGAAGATATATGAGCCGGAAGTCGGCGACCTCGCGTCGCGCTTCTCCGCTTTAGGCGCGGTGCGCGAGCGGATGCGCGAGTTGCAGCGCGCGGCGGGCGCGGACGGTCGCGTCGTTATGGAAGGACGCGATATCGGCACCGCGATCTTTCCCGATGCCGAGTTCAAATTCTTTCTCAATGCCGACGTTAAGATCAGAGCGCGCCGCCGATATGAAGAGCTCAGGAAAAAAGGTCAATCGATTACCGAGGATGAAGTGCTCGATCAACTGATCGAGCGTGACCGCCGTGACAGCGGACGTGAACTCGCGCCGCTCAAACGCGCCGACGATGCGATAGAGATAGATTCAACGAAACTTTCGATCGACGCAGTGGTTGCGGCGATGAAAGCGAAGATTAACCCTCGAATCAACGCCGCCAAGGACTTGAAACGAGCCTAGCCCGGTTGTAAGGATTGCAGCAGCCCCGAAGTCCCGGAATCCCGGAAGGTCCCCCTAAATGGAGAAAGTGTTGCCAGAACAAGTGAGCGGAGGAGAAAATGACTTTGAGTCGTTGATGGAAGAGAGTTTGAAGGCTCCCCGTCCCGGCGACGTGCTGGTTGGAAGAGTTCTTCTAATCACGCGCGACAGCGTCATCATCGACATCAACTACAAGTGCGAAGGGCAGGTTCCCCTCCCCGAATTTCTTGACCACGAGGGACATTCCACGGTCAAGGAAGGCGACGAGGTCGACGTGTACTTCGAAGGCACCGAGACCGACAACGGCACGGTGATGCTTTCGCACGCCAAGGCCGAGAAGTTCAAAGTCTGGCGCGAACTCGACAAGGCGTTCCAGGCCGAGACTCCGGTCGAAGGCGTGGTGCTTGGCAAAGTCAAAGGCGGACTCAAAGTCGATATCGGGGTTCCGGCGTTCCTGCCGGGATCGCATGTCGATATCCGTCCGGCGCGCAATCTCGACCGCTACGTCGGACAGCGTGGACGCTTCCAAATTCTGAAGTTCAATCGCGCGCGCGGCAACGTCGTGGTCTCGCGACGCAGCGTGCTCGAGCGCGAGCGCGCATCATTGAAAGAGCAGACCCTCAAGGTGCTCGAAGAGGGCGTGATCCTCGAAGGCACCGTCAAAAATATTACCGACTACGGCGCCTTCATCGACCTCGGCGGAATCGACGGCCTGCTCCATATCACTGACATGGCGTGGGGCCGCTTGCAGCATCCGTCCGAAGTGTTGAAGGTCGGCGACAAAGTCAAAGTCGTCGTGCTGAAGTACGACGCCGATCGCGAGCGCGTCTCGCTCGGTATGAAGCAGATCATGCCCGACCCGTGGACCAAGGTCGCCGAAGGCTATCCGCCGGGGACCCGAATCAAGGGCAAGGTCGTCAGCGTCACCGACTACGGCGCGTTCGTCGAAATCGAAAAAGGCGTCGAGGGCCTGATCCACGTCTCCGAGATGAGCTGGAGCAAGCGCGCCGTGCATCCGTCGAAAGTGGTGAATCCGGGCGACATGGTCGAAGTCCAGGTGCTCGGCGTCGACGAAGCGAATCGCAGAATTTCGCTGGGGCTCAAGCAGACCGAAGCGAATCCGTGGGAAGAGCTCGGCCTGAAGCATCCGATCGGCAGCCAGGTGAAGGGCAAGGTCAAGTCGATCACCGACTTCGGCGTTTTCGTCGAGATCGAGCCGGGCATCGACGGCCTCGTGCACATTTCGGATTTGTCGTGGACCAAGAAAATTCGGCATCCGAGCGAGATGGTCAAGAAGGGCGACGAGCTCGAGGCGACGGTGCTCGGCATCGACGTCGAGAACGAGCGCGTGAGCCTCGGCGTCAAGCAGCTCACGACCGACCCGTGGAATACGGTGGCGGAGCGCTACCCGATCAACACGCGCGTCCATGGCAAGGTAAGCTCGGTGGCGGACTTCGGCGTGTTCGTGGAAATCGAGGAAGGCATCGAAGGATTGATCCACATCTCGCAGCTCAGCAACGAGCGCGTCGACAAGCCGTCGTCGCTGTACAAGGTTGACGACGAGCTGGACGCCCTGGTTGTGCAGCTTGATCCAAAGGAGCGCCGGATTGGCCTCTCGATCAAGGCCGTCAAACAGCACGAAGAGCGCGAGGAAATGCAGGCATACCTGAAACGCGAGCATGAAGCGGCGCGGTTCTCGATGGAAGATATCCTGAAGGAAGAGCTCAAGCTCGATCGCGACGACGGCGAGCGGCGCGCGGCGCGCGGCGGCAAAACCAGCTAGACGGGGGAGCCGGTCCGCATTAGCGCGACGCGGACCGGCGTCGAGATCGATGACCAAGCGGGAAATCATCGAAGAACTTCTGGCGCGCAGGGGGCGATTTACCCATCGCGAGTCAGAGACGATCGTCAATGCCATGTTCGACGCGATGGCCAACTCGTTGATGCGCGGCGAGCGGATCGAAATCCGCGGCTTCGGCAGTTTCGCCGTCAAACAGCGCCGCGCGCGCCAGGGACGCAATCCCAAGACCGGCCAGTTGGTCAGCGTCGATGCCAAGCAGATCCCATTCTTTCGCGCGGGCAAGGAACTCCGAATCGAAGTAAATGGCGCCGAAGAAGCGGGCCGTTAGTCGGCCAGTCAACCGGCGCGAGCACGCGGACGTCCCGGCTGAAGGGCTCCGGCTGTGGGCGCCGTGGCGCTACGCGTATTTGCGCAGCCTGCTCTCCGACCCCAAAGCCTGCATCTTCTGTTTTGGAAAGTTGTCCGACGCCGAGCGCCGCGAACGTCTGGTCCTGTTCGAGAATCGCGGCGTGCTCGTGATGCTCAACAAGTATCCTTACAGTAACGGCCATATCATGGTGGCGCCGCGGGGCCACGTCGCTTCGCTGGAGTTGCTGGCGCGGCCGGATCGAGCGGTGCTGATCGACGCCGTCGCGGCGTCCATAAAACTGATGCGCGAGGGTCTCCATCCGCAGGCCTTCAACGTCGGCGCCAACCTCGGCAGCGCCGCCGGCGCCGGATTCGCCGAACACATGCATTGGCATATCGTGCCGCGCTGGACTGGCGACAACAATTTCATGTCGGTACTTGCCTCGACGCGCGTGCTGTCACAAAGTTTGGAAGACAGCTACGACCAGCTGCGGCCGATTTTCAAAAACCTCGACGCTGAATTATCCTAAGATTAATGAGCTGCGGGATTCGTAAATGAATGAAAAACTGCTGACCATCCGGACACTGGGCGAACTCAAGAGCGCAGGCTACGCGACGATGCCGGTGCGGATGGAGATGCGCAAGAATTTGCTCGAGCGCCTCCGTAGCAAGGAACAAATCCTGCCGGGTATCGTCGGCTACGAAGAGACGGTAATCCCCGAGATCGAGAACGGCGTACTCGCGGGCCATCACATGATCTTTCTCGGCGAGCGCGGCCAGGCCAAGTCGCGAATCATCAGATCGCTGATCGGCTTGCTGGATGAGTATGTACCGATAGTCGCGGGATGCGAGATCAGCGATGATCCTTACGCGCCCATCTGCCGCCGATGCGTCAAGCTGAAAGAAGAGAAGGGTGACGCGCTCGAAATCGCCTGGATCGGCCGCGACACGCGATTCGCTGAGAAGCTCGCGACCCCCGACGTTTCAGTAGCCGACCTGATTGGCGAGATCGATCCGATCAAAGTTGCCGAGGGACGCTACCTGGCCGACGAGGAAACCATCCACTACGGCCTCATCCCGCGCACCAATCGCGGGATCTTCGCCATCAACGAGCTGCCCGATCTGACTGAGAAAGTACAAGTCGGCCTCTTCAATCTGATGGAAGAGAAAGACGTCCAGATCAAGGGCTACAAGATTCGGCTGGCGGTTGACGTGGTCTTCGTCGCGAGCGCGAATCCCGAGGACTACACGTCGCGCGGACGCATCATCACGCCGCTCAAGGATCGCTTCGACATCCAGATTCGCACGCACTACCCCAAGACCATCGAACACGAAATCGTAATCATGGAGCAGGAAGCGGCGCATCCGAATCGCGACGGCATGGACGTGCGGATTCCGCAGTTCATGAAGGACATCCTCGCGCAGATTACCTTCGAGGCGCGCGCCTCCAACGAGATCAATCAGTCGTCGGGCGTGTCGGTGCGCGTGACCATCAACAATTTCGAATCCGCCATCTCTAACGCCGAGAAGCGCGCGGTGCGCAACTCGGAGAACGAGATAGTGCCGCGCATTTCGGATCTGCATTCGCTGTACGCCTCGACCGCCGGCAAGATCGAGCTCGAGTACGTCGGCGAGGACAAGAAAGAAGACGACCTTATCGAGCGGCTTATCAATCGCGCAGTGCTGAAGGTCTTCGACAAGTATTTGAAGCTCGACGATTTGAAAAAGGTCTCGAGCTACTTCGAGCAGGGATGGGGCGTCGAGGTTTCCGACAGCGCGCCGTCGTCGGAATACATGGAACCGCTGCGCGAGGTGACCGGCCTGCGCGAAGTGATCACGCTGCTCGGGCCGTTCGAGACGCCGGGACTGATGGCTGCGGCGAGCGAATTTATTTTCGAGGGCCTGCATCTGCATCAGAAGCTCAACAAGGATCGCCAGGGCGGGCGCTTCGCCTATCACGCATGACGCGCCGCCAAATGGCCGCAGTCGTCACCCGCTACACGCAGTGGGACGGCACCCAGCGGCTCAAGCTCGACAGTGACAAGGTGTTCGAGAAGCTCGCCGAGTACCTCTCGTACACCGACGACGTGCGCCAGGCGATGGACTGGATGATGCGGCAGGGGATGGATTTCGACGGCGTCAAGGTGATGGGCCTCGAGGAGTTCATCGAGCAGCTGCGCCAGGAGATGCGTCAGCGGTATCGCGACTTCAACCTCAAGAACGCGCTCTCCGAGATGGAGCAAAAGCTCGAGGACATTCTGAATCGCGAGCGCGAGAAGCTGGAATCGCTGAAAGGGCAGAAGCCGGGCATCGAGGAAAAGCAGCGCGAGTTGTCGCGGATGCCGCGGCGGCTGTCCGAGGCGATGCGCAAGCTCGAGAGCCACGAGTTCGAAGACGCGCAGGCGAAAGAGGACTTCGACAAGCTGCTCGAGGAATACGAAAATATTCGCGACCTCGAAAATTTTCGCGATCGCAATCAGCACATGTTCCACGGTCCGAAGAGTCTCGGCTACGACGACGCGCTCGAGCTGATGCGCGAGATGGAGCGGATGCGCCAGCTCGAACAGGACCTGATGTCCGGCAACTTCGACACGATCTCGATGGAAGACCTGCAGCAGATCCTCGGGCAGCAGGCCAGCAAGGATTTTCAGAATCTCAAGCAGGTGATGGTACTGCTGACGCAGTCGGGCTACATGGTGCCGAAGGGCGATCATTTTCAGCTCTCGCCCAAGGGCGTGCGCCGTATCGGGCAACTCGCGCTGCGCGACATCTATCAGAACCTGCTGAAGGATCGATCGGGCGGCCACGTAACCGACCATCGCGGCGTCACCGAGATGCGTCCTGAGCAGACCAAGCCGTACGCCTACGGCGATCCACTGAATCTCAACCTGGTCGCGACGCTGAAACATGCGCTCGCGCGCAAGGCGGGCGTTCCGCTGGAGCTTCGGCCCGAAGATTTCGAGATTTACGAGAACGATTACGCCAGCTCGTCGTCCACAGTGCTGTGCCTCGACATGTCGTGGTCGATGAGCTGGGAAGGGCGTTTTGCCGCGGCGAAGAAAGTCGCGATGGCGATGGAGACGCTGATTCGGTCGAAATTCCCGCGCGACTATTTTTCGATCGTCGGCTTTTATACGCGCGCGGTTGAGTTGAAGCTGAAGGATTTGCCCGAAGCGTCGTGGAACATGGGCGATCCGTTCACCAATCTGCAGGACGGTCTGCGCCTCGCGTCGGATTTGCTCGGACGCCACCCGTCGCGCAACCAGCACATCATTGTGATCACCGACGGGCAGCCGACCGCGTACTTCCTCAACAAGCGGCTATACTGCGAATGGCCGCTGTCGTTCGGCGGCATCAGCATGCGCGCCGCGCAGGAGACACTGAAGGAAGTCGAGCGGATCACGCGCAAAGGAATCACCATCAACACCTTCATGCTCGACGACTCGCCCAGCCTGCGAGCCTTCGTCGACAAAATGACCCAAATCAACCGAGGCCGCGCCCTCTTCACGCGCCCCGACCATCTAGGCGAATACATGCTGGTCGATTATCTCTCCAAAAAACGCAAGCGCGTCTGAAGGGCGATAAGTGGCGGCGGTTGTCGAGGCGGTCGAGCGTCGTTCAAATCCAAAACCTCCTTTGAAATGGGCGGGCGGCAAGCGATGGCTCGTGCCGCACCTGATTCCAATATGGGATCGACATCGGATGCGCCGCCTGGTCGAACCCCTATGTGGCGGCTTGGCAGTATCGCTAGGCCTCGCGCCAGATAGAGCGCTGATCAATGACCTCAATACTCATACGATCAACTTCTATAGCTGGCTCAAACGCGGTCTAAGAATCCAGCTTGAGATGCAAAACGATCAGACTTACTTCTACGAACAAAGAGCCCGCTTCAACCGACTCATAGGCGAAAATAAGGCCGACACTAAAGAAGCGGCAGCGATTTTCTATTATCTCAACCGCACCTGTTACAACGGCCTATGCCGCTTCAATAGCAAAGGCGAGTTCAACGTCCCCTTTGGCCGCTATAAGAAACTGATCTATAAGACCGATTTCACAGAATACGTTTCCACTTTCGCGGATTGGGACTTCACCTGCGTAGATTTCGAAGAGCTATCATTGCGCCACGACGACTTCATCTACGCCGACCCGCCCTACGACGTCCAGTTCACGTCCTATTCAAAAGAAAATTTTAAATGGGACGATCAAATCCGCTTGGCCCAATGGCTCGCACAACACCCAGGTCCAGTCGTCCTGTCAAATCAGGCGACCACCCGAATCCGTCAGTTATACAAGGACCTCGGATACACGGTCAGAACTCTAACCGCCCCCAGAATGATCAACAGCACCGGCGATAGAACCCCAGCAAAAGAACTCCTCGCCCTAAGAAATTGTAGCTAGCGTGGCGTCCCAGAAATATCAGCAGGAAAGTTCCCCCAACTACTTCTAACAGGGACGAAGTCCCGCATCTTTCTTAATTCTAAGGTGCAGGGGTTACCCCTGCCGGGGAAGCATGAAACCCACGGTGGGTTTCATTAAATTAAAGTTCCTCTCTTCAAGATTCTGCTCTGTTCTGAAAAAAACGATTGCGAGATCGCTACCGCCCAGCCGCCTGCCGCGTCTCAATCTTCTCCGGCATCGTCCAGCTCCCCCCAATCTGCCGCAACACAATCCTATCCTGCTGATCCCCCGCCGCCTTGATCAACCGCTCCATCGGCTCTCCCATCGGCTCCTTCGACAACTTGAAGGTGCCCCAGTGAATCGGCACGAGATACCGCGCGTGCGTCGACAGAAACATCGACCACACCTGCTCGGGACTGGCATGATTCCAAATCCATGGGTCGTAGGCGCCGATTGAGAATGCCGCCACGTCCGGTGGCGTCGATGCGAGGCTCGCGAACAGATCTGTATCGGCACTGTCACAGGCGAGCAGCATCCTCCTTCCGTTCTTCTCCAGCACATAACTGTTGAAGCCGTAATCCTCGCCAAACGGCGGCCATCGCTTACCCCAATGCCGCGCGCCCATCGCGCGAATCGTCAGTCCTTTAACGACGGTGCTCTCGCCCCACTTGAGTTCGCGCACGTCCTTGAAGCCAAGCGGCGCGATAATCCGCGAACATTTGTCGCACGCGACCACCACCGCACTCTTCGGCAGCGCCTTCAGCGACGGAATGTCGAGATGGTCCATGTGCGCGTGGGTGATCAGGATGATATCGAGTTGCTGCAATTGCGCGGGAGCCAGCGGCGGATCGGTTACTCGCTTCGGTCCAATCGTCAGGATGGAATCGAACGACAAGCCGACGCGCGAGAACAGACTAGGGTCGGCGATCACGCGCGTACCGAAGTAATTCATCAGCACAGTCGCATGCCCGAGATTCGCGATCGTAAGCTCGTTGTCGGGCCACGACGCGGGCTCCAATTGCGGATGCGAATGGTCAGGCGCGACGCTCATATCCACAGAATACGACCTCGCGGCAAACATCGCCACCGAACATATTACGACGATGACGGTTAGTCGTGGAGCCAAACGCGACCAATGCGACCGCGCCGTACTCACTTCTCCTTCGTCGGCTTGAAGCAGGGCAGTTCCTTGACCAGCACGAAGGTGTAGGAACGATCGTGCCACTTGAAGGTTCCGACGCCGGCCCCAAACGCCCCGGTCATCGAATCAAATTGTTCGCTGTCGGATACGTTGACTACCTCGGTGGGAGCGTAGGCGAGATATGCCGGCTTGCCGGGCTCGAGCATCTCCCAAAGCGGTGGAGTGAAAAGCAGATTGGCGATTCTTGGCTTCGGCTGCCACGCGTCCGCGTTCGTGTTCTCGCTCGGGGTGCGCACCACTATCCAGATCGGGTCGCCGCTGGTCTCCGCGATCTTCCATTGCCGCGACTCGATCGTGCCATCCTTGTTCTTGCGGACTTCCTCGACGCCAATCGGAGCGCGCAGCAGTTGATCGCATTTGTCGGCGTTCTCCTCCTTGGAAGCTCCGGTGCCGCTGTCCTGTTTCATCGCGACCTGCGATCCGATCAGCTGGGCACTTCCGGCCGCCACCGCTGGAGCAATGGTGGTCACCGCCCCGACCGCCCCTAGGGCGCATCCAGAGCACACGGCCGCGAGCACCATAACGATCGCGACCGACGCGACTCTACGCACGATAAAAAATTTCACGAGTTCAAGGCTTGCGCGCAATCACCATCGAGGATGTAAACGGGGGGCTTGGCAGCGCCTCGTGTCTGATCTCGACGAAGCCCGCGCCGCTGAGCCATCGGGAGACTTCGTCAAACGAATAATCGCGCCCGCGGGTAGTCAAAAGCAAGTAGAGGGCGAAAATCGCGCCCGGCGTCGGCTGCGTGAGCTCGGCATTCATGATGTGGTCCTTGATTATCACCAGGCCGCCCGGTTCGAGCGCGCGAAAGCATTTGCGGAACAGCTGAGCGTTGTCGGTTTCATCTTCGCTGTGAATTATATTCGACATGAACAGCGCTCCGCATGGGCCCGGGATCTCGTCATACAAATAATCGACGCGGACCATTTCGATGCGCTCCAGCGCCGCGGGCTCGCGCTCGGCGAGAATTTTCCGCGCAACTTCGAGCGTCGCGGGCAAGTCGTAAATCGCGGCGCGCAGATGAGGCCATCGGTGGAGCATCGCGACGATGTAGGTTCCCGGCCCGCCACCAAGATCCGCGACCATCGAGACTTTGCTGAGATCGAGCCGGTCCGCCACGTACGCCGCATCGCCGCGCGCGCGAGTGAGGCTGTCCATCGCGCGGATAAACCGCTCGGTCTCTGCGGGCCGGCTTTGAAACATGTCGGTCGGCCGCGCGGGAAGGCCGCTGCGAATCGTCTGTTCGAGATTCGTCCAGATTTGAAAGATCGCTTCATCGAACAGAATCAGGCCGCCCAGATATTCAGGAGACGATCGGAGCAGATAGCGCCGCGACACGTCGGTGAGTGTGTAGTGATTCGCGCGCTTGTCGAGCAGATCGAGTGAGACCATCGCGTTGGCTAGCAGAGCCGTCGCGCGCCGATTTGCGGATATTGCGGCGGCGAGCTCGGTGTCATCGAGCGGCGCCGGCTCGAGCATGTCGAAAATCCCCAGCTTGAGCGCAGTCTGGATTGCGCGCGCTTCGGCATGACCTGAGGCCAGCGCGGCAAGTTCGGCGAAGTCCATCGAATCGCCTGTCAGTGCACGAAATCTTGCGTGACGTAAGTGCCGCCGTCGGCGGAATGAGCGATCCCGACGCCGGTCTCGGTGAACTTGCTCGAAATAATATTGGCGAGATGCTCGGGGCTCTTCAGCCAACCTTGCATCGCGCGTTGCGGGACGTCCGCGGAATCGGCGCCGTCGTCCATATAGATGTTCTCGCCAACCGCGCGATATCCGATACCGACGCCGCTGATTCGCTCCGCGGGCGCGACCCCGTCGGGACTGTTGTGCGCGAGATAATGGCGCATCGCCATGTCGTAGCTATGACCGCGCGCGACTACCGCGAGGCGCGCCGAGAATTTCAGCGGTGCCAATCCGCTGCGTACTCGTTGCTGGTTCACCAGCCCAAGAATTTCGGTTTCCTGATCCGTCAGACCCGATACCTTCTCGGGCGACGGCGGCGCGGAGTGCGTCAAGTAGTAGCGCGCGATTATTGCCGCGACCAGCGAGATTACCAGCAATCCAATTCCCGCCTTGATCGCACGGCGCCGGCGTACCACTCTGGGAGTTGGCATCCGGATGACTTTCGCCGGCCGGTTGTGCGTTCGGGGCGGACGGCGCCGCGTTGCTGGTCTTGCGTTCATGCGTTTATCAATGTCCAGCTATCGCGCAACTTGGCGGATGTCAACGCGAACAATTCTTGCAACAATCGCGATCGTTTGCATCTTGAGTTCGCGTGCCGGTTTTGCGGTTGATTCTGCGAATGCGCTTCCCGCCGGCGCACTCAAGTCCGCGCCCAGCATGTACCTGCGCGAGGCGTCGTCGAGTGCGATTCGATGGCAGCCCTGGAATCCCCGGACACTCGCGCTGGCGCGGTCGCTGAATCGTCCAATCATGATCGACATCGGCGCGGTGTGGTGTCACTGGTGCCACGTGATGGACGCGACAACCTACGCCGACCCCGAAGTTACGGCCGCGCTGAACGGCGACTTCGTGCCGGTGAAGGTCGATACCGACGAGCGTCCCGACCTCGACGACTACTATCAGAATGCGGCCGCGCAACTGACCGGCGCCGGCGGATGGCCGCTGACCTGCTTCACCACACCCGATGGCGCGCTGTTCTTCGCGGCGGGTTACCTGCCACCGCGGCCCGGCAGCCGACCGAACGGCAGCGGCGGAGAAAACTCGTCGATGCTTCCGCTGCTGAAAAAAATCTCGCAGGTGTACGCGTCAGATCGTGTCGGACTCGAAAAAGAGGCGGAGGCAACTGCGGCGAAGATCAAATCCGCGTCGAGTCAGAACGCAGTGGTACAAGGAGGACTCGAAGGCCTGCGCGCACAAATTCTCGCCGGACTGGCGGCGTCGTACGATCGCGAGTCCGGCGGATTCTCATCGGGACCCGGCCCGCGATTTTACGATTTCCCCGCGCTCGAGCTCGCACTCGCGCATGGCTTTTACCAGCATCCCGAATACACCGCGATGGCGCTCGACACCCTGAAGAAAATCGCCGCCGGCGGGGTGCTCGATCAACTTGGCGGCGGATTTCATCGCTACTCGACGGACCCGCATTGGCGCGTCCCGCATTTCGAAAAGCTCGGCTACGACAACGCGATGGCCTTGCACGCCTACAGCGACGCGTACGAAGCGAGTGGTGACCCGGACTTCGCACGGGTCGCGAAATTGCTCGTCGCGTACGTGAATCGCGAACTGCTCGACCCAAAGACGCACGCCTTCTACTCGCATCAGGACGCCGATTCGTTCAAGGGCGACGACGGCAGCTACTACACGTGGACTGTCGCGGAAGTGAAGCGTGCGCTGCCGCCTGACGACGCGCGCATCGCGATATTATTTTACGGAATGGAAAACGCACCCGCGCGATCGCCCGACGGACGAATCGTGCTGAGACGCGCGATGACCCCCGATCAACTGGCCGCCAAGCTGAAGATCCCGGTGGAAGTGGCGCGCGAGAAAATCGCCAAAGCATCTGACGCGATGCTCGCGGTGCGTGCTCGTCGCAAATCACCACCGGTCGATCACGCAGTGATGACCGATCGGAACGCGCTGATGGCAGACGCGTATCTGACGGCGTCCGCAGCGCTTGATGACTCGAGTCTTCAACGCACCGCTCTCGACGATCTGGATTTCATCCTCGCGCATATGCGCGCGCCCGACGGTAGTTTTTTCCACGTCTGGTCCGAAGGACGCGCGCAGGTGCCCGGTCTCGCCAGTGACCAGGTTTACCTGCTCAATGCGCTCGTCGACGCTTATCAATTCTCAGCCGATGAGAAATATCTCGCCGAGGCGCGCAATCTCGCTGCGAACATCGTGAAGAATTTCCGCGCCGACGGCTCGAACTTGTTGATCAACCGCGACTCCGAGGATGCGAGCACCGTGATTGGACAATCGTCGGCGAGCGCGCAGGTGTTCTTCGATATGCCGACGCCGTCAGTGCAAGCGACGATGGCGATTGCGGCAGTGAAGCTCGCACTGATCACCGGCGACGACAATTATTCGAAGACCGCAAACGAAATGATGGCGAGTGCGCCCGCGATGGCGGGATCGATGCTGAGCACCGTGGTCGCGACGACGGGACTTGCGCTGGATTATCGCGCAAACGGCCAGGCCACGATCGCGATTGCGGGCGGGGGCCCTGGCGACGCGCGCGCCGCAGCTTTGTGGAGAATGGCGCTCGCAAGTTATCGTCCAGGAAAAGTCGTGATGCGGATCGGATCAAATCGTAGCGCGATGCCGGCGGCGGCGCGCGCGATGTTCGAATCGAGCGCGGCGAAGAATGCTCCGCTTGCTTTCGTATGCGCGGGAACTGCGTGCTCCACTCCCGTCGCGACGCCCGCGAAACTCGCGCAGGTGATCAGAAAGTTCGGCGTTAAGAATGCCGATCAGACGACCGTCGCCAACGGCCAGCCGCCTCCTGCCCGACCGCCTATGTGAAGGTCAGTCGAGGGTCTTGTGGAATCTTAGCGTTGCGAGTGTGAGGGTCCCCGCTCCGAGGATCGCCATCGCAATCATCTGCGGCCATAGCACGTTCAGTCCGACCCCTTTGATGAACGTCCCGCGTAGCACGACAAGATAGAAGCGCAGCGCGTCGAGATGGGTAAACCATTGCAGCGCCGTCGGCATGCTGCTGATCGGATAGCCAAAGCCGGACAGCATGATCGCCGGCGTGATGTAAAAGAACGAGATCGCAAAAGCCTGCTGTTGGGTCTGGCAGACCGTGGAAATCAGCAGGCCGACGCCGAGCGCGCTCGACAGGAACAGCGTCGTGCCGAGCAGCAGAACGAAAACATTCCCGCGAAACGGAACCTCAAACCACAAGCTCCCGAGGATTCCCACAAACACCACGTTGCCAAGACCAACCAGCAAAAACGGCAGGGTCTTGCCGACGATCAATTCGGTCGGGCTGATCGGCGTGACCATCAATTGTTCGAGCGTGCCGATCTCGCGCTCTCGCACCACGGCGAACGACGTCAGCGTCATCACCGACACCAGGACCAGGGTTCCGATCACCCCGGGCACGAAAAACCATCGGCTCTCGAGGTTGGCGTTGTACCACGGACGCTGCTGGATCGTGATGCTCGGTGCGAAGGTCGCCAGCGTCGGTTTCATCCGTTCTGCGAGTTGCAATTGATAGTCCTGGGCAAATCGCGCCGCGATCTGATTGATGTATCCGACCGCGATTAACGCCGTGTTCGAATCGGTGCCGTCGAGCACGGCCTGTACCGGTGCGGTATCGCCCTTGCGCAGCAACTCGGCGAAGCCCGGCTGAATCTGAATTACGAGTACCACGCGCCGATGATCAAGCAGCGATTGGATTTGCGATTCATTTTGCAGAACATCGCGCATCTGGAAGCGGCTGCTCGCGCTGAAGCGCTCCAGAAACTCGCGACTCTCCTGGCTGTGATCCAGGTCGAGGACCGCGGTCGAAACCCGATTCACTTCGTAGCCCGCTGCGTACCCGAATATCAGCATCTGCAACAGCGGCGGCACGAGTAGCGAAAATCGGGCCTGCTTGTCGCGAAAGAGATGAATGAACTCCTTGAGGAGCATCTGGCGCAGCCGTTCGATCACGTCAGTTTCCTCACCCCAGCGACTTGTGAAACGATCGTTTTGCCAGGAACACCATGGCCGACGCATAGATGACGAGTGCAATCAAAGGCCCGGCGAGAAAGCCGAGACCGGTGCCTCGCAGAAATACACTCTTGAGAATGACGATGTAGTAACGCGCCGCGATTAGGTAGGTGAAAGGCTGCACGCCAAGAGGCATCTGGTTGATCGGGAAAGTGAATCCCGACAGCAGGAATGACGGAAGAAAGGCAGTCACTAAACCAATCTGGCTCGCGGCGAGTTGTTGCTTCGTGGCGACCGAGATCCAGAATCCGAGCCCCAGAATTGCGATCAGGTAAATTCCTGATCCGACCGACAGCGCGATCAGCGAACCGCGAAATGGAACCTCGAACCACCAGACCGCGATCGCCGCGCACACCGCCGTATCGAACATGCCGAGCGCGAAGTAGGGGAGCAGCTTGCCGATGATGATCTCCAGCGAAGTCACGGGAGTCGAAATCAGTTGCTCCATGGTGCCGCGTTCCCATTCGCGCGCGACGGTCAGCGAGGTGAGCAGCACTCCGACCACCGCCATCACGATCGCGGCGACCCCCGGTACGATGAAGTTTTTGCTTTCGAGATCCTCGTTGAACCAGGTGCGGGTTTCGACCGACAGTACTGGATTCACACTGGGC
The DNA here is from genome assembly GCA_963794325.1 of uncultured delta proteobacterium. Classification (GTDB taxonomy): domain Bacteria; phylum Desulfobacterota; class Binatia; order Binatales; family Binataceae; genus Binatus. The sequence continues at coordinate 123,331 of CAWCDG010000006.1, read as the reverse complement.
GCGTGGGACTTGCGCAGATACTCGGCCTGAACGACAGCGCCATAAGAGGCGATCACGCCTTGCGCATATCCGATCGCGAGCTCAGCGGTGTTGTTGTCGGATCCGTCAACCAGCGCTTGTATGTTCACCGGCCGTCCGTCATGCAGGCGCGCGGAAAAGTCGTACGGAATGACAATCGCGAGCTGACATCGGCCATCGTCGAGCGCGCTCGCAAGGGCACGATAGTCGGTGACCGTGGCGGCCAGATCGAAATACTCGGAAGACTGAAAGCGCTTGAGGAGATCCTGGCTCGCCTGGCTCCCTTCCTGATCGAACGCGAACACCCTGATGTGCTTGGTGTCGAGATTGACCCCGTAACCCAGCACCGACATGAGCATCAGCGGCATCAGCAGAACGATCAGCAGGCTGCGTGAATCGCGCAGCACCTGGAATACTTCCTTGCGCGAGATGGCGAGCAGTCGGCGCAAATTCACGGCGACAACTCCTGCACGGCGCGATCGCGGTCTCGTGTAGTCAATGCGACGAACGCATCTTCCAGGCTCGGACGAATGACTTTCAGGCTCTCTACTGCGATTCCGTCGGCTTCCAGCGCGGCGCGAAGCGCCGGCGCATTGACCACGTCGGCTACCACGATATGCAGCGCGTTGCCGAACACTGCGACGTCGCGAACCCCCTCGATACGCCGCACCCGCTCGATCGCGTCGCCCAGCCGATCGCATTCGAGCAACAACAACGCTCCCTCTATCGATCCCAGCTTGAGTTCGGTGGGCGTCCCTAATGCGATCAGTTTCCCCCCGTTCATCAGCGCCAGCCGGTTGCAGTATTCGGCCTCGTCCATGTAATGCGTGGTGACGAAGACGGTGACGCCTTCGCTGCTCATCTGCTGAATCAACTCCCAGAACAACCGGCGCGAGAGCGGATCGACGCCCGAAGTTGGTTCGTCGAGAAACAGGATCGGCGGCCGATGCAGAACCGCGCAGCCGAGCGCGAGCCGTTGCTTCCAACCGCCGGCCAGAGTGCCGGTAAGGCTCGACTCTCTCCCGCGCAGCCCGGCCATCTCGAGCGCCCAATCGATCCGTCCGCGCGACTCGGCCGCGGGCACGCCGTACATCCCCGCATAGAAGCGCAAATTCTCGAGCACCGTGAGATCGGCGTAGAGCGAGAACTTCTGCGACATATATCCGATGTTACGGCGGATCAGTTCCGGCGATTCGACCACATCGTAGCCGGCGACAGTCGCACGTCCCGACGTCGGATGCAGCAATCCGCACAGGATTCGTATCGTGGTCGATTTCCCCGATCCGTTGGGCCCGAGAAATCCAAACACTTCGCCAGTCCGCGTCTGAAACGAAATCCGATCCACTGCAGTAAAATCCCCAAACCGCTTCACCAGGTTCTCAACCTCGACCGAATAGCCCTTGGCAGCCATCATGCCGCCACACACGTCGAGTCTCTGCGCACCGCCTCAACAAAAAGATCTTCAATGCTCGGTGTCACACGGACGATCTCATCAAACGGAATCTCCCGCCCCTTCAACCGTGCACTGAGATCAGGGATTCGCCGCTCGGCGTCATCGACAAACAAATGAACCGCATCGCCGACCAGCACCAAACTCGAAACACCCTCGGCCGCAGCGAGTTCGTCGCGCACGCGCCGCGCCTCCGACGACACGATCGATACCACCGATCCCTTTAGCCGCGACTTGAGACGCGCAGGGGAATCGCAAAAAAGCAGCCGCCCCTGATGGAGCAGCGCGACGCGATGGCATCGCTCGGCCTCGTCGAGATACGCCGTCGAATTGACCACCGTGACGCCCTGGCCGACCAGCGAATAAAGCATCGCCCAGAATTCGCGTCGCGATACCGGATCGACTCCGTTGGTCGGCTCGTCGAGCAACAATACGCGCGGCGTATGTATCAACGCGCAGACCAGGCCCAGCTTCTGCTTCATTCCGCCGGAGAGCTTGCCGGCCTGACGCGCACGAAACTCGCTCATGCCGCATGCTTTCAGCAGTTCCGCGGCGCGCGGCTCCCGGTCCCGTCTGCGAACGCCGAACAGATCGGCGTAAAATCGGATGTTCTCGTCCACCGTCAGATCTTCGTAGAGTCCGAAGCGCTGCGGCATATAGCTGATCAGATGCTTGACCCCTTCAGGGTCGCCAACCACGTCGCATCCCGCGACCGTCGCCGCGCCCGCGTCAGGCGCCAGCACTCCTGCAAGGATCCGCATGGTCGTGGTTTTGCCCGCGCCGTCGGGTCCGACGATCCCAAATATTTCGCCCGGTGCGACCTCAAAGCTCAGGTGGTCGATCGCGCGAACGCCCGGAAAATCCTTGACCAGATCGCGGACGATGACCGTCTTCTCATCCACGACTGTTGCCGCTCTGCACCGGAGCGCCGAGGTGAATTGTCGCGTCCGCCGGCATCCCCGGCTTGAGTTCGTGATGCGGATTTGCAACGTCGATCTTGATTCGATAGACCAGCGTCACGCGCTCTTTGTGCGTCTCGACGCTCTTCGGCGTGAACTCCGCCTCCGACGAGATAAATGAAATCTGCCCCGGATACGCGCGGTCGGGATAAGTGTCGGTATGGACCGTCGCCGCCTGGCCCCATCGGATTCTCCCGAGATCGGTTTCCGCCACGTATGCGCGCAGCCAAACGTGATCCAGGTCCGCGAGCGTGACCACCGGCGTCCCCGGCTGCATCACTTCGCCGAGCTCGGTCTGACGGGTGAGGATCACGCCCGAGAACGGCGCGCGCAGCGTGGTGTAGCCGAGCATGATTTTCGCCAGCTCGAGATTTTCGCTCGCGTTGCGGATACTCGCCTTGGCGACTTCGATATCCTGTTGCGCACCGCGCGCCATCGCGAGGTCGCGCTGCATCCCCGCATTCGATTCCTTCAGCGCGGTGTCAGTATGGTCGCGTTGATCGCCCGAGATAATTTTTTCGACCCACAGCTTCTGATTACGGGCGTAGTCGATCTTTTTCTGCGCGAGGTCGGCCTCGTCGTTGGTGACCGTCGATCGCGCCGCCTCGAGCTTCTGCATCGCCGACGCCAACTGCTGTTCCTGCACGTGCAGCGCGGCTTCGTTGATCGCTACCTGCTGCCGATAATCGCTGTCGTCGAGCCGCGCCAACAGCGTGCCGGCCTTCACCCACTGCCCTTCGTCGAACGGCAATTCGACTACCCGCGACTGCACCGCCTTGAAGCTGACGACACTTTCGTGCGCTTCGATATTGCCGGAAACCAGTAGATTGTCGGTCGGGACCCCGTCTTCGAAATAATGCGAGTAACCCGCCCATGCGCCGACCCCAACGATCACGACCACAACCAGCATGACGATTCGTCTGTTCATGCGAGTTGATCGATCCTTGCGGATAATTCGCCGCGACGCGGCCGGCTCCGCGAAGCCTTCACAGGTTTAGCCAGCCGATCTCCTTTAGCCAGCCGATCTCCGAGCCAGCGCAAAAATTCCGCGCGCTGACGCATGAACCGCGGGTCGGTCGGCTCCATGCCGTGAATCAGTCGGATGATTTGAGGCATTACCATCGGGAACAGCGCCAGCGACAGCATCGAAATAAAAAGCTGAGTCAGATCGACGCCTCGCGGAATCGATCCTCTGCGCTGCAGCACGCGCAGCCGGGCGACCGCCTTTTCAAACAGCGCGCGACGCTCAGTCTCCGCGATACACTTTCTGCCGCCGCTGTCGATCGCCTCCCATTCCATAAGGCGCACGAACTCGATATCCGTTCCGCCGGACAGATAGATGTGCGCGAGCACACCGGCGAAGTCGTCGGGCGCCGACTCGAGCCATTCGCTCCGCTCGGCGATTTTGCGCCGCAGTATTTCGCGATACAGGTCCTGCTTCGCCCCGAAGCAGTAATAGAGCATTCGCTTGTTGACGCGCGCCCGCCGCGCAATCGCATCGACCCTCGCCCCGGCAAATCCGCGCGCCGAAAATTCAACCAGCGCCGCGGCGAGGATCTTCTCGCGCGTGCGGTTGAGATTGCGAACAGTTGTGCGTCGCTGAGCCATCAATCGTTAACCGAACAGTTAATACTGCTATTAACTGTCTAGTTAATTAGGCTGGCGAGTCAAGAGGCAGCGGAGCCGCGCTCCCTACCACTTCTCCTTGAACGGACGGACGTCCACGTCGTGCGACCACGCACTGCGGTCCTGATGCGCAAGATGCCAGTAGGTTTCTGCAATCGCCGACGGCTTGAGCATCGCGTCTTCGGTGATCTGCGGAAAGCGCTCGCGAATCGCCGGCATGTCGATAGCGCCGTCCACGTTGACGTACGCGACGTGGATTCCCTGCGGCTGCAAGTCCCGAGCCATCACCTGCGCCAGCCCGCGCATCGCGAACTTTGCCGGTCCAAATGCCGCGGAAGTCGCAAACGGTTTAATTCCCGCGGTCGCGCCGGTGAAGATGATCACACCGCTACCCCGTTTCAGCATCGCCGGGACCACCTCCTGCGCGGCAATGAAAGCGCCGAATGTAGTCACCCGCCAGGTGTTCTCGAACGTGCTCGGCTTGGTGTCCATCAATTTGCCGAACGGCCGCATCGCGGCGTTGTACAGCAGCGCATCGACCTCGCCGAGCTCGCGCCGAATGTTTTCGAACGCCGCCGTTATATCTGCGGCCTTCGACACATCCGCCGGGACCGCGAGCGCCTTGCCGCCGGCATTCTCGATCTCCTTCGCGAGCGAGGCCAGTTTATCCTCGCCCCGCGCGACCAGCGCGACCGCGTACTCAGCGGCGAACCTTCGCGCGAGAGCAGCGCCGAGACCGGGCCCGACGCCGATTACCACACAAACGGGACGACGACTTGATTCCGCCATGCGTTCCTCCTGCGCTCGCGAACAGCGTCGGCGCGATAGTGGAAGTTTTCGAAATGGGGCGGGCGCGAGGCCCGCCCCATCATCGGATCAGGTTAATGCTACGGCGCAGCCTTGACCATCGCGTCGGTCGTGAAAAAGTTCTTGTCCACTGCGCCCATGTTGATGTACCAGCACTCGCGTTCCGGAGTTTGCAACCCGGGCAGATAGCACATCGTCGCGAAGCCGCTCTGCACGTCGGTCGAGACCGCCCCGACTTCGAACTCGCGCTTGAACGGATAGATCGCCACGCGCGCGTCGGGCACCGGACGATCGCGATACGTCGTCCACCAGATATGATTCAGCCAGAGCTGGCCTTTCTGATCGTATTCGTCGATGTACGGCTCGAACCACATTTCCGAATCCATATAAATGATGGTCTTGCCCTGCAGCGCTTGCGAAATCAGCTCGCGGCGCGGCGACGCCTCGACGATGTACATATTGCGCATCTCCCACGCCTCGGGACACGCGCTGGCGCCGCCGTCAGTCGAGCACTTCAATTCCGGCGAGTGCTCCGCGTGCGCGACCCCGAGCATCGGGCGATCGCCGAGAAACTTGTAATTGTATTCCTCAGTCTTGGCGTTGAAGCCCGAGTAATGGTCCGGGTTCCAGGTTTGCGTGCCGGTCGCCGTGCTCTGCAGCGCTTCGTTGAGGCGGCGAACCCGCCGCGTTCCCGGATTCCAACTCCAATCGTCGTCGCCGCGGTCGGGTTGTTCATACCGAAAGCGGATGAATCCCTCGCCGCGTTCCGCCTGGGGTGATAGCACCGGGTAGAGGCCGAACAGCCACAGCCGGTTGGTTTTCTTGAAATCAGGATCGACCGGCATCGGCTCGACCTCGACGCGCCCGACCAGATCGTAACCGGCGTAATGCCCGATCTGATAGTACTGGATCACGTTGTTGGGCTTGTTGCGTCCGCCGTAAACACTCTCGCAATCGTAAAACCGCAGGTCATAATCGTCAGTTAGCAGCGGCCGGAACACGTTGTTCCACATGATCTTGGAGGCCACCTGCGGGTCGTTGGTATCAATCAGCGGGAACGGTTGTCCCGCGACGTAGCCGACGAGGCTGCGATTGTCGCGGCTAAGCCGCACCTGCGCCGAGTACTTTTCGGTCGCGTCCTTGTAAGGAGGCGGCCAGTCCACCTGTCCGCTCGGGACAATCTTCATCGACATCCCATTCTCGACTTTGTAGTAGACGCCCGGCGAGACGAGGTCCTTAACCTTCGACGCGTTGATCGGTGTGATCACATCGCCCGGCTTGACTTCGGCGCGCGCAGCCGCAGCGATCGCGATTACCATCAACGCTCCCAGCACGGCGAGCGCCATGCGGGCCGATGCGGGCAACTCGCGACTCCTACGAACATCCTTACTCAAATGTTCCATGAGCTCCTCCTCGGCGGAAATGGGGAAGAGCAAGCAACGGTAGTGCCATCGCGCCGCGCGAAAAATATTCTTATGTGGCGCGAGGAAAACTCTGATGGCCATGCCAAAAATTATTCGCACTATGCAGGCGCGTTCGCGTTATCCGGCAGGGATCGCGAGATTCGATCAAGATCGATCGAATTAAACCGCAACGAAGTCCTGAAGTTTACGCCGAAACGGAAGGGGCTCTGCGCCTCGGCATCAACAAAATAAAAGCAGTTGCAATTTGCCACGAAGTTGCAAATTGCCACTGAAGCGAAATCCTATTGCGGCTCTTGCTCCCTGAGGTTCACGGAATCAGCACCAGCTTTCCCGTCGATTGCCGCGATTCCATAAACTTGTGCGCCTCCGCCGCCTGCGCCAGCGGGAACGATTTGCCCACCAGCAACTTGACCTTGCCCTGCGCGATCAACCTGAACGACTCCTCGATTCCACTTCGCATCACGTCGGGCACCGCAGCCACAGTGTACAGCGTGAAACCGCTGACCTTGACCGACTTATCGAACAGCCTGAACGGGTTGATCGGCTCGGGTGCCCCGCCCGATCGTCCGTACAGAATCAGATGCCCGAACGGCGCGAGGCAGGTGAACCCTTTGTCCATCGTAGTCGCGCCGACTGCATCCAGGATCAGATCGACGCCGCGTCCGCCCGTGATACGGTTCGCCTCGACCGCAAAATCACCATCACCAGTGGCATAGTTGATCACGTCGTCCGCGCCATACTCTTTCGCCAGCGCAGCTTTGCTGTCGCTCGATACAGTTCCAATCACGCGCGCGCCCGCTGCCTTCGCGATTTGCACCGCGACGATTCCGACGCCGCCTGCCGCCGAATGCACCAGCACCGTCTGTCCGGGCCTGGTTTGATGCGCCGTGTGCAGCAGGTGCCACGCTGTTAGCACCTGCACCGGAATCGCCGCCGCATTCTCAAAGCTGAGCGAGTCCGGAATTGGAATCACCTGCGTCGCCGGCGCCAGCGCATATTCGGCGTACATCTTGCTGCCGAGCGCGGCGACGCGCTGACCCGGCCTGAAATTCGCCACGCCTGATCCAACCGCCTCGATCTCGCCCGCGGCCTCGAGCCCCGGTGTATCCGGAAACTGAGGCTGCATCACGTACTGTCCCTGCCGGAACAGCGTGTCGGCATAATTGATCCCCGCGGCGCGCACCTTGATCAGGACCGTTCCAGGTTTCACCTCAGGCTTCGGAACCTCGGCAATCTTCATCACCTCAGGCCCGCCAATCTTGTCGATTACAATTGCTTTCATATGAACCACCTCGCACAGTCTGTTCCCCTCCTAGTAACGGAGAGCTTTGATTATAACGCGCGTCCGGTTCCCCTTCCCTCGAGGGAAGGGGTTAGGGGTTAGGTTCCGTGTCACTCAGCGCGCATGAGCGCCTCCTCTACGAACTCCAGCCGGTCATTCCCCCAGAACATCTCACCACCGACAAAAAACGTCGGCGCCCCGAACGCACCGCGCCTGACCGCCTCTTCCGCGTTCGCCCGCAGCTGATTCTTGATCTCATCCCCATCAATTGCCGCCGGATCGATTCCCACCTCACTCAGCAGCCGCAGCAACGCATCCTCCTTGCTGAGATTCTCGCCATGTTCCCAAATCGCGCGAAATGCCCCCGCGTGAAACTCCGCAAATCGGCCATGACGTTGCGCAGCGACCGCGGCGCGCAGCACCCGAATCGTGTTGAATGGAAAATGCGGACTGAATTGGGCTGCGACGCCGTAGCGTCTCGCCCATCGTTGAAAATCCGCAACGTTGTACCCCGCCTTGCCCTGAATCGGAATCGGCCCCGAGTTCCCGGTGGCCTTCATGATCGCACCGAGCAAAATCGGCCGATAAACGATCTCCGCGCCAGTGCGCCGCGCAATCGCCGGCAGTTGCGTGTCCGCGAGATAGCTGAACGGACTGAGGTAGTCATAAAAAAACTCGATCTGCGTGGCCATCGCACACCTCCCGATCTAAGTTTCAATTTGCAACTGATACAGCTATCAGCCGTCATACTGAATCGCAACCGGAATTCCGAAGTTTCAGGATCGAGTCCTCGAACGGCGCGCGCGCTTAATACACCTCGAAATTGTCCGCATGGAGGCGCGGATCATCGGCCGCCATGCACCTCCCCGCCAGCGCACGCCTTTGGATCACAGAGAGGTTGATATTGCCCGCGAGGAGCGTCGTCAGCTTGGCAAGCTCGGACCGGCACCCGGTGGCGGTCAGATAGGTCCCGACCGTATCCCACCGTGAAAGCGGAGCCTTACTATCTACCTGTTGGCGGTCTTGAGTAAGCGGCGGCATTATCAGGCACCAACCCACAAGCGTGACCGCGGCAACGCGACGAAGTCTCATCCGCGTTTGTTTAGCAGTCTGCTCGACAAAGCAGAAGGCGGACCGCCCTTCCTGCTCGGGAAGACTTTCTCTCCATCCGGTTCCGTTCAAACTCGGGAACACCTTTCTGCACCCGGTTTCCCTTCCTTCGAGGACCCGAAAAAGGGCTTAGGGTCAGGTTCTCACACCCGCTGGTAAACCAAGTTTCAAAGTGCAACGATATTTCTCTCGCGCCGCTGAGTTGGGGAACCTGGCGGCTCGCGAAAATTTCGTTTCGGGGAGGAGAGTGACAGGCGCCGATGCGATGGGATTCGGTCAAGGATATGAATTGCTCCGTGGCGCGAACGCTGTCGGTAATCGGCGAGCGCTGGACGATGCTGATCCTGCGCGAGGCGTTTCTCGGACGCCATCGCTTCGACGAGTTTCAGAATGGCACCGGAATCGCACGCAACATCCTGAGCTCGAGGCTGCGCGACCTGGTCCGCGACGGAATCCTCGATCGCGCCCGCAGCGAAGGCGACAGCGGTCGCATCGAATATCGGTTGACCCGCAAGGGACTCGAGCTCTATCCCGTGCTGATCGCGATGATGCGATGGGGCGACACGTGGCTCAGCGACGAATCGGGTCCGCCGATGACGCTGATACATCGCGTCTGCGGCGCGAAGACCGTGGCGGACATGGTCTGCTCACATTGCGGAGACCATCTCACCGCCCGCGAGGTCGTCGCGATTCCGCGCCGTCCCGCGCCCGCCCATCCGCGCCGCGCCGATCGCGCCGATCGCAAACGCGCCGCCCGCTGATCATCGTTTGTATTCGACGTGATTGAACTCGTGATGTTCGACGCCGACGGCGTGCTCTTCGATTCCACCGAATCGAACGTTGCCTATTACAACTGGATCTTCGCCGCGATTGGCGAGCCGCCGCTCGATCCCGAAGAGGAAATCTCCGCTATTTCATACGCTGCCGCTGAAGTGTTCGCGGCCCGCGCGCGCGGCGACGCGGCCAAGCTCGCCGCGATGCATGACGTGACGCGCAGCATGGATCAGACCCCGTTCTTCAAGATGCTGCGTCCGTCGCTCGAATTGCGCCCATTCATGCTGGAGCTCAAGCGTCACTACAAGCTCGGTCTCGCTACCAATCGCTCGGCGACGGTGCCTGCGCTGGTCGAGCACCTGGGCCTCGAGAGCGTTTTCGACGCGGTTGCCAGTGCGTTCGACAAGGTTCGTCCCAAGCCTGCGCCCGACATCCTGCGCCTATGCCTCGATCGCGCGAAGGTCGATGTTGCGCGCGCTGTGTACGTCGGTGACAGTAGGATCGATCGCGAAGCCGCCGAAGCCGCAGGCATGCATTTCATCGGTGTCGGCACTCGCATCGAGCATCACAGCCTGATCGAAACGATCGCAGAGCTGCGAACGGCCCTCGAACTGTTGGACGCCAGCCTGAAGAAGGCGCGACTCTAAAGAATCATCTCGATCAGCGCCGGCCCCACTGTCGCGAGCGATCGTTCCAATTCTTGCGTGAGCGCCTCCGCCGTCTCGACCCGTACGCTTGGCACACCGAGTCCGCGCGCCAGGTTCGTCCACTCGATATCAGGTTTCGAAAGCTCTGTGAGCGATCGCGCCTTGCGGCCGGGCTCCGTCACGCCCGCGCGCGCGAGTTCAACCTGCAGAATTCGATAACTGCGGTTGTTGCACAGCACCGTCGTGACGTTGAGCGACTCTCGCGCCTGCGTCCACAGCGATTGGATCGTGTACATCGCGCTGCCGTCGGCTTGATAAGCGATCACGCGCCGATCAGGACACGCGACCGCCGCACCAGTCGCGCATGGCAGTCCTTGTCCGATCGCGCCGCCGGTGAGCGAGAGATAGGTATGCGGCGGTGCCGCTGCCGACGCGGCCAGGAATGGCAGCCCGGTGGTGGCAGCCTCGTCCATCACGATCGCGCCCTCGGGCATCGATGCCGCAATCGCGGCGCCCGCGGTCATCGCATTGAGTTTTCCGACAGGACGTTCGGGACGTGCAATCTTCGACGGGGTCGCAACTGAAACCGGCGCGCCGATTTCGCTCGCGAGTGCTTCCAGCGCGGCAGGGACATCATCAGTCGGCTCTGCCAGCATCGCGACATCAAGGCCTTCGGGGATCAACTGGCTCGGGAAATTGGGATAGCCGAAGAAAGCGACCGGCCTCTTTGCGCCCGCGAGGACGATTGTATCGAACGCCTTCAGCATGTCGATCGCCTGTTCAGGAAAGTAGGGCAAGCGGTCGAGCACCGGCATCCCGGCGCCGCGCTCCAGGCGAGCGGGGAACGTTTCGCAGATCAGATGACATCCGGATTTTGCGGCGATGCGCACAGCCGCCTTCAGTCCGCGCGCTCGAAGCGCCATGCCACCCAGCAAGAGTGCGACTTTCTTGCCCTTGCGCGTCGATTCGGCGGCACGCTTGATCGCTTCCGAAGACACTTGTAGCGGCGCGGTCGGCTCGATTGCTCCGGCCTCGCGTTCCGCCGGATCCCACTGGCAATCCGATGGGATGATCAACGTTGCCACTTGCCCCGGTGCGCGGCCTGCCGCCGCGATCGCCTCCGCCGTTTCACCCGCAAGCGATGCCGCATTGCGGGCGCTGCGCACCCATCCTGAAACCGGCCTCGCCAGCGAAAGGATGTCCGACGTCAGTGGTGCGTCGGCGCCGACGTGCCATGTCGCATGGTCGCCGATCAGATTCACAATCGGCGATCGCGCGCGCCGCGCGTTATGAAGATTCGCAATGCCGTTGGCGAAGCCGGGCCCAAGATGCAGCAGCGTCAACGCCGGCTTCTCCGCCATCCGTCCGTAACCGTCGGCGGCTCCTGTGCAAACGCCTTCGAACAATCCGAGAATCGCTCGCAGCCCGTCGGCCGAGTCGAGCGCCGCCACAATCGGCATCTCGGTCGTGCCCGGATTTGCGAAACAGACTTCCACACCGGCCGCGATCGCGGTCCGAATCAGGCTCTCAGCTCCATTCATGCTTCAATCCTCAACAGCGGGGCGCCGCTCGATCTTCATAAAATCGTGCGAAGGGTTTTGATGTCCGAACCTTTCCCTGGTTTGATCGATCGTCCCCGACTTCGTGTAGTGCCACACCATCGCGGCGCGAATGCTGCCGGACATGTTGTCGGTCGATCGATGCATCAGGTGACTGTGAAACACCAGCAGGTCGCCGGCTTGCATCAGGACCGGCACCGACTTCGACATGTCGTAATCGACGATCTCCGTGTAGCCGTATTGCGCATGCGGACGCCGGTCCGGCACGTGCTGGTGTACCGGTTCGAGGTGAGATCCCGGCATCACGTGCAGGCATCCGTTATCGAGCGTCGCTTCGGTGACCGCCAACCAGACTCCGACCTGCGGGCGCGTGCTGAACGCGAAGTAATACGAATCCTGATGCCAAGGCTGCCCCAGCGCGCCGTGATTTTTGAAAATGAATTGGCTGACGAAGCAGTCGAGTTCCGGTCCGATCAATTCGCTCACCATGCCGACCACCGCGGAATCCTCGGCGAGCTTTTTGAAAATCGGATCGCGATGGAGCCGGAAAACCTTCCCGACATTGTCCTCGGGGTTTCGCGCAAGCGGGTTCGGTTTCTTTTCGGGCAATACGAAAACATTCGCAACGCTTTGCCCCGCTGCGTTCAGACGGCAAATCTCGACAACTCGCTCATGCATCGCGCGGCAGTCCTCGATCGGCGCGAAGCCGCGGATGATGAAAAACCCCTTCTCGTCCCAATCGCGCTTTTGTTCAATCGAAAGCATCGAGCGCCTCTAGCGTTGGGCGTTGAGCTTGGCGACGGCCCCTTCGATTGCGGTGCCTGCGAAGAATTCGGGGTCGGCCTTCAGATGAAGCTGCGCCGGATACGTGAAAACGAAGTCGCGATAATCAGCATCGCTCAAGAGTCCCTTGTCCACCAGCTTATGGCTTTCGAGCAGCACAGTCGAAATATCCGGCACGTCCCAGTGCCCGATGTCGGACGAGAAGATCGGCTGAAGCCGCGTCCGCATCGGATTGGCGCTAGCGTCGAGCGCGCGATGGACGCTCAAGTCATCGGCCTCGCAGCCGAAATAGAAGTTGCCGAAGATTCGCGCGAAGTCGTGCTCGTCGCGCACTCCAGTCAGCGCCCATTCATCGCGATCCGCCGCGCGATCGTGACGCTCGAGTCCTTCGTCGTATGCCCGCACGGCGCGCGCCGAGTTCTTCGCGATGAATCCCCGACCGCCGTATTCCGCGAGCAGTTGATGCAGTCGCGGGCGATCGAGTCGCGCCGGATCGTAATTCACCAGGCCCGCCACGTTGCGCTTTTCCCAATGCTCTTCGAGCGAATGGAGCAGGTCGCAGGCCCATCCCGCACCGCACTCCAGAAATCCGAACGCCAAATCCGGAAACCGCGTCGCCACTCCGCCCATCACGATCGATCGGCACAGCTCGCCCTGCTGATACGCATGCGCGCCGATATGATTGAACATGTAGTTGGTGGGCGATCGCCGTCCGAGCGGCAGATAGCGCAGACCGACGCCGCCGTGCGAAGTGACCGCGATTTTCAGCTCGACAAATTTGCGCCACACCGGGTCGTAGTCGAAGAAACTATCCAGCCCATAACAATCGAAATACGCCGCGTTGGGGAATGCATCCGGATGTTCGCGTTCGAGCTCGGGAATCGGACGCGCCACCCCCGGCGGGACCATCGCGACTTTCAGGCCAAGCCGCGACGCGTATTCGAGCTCGGCGATCGCTTCGTCGGGCGTGTGCATCGGGATTGCCGCGGCCGACGCGATCCGGTCGCGGAACTGTCCACAAATTTCCGCGTTCATCGTATTCAAGGCGCGACAAGCGATCCGCCGCACTTCGCCGTCATGAATCGTCGGCAGCGCGAGTCCGAGCGTCGGATACAAGATCGAAAAATCGACCCCGAGCTCGTTCAGTCTGCTGTACAAAAGCCGCGGCGCCATGACGGTCGCGAGGTCATACGCGTCGTTGACGACGCCCCACCATGCACCGCGCATATCGCCCGCGTCCCGATTTCCGCGCGAACCAGTCGGATGCTCGCGAAGCTCACGATTGTAGCGCTCGAGCATATCGGCGCCGCCGACCTTCTGAAGATATTCGTTGAACAGCGGAGCTGGTTCGATGAGGTGCCCGTCGGCGTCGATCACAGGATGATCGAGCCGCTCGCGCAACGCCCGCACTTGAGAAACCTTTTCGGTGTTCACGTCAGAGCGGTAGCGCGCAGGCGGCGAGAGTGTCAAGCGCGCGCCGGCGATCGCGCCGGCGTGCTGACAGTCAAATCGAATATGAAATCGAAAGGGATCTAGTGCTTGTCGCCGTGATGACTCGGGACGTTGTGGGCTGCGGCCGGATCATTGATGGGATGAGTGGCCGGTGCGCCATCGCGCGCCGCGACAGACTGAGCGCATCGCAGATGCAGCGACGGCTCGCCGGTTATCCTGGTGCCGAAACCAAACCGGACGCCACAGTGATGGCATCGCTCGTCCGCCATCGCGCGCAGCGTGTGACACTTGGCATGATCGCAGGATCCGCGGCATGGGCCGCCGGTCGTTCCGGGTGTGGGAATGATAACGACGCTCATGGTTTTATCCTCGCAGTCTTTTCTGCGGCAACTCTGAATTGCCCAACCTCGCGCCTACGGTCCACATTAGAGCTTCTAACTATTTGTAGCAAGACCGCCACATACAGTTAGTGGTCCTTTTATACTCTTAGCTAATGAACCGTATCGCAACCCTAATTAACTTTACGCAATCTACTCTCATTGATTTTCGTGCGCAAGAAGCCTTGGCACGAGCAGGCTGACTTGAAAGCTGCCAATGATGGCTAGAGATAGCGTCTTATTGCGCAAGATAGAGCAGGCCTCGAGGCTTGCTCAGGATTGCTGCGTATCTAATGCGTCAGGCGTTCGGCAAGAAATTGCCGAGCAGGTTGCGCGAGCGCTCGAGGTGGCGCTTGAGGTAGCCGCGGACCTGTCGCGCGACTCTGTCGTCGGCGTTGCCGAGAGCGACGACCGTCGCGAACACGGACATCGCAGCTTCCATCTCGCGGCGATCCGGCGGACTCTTCGCAGCGGCGCGAGTTGCGCGTGCGAGCGCGCCGCGAAGGCCGCCTTTTTTCGAGATGTGCTTGTCGCCGATCCGTTTCAGCGCCGCGAATGTCGCACGCAGATCCTTTATCTCGGCAGCGTCGTAGGCGGGCGCCGAATCGAGCACCGCCGCCGCATGCGCGAGCATCCCGATCGCCGACATCGCCTGCCCCTGCGCATATGGCGAGGTGAGCTCAGGCATCAGCGCCTCCATGATCGTGCGCTGCATTCCGCTGATGAGTTCATTCAACGTCGGCCGGAACATCTCATCACCTCAGACCAATCGGAGTTGGTTGGCCAGGTCCTCGAACAATGCCGGCAGCAGCAGTTCGAGAAACGGCATCACCGCGTCCGATGTGCGTTGCTCGACGAAGTCGCGGATTCCAGTCAGGCAGATCACGGCCATCTTCGCGTTGCCGAGCACCTGGTAAAAGAACAGGCGCGCGCGGTCCACTGCATGGCCGGACTTATGTTCGTACAGCCGGTAGAACGCCTCGCGCTCCGTCAGTCCGCCCGCCAACTCCTCGCGTCCCCAGAACGTCATCGACGCCCACCCGAGATCCTCCATCGGGTCGCCGAGATGGGCCATCTCCCAATCGAGCGTCGCGATGATTCCGTTCTCGTCGTACAAATAGTTCCCCGAGCGATAGTCGCCATGCACGATCACGATGCGGTCGCTCACGACGGGATTGGCCTTCAGCCACGCGAACGCCGCGTCGAGAATCGGATAGTGCTCGCCCATCCGATCGCGCTCATAAATGTCGTTCCAATGCGCGGCCTGGATGCGGGCCGGTGCGTCGAGACTTGTCGGAGCTCCAAGAATCTCGAGACCGCATTCCCGGTAGTCGAGCGATTGCAGTCGCGCCAACTCGCTGAGGAAGTCGTCTGCGACCTTCGCGCGGAGAGATTCGGGCTCGGTGGCGGCAAACGCTCCCATTCCAGTACGGCCCGCCGCGCGATGCATGATGAAGAACGGCCGGTCCATCACGCTCGCATCGAGCTCCAGGAACAGCGGCTCCGGAACCTTGAGGCCCGCGCGATGCACCGCCTCGATCACTTTGAACTCCCGCTCGCGATCCGACTTGAGCAACCCTCCAGTCGGATCGCGCCTCCCAATCATCGGGCGGGTGCGCGTCTCGCCGCCTTCGCTCCATTCCAGGTCGAACGCGTAGGTCTCGCGCGACGATCCGCCGGAGATCCGCTTGAGGCCGGCCACCCGATGCTCGCGCGCATGCGGCATCCGCCGCTTCAGATATTCGGTGAGTCTCTGTTGATCCAATCTAGTGCCGGTCCATTTCGCGATACAAACTTCTTACGCAAATGCCGGCATCACTTCCTTCGCGAACAATTCGAGCGTCGGCGGCGGCGCGAAGTCGCTGAAGAAGATCACGAACGTCGTGATTCCCATCGCCACCCGCTGTTTGAGCTGCTCGATCAGCTGCTCCGGCGTGCCTTTGATTCCGGTGCTTACGAACGGCTTGAGCATCTGCGCCGATTTCCACTTCGCCTCGACCTCGGCGTCGTTCTGCCCGATGCAAACCAGCAACTGCTCCGAGATGTCGATCGTGTTCACGTCGCGCCCGACGTCCTTGCAATGCGCCTTGAGCACGTTGAACTTGTGCTCGAAACTTTCGTAGCCGGCCGGACAATTCCATCGGTCGGCGAATCGCGCGACCAGCTTCAGCATGATCTTTTCGCCGCTGCCGCCAATCGTAATCGGTGGATGCGGCTGCTGCACCGGCTTCGGATTGCAGATCGCCTCCTTGATCGAGTAATGGCGCCCCTCAAACGTCGCGCGCTTCTCGGTGAACATCAGTTTCATTATATGGAGGCCTTCCTCGAACATCTTGAGCCGCGTGCCCATCGACGGAAACTCGTAGCCGTACGCCTTGTACTCCTCGTCCATCCATCCGGCGCCGTAGCCGATCTCGAGACGGCCGTTGCTGATGTGATCGATGGTCGCGAGCGATTTCGCCAGCAGCGCAGGATTGCGGTAGTTGTTGCAGATGACCATCGTGCCGATGCGAAGTTTGTCGGTCTTGGCCGACAGCCCCGCCATTAGCGCCATGCATTCATGATGGTCGAGATCGGGCATCCCGCGCGTCCACATATGATCGACCAGCCACATCGAATGGAACCCAAGTTTCTCGCATCGATGCGCCCGTTCTTCGAGCTGATGCCACGACTGTCCGGCCTGCGGAGAGAACAAAGCGAATTGGATTTTCTTGCTCATCGAAATCTATCTCCCGTACGTGATTGACGAGTGAACCTGACGCTTCTGTTTCGCATGCTAACCCGCAAAGGGTCAACCTCGCAGTGGTTTCCTCCGCGAACCAGAATTGAGCGACTCATTTCCCGCGATTGTTCCCCTTCCCTCGAGGGAAGGGGTTAGGGGTTAGGTTGCACGCATCCACCCGCGCACTTGTGCGGCGATGCAAATTCGTGGACAGGATTAGCTCTATGAAGATTCGACGACGCATCTCCTTCCACCTATCCGCAGCACTGCTTCTTCTCATTGCGACGGTCGCATCGGCGGCTGACTTTCAAGCAGTGGGCGCGGCCCGCGAACTCAAAGGCGCACCCGGAATCTACCAATGGACATTCCAGGCGACTGTCGGCAAATCGCCATTCGACAAAATCGGGTTGCATCGCGTAGCCAAGGGCCCGAACCTTCCCGCGCATCCCGAGGCGGTCGTGCTTTATCTGCCCGGCACCAATATGAACGGCGAAGCGGCCCTCGATGATCCGCGCTACTCGTTCCAGGTTTACCTTGCCGAGCACGGCATCGACGTGTGGTCGATGGATTATCGCACCCATTTCATTCCTCCCGAGACGCCGCAAAGCGATCTTTCCGAGCTCGCAACCTGGACCAACGATCTTTTCGAATCGGACATCGACGCCGCCGCGAAGTTCGTCAGCGAAAAATCCGGCCGCGGTCGAATCTTTGTCGCCGGCTTCAGCCGCGGCGTCGAGTTCGCGTACCTATTTGCCGCGAAGCATTATCCCGAACGCGTCGCGGGAATTATCGCGCTCGACGGATTCATCCCGACTCATCCGATGCGCGTGGAACCGGGAACACCCGGCCAATATGCCGTCGACGTCGGTGGCAAACACCTGACCTACGACAAGCGGCACACGCTGATGCAGATGGTGATCGACAATCCCGATCAGCCAGCGCCGATTCCCAAGTACAAGACTGCGCGCGAAAACCTGGAACACGTAATGTACGATGCGCCCCCCGGCAACGGCGCGTTCGCGAATATGCCGGGCGGCTATTCCGACGCGGTCGTGCTCGCGAAACTGCTAATTGCCTTCGACCGCTACTGGCCTGCCGTTCAGGACACCGAGAATCCGTTCACGCCTGAACTGATCGCGTCGCTCAAACTGTCGAAGATTCCCGTCATTGCATTCGCCAGCACCAACTTCGGCGCGAATTGGCCCACTCAGGTAGAGGAGTCGGCGAAATCGACGGGCGCGCCCGATCCGTCATTCACCAAGCTCGACAACTGGGGTCATCTCGACGTGTTGGCGGGGACCAAGTCGGAGAGTCAGGTTTTCGCGCCGACACTGGCGTGGCTCAAGCAGCATGAGAAGTAGGAGGATACTGCGGAGCCTCGGGACGTGGCGGCGGAGCGGGGCGATTCGGCGCCGGGATAATCATCACCGCGGCGAGCGCCCATGCCCCCAGCAAAAGTCCCGCAATCATCCATCGAAGTGCCGAGCGTCCGCGACGTGACGCGACGATCCCAGTCAGTGGAGTCAGCGCGACGTTTATAATGATCGACGTCGCGATCAGGTTCGCGGGCGGCTCATGGTACCCCATCAGCGCGAATCCTGACGCGATACCGAGAATGCTGGCGATGGTGGTCATTGGTATGCGCGGCGCGACCCTCTATATATAGTTGAAATCGATGGCACGCGGCGACAATGACAACCTGATGGACCGTCTCCGCCAGATGAGCGAAGAAGGCATCACCGGCTTTTTCAACGAGATCATGTCGAACGACAGGATGCGCTCGAGTTTTGGCAAGGCCGGTGAACGTTTCATGGCGAACAAGCAGTCGTTCGATCGCAACGTCGAGCAGATGCTCGACTTCGTCAACATTCCGTCCAAGCGGGACGTGCGCGACCTGAAGGCGCGCCTCGATCACCTGAGCTCGCAACTGCTGAACCTCAGCATCAAACTCGATCGCGTTCTCGATCAGGACGTACCCGCGAACGCGAAACCCACGAAAGCAGTCCGTCGCGCGAAGAAGCCGAGCTGACTACGCCGCCCGGATGCTGCGGCCGATTTCGGCCAGGTCAGCAATGGTGCGCGGTTCGCGGCCGAGGTCCGGCGCAACCATGAGCACACTGCCGGCGGGAAGTGATTCGCGCAGTGCGGCAAGCGAAACTTCCTCGCGTTTCTTGAGCGCGGAATAGTCAGCGAGATTGCGCTTCAACTTTTTCTTGAGCGACGGCGCGATATGCGCCGATGCGAGTTCGGCGGCGTCGGGCAGCTCTGCGAGCACCCGATTCACGACCATCGCAGACACGCGCAAACCCGCATGCTCCAGCTCGGCGACAAATTCGCGCGCTTGCTCGATTCGGCTCGATTCCGCAGTCGTGACGACCACGATAGCGGTGTCTTTGTCGCGCAGCTTTTCCTGGGCGCGCGTGGCGCGCGCCGAAAAGCCTTCGTACATCCCGTCGAAACTGCGGACGAACGACTGCACATCCTTCAGCAAGTTCAACCCCGTCACGCGATCGAATGCTGCGAGCACCGCGCGCGCCGCGATATCCACGATGCGAAGTTGGCTCTTGAACAGGCCTGCGGGCGCGCCGAGCAGGTTTACGGCGCGCGAGTTGAGCAAGTCGAGCAGTCGCCGCGGTGCGCCGAGAAAGTCGATAGCCTCCGTCGCCGGAGGTGTGTCGACCACAATCAGGTCGGTCGCGGGATTGGCCGCCAGTTCGAGCAATTTCTCCATCGCCATGTAATCCGCAACGCCGGCCAACGCGCCCGAGAGATTGCGATAGATTCGATTCTCGAGAATCGTGTCGCGCGCCCCGTCCGACAGCGCGTAGCGCGTGATGATCGAATCGAAGGTGCGTTTCGGATCCAGCCGCAACGCGCGGAGGCGCGCGCGCCTGGACCGGTGGCGCATGCCGTCGAGATGGACGTCGACCGGTTCGGATGAATCCGCGTCGAGTCCGAGCGCGTCGAGCAGGCGCGGCGCGGGATCTACTGTCATCACATCGACAGCGGATCCGAGAACCGCGGCGCGGACGGCGAGCGCGGCGCTGATAGTGGTCTTGCCGACACCGCCGGGTCCCAGGCAGATCACGAGGCTCTGCGCATGCAGGTCCAGCCCCTTCATCGGTCGAGCAGCTTCGCGTCGAGCACGCGGCCGAGCTTCTCGAGCTCGCGATGGCCAATCGCTGGCGTGAACATCATCGGTAGATTGACGGTCGGGATACCCGCGTCGGCGAACCGAGGCGCGACCAGCGCCGCATTCTCATGCGCGCAGTTTCGGCGCACCGCCAGGCGGGCGTGGCCTGGCAGCGGACTCATCGCAGCGAGTTCCGAAGTGTCGAAGAGCAAATCGGGAACGCAGTTCATTATCGCCGCGACGGTTGCAACTCCCAGCCGATCGCGAATCGTCGCAGCGGTCTCGAGCGCCTCGCGCACCGCAAGATCTTCCGGCGTCGTAGTGATCACGACCCCGAAGCGCGTCACGTCTCTCAAAAAGCTGTCGATCGAGTCCGCCAGCCGGTTCAGCGTGCCGACCGGCGCGATGTTCCTGACGCCCGACGAGACCGAGAGCAGCTCGACCGCGCTGCCCGACGCGGGCGCGTCGATCACTAGATAGCGATCCTCGAGCGCCGCGTCTCCCGCCATTATCCGGAGCCGTTCCAGAAGCAGGAAAGCCTCGAGCCCCGGCAGCGCCGCCGTGACGTAGCCGAAGGTGCGGCTGCCGAGCATCCGGCGGGAGATGGCGCGAATCGGCACGATACGCTCGATGAACGCCTCGAGCTCGGCGCTGGCCGCCAGTGCGATCACGTCGAGCGAATCAGTAACTTTGACCGCGGTCGAGTTCTGTGGAATCGCGCCAAGCGCCGCGGCCGCCGACAGCCTCCAATCCAGGTCGGCCAGCGTGGTTGGACGCCGCCGCGACAGGGCAAGTGCGAGCGCGGCGGCAACCGTACTCTTGCCGGTTCCGCCTTTGCCGGTTACGAACAAGACCCGCGGCAGCGTCATCGGCTAGAATGTAGGGCTCGCGGAGCACGCAGTAAACCATGAGCCAGAAAACGACGCCGACGATAGCCTCGATGCTGATCGCGATACCCCCCGAGCAGATCGTGCTCTTCAAGTCGATCGTCGAGTCCTACGACAATCTCGCGACGCTCCGGACCGAAGATCCCGTGCGTCACCATTTGAGGATCTACTTCTCGGCGGACTCGCGCGACGAAATCGAGGCGATGATGACATCGCTGTCGCACCAGTTCCAAATCGAAAGGCTACGGGAGCGGTAGATTCTGGAGAGAGAGCGGGCGGTGCCTTTTCCGCCCGCGTCTCCGTTTGATTGACTACGACGGAGCGTAGTCAGTTTAGTGGCATCTCCACCAATGATGATGGCGGTACCGCGGATTCGCGCATGCCCACGGCCGGTAGTACTCGATAGTCGTGAACGGAGCCTGCTCCACCACCCGTTGAACTACGACAGGATGCACGGGTCGAACGAACACCTCGGCGGAGGCGATATTCGGCATCGCCATCATCAGGAGCCCAAACATCGCGGCAATTACGGTTGTGTAGATTTTCATAAGCGTCTCTCCTGCCTTGAATACGGACGCGGATATTTGCCGGTTACGAAGGCTAAACGCCTGTTAATGCTATGCTTTGGCCCGATGACCCTACGAAGAGACTGAATTTATGTCTATTCGTTATTGACACTGCTCTAGTATTAGATTGGTTACTTCGATCGGCCCTCCCCTAATGCCTGCAAATCGATAGTTTCTTCTACAAAAAGTAGCATAGCTGCTACCATCGGTTCTTGACCTAATTCGTCAGTCTTACTACATTAATTATCAGTATGTTAGATTTAAGCATCTTTTTACATCGCGAGCTGTCCTTCAGCCGGTCATCTATTGCAGACCAGCTATACAGAAGGACACGTGATATCAAGGCTAGGCATCAAGGAGTTTAGCAGTGTCCGGCACCCCTCACCAGCAAATACGCTGACCACCGCGATCTCGAAGCAGATGTCGCCAACAATAAGGGGTGCCACAGTCACATGAAGACAACCCGAAAGAGGCGAGGCGGGCAAATAGCGCAGGGAATTCGTGATGCTTCTGCGCTACAAGTAGTGGCACTCCCGCCACTCTTGTTGTATGATTGTCCTACAATTTGAAGAAGAAACGCCCAAAAATAGGCCGGAACTGCCGGACCCGCCCCTTGGCACTCTGGTTGCTCAGTCTGATTCTTGGGGGAAACCGCATGGACTGGTTTGAGTGTCGCGGATCGGACCGGGCCGGCTCTATCCCGTCCAATCTTAAATCCCAGCCTTTGCTACCAGGATCGGCGAAGGGTCAGAGCACGGTCGAATTTGCCATGGTCAGCTTACTCTTCTTTTTCATGCTCTTCGCGGTGATTGACTATGGGTGGCTGATGTTCGCGCAAATGAACGTGCAGCAGGCCATCGACGATGGCGGGCGATATGCCTCCACCGGACAGGAATCGGGAGGGAGCGGGACCCGAATATCATCGATTATTTCCAACATCCAGAGCGAGGTGAGCGTACCTGGTGTAGATGTTTCGAAACTTTCAATTTGCAGCGTTCCGCCGGGGGGGACGACCGCCGCATGCTACGACTCCACGAATCCTTCGGGCACGGCCGGTGCGGCGGGCGGCCCGCAATTCACCGTAACGCTCAAGCTCGTCACGACCTTACCGTTGCTGACCCCGCTGGTTGGACGATTATTTCCCGCCGGTTACACCTTCACATCCAGCACAACCTTCCAGAATGAACCCTTTGATCCATCGCAGACCAAATAAGGAGCGAGGGAAAATGTCACTGCGTTATAGCTCAGTCCGCGCACATCTCACCGCCAAGGACAGCGGTCAGGCGATGGTGGAGTTGGCGTTTGTGGCGACCTTCCTCCTCTTGTTTATGTGCTCAGCGATCGATTTTGGTCGCGCGATGCATGACCTCCAGGTCATCTCCGAACTGAGCCGGCAAGGATCAAATCTGGCATCGCGCGTGGCGGGTAGTCCATCGTGCGACAATTTGTGCACGTCCGCCGCAGACCTCTTGGCGGGAGACTCCGGTTTGGGTCTGTCGACCAATGGTCGAGTAATCGTTACGGAATTCAGCCAAACCACACCCGTAGCTGGCGGTAATTATAAAGTGCTCGAACAACAGAAATCGGCGACGGGTATTTCCGCAACCAGCAGGGTCGCGCCGAGCGGCGGCGGTAGCGTCGTTATAGCCGGAGCGCCGGCGCTCCAGACCGGCCAGAAACTGTACACCACCGAGATATTCTACTCATTCTCGCCAGCCACGGGTATCGGAGCCATGACGAACAACGCCATTGGCTTCCCTACGCAATTGTACAACATCGCGTATTTTTGAGGGGGGCCGAGACCAAATGAAATTCTCGCATCGAGCGAAAAAAGAAAAAAGCGGGCGCGGGCAAATTGGGGTGTATTTTATCATGTCCGTGGTCGTACTCTTCGTTTTCGTCGGTGTGGCGATTGACCTCGGCCTTGCCTACGTCACCAAGACGACCCTCGGCAAAGCGGTGGACGCTGCCGCGCTGGTCGCGATGAAGAACGTCAGTCAGGGAACGGGCGGATATACTTGCAATATAACCAGTGTGGCTGGACTGGCCGCGGATAAGGAGTTCAATATCAACTATCAGTCGGTACCGAACCTTGGTACTATACCGACGCCCAGCGTATGCTTCTCTTTGGACGCCAATAACAACACGCTGGTCACCGTCAGCGCCACGGCCACGATCAGCACTTACTTCATCCGCATTCTCGGCGCTGCCTACAACACCTTGAATGTTAGCGCATCTGCCACGGCTCAACGCAACCCGATGGTTATGTCGGTGGTCCTGGATGTGTCGTACTCCATGACGAAGAATGGCGGCTCGGGGGCGCTCTCATCCGCGGTCAACAACTTCATCGCGGACTTCAACGGCACTTCGACCGATAGCGACACTATCGATACGGTTTCAGTGATCACTTTTGGAACATACGCAACCGTGACGGTTCCCAACGCCTCGCCTTTCCAGAGCAAAATTAGCACTGCGATGGCTACAAATTTCTGGGCGGGCGGAGCTATCAACTACACCAATTCACAAGCGGGGCTGGCGGCCGGACAGAAAGAGATCCTTTTGGTTCCCAAAACGTCGAATCTGTTGCGAGTGGTGGTATTTTTCACCGACGGCTGGCCGAACATACAACAGGACACTCTGACCTGTCAGCCGGGCACGAAAAGTGTCTCAACCGCCAACCTGCTGTATTGCGGTTGCGATCCGGGCGATGAGTCGCTTGCGGGTCTGTGCGGCTCCGGCAATATCGTGTTTTTTAATCCCAGCAGTTGCACCGCAAACAATACCTGCAATGCACCCTCTAGCGGCTGTGGGTCGTTATCGGCCGCGAACAATCCACAGAATTTTCCCGATCTGCAGACCGGATCGACTGAAGAGCTCACGAACGTCAACTGGTGCGGTGGACCGTCGGGCCTAACCCCGAACAGCGACGCGATGTATCGCTCAGTTCTGATCTCCACCAACTCAAACGCGAACCCTTACTCCGCACAGTGGAATGGGGGAACCGCTCAGGTCGGCATGCTGCACCAGGACACCTACGTTTACGCGATTGGCATGGGAACGGCGATCACTGGTCAACCTGCGGCCCAGGAATTCCTGAGAGAGGTCGCCAACGATCCTGCCGCCAGCACCTTCGATTCGAGCCTGCCGGTGGGAGAGGCAGTATTTGCATCCGACTCTACACACCTGAACGAGGTGTTCCAGGAGATCGCGGCGAAGATCCTTCTGCGGCTGTCGAAATAGTCAGAGAATAGCAGCGCCCGCGACCTGTGGGTTCGCGCACAATCAAGTCTGGTGCACTTCGGACCGGGAAGACAGGAATTCCAGTGAACCTGGAGGTCATTCCTTCTAGCCTGGCGGGGTTAATCTAAAACGTAGCTCGACGAATTTTGACACGAAACTTCATCTAATTCGGCGTTTCTGTCACGTTTCGGTCAAATTAACGCTGCCTCTGTGATACAAGTAGTGGCATTCTCGCTACTCCTGTTGTATGATTTACCTACGATATG
The DNA here is from genome assembly GCA_963794325.1 of uncultured delta proteobacterium. GTDB lineage: Bacteria > Desulfobacterota > Binatia > Binatales > Binataceae > Binatus. The sequence goes on along the minus strand of CAWCDG010000006.1, from coordinate 98,249 downwards.
AAGAAAAAGTGCTCAAATAGACGGGTTATGCCGCAACTGCCCTTATTGGCATTCAGGTTGCTTGCTTGGTGGGCCAATCCGGCTTTTTAGTACCGGAGGGGCGGGAAGGTCTGAGACTCGATTAATCAGGGTACGGTTTCGGCAATCTTGCTGAACGAACAGAGGGAGACTGGTCTATGAACAAGACACGCGATAAATCCCGTGGTCAGATAGCAGTGCTCTATGCCGGTGTCATTGCGATCCTGCTCGGCGCTGTCGCCCTTGGATCCGATGTCGCACTGATGTACGCGAACTGGGAGCGCGTCCAGAAGACTGCTGACGCCGCCGCGGTCGCCGGTGCGAACTTCTTAAGTTCGGGGATGTCCTATGGCGGCACTATTGCCGCCGGCTGTACGGGCGACAACGCCGAGGAAGCCGCATGTACCTACGCGATGACCAACGATCCAGCGCTAGCTAACACTGGGAATGGCGTTACGGTCAGCGAGCCAAACCCGAACAGTCTCCTGGTGGTGGCGACGGAAACCGATCCCTACTTCTTCGCGAAGGCGCTCAATATCATCCCCGGCGTATCGATGAATACCTACCAGGTGACCGCCAGCGGCACCGCGAACGCGCCCGGAGTTGTCGGAACCGTTCTGGCGGGAGGCACGGGTCTGTTCCCGGTCGGGCTTCAATGCGCCGCACCCTGTCCCGAGGGATCCCTGGTCGGTGGCGAATCGGTCCACTTTGGCTCGAAGTTTGTCGGCGGTCTCGCAACGGGCAATTGGCAATGGCTGGATGTTAGTGGAGGAAAGGGTGGCGGCGTTCCAGTATTGGAGGACGCTATCTCAAATGGCGCGTCGGCCACGTTCTCCATCTACCCCCCTAACAACCAGATTTACACGGAAACAGGTAACGTCGGTCAAAATGCGAACGTAAAAAAGACTGTGTCGGACCGGATGGCTAAGTGCCCGACCATACCCGACGCCTGCAGTGGCACGAACCCAACTGACATCCCGCTCAACGATCCGTGCATGGTGATCGTTCCGACCGTGGACTTCACCGGACTTCACGGGAAAAGCACCGCATTAACGATCTATGGCTTTGCGCTCGTGCATTTGGACCCAACTACGACCACCAGTACCAGCATTAACGGATGTTTCGTGAAAGAGATCACCCAGGACACGATCTCAAGTTCGACGGCGCCGGATTTTGGGGCACTGGTCGCTGACGTTCTGATCAAGTGAGAGAGTTGGAGGATTATATGATTGGTCGAATTGACGTGAGGAACCATGCGAGAGTGGGCGGCGATCGGCGTCGGTGCGTAAGCCGAATGAGCCGCGGCCAGTCGGCTGTTGAATTCGCGATGATCTCGGTCCTGGCGTTAGCCGTGATGCTGATTGGCATCCAATTCGCGCTGATCGGTCAGGTCGCATTGGCAGTCAGCCAAGGGTCAGCCGCCCTTGCGCGCTATGCCGCTGTGAATCCCGGGAGCTTGGGCCAAAATGGGCCAGCTGCAGTGCCTTCTGCGGCGGCGGCGCTATTGTCTCCATCCATCAACGACGGCAACCTGACGGTCACTATCGCATCCTATGAGAGCGACGGTGTGACCGTAGAGAACGGCACGATAGTTCCGACCCAGGACCAGGTAAAGATCAGTCTGAGATATGATGCCACCAACAAGATTTTTTTGCCAAGCCACACTCTGCTGGGAATAAGCTTTCCAACGACTCTGACCGCGGCCGAGTCGGCACTGTACGAGTAAGCGGGACGCGGGTTCGGTCGAGCGAGCATTGGACCGCTCGCCCGGCGTTGCACACGCACTAGGAAGCTCGCGAGCCTCGCTCAAACCGCCCGGTTCCTCATGGAGCCGGGCGATTTCATTTTCGGCCGACAGCTACGGATTAGAATCCGGTGCAACTCTCGACAATCAGGAGAGCCATCAGCACGAGCAATGCGAACACCAGCCGCATCTCAACCGCGTCGCGTACGATAGGATCTTTGACACTCATCGCTATCCCTCCACGCAGCAGTACGAACGCGCGCGGATTTGGTTATTAACGATTCGTAAGCCGCTGCTCGGGAGAGAGTGCGAGTCGCCGCTCGACTGCAGCACAACGGGTGTTGTTGCGACAGCCAGCGCTGCACCTCTCCCGTCGCACTCCTTCGGCGTGCGCCGACCTCCCCTCGGACAAGGGGAGGTTGTGATCCTCGACCTCGAAAAACTTCTAACAGGGACCCTACGAGTACTCAGGGTAAACTCCGTCCCGCATCTTTTTCTTAATACTGGGTGCAGGGGTCACCCCTGCCGCCCGCCGCGCAGGCGCTTAACTTTCTTGTTAGGGGTTAGGTTCCGCGATCGCGACGGCGTAGTCGCGGCCTTCCCAGTTGCCCGTGTCGCGCCATTTGAACGTGAAGCGGATCGGTGCCTTGGCGCTCACAGCGGCCTCGATGTCGACGTACTCGAAGCCGATCGGCGTTGAAGTCGATCCGGTGTCATTGACGTGCTGCCACTCGTCGTTGGACCAATGCAGTGCGAACGGCGCGGTCGCTTGAACGCGCAAGCGATCGCCGGGTGAAATCGATCGCACGCGGCGATTGGATTTCCAGACCATCAGGCGGCTCGGCTTTCGTCCGGGCTTCATGTAGCGGTCTCTCACTTCGTCGATCGTGTCGAACACGCGGCCGTCCGAAGCCGATCGCAGCAGCTTGATATACTCGGCATGCGCCCACATGAGTGGCGTCGCGCTGCCGGTCTGGCCGCCGTATTTCAGCAATCGCCGCGGCAGGTCGGGTTGGTCCCAGATTTGTTCAGGCAGCAGCTGCGTGGAATTCGCAAATCGTTCCATCGCCTGCAGATAAGGTGTCGGATCGCGGCCCGCGGCAAGCTCGTAATGCCCGCGCTCGCCGGTCAGCAGCGGCCACGGGCGCCCGCGTCCCCAGGTGAGGAATGGCCCGCCGTCGTCGCGCTGCCCGTAGCCGTCGTGCGTATAGCGCCGCCAGCATGGGCCGGCAGGAAAGTCGGTTTTGAGCGCGGCGTCGATGACGCGCAGCGAATCCTCCATCAGCGGGTCCCCGGCTTTGCGAATCCCATAACGCACCAGCTCGAGGAATCCGCCATCGACAATTTCCGCGACCGGGAAATCGGTTTGCGCGCCGGGCGGACGATTGCGAATCGGCACGAGCTTGCCCTCGAGGCTCTCGTCGGCGTCGGGATCGGCGACGTCGATCGGATTGATGCGAACGTAATGGCGCTTGATGCCCGGGGCCAGAAAGCCGTGGTTGGTGACCGTCCAGGTTTCGATGTTCGCCTCGAGGAAGTCGGCGTACTCCTCGAGAAATTGCGCGGTTACCAGGTCGCCGCGATCGCGCGCGAAGCAGGCCGCACAAATCAACCCGCTGATATTGGCGGCGAGCGTCGAAGGCGAGTAGCCGGCGTTCTCCTCCCATCGCTCCTGTGGCGTAGGCGGCCCGTTGTCGACCAGGAAGTGAGCCGCCTGCAACACCATTGGATAAGGATCGAAATCCTTAAGCCCCGAGTACTTGTGCAGCCGCCACGCCAGCACTATCGGAAACGAGACTTCGTCGAGCTGAATGCCGTTCCAGTATGGCTGGCCGTCGATCCAGAAATTCTGCGGAAAACCGCCGTCGGCGCGCTGCGCACACGCGAGGTAAATGAGAGCGCGCAGCGCAGTGGCATAGTCGCCGGTGGCGGCCAAGCCAACAACACTGTTGACCATGTCGCGGGTCCAGACCAGATGGTAACCGCCAAGGTCTTCGTCGCTCTTGGCCTCGCCCCACGGGATGCTGAGCGACGCGATCAGCGCGCCCGGATAGGTTTTGTCCTCGTGGGCGAGAAGCAGCTGCGTTCCGCGGCGATAGAGAGCGCCACCGTCGCCGGAGAATTTATCGAGCGGAACGATATGGCTGCACGCGCGATTCCATTGCTCGAGGAAGCGGGTGCGATGCATCGGGAACGGCTCGGCGAGCGACTGATACAATGTCGTCACGGCGCGATTGAGCTCGCGGCCGAATCCCAGGCCAAGCGTGAACGAGTAGCCCTTGCGCAAATCGATCTCGGCAGTGAGTGCGATATTGCCGTCGATCGCGGCGGGGAACTGATAGTCCATCTTGAAATTGGCGCTGAGGTCCTGCCATCCGTCAGTATTGCCGACGTATCCGCATGAGGTCCTTAGAAATGGCGTCATGGCTCCCAGAGCCAGCCACACGCCGTTCTTGTTCGCGGTCAGAAATTCGTGGCCGACGATTCTGGTCAGGTAGCCGCTGTTACCCCATCCGCCGACGCACAAATGCGGCGCGAGCAGAACGTAGAGGTGGAGTTTCTTCAGCAGCTCAGGATCGCCTTCCAGGCGAGCGTTGATGAGCAGGGTGGGCTGATGAGGATCGGTGATGACCTCCTTGTGAAGATGATAGCGGCCGTCGGGTGAATGGTTGACGATTCGAACCGCGAGTCCGGTGGCGTCGAGATACTCGGTCACGGAATGGAGGTGGCGGCGTTCCTCGTGAAAGAAGCTCTGGCCGTCGGTGATCAAGAACTGGAGATCGCGGACCTGCGGCTGATCGATAGTCGGAAAATAAATCTCGTCGAGGACACCGGCCGAGGTGGTGAACCATATGCGGCTCACCGAAGAATAGGCAGTGCAGACCGCGTCTTTGGCGCTGCGGGTCCATCGCGGCGGGATGCCGGGTGCGCCGCTGGCGACTGGAGATGTCACAATTCTTGCCATAGGACCCTCAGACAGTCTCGGGTTGCTGCGGAGTTGTCGCGGCGGATTTTTCCGAAGGCTTCAAACGAAACATCCACGCGACGCCGACGCTGACAACGTAGAGCGCCAGCAGCGGAATCGCGAGCAGGAATTGCGAGACCATGTCGGGCGGAGTCAGCGCCGCGGACACGATGAAGATGGCGAGGATCGCGTAGCGCCAGTACCCCAGCATCATCTTGTAGTCGATCATCCCGAGCTTGGTGAAGAAGAACGCGAAAATCGGCATCTCGAACGTCAGCGCGAACGCCAGCAGTAGCTTCGACGAGAACGCGAGATACTCGCTGATGCGAATCGTCGGAGTCACGCCGATGCTCGCGTACTGGCCAAGGAAGAACGCGTAGCCGACTTTGAAAACGACCGCCCAGCAGAAATATCCACCGAGAACGAAAAAGACCGTCGCGAAGAAAACGAACGGCTTCGCCATCCTGCGCTCGGTCTCGTACAAACCCGGCGCGATGAATTTCCAGACCTCGTAAAATACCGCCGGACTGGCGATGAACAAACCGGCGATAAGCGCGACTTTGATCTTCGTGTAGAACGCCTCGCCGACGCCCGTGCCAATCAACAGCACCTTGCCGCCGGACACCTCGCGAATCGGCCAGGTCAGCATGTGAAAGAGCGGATCGGCGATTGCGTACGCGATAATGAAGCCGACGCCGATGGCGATGAAGGCGCGAATCAGCGCCGTGCGGAGTTCATTCAAATGCTCGATGAGCGACATCCGCGCCTGTTCGGGCGTCGCCTCGATGACTGCCGGCGGTGTGATATCCTCGCTAGGCACAGTGCGGGATGACCAGCTATTTATTCTCAGTCGGCTGTGTAGTTGTAGCCGGCGGCCCGGGTGGCTTCACAGCCTCCGGCGAGGACTTGGGTGGCGGAGGTATATTTGCGTTCGTCTCTTCGAGCACGTCGGTAAGTTCATGGAGGACGGTATTACTCGCCAGCCGCAGTTCGCGCAGGAGCTTTCCGACCGTGCGCATCACTTCGGGCAGCCGTTCGGGGCCGACCACGATCAGCGCGATCGCGAGGATGAGAGCTATTTCAAAAAGATCAGGCAAGCTTCAATGACCGCCGACCAATGCAATTCAATGACTTCGCGAGGCGCGGAAAAATTCCGCGCTACCGCTCCATGCCAGTTAATCATCATACCCGACTGGGGTGTCAACGATGCTTAAAACCGGGATCGTCGCGGATCGCCGCTACCTGAAACACTTCGCCGGCCGCTCGCATCCGGAGCGTCCCGAGCGAATCGAGACGATGATCGAGATGGCGGAGTCGCTCAAGCGGCCGGATCTGAGATTCTTGGCGCCGCGCGAGGCGACGCAAGAGGAAATCGAGAGCTGCCATACTCCCGAGTATATCGCCACGATGGTGCGGACGGCGTCGCTCGATCGGTTCGACTTCGATCCTGATACGCATAGTTCGCGCGATACCTACCAGACCGCGCTGCTTTCCGCCGGCGGCGTGTTGACCGCGGTCGAGGCGGTGATGGACGGCGCAGTAGCTAATGGATTTGCTATTGTCCGGCCGCCGGGGCATCACGCACTACCTAATCGTGCGATGGGATTTTGCTTCTTCAACAACGTGGCGATCGCGGCGAAGTGGCTAATCGAATCGCGCGGGCTCAAGCGCGTGATGATCGTCGATTGGGACGTCCATCATGGCAATGGTTTGCAGGATATCTTTTACGAATCGCCCGAGGTGCTCTACGTATCGACCCATCAGTTTCCGCATTACCCCGGTACCGGCTCGCTCCACGAGATCGGATACGGCGCGGGCATGGGGTTCACGGTCAATTTGCCGATGCCGGCGGAATTTGGCGACGCCGAATATCTAAGGGTGTTCGATCGATTGGTAATGCCGATCGGACGCCATTTCAAACCCGAGTTCATCCTGGTCTCATGCGGCTTCGACGGACACTTTCGCGATCCGCTCGCGCAGATGCGCGTGACCGGCGCGGGATTCGGGGCAATGGCGCGGCGGGTGAAGCGGCTGGCCGCGGAATGCTGCGGCGGCAAGATGGTCGCGGCGCTCGAAGGCGGCTACGACCTCGAGGCAATCGCGGAATCGGGACGCGCCGTGATCGACGAGTTCGGACGCGACGCCGACGAGCCGATTCGCCCTGACGATGGCGGCGATCGCGTGATGCCGATGATCGAGCGCGCGGCGCAGAACGTCGGCCGCTTCTGGAACCTGGGCTAGTTAGATAGATGCCGGAGCAGACTGCCGCCAACAATCGTCTGGTTTCAATAGGCAGTTCTCCTCTGCGCGAATACTCACTCGACAAGCCGGCAATAGCTATTGGCAGTCATCCGTCAAACGACGTAGTACTCGACGACACTACGGTATCGCGCCGTCATGCCACGATTGCGCGCAAGTCCGGGAGCTTCGAGCTGACGGACCTCGGATCTACCAACGGTACCTTCGTGAATGGCCGCCGAATAGGTAGTCCAACCGCGTTGAAGCCAGGCGACGAGATCAAGTTTGGCGCTGTGCGCTTTGCTTTCGACCCGCAGGCAGTGCCGAAGCGGTTGCTATGGGGATTCGTGATTCTGACCGCGATGTTCATCGCAGGATTCGCCGTAGCCCGCTATCGACGCGAAATCAGACCGGCCACCCCGCAACCCGTGGCAGAGACTTCGCCGATCAAGTCCGCTTCCGAGCCCTCGGCGGCTAATACTCAATCTGCATCCGCTGAACCGGGATCAGCCGCGGGCTCATCTCCTGCGTCATCAGTGAATCCCGCGTCCGCCGAGCCGGCATGGTTAGCGCGAGTGAACTATTACCGCGCGATGGTGAAGCTGCCGCCGGTCGTCGAAGATCCGGAATCGAGCAAGGGCGACCAGGCGCATACTACGTACATCGTCCGCAACTTCCACGATTCAATCGAGCACGACGGCCTTGGCGCCGAAATGCATGACGAAAATTCGGGAAAACCGGGCTTCACGTCCCAAGGACTCGAAGCCGCCAAGTCCAGCGACATGGACGTGTGGTCGATGCATAGAGTATCCAAATCCCCGGGCGGATGGGGTTCGCCCGAATGGTCGATCGATGGATGGATGTCGCTGCCGTTCCATCGCATGCCGATTCTCAACCCGCGCCTGACCAGCGCCGGCTTCGGGCTCTACTGCGAATCCGAGGCGTGCGCCGCAGGGCTCAATCTGCTGAAGGGCTCGCAAGGAAAGATGCCGCCCGGCGCGGCGAGGAGTCTGCCGATCGAATTTCCGCCCGACGGCGGCAGTGTCGCGATAAGATCGTTCGAGAACGAATGGCCCAATCCGCTGACAAGTTGCCCCCACTACGATCCGCCGAGCGGACTGGCTATTACACTTCAGCTCGGCAATTGGATAGATACGCATCTCAGTCAATACTCACTCGCCCGAGTAAACCCCGATGGCGGTCACTCCTCAGTCGAAGCTTGCGGTATAGATTCGACTAGCTACTCGAATCCCGACGCATACTCACAAGACCTCGGGCGCAACGTGTTGAAGTCGTATGGCACGGTCGTGGTGATTCCGCGCGAGCCGCTTGACAAGGGCGCGAAGTACGCGGTGTCGATAAACGCGAACGGAAAGCAGTACGACTGGACATTCTCCATAAGTCCATGATTTAGTTCCGCCCGTTAACCTGCGGTTGTCGCAGGATCGTGTTAGCTGAGAGTGAAAGGAAGGGGACGGTTGTTTTGAAACGCGCCGTATTAGTAGTGGTGGCGATCTGCCTGTGCGCGCTCGCCGGATGTGTTTCGTGGACCGAGGATCAGAACGGCAAGCTGACCTCCGCCGGCCTGCCGGGGGTGCCGCTCTGGAAATCCAAAACGCCGCCCGCCCCGATCAAACTTACCGACATGGGGATGACGCCCGAGGAAGCCTCGAAAGTAAGCGGGCCAGTTCTGGTCCTGCCGCCGGACCAATCGATCAAAACTACCCGCTACCGCTATTACGCAACCGATCACAATAACTGCCAGCAAGACCTGGCGAGGCTGCTGGCTGTCCGGGCGCCCAACGCGAGCGGCGACCCGCCGTATTGCACGGAAACGCCGACGGCGCCGCCGGCGAAAGGCAACGCGTTCGTATTCTGACGCGATATGAGATGGCCTTGGGAGCGTAGTCGCAAGTGTTGAGACCGCAGGCCGCACGGCTGCTCGCTGTCGATCGCGAGGCAGTCGGCACGCGTCTGCTGCTGCTCGGGCGCGATGAAGCTGAGATAGGAAGTGCGGACGCTTCGGCGCTGCACCTCGCGGATGCCGGCGTCGCGGATCGTCATGCAATCGTCAGGTATGCGCGCGGCCGCTACTACGTGGTCGATCTCAAGTCGGCCCAGGGAGTGTTCGTCAACGGGCGGCGTATCCGGCGCAAACAGGAGCTCAAGCACGGCGACCTCCTGCGGTTTGGCGGCGCGCCTCCGTACCGATTTATCGATCCCGACGCCCTGAAGCGGCGACGATGGCGAAGGATCCTGCGGATGATTCCGGTTGTCGCGGCGCTGGTCGCGATCGCATTCGCGGACCATGTCGAGAATTGGGGACTGTTCTCTCGGGCGTCGCTCTCCGCGGTCGTCGGGTGGGTGGATTCGCACGTGTCGTCGAGCCATGCCGAAACATCGATGGCGGAAGTTGCGCACGCGCCGGCTCATGAGCCTTCCATTGCGCGCGCGATGAGTACGCCGGCGGCCGCCCCGTCGATCGCGGCGGTTGCAATGAAAGCGCCATCGCCTTTGCCGAAGTCATCCTCGTCATCATCGACTACCAATGTATCGTCCTCGCCCACGACGTGGCGGGATCGGATCAACTTTTACCGGGCCGGCCTGGGTCTCGATCCGATTCGCGACGATCCACAGTTGAGTGCCGGCGCCGCAGCGCATGCGCGTTATCTGCTGCTCAATTTCGCCGACGACATCCGCAGCGCAAAGCCGATGAGTGCGGCGGCTTACGAAGAGAAGCCCGGCAGGAGCGGCTATTCGACAATCGGGGCAAGGGTGGCGCAGAACCTCCAGCTCGCATGGGGCTGCAGCTCGTACGACGCGGGACAGCAGATCGATCATTGGATCGAGGGACCATTCCATCGCCTCGCGATGCTCGATCCCTTCATAAAGGCGGCCGGTTTCGGCGAGGCCTCGGGCGACGGATGTTGGGTGGCCACGCTTCGATTGCCGCCACCGCCTTCGGAGGTCAAGGCGTACGCGCGCGCGGTCGAGTTTCCACCCGACGGTGCGGCCGTTGCGCTCGATTGGATCGGAGTCGAGTCGCCCGACCCGCTCGCGAGCTGTTCGGGTTACGAACGGCCCGTCGGACTTCCTATCACACTGCAAATCGGACGGCTGATGAACACGAAACTCTCGGCGCACTCGTTGACGGAAGACGGCAAGCCGATCGAGTACTGCGCCTTCGACGCGCCCAGCTATCGAAATGGCAATCGTAGCGAGCAGGAATACGGCCGGTGGAACCTGCGCAACGCGAGCGCGGTAGTAATCATCCCGCGCGAGCCGTTGCGGCCGGGCGCGCGCTACGCGGTCTCGATTACCGCGAACGACCAGACCTACGCATGGAGCTTCAAAGCCGCGGATGCGCAGGCCACGACGTTTGCAGAGATCGCGAAGTTCCCCGCGACTCCGCCGCCCGCGTCAGAGCCAACCAGCAGTGCGGCGGTGGCGACGCGTCCTCATCGCGCACGCGCGGCGCATCGCGCCGAGTCGGCTGCGATGTCTTCAGAGGTCGCGCTCGCGAGCCCCGCGTCGTCGCCGACCATCGAAGAGGCGCACGGCGGCGTCAGCACAAGCACGAACTGGCTGACTGTTCTCAATGGATACCGCACGCGACTCAATGTGCCGCCGGTGGATCAGGATCCGGCGCTGAGTGCGGGCTGCGTCGCCCACGCGAAGTATCTGATGACAAACTATGAGCAGATGCTGGCGCACGGGGGGCAAATCGGCGTCCTGTTCCATCAGGAGGATAAGTCGAAACCGGGGTATTCAGTCGAAGGACTGAAAGCCGCGCAAGCCAGCGACGTCGTGTACCAGCCGCGGGCCAAAATGACCGAGGATCAACTGATGGCGCAGGCGATCGAGTGGTGGATTTCAGGGCCGTTCCATCGTCCGGAACTGCTGAGTCCCGATCTGATGCGAGTAGGGTTCGGCCAGTATTGCGAGGGAGTGGGATGCGTATCGGCGGTGAATGTTGTCAGCGATTCGGCGCTGGCGCTTCCCGGTGGCCAACCGCTCGCCGAGCCAATCAAGATTCCTCCGGATGGGGCAACCGTCAAAGCGCCGCGATTCGGTGGTGAATGGCCGAGTCCGGTGTCGTCGTGTCCGGGCTACCCGCCAACGGCGCCGGCGATCACGATTCAACTCGGAATGCATGTGCCGGCGAAGATAACCGACGCGTCTCTGACTCAAACCACCGGCACGGCGGCGGGTACCAAAGTCCCGACCTGCGCCTACGACTCCAACGGCTACACCAATCCTGACGCGGGCGCGCAGGCGCGGGGCCGCGAGGTACTCAGCTCGTTCGGCGAAGTAGTAATGATGGTGCGTGATCCGTTCGCCGGCGGAGAGACGTATCGCGCCGCGATGACAGTCAACGGCAAACCGTATTCGTGGAGCTTCACCGCGGCTCCGTAACCTCGACTGACTATCTCTGGAAATCGACGGCGATGATCGTCGCCATCGAATCGAGCGCGCTATCGGGCGTCGCAATCACCAGCTCGCCAATCGGATCGTGATTGAATAGCGAGTCGCTTGCGGAGACTCGCCTGCGGACCTTCAGCGACATCGTGCTCGCCAGCGGACGCACGTCGCCGACGTGTTTCACTTTCACGCCGCGCACCGAGACCGACTCATACGGCTTTGCCAGCAAGTGCAGATAGACGCGATTGCCGCGGCGGGTTGACGGTCCGTAGAACTGCCATGGCTCGAGTCCGGGGTCGCTGCCGACAATCGCCTCATTGTTGCGGTCCATCCAGTCGCCGATCGCCTCGAGCCGCTCGACTTGCTCGGGCGGAAGCGCGCCGTCGCCCATCGGGCTCACATTGAGCAGCAGATTTCCGCCCTTGCCGGCCACCTCGCACAGCGTATGAATCAGCGCGCGCGTGGATTTGAGGTCCTTGTCGGAAGGATTGTAGCCCCAGCTATTGTTGATCGTCAGGCAGGTCTCCCACGGTCCCTCAGGCGGCTTAGGCGGCACCGCCTGCTCGGGCGTCTGGTAGTCTCCGTAACCCGGAAGGCGATCGTTGATGACGACCTCGGGCTGCAGCGAATGGATCATCTCGACGAACTCGCGCGACTTCCATTCCTCGGGCGTCCGTTCCCATCCGCCGTCGAACCACAGCAGATCGATCTTGCCGTAGTTGGTCAGCAGCTCGCGCATCTGGGCGAACATGAATTCGATGAACCGATTCCATTGCTCGGGAGTCGAACGGCGCCACGCGCCCCACTTGTACGGCTTGTCCGACTCGAGAAACGTCGGATAGTCAGGATGATGCCAGTCGATAAGTGAGTAGTACAGTCCGACCTTGAGACCTTCCGCACGGAACGCATCTGTGTATTCACCAACTATATCCCGCTTGAACGGTGAATACTCAATCGAATAGTCAGAATGCTTGGTATGGAATAGTGAGTAGCCGTCGTGATGTTTACTAGTCAGAACGGCGTACTGCATACCGGCGCGCCTGGCCAATTTAGCCAGTCTCTTCGCATCCCAATTAATCGGCTCGAATGTTTTGGCGGTCGAGTGGTACTCCTCGACCCCAACACTCGGGCCATTCGGCAGCGCGCCGACGCCCCCGACCAGCGGCCACGACAGCTCAAGCCCGCGCTGGCTGCAATGTCCCCAATGAATGAACATCCCGAATCTTGCTTTGTTAAACCACGATTCCATAGGCGCGCATTGTCACTTCATCGAAGGAGCTTGTCCATACCGCCGACTAATGAAACAGATTCCATCCGAGGGCGGGCGCGAGTTGATCGTAGGAAACTCCGAGCAGCCAGACGAAGGCGACTGCGCCGGTGCCTCGCGATGCGCGATTGACGCCTACCTGGACGCCGAGATTTACCTCGAAGATGGAATTCATCCACGCGATGGCTGGCGTCAGCTCGAAGTCGGGCTGCGATGAGTTTCGATGCGCGCTCAGGTACTGCGCGTAATCGAAATCGAGATGCGGCGTGAGATCGCGCAGCGCGTAAGGTACGGAACCGCCGGCGATGTTAGCGTCCAGATAGTCCAGCGAATACTCGAGTTCGAGGTTGGCGGACAGAAGATCGTCTCGCCCGCCCGTTACCTTGCTTTCCCATCCTGCCTCGCCCTCGACGCCGAACGGCCGCAGCATGTGCAGCCAGTCTGGCAGATCGCCGAAGCCCTTCTGAAAAAGCAAATCGCCGCCGGCGCGTGGATGAGATTCAGAACCAACACTGCGGTCGCCGACCGGCAGCTCGAGCGTCGGACTGATCGTGAACACGAATTCGTGGTCCGGAATCGTGACGAGCACGCGTTTGTAGGCGAGGCCCAGGTTGGTGAATCCGCTGGCGCTGGTGAACTCGCCTTCCTGCTCGAGGCGCTGGTAGCCGACGAACAGCGAGAAGCTGGACTTCGGCGAGAGAGTTTTTTCGAGATACAGCGATTCGAAGTCCTGCGTGCGATCGACGCCGCCCGAAACTGAGAGATAGTTTTCCACCGTCGCGTCATTGCCGATGAAGTTGCCGACGAACGATCGCGAGGGAGGATCCGCGCGCGCCGTACCGACGCTGAATATCAATGCGATGCCGAATGCGACGAGCAGTTTCACTGTGGGACATAGAACCGCACGGCGATAGCATCCGCAACGCTGCGCGCTTGGGGGATGACACCGCCGCGTGGTATGGAAAAATCGAAAGCTGACGCGTCCGGAGGCCCATACGATGAAAATCTCGATGTTCCATCTGATGCCGTATCGCGATCTGCCGGAGGACTTCGCGCAGAAGTATCATTCGGTGTGGGTCGATCCGCCGTATTGCGAGCTGGCCGATTCGGTGAAGGTCGGGCAGTACTACAACTGGACGCTCGACGAGTTGATTCACGCCGCCGACAAGGGCATCGACGGCATCTGCGTCAACGAGCATCATCAGAACGCCTACGGCTTCATGCCGAATCCGGACCTGATGGGATCGATTCTCGCGCGCGCGACCAACGGCACCGACGTCGCCGTGGTGCAGATGGGCGCGACGCTGCCGACCTCGAATCCGCCGATACGAATCGCCGAAGAATATTCGATGATCGATTGTATCAGCGGCGGCCGAATGGTCGCCGGCATGCCGCTCGGCACCTCGCAGGACGTGAACCTGTGCTACGGAATTCCGCCGATCGAGCAGCGCGAGCGTTACTACGAGGCGCACGACCTGATTATCAAGTCGTGGACGTCGCCGGAGATTTTCGCGTGGAACGGCAAGTACTTCAAACTGCCGATGGTGAATATCTGGCCGCGGCCGATTCAGAAGCCGCATCCGCCGGTGTGGATTCCCGGCAGCGGCAGTCTCTCGACCTGGGATTTTTCGGCCAAGCACAACCATTGCTACTGCTTCCTGTCGTACTGGGGAAATAATTTCGGCAAGCGCGTGATGGACGGCTTCTGGGATTTCGTCGCCAAGGGCAATCACGATCCCAATCCGTATCGCGCGGGATTTTTGCAACTGGTCGCGGTGTCGGAGACCGACGCGCAGGCCGAAAAGGACTACTACAAGCACATCCGATACTTTTACGACAAATGCCTGCATATCCTGCCCGAGTATTTTCCCGTCGCCGGCAACCAGGACTACAAGAGCCTGGTCAACAGCGTGACCAAGCTGAATCCGCAGTTGTTCGATCTGATGAACAAGATCCCGACGTGGAAGTACAAGGACTTCGTCGATAACCAGTTCGTGATCGCGGGCTCGCCGGCCACCGTGCGTCAGCAGTTGATGGAAGCGGTCAAGAAACTTCGCGTCGGCAACCTGATGGTGCTGCTGCATATCGGATCGATGCCGCACGAGTTGACGATGAAGAATATCGATCTGTTCTGCAGCGAAGTGCTGCCGCATTTCCGCGGCGTGTGGGACGGCGAATGGGACAACAAATGGTGGCCCGAGTCGCTAAAGGGCCCGCGCACAAAGATCGCGTCGAACGGAGTGCACGCGGCGGCGCGATAGGGAGAATAATCGCCTGCGCGGCGGGCGGCAGGGGTGACCCCTGCACCCAATGAGGACGGCGGTGGCTCGACTCTCCCAAATCCGGTTCCCCTTCCCACTATGGGAAGGGGCTAGGGGTTAGGTCGTACGGATCGACCAGAGGACTGATATGGCGACTGCAAAAGATAAGACGGTTAGCGTGTGGGGCGACAAGGTTCATCCCAAGGTCAGGATTCTTGGCAATGGGCCGCCGGTGGTCTATCTGCACGGCGGTTATGGGCCGATCGAGACTGAGCTGCTCGACGAGCTGGCGAAGAGCTTCACCGTGTATGCGCCCGAGCATCCCGGGATCACGGCGGGCGACGAGGACTCCTACAAGGCGCTCGACGATATGTGGGATCTCGTCCTCTACTACTACGACTTGTTCGACAAGCTCGGGCTCAAGTCGCCGGCGGTGGTCGGGCATTCGTTCGGCGGGATGATCGCGGGTGAAATTGCGGCGACCGATCCGACGCGCGTCGGCAAGCTGGTGCTGATAAGTCCGCTCGGGCTGTGGCGCGACGACTCGCCGATTCGCAATTACATCGTGACGCCGCAGACCGATCTGCCGGCGCTGTTGTTCAAGGATCAGCATCATCCGTCATTGAAACGGATCACGCTGAACCCCGAGGATCAGCAGGGTTTCATTCGAATCACGTGGGCGCTCGGATGCACCGGCAAGTTCATGTGGCCGATACCGGACAAGGGATTGCGCAAACGGCTGCATCGAATCGCAGCGCCGACGCTGATCGTGTGGGGCAAGGACGACAAGCTCCTGCCGGCGGTTTATGCCGACGAATTCCGCAAAGGGATTCCCGGCGCCAAGATCCATCTCGTCGAAGGGGGAGCGCACATGATG
The DNA here is from genome assembly GCA_963794325.1 of uncultured delta proteobacterium. Classification (GTDB taxonomy): domain Bacteria; phylum Desulfobacterota; class Binatia; order Binatales; family Binataceae; genus Binatus. The sequence goes on along the minus strand of CAWCDG010000006.1, from coordinate 82,457 downwards.
CCGCTGGAGGAGCCCGCGAAGCTCGCGGCGTCAGTCGCGAAGTTCATTGTGTCATCCTGACGAAGCGAGCAACGCGAGCGGCAGGAAGGAGATTTCCGGACAACTTCGCGCTTTGTGTCACCCTGACGACGGGAGCGTTAGCGACGGGAGGAAGGGCCTCGGACAGCTTCGCGCACGCGAAGCCGGTTCCGGTTTTTGAGACCGCGCAGCGCCCCTTAGAGGGCTTTCAAGGAGATCACGAAATCACTTGCGGATTGGCAACGCCTCGAATACTTCCATACAGGACTGTCGGACTAACCTGCATGGACCTTTGACTGTTCGTGCGAATGCGAGTGGAATAAAATGAAACTCAACTCCCTTAAAATGTCGTGCCTTGCCGTCGTGGCGATGCTCGTGCTCGCTTCGGCCTGCAAAGGCGCAACGGATGGACTTCCAGTGAGAAACACAGGCCATTACGCAATTATCGAGACCGAACGCGGTACTATCGTCATCGAGCTGTACCCCGAATCCGCGCCCAAGACGGTGGCGAATTTCGAGACGCTGGTGAACAAGGGCTTCTACAACGGCCTGACGTGGCATCGCGTCGTGCCGGACTTCGTGATCCAGGGCGGCGATCCTGACGGCACCGGCGCAGGCGGCCCCGGATACACCGTCCCTGCCGAGATCAAGGAGAAGCATCTGCGCGGCAGTGTCGCGACCGCGCGCCAGGGTGACGAAGTGAATCCGAAACGCGAGTCGAGTGGCAGCCAGTTCTACATCTGTCTCCAGCCGCAGCCGAGTCTTGACGGCGCGTACACCGTTTTCGGTGGTGTGATTAAGGGGATGGACGCGGTCGATCAGATTCAGAAGGGCGACCACATGAAGAAAATCACGCTGGCCAAGGAGCCGCCCAAGTAGTCGCGGCGCGTCGCAAATGGCGGATTCACGAAGCGGGCACCCGCAGCTGGCGGGGCCCTACTTCAGCGTAGACCTGCATCTCCATACCAATCGTGGCAGCTCGGATTCGAACCTGGCGCCGAAGGACCTCGTCGAGCGCGCGCGTGCGATCGGAATCGGCGCGGTCTGCATCACCGAGCACGACAATATGTGGGACTCGCGTGAGATCGCCGCGATGGCCGGCGACTCGGGCGTGATCTTTCTGCGCGGGATGGAAGTGACGACCGACATGGGACACGTCGGCGCGTTCGGGCTGGAGCGGTACGTCGGCGGAATCTACAAGCTGGCCGAGCTGCGGCGCGTGATCGATCTCGAAGGCGGAATCCTGATCGCAAATCATCCGTTCCGCTACAAGCTCGACCCGCGTTTTTCGTTCATCAACCCGGATTCGGAACCGATCGATCCGACGTATCCCGATCGCGCGGCCAAGCTCAGAATCTTCGAACTGGTCGACGCCATCGAAGTGCTGAACGGCGCATGCGGCGAGGATGAGAACGTCTTCGCGCTGAAGGTCGCGCGGCATCTCGGGATTGCCGAGGTCGCTGGTTCGGACTCGCATTCCGCAGGCTCAGTAGGATGCGTGACGACGCTGCTCGACGGCCCAATCAAGGATGAGCGCGGCCTGATCGATGCGATTCGATTGCGCCGATGTCGCGCCGGCCGTGGCCTGCTGAAGAGCGCGCTCGTGCCATTCGAGCTGACACAGCCCGCCAATTGACACACAGAAGCCCACGAAATAAAAGCGGTTTCCTTTCATTTCGCCCACGTTGAATTTTGAAAGGAAATGAGCCCCGCGGCAAATACATAGCGTCGTGGTTTCTCGTTCGCGATGCGGATCAAGCGATATCCTTTTGCGTTGTCTCGCCCTACGAGGGGAGAGGTCGCCGCTCGTCTTCGGGCGGCGGGTGAGGGACCGAATTTTCCGAAGTTCCCAAATGCGCGGCGCACCAGACATTCGCGCCGCACAGATGTCCCTCACCCTAACCCTCTCCCCGCGTGGGCGAGGGAACCACACGAAGGACCATCCAACGGCAACTCAACTCGTTAGTCTCTGAGATATTCAACCCGCGGCATTGTCCGCGACGCTCTCGATCCGATAAAATTTCTGCGCCGCTGCTGAGACCTTATCAATGAGTGCTAACAAGGATCGCCTCGCTCTAATCGAGCATCTTTCGTCTATTGGCGGCGAGCATTCTGACGACCTGCGCGAGACGCTCGACCGCGTTGCCTTCGCGATTGCCGGCGGGATGGAGGCCGAGGTCTGTTCGCTCTACCTCTTCGATCCGCAGCGCGAGCGAATCGTGCTGCGCGCCACCGTCGGGCTCGATCGCGAATCGGTCGGCAAGGTTTCGATGCGCCTGAACGAGGGCCTGGTCGGCTTGGTGCTGGAAAAAGACGAACCGGTTTACGTGCCGGACGCCATCAGCCATCAGCGCTACAAGTATTTTCCGGAGACCGGCGAGGAACGCTATCATACTTTTCTCGGCGTGCCGGTTCATGACGGGCGCAAGAAGCCGCTCGGGGTGCTGGTCGCGCAGACGCTCGAGCGGCGCAAGTTCAACAAGAGCGAAATCCGTCTGCTGAGCACCGCCGCCAATCAGGTCGCGCAAATTCTTTCTCATTTCAGGCTGCGCGAATCGCTCGTCACCAAGGAAAAAGAGCGGCTCGAGTACAAGCGCCGGATGATCGAGGCGAACCGCCAGCTCAAGGATTACGAGAAGGTCGGCGGCAAGACGCGTCACGCTCCGCCGGCCAAGATTCGCCGCCCGCGGCTGGCAGGACTGTCAGCGTCACCCGGATTTGCACAGGGCAACGCGCACGTCGTCGGGACATTTCTGAGCAGTGTCGATCGGCATCAGAAGTCGCGCGACCCCAAAGTCGAGAGCAAGCGGTTCGAGGAAGCCCTTTCGCGTTCGCTGTCCGAGCTGGCCACGCTGCGCATCCGGATGGAACCGCTGATGCCCGAGTCGGACCTGAAAATCTTCGACGGTCATCGCATGATTCTCGAGGACGAGGAGTTCGTCGGCCGCATCCGCGACACGATCGCCAACGGCTACACTGCCGAGAGCGCGCTGTTCCGCGTGATCGAGGAACTCAGCGCCTCGATGCTCGCGGTCGCGGACAACTACCTGCGCGAGCGCGCCACCGACTTCCGCGACGTCGGTCATCGCGTGCTGCGTCATCTGCGGCAGGAGGAAAAGCGCGCGCCCTTCAGCAAGCCGACGATTATCGTGGCCGAGGAGCTCACGCTGTCGCAGTTGACGATGGTCAGTCACGACCGGCTCGCCGGTATCGCGCTCCAATCCGGCGGCGTCACCTCGCATGCGGCGATCCTGGCGCGAGCATTCGAAATCCCGACCGTAGTCGGCGTCGAGCATCTGATGGAATCGGTGGTCGAGGGCGATCAGCTGGTGCTCGACGGCAACGCCGGTGTCGTTTACGTCAATCCAGGCACGGAGATCGAGCGCGACTACGTCAGCCTGTCGCGCCGTTACGAGGCCTTCAAGAAGGAACTCATCGAGGAGGGCAACGCCCCCACCGCGACCCGCGACGGCCATCGCGTGATGATGCTCGCCAACATCGCGCTGCTCGCCGATATCCACCTCGCACTACGCTACGGGGCCGAGGGCGTCGGCCTGCTGCGATCGGAATTTTCGTTCCTGACCTACGAGGACTTCCCCGACGAGACGCAGCAGCTCGCGCTCTACAGCAAGATGCTCGAGACGCTCGGCAAGCGCCCGGTCACGATTCGCACGCTCGATATCGGCGCCGACAAGTATCCGCCGTACATGCGAGTCCCGCGCGAGGACAACCCATTCCTCGGCTGGCGTTCGATCCGTATTTCGTTGGAAATGTCGGGGCTGTTCAAGGTTCAGCTCCGCGCGATTCTTCGCGCCGCCGCCAAGCACAACGTGCGCATCATGTTCCCGATGATCTCGAGCCTCGAGGAATTGCGCCGCGCCAAGGAATTGCTGGCCGAGTCGCAGGCCGAGCTGTTCAAGGAAGGCCTCGAGCACAACCCCAACATCGAAGTCGGAATCATGGTCGAGGTACCGTCGGCGGTGTGGCTCGCACCGCGGCTCGCGCGCGAGGTCGATTTCTTCTCGGTCGGCACCAACGATCTCATCCAGTACCTGCTTGCTGCCGACCGTAACAATCCCAAGGTCGCGCACCTGTACGAGGCGCTCCATCCTGCGGTGATTTCCGCGATCGCCGAGGTCGTCAACGTCGCGCGCGCCGCCGACAAGGAGGTTTGCCTCTGCGGTGAGATGGCCAGCGACCCGCTCGCGACGCTCCTGTTGGTCGGTATGGGCCTCGACGAGCTGAGCTTGAGCCCGCTGTTCATCCCGGTCGTGCGCAAGGTCATTCGCGAGGTCGATTACCAGACCGCCCGCCTGATAGCACGCGAGACCCTCCAGATGGCCAGCGTACAGGAAATCAAGGGGTACCTGGTCGAGCGCTATCGCGACCTCGGCCTGATCAACCTCGTCGAAATGTACCGCTAGAAGGTGGTATCGTCTCTTCAATGAGTAAACTCGAAGCCATCGAGAAGAAAGTCTCCGGTCTCTCCGCGGAGGAACTTACAAAGTTTCGGCAGTGGTTCGCTGAGTTTGATGCAGCTGCATGGGATCGCCAGATCGAGCGGGACGCAAAAGAGGGGAAACTCGACTCACTTGCCGATGAAGCCCTTCGCGCCCATGCGGTGGGCAAATTCACTGAGTTTTGAGGCACTTCGCATCTCCGTTCTGGATCGGCGATCACAGCCAATATGATCGCATCGTCAGCTAACCTGGTAGGAGCGCTACCGCGACCTCGGCTTAATCAATCTAGTCGAAATGTACCGCTAGGTACCCCCAGTACCGATTATCTCGACTAATTTCTGGACATTCGAGCTATAAGCGTGGTCCAATCATGACGGGTTGACTTTCCTGTTTGGGATTTGTTTACTGGTGTCTGACCGAGCGGTTAGATACTTCCCCCCACGTTCGGGTATAATGGGCAGGTTGGGTTGCAGGGGTTAGGAACCAAAAGCAGAGGATCTAGTTATGGTATTTCTTGTATTTCTTGGCGCATTCCTCGTCTTCGCGGCGAGCGTCCTATACTGGTTGTTGGGGACTAATCGCTACGGCAGCGACCGTCCGGGCGCAAAGCTTCAGCTGACTGCACGCGAGGGGGCAACCGCAGACACGGCGATGAAGCCCGAGCCTTGTCGTACTATCCGCGTCTATTTCATCAAGCCCTCCCGATACGACGAGGACGGCTTTGTCCAATATTTCCGCTACGGCGTCCAGCCAAACAACACTTTGACCGTGATGACGGCGCTGAACGAGGCCTTCAACAAGCGCTACGCAGTCGAGCGCAATGTCCGGCTCGAGACGGTCATTTGGGACGAGATCTGCGACGGCATAGTCAGCCCCGAGACAATCACGGCGATTAAAGACAAGGCACGCGAAGACGGCGTCGAGCTCCTGATTGGACTGGCAGGCGTGCAATCGAATCAGTATCCGCGCGGACGCGATCTCGCGCTTCAGTTCGTCGCCGAGGGCGTCCCCACGATGATGGGCGGCTTCCACGTCAGCGGCTTTCCCGACTCGTGCAAGTTCCTGAACGAATGCGGCGTCACGACCGTGGTCGGCGAGGCCGAAAATATTTGGGGCGATATCGTCGAGGACTTCCTACGTGGAGAGCTGCGCCTCCACTACACGGTCACGCAGGGAATTCGTGCCAAGACCGGCCAGGAAGACATTATCGTTCCGCTGATCACCGAGTCGCTGCTGCCGGTACTCGACGATCGTTATCTCACGCGATTTTTCAACGACACCATGACCACGCTCGACACCTCGCGCGGATGCCCGTTCACATGCTCGTACTGCAGCGTGAAGAACGTGATGGGCCGCACGATGCGCTCGCGCGAGCCGGACGCGGTGGTGAGCTGGGTGCGCGACGCATGCCGGCATCACGGCATCGAGTCGCTGTTCCTGGTTGATGACGACTTTTTCCGATCGCCGCGATGGGAAGAAATTCTCACCGGGCTGGTCGAAGTGAAGAAGGAGTATCCGAAGCTCTCCTTCATGATGCAGGTGGACGTCGACGCGTCATGCTACGCGAACGTCGCCGAGGGCGAGACCGAAACCGCCAAGCATCGGCGGAGCAAGCGCTTCACCGAGCTCGCCGCGGCCGCGGGATGCTACCAGGCATTCGTCGGGATCGAGTCGCTCAATCCCGACAACCTGAACTTTGCGACCAAGTATCAGAACACCGACGATCGCCAGGGCAAGGGCAAGCTCGAAGCGGTGCGCGCGCACGTGATCGACAAGTACCGGCGGGTCGTCGAGAACTGGCACAAGGTCGGCGTCTCGGTGCATGCGGGCTACATGCTGGGATTTCCGTTCGACGGTCCCGATTGCGGACGCGTCGCCGCGGCGACCCTGAAAAAAATCGGCTTCGACATTGTGTCGTTCTTCATCATGACGCCGCTGCCGGGCACCGAGGACCAGGTGCGCTTCACCAAGGAAGGCGCCATCATCGATTGGGATTTCAACCAGCTCGACTCGCAGCACGTCACGCTGAAGCATGACAAGCTCGACAAGGAGAGCTGGCTCGGCGCGTATCGCGACGCATACACGGGCTTCTATTCGATCCCGCGCTTCCTGCACACGATGTTCACCGTATGCGCCGGCCGAGGGCTCGACGCGGAAGCGCGCAAGGGCGTGCTCCGGCAGTTCACGTACTATTTCTTCAGCTATCGCCAGGGACGGCATCCGATGGTCGGCGGAATCTGGCCGATTCGCCGCCGCGACGTCCGCCGCGCCGCAGTCACCGACGACGAAGCGCGCCGCTTCTATCTCGGCGGCAAGCGCTTCGACGCAATCCTCCGCGGCGACGGCGCCGAGGGATTCGCCGGCGCCCCCGCGTAAACAACGAAAAACGAAAAATCTCACAACTTGCTGAATGACCGGCGCGATCCGAATCAGGTTCGCGCCGGTTTTCTTACTGGTTCCCCTTCCCGCTCGGGAAGAGGTTACCCCCAACAATCCGGTCCCCCTTCCCGCTCGGGAAGGGGTTAGGGGTTAGGTTCTTTGGGCTCCATCGGCGCAGATCGATCCGCGACCCACTTGCGCCACCGCCATATAAACAGCTAACGATTCCCCTCGGGAATTTATGATGGGGTTAACGCCGGTTGAAGTCATCGTTGCGGTTGTCGTTCTCGCGGCATTCATCTTCATTCCGATCCTGCGCCGCTTGCTCGGGCTGATCATCCGGCTCGCCGTTTTTTTCATCGCGGTGGGGATTGCCGCGGCGGGAATCACGATGATCCTGAACAACGAAACAATTTTCGAGCGGCCCGGCTTCGGGCAACGGGTCGAACGGTTCCTGACCAAGAACTCCGCCGCTGCCAGCGCGACCGGCTCGGGCTCGGTGACCTGCGTGATGGAAAATCCGCCGGCGCCACCGCCGACTGCTGCCGCGGCCGCACCGCACAAGCGCGTCAAGAAAGAACCGTCCGACGGGATTCAAGACACGCGAAATGATCTGTCGAAGGCGGAGCCCGCGCCGATCGACGACGTCTTTCCTGAATTGATTCGCCGCAGCTTTCCGGGAATCTCGCGCGAGAAGCTGTTTCAACTCTCCACCGACGTCGTCAATTCTCTCGGCGGATGGAGAATCGTCAAATCCAGCCCGAGCAACTACACCCTCGAATGCGTCTACACCTCGCGGATTTTCAAATTCGAGGACGACATCCGGATCTCGATCGATCCGTCAGGCGAGATCGAAGTATGCGCGCGCTCCGGCATGGCGCGCCCGGATCAGACCTCGCTGCTGCGCTACTTCCCCGGCGATCTCGGATCGAGTATCGGCCATATCAAGGAATTCTACGAGACCCTCGAGCCAAAAATGGACGAGGTCTACAAGGAAGAGCAGGACAAGCAGAACGCCAAGAAGCCCCCGCATTGAGCTGCCGGGGAGGCGCTGGATTCGAGCAACCTAACCCCCGGCCCCTTCCCTCGAGGAAAGGGGGAGCAATCGCGTTATGGGAGCGAGCGATTTTTTCATTCCGGTTCCCCTTCCCACTATGGGAAGGGGTTAGGGGTTAGGTCGGCGGCTTTCATTCGACACACACCGGATATTCCTCGCCTGATCGCAGAAACGCTTTTGACAAAACACACTCGATCCCGTCAAGCTGTAATCGTATGGCGATTCGAGAAGCTCAGATCGACGCGCTCGCGACGCATCTCGTGAACGGGCTGATCGATCGCGGCGTTATCAAGCCCAAGGCCGACGTCAAGGAACTGGTCGCGTGCGTGACTGAGCTGATGTCGGAGAATTTCGAGACCGAAGCGCAAATTGACGAAGAGGCCGACAAAATGGCGGAGGCAGAAGCGCGCCGCGACACACGCCTCGACGTCACGCGCCTCCGGAACTTGATTCGCCAACGCCTGGCTGAGAAGAAAAACTTCACGCTCTAAAAAATGAAGCTCACCGAAGCACGAGTCCTGTTCCTGGCGCGCGAGTCGCTGGCAAAATTGCGCGATGAGGGACTCGCCGAGATCTCAAACTTCCCGCTCGCACTCCGGCAGGCGCGCGAAATCGTCGCCCAATTCAACGAGCAGGGCGATGAGATCGACGCGATCGTGCGGCGCAAGATCAATTCGATCAAACGCGGCATCGTCGAAGGCTCCAACGAATGGACGCTTCTGTACAAACGCTACCGCGACGAAGAGATGAGAAAGAAAGGCCCGCAGCGGTGAATCGGGAAGGGTAAATCACTTTATTAAATGTGAAACCCTCCGCGGGTTTCACGCTTCCGCGGCAGGGGTGACCCCTGCACCCAGTGATAAGAAATCGCGAAATGTCGAGGACGACCTTTCGCTCTGAGGTTCTTGAGGGGGACAGGGTGTGATGACACTCCTGTGAATTTTCTGATCTGTTCCCCCTTTCCGCATCGGAAAGGGGGCGAGGGGGATAGGACGGCGCGCTTCCAACGAAACCCTTCTGGTTCCCCTTCCCGCGCGGGAAGGGGTTAGGGGTTAGGTTCCTCGCGTTGATACAATCCCCGTCCATGGACGATAACGAATTTCGCGAACGCTCCGATGCCGCCTTGAGCAAGGTCGCGAAGTGGCTCGAGGACCTCGATCCTGACGAAGTGGATTACACCACCGCCGACGGCGTCGTGACGATCGAGTTCGCAGACGGCGCGAAGTTTATCCTGTCGCGCCAATCGCAGATGAAACAGATGTGGCTCGCCGCCGGCTCGCACGGATTCCATTACACTTGGGACCCGGCGCGCGGTCTCTGGATCGACGACAAGGACGGCCACGAATTATTCCCGCGGCTGGCGGAGACGATATCCGAGCAACTCGGGCATCCGATTTCTTTTTAGTAACCACGCGGCGCTTGTGCCTTGTCCCGCACCGTGCTCTTGATCCCAGCCGGTGAACCATCATGCATCTCGACGCTGACGTAATCGTAATTGGAGCCGGACCGGCCGGGTGTGCTTCTGCGATCAGGCTGAGCGCTGCCGGATACGACGTGCTCGCGCTCGAGCGCAAGGAGCGCGAAGACGGCGAGGATATCACGTCGGGCGAAGTGATGGTCGTGCCGACGCAGAACGAATGCGCGCAGCTCGGCGTCAAGTTCGAAGGTGACTGGGTCCTCGACCGCATCACCGGCTTTCGTAATGTCTATCCCGATCTGTCGTGGACCTATCATCCGATTGCGACGCCGGTCAGTCCCGTGCAGGTGGATCGCGGCGGATTCAACGCCGCATTGCGCCGCAAGCTGGTCGAAGTTGGCGGGCGCCTCGTCTGGAACGCTCGAGTCACCGCTCTGGAGTTTCGAGCTGACGCTGCAATCGCAATCACGGCCGACTTCAAGCGGTACTCGGCACGCATGTTGATCGATGCGGGCGGCCGCTACGCGCCGTCGCTGCGCGCGCTGAATCTCAAGTCCGAGGATCCTGAGTTCTCGCAGATCGGCGTAGCAGTTTTCTTCAAGTCCTTCGACGGCACGCCGCTTCATACCTGGGATCGTCATCTCTACGGCGAGCGCGGCGCGATGATCAGCGGCTCGCGGATTCGACTCGGGGCTCTATCGGTACATTCTCGAAGCGGATCTCGCGGAGAAACAGAGCGACCGTCTGGGCGCGATCGAATTTTACGAATCAGTCGCAAAGAATCATGATCGATGGCTCTACGAGCGCGTCATGCGCGAGCCGCGAGTCGGCCGGCAATGGTCGATGGCGCCGCTGGGATATCGCGTCAGCGCCGTCGCACGCGACCGTATCCTGCTGGTGGGAGACGCGGCGGGATATCTCTCGCCGATAACCGGTCAGGGCAACGAATTCGCGCTCCGGACCGGGCGCCTCGCAGCCGTCGCTGCCGACAACGCTTTGCGCAGCGGTGACTTGTCCGCGAGCGCATTCTCGCTGTACGTGGAAGGCCGCAGGCATGAGGTCGATCGCCAGGTCGACTACGTCCGCGCGCAACTGCGAATCCTGCGCGACCGCGACGCGTTGCTACGAGCCTCGCGCGACGACGAATACCGACAGTCGGTATTCGGCCCGTATGGAATTCGAGCAACCGAGCGCGGCTCGCTGCCTTAATTTTTTCCGGTCCCCCTTCCCACTATGGGAAGGGGAACCAAAAATGTTTGATTCTTTGATCCGCGATCAGAGCCCATCCACAGCCTTATCCACAGGACTTGCAATTCTTCAATTTCCCGCTAAGATGTCGTTAGCACTCAGACGTTCCGAGTGCCAATTGACAAAACCCGGATAGTAATTAGCTTTCCGACGGCGGGAATCGTCCCGTCTAGCAACAATTTTTCGTAAGCCAAGGAGGCTGCTGGTTCCCAATGAAAGGATTAAGGCCACTGGGAGATCGAATTCTCGTCAAGCGCGTCAAGGAAGAAGAGCGGACCAAAGGTGGGATCATCATCCCGGATACCGCCAAGGAAAAGCCGCAGGAAGGTAAAATCGTCGCCGTCGGCAAAGGCAAGTACGACGACCACGGCAAGCTCATCCCGGTCGAAGTTAAGGCTGGGGACAAAATTCTATTCGGCAAATATTCGGGCAGCGAGTTCAAGCTCGAGGGCGAAGACCTGTTGATCCTGCGCGAGGACGACATCCTGGGAATCATCGAGTAGCCATTCGCGCTGGCTCATCACAAGTTCAAGCTTCAATCACTGAAAAAAAGAAAAAAGGAGAGGCAAAATAACCATGCCTGCAAAGATAGTTCGTTTCGGACAAGAATCGCGCGAGCGGATCCTCAAGGGGGTCAACGTTCTCGCTGATGCCGTCACCGTGACGCTCGGTCCCAAGGGCCGCAACGTCGTGCTCGAGAAAAGCTTCGGCGCTCCGACCGTGACCAAGGACGGCGTTACAGTCGCCAAAGAAATCGAGCTCGAAGACAAGTTCGAGAATATGGGCGCGCAGATGGTCAAAGAGGTCGCGTCGAAGACCTCCGACGTCGCCGGCGACGGCACCACCACTGCCACCGTGCTGGCCCGCCAGATTTTCACCGAGGGCATCAAGATGGTGGCCGCAGGGCACGATCCGATGTCGCTCAAGCGCGGAATCAATCGCGCGGTCGAGGCGATCACCGCCGAGCTGAAGAACCTGTCCAAGCCGACCAAGGATCGCAAGGAAATCGCGCAAGTCGGCACGATTTCGGCGAACAACGACTCGACCATCGGCGATATCATTGCCGAGGCGATGGAGAAGGTCGGCAAGGAAGGCGTGATCACGGTTGAAGAGGCGCGCGGCCTCGAGACCCAGCTCGAAGTAGTCGAGGGTATGCAGTTCGACCGCGGCTACCTGTCGCCGTACTTCGTGACCGATCCGGAGCGGATGGAAGCGAAGCTCGACGATGTGTTTATCCTGATCCACGAGAAGAAGATCTCGTCGATGAAGGACCTGCTGCCAATCCTCGAGACGATTGCCAAGACCGGCAAGCCGTTCCTGATTATCGCCGAGGATATCGAAGGCGAGGCACTGGCGACGCTGGTCGTGAACAAGATTCGCGGCACGCTGTCGTGCGTCGCGGTCAAGGCCCCGGGCTTCGGCGATCGGCGCAAGGCGATGCTCGAAGATATCGCGACTCTGACCGGCGGACGCGCGATTTCCGAGGAACTCGGCCTCAAGCTCGAGAATATCACGCTGACCGACCTCGGCCGCGCCAAGCGCCTGGTGGTGGACAAGGACAACACCACGATTATCGACGGCGCCGGCAAGAAGTCGGACATCGAGGGTCGTATCAAGCAGATTCGCGCCCAGATCGAGGAGACCACCTCGGACTACGATCGCGAGAAGCTGCAGGAGCGGCTGGCCAAGCTGGTCGGCGGCGTTGCAGTGATTCGCGTCGGCGCGGCAACCGAAGTCGAGATGAAAGAGAAGAAGGCACGCGTCGAGGATGCTCTCCATGCAACCCGCGCCGCGGTCGAAGAGGGCGTGGTCCCCGGCGGCGGCGTCGCATTGATCCGCGCGTCGGCCGTGCTCGACAACATGCGCGCGAGCGAAGTCGAAAAGGTCGGCATCCAGATCATCAAGAAGGCGATCGAAGGGCCGGCCTGGTGGATCGCATCCAACGCGGGATGGGAAGGCTCGGTGGTCGTCGACAAGATCAAGAACAACAAGGGGCCGTTCGGTTTCAACGCGGCCAGCGAGGAGTTCGAGGATCTGATGAAGGCCGGAATCATCGACCCGACCAAGGTCGTGCGCAGCGCGTTGCAGAATGCGGCGTCGGTTGCGAGCTTGCTGCTCACCACTGAATGCATGGTGGCCGAGAAGCCCGAAGAGAAGGGCGCCGGCGCTGGCGGCGGGATGCCGGGCGGAATGCCTCCTGGCGGCATGATGTGACCTGAGGAACAAATCTGAGACTGATAGTAGCGGCGGGGCCATCGAGGCTCCGCCGCTGTTTTTTGGCGGTTCGTGACCGAAGCCAGAACTCGCACCCAACCTCTTCAGTGAAGTAGCGGGCGAGGGATTAGAGCGCTGAACGATGTCACCGCGATGCTACAAATCACTTGCGTGCAACGGTGATCGTGAATAGCGATCAGAAGGCGGCGGATCGGATCGCGCCCAAATAGTCAAATAAGTGACCGCGAACCGCATTTGGCTAGTCCGCCCAGAGTCGGACGCACGCGCTCGACGCCCACATCGCTTGGCCCCGCCCTTGCTAAATAGGTCAACCGGATTGCAGCTGTGACGCCTTGGGGACTGGGCTGGCGCAGTGCTCGTCCATGGAGGAGCCGCTGATGGCAGTACGAGTGCTCATTGCGGATAGCTCGGGGATTTCCCGCGACATCATGCGCAATCATCTCGAATGCGGGGGATGTCAGGTGGTGGCGGAAACCGAGACGGTTACGCAAACAATCGACCTGTTCCGAACTTGCAGTCCCGACGTGATCACGCTCGACGCCGGGTTGCGCAGTGCGAGCGGGCTCGACGCGTTGTCGCTGTTCCGGATGATTCGTCGCGAGTCGCCGGAGACGTCGGTTGTGATCGTCAGCGCGTCGCAGGCGCCCGAAGACAATCGAGTTTATCTGAAAGAGGGTGCGCTCGAATGTATTGTCGAGCCTTTCGACAGCTACGGGCTGGAGCGGATGTGGCGACGGCTGTCGGAGTTGTATCCTGAGCTCAGGCGTCGCGACGAGGCGGCTTCCGGGCGCTGAAATAAGTAACCGGCCATTTTATTTAACGTTCCTGCGCAACCATCAGGCGTTCGATTAAGAGGGGCTGGCCGGGTACGCAATTCACCCAGAGCACCCATCCCGAATTTTCGCTCGAATAGAGCGGCGCCGGGGTGCCGCAATAAAATGCGCGCGTCGCGCCTTGCGACACGTCGCTCAGCACGTGCACGTGGCCCAGCGCGACGTAGTCGTACCGCGAGCGCTCGATATCGGCGGGCGTGATCGGCGACGATCGCTCGATCTCGCCTTCCTCCATGAAAAATCCGTGGGCGAGCGCGATGTTCCAGCGACCTTCCTCAGGCTCCGGCACGCCGCTCATCGGGCGGTAGTCCGGAGTGTGCTCGACCAGCGCGCGGCCCCATACACGAGCCGCCAGATCGGGAAAAGCGATCGTTCGACCCTCGGGCTCGAGAATCAGGTGCAGATTCCTGGGTAACACGCCGGGCGCGAGGCCTGCGTAGATCGATCGCTCGTCGTGCGCGTCATGGTTTCCGGGAATCATCACGACCGGCATCTGCGCCCGCGCTATCGCGCCCATCGCGAAGGCGAGGCCCTCTTCAGTGACGCGCGCCGAATCGAAGAGGTCGCCCACTATCAGCAGCATGTCGGCCGCGCGCTCGTTGGCTATATCGATGACGCGGCTGAAGGCAGTGCGGACCTTGTCGCGCAACTCGATGCCGCGTTCGCCGGATCCGAACGTGTCGGTCTCGAGATGAACGTCGGAAGTATGAATGAGCCTGAGGGGGCGATGAGGCAGCTTAGCTGGCAAAATTACGTCCTTCAATCACTAGTCTAGAAACTTCCAGGTGTCCGCGCCGTCGAGATGGCGCACCCGAACCTGGAATAGAATCTCCGGCAACATGAGACGCGCATTCACTCCCATGCGGTCCCGCGTCTTGTCCAACGGCGCCCAATGAGTGACGCATCCGCAAATTTTGCAGCGGTGGAATTCGAGCTTTTTCGGGTCTCGCATATACGTATCGGTCAGTCCGCTTGGAACGGTCACATCCTTGAGCGAGTAGTACGCCCAGAGCGCATGGTAGCGCCGGCAGATAGAGCAGTTGCAATCCGTCAGCTCGGTCGGGGGACTGGCGATCTGAAGGCGAACCGCTCCGCAGGTGCATGACGACTCAATCAAAGCCTGATCCCTCTCGTATGCAGTCGATTCCGGTCGATGAAGACATGCTGTAGAGTCAAGGATTACTAGACTTCGCTCACCCATTCCATCGCAAGGAGCAGAGCAGCCTACTGGAGGTTTTCTTAAATTGATCGTCGTAATGAAAGCGCATGCCACCGAAGCCGAGATTCAGGCCGTAGCTAAAATGGTCGAGGATCTCGATTACAACGCGCACATTATCCGCGGCGTCGAGCGCACCGTGGTCGCCTGCGTGGGCGACGAGCGCGGCGAGAAGCATCAACTGACGCATCTCGAATCGGTGGCGGGTGTCGAGCGCGTGATGCCGGTGGTGCGGTCGTTCAAGCTGGCGTCGCGCGAAGTGCGGCCCGAAGGATCGCGGATCAAAGTTGGCGGCATGGAAATCGGTGGCAAGCGAATCGCGGTGATCGCGGGACCGTGCGCGATCGAAAGCGAGGCGCAAATCGAGGCTGCGGCCGACGCGGTCAAAGCAGCGGGCGCTCATGCGCTGCGCGGTGGGGCGTTCAAGCCGCGCACGTCGCCGTACTCATTCCAGGGAATGGAAAACGAGGGGCTCGTATTGCTCGAACATGCCGGCCGTCGCGTCGGATTGCCGGTGGTCACCGAAATCATGGATCCGCACGATATCGACGCGGTCGCCGAGCATTCCGACATGCTGCAAGTCGGCGCGCGCAATGCGCAGAACTTCTCGTTGCTACGGCGGCTCGGAAGAATCAAGAAGCCGGTGCTGCTCAAGCGTGGCATGTCGATGAAGCTCGAAGAGTTCATGATGGCGGCGGAGTACATTCTGTCGGAGGGCAATCCCAACGTCGTGCTGTGCGAGCGCGGGATTCGCACCTTCGAAACGGCGACGCGCAACACGCTCGATCTGAACGCGGTGCCGCTGCTCAAGGAATGGACCCATCTGCCGGTGCTGGTCGATCCGAGCCACGGCACGGGAATCTACAAGATGGTTGCCCCGATGGCGCTTGGCGGCGATCGCAGCGGGCGCCGACGGCCTGCTCATCGAAGTGCATCCGAAGCCGGAGACCGCGCTATCCGACGGCCCCCAGCAGTTGAAGCCATCGCGCTTCGCCGATCTGATGAAGACGCTGAAGCCGCTTGCGGAAGCGGTCGGCCGAACGCTGTAAATTGGCGGTGCGATCTATCCGGTTCCCCTTCCCACTATGGGAAGGGGTTAGGGGTTAGGTTGCTTTCGTCCCAGCGCCTCCCTGATGTAATCGACTGCTGCTTCAACATCGAGCATCCCGTCGTTCGGAATTCTGAGGACCCGAACCCCCGCCCGCCACGAGTAACTTTGCGACTTGGTGTAACAGGCATGGCGGTTGAGTCAGAATACCTAACCCCAACCCCTTCCCGAGCGGGAAGGGGAACAAGATAAAACACACTCTGCGCTCCGGTTGCGCTCGAAATGCATCAGCGATATTTGAGGATCGATCCTCGCTCGAGGTGCTGAGCAATTTTCTCTAACTCAAAATCGCGAGAGGAGTAATCGTCATGGCGAGCAAAGCAGTCAAACCGATTCCCGACGGGTACCATACCGTCACTCCGTTCATTAACGTGAAGGGTGTCGCGAAGATGATCGATTTCCTTAAATCGGCGTTGGGCGCCGAGGAGGTCATGCGAATGCCGGGTCCGGACGGCACCGTGATGCATGCCGAGGTGAGCATCGGCAATTCGCGGTTGATGCTCAGTGAGCACACGCAGGGCAGTCCTACGACCAGTTCATTTTACGTGTACGTCAGTGACGTGGACTCGATGTACAAGCGCGCGACCGGCGCGGGCGCCAAATCGGTGAGTCAACCGACCGATCAGTTCTGGGGCGACCGGATGGCGACTGTGCAGGACTCGTTCGGAAATACCTGGTCGCTGGCCACGCACAAAGAGGATCCGACTCCCGACGAGATGCAGAAGCGGATGGCCGCAGCCATGAAGCAATAATCTGAAATCGAAGCGAGGGATTCCGTTTAGGGATCCCTCGCATTTTTCGGTGGTCGGTGAAATCAGCAAGCCAATCAAGGCCGATAAACTTTCGCGCAAGCCGGTTGAGCCAGAGACGCTGCTCGAGACGATCGAAAATGTTGTGCGGCGACGTTCAGCCTGACTGACTCATAGCGGTTTGTGCCAGAACTCGAGCGGGATGCGCGTCTCGCCCACCATGACGCGATCGAAACCGACTTTGCGATAGAGACCGCGTGCGACGCGATTGTCCTCGCGCACTTCGAGCGTGATCCGGCAGCAATTCAGCTCGCGCGCTTTGGCCTCGATTCGTTCGAGCAGCATCGCGCCGATACCGCGGCCGCGCACTGAAGAATCGACGAAGATATCGTGGATGTTGATGAGCGGGTGCGCGAGGAAGGTCGAAAATCCCAGGAAGCAGATCGTGAACCCGACCGGAGTACCGTCGCGCCAGGCGAGGAATACGTAGCACGCCGGATGCGCGCGCAGGCCCGGCACCAGGTCACGTTTGACGCGCTCGGACGGTGGCTCGCCGCCTTCCATAGGATCGCGCATGTAGGCGTCGAGCATCGTGACGAGCGCCTCCTGATGATCGGCGCGGGACAGGTCCGCGTCGAGGATGTTCACGTTGGTCGGCCGGTCAGCCGTCATGAGACTTTCTGATCGTCCTTATAGGTCTCTTCCCAGTTCTTGAATCCTTCGGGGTCCCATCGCTTCCAGACGCCTTCGCGCTTGCCGTTCTTGTACATGCCGATCGCGGCGATTTTGCCGTTGGTGTACCAGCCGGTGTGCTCGCCGTCCTGCACGCCTTCCTTGTAATGGTCGATCGATTTCTTCTGGCCGTTGTCGTACCACATGGTCCATTCGCCGCTCTGCTTGCCGTCGTGATATTCGCCGACCATCATTTTCGAACCGTCGTCGCGGTAGAGTACGTAGGGTCCTTCTTTGATGTCCTGGCCGTTGACGGTCTTGACGCATGCGACTTCGGAGCCGTTAGGCGGTCCCTCGCCCATCTGCTTGGTGCCGGCAGGGCAAAGCGGCGCGGTTTTGCAGGCAGCGAGCGTTGCCACGAGCATCAGCACTGAGATCTTTGCTTTCATGGAAGCTCGCAAGCGAACACCAATCGCAATTCGTATCTATGGATGTGGCGTGATCGCAACAACGGTAATCTTGCCTTGCGTGGGACCGTAGTACCAAAAAATTCGATACGCGGCAGGCACCCGGTTTTCAGCGTAGGCCTCAAACACTTCCTCGTGGTGTGGTCCTTTCAGACTCTGGAACTTGTGGGTTTGAAGACTCGGATGCCGAGGATTGATTTCGAGACAACCGAGAGCCTTTCGAACTGACTTAAGACGTTTCGATAAAGCAGGTTCCGCATAGAGCCGTTCGAGTTGACCTTTGGCTTCATCCGAGAACTCCAACTTATACGAAGCCAAAATTTTCGCCTGCTAGTCGATTTCGTCGTCGGCAAATTCAGCAAACGATCCCAGACTGTGAACCTTCCCTTCAGCCGCATCCTGGAGTCCTTTGCGAACGCTGGCCAATGCTTCGGGGTTTTTGTACAGCCACGCCTCGTGCAACGGGACGCCGATTTCAGGCGACAGCAGTATTTGGCCTACATCGTTGGTGTAGATGATGAAACGCAACTCGCTGGATTTCTCGGTGCCGGAAACCCGGCGTAGGATATCGTTGAGGCGGTCCGCGACTTTCGAAAGCGAGACTCGTTTGCGCTCATCGAATCCGGTTTCACCGACCCGCTCGAATTTGTCGCTCAAAATCGGTGCATTCCTGATGGCCATGACGTTGCCTCTATTTCTACGGTGCGCGGGGTATGGTGCCGATGTGTCATTCTACACAAGTGGGTAATTCCCCGCAATGAGACAGAGTTGTCACTCATCTGGAATCGCGCGCGTCAGAGTGCCGCGGCGCTACAGACAATTGCGCCGCGCGAGGTCCTCCACCCTGACCCTCCCCCCTACGAGGGGGAGGGAATTATCAGAATTTCGGACGCGGACAGAGCCGCTTAGTTCGAGCCCGTCGAGCCTAGCAGGTTGCCGCCCAGGGTTGCGTTGCCGACTGCTACGTCGCCGATCACGTTGATCAGGGCGGGCTTGCCGGACTTGAACGCGCGCTCGAGCGCCGGAACTATCTGCTCGTTGGTCTCGACCTGCTCGCCATGACATCCCATCTCGGCGAAAATTTTGTCGTAGCGGATGTTCGGCAGCATGTTGAACGGATCGGTGCGGCCCTTCAGTCCCGGCATCTGGTCGAAGTTCGGACCCCATGAGCTGTTGTTCCACAGCACCGTGATTACCGGCAGTTTGTAGCGCGCGGCGGTTTCCATGTCCCATCCGCCGATTCCGAGGCCGCCGTCGCCGCTGATCACGACGACTTGCTGACCCGGCCGCGCGAGCTGCGCGCCGATACCCATGCCGACCCCGTGGCCGACCGGAGCTAGCGGGCCCGCATCGACGACCTGGCCCATGAAGCGGCAGGTGAACGCGCGGCTCATCCATCCGGAGAGCGTGAAGCTGTCGATGACGGTGGTCGCGTTTTTGTCGAGCACCTTGATCAGATCCTCGCACAAGCGCGCCGGATGAATCGGCTGATTCTTCGAGACCTTCGCGTTCTGTTCCTTGATCGTATTGTCGAAGCGCTGGCGCGTTTCCCAGACCTGCTTGGTCCAGGCCGAGCCCTTGTTCTTCGAGAAGTCGAGCTTGAGCTCCTTGATCCGCTTGATCATCTGTTGCAGCACGATCTTCGGGTCGCCGACCATCGGCAAGTCCGCGTTAACCTGCCATCCGATTCGAGTCGGCGTCGGATCGACCTGGATGTACTTGGCCTTATCGGTCCAGGTCGGGGGCTGCCCGAAATGCTCACCGCTCCAGAAGCGGAAGCCGATTGCGAGCACCACGTCAGCGCCGCCGGTAAAAGGCTTCTTAAAGGCGCCGCGAATCGCCAGCGGATGCTCTTCGGACACGACACCCTGGCCGGCGCGGCGCGCGTAGATGGGGATGTTGGTCAGCTCGACGAACTCGCGCATCTCGGGGCCGGCTTGCGACCAGAACAGACCGTCGCCGCCGGCTATCAGCGGGCGCTCGGCCGCCACCAGCATCTCGAGCGCGCGATCGATTTTCGACGGATCACCCGCCGAGCGAACGTCGTCCATCGTGAACTCGCGCGCGCCCTTGCGCTGCCCCGAGTCTTCTTCGTGGTGATAGAGAATGTTCTGCGGAATCTCGAACAGCGCGACACCCTGCGGCGGTGAGATTGCCTCGCGGAATGCGGATCGCAGATCGAACTGAATCGTGGACCAGTCGGTCACGCGCTTGGTGAACTTCGAAAAACTGTCCACCACTTCGGAGCCGTAGGCCTCCTGGAACGATCCTAGATGATCCTCGGTATTCGGATGCTGTCCCGAGATACAGACGACGGCGCTGTTGGTCAGTCCCGCGACGCAGAGTCCAGTGACCGCGTTGGTCAGGCCGCATCCCGCGGTGACCATGCATACGCCGACTTCGCCCGAGGTGCGCGCATAGGCGTCGGCCGCGTAGGCGGTAGCCTGCTCGTGGCGCATGTGGATGAGCTTGATGTCGTGATTGCGCAACTGGCCGAGGATCGGAAACAGATGCCCGCCGTTGATCGCGAAACAATATTTCACACGATTCTCGCGCATCACGCGCGCGATTAATTCTCCGCCGTCAGCTTTCGCCATTACCGAACTCCTTTTGAGGAAATCTTTCCGCTCGCACCGAATCCTTGCACATTTACGCCGTCGCCGAAAAGCGCACGAGCGTCGCGAGGGTCCGGTTTGCAAGATGAACGAATCGTAAGCACAAAAGGGTTGATTGCATCGCGCAAGCCTGTCACCTTCTACCATCGTTCGGTGTGGGGACTCGCGGGTGCCGCGAGCAGGGGTGATGGGAGTGGTGGAAGAGTAGCCGAATGTCAGCAGGCAAAGCTTAATTTCAGGATCTGATAATGCGGCGCATCCTCGCCTCCCTCATCTTCATCACCACATTTGTAATTGCGGCAGCTACTGCGCACCCCGACTCGTCCCCGGTGGCCTCGGCTCCGGTGCCAACCTCGTCGGTGCCGACGTCGTCGTCTCAATTCTCGCTCTTGCATCCCAGCACCTGGAGCATGCCGCAGTACGATTGGAAAGCATTCAAGATTCAGGATCCAAATTCGTGGCCGTTCATTCCCGTGCCCGAGGTCGCAACCGATCCAAACGGCGGCGTCACTTACGGCGTCTTGCCGGTTTGGTTATTCACCGATAACAAGAACGAGATCAGCAGCATCCTGGCGCCCGATATCAACGCCAACAGTACGCTGGGGCCGGGCGGCAATTTTCGCTACCTGGCGTATCCGTCGTCGGACACCAACTGGTACGCGGAGGCTGGTGCGCAGGAGACTATCGCGCGCAACGTCGATATCGATTACCAGACCGGACGCGAGCATAAGAAGTTGTTTTCGTTCGAGGGGCGCTTCTTTTTCGAGAAGGATCCGACCGAGCGTTTCTTCGGAACCGGCAACCATTCTCACGAGGGAAACCAGAGCAACTACACGACCAAGCAAATCTACGGAGAGGCGATTCTCGGCCTGAATTTCAGTGACAAGCTGCAGCTCTCGATGATGGAGCGCCCGCGCTATGTGCGAATCGAGGACGGCGGCTTCACCTCGGTGCCGTCAATCTTCAAGGAGTTCCCGCATCAGAAGGGCCTGAACGGGGGCAGCGAAGTTCTTTCGCAGTGGGTGCTTCAATACGACTCGCGCGATTCAGTTGATATCCCGCGATCGGGCCAGCTCGGGCGCCTCTACTACGCTGTTGCGGATCGGAGATTCGGCAGTTCGATTTCGTACAACCGCTTTGGCGGGGAGCTACGCGAGTTTTACACCGTGGGCGAGCGCATCACGTTTGCCGGTCACGTATTCAACGAATACGAGCCGGTTGCCGGCGAGATTCCATTCTGGTCGCAGGCGCGGCTCGGCGGCGACGAGAGTTTGTTGACCGATCAGGAAACTCTGCGGGGTTACGGCGCCGGACGTTTCATCGACAACAACCTGTTCGTCATGAACGTCGAGATGCGCACGCGAGTGTGGGACAAAACCCTCTTCGGCACCCATGGCATCCTCGAGCTTGCGCCGTTCGCGGAAGCGGGACGCGTCGCACACAACCTCTCTTACAACCCGTTCTCGGAAATGCATCCGGTCGGCGGAATTGGATTCCGCGCGATTGCAGAGCCGTTCGTAGTCGGCTTCGTCGATGTCGGATGGGGTGGCGAAGGCGCGGCAGTTTTTTCCGGCATCAACTATCCATTCTGAGCGCCGCCCTGATTCGGCTGCTGATGACACACCGAATTCCTGCCGGCGCCGCCGCCTTAAGACTCGGGGCGATGATCCTGGTTGTGATTTTCGCTTCCTCGGCAATCGCCAGCCATCGGCCGCTGCCGACGCAGATCGCTTCTAGGGCTCCGGGGATGCATCCGTTCGGGAAAGGCCGCCACTCGTTGTGGGGCATCAGGATGTACGACGCGACGTTGTGGATTGTCGGCCCGCAATGGTCTGCGGCGGCCCCTCACGCGCTCGATATCGAGCCGGGTCGCGACGTTCCCGCCGACACTTTGATAAAAAACGCGATCGCCGAGATGCGCGACCTCAAGCTTGGCGACTCACGCCAACTTGGAATCTGGCAGTCGGAAATGAAAAAGCTCATTCCCAACGTTCGGCGGGGCGATCAGGTCGTAATCTTCTGCTCCGACACCAACCGGACGATTGCCTATTTGAACGATTCGAGCACCGGCGAGGTTGACGATCCGTCATTCTGCCCGGCGGTCATGAACGTATGGCTTCATCCGCAAACCAAACATCAGGCGATCCGGAAATCACTGCTCAGGCATTAACCGATTCGCGGCGCGTCAGTTTCAAGCCGCACTTCCGCCGTGCTCTACTCGTATCTGGCGGAGTCTCCGGTTATCTGAGATGCGGCTGTCCGAACTCGACTACGATTTGTCTGAAGAACTGATTGCGCAGGAGCCGCTGGCTCGTCGCGATGAGGCGCGGCTGCTTGTTCTCGATCGCAAATCCAAATTGATCGAGCATTCCCGCTTCTACAAACTCGTCCGTCATCTGCGCGAAGGCGACCTGATCGTGCTGAACGACACGCGGGTGCTGCCGGCGCGACTGTTTGCGCAGAAGGAATCGGGCGGGCGCGTCGAGTTGCTGATGGTGCGGCCGGCCAGTCCGAGTGAGGGTCCGGCGGGCGCATGGCTCGCCTTGATTCGGACCCATCGCGTGCTCAAGGATAACGCGCGGCTGATCCTTGGCGACGGTCATGTGCTCCGAATTGCGGGCTATGCGCGGCCTGGGCGGCCGATCGTCGTAGCTGAGGGCGAAGTCTCGATCGAACAGATACTCCAGCTCGATGGCACCCTCGCGCTGCCTCATTATATACATCGCACAGTCGGGCCCGCTGACATCGACGACTACCAGACCGTGTATGCCTCGAGGCCCGGCGCGATCGCGGCGCCCACTGCGGGACTGCATTTTACTGACGACGTATTCAAAGCGCTGGCCGACGCGGGCATCCGCACCGCGACCGTCACGCTGCATATTGGACCCGGCACGTTCGCGCCGGTGCGCGCGGTCGAGGTCGAGAGTCATACGATGGAGTCCGAGTGGTACACGATTCCTCCGGCGACGCAGGTTGCAATCGAGCACGCGCGGCGAATCGGCGGGCGGATCATCACGGTCGGGACCAGTTCGATGCGCGCGATCGAGTCGTGGGCGATTACCGGCGACGTCGAGGGTTTCACCGGGCTCTTTATTCATCAGGGATTTCGCTTCAAGCTGGCAGACGCGATGCTGACGAATTTCCACATGCCGCGCACGACGGTGCTCGCGCTCGCGATGGCTTTTGCGGGACGCGACCAGCTTCTCGCGGCGTATCGCGACGCGATTCGGCATCGCTACCGCTTTCTCAGCTACGGCGATGCGATGTTGATCCTGTGAACGGGCCGATCGAATTCAGCGTAACTGCGGTCGAGGGCGACGCGCGCGCCGGGCAGATCGTTACTCCGCACGGCACCATCGCGACGCCCGCTTTCATGCCAGTCGGCACTCGCGCCGCGGTCAAAGCGATGGCGCCAGACGAGTTGTGGTCGATGGGCTACAGGATGGTGCTCGCCAACGCGTACCATCTCGCGATTCGTCCGGGCGCCGAGCTGATCCGGGAAATGGGCGGCGTCGCGCGCTTCATGGGATTCCCCGGCGCAGTGCTGACCGACTCGGGCGGCTTCCAGGCGATGAGCCTGGCGAAAATCAATTCGATCAATGAAGAGGGGATCCGCTTTCGCTCGCATCTCGACGGCGCGCCGCTGATGCTCACGCCCGAAAGTGCAATCGACATTCAGGAACAGCTCGGCGCCGACATCATGATGGCGCTGGACGAATGCACGCCGTTCCCGGCCGAGCATCGCCGCGCGCTCAAATCGCTGGAACTCACCGCGCGATGGGCCGAGCGCAGCCTCGCGGCGCGCAAGAGCACCACGCAGGCGCTGTTCGGGATTATCCAGGGCAGCATTTTCGAAGACCTACGCAAGATGAGTGCGTCGCAGATAACGTCGATTCCGTTCGACGGCTACGCGGCGGGCGGACTTTCAGTCGGCGAGCCGAAGACCGCGATGCTGGAAATGGCGGAGCTGTCCGCGTCGATGATGCCGGCGGACAAACCGCGCTACCTGATGGGTGTCGGCACGCCCTCGGACCTGATCGCCGCAATCGCGATGGGCTTCGACATGTTCGACTGCGTGCTGCCGACGCGAAACGCGCGCAACGGGATGGCCTTCACCAGCGCCGGGGCGGTCTCGATCAAGCAGGCCATACATGCGCGCGATTCGAGGCCGCTCGATCCGGCCTGTGAATGCCGCCCGTGCCGGACCCATTCACGCGCCTACCTGCGTCATCTATATTTGTCGGGCGAGATACTCGCGGCGCGCGCGCTTACGGAGCATAATCTCCACTTCTTCGCGAGCTTGATGCACCAGTGCCGGGACGCTATTTCATCCGGTAATTTCACGGCGTTCGCGAAGGTAGCCTTTCAGGAAAGTCTTTTCAGGAAAGATGAAGACTAATGATTGAACTGTCGAGCAGTGTTTTAAGGAAGTGATCTGATGTTATTTGAAGGTACCGCATGGGCGCAGGCCGCCGCCGCCGCGCCGACCGATAATCCGTCGTTTGTTCAGCAGTTGCTGACCGGGCCGGGGCCGATTATGGCGCTGGTGGTCGGCGTCATGTATTTCCTGGTGTTCCGACCGCAGAACAAAAAGGCGCAGGAGCAGGCGAAGATGCTGAGCGCGCTCAAGCGCAACGACGAGGTGGTGACCACCGGCGGAATCATCGGGCGGATTCAGGACGCCGGTGAGAAAGTGATCACGCTCGAAGTCGCGCCCAACGTCAGGCTGCGGGTCGAGCGAGCGCAAATCGCGGGGATTTCGAGCTACAAGACGTCGCCGAAGAAAGAAGACAAGTAGAGGCTTCATCATAGTGGAACAGTCGCAAAGTTTCGGACCGATCCTGATCCTGCTCGTGCTGATCGTGTCCTTTCTCTATATGCATTTCACCAACGGCAGCGGCCTCACGCGGATCTACCTGGCCGGCGCGATCGTGCTGGCGGCGGTGCTAATCCTGCTGCCGAGCCTGAACATCGATCTGCCCGATTGGTTCAAAGCTGGATTCGGTGCGACCAAGATTCAGCTCGGTCTCGACTTGCAGGGCGGAACGCATCTGCTGATGGCCGTGAAGCTCGACGAGGCGGTTCATACCCAGCTGCGCCGCCGCGCCGATGACCTCAAAAAAGAGCTGAAGGACAACAAGATAGATTTCAGCAACATCGCGGTTGACGATTCCGGCAATTTGATCGTCAAGCTGAAATCGAGCTCCGATCGCACGGCGTTCCTCGACCTCGCGCAGAAATCGTTTCCGGATTTGACCGTGTCGAGCAACACCGACTCGTCCAGTCCCGGTCCGTCGTATTCGCTCGCCTACAAGCCGCAGGAGTTGCAGACGATTCGATCCAACGCGATGGACCAGGCGCTGGAAACGATTCGCAACCGAATCGATCAGCTCGGCGTGCGCGAAACTACGGTCGCCAAGGAAGGTGACAACGAGATCCTGGTGCAGCTCCCCGGTATCCAGGATCCGGAGCGCGCCAAGGAACTGATCGGCAAGACGGCGGTGCTCGAATTCAAGCTGGTTGACGATACGAGCAACGTGCAGGACGCGATCAAGAATGGTCCGCCGCCCGGCGACGAAATCCTCTACGGCACCTCGGAGCGTGGCGGCCGCGAGCCCTATCTGGTCGAGTCTCCGGTGCTGATGACGGGTGACGTCGTCACGGATGCGCGCGTGCGTCCGGGCGCGCGGCTCGAGGGTCCGTACGTTGCGGTCGAGCTGGATAATCGCGGCGCGGGTATCTTCGATGCGATGACGTCGCAAAACGTCGGGCGCCGCCTGGCGATCGTGCTCGACAAGACGGTTTACTCCGCGCCGGTTATCAAAGAGCGAATTCCCGGCGGTCACGTTCAGATAACCGGCCGCTTCTCGTTGGACGAGGCGCACGATCTGGCGATCGTGTTGCGATCAGGAGCGCTGCCTGCGCCGGTCGAAATCGAAGAGGAGCGCACGGTCGGTCCGTCGCTCGGCCGCGATTCGATTCGCCAGGGCGAGATGTCATTCGTGATCGGTGCGGGCGCGGTGCTGATTTTCATGGCGGTGTACTACAGCGGCGCAGGTCTACTCGCGGACTTCGGGCTGACGCTGAATATCCTGCTGCTGATCTGCGTGATGGCTGCGCTCGGCGCGACGCTCACGTTACCCGGTATCGCAGGGATCGTGCTGACGCTCGGCATGTCAGTGGACGCGAACGTGCTGGTGAACGAGCGCATGCGCGAGGAGTTGCGCAACGGCAAGTCGCCGCGCGAGGCGGTGAAGCTCGGCTATGAGCGCGCGTGGTCAGCGATTCGCGACTCGAATATTTCGACCTTCGCGGCCGGCTTGATCCTGTTTCAGTTTGGAACTGGCCCGGTCAAAGGCTTCGCCGTCACTCTATGCGTCGGAGTGCTGACCGGCCTGTTTTCATGTATTGTGGTTACGCGGGCTTGGTATGATTACAGAATTCAGACGCGCAAGCTGACTCAGATTAGCGTTTAGACCTCGTTAATTGCGTTATAAGACATAGACTTAAATGATCGCGACGGCATTTTGAGAAAACTTTCAGGTGTTTGGTAGCTTTTACCTTGACTTCGGCGCTAGGCGCATATTACAAATTCGCGTCACGACAAAATTCCCGAAAGGCGTCTTGTTGGACTGACATGGCCGATAAAGACGACATACTGCTGAACTCCCGCGAAGTCGCATTCCTGCTCGACCTCAGCCCCGACACTGTGAATGAATTTGCACGGCGCAACATTATTCCGGCCTTCAAAAAAGGCCGTCAGTGGCGATTTCGCAAGCGTGATATAACTTCTGTCAAACGTCAGTTGCGAGGAATCAACGCGGCGGCTTGACGCCACGCGCTGAAGCTCCTGTCCCGCACTGATCTCCTGGGCCGCACAACCCAAGGGAGCTTCCAATGTCCCAACCGCATGAAAGCCGCGTCTATTCAGACCTCGCGCGGTTCTATGATTTTTTCTTCGGCCGGGTTTTCGTCGATCGCGAGCATGAGGTTATCGAGAGCCTGAATCTCAGGCCCGGCAATCGCGTGCTCGAAGTCGGCGTCGGCACCGGTATCGCGCTCGGCGGATATCCGCCATACGCTCACGTCGTCGCGATCGATCCGTCGCACGACATGCTCGAGCGCGCGAAGAAGCGCGTCACTGAAAATGGCTGGAAGCATATCGAGCTGCGGCAGGGCGACGCGCTGAATCTCGACTATCCCGACGACAGCTTCGACTACGTCACCTCGTTCCACGTGCTGACCGTGGTGCCCGATCCGTACCGGATGATGTCGGAGATGGTGCGGGTGTGTAAGCCGGGCGGGCGGATCGCGATGACGACGCATTTCCAGAGCTCGAATAAACTGGTTGCAGCGATCAACACCGTGGTGAATCCAATCACGCGGCAACTGGGATGGACCACCAAGCTGCGCAAGCAGGACGTGCTCAAGGGTCATTCGATCACGCTCGAGCGCAACAACAAGATCAGCCCGATGTCAGTGCATACGGTGATCGTCGCGCGCAAGAATCCATAGGCTCGGTATCTTCCAACATCAGTCGCCCCAGACTGAGGTTATGAGTAGTAAAGTCGTTGACCCGGTGTGCGGGATGCAGCTCGATCCCGCCACGAGCAAGCGATCGTTCGAGCACAAGGGCACGACCTAACTCATCTGGGTCCCGCTTTACAACGTGATATCGGCAAGACAGCGCCCGGCTTGACGGTTTGGCTGGCAGCCTCTGAGGAGTGAGGTATCGGCGCAAATCGCGAGCGGATAGTTCTTTGGGGCACGCGCACGCCGCTCAGTTCGCGCCTCTCGATTGTTCCGGTGCGAACTAAGTCGGACCATAGATCAACTCAGTTTCAGATTCAGTAGGTACGGAACGCGAGTCCAAACCACAAACGTGTCATTCGCGATTAAACTGCGAACTTTGGTTCTCCGAAGCTTGCTCGAACCATCGGTGCGGAAGTTTCTCGCGACCCGGATGCCGCGCGACGAGGCCGGCAGAATGCTTGCGGCCGTGTGGCGCGGCTACGCTGAATCGGCGCCTACAGTACCGACGAAAGAAGGTTTCGGTCCCACGCAAGTGCTGCATCTCGCGGCAATTACCATCGCGCTTCATCAGGCACTGATCGACTCGGGACGCACGGACGAAGACGCCACTCAGTTGGTGGTGGATGTGGGATGGGTAATTTATCGGAAGATGGGCGCAGTCGTGTGGATGCTCAGTCGCAAGGCAGGAAAAGACAAGCTTCAACGAATGAGAGTCGCGACCCAGATGTTCCGGCGCTTCCCGTTCAGTTCGCCGGCATACCAATGGAAGGAGGTTGCCGCTGAAGCGAGCGTAGTCGCGTTTGATTGCCTGCGTTGTCCCGCGGCACAATACTTCTCATCGAGGAACAGGTCGGCGCTCTGTGTTCAAACCTTTTGCAACCTGGATTTTCCGCTCGCCAAGGATTGGGGCGCCGAGCTTGAACGAACCGGATCTATCGCCGGCGGAGCTGAACGCTGCGATTTCCGATGGCGCCATGGCGCAAAGCTTCTGATATGAATGCCGACTACCCAGCCGCTGCCAAAGCAGCGCCCCTAGCGACTGCCAAAGTCACCGACCCGGTATGCGGGATGCAAGTCGATCCCGCCAAGGCCAAGGGATCGTTCGAACATAACGGAACGACCTACCACTTTTGCGGTCTCCGCTGTCTCGAGAAATTTAAAGCCGATCCTGACGGCATTCTGGCTCGCGGCTTGCCGAACAGAGAGTCGGCAAAAGCCAGCGCTCCGATACCGGCCGGGCCGGGCGCTCCTCTATACACCTGCCCGATGCATCCCGAGATTCGGCAGGACCATCCGGGATCGTGCCCGAAGTGCGGCATGGCGCTCGAGCCTGTCGCTCCTATCGCGCCGGTTTCGAAAACCGAATACGTCTGCCCGATGCATCCACAGATCGTCCGCTCCGAGCCGGGCAATTGTCCAATCTGCGGCATGACGCTGGAGCCGCGCGTTGTCAGCGCCGACGAGGAAGTTTCCCCGGAACTAGCGGATATGACGCGGCGCTTCTGGATAAGCGTCGCGCTCGCGCTTCCACTGATACTCATCGAAATGTCCGACATGATTCCTGGCAATCCGCTCGCGCGCGCGATGGCCGCATCGACGCGAACCTGGATTGAATTGGCGCTGGCGACTCCGGTCGTGCTGTGGGCGGGCGCGCCGCTGTTCGTTCGCGGGTGGCAATCGATCGTCAACCGCAGCCTCAACATGTTCACTCTGATCGGGATGGGTATCGGCGTCGCCTACGGCTACAGCCTATTCGCCGCGCTGTTCCCGAATTTATTTCCCGACTCGTTCCGTGCCGCCGACGGTTCGGTGCCGGTCTATTTCGAGGCGGCCGCCGCGATCACGGCGTTGGTACTTCTCGGCCAGGTCCTCGAGCTTCGAGCTCGAAGCAATACGAGCAGCGCGATCAAAGCGTTGCTGGGATTGGCACCGAAGACCGCACGCGTAATCAGGCCCGACGGCCGCGAGGAGGATATCTCGCTCGATCGCGTCGTCCCAGGTGATCGATTGCGCGTCCGGCCGGGCGAGAAGGTCCCCGTGGATGGCGTCGTAGAGGAGGGGACGAGCTCGGTTGACGAGTCGATGGTTACCGGCGAGCCAATCCCGGTCGAGAAGAAACCGGGAGACCGGCTGATCGGCGCGACTATCAACGGAACCGGCGGATTCATCATGCGCGCCGAACGCGTCGGCAGCGATACGCTGCTCGCGCAGATCGTCCGCATGGTGAGTGAGGCGCAGCGAAGCCGCGCTCCGATTCAACGGCTCGTCGATGTAGTCGCGTCGTATTTCGTTCCGGCAGTCCTGGTCTGCGCCGTAATTACTTTCATTGTCTGGGCGATGGTCGGCCCGCAGCCGCGGATGGCTTATGCGCTGGTAAACGCGGTCGCAGTTCTGATCATCGCGTGTCCGTGCGCGCTCGGGCTTGCGACTCCCATGGCGATCATGGTCGGCACTGGGCGTGGTGCGACGGCGGGCGTACTGATCAAGAATGCCGAAGCGCTGGAGATTCTCGAGAAGGTGAACACGCTCGTCGTCGACAAGACCGGGACTCTGACCGAAGGAAAGCCGCGACTAGTCTCGGTCACCGCGCTCGACGGTTTCACCGAGGCCGACGTGTTGCGCCTAGCCGCCAGCCTCGAGCGTGGCAGCGAGCATCCGCTGGCCGCCGCGATGGTTGCAGGCGCCGAAGAGCGCAAGTTGACGCTCGCGACGGCCGAGGACTTCAAGTCGGTGACCGGCCAAGGCGTATCCGGGCGCATCGAGGGCCGCAAAGTAGCGCTTGGTAATGAGCATATGATGGGCGCGCTCGGCGTTGCCTTCGACTCTGCTTCCGCCGACGCCGACGCGCAGCGCAAAGATGGTCAAACCGTGATGTTCGTCGCGATCGACGGCCGTCCTGCAGGGCTCATCGGCGTTGCCGATCCAATCAAGGCGTCCACCGCGGAAGCGCTGAAGATGCTGCAGGACGACGGTGTCAAGATTGTCGTGCTGACCGGCGACAACCGGGTCACTGCGGCGGCGGTCGCGAAAAAACTGGGTATCGAACAGGTCGAGGCAGAGGTGTTGCCCGATCAGAAAGCCTCGGTGGTGAAGCGATTGCAGTCGGAAGGACGAATCGTCGCGATGGCTGGTGACGGGATCAACGACGCGCCCGCCCTCGCCCAGGCGCAGGTCGGTATAGCGATGGGAACAGGCACCGACGTCGCGATGGAGAGCGCGGGCGTCACGTTGGTAAAGGGTGATCTGCGGGGTATCGCGAAGGCGCGGCGCTTGAGCCGTGCGACGATGCGCAACATCCGGCAGAACCTTTTCTTTGCGTTTATCTACAACGCGCTCGGGATACCGATCGCCGCCGGCGTTCTCTACCCCGTATTCGGCCTGCTGCTGAGTCCAATCATCGCGAGCGCCGCGATGAGTCTGAGTTCGGTGTCGGTAATCGCCAACGCGCTAAGACTGCGGAGAGTCAGTCTGTAGCTCGGGAGCGGTCGAGGCTCGGGTTACGTTGACAACTCGATCTCATGTCCGATAGGTGTTAGCCACGGGGCGGGGAAGACAAGCACAGCGTGGCTGAATCGAACAAACCCGACTCTGAATCCCAGGAGAACGACGAACGCGTCGAGCAGCTCGCCAAAGAGCTGGCCGACCGACTGCGCGCGATGCCTAATCGCCAGGAACTCACTGACTATGCGGTGAGCCTGCTGAAAGAAAGCAACGAGGACGCCGGCGCAGCTGATCAGGCGGCCGCGATGGTCGAGCGCGCGGCGCGCAACGATCCGTTCAATCCGATCGCATTCGCAATTCCGCTGTTCGTAGTCGGCGCGATACTGTGCGCGACGGGAATCCTGGCCGGCGTAGGCCTCGGCATAATCGGTATCGCGGTATTGATGGTGCTGTGGGGATTGATCGTCGCATTCTTCAGCCGCTTCCGCCGCGAGAAGCCAAAGCCGCAGTCGTAATATAGTTTCCACGCGGATCGCGCTTCCCCTCTCCCGACGATCGAGCCGGGAGTGCTAGGAATCGTGCATCGCGGACCACGCGATTGCGGCGGCGGCGGTGCGGGTTTCGACGCCGAGCTTCCGATGGATGCGTTCAACGTGCTTGTCCACCGTCCTTCGCGTGATGGACAAAATCGCGGCAATCTCGCGGCTGGTCTTGCCTTTCGAGATCCAGAACAGCACTTCCGCTTCGCGCCGTGCGAGGCCGAGGCGTTGTAGCGACTCTGGACGATCGCGCCCGGCCTCGCGGCTCAGCAAAAGAAGGACTTCGCCATCTCGACTCGTCGTCAGCATCCGGATGTTCAGGCGCGCCTCGTCTGATTCAACGATCAATGGGGAGCACGGCCGGCTATCGGATCGTTTGCCGTCCAGCGAGGTTTGCCAAAAGCGAACCCATCGCAGGAGCCGATCCGGAAGCTGGTCATTCGGCGCCAGATCGTCGCGGAAGAAGGTTGACAGCAATCGGAGCGCGAACCGACTCGCGTGTTTGATGGTCAGGTTCTGAACGACGACGACCGCCGTATCTACTGCCTCTTCGAGCGCCTGCTCGCGGCCGAGGAGTTGGCACTCGAAGGTCGTCATCGCGTCGGCATTTGCGTACGCCTGCCGCAGATGAGGTCGCAGCAAATCCAGCAAATCCCGCTCGTCTTCGCTGAAGTCCGCCGCCTCGCGGCCGAAGGCTATCGTCACGATGTCGCCGGCCGGCGAGACCTCGAACCCGCCGGTCATCAGGTATTCAACGCGCGCCGGCCGATAAATCACGTCGTAGAGCTCGAGCCTATGAAACTGGCGCTGCGATAGAAGGTCCGACATCTTCAGAGCGCGCTGATCGGTGTTGCGGTTGTGCAGAACCATCGGATGCTGATGCATCAGGCGCGCGAGGGTTTCGTCCGCGTTGGGAACCCGCGCCCCGAGCGACGGGGTCGCAAACGTCTCGAACCGCCGGCGCGCAAAGTTGGTTTCGTTGAAGCCGCACGAATCTACGCGAATCAGCTGGGGAACCAGTCCAATTACTTGCTGAGGAAAGCTGTCGAGCGTGCGTACGGAGTACAACTCCGGCAGCAGACGCATCAACTTTTCGTATTGCCCCCGTTCGATCATAGACGAGTTACGTACAATTCCGTATTGTCCAGCTTACGTCAAATGACGTAACGCTTTGTTTTAGGACGAAGATAGCCGCGTTGAGAGTCAATTCAAAACAAAGAGGCGTTTTTAGTTACTAACGCCCGTTTACAAATCGCCGCTATTTTACACGGGTGAGGAACAAATGATCAGGTACGCAGGAAAATTCATGACACTCACGAATGTGCCCTACACTCTGGTTCCAGCGCTGGCGAATCCCAGGATGGAGCGCGCTGAAAGCAAACCGGGCTTGTTTCCAATCCTTGCAGCCGCCTTCGTCTTGTTACTGTCTGGATTTGGCGTTGCGCACGCGGGAGCTGCAACCACTTCCCCGGTCAACGCGCTAGAGCCTGTTGAGTCGAACTTTGCATCGGCCAACTCCGCGGTCCCGCTCGATCTTGCGGATCGATGCCCGACGCCCGGCCCCTGCACGCTGTACGTGGCGACAACCGGCTCCAACTCCAATCCAGGTACCTCGTCCAAGCCATTCCTGACAATCAGCAAGGCTGCGTCGGTCGCGGTGGCCGGTTCAGTTATCTGCGTAAGCCCCGGCACCTACAACGAGCAGGTTACCAGCAGCACCAACGGCACCGCAGGCCACTGGATATTTTTTGTATCGCCAACGCCGCAGGGCGCGCACGTCGTGCGGCCGTCTGCAGTCGTGGGATCGCCCGGAAACCAGGTTCGTGAGTTCCTGATTCACGGCAATTACACCGAGGTCAACGGATTCGAAATCAGCGGAGGCGACGAGGGTATTTACGGGGATGGAACCTTCAAATGCGCGACGAACAATCTGATCCATGACACCGGCGGCGATGGGATCGCGATGAACTGTTCCGATTACGCCGCGATTTATGACAATACGATCCACGATTGCGGGAAATTCGCCACCTATTGCGGCTCTGGTATTTCTTTCTACGAGGCAATCGCATCGGACAGCCAATCCGGTTTTCACAACTGGGTCTCACACAACACCTCGTACGCCAACAGCAACGTCGGGGTTACGAACTGTCACGACGGCAACGGGATTATCTTTGATGACTGGAACAATACACAAAACGGATGCGCGCGCTCTCAGCCGGCCTACACGCAGGATGGCCTGGTCGAGGAAAATCTCGCCTACGGCAACGGCGGTGTGGGCATCAAACCCTACCAGAGCAGCAACATCACGTATCGCAACAACACTGCTTTCGAGAACCAGGCCGGCGGAACAAATGGCCCCAGCGTCCCTGCTGAACTAGCCAATGAAGGCAGCAGTTCCGCGGGAAATATTTATGCGAACAACATCGCCGTAGCCAGTCAGGTAATCCACGCTACTGCAGACGCGATTTACGACCAGAACGGAACCGCAACCTGGGACAACAATCTCACCCTTTGTTACAACAGCAGCGGCACTCCGCTGGTCGGCAGTTCCTGCGCGGGCGGCATGGCTCCGCCGGAGGACTCCAATGTATGGGGCGAGGACCCGCTGTTTGCGGATTCAAATACTGCCGATTTCCATCTTCAGTCAGGCAGTCCGGCGTTGGGTGCCGGAACCACAACCTTCGGCGTACCCGCCACCGATATGGACGGAAATCCGCTGCCCACCCCGCCGTTCATCGGAGCGTATGCGTGCGAAGGCGCCGGTTGTCCGGCCACTCCGACTCCCACAGCAACTGCGACCGCTACTCCAACGGCAACGTCGACGGTTGCAACTCCGACGGCCACAGCAACGGCAACTCGCACGGCGACCCCGACTGCCACTCCGACTGCCACGCAGACTCCCGTTGGGATGGTGTTGGTCAGTCCCTCTTCACTGAATTTTGGAGCGAAGACGACCGTCGGGAAAACCAGCAAGTTCAAGAGGGTCACGATCAAAAATAACGGCAACAGGAAAACCGGCGTGCCCGTCAACGTCGAGATGGAGAGCGCGTCGCCGTCGGTGTTCGCGGTGAAGTCGCAATGCAAGAAGACGCTCAAGCCCGGCAAGAGCTGCAAGGTGTCGGTGACTTTCAAGCCGGTGGATGATACGACGGCTGAGACTGGCAGCCTTATGATTTTTGACAATGCGAGCGGCTCGCCACAGTCGGTGTCGCTCTCCGGAATGGGAAAGGCTGCCAGGAAGAAATAGAACGGCGCAGAACGGCCCGCACGATGTGCCCTTGACGGGCACCGACTCACAGCGCGCCTTCTCCTGGATGACGAAACCACCGGAGCGACATAATCGCTCCGGTGGTTTTGTTTGGTTCGAACGTAATAGAAATTCCGCTTCAATGAGCCTTTTTTGTTGCAGAGGTCGGGCAAAATTAGGTAGCCTTACGCCGGATTTCGAGCATGCTCGTGGGTACATTGTCGTAAGGATTTGATTTTTTCACAGTTTTTGCTGAGATTGCTGTGAGCGCCTTTTCCGGCGGCTCTATGGAGCTTGGTTAGCGGATGGCAAAGTTTGACTGGAACGAAACGAAACGCCAGATAACCGATTCGCAGGCCTGGCAATCGATCTTCAGGCACGGCTACGAAGACACGCCGCGCAACCGGATCCTGATGGTCTCCGGCAACGTGTGGCTGCATCTGCATCCGTCGAAAGTGCAGAAACATACCGTCCGGCTGCGCTTCACCTGGTGCATGGGCGGCATCACGTTTCTGCTTTTCCTCGTCACCGTCATCACCGGCGTGTACTTGATGTTCTACTATCGGCCGACCGCCGAATACGCATACGCCGACATGAAGTACCTCGAGTTCGACATGCCGTTCGGGATGCTGATGCGCAATATGCATCGATGGGCCGCGCACGGCATGGTAATCGCGGTGTGGCTGCATATGTTCCGCGTGTTCATGACGGGATCGTACAAACCGCCGCGCGAGTTCAACTGGGTGGTCGGCGTGATCCTGCTGGTGCTGACGCTGTTGCTGTCGTTCACCGGATACCTGCTGCCGTGGGATCAACTTTCTATCTGGGCGGTGACCGTCGGATCGAACATGGCGCGCGCGACGCCGCTGCTCGGGCATGGCGGCCCGTTCCATGAAGTACTCGGCGTAAATCCGGTTTACGACGCGCGCGCATTTATTTTCGGCGGCGCGGAAATCGGACCGCACACGCTGCTGCGCTTCTACATTTTGCACTGCATCTTTTTTCCGTTGATCGCGACTATCTTCATGGCGGTGCATTTCTGGCGAATCCGGCGCGACGGCATGTCGGGGCCGCTCTAGGATTTAGTCGAGGCTGAGGATGGGAGACGTATTTTCGTGGTTTCTGCACCAGGGCATTGTTCGCGTTCTGTCGGTGCCGATCGGCATGTTGCTCTTGCTATATCTAATGTACGTGCTGGCGGCGCCGCCGCCGTGGAAAGACGACGACGACGGAGCGGCTCACTAAGGGATTAATCATGGCAAGCCCCGAAGGTAACGAAGGCGGCATCGTGATGCGCGCGGCGGGCGCGGGTGCTGGACCTGCGTCGCGGACTCCGCCGGCGCCGGCCGGCAAGCGCATCGAAGTACCGATCAAAAAGGCGGGCGGCGGCGTCGAAGAGAAGCTGCACACCTGGCCGTTCCTGGTGCGCAACGAATTCCTGATCACGCTGCTGGTGATCATCGTATTGACGGTATGGTCGCTGCTGCTCAACGCGCCGCTCGAGCAGCCGTCGAATCCGACGCGCACGCCCAATCCGTCGAAGGCGCCGTGGTACTTCCTCGGCTTGCAGGAAATGTTGGTGTTCTTCGATCCGTGGTACGCAGGCGTGGTGCTGCCGAGCTTCATCATCGTCGGCCTGATGCTGATCCCGTATCTCGACATCAATCCGAAAGGTAACGGCTACTACACGCTGCGCGAGCGATGGTTCGAGATCTGGACGTTCTTTATCGGCTTCCACATTTTGTGGGTCTCGTTCATCATCATCGGCACGTTTTTCCGCGGCCCCGGCTGGAACTGGTTCTGGCCCGGCCAGGTCTGGGATCCGCACCTGGTCGAGGCTTTGACCAACGTCGATCTGCCGTACATGTTCGGCTTCCGCGACTACCTGGCGTCGGCGCTCTTCGGATTGTTCCTGATAGTCGGCTACTTCGTAGTCGGTTACGCGGCTTTGTATTTCTGGATACGAGCGCGGCCCACGGGCGATCCGTGGTCCGCGTTTCCCGGTGGCGGTCCCGAGATTCTGGAGAAGTGGGGACCGGTGCGTTTCGGCATCACGGGATTTCTGCTGATCGCGATGGCCGGCGTGTTTATCAAGATGGCGCTGCGGCACGCGCTCAACATCAAGTACATCCTGGTCACGCCCTGGATTAACATCTGACGTGGCCGCGACGACCCCGTGTTCATCCTCGCCAAAGTATTGCAGGCGCTCGGACTCGCTGACGTCGGGTTCGCGCTCTATGTCGGCATCACGCAGCCGCACGGGATGGGACACGAGTACGAGTTCACGGGAATCGGCATCCTGGTTTTTCTGGCCGGTTACATTATCGAGGGGCTGTGGGTTCGCGCGGGCAAATGACTATTGACTATTCGACTGACTATTGGGATGGCGGCCGCGCGGCGGCTTTTTGGAGCTGAGGAATAGGTAGAGCAGATGGCTGGCAGACCGGGGCTAGATCCCACCGAAGAAGGAAAATCTTATAGCGCGTTGTTCGTGCTGCTGGTAGCGGTGCTGCTGGTCAGCGCGGTCTGGTCGATTTGGGACGACAACATCTCGCGCCGTCCGTGGAAGCAGTACCAGGTCGAGTGGGACCACCTGGCGTACGACAAGTACATGAACGATGCGGCCGAGGAGCAAAAGCGCCTCAACGCCGATCCGGAATATCAGAAAGTATCGAAGGCGCTGGCCGAGGCGCAGAAGGAGCTGGACTCGGGCGCGACATCCGCAAAGCTTGCCGACTTGCGCGCGCAGTTGGTCGATCTCAACAATACCGCCAACGATAAAGATCAGTTGGTGCGTTTCACCAAATCGTTCTTGACCGAGCGATGGTACGACTACAACCACGCCGTTCAGTACAAGCAGGACCCGGCTCCGTACAAAGCTGAAATCGACAAGCTGAACGCGGAGCTGGCGCAGGAAAATGTTGTCTCCGACAAGGCCAAGGCCAATCTGCAGGCGGTCAAGGATCAGATCGACGCGCTCAATTCGAAGGTCGACACCCTGACCGAGCAGATGACGAAACTGACCAAGAATCGCGACGACATGACTGACAAGGCCGATTCGTGGATGATCCCGGTCAAGTTCCGCAAGACGGTCCTGTTCCGGTATCCGAAGATTCCGAAGATTCAGCAAACCGCGATAGACGACTTCGATCGCAATGCGTTCGACGAAGCGATCGCGCGGGTCGATCGATGTCAGAGCTGCCACATGGGCGCCGACAAGAAAGGCTTCGAGAATGCGCCCGAGCCGTTCCGCACGCATAGCAACTTCGAGCAGATCATTTTGAAGCATCCGCCCGACAAGCTCGGATGCACGCCGTGTCATGACGGGCAGGGGCCCGCGGTCAGCTCGGTGCGGCTCGCGCACGGCGACGATCCCGACTGGGATCATCCGATGCTGCGCGGCGACAAGATGCAGGCGCGATGCATCAAGTGCCATATCGACGTCGCCTCGCTGCACGACGCCGCCGGCAAGCCGATCGCGGCGAACTGGGTCGAAGGCGAGCGCATGTTCCAGCAGATGGGATGCGCGGGATGCCATCTGGTCGCGGGCTACGAGGACATGCCGAAGATCGGCCCGTACCTGAAACTCGCGTCGGCCAAACTCGACCCGTCGTGGACCGTGCGATGGATCACCGATCCGCACGTCTTCCGGCCGCACACGCGGATGCCGAATTTCATGTTCTCGCGCGACGAGGCGACTCAGCTGGCCGCGTTTATTTTCGACAGCTCGTCCAAGAATTCCAAGGACTGGACGACGGCGCATCCGGAGCTGCCGACGCTCGAAGCCGACATCAAGAATCCGGCGTTCGTCGAAGAGGGCAAGGGGCTGTTCGAATCGGTCGGATGCAAAGGATGCCACGCGATCGATCCGGGCAGCTACGGAGCACCGGTCGGCGTCGCCGAGGGCTTCAAGCCAGCCGAGGCCCGCACTACCAAGGACTTCGCCCCGAACCTGGACAAGATTGCTGAAAAAACTTCGGCGGCGTGGATCTACACGTGGCTGAAAAATCCTCGCGATTTCTCACCGCATACTGCGATGCCGTCGCTGCGGCTCAGCGATCACGAAGCTGAAGCGCTGACCGCGTTCCTGATGACGCATGGCGAGAAGAAAGAAGACGCCGGCGTCGATGTCGCGCTGAAGGATCCCGACAACATCAAGAAGGGCGAAGCGCTGGTGCGCAAGTACGGATGCTTCGGATGCCATGAGATCGAAGGGATGGACAAGGAGTCGCGCATCGGCGTCGAGTTGACGACCTTCGGCTCCAAGCATCTCGACGAACTGTTCTTCGGCAACCAGACCAACATTCCCGAAACCTGGGATCAGTGGACCTTCCATAAACTCCAGACCCCGCGCATCTACCAGACCAAGGACGTCGAGCAGTTGATGCCGAATTTTGATTTCGACAACGCCGACGTCAATAATCTGATCGTTTTCCTGGCCGGCATGACCGACGGCAAGGTGCAGGAGCGCTATCGGATGCCCGGCTCGGAGCATCAGACGCAGATTGTCGAGGGCCGGCGAATGGTCAATTACTACAATTGCGTCGGCTGCCACATAGTAGAGAATCGTGGCGGCTTTATACGGCGCTTCTACCCAGAAGATCAAATCAACTTTGCGCCGCCAATACTCAATGGCGAGGGCGCCAAAGTACAACCCGAGTGGCTATTCACATTCCTGCAGGGTCCGACGCCGATTCGTCCGTGGCTCAAGATCAGGATGCCGACTTTCCATTTCACCAACACTGAAGACGACACGATCGTCAACTACTTCACGGCGCTGTCGGACGTGAACGTGACCTACATGTTCATCGACACCAACCTGGTGCCGCCGGCCGAGTTGCAGGCGGGTGCGAAGCTGATGACGAAGGATTATTTCAACTGTTTCAGCTGCCATCAGCAGGGCGACAAGAAGCCCGAGGGCCCGGAATCAGGATGGGCGCCTGATTTGGCGCTGGCGCATCAGCGTTTGAATCCGGACTGGATACTGAAGTGGATCGCAAATCCGTCGGCGATACAGCCGGGAACCCATATGCCGTCATTCTATCCCGGCGGTCCCGACGACATCCTCGGCGGCAATCAGGATGCGCAAATCCGCGCGCTGCGTGACTACATATTCTGGTTCGGAATGCATCCGGGGCAGACACTACCGGGCCAGGTAGCGGCCGTGCCGGCGAAAGTGAGTAATGCGGAGACCGTACCAACGAAAGCGAAAGTGAGTAAGCAGTAAGTTGCTAATGTCTAACTGATTGAGTTGGCAACTGAGTATTCGCTAAAGTGAGAGTTTGTTTAACCGGTTGAAAATATCCAGGAACTTCCCAGGAGGAAAATGGTAATGAAAAAGATTCGAGTTGTACTGGCGGCGTGCGCCGGTGTCGCGCTCAGCATCAGCGTCGGCGCCAGCCTCGCGAGCGCTGCCGGCGGCACGATTAGCGGAACGGTGAAGTATGACGGCACGGCGCCTGCGCCCAAGCCGGTTGAAGTGACCAAGGACAAGGAAGTCTGCGGGCTTCATCAGCACTTCCAGGAAGACCTGATCGTCGGCAGCGACGGCGGAATCGCCAACGCAGTCGTAATCGTGAAGGGCGCCAAGGGCGATATGAAGCCCGGCGATGTGACCTTCGATCAAAAGGGATGCGACTACGTGCCGCACGTGCTCGCGTTTCCGGCCGGCAGCACCGTGAAAATCGTGAACTCGGACGGGATTCTGCACAACATCCACACCTACTCGACCGCGAATCCTTCGTTCAACATGGCGCAGCCCAAGTTCAAGAAAGTGATCGAGCAGAAAATCGACAAGCCGGAAGTGATCAAAGTTACCTGCGATGCGCACAGCTGGATGCACGGATGGTGGGTCTCGACCGACACTCCGTACTTCGCGGTGACCGATGACAAGGGCAACTACACGATCAAGGATGTCCCGGCGGGCGATTACACTGTCGAAGTGTGGCAGGAAAAGCTGGGCACCGACGATCAGAAAGCCAGCGTGAAAGACGGCGCGACGGCGACAACGAATTTCTCGATGAAGCCAAAGGGCTAGTCGCAAAAGCGAAAGACTCGTGAATAGCGCGGGGCTGGAGAAATCCAGCCCCGTTTTTTTTCTCTGGTAGAATTGCAAGCATCGCAATAAGATTCGGATCGATGATCAAGCGCCTCGACACTCTCGAAGTCGCGACCACGGATCTCGCGGACGCATCTTCGATCTACGAAAAGAATTTCGGGTTTTCAGTAACCCGGTCGGCGGACGGGAAATCGGCGTCGGTGAAAGTCGGCGGCGCGGAGATTCGTCTCGTGGCCGGCGCCACCATCGACTCGTCGAGCGAGGGAATGATCGGTCTATGGCTCGAGGCGGAAGACGTCGATCAGGTCGTGGCGAATTTTCACATCGCCGGTCTCGATGCCGGTGGAATTGAAATCGAGTCAGGGCGCCGTATCCTGACGATCGATCCCAAATTCGCGAATCAGGTTCCGCTCTTTATCTTCGATCGCAAAGCCTGACCGGAACTGAGCAGTCGCGGGCACAGGATTTGCTCAATTTTACATGGACGAACGAAAGTTCGTCTCATGGAGAATTTTCCTATGTCGAAGAAAAAACAAATTCTGCCTGTTTTATTGGTCGCGGGAGCGCTTTTTGCCGCTTCAGGTTGCGCGTCGCAGCAGGCCGAGCACACCACGAATGAGGTAACAAATTCCACATCCAACACGGTTGGCTCAGTGCTCGACGGTGTCGGCTCGGTGATTATGTACCCGTTCCATCTGGTCGGCGATCTGTTCTCGTAAAGCGCTCGATCAAGTGCGCGGCGCGAACAGGATGTTGTCGATCGCTTGCCGTTCCGCGCGATTGGGATCTTTCTCGACCCTGCATGCGCTGTTGAAGATCATTGTCGCGCGATCCGACGCGTTATAGGCCGGCCATCGAGGCGTTTCGCCGGTGTTCGGATCTCCACTGCGTGCAAACGCAATCCATCGATCGCTCATTGCATGCGCGAGTGCGTGGACGTCCGGCCGGTCTGGCGCCAGGCGCGGAGCCAACGCGGTGTTGTCGAACACAAACGGAATCTCGAGGGCATGCGGCGATTTGAGCCGGCCGCCTGCAATGGGAGTCTCCCAATCGAATCGGTAGAGATACGCAGACGCGCCGTCCGCCGCCGCCTTGCGCTCGGCAATCTTTCTGGAATAGGCGGCGGTTGGATATTCGGTACCGATCAGGAACATCAACTCTGACGGACTCGCGCCGGGATTTTCCTTGCGGAAAATCTCGATCACGCTGTCTGCAGTGGGTCCAAGCAGGCGACCCGCTCGCTTGTGTAGCCCATCTTCATCGAGTGAGAAAGCTTTTAGATCGCCGGCGGCGAATAGTGTCATTTCAGTGCGGTTGTAGCCGATGATCAGAGGCACACCGGCGGAAACGTCGGGCGCGGCGGGATCGAACGGATGGGTCGGCAGGGTGGCGCCGTCGACAACCGGCGAGAAACCCTGGATGAATCCCGGGACGCGCGCCGCGAGCTTACTCTGCACCGCGGCTTGCGCTGCCACGATGCGCTCGACCACTACCGTCTGCGCTTCACGGAGTTGCGCGCGGCTGAGGGCCAGCTCAGTCAGCAGCATTTCGGCGACCTTCGCCCCGTGCTCGGGCTTGTTCATTCTGAATCCCGGGCCGCTCTGAACCACTGCGCGATGAAAAAGATTTTTCGCCGCCGGCATCGCGAGCAGCGTCGAGACTTTCTGCCCGCCACCCGACTCACCGAAGATTGTCACCGTGCGCGGATCGCCGCCAAACTTCGCGATATTGTCGCGGACCCATTCCAGCGCCGCGATCAAATCCAGATTTCCAACATTGCGCGCCGAACTGAAATCGTCACCGCCGACGCCGGCAAAAAACGTGTAGCCCAAGGCGCCGAGCCGATGATTTACGCTGACGACAACCACGTCGCCGCGCCGCACCAGATTGCTTCCGTCATAGATCGGCGGCGAGCCCGAGCTAGCCTGGAAGCCGCCGCCATGCAGCCAGACCATTACCGGCCGCTGACGACTTTCGCTCGCATCACTGGTCCAGACGTTGAGGACGAGGCAATCCTCACTTTCGATGATGCCGTCGGGATCGCCGTATGCCGCGAACCCGCTACGCGGATCGACCAAGCCGCGCATCGACGACGGATTCTGCGGCGCAGTGGGGCCATAGCTGAGCGCATCGCGCACGCCCGCCCAAGGCGACGGGCGCGACCGGTGGCATGAAGCGATTGCGCCCGGCGGTCGAAGCGCCATACGGAATCCCCTTGAAGCTGCTGACGTTGTTCGCGGCAACCCCGCGAACCTTACCGCAAGCGGTTTCTACCACTGGATACGCAGATGACTCTTTGGGCATCGATGCGGCTGCCATGATTCGATCCTCCTCGGACGCCATGATCGATCTGCCACGTCCGCGCCCGTCAGGGCAACAGGAAACTCAGACTTCGGTGGTGAACGTCGCGCGTACCGATTCTTCGAGTCGGCGAGTCAGCTCGGTGCGGTCACGGCTGCGCATATTTTCCGTGGGAATCGGCTTGCCGATCCGCATGCGCATCGTGAGGCCCGGCGTCACGAATATCGCGCCGCGCGGATAGAAGCGGCCTGAGCCGTTTATCGACATCGGTACCGCCGGCAACTTTGACAGGATCGCGAGCCACGCCGCGCCGTCTTCGAACTCGTGCACGTGGCCATCGTTGTAGCGATGGCCCTCGGCGTAGACGCAGACGTCGAGGCCGCTGCGGATGATCTGAATCGCCTTGCGGATTGCCTTGCCTCCACTCTCGCGGTCGATGAGGATGTGCCCGCCGCGCTGCATCGCGAAGCCGACGATCGGAATTTTGAGCAGTTCTTTCTTGGCGACGAAACGAGGATCGCCCGGCATGAAGCCGGCGATCGCGAAGGTGTCAAAGAAGCTCTGGTGATTGGAAACGAGAACGTAGTGATCGAGCCCGGTAAGATTCTCAAGCCCCTCGATTTCCACCTTGATTCCGCAAACCCCAATTATCCCGCGCCCCCACGCCCGAGTGACCGCGGTGACCCAATGCGGCTTGTTCATCAGGGCTGATAGCGCCGCCCCGGTCGCGCAGATCATCGTCCATGCCGCCGACAAAACTGTCGCAACAACTCCCCACGCAAGGTTGA
The DNA here is from genome assembly GCA_963794325.1 of uncultured delta proteobacterium. GTDB lineage: Bacteria > Desulfobacterota > Binatia > Binatales > Binataceae > Binatus. Next base: position 38,076 of record CAWCDG010000006.1, on the reverse strand, counting down.
AGATCCCGCGATGCGGAGCCGCGGTATAAGATGAAGCTTGTGGATGACTAGCCATGCCACAAATACTCTGCCCGCACGCAGCGCCGCCCTGCAAGCGCGTCGATCGATCGTCTAACTTAGGGCATGTTGGGAACCGAGGGCAGACTTCCGGCCCCGGGAATCTTCGAGGTCAAGCCGCTCGTGGCGTTGGTGGTAGCGCACGAAGCGAGGATGTCGGTGGCATGCTGCGCCACATAGCCTTTCAGCATATCGGTAGCGCTGGAGAGCGGAAGTTTCGTGCTGCCAGCGAATGACGAAGCCGCCGTGGTCATAACGGTCGGGTCGCTTAACGCGGATGGACCGGCAGAGGCGGGATTCGGAAAATGACTCCCAATCGCCGAGCATAACGCACTGTTCGCCGCCGATTGCTGATCGCCGGTGAGTGCCGCGGCCGCTTGCTGCGGCGCTGTCGAAGTGAGCGTCTGCGGCGCCTGCGGGACTGCCGGAATATAGCTGCTAAGTTGTGCCCGCGATTCAGTCGCGCAGGCCAGCAGTAGCGCCAAGGTCGCGATGATAGCCGATCGCTTCAACCCGTGAGTGTTCATCGGTCGTTCCTCCCGCTCGTCCGTATCGGTTAAATTTCCGCTCGTCTGGGGCACTTCAATTGCAGCCGTGGCTGTTTGCGGTCTTGTAACAGTTTTTGCCATTGGGACTCTGATATACACCCTTGCCATTTTTTGTCTTGGCCGTTCCGCCTCTGCTCGTCTGAGTGGTAGCGACTCCATTCTGGTTTTTCGTCGATTTCCAGGCGGTGCCGGTCCTGGAGTTATATCCGCCGGCGTCTTCTCCATTGCTGCACACGACCCGCCCACGCTCGTTGGTGACGCAATTGGCGCGCGCGCTCGAAGCAAACACCATCAGTGTAAAAACGGCCACTAAAATTCGCATTGGGGCCTCCCTGCACGAGATAAAAGTTTGCGGCGTCCCGCGGTTGATCGAAAAACACGGCCCGAAATTTGGCCAGCGGTACGTCTACAAAGACTGGCAAAGGCAAGAAGTGGATGTGGCAGTCGATCGACGCCAGAGCCGCCCGACGAATTTCATCGTCGGACTTTGTTCAGTTTACAGGCAAGGATGCGAACGTGCTTTCAGTTCTTTGAAGAACCGTCTGTCGTCAGCATGTGCGCCATTACGCGATCCCAGTCTGGAACGCCGATAGAAGCTTTGCGACCACTCCACGCAAGGTCGAAAACGCCGCCCGGCGCAGCCAGCGGTATAAGACGAAGCCTGCGACTGTCGGGATTTTCGCCTGAAGGGACAGTCAGCTCGGGAGCAGCGTCACGAAAGAGCTTCGCCAGTCCGATTTAGGCACTCGGCACGCTGTCACAAGAGTGTACAAAGTCCATGCTGCTGGAGGAGCCGGAATTGCGGTAGTTGCCCGCGATCAGGACTTGAAAACATCCGCTTGCCCCGTAACCCTATGAGGGTGGCTTTGGATCTACTAGAGCGCGTTCGGCAAATTCTGGACGAGGAGCATAACGAGGCGCAGCTGGACAAGTTCCTCGCTGATGTCCGCGAGAGCCTTGCCTCGAGCAATCGTCAGTTCCTTAGCTATCAAGCACTAACCATCGGCGCTTTGGTGACATACTATTTGGTTGTCTATGGAAAGAGCACGGATGTTTCCGTCTACGGAATCGCAGTTCACGATGCTTCGCTCTTCAGGCGCGTATTTCTTGTCGTTCCAGCCGCGTTGCTTGCGGCCACGTCGGTCGTAGGATACATGCGTCTCTTGCAGCGGGGGGTGTACGACTACCTGAGTATTTCTCGCTATCCGATTATTGGTAAGACTGGACTACATGAGCTCCGGCTTCCGAGTGACTTTGTCTTGGGCCTTTTTGTCCTTCGCGAAATGGGTGGTTTCCCCGGAAAGATCATTAGCTACATTGTAGTCACGCTCTGCCTGATGACGTTCGTCTTCGGGCCCATAACGTATGTAGCAATGGAAGCTGTAAAGAACATTCACATCTTTGGTACAAGTGACCTCCTGTGTCTCACAGCGTCGATAGGTGCAATTGTTTTAGTCGAAGGCGCCCTTCTTGTGGTCCTTTTGGCCAGCCTTATTCGAAATGCATAAAGAACCGATGGAACTACCCGGTCTCGGAGGCCCGCGGCTGGAGAGCCAGTGGTGTATCGTCCAGAGGAACTGAGTGCGTGTTCAAGTCCAACTGCGGCGCTGGTGATGCGATTAGCAATACGCATCCGTCGCCCCATCAAAGTTGACGCTGGCTAATGGGGTTGGTACATCTGGTTGTAGATAACGTCGAGTGGCGAGGGTTCAAGCGTGCAAATTACCGGGTTTCAACAGTTTCTCGAAATCCTAACCGTTCCCGATAACATCCCGATCATCGCGATGATGATCCTCGTGATGTTTTTCACTTACATCGCGCTCAAGCAGGCTCGGCGCAACGATCAGTTGATCGAGCATGGGCATCGCGAACGGATTATCGACGAGATGAGGAAGTAGGCCACCAGCATGCCATTTGAGATTATCGCCGAGAATTGCACCGGATGCAGCGCGTGCGAAAAGCGTTGCCCAACCGGCGCCATCTCGGGTCTGTCGAAAAAGGTTTATTACATCGAAGCCGCGATGTGTATCGATTGCGGCGCGTGCGGCGTGATTTGCCCCGACGACGCGATCATGAACAATCACGGCGAGATAACCCACGTGCTCAAGCGCGCCGAGCGCCCGGTTGCCGTCGTCCATCCCGACAACTGCAACGGATGCGGCGTATGCGTTGACGTTTGCCCGTTCGATTGCATCTCGCCGTCGCCGGAAAACACGGCGGTCTATCTCGGCAAGGTGCAGGTCAACGAAAAGACCTGCGTCGGATGCCTGCTCTGCGAAGAGGTTTGCGGATGGGACGGGATCTACATTATGCCGTCCGGCCAGAAGGAGGCGTTCCTGACCTCGATCGGTTACGAGACTGGCGAGGAAAACGCCGCCTAGTTTTTTCAGTATCCACGCGGGTTGTGATTGTTGCCGGCGTCCTGCTTGCCACCATTCACACGACTCGCGCTGCAGATTCATCGCCGGGGCCTGAGAGTGATGCCGGCGCCGCATGCACCGAAATCAAAACTGCGCTTCATGCGCTCGCCGACTCCGAGCATGCGGAATCGTTGGCGCTCGATCTCGCGGCCGGCGGGGGCAATTCAACCGCGATCGTAATGGCGCGGTTATCGACATTGCTCGATCGCACAAATGATTTGCGCGTCGTGTTGAGGCGCGTTCGTCACAGTGCGGTCGCGCGCGATCCGATGGTCGATCAATGCACGCGGATGGGATTTCGAGCGCTGGTGATTTCCGAGAAGCTGAGTTCCGACGTCGAGGGCGTACTGTTTGGCGGTGAAGACTCTGTCGCAGAGGCGCCTGCGCTCAGGCCTGGCGCGCCCGCTGCAACTCCGCCTGCTCAGCTACCCTGACTGGCGTCGTTGGGGTGCTGCGCGGAACGAACACGTACGCCGCTGCCAGTATCAGCAGAACCGCCTGTGCGCCGAGCGATTGAACAGTCGGGAACAGACCGAGCATCGGGATCGTCGGCGCGTAGTTCACGAAGGTCGCCGGCACCACCGAGGCTTCCTGCAAGCTCGCGACACCTTGGCCGATAAACACGATCGCCAACGCGTAGAGCATGAAAGATGTCGTGTGGAAGAAGAGCCGCATCGGGATTCGATCGGCAGCGCGTTGTACGACGACGAATGTCACGGCGAGCGCGACCGCAGCCGCGACGACGCCGGCCGCAACTGCATGACGCTCGCCGATTCCAGTCGCGCCGTTGGTTAGCGCCTGGAAGAACACGATCGTCTCCGCGCCCTCGCGCATCACGGCCAGAAACGCGGTCAGCCCGAGCGCGATGCCAGGAATCTTGCTGTGCTCGGCGTCCGCGAGCTTGTGCGAAATAAACTTCATCCAGCGGTCGGCTTGTCCCTTCGAGGTCATCCACGAGCTGACGTAGAAAAGGGTAGCGGCGGCGAACAGTTGAAAGACGCCTTCGAGCGTGTCGCTGGCGTCGTCGGTGATTAGATGATTGACCGCCCACGCGAGCATGATGCTGGCGAATATAGCTGCAATCGCGCCCGCATAGATGTCGCGCGAGCGGCCGATTCGTCCCTCGCCACGCGTACCGGCTGCAAGCGCAACAACGACGAGCATCGCCTCCATTCCCTCGCGAAAGAGGATGCCAAGCGAGTAGAAAAAGTAGGCGATAGCAGTATGCGTCATGAGTTATTTCAGTTTTTCAGTGAATTCTGAGAATGATTCTCAATTCCGAATTTAGTCCAGCCAGTTCGCCCTGTCAATGACGCTCGTCGCTTCATGCTTGCGGCAATTTAGAGCCGGTAGTAGCCTCAAAAATGAAGCGGGCGCGCCGATTTTTCGTGCGCACAGCCGCTTCAAGCTTTTTCGGGACTCTTTGCGGTAAATCTTAAGATGCGATGCGTGTATTGCACCGAGCGGGCGGGTTTCCTCCGACGGGTCTGCTCGCCATGTGCAAAAGTCGTCGCGATTGTCGACCGCGCAGGTGGTGAAGTCGGACTGGCCGGGCTGGTCGATATCTTTGTCGCGGAAGGTCTGACCCGGGAGCAGGTTGACGTGGTGCTCGACGCTCAAGTCGGTGACGCGCCTACTATCCGCGACCGGCTGACTTCGAACATGACGAACGTCCTGATGCGCAACCTCGGGATGCCTGGCCGCCAGTCGCCCGAGGACGTGATGAAGGTGCGCACCGCGATGCGCAGCGGCGGCGGCGCGGGTACCTGGGTCGGCGGCGAGGAACCGCCGGAGCATCATTAGCCCCGGAGCATCACTAGTCGATGGTGGAAAAAGATCGCAGCGATTTTGCCGTGATGAATCGGATGATCGATCACATCCGGTTGCTGATTGCGGTCGATGACGAGGCGATCCCGGTAAAGAAAAAGCTCGAAGCGCAGGCGATCCTCAAAGACTTCCAGGCGATGCTGGCGGAAGCGCCCGAGAATCAGGAGCGCGGGCGCATCAAAGGTTACTACGAGATTTTGTGCCGCGACCTGGGCGACGAGGCTGACGTTGCTGCGTTGCTTAGCTCGCTCAAGAATTATATCCCGTACCTCTAGATCGCGCGGAATTGTTTTCGGAGACACCAATGAGTTTGCATCAGATCGGCGTTATCGGGGCAGGGCAGATGGGTGCGGGAATCGCGCAGGTCGCGGCGCAGGCGGAGCTCGCGGTCGTGATGCATGATATCTCGCCTGAGATGTGCAAGCGCGGCGTTGATTCGATCGCGCGCAACCTAGACCGCATGATCGAGCGCGGCCGCTTCAAGCCCGAAGAGCGCGACCGCGTGATGCGCCGCGTCGAGACCACCACCAATCTCGAGGACCTCGGCAAGGTTGGCTTCGTGATCGAGGCGGTGATCGAAAACGAGGACGCGAAGATCGCGCTGCTGCAGAAGCTCGACAAGGTCTGTCCGCCGGAAACGATTTTCGCCTCGAACACGTCGTCGATTTCGATTACCAAAATGGGCGCGAAGACCTCGCGTGCCGACCGCGTGATTGGGATGCATTTCATGAATCCGGTGCCGGCGATGAAGCTGGTCGAAATCATTCGCGGGCTGGCGACCTCGGAAGCGACCTTTCAGCAGACGCGCACGCTCGCCGAGCAGCTCGGCAAGACCACCATGACCGCGCAGGATTTTCCGGGATTCATCGTCAATCGCGTGCTGCTGCCGATGATCAACGAAGCGATTTACACGATGTACGAAGGGGTCGGCGGCGTGACCGATATCGACACTGCGATGAAGCTTGGCACCAATCAGCCGATGGGTCCGCTCGAGCTCGCGGACCTGATTGGGCTCGACACCTGCCTGGCGATCATGGAGGTGATGCATCGGGTGCTCGGCGACGACAAGTACCGTCCATGCCCGCTGCTGAAGAAATACGTTGATGCCGGCTATCTCGGCCGCAAATCCGGCCGTGGATTTTATGTGTATGATGAGAAGGGTGCTTTGATTCCGCCACCTCGCTAAACCCGTTGCCGATTACGGCACGCCCCGGAGGAAAACCAGTATGGCAGTGAAGGCATTCATCCTTATAGACACGTCGCCGGGAAAGGCGCGCGAAGTCGCGGCAAAGATTCGCGGAGTGCCCGGAGTTTCCGTGGCGCATGCGGTCACCGGACCGCACGACATCATTGCGATCGCCGAGGCCGCGGACGTGACCTCACTCGGCGAGCTGATCGTGCACAAGATTCAGAGCGTGACGGGAGTCAATCGGAGCCTGACTTCGATCGTAGCGGATTGACGCTCGCAGGCTCGGCGAATCGTATAGAATTAAAGTAGAACGGCATTCAGGAAGAATGTATCGATGGCTGAATTACCGGTAATCAAGCGGCTCAAAAAAGACCTCGAGACGCTCAAGCATGAGCTGACCGTGGACCTGCCCAAGGAACTCGAACGCGCGCGTGCGCATGGCGATCTGTCCGAAAACGCGGAATATGCGATGGCCAAGCAGCGTCAGGAATTCCTGCGGGCGCGCGTCGGCAACCTCGAGACGAGAATCGCCGAGCTCACGATGATCGACCTCGAGACGATCCCGCGGGACACAGTAGGCCTAGGCAGTCGCGTCAAGCTCGAGGATCTCGATGAAGGCGGAGTCGCGGAGTACGAGATCGTCGTGCCCGAGGAAGTCGACGGCGCGCAAAACCGCATCTCGCTGTCGTCACCGCTGGGCCGTGCGCTAATCGGCAAAGCGGCCGAGGACGATATCGAAGTCGTCACGCCCAAGGGCAAGCGCGCGTACATGGTGAAGAAGCTGACGACGATTCACGTACTGATGGCCGCAGAGAACGGCAGCAAGTAAAACGGCGGGGCTCCTCGCCCCGCACCCCGCGGCAGGGGTGACCCCTGCACCCAGCGATAATCGCAAAATGGCGAGGACGCCATTTTGCTCTCAGGTTCTTTTCTGGTGTCATTCTAGCGTCTGTTCCCCCTTTCCCGCGGGAAAGGGGGCGAGGGGGATAGGACGGGGCGGAATAGTTGCGTCAAATCTGGTTCCCCTTCCCGCGCGGGAAGGGGTTAGGGGTTAGGTTCTTCGAATCGAGCACGACGCCCGCGGTTCAATCCCCGTACATTGAATCGATCTGATCCTTGAAGTGCGCCTGAACGATCTTGCGGCGCACCTTTAGCGACGGGGTCAGCTCGCCGTTTTCCTGGGTGAACGGCTGCGGGACGATCGTGAATGTCGCGATCGCCTCGACATCCGAGAGTTGTTTGTTGATTTCTCGAATCCGCCCGTGGATGAATGTTTTCAACTCTTTTGATTTCGCGAGCGCATCCGAATTCGTCGGGTCGAGATTGTTCTCCTTCAGAAAATCCACCAGGTTTTCGTAATCCGGCACCACCAGCGCCCCGAGATGCTTGCGGCGGTCGCCGATCACGCACGCCTGACTGATGAACTTGTCGCCGGTGAGCTTGCTCTCGACGTATGCTGGCGAGATGTTCTTGCCTCCCGACGACACGATGATTTCTTTTTTGCGGTCGGTGATCGCGATGTAGCCTTCGACGTCGATCTTCGCGATGTCGCCGGTATGCAGCCATCCGTTTTCGTCGATCGCTTCCTTGGTTTCGGCTTCGAGCTTGTAGTACCCCTTCATTATATTCGGCCCGCGCAGCAGCAACTCGCCGTCTGGCGCGGTCTCGACCTGAATGCGATTCAACGGCAGTCCCACGGTGCCGATTCGGGTCTTGCCGTGGTGCAGATTGACCGCCACGACCGGGGACGCCTCGGTCAGGCCGTAGCCTTCGACGATCGGAACTTCGGCGGCTGACAGGAACCGGTTGATCTCGGTCGGCAGCGGTGCGCCGCCGGAAATCAGGTAACGGATTCGACCGCCAAAGATCGCGCGCACTCGCGCAAAGACCAACCGCCGGTATACCGCCATCGAGAGCGCGAGCAGTGGAGGCAACGGTTTCCCCCGATTCCGGTACTCACTGGCTTGCTCGCCCGCATTGAGCGCCATCTTGAACAGCCGCTGGCGCATCGGCGGCGACGTCTCGACCGTGCGCAGCACGCGGCTATGTATCACTTCGAGCAGGCGCGGCACTGTGAGCACCACGGTCGGCTGGACCTCGGTCAGGTTCGACGCGATCTGTCCCAGGCTCTCCGCAAAGGCGATCGTCCCTCCCGCCATCGCGACCGTGTAGTAGCCCGCGGTCCGCTCGAACGAGTGCGCGATCGGCAGATGCGACAGCGTCATGTCGGTATCGTCGAGCGCGAGTGCAGCGAGCGAGTCTTCCGCATTGGCGAGCAGATTGCCGTGCGAGAGCATGACGCCCTTCGAGGTGCCCGTGGTCCCCGACGTATAGATGATCGTCGCGAGGTCATCGCTGCTGCCCTCGACGATCGCGGCCGGGGTCTCGGCGCTTAGCGACGCGGCGGTCATTACGGCGGGCGTTCCGTTGGATGCGGGCACCGATTCCGCATCGCTATGCATCGCGACAATTGTGCTGACGTCGGGAATCGAGGCGCTCAGTCCCAGAATTTTCTTGACCATCTCGGGACCGTTGGCCGCAATCACTTTAGCTCCCGAGTCGCTGATGACGTGGGCGGTCTCCTCGGGTCCGCTGGTGGTGTAGAGCGGTACGACGATCGCGCCGAGCCCGAGCACGGCTTGATCGACGACGATCCATTCGGGGCAATTGTCGGAAAGGATTGCCACGCGATCGCCGGGGCGCACGCCCAGCTTCAGCAAACCCGCGCGCAGCTTGCCGGCGGCCTCGGAAACCTCGGTCCACGAATGGTCCGTCCAACGCTTGTCGCGCTTCTCTTTCAGGAACGCGCGCGAGCCATACTTCTGCGCATTCGCCTCGAAGTTTTGGGAAAGCGTCGCCACACGATCAGGCATAACAGACCGGGACCTCCTCTTCCTCAACTAGCCCTTCTAGCTCAAAGATTTGTTGCCGCCAATCGTGCGACATCCCGTCATTCTGACCAAGCGGGCAAGGCGAACGGCAGGAACGGGCAGCCGGTGCCGGTTTTCGAAAAATCGCGCGGCGCTCCACTGATTTCGGCGCGCGCACGTTCCGCGATCCTGAGACCGTGAAGCGCTTGAATTTGCTGGCGAAATATGAGCGTCATGTGCTGGTTAATTAAGCGCGGGTTGCGGCGGGGGACAAGGATTTTTCATTTCACTAATCGTGGTGCTGACGGGCATAATCGCACCGAATTCATGAATCGCAAGGCGTTGGCAGGTTGTATCAGCCGCCCTGGTCGGTGCGGCGACGCTCGTCCGCCATTTACACGTTGATAGCGCAGAGGTGACGCTTCGATGCTCGAGCATCTGTACTTTCCACACGACATTTCGACCTTCGGTCCCCGGATCGATTGGCTCTTCGAGCTGATCTTCTGGATCGTCATGGTCGTCTGGATCGCGGTGATGATCGCGATGGTGGTCTTCATGATTCGCTATCGCACCCGGCCCGGCCGCAAGGCGGAGTATATCGAAGGCAATTCGCGTCTCGAGATAATCTGGACCACGGCGACCACGGTTATTCTCATCACCCTGGCGATTATGAGCCGCTCGACGTGGGCCGATATCAAGGAGCATGGACCTCCGGGCGACGTCTTCTACAAGGTGAACGCGAAGCAGTTCAACTGGGAAATCACGTACCCCGGACCGGACGGTAAATTCGGCACGAAAAGCGAACTCACGATGGACAACGAGCTGCACGTGCCGGTGAACAAGGTGGTGCGGATCGATCTGACGTCGAAGGACGTGATTCACAGTTTCTTCGTCCCCAACATGCGTCTCAAGCAGGACGCGGTGCCGGGCCGTATCATTCACGTTTGGTTCGAGGCGACCGAAGTCGGGCAATACGAAATTCCATGCGCCGAGCTTTGCGGCTTCGGGCATTCGGGGATGAAGGGCAACCTGACGGTGCAGTCGCAAGAGGATTACGACAAGTGGCTCAAAGACGAATATTCGCAGAACAAGTAATGCCCGCACTCACCGGCCACATCCCCGGGAGGAGCTAGTCGAAGATGAGTAGCACGGCAGCGGTTGCGGCGCACGGCGCGCACGCCGAGCATCATGAGCTCGGCTTCATGCGCACCTACATTTTTTCCGAAGATCACAAGATGATCGGCCGCCAGTTCCTGTTCATGGCGCTGTTCATGATGTCGATCGGCGGCCTGATGGCGATGTTGATGCGGTGGGAGCTGGCGTTTCCCGAAACCGCGGTCCCCGGATTTCACTGGGTGCCCGAGCCGTTCATGTACGACGGCGCTATCCCGCCCAACACCTACAACGCAATGTTCACGATGCACGCCACCATCATGATCTTCTTCGTGGTGATGCCGATCCTGGTCGGATGCTTCGGCAACTTTCTCATCCCGCTGATGATTGGCGCGCGCGACATGGCGTTCCCCAAGCTCAACATGCTCTCGTTCTGGGTCGGCGCGGTCGCCGGCGTGATCATGCTGTCGTCGTTCTTCGTGACCGGCGGGCCGGCAGCTGCGGGCTGGACCTCGTACGCTCCACTTAGCGCGGTACCGATATACACCGGCGTCGATTGGGGCCAGGACTTGTGGTGCATCAGTATCATCGTGCTCGGCGCGTCGTCGCTGATGGGCTCGATCAACTACATCACGACGATCATCAACATGCGCACCAAAGGCATGTATTTCTTCCGCTTGCCGCTGGTGATCTGGTCCTTGTTCATCACGGCGATCCTGTTGCTGCTCGCGCTGCCGGTGTTGACCACGGCGCTCGCGTTGTTGCTGTTCGATCGCATGGGCGGCACGCACTTCTTTCTGCCCGCGGGCGGCGGCGAGCCGCTGCTCTGGCAGCATCTGTTCTGGTTCTTCGGCCACCCCGAGGTCTACATAATGATCCTGCCCGCGATGGGCATCTCGTCGGAGATCATCTCGGTGTTTTCGCGCAAGCCGATCTTCGGCTACCGCGCGATGGCGTACGCGATGATCGCGATCGCGTTCCTGTCGTGGGTCGTATGGGGCCATCACATGTTTCAGTCGGGGATGGACCCCGCGCTCGGCAGCAGCTTCATGATCACGACGATGATCATCGGAGTGCCGTCCGCGATTAAGACTTTCAACTGGCTTGGCACGCTCTACAAGGGCAACATCCATTACACGACGGCGATGATGAACGCGCTCGCGTTCGTCGCGATGTTCGTCATCGGCGGGCTGTCGGGAATCTGGATGGCCTCCACTCCCGTCGACATGTACATCCACGATACCTACTTCATCGTCGCGCACATTCACTACGTACTATTCGGCGGCAGCCTGTTTGGCATCTTCGCGGGAGTTACTTTTTGGTATCCCAAGATGTTCGGCCGCATGATGAACGAGACGCTCGGCAAAATCCATTTCTGGATCACGTTCGTCGCGTTCAACTGCACGTTCTTCCCGATGCACATCCTCGGGATGGCTGGACACATGCGGCGCATCTACAATCCGCAGCAGTACGATTTTCTGAAGCCGATCATCCCGATCAACGAATTTATTTCGATTAGCGCCTTTGTGCTCGGCGCCGCGCAGTTCATCTTCCTGGCGAATATCATCTACAGCTACTGGTGGGGGGAGAAGGCCACCGAGAATCCGTGGCACTCGAATACCCTGGAGTGGACGACGCCGTCGCCGCCGCCGCACGGCAATTGGCCCGGACCGGTGCCAATCGTTTACCGCGGACCGTACGAATACAGCTCACCTGAGGTCGCGGAGGATTACCTGCCGCAATCGCAGTTGATCGAACACACCACGGCAGCGGCGGACTAGTCAGTCGAATAGCTACTTATGAATCAGTCGCCAACTGAGGTCGAGAAGGCGCGCGGATTGCATCGCTTTGCGGTGCTGACCGCGGGCGCAACTTTTTGCCTCATCTTTATCGGCGGACTGGTCACTTCGACGGGGTCGGCGCTTGCCGTTCCCGACTGGCCGCTGGCGTTCGGCAAACTGATTCCAGCCTGGCAGGGCGGCATCCGTTTCGAATTTGGGCATCGTCTCGCGGCCGGAACCGTCGTAGTGCTCACTCTCGTGCTGATGGCGTGGGCGTGGCGCGCCGAGCCGCGCAAATGGGTCCGCCAACTGGTGATGCTCGCATTCGGGTTGATCATCGTGCAGGCGGTACTCGGCGGAATCACGGTACTGTTCGAATTGCCGCTGGCGATCGCCGTGACGCACGCGGCTACGGCGCAGGCCTTGTTCTGCCTGATGGTGTCGATTGCGATCTTCACCAATCCGCGCTGGGAATCGACCCCGCACATCGACGATCCCCCGTCGCGAATCCCGCTGACAACGAAAACGCTCGCCGTCGCGACCACGGCCATCATCTATATGCAGATTCTGGTCGGCGCGCTGATGCGCCACATGAGCGCCGGTCTGGTGATTCCCGATTTCCCGCTTTCGTTCGGTTACCTGGTGCCGCCGTACTGGAACGAGTACATCGCGGTTAATTTTGCGCATCGCTGCGGCGCGGTGGTCGTCACCGCGATGGTTTTGTGGACGGTAACGCGCGTGCTGCGAACGCATCGCGAGGTCGCGTCACTGCGACGTCCCGCGCTCGGGCTGTTTATGCTGCTGGTCGTGCAGATTTGCCTCGGCGCGATAACGATCTGGAGCGGCCGTTCCGTGATCCCAACGACCAGCCATGTCGCGGTCGGCGCGGGAGTTCTCGCGACCAGCCTGACGCTGACGCTTCGCGCATACCACATTCTCGGCGTGCCGAGTCGCACGCACGCGATCGAGTCGCGCGCGTCTTCGCGCGTGGTCGAACGGCAGGTGACCGCGTGAGCGCCAAAATCGCGATCGCTGAGTCCGCCCTGACCCTGCCGCGCGGCCGCGTCAGCGACTATTTCGAGTTGACCAAGCCGCGCGTCGTGCTGATGGTGTTGGTCACGACGCTCGCCGGTTTCTATCTCGGCGGACGCTCGGGATTCGACATCACGCTCGCGCTCAATCTGCTGGCGGGCACTGCGTTGGCAGCGGGCGGGACACTCGCACTGAATGAGTACGTCGAGCGCGATACCGATGCGATGATGGATCGCACGCGCAATCGTCCGCTGCCCGACATGAGGATGCGTCCGGTTGAAGCGTTAGCGTTCGGCGTGATCGCGACTGTTGCCGGCTTCGTCTACCTGACGCTCGCGACGAACCTGCTCTGTGCCGCGGTAACTGGCGTAATCACGATCGTGTATCTCGGCGTGTACACTCCGCTGAAGCGTTACACCTGGATGTGCAACATCGTCGGCGCGATTCCGGGCGCGCTGCCTCCCGTTGCGGGTTGGGCCGCGGCGCGCGGCGGACTTAGCTGGGAGCCGATGATCCTGTTCGCGATTATGTTCCTGTGGCAGTTGCCGCATACATTCGCAGTCGCGCGGCTTTATCGAACCGACTACGCGCGCGCGGGCATCCACCTGCTTCCGCGAGACAATCCGCGTGGCGGAAATGCCTCAAATCCGATAGTGATCGGTGGCAGCCTCGGACTCATCGCGGTGGGAATCATCCCGACGATGCTGGGCTATGCCGGAATTCCCTATTTGGTAGTCGCGTCGGCGATGGGCATTTGGATGCTGGCGTTCGGAGTCACGATGGTGCGCGCGCCGGGAAGTTCGAAGGCGGCGCGCCGCTTGCTGCTCGCATCATTAGTTTATTTGCCAATCGTGTTGTTAGTACTTGTTCTGGATCGAGTGTGAGTATTGGAATGGCTACTCTGGTGACGCGCGAAGAGCGCAAAGTTGAAAACTGGCGGACGCTGAAAATACTAATCGGCGTCATGGTCTTGTTAATAACGATCTCAGTAGTGACGATCATAGTGAAGCATCATTGATATGGCGCTCGGAATGACAGCATCGACCGCGAAAGTGCGCCCGCTGGTGGCGCCGATTCGCCGCGGCCGAACCTCCGACTCGGGGGTTGGTGGCGACCAGGTCGAGCAGCCATTCATCAGCAGCGCGATGCTCGCGATCATGATCGTTATCGCGTCCGAGATGATGCTGTTCAGCGGACTCATCGGCACCTTCCTGGTTTACCGCATGTCCGCCGCTTTCTGGCCGCCGCCTGCTATGCCTCGACTTCCGATCGAGGTCACCTGGGTGAACACTTTCGTACTGTTGTCGAGCGCCGGCACGATGACGCTCGCGCTGCGCGCTGTGCATCAAAGCCGACAACGCCTGACCCGCCGTTATCTGCTCGCGACGCTGGCGCTCGGCGTGACGTTTCTGGCAGTGCAGGGCAGTGAATGGGTGCGGCTGGTCGCGCACGGCCTCAAGCTTTCCAGCGGCATGTACGGCGGCACATTCTATTTGCTGATCGGATGCCACGGCGCGCACGTGACCGCCGGCGTCATCTGGCTCGCATGCGTCGTGTGGTTTGCGATGAGAGGCAGGTACAACGGGCGCAACGCCCACGCGATTGAGCTGTGCGCGGTGTACTGGTATTTCGTCTGCGCAGTCTGGCCGCTCCTGTTCGGGCTCGTATATCTAATGTAGGTTCGCGAATTGGTGAACGTGATGTTGAAAAGCAGAAAGCTCAAGGCCGCGGCAGTGATGATGGTGAGTGCGATCATCAGTGCCGCTCCACGACTCGCGAGTGCGTGTGCGACCTGCGGGCTCGCGGACGGCGACCAGGCATTCCATGCGTACAAGACCAGCGTGGTGTTCATGCTGATATCGCCGTACGCCTCGTTTGCCGCGATCGGCGGAATTGCCTACTTCGCCTATCGGCGGTCGCAGCGCAAGGATCAGAATTCCACTACCGAGTAGTCAATTGGAATGAACACTGACTATAGCTATTTGCCCCAAAGAGGATGGTCGCGATGAGCGAGGCTGCTGCAGTAGAGACCCACGATCACGCCGTGGTTCAAGATCAGTTAGAACCGTCGCTTACCCCGGGAAATCTCGGCAAGCTCGGGATGTGGTCGTTCCTGGCTGGCGACGCGATGACCTTCGGCGCCGCCATCGCCGCGTACGGCGCCCTGCGCATCGGCAATCCAAACTGGCCATCGCCCGCCGCATTTCTCGGCATCACCACCACCGCGATCATGACGTTCATCCTGATCTGCTCGAGCGTCACGATGGTCGAGGCGCTCGGCTCGATCCAGACCGGCCGGATGGCGCGCTATCGTAACTTCATGGCGCTGACCGTTCTCGGCGGCATCGTGTTCCTTGGGATGCAGGCGTTCGAGTGGCATCACCTGCTCGAAATAAAAGGCATGTCGATCAAGGTCGACCTGTTCGACGCGACCTTCTTCATCCTGACCGGCTTCCACGGCTGTCACGTTTTCGGCGGCGTCGTGTACAACTTCGTGCTTTTGGTTCGCGGCATGACCGGTAAGCTGACGCAGGAGAAGGCTCACCTGGTCGAGATCGCGGGACTGTACTGGCACTTCGTCGATCTCGTCTGGATCCTGATCTTCACGTTCATCTATTTGATCTAGAGGAGCAGCTTTCCAACGACTACGCGCTGGAGATGAAATTCAAACCATGACGACGCAAGCTGCGATTTCAGGACACGAGGCCGAGCATAGCGGGCCGAACTACATTGCGGTTTTTATCTACCTGTCGATACTCACCGCGATCGAGCTGGGTGTGTACGCGATGGGACTGCCGCAGGTCGCCAAGGTCGGCCTGCTGATCGCGCTGGCGTTTGCAAAAGCGGTGCTAGTGGCGATGTACTTCATGCATCTCGCGATGGAGCGCAGGGCCCTCGCAATCATCGCAATCATTCCCCTGATACTCGTCACCTTTCTCTGCTTCATGCTGCTGCCCGATCTGACGACGCGGATGTGGACCCGATTCGACCATCCTCGTCCGGTCACGAGTGCGGCCGAGATGGGTGCGAATCCGGTCGCGCCGCCGCCGGTGCAAACGCCGTAGTTTGGCGGTCTGATTGGATTCTTATCATTCGCTGGCGCCGCTCAATGCGTTCCTCAACGGATGCGCCACGGTCCTGCTGCTGGCAGGATTCATCTTCATAAAAAACGGAAAGGTGCGCGCGCATCGCGCCTGCATGATCACCGCGATGGCCTTCTCCGCGGTCTTCCTGACCTCATACCTCGTCTATCACTACAACGTCGGCAACGTGCGCTTCAGCGGCCAGGGATGGGTCCGGTCGCTGTACTTCTCGATCCTGATCCCACACGTAATCCTGGCGGGCGTAATTGTGCCACTCGCAATCGCAACGATCTGGTTCGCACTGAAAGGCAAATTCCCCCGCCACCGCAAAATCGCGCGATGGACCTGGCCGCTATGGATGTACGTATCGATTACCGGCGTGATCGTGTACCTGATGTGCTACCAACTATACACGCCGATCTATTCGATGCCCGCCACCGCCATCGCCGCCGCTTCTGCCAAATAAATCCGGTTCCCCTTCCCGCTTTGGAAGAGGTCACTCCCAATAATCCGGTTCCCGCTTGGGAAGAGGTTACTCCCAATAATCCGGTTCCCCTTCCCGCTCGGGAAGGGGTTAGGGGTTAGGTTGCTGAGGTTTCCTACGCCTTCGCGCTAGGCCGACTCGACACCGCCTGATGCCATCGCGCGAGGTTCTTCTGATTCTCCTGGATCTTGATTTGCGTCGTGCGTCCGAAATCGATTCCGATCAACGCTGTGATATCCGCAATCGTGTAGCGCGGACCCGCGATGAATTCGCGATCGGCCAGCACCGTATCGAGCCACTCTAACCGCTTGACCGCCGCGTTCTTGCAAATCTCGCCGTATTCCTTCACTTGCGGGATTCGCCCCTTGAAAAAGTCGCTGGTGTTGCGGAACGATCCCGCCGCCATCGAGAGAATTTCGAACTCCATCCGCCGGTTCCACATCTCGACGACAGCTTTGTCCTTCGCGTCGATACCCATCAGGCGCGGCTCAGGCTTGATTTCCTCGAAGTAGCGGCAAATCGCGACCGACTCCGCGATGTGTGTTCCGTCGTCGAGTTCGAGCACCGGTATTCCGCCCATCGGATTAATCTTCAGAAACTCGGGCTTGCGATTGTCAGCCGTCGCGAGATTGACCTGCTCGAAGGGAACGTTGTTGATGCCTTTTTCCGCGAGAAAAACCCGCACGCGGCGTGGATTCGGAGCCCCGACAAAATCGTAAATTTTCGGCACTGTCATAACTCCTGGAGAATGTCCTAAGTACTTTCCGCGAGTGTCCTAAATGCGGTTTCAGATTGCAACCGGCAAGTTGGCTAATTCGGCTCGATTGCTTGAGTCCAGGGTTGGTGGATAAATCGTCCAACTCGGATAGACCCGTGATCAGTTGCCTGTTACAAATCGGGCGCTGACTGGGGTTTGGCCCCCCTTTTCCCAGTCGGCGTTCGGGCTGGCGACTGGACTGGGATCCCTCCCTCTTTCGCTGGCCCGTTCTTTTTAGTTAGGACAGCGCCAAATTTTCATGGTGGTTGCAATTTAAAACTGTCTGTTGCCGATCCAACCGGTAATCCGGTTCCCCTTCCCTTGAGGGAAGAGTCTACTCCCGAAACTCCGGTTCCCCTTCCCGCTCGGGAAGGGGTTAGGGGTTAGGTTTCTGCTCTCACGCCTTCGCGCTCGGCCTGCTCGATACCGACTGATGCCATCGCCCAAGATTCTTGAGCGCGGGATCCATCGGGACTCCTGCTGCTTGCACCGCGAAATCAACCGCGACCTCGGCAGTGATATCCGCAATCGTGAACCGATCGCCCGCGATGAAAGGCTTGTTGCCGATCTGCGTGTCGAGCCATTTGAATTGATTCGCCACGGTCTCGCGCTGCGTCGCGCCGTACTCGGGAAATTGCTTGATGCGTGCCTTGAACAATTCGTTCGTATGCTGGAACGCACGCGCCGCGGCGCTGAACAGGTTTAACTCGACGCGCCGATTCCACATCTCGATAAACGCCTGCTCGCGGCTGTCCTTGCCCATCAAGTTGGGCTCTGGATGCAACCCTTCCAGGTAGCGGCAGATGGCGACCGATTCGGCCAGATGCGTTCCGTCGTCGAGCTCGACGAACGGCAGCCCACCCGCGGGATTCTTCGCGAGCATCTCCGGCGTGCGGTTCTTGCCGGTCGCGAGGTCAACCTGTTCCGTCGGAATCTTGATCCCCTTCTCCGCCACGAAGATCCTGAGCCGTCGAGGATTAGGAGCAAACGCAAAGTCATAAATTTTCATAATCGTTGCAATCTAAAACTGCCGGCAGTCCGCGTCAACCACGAATCTCGAATATCCGGTCCCCCTTCCCACCATTGGAAGGGTGAGTTGATCATGCGCTGCGCGCACCCTGATCGATGAAAGCCGAACATCACACCTTTACGCTCGCTCCTCCCCCCGACCCTTAGAGCGAAAGGTTGTCCTCAACATTTCGCGATTCTCACTTTCACAGGGTGCAGGGGTCACCCTGCCGCCCGCCGCGCAGGCGATTATTTCTTTGCGTTTCTTCCACCCGAGTGCGTGTCCCGCTACAAGCTACGCCGCCGATCGATCACGCGCCGCGCCTTGAATTCGGTGCGCGGCAACGTCCCCGGCGCCGCGATCTGGATTCGCGGCCGCAGCTCGCATTGACGAATGATCTCGGCTTCGAGTCGTGCACGCAGCTCGCGCGCGTACATTTGGTCGACTGGCGCGGACGTCTCGACGACGATCGTGAACGCATCCATCACGCCCTCGGTCTCGAGCACAATCTGAAATTCATTCCCCAGTGAATCGAAGCCGCGCACGATTTCCTCGACCACACTCGGGAACAGCTTGAGCCCGCGGATATTGAGCATATCGTCGGAGCGGCCGTTGAATCCGCCACGAGCGCGCGCAAACGTCCGTCCGCATGTGCATTTGCGGTAGTCGAACGTCGCGAAATCGCCGACCAGGAAGCGCAGTTGCGGCGATCCCTCCGAGTTCAGATTTGTCACGACGGTCAATCCGCGCCCGCCCGGCGGCACCGGCTGGAACGTGTCCGGATCGACCAGCTCCCAAATCTGTAAGTCCTCCTGCACATGAGTGCCGACCGGATCGCGCTTGAGTCCTTCGCGACAGGTGAACGCCCATCCCGCCGGGACCGCTTCGGTGCATCCGTAAACGTCGTGCAAGTCGGCGTTCCAGGTCTCCTCGATTCTCCGCCGCGTCGATGCGATCCCCGAGGCCGGCTCGCCACCGCAAATCACTTTCGCGATCGAGCTCGCCGCGGGATCGCCACCCGCTTCACGCATCGCACCCGCCAGATGAAGCGAATAGGAAGGCGTCGCGACTAGGATCGTCGGCCGGTAAAGGTCGATCATCTGAAGGCGCCGCTCGGTCGGCACGCCGCCGGGCACAACCGCGACCTTCATCAGGTTGAACGCATAATGGATCGACCAGAAGAAAACGTGCGGATTGTAGTTGGTGCAGGTGAGAGCGTTGTCGCCCGCGCGCACGCCCATCGCATACAACGCGCGCGCGCTGGTCGAGGCCCACAGCTCCGCGTCGAGCGCCGTGTAGCGGAACGATCGCGGTGTCGCGGTCGTGCCCGACGTCGAGAAAATCATCCAGCCGCGGCGGCGCCACATCTGATCGTCGATCGGCGTGTAGGTTCCCCACGGCCGATGCGCCGCGACATCGCGCGCCATCTCGTCCTTGGTCGTGACTGGAAACTTCGGAAGATCGGCCAGCGTCCTGATGTCGGCTGGCTTCAGTTTCGCGGCCTTGAACTTGGCGCGATAGAACGCGCTGTGCTCGTACAGGTACGGAATCATCGCGCCGAGCTTTTCTTCCTGGATCTCGCGGATACGCTCGCGCGATGCGCATTCGAACTGTGGCGCCCAGTGACGCCTGGTCGCAGGCTCGCGCATCGCGCGCGCGAATTTCTCGAGCACGCCGATCCATCGATCTCGCGAGTTGATTTTCTTCAGCTGAGCCGCTCGCGATGGTAGGCGAGATAGATTGCGGTGCCGATCGAACCGACGAGCGCGATCGCCAGGTAGCCGACGATGAACGGAATCGGGCGCGGCCCGGGTGCTTGCACGTACCAGAACAGCACGAGGTTGTAGGGCACGTAGAACGCATAGACGAACGCGAGCGGAAGGATCCACGCGCGCAGGTTCCAGATGCCGTAGGCGTAGATCAGAAATACGATTCCGAAGATTGGTCCGAGGATCAGGTTGCGCGCGACGCCGTGAAACTTGTGGCCGAAGACCACGATGCCGCCGACGGCTGGATTGCCTAGAAACTGGAGCGCCTTGGTGAAATCAGAAAGCGCGAGTACGACGAACAGCACCGTCATCACGGTGAGGAACCATCCACGGCGAGCTTTTTCATTTGCCATGCGCCGGAAACTAGTCGCGTGCGCATTCAGATTCAAGCCGTGAAAAAGGAAACGGCCGGAGCATCGATGCTCCGGCCGCCGTTCGATCGTTTGAGATGGTCGTCAGCCTTTCAGGAACTTCCGAATCGCGCCGACCAGCGCCTCCTGCTGCTCGTACATCACCATGTGACCCGCATTCTTGATCAGCTCGAGCTTGCAGTTCTTGATTCTGCTCGTGAACTCCTTCGCATAGACCGGCGGGATCAGCTTGTCGTCGTCGCCCCACAGGAGCAGCGTCGGTGCTTGAATCCGGTACGCGCGCTTCTTGAGGCCGCGGTCGGGAATCGGCCACAGGAACTTGCTGGCCGTCGCGAACCGCTTCACGCGCTCGACGTACATCGTCTCGAGCGCTTTGAAGTCCGTCGGTATCGCGGTCATCATCTGCGCCGCCGGCGAGTTGGGATCGTGGAACAGCAACGGCGCGATCTCGGTCAGCTGCGCAGCGAATAAGTCGGGGATCGGTACCTCGTCGATCCAGAAACCGGCCGGCGCTATCAGCACGAGCTTCTTTGCGCGATGCACATCAAACGCCGCGACTTCAGCCGCAAGCATCCCGCCCATCGAATGGCCGACGATATTCGCAGTCGGGATCCCGAGCTCGTCCATCAGCTCATGAAAGAAGCAGACGGCGTCGCCGATATCATCTATATACTCGTTGCCCGTCGAATCGCCGTAGCCCGGGAAATGCGGCGCGTACACTTTGAAGGTCTTGCCCAGCTCCTCGAGGTACGGCTCGACCGGCATCAGCCCGCCGGCGCCGTGGATAAACAGGAGCGGCTCGCCGCTGCTCCCGAACGTATGCATCTCGAGCGAGAACTTTCCGTTGAGAAGTTTCTGCGTGGTAATCATTTCGCGCTCCGCGCCTCCGCCGAGGCCGACGCACTCGCGCGCACCGTGCCGTTGGTTTCGGCCTTCTGGAAATGGACCGGCGCCGGCTTCGCGAAATCCGCTTGCGGCAGGTCACGCTTTGGCGACCACTTGTCCTCGAAGTTGCTCCATAGGTCGCGCATGTGCGGCATGACTTCCGTCGCGAACAGATTGGTGCTCTTGCGCACCAGCTCCGGCGGCATCGATCCGATCTGCTGCAGGATCATCAGATGCCCGCAGTTGAGCGACTTCATCGCCTCGCGGAGACGCTCGCGCACCGTCTTGGGCGATCCCGCGATCACGTAACCCTGATCGAGGAAGTCCTTCCACTTGAGACCCTCGCGACGCATCGCCGCCTGATCGCCGACCTGCCCGAGGATTCCGGCTTTGATCGTCTTCACCGTGCGATAGCCCGGCGCGTCGGCGAAGCCGTTATAAACGTGCAGGCATCGATTGTAGAAGTAGTCCATGTGCGGCGCGTAATCCTTCTCCGCCTGCTCGTCGGTCTCCGACACCGCGACCACCTGCGCGAATCCGAGGCTGTAAGGATTCAGCTCCTTGCCCTTCTTGGCCATCACTTCCCAATAGCCGTCGGACACCTTCTTGCCCGCGATATACCCGAAGTAGGAAAGGAAGCTGTACTGGTAATCGTGGTCGGCGCAGAAGTCGTAAGTCTCGACCGATCCGCCGCCGGGAATCCAAATCGGTGGATGCGGCTGCTGCAACGGCTTCGGCCACAGATTCACGTAACGCAGCTTGGTGTACTTGCCGTTGAACGAGAACACGTCCTTCGCTTCCCACGCCTTGATAATCAGATCGTGCGCCTCGTAATACTTCTCGCGAATCGTCGCGGGAACTTCGCCGTAGCAGAAGTTGGTATCCATCGAGGTCCCGACCGGGAAGCCCGCAATCAGCCGCCCGCCCGAAATCACGTCGAGCATCGCGAACTCTTCAGCGACGCGAATCGGCGGATTGTAGAGCGCGATCGAATTGCCGAGCACGACCAGGTTGGCGTTGCGCGTGCGCCGGGTGAGCGCCGCCGCCATGATATTCGGCGACGGCATGAGCCCGTAGGCGTTCTGATGATGCTCGTTGACGCCCAGCCCGTCGAAGCCCATCGAGTCGGCGTATTCGAGCTGATCGAGATAGTCATTGTAGAGCCGATGCCCAAGTTTGGGATCGTACAAATCGCGCGGAATATCGACCCACACGCTGTGATACTTCTCCTTGAAGTCTTCCGGCAGGAACCGATACGGCATGAGATGGAACCAGGTAAATTTCATAATTCGTTCTCCTTTGCGCTCATCCGAGGCACGTCGCTACTGCGCGAGTGGCTGGACGGCTGCCTCTTCAGAGTTTGAGCGTTTGCTTCTTCGGGAAAGTGCCGTTCGACGCTTTCCATTTCTATGCGCAGTCAGTTGCGACGCCGCCAGATGCGACTCGAGCGCCTCATCGACAAAATGCTCAGGATTGAGCCCCGTCACGTCGCGAAAGAAATTCCCGTCGCCCATCAGCATGAACGCGCCATTCATGCTCGCCCACACCACCGCGGCCGTCTTCCGCGGACCCATCGAGTTCGCGATCACACCGCCTTCGAACGCGCGCCGGATAGTGCCTTCCCACAGCCCGAAAATCTCATGGCTCAAATCCATCACGCGCTGAAAATTGCGTTTTTCAGAATTGCGTTTCAGGCGCTGGTGGAGTTGCGAAAAAACCACCGAATGCTGCGACAGGGAGATCTCGCGCGATTCCAGCAGATGGTCCAGATACGCGGATGCGATCGCCTTAAGCTCGTCGAGCGGCTCGAGCCGGCGCTCGAAAATCTCGAGATAGCGGGCGCGCAAATGTACAGCGCGGTCGGCGATAAGATTCAGATAAAGATCGTCGCGCGAAGAGTAGTAGAGGTAGATCGTCCCGACCGCAACTTCGGCCTCGCGCGCAACCATTTCGATAGTCGCGCCTTCGAGTCCGTGCCTGGCGAAAACTTTGGCAGCCGCGCTCAAAATCGACTGCCCGCGCGCATGCCGCTCCCGCCGATGCCGCTCCTGAACGCTCATTTGGTGCGCACTGAATGAAGATTCATATTCTGAACTCAACTTCATAGCGCGATCGCCAAAAACTGTCAAATAGGCGGGAGGCGAGGAGCCTAACGTCCGGTTCCCCTTCCCGCGCGGGAAGGGGTTAGGGGTTAGGTTCTTCGCGCGTGCGCGCCGCTGCGCCTTTATAAATCCTCGAAAAAAGAAAAGCGCCGCACCATGCAATCGCGGTGCATATGAGCATGCTCTGTCCTGCCAACACCCCGTAAGTGACCAGCATGTCCGCCGCCGCCCTCCGATCCTCAATCGCGACCTCCCACAAAGATTGCGGCCACAACGAAACCATCCATTCCGCAGTCTCCCCCTCCAAATGAAAGTGCCGGACCGCTAAAAAGAATATCGGGATCCCAAGCGACCCAACCAGCGCGCAAATCAACAGGACCGTTCTCGCGATTTTCATTTCATGATGCCGGTCCTGCCCCCCTCAGTCATTTGTGTCACCCCGACTGCGGGTATCCTCAAACCACCGCCTTACCTTCGAGGCGAAATCCGATCCGCACTTCCACCTGGAACGTCGGATTGCCTTTCTTGTCCACCGAGCCACGAATCTTTCCAACCTCGAACCAGTCGATATTCCGGATCGTCCGGCGTGCCGTGATTATTGCGTTGCGCACCGCCTGCTGGACGCTGTCGTCGGACACCCCGACCACTTCGATTATCTTGTAAGTCTTATCCGGCATAGCACTCTCCTTTGCGTCCAATCGTTAAAGCACTTTCGCTCTTAGTTGCGGAAACACTTTTGAAACCTTGGTCAGCAGGTAGTCGCCGTAGTTTCCGCTGACAGTGGCCAGGTCGCCGCCATCCCATCGACGTCCGCCGCGTCGCCGCCTGATGGCAGTGGGATCTGGCGCGAGAACCTTGATCGGTTCCAGCACCGCGTCGAAGCCCGGATCGAGGAACAGCGGCATCGAGATGCGATCTCGCGTCGAAACGTTGCGCACTCGATGCAGGGCCGATACGTAGCGGCCGGCCGTCAAGCGCTCGAGCATATCGCCGATATTGCAAACCAACGAATCGGGCAGCGGCGGCGCGGGCAACCATTGATCGCGATGCCAAACCTGGAGACCGCCGACTTCGTCCTGTTGCAGCAGGGTCAGCAGTCCGTAGTCCGTATGCTCGCCAACCCCAAGTTCGTTTTCATCTGCGCCGAGTGTCGAGGGCGGATAGTTGAAGATGCGGAAGAGCACGGTCGGGTCGCTTGTATAGCGATCGAGGAAGTAGTCCGGCGCAAGACCGAGTCCCGCGGCAATTCCACGCAGCAACATTTGGCCTACTGCGGTGACCTCATCTATATGGGCGAGCAAGGTCTCGCGGAATCCGGGCAACGCGGGAAACAGATTCGCACCGTGCAGCGGCAATCCCGCTCGCACGCGCGGGTCGTCCGCTCCCAACTCAGTGCCGAAGTAGATTCCTTCCTTGCGATCGGGCCGGCCCGAGGTCAACTCGCCGTCCACGGGAAAATAGCCGCGCCAAGCGCGCCCGCCATGCGCCATCGCTATCGCCATCTTCTCGTTCAGCGGCGACGCGAAGAACTCGCGCGCGAGCGTCATCATCCGCGCCGATAGGGCAGGGGAGATGTTGTGTCCGGTTACGTAGAAAAATCCGAACTCGCAGCACGCCCGGTCGAGCGCCGCGCCGATGCGAGCGATGTCGCGCGACGCGATATCGACGATCGGGAGGCTTTCGATGGAGTTCGTCAACTGCGCTTCACTCCAGACGTTTAAGAAAATCGCGCAGCACGCGATCCCACTTCTGCGAGTCGGCGCCGCTGGCGAGATGACCCTTGTCGCTGTCGATCTCGAAGTAGGTCGCATCGACGCCCGCGGCCTTCAGTTTCGCCATCACACCGGGCGCGATGCTCACTGGGAACAGTTTGTCGGTGCGCGACAGCACGTAGAGCACCTTCGCACGAATCTTCGCGAAATCCTTCTCGGCGTTGTAATGCGAGCGCGCTCGCGCCAGCGCAATCATCGAATTGGGATCGAAGGCCTTCGCCCACGGTTCCGCGAGCTGCTGGATCGCGGCCTCGCGCTTTGCCGGATCGGGAAACCTCGGCGCGAGCTGAGCCTCGATTCCGTAGCGCTTTAGCGTCGCGACGCGCAGTTCCGTCATGAAACCGATCATCTCCGCATTGCCGTAATGACGACCGCCGTTCCATCCAGGCGCCTCGGCAAACCGCGCGCGCAAATCCGCGACCATTCGGTCGCCGTCGGTTGCACTTGGCGCAGTGACGACCGGGACGATTCCAGCCATCGCGTCAGGAAACGTGACGCCCCATTGAAATACCTGGTAACCGCCGAAGGATATACCCGCGACCGCGACCAGATGCTTCACACCGATCGCGTCCAGCAGGACTCGCTGCGCCGTAACGATGTCGACCAGGCTGTAGTCGGGAAAATCCGGACCGTAGCGCATCCCGGTTTTCGGATTGATGCTCGCAGGCGCGGTCGATCCATACGACGAGCCGATCATGTTCGATGACACCACGAAATATTTGTCGGTATCGATCGCCTTACCCGGCCCGATCAGTCCGTCCCACCATCCAGGCTCGCGATTCGCGTCGAGTCCCGCCGCATGCTGGCTCGACGTGTAGCCATGGGTGACGAGGATCGCGTTGCGCCCGTTGGGCGCGAGAGTTCCGTAGGTTTCGTAGGTGAGCTGCAGTTCGGGCAGGACCTCGCCGTTTTCAAGACGGAAGTTCCTGGTCGAGAAACGTCTTACTTCGACGACGCCGAGGCCGCTCTGATTCGCCATGCGATTGCTCCTTCGACCGTTCTACCGCGCCCAGTCGGTTTGCGAAAGCGTTGACAGTGTGCGCGAAGTGGCTTACAAAATTGTAAGTAATCGCTGCGTCAGAATCCGAAGAAGGAGTCACCCTGATGGACACTCCCGAGTTGTGGCAGTTCACGAGCTCTCACTTCAACGAGAAGGCGCGCTGGGCGTTGGACTTCAAGCATGTGGCGCATATTCGCCACTCGCTGATTCCCGGGTTCCACGTCCCCGTCGTCAAGCGGATGACCGGCAAGACGCACGTCCCGGTGCTGAAGCTCAACGGCAACGCGATCTCCGATTCGAGCAAGATCATCGAAGCGCTCGAGCACGCGTATCCCGAGCCCGCGCTTTATCCCTCCGATCCCGACGACCGCCGACGGGCCCTCGAACTCGAAGACTTCTTCGACGAGGAGCTCGGGCCGTATATCCGGCGCTGGATTTTTCACGTCATCCTGCCGTACCCGAAGTTTGTGCGCGCCGCTTTCGTGTCACACGCTAGTGCGGCTGCTCAACTCGCACAGCGCGCGATGTCTCCGCTGATCGGCGCGGTCATGCGGCGGCAAATGGACATCACTCCAGCCACTGCCGAGGTCGCGCGCGGCAAGACGATGGCGGCGATGGATCGATTGGAGCACGAGTTGCAGCCGTCAGGTTTCCTGGTGGGCGATCGTTTCACCGTTGCAGATCTTACTGCGGCGGCGTTGCTCTCGCCGCTGGTACGGCCGCCCGAGTTTCCGTACAAGACTCCGGCTCCAATTCCCGAGCCGCTCGCGAAAATCAGGGACTCGCTCTCGACGCATCCGGCGTTCCGATGGACCCTTCAGACCTATCGGCAGCATCGCGGCGAATCGGCCGAAGTCACAACTCGAGCAGGCGCCTCGCGAGTCAAAACCGATGCGAGCCAGACCGCAACAACCGCACGTTAGCTCCAGGAGCCGTCCCACGACCGTTCCAGTGCGGGACCGGACCGCCGTTCGGCGGCGTCGAAGCGCCGCGGAGACTCGGCTTGCGATCCTGGAAGCTGCGCAGCGCCGGCTCCTCGACGGGGGACCCGAGGCGATTCGACTGCAGGAGATCGCCGCCGACGCCGGCATCTCGCATCCCGCGATTCTTCATCACTTCGGCAGCCGCGAAGGTCTTGTCGAAGCGATGGTCATGCGCGGTATCGGAAAGCTTCAGGCGCAATTTCTCGAGGGGTGGCCGAGCGCGAAGGAACCCGACATCGAGGGTGTGCTCGATCGTTTTTACGAAGTAGCGTCGCGCCGCGGAATTGCGCGGATGCTCGCGTGGCTGATTCTTTCCGGCCAGAGCAACCGCGCGATGACGCCGAGCGTGTTCAAGCCTGCGGCCGAAAGAATGCACGCCGGCCGGGTTCGGCGAGCGCAAAACGAAGGGCGACCATTGCCTGAGTTGGAAGAGACGATGTTCGCGGCCACGCATCTCTTTATTCTCGTGCTCGGCGATTCATTATTCGGGCCGAGCGTCCGGCGCGCGATTGGACTAGGAGCGGGTGCGGACAGCACGCGGCGTTACCGGCTCTGGCTCGGCAAGGTTATTGAGCGGATGGAATCGCGACGCCCGTCGCACAACTGATTTCGCATTCAGCGTTTTGGCGTGCGGCGGAAAGTCCAGAAGCGGACGCCGCTGGCGCCGACATCTTCGCCGTTGACGATCGTCTCGAAGCCCTCCTTTATATAGAAGGCGACGTTGCGCTCGTTTTCTGTTTCGAGATAGCACGCGACCTGCTCTGCGTCGGCACGCTCGATCACCGGACGCATCAACGCGCCGCCGAGTCCGTGTCGCTGACGGCTCGGCTCGACGCCGAGCAGGAACAGGTACCAGCAAGGAGTCGTCATGTCGCGCTCGCGAGCTTGCCATTCGCGTCCTACCACTTCGCGATAGCGCTGATACGCGTCGTTGCCGATGAGGTTCGGTGTTTCATGCATTCCCGACGCCTCGATATTCTCACGCGTCCATTTCGCGTTCGGTGGGAGCCACAGCGCGACGCCCTCGACGGTGCCCGCGGTCACATAGACTTCGCCCGCGAGCGTACCGAAGCGGATCATCCTTGCGTACATGTCGGGCAGCAGCCGCGCGCGTTCGGCCGCGTCGGGAATCGCATACACCATCAGCGGATCGTCGTGGAACGCGCGTGCGAGCGTCGCCGCGGCCGCGGGGATTTGCGATTCAACGAGTCTTACGATTTCCGCACTCATACATACATTTTCGCACACCGCGCGTCCCCGACGTAGCGACGGTTCGACGAGATCGAGTCCGCGATTTTCGACACTCGCAACCCGCAAGCATAGCGCGGATTTTCTTCCCCTCTCCCGACGGGAGAGGATTTAAGGAGAGGGACCTTGCTCTGCGCGCGTCATCGCGCGCGATTCAAGATTCTGAAGAATCCGCGCCCAGGAATTTCTCGATTTCAGCCAGCACTTCGTCGGTGTTCTGCACCACCTGATGATTCCAAAATCGCAGGACTCGGAAGCCGTACGATTTGAGAAACGAGCTGCGAACCTCGTCTTCGGCGGATTGGTCGGCGTGCTGTCCACCGTCGATTTCAATAATCAGTTTTCGTTGAAGCGAGCAGAAATCGACGAAGTGGGCGCCGATGGGATGTTGGCGGCGAAATTTGACCGCGCACATGCGCTTGCCTCGAAGGTAACGCCAGAGGACCTGCTCGGCAGGAGTTTGCTCGCGGCGCAATCTGCGCGCGGTTTCGTAAGATGCTTCTGACGAAGGCACGATCCCAGGAATTTTGCAGTTCCGGTGGGGAACACAAGGCACGCGGAGAACCAAAATCTTGAATCGCGCGCGAAGCCGTGCGCTGCATAAGGTCCCTCTCCTTAAATCCTCTCCCGTCGGGAGAGGGGAAGAGCGGCAATGAGCTGATTTGATCGTGGCGCAAACGTGCCTTCATCGATACGCGGCGGCCTGGATTCCATAGAGCTCGGCGTACTGTCCGCCTTTCGCCATCAGCGCTTCGTGAGTACCGACTTCCGCGACGCGCGCGCCGTCGAGCACGACGATCTGATCGGCCATCCGAACCGTACTGAACCGATGAGAGATCAGAATCGTGATCTGTCCCTGACGTCCGTTGCCGGAATTGCCTTCGCGCCGTTCAATCCGCGCCGCCGCTGCATAGCGCTCGAACAACGCGTGCTCAGTCTCGGCGTCCAGCGCCGCGGTGGGTTCATCGAGCACCAGTAGCAGCGGATGATCGCGCATGAAGCCGCGCGCCAGCGCCAGCTTCTGCCACTGGCCGAAGCTCACTTCGACTCCGCTGGGCCAGGTCGGGCCGAGTTGCGTCTCGAGTCCGGCATTCATATGCGCGATCACGTCATCGGCGCCCGCGCGATTGACCGCGGCAGCCACCGCAGGTTCGTCATCGAGCCGCGGGACGTCGCCGAGGCCCACCGTGTGACGCGCGCGAAACTCGAAGCGGAAAAAATCCTGGAACGCGCCAGCGACGTGCTCGCGCCAATCGTCGGCAGGAATCCGCGCGAGGTCCACTCCGTCAACCAGGATGCGTCCCTGGTCGGGCTGGTAGAGCCGAGCGAGCAGCTTGACCAGCGTACTTTTCCCGGCGCCGTTCTCGCCGACGATCGCAATCACCGATCCTTGCTTCAGATCGAGGCTCACATCTTCGAGCACATGGCGCGTCGTCCCCGGATACGCGAACGACACGTGCTCGAGGCGAATGCCGTCGACCAGGCGGTCGGGCGCGGGCGTGTCGGCATGCTCTGTCAGCGACGCCGCGTAGTCTTCGAGCCACGCGAGCCGGCGGGAACCGTCGAGCCAGATGCCGCGCAGAAATCCGATTTCGCCGACGGTCGCGCCGATATACGCCGACAGCCGCGATCCCGCCGCGAGCACCAGCAGCACTTGCCCCGACGTCGCATGCAGTACCACCGTGACGTACACGATCGCGCCGATGTAACCCGCGCCGAAAATCAACCACGCCACCGTATGCCACGCCGCACTGCCCCAACGCGCACTCGCCACCGGCCCATACCATCGCTCCCACGCGTCGCGCCGCAATTTCACGAGGCGATTCCCAATTCGCGTGACGCGCACTTCTTTGCCGGGAGGCGCGGTGGTCGCGACGGTGAACAGATGACGCGCGAGGCGATTCGCCGATGCGCCGCGCTCTTCGGCGGCGCGCTCGATACCGGGCCGCCAGGTCGAAGTCAGCACAGTCGGCAGCGCGAATGCGGCCAGCAGCGCGAGGATCGGGCTGATCGACATCAACAGCACGACGGTCACGCCGAGCCGCAGAATCCAGCCGCACGTCGAGAACATCGACATGTACATGTGATCGAGCACGAAGACCTGGTCGCGCAGCACTGCGAGCCGGTCGAGATATTCGGGACGTTCATGATGCTCGATGGTTGCGACGGTCGCTTGCAGGCGCGCCACGTGGGACTCGAGCGCGATGGTCAGGCGGTCGCGGAAGCGGCGCTGAACGCGGTCGCTGGTCACGCGCAGGAACCAGGTGCCGACGGCGGACACGCCGAGTCCCATCGCGGATGCGATCACCTCGAAGCGATCGTGACCCGTCACTCCGTTCGCCAGCAGCATCAGCCACAACGCCAGCAACGCGTCGGGCAGCGCCGCCAGCAGCGACAACCCGAATGCAACCATCAGCAGGCGAGGTTCCGCCTGATAGCCGCGCTTGAACGCGCGCCACATCGCGGGAATCGCGGCCGGCATGTCGTCATGCGGGCTCATCGAGCGCAACTCCTTCGTCGGTGCCGGCGTCAGCTTCGCCGAAGCGCGACGCCTGCAACTCGAACATCGTGCGGTAGCGTCCGCCCAGCGCGATCAGTTCGTCATGGGTGCCGAGTTCGATCACGCGCCCATGTTCGAGCACGCAAATGCGATCCGCGTGACGTACGGTCGAGAATCGATGCGATATGAGGATGGTCGTGGCGTGATTGGTCGCGGTGAGGATGCGATCGAAAATCTCGCTCTCGCCACGCACGTCGAGCTGCGCGGTCGGCTCGTCGAGCAGCACCACGCCGGCGCCAAGCTTCACCGCGCACAGCGCCCGCGCCAGGGCAATCCGCTGCCACTGCCCGCCGGACAGATCGGTGCCGCCCGGGTATCCGCGCGCGAGCATGTGTCGAGCGACGCGAGATTCGCCGCGCCCGCCTGCATCGAGCGCCTGCTCGATCGCATCGTCCGGTGCACCGGCCGGCGAAACGTTGTCGCGCAGCGGCAATTCAAATTTGGTGAAATCCTGAAATACAGCCGTCACCCGCTCGCGCCATGCGTCGATGTCGAGTTGGCGCAAGATCGACGCCGTCGATTTCGATCGCGCCTTCATCCGGGTCATAGAGCCGGCACATCAGCTTGGCGAGCGTGGTCTTGCCGGCTCCATTCTGGCCGACGATCGCGAGCGAGGTACCGGCCGGAATCGTCAAGTCGAAGCCGTCCAGCACTCGAGCTCCACCCGCGGGATACGCGAAGCTGACATTTCGAAAACGGATCTCGCGGGCCGGCATGTTCGGCGCCGCTTGGTCTCCGCGGATGAGATTTCCGGCCGGCGCCATCGCGTCCTGCAATCGAATCACCGCGCCCGCGGGCGCCGCGGCGCCATCGAGCGCCCACGACAATCCGCCGAACGCGATCATGCTCGTGCTGACTGCCGCACTGGCGAACGTGACGACATGGCCTACTGCGATTCGGCCCGCAGCCGCGTCTGCCGCCAGCGCCCAGAACACAATCAGGTTGGCGGATAGCACCAGCAGCAGGCTCCAGAGGACGGGCTGCTCGCGAAGGCGCGTCGCCTCCCATCGAAGATCGAACAGGCGCCGCCGGCGCGAAGTGAACCGCTCGATCGTCCACGACGCAAGTCCGAACAGCCGCAGCTCCTTCGCTGCCGGCGGATCGACCGCGAGCCGATAAGCGTAGTCGGCGTGGCGCTGCGCCTCGCGCACCTCATCTGTATTGCGATCGCGCCACACTCCGCTTTCGCGCAGCAGCCAATGCGTCGCGAGCCACGCGCCCGCGAGGATAATCGGCGCCCACCATGCGTAGGCTGCCAGCACCGCTGCGGACAGCAGTCCGCCGACCATCTCGACCAGACCGGACGCGATGAAATCCATCGAGATGCTCATCGGCGGTCCGCTGATTCCGAGGTCGAAGTCGCGCGCCATCGCGAGGTCGGTGGTCAGGCGCGGGTCTTCAAGATGTCCCATCCCGGGCGGCGTGACGCATGCGATGGTCAACTGATCGTAGAGCCAGGCGGCGACCCGGCTGCCGAGGTTCGATCCGACCGCATGATGGAAGGGCGGCGTTATCTGAAGCAGCACGAACACCGTGCCGACTGCGATAAGCGGAGTCGCAAGAGGATTGCCGCGCTGTACACTGCCGACCAGCGCGCCCATCGCAATGGCGAACAGGGCCGGCAGCAGTCCG
Organism: uncultured delta proteobacterium; assembly: GCA_963794325.1. GTDB lineage: Bacteria > Desulfobacterota > Binatia > Binatales > Binataceae > Binatus. The sequence goes on along the minus strand of CAWCDG010000006.1, from coordinate 5,584 downwards.
CGCAATCCGAGCGCGGCCCACCACGCGATTGCGAGCGGGCGATCGGCTTTCAGCAAAACGCCGAAGAACTTCCACTCGTCACGCGCTTTGAGACGATCGAGCATCGGTATCGTCATCATGACCATATAACCGTCAAAGCATAGCTGCGGTTACGCAGTATGCTGCCACCGGTTCGGCGCGGTTTTCAGCCGCTGAACGCCGAGTTCATCGCACCATCGCTCGAACCGCTCACGCGGCACACCTTTGAATTTCAGATCGTCGAGCGAGCATTCGAGCGGAACCGTATCAATAAGTGTCGCGAGTTTGCGGTAGAGCAGGGCGTCGGTGCGATGATCCGCGAGGGTCGCTGCGAGCTGAAGCGCGCCACGCGGCTTCACCTTCCACTGTGCGGAGTCCACGGGAATCTGCTCGATCCGTTCGTAGGCGCCGATCAGCATTGAGGCAGTCTTCTTGCCGAATCCCGCCAGCCCCGGAAACCCGTCGGCGCTGTCGCCCGCGAGCGCCAGAAAATCGGCCATGCTCTCCGGCCCAAAGCCGCGCTCTGCACGGAACGCCGCCTCATTCGTCACTTTTCTTTGGCGTCGATCGACCTGGACGACCCGATCGTCGACGATGCATTGTCCGAGATCCTTATCAGGCGTGAGAATCCGCACCTGATCGACCTGATCGCGAAACTTGCGCGCCGCGCTGGCGAGCCCGTCGTCCGCCTCGTACTCGCGCATCGGCCAGACCGTCACCCCAATCGCGCGGACCGCGTCTTCGGCGGCGTCGAACTGCGAGCGCAACTCGGGCGGCACGCCTTCGTCGCTCTTGTAGGGCAAAAACAAATCGTTGCGAAACGATCGGATCGGATTGTCGAACGCGACCGCAATGTGAGTGACGGCCTCGTCGGTGTCATGCAGCAGCGCCAGCAGAGACTCGACGATGCCGACCGTCGCCTTCGCGTCTTTGCCAGAAGGCTCGCGGTGACCCGGACGCGGCGCGTAATGCGCACGATAGAGCTCGTAGGTCCCGTCGACGAGGTGCAGCCTCACGCGACGACCATAGCACGCACGCGTCTAACCGCATCGCCGCGAGGATCGATACCGCCAGCGAATCTGTTGGTCGAAAAAAACGGGCCAGCGACGCAATGCCTCGCCAGCCCGAAGCCGACTGGTGTAAGGGGGGCAAACACCAGCCAGCGCCCCCCATGTATCAAATTACCGCGCGTGCGCCTAGAGGGAATTCTTCTCGCGTAGATGAGCGCCGGGCACATGACCGCATATTCCGACTCGATTCCACCGGCGCCACCGAGCATGAACCTCAATTGGCTGCCCCATTCAGGCAACCTTCATCCAGTCATTAAATTTCTACTTCATGGCTCTTTACAAAACATTACAGTCAGTATACTAATGAAACAGTTGGTTCTGACCATCTAACGCGGATCAAGGTATGCTCGGACAGTCAAATAAATTGAATTTTCCATCTCGTGGCTCTTTACACGACATTACAATCAGTATACTAATCGAACAGTTGGTTACGACCATCTAACGCGGATTGAGGTTGATTCGGACAGTCAGCCGGATGGGACAGGCCACATTTACTAACGGGGACAATGGCCAATTTCGGCCAAAAAAAACAGTCTGAGGAGGACACGGGACATGGAAAGCTTTACGAAACTGATTGTCAAGGTTCGGGAGTATCAGAAGGGACAGACGATGGCGGAGTACGCGCTCATACTCGCGGCGGTCGCCGTCGTAGTGTTCGCGGGCTACCAGACGATGGGCACGACCATCACCACGCTGCTCTCGAGCGTGGACGGAAAACTCTAGTCTTTGGGATTAACCTGCCTGGGGTGGCGGCTAACTTACCGCCACCCCGGCATACAAAAAAACTGTCGGAGGTCAAAGAAAGGGAGATGAAAGCGATGACGAAGTTCATGGTACGGATCCGCGAATATGGCCGCGGTCAGACGATGGCCGAATACGCGCTGATCCTGGCTGCCGTCGCAGTCGTGGTGTTCGCAGGGTACCAGACGATGGGCACGACTATCACCACGTTGCTGTCGTCGGTTGACGGGAACCTCTAGCCGTTGAATGGCCTGACGGGTCGTCAGGAATGGCTTCTTAGAGGGGATTGCGACCCAGTCCCCTCTAGGAACTCACTCTAGAAATACGACCAACCCGGGAGGGGAAGTCAATGCGCCATCGGACCAGAGTTTACCTACTAATAGCAAGTTCACGCGGTCAGACCATGGCCGAGTATGCTTTGATACTCGTAACGATCGCAGTAATAGCGGTCGCCTTGGTTGGGAATGCGGGCGCGATCGTCAAGGAACTAGTCGACGAAGTTTCCATGCTGTTTTAGCCGGCCGGCGGTGGGACGCGGTCCGCGCTAGCCTTGATAGTCCAAGATGCCTCGGCATTGCATTCTCGGAAGTGCCACAATTCCTTTCTTTTACTCTGCGAATAATTTCGAGTCTGAACCGAACACGTCCAACAAGCTGTGATCTCGCACGGCTGAGTCCCAGTGGATTCGTCGGTTCGATATGCCAATATACTTCCAGCTGAGAATTCAGAAGGTGTATCGAGATCGATGAGCGGACTGGAGGCAAGCCGTCAGTTCTGGGACGAAAAGGCCCGCGAAAATCCCTACTGGTACGTATCGTCGGCGGGACCCTACGAGGGACGCAATCTCGACGAATTCTGGGCGTCGGGTCCGAAAATCTGGAACGATCTGAAGTCGGCGTCCGGCTACCGGCCGACGCTGAATGACTCGGTCGTGGAAATTGGCTGCGGGGTTGGACGCCTGACCCGCGCGATCGCCCCCGAGGTCGGTAAGGTGTTCGCGTTCGATCTCTCGGCGGAAATGCTGGCGATCGCGCGCAAGTCGGTCGAGGCCGCCAACGCGTCGTTCAATCGCGCCGAGACGCCGGCGCTGGTGGAAATCGCGGATAGTTCTGTCGATGCGTTTGTCGCGTACTGCGTCTTTCAGCATCTGCCGGATCTTGATGTGCTGCGAGCTTATCTGAACACTGCGGTGCGAGTGCTCAAGCCGGGCGGACGGCTGATCTTCACAATGACGCCGCGGACGTGGCGCGACTCGATTGGGTTCGCGTTGCGAATGCGTCGATGGCTGGTCGAGCGCCGCTCGTCGCAAGGACCGCGCGGACTCTATCGCAACGAGTGGTACGGAATCCGCCCGACGGTGCAGGAAATCGAAAGTCTGTCGTCGATTAAAGTGAAGAATCAATTGCTGCACGGCGACAAGTGGCTCTTTTCGGGGAAGCGATGATTCGCCTCGTGCTGCAAGGTTAATGAACCGAACACCCGAGATCGTAGTCAACGTCGTTGGCGCGGTGGGTGAGATTCCGGCACTGCTGACGTGACTGGGTTAGCGGACCCGGCGAGATTTCTTTCGCAGCGCAGGATTGGTTGAAGCCGCCGCAGCGCCGGGCCTGGTGGGAGCTTTGTCTCGAATCTTCTTCGGCGCAGACATCAAATATCCATCCTTTAGAATCGCCGAGGTCTGATCCCATTTGACCTTGTAGTCGATTCGGACGCCGACCCATCCTTTCTTGCCCATGTACGGTGGAGTGAAAAACCGCTTCGGATCAGAGTTGACCAGGATTTCCTGAACCATCGCGGGCGCCTTGATCCACACCGCGAGATGGCCGCTGTCGTGATGGTTGTTGTCGGTCATTGCGAACATGCTCCCGCCGGCGACGCGAAACGTACATTCGCCCCACGCTTCTTTTTCGAAGACCGCGGGCAACGCCAGACAGATCTCGCGCAGCTTTGCGATCGCGGGATTTGAATCATCATACTTACGAGGATGTGCCATCGGATGACTCGCTCATTTGTTGTGGGTCGCAATCCACCAGGTGTTGCCGGAGCTGTCTTTCACGCCTCCCACGCGATCGCCCCAGGTCATGTCGCCCGGCTCCCGGATCGCCTTGGCGCCAAGGCTCACCGCCCGTTTCCAGGTCGCATCGACATCGGGAACGTACAGATAGATCGCGGCCGCCATCGAGGGGTCGGAAAAATAGCCGTTGCCGAACAGCAGATGCGCGTCGCCGATTTTCGCCTCGGCGTGGAATTGCCCTTTGGCATCGGGCGTCGGCGTATGCGTCACCTCTGCGCCGAAAGCATTTTTGATGAAATCGATCAGATCGAGGTTCGCGTATAGATAAGGCGTTATGGTCGTATAGCCGGATTGGATGTGATTGTTCGATGTGCTCATGGAATTACTCCCTGGCGATCGCGACCGTTTACGCAGAGTCACTACTACTAAAACTCCCGGCGCGGCGGAATGTTACGGGTGGCGGATTTTTGCACTTGCGAGCAGATCGCTTTTGATGCGACGCTGCACGCCATGAAACCAACTGCGATGGAGTTGAGGATGCGGGTGATTGTTGGGATCTTCGCGCTGATCGGAACGATGGCGGCCGGATGCCTACAAGTCCAGCCGCAGCCGCCCCTGCCAGTTACTACAATGAGTAGCTGGGGACCGGCCGGTGGCTTCACAATGTCGGCGGGCGCGACCTGCGCTGGTCATGCGACGCTCAATGCCGGACACACCTCGGTTGCCAATCCGTGTTTCACGGACGTCGACAACGTGGTGGTGTGCACTGACAATTCGACGGCCAGCGCCGTCCAATGCAGTCCCAGCTCGGGCTATCTTTCTATCTACGGGACCGGAACCGACACGATCTCATACTCCCGGGTCAAATAGCCCCGAGCGGGAAGAGAGCGTTCCGTGTCGGTCAGTGCATGTGTTTTCCGAACAGCAGATAGATCATCAAGATGGTGAGCATCGCCGGCACGAGCCGCGCGTATTTGCTCGCGGAGTTTCGATACGCGTAGTAAGTAGCACCGCCGCTCACCAGCACAAACAACAGAAGAATCAGCATCATGACTCCATTCCTCCTTCGCTATTCTTGTCGACCGCCAATTGCTCGCTAAAACGAAGCATATTGTGGCATAATCCTACATTGTGATTCTAGTACTCATAAAAAGTTATTTATCGAGAGATTTTCACCAGCTGAGGGGCGGCATGATTTCTTATGGTGGGTAAAGTTTGGCAGTTTCAGACTAAATCGAATTTCTCGGGTTGGCGAAATTTGCTATTCGCCGTGACTGTATGCACGGTGGTCGGAATGGCGCCGCCATTTGTGCAGATCGCACGCGCGCAGTCACTCGCTCGCGCCGATTCAACCCCGTCTGAGAACGACATCCGCGCTGCGACAGTGCTTTTCTACGACGCTTTCAACAGCGCATTGCATGGCAACCTGGCTCCGCTGAGCGCCGTGTGGTCCCATCGCCAGGATGTCACGAATCTGAGCGCGGCGGGTGGTCACGCTATCGGATGGAACGAGGTTCACAAGGGGTTTTTGAACATGTCTCGTCTGTACCCGGGCGGCAATATCGAACAGCGGGACATGAGCGTCGTTGCAGGACCGGGCATTGGTTATTCGGTTTGCATCGAGACTGGGCAACTGCGTTCGGCCGACGGTCCGATGGTCACCTTCAATCAACGCGCGACCAACATCTTTCGCCTCGAGGGCGGGACGTGGAAGCTGATCCACCATCACGCGGACTCCAAT
>CAWCDG010000005.1:0-427516 GCA_963794325.1 uncultured delta proteobacterium | reverse complement strand
CAAGCAACTAACGTTACTCATATAACCAAAGCGTCGTAGATTTCAGTCAACCGGCCGACCGCCGTTAGTATCATGGTTATAATCGGTTTGTTGGATTCAATACCGTCTTTGAGTCCGAATTTGATCCGGCCCGACCGTGGTCCTTTTATTCGCCTTTAGCCACGACTTCGCCAGATCAGACCCTTTTTCGTTCCGTTGAAGGCCTCGGAGAGCTTTTCGCGACGCATCGAAGCGTTTCGGGAAGTTGAGCGCCATGTTTCGCGAAGAGATCAGCGGACAGTATCTGCAGCACATCATCGATGCGGCGCATCGGAAGTCTTTCGATCCCTACAAGGAAATCGATTGGAGCGTTCCTTTCGACTACTCATACTTCTACATGCCGCAGGACATGGTTTCGTTGTACGGGACGAAGCTGTGGGACCAAATGACACGCGAGCAAAGGATAAAGCTCTCGATGCACGAGGCATGCAGCGCATTGGCTACCACGATCTGGTTTGAGAATCAGCTCTCCTTCAAGCTTATGGACTACCTGATCAATGTTAGCCCGCTCGACCCCCACTTCTACTGGATGCAGATAGAAGTAGCCGACGAATGCCGTCATTCCATGATGTTCGGCGAAGCGATCAAGCGCTGCGGCGTTCCGTGGTACGAGCCGCGCCTCTCGAGTCTTATTGCGTTTTTCAGCAAGTATCTGACCTCGAGAGTTGCGATGATGCTTAGCACGCTGGCCGCTGAGGACGTCACCGGGTACCTCAATAGCCGGACCGCTCAGGATCCAGAGTGCCATCCTGTGATGCGCGAGTTGTCGAAGATTCACATGCTCGAGGAAGCGCGGCATCGCGGTTATGCGCATCAATATCTCAAGCAGAACTGGCCGCGGATCGGAAAGTTCCGGCGCTCGATGGCCCAGCGTTACGGGTTGCTCGCGACCAGGATCATAATCTGGCAATTGGTACATCCGGACATTTACAAGAATCTTGGCTTGCCTGCTGAAACCCTTGAGATAGCAAGGAACAACCCGCGTCGGGCACGTATCCGACGCGAGATGTCGAAGGAACTGGTCGAATTCCTGACCGAAATCGATGTCGTCGATGAAAAAGTCGCTCCGAAGTGGCGTGCAGCGGGTCTGATGGCCTGATCTTCAATCATCGTCTTTTTGATAGCCCCGCACGCACTAATCGCCCTTGGAGTTCTCCGAAGCACTCAAACTGCAGTCAATACATCGACGGTCCTTGCGGCGAACGTCAATGCAATCTTAGTCTGAATCAAAGCCCGTCAACTGAAGACCCATAGGAGACATGATTATGAAAACTTTATTGAAAACGGCGACTATCGCTCTCAGCGCAGCAGCCCTGTTTGGCAGCGTGGCTGTGGGATTCGCCGAAACTACTGACACCTCGAGCTCGTCAAGCGAGACCACTAGTGTGGCGCCCGCACCACCCGCCGTCGTTTATTCGGCCCCAGTAGTGGTTGCACCTGCTCCTCCGGTAGTGGTTGCGGAACCTGCGGTGGTGGTTGCGCCACCTCCGGTAGCCGAAGCGCCGACCACAACCAGCGAACACCACGCGTCGTCGTCGAGCGACAGCTCGCCCAATGGCGACTCCAGCGAGCATGAGCATTCCTCGAGTACTAGCAGCAACTACTAGAAGGTTCTTCGCCTAAGGAGCGGCAGACCCGTGCGACGTAAATTAGCGTCGTGCGGGGCTGCCGCACTTATTACATGATCGCTATTGGACGACTATCGACGCTTCCTGAAACATGCCTTGCGAGTATCTCTAAGAAAAGACGCTGCCTCGCCTCTCGTTAACGCGGCGGCAGAGCAACCAACCGGGACGCCCAGCTGGTCGCCCCGAATCGCTTCGAAGATCCGAAGCGGCGCAACGCATAAAACCCTGGCGCAAAACCTCGTGGCCTATGCGATCGCAGCCGCGATCGTATGCTATGCCGCACGCGGCGTCTCATTGACGCAAGTGGTCGATGCCACCAGCCACGCCACGCTCTGGATCTTTATGCTTGCCAGTCTGGGCGGCTTTCTATTCTGGTTTATCGGCGAGTCAGTCTTGTATTCCCGCTTGTTCAGTGACTTTCACGGCACGACCGGCGTGACCGAACTGTTGCCGACTATGGCCGCTGTCTATTTCCTTCAGATTGTGAACTCCTACGTCGCCAGTGGCGCGTTTGTGCTTTTTCTGCACGCGCGCAAGCGCGTGCCATGGCTAATGGCCGGATGCACCCTGCTGTTCCAGGCTTACCTCGACGCGATGCTGCTGGCCGCATTGGCGCTCATCGCGATGGTTCTCGTCCCGACCTCGCCGATTAGGCTGGGTCTCGGATACGCGGCGGGCGCACTCGGCGCCGGCTGTCTTATCGCTTCGTTTTTTCTTCTATGGGGCGAGCGGCTCCGCGTCGGCAATTGGCTTCGATGGATCTACGAACGACCTTCGATGGAGAGCTTCCGCCTCGCGCGGCCGTCACAATATTTCAAACTTCTCGGCATCAGGCTTCTAATCGTCCTGGGCGCTGGCTTTGCGCTCTATGGTCAGTTCGTCAGCTTTCATATCCGAATATCGTTAGCTCAGACACTAGCGTTGACGCCGTTCATCGTGGCGATCGGGAATTCGGCCCTCTCACCGGGTGGAGTCGGAACCACTCAGCTGGTCTTCACGGTGGCCTTCGCCCGATTTGCCTCCAAGGATGCCCTGTTTGCGTTGTCGCTGGCTGTAACTGTTTTCAATTTCATCGTGCGAATACCTATGGGACTGGCTATGAGAGCGCCGCTCGCGGAAGAAGCGGTTGAGGTCGAAAGCGAATTTATGCCTAAGTGCAGGATTGGTTAGTGCAATGACTTTTACGCATTGGCAGAAGACAAGCGCAGCTTTAGTTCTAGGTCTGGCATTTTTAAGCCTCGCTCACACGGCTCGTGCGACCGACGATCAAAAGGCGCGAGAGGCTGTGGAACGGATAGCCAGTCTTTTCAGCAGCAAGTCCAGTATCGCTACGGTGAAGATGCAGATCTCGAATGAAGACGGACAACGTGACCTATCGATGAAGATCTGGTCGCTCGGCGACAAGGTCCTGGTACGCATTACCAGTCCTCAAGATGAAGCGGGCACCGCCATCCTGAAAGAAGGCAGCAACATCAGGTACTACCTGCCGAAATCGAACCGAACGGTCAAAATCCCCTCGTCCATGGCGATGACGTCGTGGATGGGGAGCGACTTCACAATCGATGATCTCGTCAAAGAGCCTTTCCTCACGCGCGATTACACTATCGGCACCTCCTTTGAAGGTCAGCGTGGCGGGGTTGCGGTGATCGAATACACCTTGACCCCAAAGCCGGATGCGGCGGTCGTGTGGGGGAAGATCGTTCTGCAGTTCAGGCAGGCGGACTCGGTCCCCACCTGGCAGGGTTACTATGGCGAGGACGGGAAGCTGGCTCGGGAGCTCACGTTCTCAGAGTACAAGACAAAAAGCGGTAAGGTCATTCCGACCCGCCTGGTCATGCAAACTGCCGACAAGGCAGGTGCGCACACGACTATTGACTACGAAGATATCGCGTTCGACGTACCAATCGTCGCAGGGACGTTTTCACTGCCCAACCAGAAACGATGAACGGAGGGCTCCTACAACTCGCGTGGCGCAATCTCTGGCGCAATCGTCGGCGGACCTTTATCACGATGGCGGCTATCGCATTCGGCTATGCGATGCTGCTGTTCGTCGCGTGTCTGATGGCAGGCCTGCGATGGCAGATGATCCAGAACGGCACCTGTCTTGTCATGTCCCAGATCCAGATACATGCTCCCGGCTACTATCCGAATCGTTCCCTTCAGAAAACTCTGGGCGGCAGGAAAGGGACAGATGTCAGCGCATTGCTCGCCGCCGTATCCGCCGATAGCCGCGTTTCTGCCGTGGCGCCGCGGGTATACGGTTACGCCTTGCTAAGTGCGGCTCATCGCTCCGCTGGTGTGGAGCTGATGGGAGTCGTGCCTGACCAGGAACCCAAAATCACCACTCTCAACACTCAGATCGCGAAAGGTAGTTACCTGACGGCCCGGGTGCCAAAAGGAGTGGTGATAGGAGATAAGCTCGCCAGCACGATCGGCATCGAATTGAACTCACAAATCGTTCTGCTGACGCAGGCGGCCGACGGATCGATGGGCAACGACGTTTATACCGTCGTGGGGATTCTTCACACCGGTCTTGATGCGGTGGACCGGGGTCTGGTTCTCATGACTCTCTCTTCGCTACAGGACCTTCTGCACCTTGCGCCCGCCCGCATCCATGAAGTTGGTATCAAGCTGAATAACATCAACGCAGCTACCAAAGTGGCGGCCGCACTCGAGGTCAAACTGGGTAAGACTCTGCCCGTTCGGGTAATGGCATGGCCGGAGCTCGCACCCGAATTGGCCAACTACGTTCAATTCAATCACGGCGTCACGGTAGTTCTCTTCTTTATTTTTTTCCTGGTCGCGGTTATTGGGGTCATGAACACGATGCTCATGGCGGTGTACGAGCGCACCCGTGAATTTGGTATGCTGATGGCCGTCGGTATGCGCCCCGCCCAGGTGATTAGGCTGATCCTGACGGAAGCTGCCGGCTTAGGCTTAGCCAGTCTGGTCGTGGGAGCAACGCTTGGAGTTCCACTGCTCTGGTATTTGCAGGCACACGGACTGGATTTAGGCGGCGCTACCGGCGAGGTGGTCTCCGTCGCGGGAGTTGTGGTGGGCCATCTATGGTACGGTCGGCAGGATTTTCCCGCCTACGGCCAAGCAGCCCTCGGGCTCGCCGCGACCGCGCTGGTGTCTGCGCTCTATCCCGCATGGCGAGCCGCTCAGCTCAGGCCGACGGAAGCGATGCGTAAGGTCTAACCATGACGAGTCTATTCCTTCTCGTGAAGATTAGCTGGCGCAATCTCTGGCGCAATCCCCGAGGTACGCTACTGACCGCACTCGCCCTGGGTCTCGGGCTGGCATTGCTGCTGATCTCTCTGGGCCTGCTCGATGGCGGCCACGAACAAACGATTGCGGACGGAGTGCGGTTTGGACCGGGCCATGTTGTCGTCCAGGCCAAAGGCTATCAAGAGTCGAGCTCCGACGAATTACTCCTTCCAGCACAAGCCGTATCCGACGTCCAGACATTTTTGAAAACCGGAAACCTCAAGCACAAAGTGCAAGGAGTTAGTCCGAGGCTCCTGGCCACCGGTCTTCTAAGCACTTCCGCCAGCTCTGCCGGCGTCAGAATTGTGGGAGTGATACCGGAAGATGAACGCGCGGTATCATTGGTTCCTCAGCGGATGGTCGAAGGCACCTATCTTACAAGTAACGACAAGCTCTCGAGCGTCGTGGTCGGCGACGAGCTGGCACGCAAGCTCGAGTTGAAGATAGGTTCCAAGGCCGTGCTGATGACTCAGACGCTGACGCAGGCGGGCGTCAAGACTGGAGCTGGCGATGAGATGCAAAGCACTCTCCTGCGAGTGAGTGGTATTTTTCGCACTGGCCTGCAGGCGATCGACGCCAACATGATTTACCTGCCCTTGTCCTCGGCTCAAGCTCTGCTAGGAGTGACCGACGGCCGGGTGACCCAGGTTGCCCTGCTGCTGGTACAGGAAGGCGACTCGCCGCTGGTAGCAAGAGCTTTGCGCAAGCAGTTGGCGGGATCGCCGGTCGAAGTGCTGACGTGGCGGGAGTCGCTCCCGATGCTCGCTCAGATTCTCGGCCTGGACCACGCCTTCAACTACATCATGAACGGCGTGATTCTCGCGATGGTGGGATTGGGAATCCTGAACACGATTCTTATGCGAGTGCTCGAGCGCCGATATGAATTTGGTGTCAGCAAAGCTCTCGGTCTGCGGCCTCGCCAGCTTGCAATAATGGTCGTCGGCGAGTCTCTCGCCCTGACCGCCATCAGCCTGGCTTTGGGACTGGCCTTGGGCTTGAGCGTCCAGCATTATTTCGCAACAGCAGGATTGGATCTCCGCTGGGTTTTCAAGGCGGGTCTCCCACCTGCACTTGTTTTCGATCCTATTCTTTACTCGCGCCTGAGTGTCGACCGAATTGTCTGGTCCGTAAGCATCGTATTCGTGATGGCGACAATCATTTCCTTTTATCCTGCCCTCAAGGCGGCGCAGACAGACCTACCGGATGCTTTGAAGGTGCTTTAGCAAAGAGGATGCTATGAACGAATTGGCGGTTAAATTGAACGACGTGCGAAAGACCTATCGCACAGGACCAATCGAGGTCCCTGCCCTGCGTGGAGTAACTTTGACTATCGGCGCCGGGGAGTTTGCGGCTACGGCCGGTCCGTCCGGTTCGGGCAAAACCACCCTGCTCAACATCATCGGTGGGCTCGACCGCGCGGACACCGGCGATATATGGGTCGCAGGCCAGAACCTTCAGGCCTTATCCTCAGGCGAGCTGGCCCATTTGCGTTTGCAGCGCATCGGTTTTGTGTTCCAAACCTATAACCTGCTGCCGGTCCTTACTGCTTTGGAGAACGCGGAGTTTACTTTGCTCTTGCAGGGGATGCCTGCACGCAAGCGCAGGGAAAAAGTCGAGAAACTGTTTTCGGAAATAGGTCTCGCCGGTCTCGAAGATCGCCGTCCCGCGGAGTTGTCCGGCGGTCAGCAGCAACGAGTCGCGGTCGCTCGCGCCATGGTCACCGAACCCGCGCTGATTCTTGCCGATGAGCCCACGGCAAATCTGGATTCTGCTTCTGCTATCGCTCTGCTGGATGTTATGGAACAGCTTAATCGTACGACCGGTACGACCTTCCTCTTCTCGACCCACGATCCTCAGGTCATGGAGCGGGCTCATCGCTTGATCCGTCTGCGCGACGGCCAGGTAGTAAGCGACGATACGCGTAGTAGTCAAACAGCTGCCGTCGGCTGAATGACCACCTAACCTGCGTAGCAGCTCTGGCGAACGTTCCGGTCTCGGGCAGGATGCCCATTGCGCTCCACAGACGTAGTGACCATCGGTTAGTCAGCGCCAGCTCCTCGCATAGGCCGAACAGCTTGGTCGAAGCTTCGTTCATGCGCGCACGATGAATCGGATTCTTGCGATAGGCGGCGTCCACGACTTCGTGCGGAATGTTATACTCGCGCGCTATCCGTGGCGACGCCTCCATCATTATCTTGCTCATGACACCAAGGATTAGAGGCACGCAAACTCCGAGCCGCGCCCTGCGGGTTCTACTCAGCTCCGGAACACGCTTGCGCAAAGCGTGACGCGCGAAACTCATATGGCGCGCCTCTTCAGTGACGTGAATCTGCATGATTCGTCGAAACAGAGGATGAATCTCCTCCCGGTTCTTGCGCAGACTCTGGCGCTGCACGTAATCGATCGGATCTTCACCCGCCAGTACGAAGACAAAGAACAGTTCCGGAAACTTGCGCGCGTACTTGACCACGAAATCCGCATACCGGCGTTCGAGCCCACTTAATCCGGGAATGTCTGAAGCCGGTCCGGTTGATGAACTCCTGGAACATCAGCGAGTGCTGCGCCTCTTCGATGGTCTCGTGGTAGCAGTAACGGAATTCCGGCGACTCCACTTGGCAATCCGGCTCGCGAAGTCCAGCAGGCCGCGCTTGAGCACGTACTCGAAGACCACACCGATCTTCATGAAGTTGGCCAGCATGCTGAGACCGATTCTTGACCGGATACCTGCCGGCTGCGAGCGATACCACTCGGTCGCGCCGAGCACGTCGTCCGGTTCCAGTTCCCATCGCGAATCGTCGTGATCGATGCGGAACTGAGGATTGTCCCAGTCAATGTCCACATACGCATCGAAATGTTTCACCACTGATTGGTGGCTAAGCCTGCGAATTAAATCGAAGTAGGCGTCGGGGTGAACCTCTTTCCCAACGCTCTCCTCTTCAGGAACAGCAAACTCTTCGGGCATCAAAACTCTCCAGAACTCTTTTTGAGTTGCAAATTACGACAGTTTAGGCTCACGTCCAACGTCCGGGCGATTTGTGTTCTCCTGGGAACATTATTCATCGTTATTCATGTTATTGGATGCTAATTAGCTATTACCTTATTGACAGAAATGACGATCCAATGCAATCGGTGCGATTGCGCTTACCCCTGCTGATACGCGGAGTGACGACAGACAGCTATGGTTTCGCGATCAGTGAGGATGCCGGCGCCGAAGCGACCGGGAGTCCGGCTGCGCTCCGGCAGTGTAGAAACGAATAAGCTCTGTCGTTACTTCGGGACCACCGACGAAGGTCGTGCCTTCCTGCTTGAGCAACCGGTAAGGCGGCGCCGCCTCGAAAGTACAGCGTGTTCTTCGGAATTACCGGCTTGATCACTTGCAGGACGAAGTGCGGCCAGTTCGGCATTATCGGTCGTTATATCGACTTTCGCGCTCACCTTAAGCGCCGGGAATGTACCGGCCGGCACGCTGATTGATTCGGAGCTAGTCGCCCAAACCTCCTGGCCAACGTAGCTGTACGGCGTGATCTGCTGATGAAGCATGCCTTCGCCGCCGTCGCGCGGCGCACGTTGAGGACGCGCATAAACGCCATCCATGGAACCGAGTCTGGATACAAATCATGTGGCAGGTCCGCTGCCCCGGCCAGCCGCATCACGGGTGCATTGTTGCGCCAGAACGCACTCTGCAGCGCGCGGCCATGATCGTAAAGCGTCCACTTGTACATGGTGCAACCCTTCCGATGATTGGGAAACAGCCAGAAGGCGACCTCGAACTGGGAGGTAGATAGCGTCGTCACTTCGATATGAATCGTGTCGTCGTCAATCGATTTCGTTCCACGACTTGACCTGGTTCAGCACCTCGCCCGTGAGATTCGCCGTTTGCCGGGTTTCGTCCACCTCGGTGCCTGGCGGCGGAGTCATTATGCCACTTCCGGCTTGTTCGCGGATCATCGCGTTGCCGATCAAGCCGCGCGTCACGAGCCAGGTATCCATCTCGTCTCCCGCACTCGACTCCGTGCTGGGCGTCTGAACCACGTCCGCATATCCGACAGTGGGCGATTGAGTTAAGCTGCCGCGAACACCGTCAACGATGCGACCAGAACACAAACCGGATCGATGAAGCACTGGTTCCATAAATTTGTGGCTCCTAAACCAAGACGACGATCGCGCCGGCATGCCAGGTTCAAGCATCCCGGGCCGCTCAGGCACACACGCTCGGCACGCATACCGCGTGGAAATCTGCAATCTTCCTCGGGCAGAGATTGTAGATGGAGGCAAACTCTCGGGAGGTAACCTCAGCCTATGCCCTTCCGAGGCGGGGAAGCAAACTCTTCTGATTGCGTGCCGGAGCGGATTAACGCTCAATCGCCGGATAGCGGCCATTGCCAACACGACAAAGTCCAGTCGCGCCCTTTGATGGCGAGCGCAGCAGCGTAGCCGGAGGCGGGGTTCAGGTTCAGCAGAGACCAACGAAGGGCTTCGTCTGAATCCGGGTTGGGTGCGCAGCAGCGCTGCAGGTTCTCCGGGCGTCAGCGACACGTCGAACTGGTCCAGGGACATTGAGAGTCCTTCACCTCGCGCCTTGATGTAGGCTTCCTTGCGAGTCCAACAGAGAAAGAATGCGTATTTCCGAAGGCTCGGGCGGAAGCGCCCGGAGCGTCTCGATCTCGCTGTGCGAGAAAAATCGTTCGGCGATTTGCTCCGCCTCCAAATCGCAGCGGATGAATTCGAGATCTACGCCGACCTCGCGGCCGCGACTAATCGCATAGAGAGCCTTTCCGTGAGAGTGGGAAAGGTTGAAGCGGATCGCATCTGGGTCAGATTCCGAGACCAACGCGGGCTTTCCATGAGTGTTATAGCTGAAGGCAGAGGGTGTTGGGTGCTCTATTTGAGTAGCGGCCGAGGATAGCCCTGAGAATACCGCGAGCTACGATAAAGCGCTCGCGGTCGCGGCTGAAGTAGAATCGATCTGCTCTCGATCGTTCATCGTCGTCCAAACTGCTTTGAAAGAGCGCTATCTGCGAGGGGCTCTGATCCAGACTGACTCGCCAAACATGCACCGCGTTGTTACCCAGGATCAAACGCTCAGGCGGCGCGAACCAGACAGAATCAAAATCAGCGGACGTCATTTCCCAGCTCTTCATCGCAGTTCCTGCGAGAGGGCCCGAAGAAGCAACGGCTGCGTGGTCTTCAGGAAGAAATGATCGCCGGGGAACATCCTGATCGAAAAGGAAACAGAGGTCTGATCGCGCCATGCTTCGAGATCGCCGGGCTTAACTCTTTGGTCGCTCAAACCGCCAAAAGTGGAAATCGGGCAATTCAGTGGAAGCCCTGACAAGTATCGATAGCTTTCGTAGAGCGCAAAATCCGCGCGCAGTGATGGAAGCACGATGTCCATCAGTTCCTTGTGACTCAGGAGCTCTTCCGGGGTTCCGTTCAAACGACGCAATTCCGCAGAGAATTCTTCTTCCGGCAAGTTATGGATCGGCAGACCTCGATGAGGAATCTGCGGCGCAGGTCCTGCCGATACAAACAAGCGGACGGGACGTGCCTGATGCTTTGCCCGGAGCTGACGGGCGAGTTCAAAGCACACCAACGATCCAAGGCTGTGACCGAATAGGGCGAAGGGCTTGTCGAGCAGTGGAAGTAGCGCCACAGCCAGCGCCTCGACCAGAAGCGAAAGCTCGCTGAACGGAGGCTCCATCAATCGAGTCCCGCGCCCGGGGAACTGAATCGGACATACCTCGACATCGGCAGGCAGTCCGTCTGACCAGTTGCGAAACACGGATGCCGCGCCGCCGGCGTACGGAAAACAGAACAGACGCAAGCGCGCCTGCGGGTTCGGCTTGCGCCCCGCAATCCACGAGTCTGATGAGGAGGCGACGATCAAGATTTCTTCTCGCTCGCTTTCAGGTGATTTCCGTTCAAATGAGCACCTGAAAGCTCGAGGACGCTTGCGGGATTGTTCATCTTGTTCCTAAGACTAAGCGGTCTCATATCGGTCCACACTTCTTTAATGTAAGCCAGGCATTCTGACTTAGAGCCACTCTTAGGTGCGTCGCGCCAGCCACCGGGATTCGGGCGGTCGGCAGCCCAAATCGAGTATTGCCCTTCGTCATTCACCACGACCTTATATTTTGTATCTTCGGTATCTTCGTTGTTCATCGGGCGTCCTTCATCGATTCGTTCGATAGCTCGATCCTATTGCCCTGGCATTTGAGATCCAGCTGTACCTGCTCGATGCATGTCGCCAGCTTTTCCGCTAGAGTCTCGACATTGGGTTTGTACACCATGGTCGCGTGATTGCCTGGCACGATCTGCACATCTACCCCTCCTTCGGCCCAATCACTCCACCCCAGGGTCGGGTCAATGGGATTTCCCGAAAGATTCTCGCTAGCCTTGAACAGAGTCACTCGACCGGGATAGCGACGGAGTACGTAGTTCCGACTAGCTCGAAAATCCGACTTGCAGAGTTCTATCAGCCGATGCGCCTGCGCGGCTTCGATATCAGCGGGTATCAAGCCGGCTCTTTTCCCCTGCTCGAGCACTCGCGCCAGGAGTTCATCTTGCGGAAGAAACGCCAGGGACGCACTGAAATCCGCCGAAAGACCGAAATAGCGGACGACATCGGCCATCAACATTGCTTCAAAATCTTCGTCGGTAACATTCTCAGCGGTGGAGGGAATGCGAGCGTCGAGTAGAGCCAGCAACGCCACTCTCTGTCCCCGCGCGTGCAGCTGCTGAGCCATCTCGAATGCTATCTCACCGCCCATCGACCAGCCGCCTAACAGATAGGGACCTTCCGACTGCACGGACTGAATAGCTTCAACGTAACAAGCGGCCATGTCCTCGATCCGGGTGTGTGGTTCCTGCCCATTTTCCACGCCCCGGGCTTGCAACCCGTAACAGGGCTGATCGAGACCTAGACATTGCGCCAACCCAA
This sequence comes from uncultured delta proteobacterium, assembly GCA_963794325.1. Classification (GTDB taxonomy): domain Bacteria; phylum Desulfobacterota; class Binatia; order Binatales; family Binataceae; genus Binatus. Next base: position 415,639 of record CAWCDG010000005.1, on the reverse strand, counting down.
TGAACGGAAACACATGTCCACCAGCGGGATGCACGAGGAAGAGCGGTCGTTTGCTGCCGTCAGGCTGGATAGGCACCAGCGATGACGGTGTCACTGACAAAGAGTTCTTACGCACGATCTCAGCCAGACCTTCGATGGTTGCTCCTCGAAAAAGAGCCGCTAGCGGAAGTCTCTTACCCATCCGCTTGTCGATTAGCGCAAACAAGCGCACCGCCAGCAGAGAATGCCCGCCGAGCTCGAAGAAATTGTCGGTTACCCCGATCGGCCGGATACCCAGGACTTCTTCCCAGAGACCGGTCAGTTGTAGTTCCAGCTCGTCTCGCGGCCCCACAAATGTTCTACCCATCTCGGGTCGCGTTTGGTCTGGCTTTGGCAGCGCACGCCGATCCACTTTTCCGTTGGGCATAGTAGGAAGCGTCTCAAGCAACAGGAAGACCGAAGGCACCATGTATTCGGGAACCTTGTCCTTCAGAAAACTGCGCAGGTCATTGGCGGTCGGCGGATGCTCGGGGTCGCCGACGACGTAGGCAACCAGCCGCTTCTCTCCGTGGACGTCCTGATGCGCCGACACGATCGCTTGACGCACCGAAGTATGTCGCGCGAGAGCCGCCTCGATTTCTCCGAGTTCGATTCTGAATCCGCGGATCTTCACCTGATGATCGGTACGTCCGATGTATTCAATGTTACCGTCGGGCAAGTGACGCGCCAGGTCGCCGGTTTTGTACATCCTCGCGCCGGCTATGTTACTGAACGGATTCGGAATGAACTTTTCAGCGGTCAGGTCCGGCCGGTTCATATATCCTCGCGCGAGGCTCCTGCCGCCGATATGAAGCTCGCCCGGAATTCCGATTGGGACCGGATTACAATGTCCGTCGAGGATGTAGATTTCTCGATTAGCCAGAGGGCGACCGATTGGAACACGATGAAGCCGCGCATTTGTTCCACATCGCGATGCAGTCTCGAACGCGGTCGCGGTTATGGTCGCTTCGGTTGGTCCATAGGCATTGATCAGACGCACGGAACTTAGCGCGGTCCGCAGCCAGAGAGCGAGAATTTCCGGCAACATAGTCTCGCCGCCCACGACAAACAGCCGGTATTGCGAATTCAAAACCGGTTCCGCTGCGCCTTCCCATTCCTGGACCAGCTCCTGCCAATACCCAGTCGGAAGATCCACTACAGTTAGTTCGAGTTCGGCTGCTCTGCTATGGAACTCTTCCGCCCGCCATAGTTCTTTCACCACAACCAGGCGCGCGCCGACAATAAGAGTTGGCAGTATCTGTTCCAGTGACAGATCAAAACTCATTGAAGCTAGCTGAAGTACCCGGTCGGTGGGTTTCAGCTCGTAGTACTTTTCAGCATCGCGGCAATGTTCGGCGATCGAGCCATGCGAAACGAGAACTCCCTTCGGCTGACCGGTGGAGCCCGAGGTATAGATGATATACGCGAGGTTTTCAGGCTCGACCGAGCTCGCCGGATTTTCCGCACTTTCCCGGCTGAGAGATTCCGCGTCTGAATCCAAACAGATCACTCGCGCGCCATGCTCCGGCAAGTTTTGAATCAGCCGCTTCTCCGTCACGAGCACCGAAGCGTTCGCGTCATGCAGCATAAAGCCAATGCGTTGCTTTGGGTAGGCAGGATCCAACGGCAGATAGACGCCTCCTGCCTTGAGAACACCAAGCAAGCTGATTACCAGTTCCAACGAACGCTCGAGGCAAACACCGACAGCAACTTCCAGTCCCACGTTTAATTTGCGCAGGCTATGAGCAAGCCGGTTGGCGCGCACGTTCAGCTCGCGATAAGTCAGATGTTGGTCTTCGAAGACGAGTGCTATCGCGTCGGGCGTTCGCTCCACCTGAGCCTCAAAAAGCTCAGTGATACCTGGCCCTGGAACATAGTCATGAGGGATGTCATTCCGCCCCACCAGGACTTGTTGGCGCTCGGCGTCAGTTAACAGGGATAGGTGAGAAAGGCGTTGGTCGGGATCCTTAACTATCGTCTCGAGCAAGGTCTGGAAATGGCCTAACATGCGAGTTATCGTGTCGGCGTCAAACAGGTCGGTGTTGTATGCCACGGTCCCAAGCAGACCTTGCTCGGAATCGACGATGTGAAGCGTCAAGTCGAAGTGAGTAGTCCCACCGTCTGCAATCACGGGATTCAAGCTGAGGCCCGGCAGCTCGACCGCCTGCATCGGCGCATTCTGAAGAACGAACATCACCTGGAACAGCGGATTGCGGCTGAGATCGCGCTCGATGTGCAATTCCTCGACCAGCCGCTCGAACGGCAGATCCTGATGAGCGTAAGCGTCCACGCATACCTTGCGCACACGCAGCACGAGTTCTCGAAAGCTCGGATCACCGGATAGGTCAGTGCGCAATACCAGCGCGTTTACGAAAAATCCGATAAGTCCTTCAATCTCGAGTCGGTTGCGGTTGGCAACCGGCGTGCCTACGACCACATCGTCCTGCCTGGTATAGCAGTGCAGTAGGACTTTGAACGCCGCCAACAGCGTCATGAAAAGCGTGGCGGCTTCATCCCGGCTAAGTGCTTTCAGTGCGCGCCCGACTTCTTTGGGCAACAGCAACGATTGATGATTGCCGCGAAAAGTCTGCACCGCCAGCCTGGGATGGTCCTCCGGCAGTTCCAACAACGGCGGAGCGCCCTCGAGCTGCTTTTTCCAATAGTCGATTTGCCGTTGAAGTACCTCACCCTGCAGCCACTCTCGCTGCCAGTAGGCAAAATCGGCGTACTGGATTGGCAGTTCAAGCAGCGGCGACGGGCTTTCAGAGCAGTACGCCTGGTAGAGCGCCGCCATCTCGCGAACCAGGATGCCGGCCGACCAGCCATCTGAGACGATGTGATGCATCGTGAGAAGCCCGACTTGCTCGTCCTCGGCAAGCTGCAGCACGCTCGCTCTCAGCAGCGGACCTTTGGCCAGGTCGAACGGTCGCCGAGCTTCTTCGACTACCAGCCGTTGAACCTCGTTCTCTCGCTCAGCCTCGGATAGCTCTCGCAGATCGATGACTGGCAGTCCTATGGTGAGTCTCGGCGCGATTACCTGAATAGGTTGTCCATCGACCGTCGAAAATGTCGTGCGCAGAGCTTCGTGGCGCCGCACAATTTCGTTGAGACTCTGTTCGAGAGCAGCAAGGTTGAGCGAGCCCTTTAGTCGGACCGCTACCGGAAAATTGTAAACCGAGTTTCCCGGATCAAGTTGATCGATAAACCATAGCCGTTGTTGAGCAAAGGAGAGCGGCAGGTCTCCATCTCGAGGAACAGGTTGTATAGGTGTCAGCTGTAGACTCTTGTCGTCGCGCCGCGATAGATCGAGGCTGTCGGCAAGATCTGCCACCGTAGGGGTTTCGAACAGACGACGCAGCGGCATCTCCACCTGAAAGGTTTCACGGATTCGAGAGACGACTTGAGTAGCAAGCAGCGAGTGGCCTCCCAGGTCGAAGAAATCATCGTAGATGCCGACGCGCTCGACGCCCAGGACTTGCGACCAGATGCCGACGAGCAGCTCTTCCGTGGGTGTGCGGAACTCCACGAATGCTCTGGCCAATTCCGGCCTCGTATCGGTGGGCGCTGGCAGAGCGCGCCGATCCACTTTTCCATTGGGAGTTAGAGGAAACCGGTCGAGCATCAGGAAAACCGCCGGCACCATGTGGTCAGGCAGCTTGTCTTTCAGAAACGTGCGCAGTTCAATCGGGGTCGGAGCGCAATCCGGCTGAGCGACCACGTACGCGACCAGCCGCCTTTCTCCATGCGCGCCTTCGTGAACTGTGACAACCGCCTGAGCGATCGACGAATATTGCGTAAGGGCCGCTTCAATCTCTCCGAGTTCAATTCTGAAGCCGCGGATTTTGACTTGATAGTCGCCGCGACCGAGATACTGGATATTTCCATCAGGCAGATAGCGCGCCAGGTCGCCAGTCTTATAGAGCCGCTTGCCGGGCTCGCCGGAGAAAGGATCCGGAATAAACTTCTCGGCGGTCAGACCCGGCAGGTTCAGGTAGCCACGTGCCAGACTCACTCCACCTATGTATAGTTCTCCGGAAACTCCGATCGGCACGGGGCGCAGCGCTCTGTTCAGAATGTACATGCGCGCGTTTGGAATAGGTCGTCCTATCGGCACTATCGAAGCATCGCTGGTTCCGTCGCATAGCCAGTACGCCGAGTCGATAATCGTCTCGGTCGGCCCATAGACATTGTATAAGCTGGCCTTGGAGCGACGGCCAAACTCCGCGACTATGTCCGGTGTCAGCGCCTCGCCGCCGCTCATGACCGCGCGCAAGGTCACGGCGTCGGCGAAAGCCGATTCCGCTATCAACAGGCGCAGGAAAGAGGGGACGCAGTGAAGTATCGAGACGCTGTGGTCGCGCATTTTCTCTGCTACATAGCGCGTGTCACGGTGGGCATCGGGCTCCACGATTACCAGATGCGCTCCCGCCAAGAGTGTTGGAAAGAGCTCGCGCCCCGCGGCGTCGAAGGTGATCGGAGTCTTGAGCAGAGTGCTGTCGTCCGCGGTGATCGCCAGTGTTTGCGATAGCCACTTAACCGTGTTGCTAAGGCCGCGATGCTCGACCATCACGCCCTTGGGTTGCCCGGTCGAGCCGGAGGTGTAAATGACATAAGCCAGGTTGCCGGCCGTGGTCACGTTCGGCGGATTGTCACAACTCTCGCGGGCGATCGATTCCCAATCGGAGTCGAGACATACCAGTTGCACACCTTGATCCGGCATGTGCTCGCGCAGCGGCTCCGTCGTCAACAGCACTTGCGCCCGAGCATTTTCCAGAACGAATGCCAGCCGCTCCCTGGGGTAAGCCGGATCGATCGGCAAGTAAGCGCCGCCCGCCTTGAGAACGCCGAGGAGCGCGACGACCATCTCGAGAGACCGCTCCATGCAAATCGCCACAAGCACTTCGGGCCCCACTGCCCGCGCGCGCAGATAGTGTGCGAGTTGATTTGCGCGGGCGTTGAGCTGCGCATAGGTCAGGTTTTGATTCTCGAAGGTGAGCGCAACGCGGTCTGGCGTACGTTCCACCTGCTCTTCGAACAAGCGCTGGATGCAGACCTCGTCAGGATAGGGAGCGGCAGTCTGGTTAAACTCCTCTAACACTCGCGCTCTCTCGCCGTCGTCGAGGATCTCCAGCTCCTCGCGTGCGGCCGATTGGTGCTTCGGGTCCGCCGCGTCGAGTACTTCAGCCAAGGCACTGAGCCGCGCGTCCGGATGACTGACTACGTGCTGAAGCAGAACCTCAAAGTATTTTCCAAACCGAGTGATGGTAGAGTGGTCGAACAGTTCGGCGTTGTATCTCATGGAAATCGAGAGCGACTGCGTCGATTCGACGACCAGCAATACAAGGTCCAGCGAGGCGGACCGATGTTCGAGCGGGAAAGATTCCAGTACCAGCCCTCCAGAGTTCATGGTGGGCCCTGCTTCCCCGTGTACGAAGGTAGGTGCGCCCTGTTCCGCAAGCCCATGTGGCTTATCCAGCACGAACATAACCTGGCATATAGGCGGTCGGCTAAGATCGCGAGCAGGCTTTAGTCTTTCGACCAACAGCAGCGTAGGAAAGTCCTGATGCTCGAGCGCGTCGAGCGCCGTATGCCGCACATGGCTTACGAACTCCTGGAAGGTCGGATTTCCGGAGAGACTTACTCGCAAGAAAACCGGATTAGTAAAAAGCCCGACGATCTCTTCAAACTCGGCGCGACTCCTGCCAACTACCGGCGAGCCCACGATCAGATCGTCCTGCCCCGACAAGTAGTGAAGCATCGCCTGGAACGCGGCGAGCATGACTACATAGAGTGTCGCACCTTGAGCTTTCGCGAGCAGCTTCAGCTTCCCGCTCAATTCGTCGCTGAGGACGAAGTCATGCGATCCGCCGCGATGCGTTTGTATCGGCTGGCGCGGACGATCGGTCGGCAACTCCAGCACCGGCAACGACCCGGCTAGTTGTTTGCGCCAGTAGCCCCATAGACGCTCACCTTCCGCGCCCGCCAGCATTTCAGATTGCCAGCGAACGTAGTCGCCGTATTGCAGGTGAAGCGGTGGTAAGGTCGCCCGCCGGTCCGCCGCTTCCGCCGGGTACAGCACGCCGAGCTCATTTAGAAGAATCGCGAGCGACCAGAAGTCGATCACGATGTGATGCACGACCAGCAACAGGTAGTGTTCCCGCTCGGATCGCTTGAAGACACTCACGCGGAGCAAAGGACCTTGCTCGAGATCAAAGGGACGATGCGCTTCGTCGGTCAACCGAGACTCGATCTCGTCTCGCGACCATGCTGAAGCATCCAACTCTTCGAAGTGGACCTTCGCGCCCTGGTGGATCCGTTGCACCGGTTTCCCGGAGCGCACGGTGAAGGTGGTCCTCAGGCAAGGATGCCGATCGACGAGAGCCTGAAACGATCGGCGCAACGCGGGGACATCAAGCTCCGAGGTGATTCGTGCGGCGAAGCTGACGTTGTAAACCATACTCTCAGGCGCCAACTGAGATAGAAACCATATCCCCTGCTGATTGTAGGACAGTGGATAGAATGACTCGACCGCGCGCGCTTTTTCCCGAAGGAGATCGGCAAGCAGTGCACGTTTTTCCGCGGATGAGAGGCCGGCGATCCGATTGGATACATCAGGCACTAGGTAACCGCATCTTTAGTCAGCATATCGGCGAGCATCGAATCGACCTGTTCCTCCGAAAGCTCGTCGATGTTGGCTATCAGATGTTTGTCGATTTGATCGTTCTCGCGATCGCGCGCCAAGGAGCGAATGGCTGACGGATTGCCGGCTTCCGCCGTAAGCTGCTCGAGGAGCTGGGTTGCTGCCTGCGCGACGCTGAAGCCCTGGAGAAATTTCACCATCGGCACGTTGACGCCCAAATCCGCCGAGATGCGATTCTTCAGCTCGACCGCCATCAGCGAGTCCAGTCCCAGGTTGGTCAGTGGTTGCTGGATATCCAGTTGCGAGGGCGATAGGCCGAGCACACGAGCTACCTGCTCAGTCACATAGGACTGCAGCAACTGGGCGCGCTCCAGGGGAGCCGCGTCGAGTATCGCGCCGCGCTTTTCGCCCGGATGCACCGTTTGAGATGGGCTAACCGCTTCTTCATTGGCAAGATCGGAGAGCAGTGGCGGCTCAGTGCCTATTCCATAGAACTCGTGATACTTACTCCAGTTCACTGGAAGCGCCACGACCTGGGTGGCAGTTTCGCGCAGCAGGCGATCCATGACCTCGAGCGCCAGCTTGGGCGGCATGCTTCTTATTCCCAGCAGCGCAAGGCGCCTGGTCAGACTCCTGCCGCCTTCGGTCTCGGCAAATCCCAACTCGGCCCATGCTCCCCAGTTGATACTCAGAGCTGGAAGGCCTTGGGCGTTTCGATGATGCGCGAGCGCGTCGAGGAAACTGTTAGCGGCGGCGTAGTTGCCCTGTCCGGGCTGCCCAATCAGGGAACCGGCCGAAGAGAAGACTACGAAAAAATCCAGTGGAGCTTCTCGAAGCAGGCGATGAAGGATCCATCCGCCGACCATCTTTGGCCGCAGAACCTTGTTCATCGCGGCCGCATCGAGTTGTAACAGCAGGCCGTCCTGCAGCACTCCCGCCGCGTGCACAACCCCGCGAATCGGGGGCCAACCTTCAGCCTGAAACCGATCGAGGAATGCGCTCATCTGTGTTTCATCCGCGATATCGGCGGACACCAGATGCACGCTGGCCCCGGATTCTTCGAGTTCCCGAATCGCGGCAAATTGTCGAGCCAGGTGACTGCCGGCCTCCTGCGAGCTCCAGCTCGAACGCGGCGGAAGCTGCGTGCGTCCTAAAAGGATCAGGCGCCGAGCACCTTGCGACACCATCCAGCGCGCGACCTTCAGGCCGAGGTCGCCGAGGCCTCCGGTTATCAGATAGCTGCCGTCAGAACGCCATCGCAGCGGAGTTTCGCGTGCGCTGGATTCGCGCCTTCGAGCGAGTCGCGCCACCATCCGCTGCCCGCTGCGAAGAGTAACCTGATTCTCACCATCGGGAGAGGAGATTTCCTCAAACAACTGACGAGCTGAGCCATCGCCAGCAGAAGACGAGGGCTCGAGGTCCACCAGCCCTCCCCAAAATGCGGGATGCTCCTGGGCGATAACTCGACCTAGTCCCCAGATAGGCGCTTGAACGACGTCGACCGGCCGGGAATCGTTGCCCGCTGCCTGCGCTCCTCGAGTAATCAGCCAAAGACGAGGCTGCTCGCGCCATCGGGCGCCGGCCATCTCCTGCACCACGTGCAAAGCGCTGACGCAGCCGAGAGTCTGCGCCGCTTCCATCGAAGCAGCAGTAGCAGTTTCGGGAAGAGAGGCGTCGAGGCTCCACAGATGGACAATTCCACGACATGCAGGTTGATCGGAATCCGTCGCGCTCTCGAACAGCCGCCGGATGTCCTCTGGCTCGTCGGGACGAATGCAAAGGTGCGTGCTATCCGTGCGCTCGTACGCTTTACCGCGCGAGACGAGGATGCCTTTTTCTCCCCGCGCTTCCAGGATTTGCCGCAACGACTCTCCGACGCCGCTGCTATCGGCAAAGATAAGCCAGCTTCCAGGACTCGATGGCGGTATGTTTCCTGAGACGCGTTCTTTCGGCTGCCATTTGAGCTCATAGAGCCAGTCATCGAGGTTTTCTTTGAGACCTTGGTCCAACGATTCGAAGTGTACACCCTCAAGTTCGACGACCAGCTTTCCGGCGTCATCCAGGAGTCTTAGTTCTCCGACGATCCCGCTGGCATTGTCGTCGACGATGCGCGCGCGACACCATAGGTGTGTGCCGGGACGGCTAAGGATGCGGATCTGACCGATGCGGGTTGGTATGTAGGTGCCTTCTCTCCCGATTCGCCTTGCTTCCGTCGCTACCGCTGCTCCAAGGACCTGTAAGCAGCCGTCGAGAACCGCTGGATGAAGCTGATAGGCATTGAAGTTGCTCTCCTGATCAGTTGAAATTTGCAGCTCACCCAGGACGTTCTTACCATCGAGCCACAACTGAGTGATGCTTTGGAAAAAGGGCCCGTACTGGATCGCGTTCGCACTAAGCTGTCGATAGTAGTCGGGCCCTGAGACTTTGTCAGAGCTTCGAAGCTGGATATCGTCGAGCGACTCTTCTTTTATGACAGGCGCTGAGCCAGAAACCGGTTGAGTACACACTTTGCCAGACGCATGCAGAGTCCATGACCTGGCGGACGAGCCGGTTCCAGCAGAAGAACTGAGAATTTGAAACGACGCTGCTCCGTCCGCGGCGGGCGCGACGATCACTTGAATCGTGACGCTTGCGCCATCGGGAATGAAGAGCGCGCGGTGAAATTCGACATCGGTTAGCGCGATTGATTTCGAACCGAGCGCCACCTGTGCGGCGGCTGATGCCATTTCGACGTAGACCGATGCGGGCAAGGCCGCGACGTTCTCGATTCGATGGTCATCGAGGAAAGGCAGCGACTCCTTGTCCAGCCGGATTTCCCAATAGTCGGCGCCGCCCGACGCGGCTGATTTGAAATGGTGTCCCAGTAGAGAATTTCTGGTGGCCGAGTGAATCGGCTGGCTGCGATCTGCGCCTGGCTCGAGCCAGCAGCGTTGCCGTTGCCATGGGTAACCGGGCAGGCCGACGTTTGCACCTCGCTCGGGGTAGATGCGATTCCAGTCGATTGCATATCCCGAACAATAGAGCAGACCCAGCGACCGCAGCATCGCAGTATGCTCGTCTTCCTCGCGCCGGATCGAGGCGAGCACCGCGCCTTCTTTGCCCGCGTGATGAATCCCTTGCTGGATTCCGCTGAGCAGAATGGGATGCGCGCTGATCTCGACGAAGGTTTCATGGCCATCTTCGAGCAGGCGCTGCACCGACGCGGAAAAAAGCACCGGCTCCCTGAGATTGCGCGCCCAGTAGAGCGCATCGAACTCCGAGCCATCGGCGACCGAGTCGAGCACGGTCGAATAAATCGGGATCGACGCGAGATGCGGCTGCACCTCTTCCAGCGCGCGCATCAACTCGGCGCGCAATGGATCCATCTGCGGACTGTGCGAGGCGAAGTCCACCTTCACCATCCGGCAGAAGACGTCGCGGGCCTGAAGCTGTTCGAGTATCTCCGCGAGCGCTGTCGGGTCGCCCGACAGGACCGTGGACGTGGGACTGGTGCTGACCGCGATTGAAACGCGATCTTCGTAGCCTGCGATCGCGCGGCGAGCGTCTTCGATGGAAAGCTCCACCGACGCCATCGCGCCTTGCCCGACGGTACGCCTGACCAGCTTGCTGCGGGTGCAAATTATCAGCGCCGCGTCTTCGAGGCTGACTGCGCCGGCGACGTACGCAGCCGCGACTTCGCCCATGCTGTGGCCAACGACCGCATCGGGTTCGATACCCCATGAGCGCCACAGACTTGCGAGCGCGACCTGAACTGCGAACAGCGCAGGCTGGATTACGTCGACTTCGTTGAGCCGCGATTCGGTTGGATCGGTGGCGGCCAGTTCCGCGATCAAGGACCAGTCGGTATGCGGCCGCAGCGCCAGCGCGCATCGCTCGATCATCTCGCGAAAGACGGGTTCATCGTGCAGGAGCGTGCGGCCCATGCCGAACCATTGCGAGCCTTGCCCGGAAAAAACAAAAGCCAGTTTTTTGTGCGCGCCGAGAGCTTTGCGGCCGGACGAAAGACCGGCGCGAGTCTCTCCTTTGAGGAAAGCCTCGAGCCCGTCGATAAGTTGATTCGACGCATCGCCGGTTACACTCAAGCGATAGTCGTGATGACCGCGGCGCGCGCTCGCGCTGTAGCAGATGTCGTGCAGCGACAACTCAGAGCTCGCCAGAAATTCCAGGTAGGATCGCGCGACGGCCTGCAGAGCCTCGGGACTGCGCGCCGAGAGCGGTAGAAAGTAACAGGACTTGATCGCGGACGCTTCGCGATTCTTACTTCGCGACTCGGGGGCCTGCTGCATGACCACGTGAGCATTGGTGCCGCCGAATCCGAATGAACTGACGCCAGCCAGCGGTGGACCGCTCTCTTCAGACCACGGACCCGGCCGGGTCTGCACGCGAATCGGGAGTTGGTCGAAAGGTATATGAGGATTGGGCTCCTGGAAGTGCAGGCTCGCCGGAATCTCAGCATGCTTAAGCGCGAGCGCGACCTTTATCAGTCCGGCGACGCCAGCCGCCGCTTCGCAGTGCCCGATATTGGTCTTGACCGAACCGATCGCGCAAAAATTGCCCGATGCACGGCCGTCGGCCAGCACCCGGCCGAGCGCTCGCGCCTCGATCGGATCGCCGAGCAGAGTACCGGTGCCATGCGCCTCGACGTATTGAACGTCGCCGGCTGAGACAGCGGCTGCGCGATATGCTTCGCGCAAGACGGCTTCCTGCGCGAGCGGATTCGGCGCCATCAGGCCGTTGCTGCGACCGTCCTGGTTCACGGCGCTGCCACGGATGACGGCGTAAATAGTATCGCCGTCGGCCAGCGCGCGGCTGAGAGGCTTGAGCACGACGAGTCCTGCGCCCTCGCTGCGGACGTAGCCGTTGGCGCCCGCGTCGAAGGTCTTGCAGCGCCCGTCAGGCGCCATCACGCCGGCCTTGGTAAAATTCATCGTGATGGCAGGCGACAGGATCAGATTCACGCCGCCAGCTAGCGCGAGGGTCGATTCACCGTTGCGCAGACTGGTGCATGCGAGATGGACTGAGACCAGCGACGACGAGCATGCAGTGTCGATCGCGATGCTGGGTCCGCGAAAATCCAGCAGGTACGAAATCCGGTTGGCGGCGATGCTAAGTGCGTTGCCGGTTCCCGCGTACGCGTCGATGCGGCTGAGATCGCCGAACTGGGTCCGGCCGTAATCGTTGTTCGAGATTCCTACGAAGACGCCGGTCTGGCTTCCGGTAAGTGTCTCGGGCGCCTGCCCCGCGTCTTCCAGTGCTTCCCAGGTTACTTCGAGCAACAGGCGTTGCTGCGGATCCATCCGTGCAGCTTCGCGGGGCGAGATGCCGAAGAACTGCGGATCGAACTGATCCACCTGATCGATAAAGCCGCCCCATCGCGTGCTTATTTTGCCCGGGACAGTTGGATCCGAATCGTAAACCTCGTCGAGATTGAAGCGGTCGGCCGGCACTTCCGTGATTGCGTCAATCCCGTCGCGGATAGACTGCCAGAACTCCTGAGGACCGATGCTGCCGGGAAACCGACAGCCGATTCCGATGATCGCGATCGACTCCGAGGCCAGGTCGTTTCGAGCGTCGGGTCGCGACTCATCGGTCGAGCCGCTCAAATGCCGAGCCAGCGTTTCGATAGTTGGAAACTCGTACGCCAAATCAGCGGCGACTTTTTGTCCGAGCCAATCGCCGAGTTCGCCCGAGAGGCTGACTGCCTCGGTCGAGCCCATTCCGTAGCTGGCGAACGGTTCCCGCACGTCGATTTCTTCCGGAGCGACCCCGAGCAGCTCGGAGAGCTTATCGACGAGCCATTTTTCGATGACCTCGGCGCTATAAGTGTCCAATTGGGGACTTGCCGTCGCGATCGACGTGTTCGCTATTTCACCCGTGATAGGATTCCCGGCCATCGCTACACCTCAGAGGCTTGCGAGCGTGCCGTCCAGAAAACCAGCTTGGCATGCGCGGCGCTCGAGCTTGCCGCTGGAAGTCTTTGGCATGCTGCCGGCTCGCAGCAGCAAGACGGCATGCACTCTCACGTCATGCTCCTCGGCCACCGCGCGCCGGATGGCACGCACTAACGCATCGACGTCGAGCGGCAGCCGTCCGTTGTGATTCGGATGCGCAGTTCCGTTGCCGTTGCCATTTCCGTTGCGGTGTCCATTGCCGTTCCCATTTCCGTTGCCGTTCCCGTTTCCATTGCCGTTCCCGTGCCCGTTGCCGTTCCCATTTCCATTAGCCGAACACAGATTCGACGCGTAGCGAGGTTCCAATTCGGCGGCGACGATGAGCCGTTCTTCATCCGCGACCTCGACCGAGAACGCCGCGCAACAAGCCGGCCGCACCGCGGGATGGCTCTGCTGCACAGTCAGTTCAATTTCCTGCGGATAGAGGTTGCGGCCACCGATGATAATCAGATCCTTCAAGCGTCCGGTGACGAACAACTCTCCGTCGCCGAGGAATCCCAAATCTCCGGTGCGCAGAAACGGACCTTCGCCACTATCTGCCAGGTAGGCGTGGAAGGTGAGATCGGTTTCCTCAGGCCGGTTCCAATAGCCCTGGGCCACGCTTGGGGCCGAGACCCAGATTTCGCCAACCTCATCGGAGGCGCAAGCTGTCAACGACTGAGGATCGACGATAACGATTTTTGTGTCCGCTACCGCGTGACCGCTGCCAACCAGAGTGCGGACGTTCACCCGATGGTCGTAAACCTGGACGACAGTGTTGTGATTGTGTTCGAGCTCCGACACCTGCATCGTGCGCAGGATAGGCTCGTCCTTAACAAAGCCTCCCGAAACGATCAGCGTGGCCTCGGCCAGTCCGTAACACGGATAGAAAAACTTTGGACGGAATCCGCAAGGAGCGAAGGCCGTAGCAAACCGCTTCAGCGTGTCCGCGCGGACGGGCTCGGCGCCATCGTAGGCCAACTTCCAACTGCTAAGGTCGAGCGCACTTAGCTGCTCGGGAGTAACCTTGCGAGCGCACATTTCGTAGGCGAAGTTAGGGCCTCCACTGATAGTGGCGTGATATTTTGAAACTGCCTGCAGCCATCGCACCGGCCGCTGAAGAAAGGACTGCGGCGGCATCAGAATGCACTCACGCCCTCCATACATGGGTTGGATAATTCCATTGGTGAGTCCCATATCGTGGAACACCGGCAACCATGTGACCGAAACGTCGTCCGGCAAAATCTCAAATGCCTGGTCGATGTGAGCGGAGTTTTCGAGCAGGTTTCCATGACTGACCATCACGCCCCTCGGTATGGCAGTGGAGCCCGAGGTGTATTGGATCAAAGCCAGCGTGCCGGGAGTCGCCGCAGGGTCGCGCCATTCATCGGCGGCGTTGCCTAGTATCTTGTCGGTCGCAATCCAACGCAGCGTGCGCAGCCCGGGAGCTTGAGTGAACACACCCTCGATCTTCGAGAGTATCGACGATGTAGTCAGAACCACCGTCGGTTGAGCGTCGTTCGCGATTGCGCGAAACCGTGAGAGCGCACGCTGTGGCTGAGCCGTATTCGGCGGCGGCAGCGGAACGGCAATAACCCCGGCGTATAGGCATCCGAAAAAAGCGGAGATGAATTCGAGACCTGCTGGATAGAGTAACAGTGCCCGCTCTCCGCTTGCGTTGTAGCTCTGGAGCAACGCAGCAATAGCCCGTGCCTGCCGGTCTAAAGCCTCATAGGTCAGATGCGCTCCTTCAGTTTCTCCGTCGGTAAGGTAGGTGTAAATCCGGTGCGCTGGCTGTTCGAGCGCGCGCAATCGAAGGAGTTCGACTAAGCTTGAAAGTTTGGCGCGAGTTGGATTCAAAGTTGCTGACCCTTGTGTACCCAGATAGACGCCACGAAAGTCGTGGAATTACCCAATCGAGAGCTCCAACTGTCGCGATTGCGATGAATCGGTTCCGCCTGCGACAGATGAGGCGGTCTCATGAGAGCCTCTACAGGCCTTCGTTTCTAAAGGGTTAGTGTTGGTCTGTCGGAAAGTGGTCGAAGGCGAGAGAAAGGCCCACAGTCAGACCGGATCAAAGTCGGACCCGATTCATATGTCGGTCCTGACCATTTCAAGTTTGGGCGCGCCCACTGGCAGGGTCAAGGAAACGACCCGTTCGGTCTAAGTTTTACGTTCTTCAGAGAACACCGGCGATCGGATCGAGGGCACATTTCCCTCGTTTTGCGCGATCCGGAATGTTACGGAAGGCACCTATCGGGGTGTACTGACGGCATGGTGTGCGGTGAACGATGAGAACGTTCAGAATCGTTCCTTTTGTAACCCATCGGCGGTGGCGTCGACCGCCCATTGCCACTACAACAGGGATCGTCGGCTTCGCCTCCCGCGATCCGAAAGCACGCTCGGCCATATGCCCTCATGGTGAAGCCGACGCGTGCTTTCTTTTTTCCCGGTTTCAGAATCCCGGTCTGAAGACGAATCGGCAGGTAAGCTCACAGACCGTCGCGTAGTGCATGAGACTGCCCGCGACGACGGCTCATCGGCGCGATATCACACCATCTACGTAGCGCCAGTTGCTAATACTCAATGACTATTTTCTCTGTGGTTGGCAAATAGTCATTTGCCATGCACTGGCTATTCAACTGACGCCAGGTTTGGTTATCCGAATAACTAAGACAGACGCATTGAAGATGTACATTTGCTCACTAGCTGCTATCGTCAGTGATCCACAGAACTATACTAACTAATAGACTTAGGAGACCTCGAGATGAACCTGAAATCAACTTCCGCGCTGCTTGCACTAGTAGGTGCACTTAGTATTCCGCAGTTGGCCTCCGCCGCATCGGAGAGTGCGATGACGTTTTTGAACGGGGCGAATCAGATGAACTACGAACAACAGGACGCGGCGACAATGCTCCGCAGCAAGGCGGGCGACAATCAGGCCATGATCACGTTGGCGGATACGATGACCGGCGATTTTAAAGCCAACCAGGAAGCCGTCAAGGCACTGGCCGATTCGCGGAAGATCACGCTGAACGCGTACAAAAAGGACACCGCTGCAGACGACGAAATGTCGAAATTGAACGGCGGCGCTTTCAATGAGGCGTACTTTGCCAGGTCGGTTCGCGATCAGCAGGGCGCGATCGAAACGTTCAAGACCGCCAATCGCGGTTTCAGAAACGATCGCGACATGCAGCTCTACGTCGAGCAGACGCTTCCGATCCTGAAGGCGAACCTTGCAATGACCGAGAACCTGCAGAAACGCTCAGCGATGGGCAGTTCCGAGAATCCGGCGAACAATCGCACCAGCATGAAGTAAGGCTCGTGCATTTGATTTTCAAACAGAAACCGGGCTTTCCGGTAAGAACAGGTGGCGAGTGACGTTAGAAGCTGCAGATATTGGCTTTGAGGGTTCGCGCAATTCACGTGTCGCGTCCGCGATCGTCGATCTTTTGTATTTCTACAAAACCGGAGAGGGACGGCCCGAAGAGATGGTCACGAAGATGCGGTTCGTCGTCGTGACTTACTGCACCTTCACATATCCGACGTTCTTCGATTCGGATGACTCTCTCGCGCGCATCATCGAGAAAATCCGCACTACCGGCAAGCAGCATCCTGCATGTGAACTGCTCGATGACCTCGACGCCATCCACGCTTTCGCGCAGGGACATTATCGCGGACCTGATTCCGGCTGCACCACCTCTGGCCCGATAGACCTCAACGAGCTGACCAACTTCGTTCGGCGCACCTTGAAGATCGTAAAGGCGATACCGAGCCTGCCCTGAGTCGCGATGTGCATTCTGAAATACGGTGGCCGCCTAAAATTTCGATCCACTGAAACTTAACAAGGAGATTAGAGCTATGAAAAGCAAGAACAAAATACTGGCTATGGTACCTGCGATGGTTCTGGGATTTGGGCTGGCAATTCCAGCTATCGCACAGGAGACGAGCGCCGGCTCAGAGGTTCCCGCCAGTACTTCGATGCATCAGGCAGGCGAAGACACAGAAGGCGCGGCGCAGAACGCCTATCAAGGCGCGGTCACCGCGGTGGATGACACGACTATCACAGCAGCGGTGAAAACAAATCTGGCTGCTGCCAAGGACATGAGATCCGGCCAGATTCACGTCACCACAACCGCCGGCGTCGTGACGCTGGAAGGCCGCGTACACGATTCGGACGTCGCGTCGCGCGCGGTAGCGATCGCGAAGGATGCGAGCGGTGTGCGAAATGTTACCAACGATCTGCAAGTAGACCCTTCAGTTCCTCAGAGCTAGCCGAGTATAAAATATGCGGCTGACGATTCTGGCTGGATTTATCGTGGGCGTGTCGCTGGCGATCCAGTCAGCGCACGCCGCACAAGCCAGGGCCATTGTCGGTAACGTAGCAGGCGCTGTTCGAGCCCACACAAGCGCGCCATGGTACACCGCAATGGACGCTGGACCTCGTGATCAGAATGGCGACCCGCTGTGGACTTTGACCTCGTGATCAAAAGATCATGAAGGCGAATCCCTGGGACTCACGAGGACACAACAGATGAGCGCGATCGTATCGACCCGCTACGGAAGACTCGAAAGTGAGGAACAGGACGGGCTGTTCGTCTTCAAAGGAGTGCCGTTCGCGGCGGCTCCTGACGGCGCTCGGCGATGGCTTCCTCCCGAGAAGCCACTGCCGTGGACGGGAGTTCGCGATGCGCGGCGCTTTGGCGCGGTTGCGCATCAAAACCCGGTTACCAACCAGGCCCTCGCCGCGATGAAGATCGATCAAGCGCACTCGGAAGATTGCCTGAATCTAAATGTGTGGACGCCAGGACTCGATGGCGCTCGGCGGCCGGTGATGGTCTGGATTCATGGCGGCGGATTTACGATCGGCGCGGGCTCGCAGGAAATTTACAACGGCGCGGTTCTCGCCCGGCGCGGCGACGTGGTCATTGTCACGATTAATTACCGGCTCGGACCGCTCGGCTTTCTGCGTCTCAACGACGTCACCAACGGACGAATTCCATCGAGCGGCAACGAAGGGCTGCTCGACCAGATCGCAGCGCTCGAATGGGTCCGCGACAATATCGCCGAATTCGGCGGGGATCCCGACAACGTCACGATCTTCGGTGAATCGGCCGGAGGTATGAGCGTCGGGGCGCTGCTGGCAATGCCGTCGGCGCGAGGTCTATTCCACAAAGCGATCGCGCAGAGCGGGTCGTGCGACACCGTGTCGACGGTGGCGAGGGCGAACCGGACGGCCGAGCGAGTGCTGTCGAAGCTGGGCGTCTCCGCCGACGACGCTGAAGCGATACGCGCGCTGCCAGTTGCTCAGTTGCTCACCGGTGTGTTCGGCGCGGACGGCAAGACGCCCGATCGCGAGCTGGGGATGGCTTACCAGCCGGTGGTGGACGGCACCGTCATTCCGGGCGAGTTGATCGAGATGGTGGCGCAAGGCTCGGCAGCCGGCGTCGCGGTGATGGTTGGGTCCAATCTCGAGGAATGGAAATTATTCTCCGCAATGGATCCTTCAGCCCAGAAACTGGACCAGGCCGGCCTGCTTGCGCGGATGAGCAAGCGGCTGCCCACGGATTTCGCGGGCTCGGTGATCGCAACTTACGAGCGCGCACGTGCATCCGCGGGCGCTTCGACTACGCCGCCGGAGTTATTTTCGGCGATCGAGACCGACCGCGTCTTCAGGATGCCGGGGGTCCGTCTCGCGGAGATCCACGGACGGAGCGAGCAGCGCATCTACAACTATCTTTTCACCTGGCGGTCACCCGCGATGCGCGGCGCGCTGGGCTCGTGCCACGCGCTGGAGCTCGGCTTCGTCTTTGGCACTAATCATCTGGCGGGAATGCGTCGTTTCGCCGGCGAAGGTCCGGCGGCTGAAAAGCTTGCTGGCGAGATGCAGGATGCGTGGCTCGCGTTCGCGCGCACCGGCGATCCCGGTTGCGCGAGCCTCGGCGCATGGCCGGGATACACCGAGGCGCGCCGCGCAACGATGCTACTCGGCGAGACCAGCAGCGTCGCCGATGCGCCCTTCGAAGAAGAGCGTCGCGCATGGGACAACGTTCCCGGCGGAATTCTCGGCGCGCTCTAGGAGTCGTGTTCGTTGTCCGCTCACGCGGCGATGAACGCGCGGATCACTTCAAAAAATCGTTCCGGCTGATCGGCGACGATGCCGTGGCCAGCGCCGGCGAATCGTTCGAAGCGCACCAGCTCCGGTGGCAGCGCCGCGACGATCTCTTCGGCGCACGCTACCGGCGTCATCGGGTCGTCCTCGCCTACCATCACGAGCGTCGGGCACTTGATCCGGTGGAGTTCCGGCAGGAAGTTCATCGACTCTCTCTCGCCGCGGCGGAATGCAGCCATCAAGCGCGGATTCCAGATCGTGCGCGCATCGATGTTCCGGTCGTGGGGACTGCGGTGATAGAGCGGGCCGCATAGGCGCCGAAACTCGCGCGTTGCATCCCGCGTGGGATCCTCGAGAAATGCTCTCGCTGCCGCACCGGCCGCCGCTCCACCGAGCCCCTCGAAAACTTTGACCTGTATCTCTTTCTTGCTGGGCGATGCCGCCGTGCTGCAAAGAATCAGTTTGGCGGGATGTTGTGGATGGCGCAGCGCGTAAGACATCGCGACGTAACCGCCGAACGACACCCCCATGACGATTGGCCGTTCTATCTCGAGCGCGTCGCACAGCGCCTTTACGTCATCGCCCCACTGCGAAAGCCTCCATTGTTCGGAGTCGTCGCGCCCGTCGCTGCGTCCATCGCCACGATGGTCGAAATAAACGACTTGCGCGATGTCGGCGAGCTGCGAGTATGCGGGTTTGAAGATCGAATGATCGGCGCCGGGGCCGCCATGTAACAAGAGCAGGGTAGGCACCTCGCGCATCCGCGGTCCGTCGGGCCGCAGCTTGGCCCCTTCGACATCGAAGAACATCCTGCAACCGCCGATATCAACCCGCATTTCTTACTGCCTCAGCGGTCGGCGTTCCTGACAATTTTTCCGTCCTTCATTACAAACACCACTCTTTCGGTGACCCTGATATCGTTGCCGGGGTCGCCCGGCACCGCAATGATATCGGCACGCTTGCCCGCTTCCAGCGTTCCGATCTTCCCGCTGAGACCGAGCAGTTCAGCGTTCACCGAGGTGGCGCTCTTGAGCGCGGCGATCGGACTCATGCCGGCCTTCACCAACAGACCCATCTCGCGAGCGTTTATTCCGTGGCGGCAAACTCCAGAGTCGGTGCCAAGCGCGATCTTCACTCCGATCTCCAGCGCGCGCCTGACCATCCCGGGCGCCGCTTCGATTGCCTGGCGGGCCTTGACGGCCAGCTCGGGCGGCAGCCGATCCAACCCGCGCCCAAGCTGATGCTGAACCAACAGCGTCGGCACCAGGTAAACCCCGCCTGCCTTCATCGCTTCGAGCGTCTCATCGCGGAGAAAGGTGCCGTGCTCGATGGAATCAACCCCCGCTTCGATCGCGTCGCGCGCAGCGGAGTCGCCATGACAATGGACCGCGACCCGTTTGCGCAGCCGATGCGCCTCGTCCACCACGGCCGTCATTTCATCGAGCGTCAGCTGTGGAGTATCGACCTCGTCGGCCAGCGACATGACGCCGCCCGACGCGCAAAACTTGATCACGTCGGCGCCGTACTTCACGTTGAAGCGCACCGCCTTGCGCAGGCCGGCCGGACTGTCCGCGATGCCGTCAGTGTAGTCGGACTCTCTGCCGGTGGCGCGGAAGTGAAGGCCTGCATTGCGATCGGAATGCCCACCGGTCGCGCCGATAAGATTGATCGCCACCAGCATCCTCGGACCCGGGAGCTGTCCCTTGGCGATCGCATTGCGCAGGCTCACATCGATAAAGCTGTCGGGATACAGGCATCCCACGTCGCGCACCGTGGTGAAGCCGCCCTCCAGCGTGACGCGGGCATGGACCGCCGCCTGGTACGCTTTCTCCGCGACGTGCTGCCGAAAGCGATCGATGAAGAACTCGTTATAGGATTTCACCCCAACTGTCAGATGAGTGTGCGCATCGATGAAGCCGGGACACAGCGTCACATCGCCGAGATCGATCAGTTCGGCGCCGGCCGGGACTTGCAGGTCGGGGGCGCATGCGGCGATCTCTTCTCCCTCGATCAGGAGCACGCCACTTGCTTCAATCCGATCCGACTTGCCGTCGAAGATCCGTGCAGCTTTGAGAGCGATAGTCATTTATCTGGACCTTGCTCCGAGCGGCCACCGCGCCCGATTAATTTTTTTGAAACACGCAGGGGCGAGAGACCGGCGCGATGGCGAGAAAATATTTCGTACTACTATACAGCAGTCGCGACAACGATGATCGAGTATCGACGTCGGCTGCTGCTATCAGGATTGAGCTCCGAGGAACCGAAAGAGTCGTCGCAGGAGAAAATCCGTTATGAGCGCAGGCTGGTCTGGATTTTTGCCGAGTCGATGATGAAACGGCGGTGGTCGCGCTTCACCACGCCTTCAGCAACCAGTTGCTTGAGGCACTCGCTCACTTTCGGCCGCGAGCTCTCCACGAGGTCCGCGATGTCCTTACCACTTAGACCCAGATCTATGATTATCCCGTGGTCGTCTCGCTGACCGAACTTGCGGCCGAGATCGAGCAAGGCGAGCATGATTTTCTCTCGAACCGTCTGGCTGAGAAAGTTTGAATGGCGCTCCAGCAGCGCCCACCATCGGCCGACGGTCAGATTGAGCGCTTCGCCGAAATCGCGGAACGGAATGCCGACGACGCCCTCCACCAGCGCGGTTGGGCTTATCAACCCGATTTGACAATCCGTAAAGGCCTCGCAAGTGAGTCTGTGATGAATGTCGGGCAACAATGACGGAATTTGGATCACGTCGCCGGGTCCCAGCACTTCGAGCAGATTGCGTTTTCCTTTTCGGTTGAGGAAGACCAGCCGGGCGATGCCCGAGAGCAGGACGAACACGGCGTCATCCGATTCCCCCTCCTTGTAGACGATAGTGTGTCTGGAAAACTGCCGAATCTTCATCCTGGCGCGCAAGGCCTCCAATTTGCGCACGGAAAGACCCGCCAGCCCTTTCAATTTCCCTAAATCTTGAGGGTTGAATGCGCGAGGCTGAGGAGGCCTGGCCCCACGTTGCCTGACGGATTTGCCGGGTTTCGAGCGTGATGGCATAGCTACAAAGATTGAAGCGAACTCTTGTCCCTTAAGCTTAATCGAATCCGTCCGACCGCGGGCGTCGAGCAGAGTCGCCGGATATGACGACAATTGGTGCCATAAAACAACGGAGGATTTGTTCCTTTTGTAACGGAATTGGCCTTGAACCTAACTTCATTCAGCTTAGAAACATATTCGCACTCGTTATTCAGGCTTGCCCCTGGATATGCGCTCGATCCTGCGCGGTGCAATTTTGAATGAGAAAAATTCTTCTCGGGAAACCGATCTCGACAAACTAAGCCGAATCAAAGCTTTGTCGTGGCTCTCTCCGTCTGAACTCAGACTTCTGGCGAGCGCGCTCTCGATTACCAATTACAAACGAAACGCTCTCATTCTGCGCGACGTTTCGCTGGCCGAAGGTGCGCACATTCTGATCTCAGGGATTGCGCGGGTCACCTGCCGCACCGCGCGCAACCAGCGTGTCACGGTGGCGCTGCTGGCGCCGGGGCCGATTCCAGATTTCCCAACGCTGCCGCTGAGTCAATCCGGTTTTCAATGCGAAGCGTACAACGATTGCCGCGTTGGAACTGTGAGCTGGGCTGATTTCGGCGGAATTACCCCAAATGCTCCCGATTCCGCCTTCAGGCAATTTCACAGCAACGACTTGAAGCAATGGTACCGCCTTCTCCTGCGCAGCTCGAGTTTTATGAACCTTGGCCTGCACGAGCGAATAGTCATCGCGCTGCTGGAACTATGCTCGGACTTTGGAGTCGAGGAGTCGCGGGGCATTCTGCTCCGGGTAGCCTTCAGCCATAAGGATATCGCCAACCTGGTGGGCGCCTCGCGCCCAAGAGTCACCGAGCATTTGGCGCGATTGGAACGGGAAAAGTTCATGATTCGCCAGGGACGACAAATGGTTGTGAAGGTCGCCAAGCTTCTCGATTCCATAAATGCTCAGGCCACTGCGCTTGTTCCGCGGGTCGATC
This sequence comes from uncultured delta proteobacterium, assembly GCA_963794325.1. Taxonomy (GTDB): domain Bacteria; phylum Desulfobacterota; class Binatia; order Binatales; family Binataceae; genus Binatus. The sequence continues at coordinate 392,932 of CAWCDG010000005.1, read as the reverse complement.
CGCGACGTCACTAAGGCAAACGATTCGTCTCAAATCAGGTTTGTCTGCCTCGATCTTGAGCCGCCACGCGGCTTTTTCATTTTAGCGCATCCGCTGAAAAGTCGTACCAGCGAAGTTTCTCCGCGACCAAGCGCCGGCGGGTGGCGGCCCGCAACAGACGCCGATAACCTTGGGACCACAATGATAGATACGCAACCCGTAATCAGAACGCTTTTGACACTCTCGCTCGCGGTGCTGCTCGAAGCGGGACTGCCAGGCTCTCCCACCGCTTTCGCCGATGAACAACCCAAGGCGGAGCAGGAATGTCTAACCTATGACTCTGCCTATGAAAACGCTCCGTTGTTCGCGGTCAAGCCAAGCTCGGGTGCGGAGCGCGCCTATCTATACAAGCAGACTGAGCCCTGCCGGAAAGACCAGCCGTGCGGATCGCGTCAAAAAACCTACCTGGTGAGCGGTGATGTCATTTTCGCGGGCCCACCGAATCGAGGTTTTCGATGCGTTTACTATGGCAGGTCCAATGGCAAGATCGTCGCCGGCTTCATTCCGGTCGAGAACCTTGAGGCGATGGCTGAGGACAACGGCATGTCGGTCGATTTCTTGATCGGAACGTGGAAGTACGAAAGTGATTCTATCGAGATAAAGACGGCGGCCGCGGGACAAGTCACCGGCGACGGACAGGCCTACTACCAAACCGCTGAAACCGTCAATGAGGGAGCCTTTTCGGCTCGCGCTCCTTTGGCGGCGGGACAGAAGGAGTTGGTGTTCAGGGAAGGCAATGACGAATCGTCTTGCGTGGTTAAACTTCATCGGCGCGGACCCTACCTGGTCGCGTCGGATAACAACAACTGCGGCGGGCTGAACGTCAGCTTCAACGGGATCTACACCAAGGCCAGGACGAAATAGATTTCGGCACTTTGCCGTGGTCATCCCGGCGACGCTGCGACTCGAACCTCACGCCGTTGCAAAAATCCTGAGTAAGCGCTCTGGCAAAGCCATGACACGATCCCGATAATCGGCAGGCATACGAAGAACAGATAAAGAACCTGCTCATTCTCCCTGATCGGAAACCAAACAAACTGCGTCCAAATATAGAGGGGACGATGCAGAAGGTACATGAAGAAGCTCGCATCGCTGACCTGCGTGAGAATCGCGTGCGGCTTTAGATTCCGGCCAGCGCGCATCACGACAACAAAGGCTGCGATAGAGCTGAAAAGCACCCAAGGCGCCGCCCATGGATCGCCCTCCAAGCTCCATGAAGGATCTGCCAGCGTAGGCACGAGAGACAGAACGGCGAGAAGTAGGAGGCCGATGAGGCTTAGCGTCGATGACGGCAGGGCCCCGCCGGCCAGAAATACGCCCGCAGCGAAGCAAGGGAAGTAGAGGATAAGGCGCATGTCTATCCTGCCCGTCACCGCTTGATACAGAATCATGGCTCCGACGATCGCCGTGCATGAGGCGACGTAAGCCACCTCGTTCCCACGCAAACTGATGAGCAGCGGGGCAATCAGATAGAAGAGAACGATCATGTTTACGAACCACAGTGTGTACGGCGGCGGTGCGAGCAGCATGGCGACGAGTGTGACGCCCTTGAAGAGCGGAACCGCGTCGCTCACGCCCGCGACCAGAAACAGGCCGGAGGCGATCACGAACGGGAGATAGATGCGCCAGAACCGCGTCTTATAGAATTTCCAGATTTCGCCTCGGGCCAGACCGCCGTCCTTGCGCCCGGTCAGAAAGCCGGAGATCAGGACGAAAAGGGAAAGCGCTCCAACCGTGAGGCGATAGGTGACCGGGTTATAATGCCATGTCCCGACTTTCGTATAATCGAGCAAATGCCAAAATCCGACGATGTAGAGCATGCTCACCGCGCGCATGACATCGATCGGTACCTTGCGCATCGGCAAGGCGGCATGTGTTCCAGCTCCCGCGTCACTCATCCTGCATTGCCTCGCATTTTCATCCGGACCCCGCAGGCGCCAACATTGCCAGGACTTTATTCAAAAGTGCACTGCCCATCGATAGAACGTTTCCGCGGTGGCGCGAAACGAATCACCCTTGGGTCGTTCGGATACATTATCGACCGATCGGTAGATATGCTTACACTCAGATCCTTCTCCATTTGAGCGGTTTTCCGAATGCCGATCTTTGGCAGAGACCTTGCTTAAAGTTGCGGCAGCCTGCAGGCCGTTACGAGGTAAAAGCAGATGCTCTATATGATCGGCGGCGCCCCGCGCTCGGGGAAAACCACGCTCGCTCGACGAATGCTCGCCGAGCATGGACTTCCGTACTTTTCGATCGACACTCTGATCGCCAGTTTGGCGAGCGCGGTGCCCGAACTCGGGATGCGGGTGAGCGATCCTGCGTTGAAGAGGATGGAAGTAGTCTGGCCGACGATCCGCAAGGTTGCCAGCGATGTATTGCACAGCGGCGAGGATCTTCTGCTGGAAGGCGACGTGCTCTTACCGAAGCACCTGATGGAGTTCGGTGACCGTGCTCAGATCAGCGTTAAGGCCTGTTTCATCGGCTATGCGGATGTGGATCCGGTAAAGAAGCTGCATGCGATCCGGGCGCATGTCGTGGACGTGATAGATTGGACGGAAGAACTCGACGATGCCCGTCTCCTCAAGCTGATCGGCGAGCTTCGCATCTTCAGCGAATACCTGCGCCGAGAATGCTGCCACTACAAGATCCCGTACTTCGACGGGTCGGCGTGTTTCGCCAGCGCGATTCGCGACGCCAAAGCTTATCTGCGATCGGACCGCGGGCTCGGCCACCTGCCCGCGCCGCCACCTCTCAATCCAGCTTCCGCTTGCCGTAGTAGGGCAGCGTAGTTTCGCAGCCGGTATCAGCCCAGGGTTTTTTCCTCACAACTACGGTTTGCTAGTACCATCCCCGTGCTGCCTTGTCGGGTTGCTGACCCGGTGGTGGCTGCTGATGCTCTTGACGGGTGGTCGCCTGCTCCGGCCGGGTCACCCTGCCATCGAGCGTCGACTATAGAGCTGGGCTACCTTCTGAAACTGGATTGGTACACCAGTTCTTGACGGTGAGTCATTCGACTTGTGCGGTGGGAAGTTGATCGATTTATCGAGCTTGTCCAGCTTCACAATCATTTGCCGGCCTTGGCGAATAAGCAGATGCTCATGCTCGAACTCGGCTATATGCTCGGTGACTCTCGGCCGTGTCGCACCCACCAGGCCGGCCAAATCGTTGTGGCTGAGGAAGACTCGCAAGAGCGTACCTCGGGAATCTTTGACTCCAAAGATCGAACACAATTTACGAAGCGTCAGCAAAAGGCGCTCGCGAAGGTCGAGGCTCCCTCCGAAGAACCGATACCATTCCGTAAGATTGTTTTCGTGAAATTTTCTTAGGTCAGATCTCGGCGCGTCCCTGGTGATGACGTCGAATTGCTCCCAGCTCAGACTGCCGACCCTGCAATCACTATGAGCCTCGCATCGAAAATGCCACGCGTGGGCTGGGTGACAAACAAACTGCGGGATTGGACCTGGCGCGAGTAAATTTACGGTTACACGCTGACCAGCCGTGTTCAGGCAAGTAATCTTCGCAACGCCCCTCAGCAGGATATGGACACCTGCGGCGAGCTCCTCTTCAGGAAGGATAAGCGCGCCCCTTCTGAAGTTTGCCGAATTGAGTCCGCTTGCGAGCTCGTGCATCGCGAGGGGTGACAGAAACGACAGGGGATTCAACTGATTCAGCAAATCGAAATCTGTCCATGTCCCGTTTTTCCGTCTGTCCATTCCGTCCTCCTCCCGTGACTAAAACGCCCATAGGAAGAGCAGCAAGGCGCGTACCAAACGCCCGAGCCTGCTGAATGACTTTTCGCCAAGTTTGGGCGTCTGAAAGGCGGATGAGATCGAATAAGGGGCAACTTGGTCCTCGGAAAATGTGTCCGATGGAACCAGTGCTGCGTTACTTCGGATACGTCGGCGGCGTTCGCGGCCGGCAAGGTTCAAATCTCTTCAATCAAGCTTCCGCTTTCCGTAATAGGGCAGCGTAGTTTCTCCGCCGGCGTCGGGCTTTGGTTTTTCCTTTGCGGGTCCGGAAAGGCCGGCGCTGTACATCGCGAGAGTGCCCGGCTCGATCACATCGCGGTCTGTGACGACGTTGAGGCAGGCGGGCCGTCCTGATGCGAGCGCCCGCTTCATTGCAGGTGCGATATCCGCCGCGCGCTCGATTAGTTCGCCCTGTGCGCCGAGACCCTCAGCCGCGCGTTCGTAGTGAACCATCCCGAGTTCGGTCGCCATGCTGCGGCCCTTCCCCCACATCAGCTCCTGCCCGTGCTTCGACATCCCCCATTGCTGGTCGTTGTTGATCACGACAGTGATGGGCAGGTTGTTCTTCGCCGCGGTATGGAACTCCGCGAAATTGAGTCCCGCCGACCCGTCGCCGACGATGCAAAAAACCTGGCTGTCCGGATGCGCCGCTTTTGCCGCGAGCGCGAAAGGCAGGCCGGTTCCAAGGCATCCGAGGTAACCATGCGAGAGGAATCGGCCGGGGTGTCGCGCGGTCCATGCATTCGACATCCAATTGGCGGTTTCGCCGCCGTCGGCGACGACGATCGCATCGGGACTTAGGCTCTTCGCGATCTCGTGCACCATCCGCGCCGGATGAATCGGGCCGGGCCGATCTTTGAGTGCATCGTCGAAGCGATGGCGCATCGCATTGCGGACCGCGCTCAACCGCTCGATCCATTCCTCGTGACGATCGAACTTTTCGTTTTTCGCCGCGTCGCAGGCCTGGCGCAGGAACTCGCCGCAGTCCGAAACGATGCCGAGTTCAATGTTCCGGTTGCGCCCGATCTCCTCGGGCTCGATATCGACCTGGATTACGCGTGCGTCGCCGGGAATCACCGAGTTGCGACCGCCGGTGAACATCCCAATTCGCGTACCGAGCAGAATTACGAGATCGGCGCTGCCGCCGCTTTTCGCATGGATCGTGGGATGAATCGCGCCGAAGCCGCCGAAGCACAGCGGATGCTCCTCGGAAATCGAGCCGCGCGCCTTGGCGTTGGTCATCACCGGCGTGTTGGTCAGCTCGGCAAAACGTGTCAATTCCGCCGCGGCCTGCGCGAACCATACTCCGCCGCCCGCAAGTATTGCCGGCCGCTTCGCCTCGCGAAGCCATTTGAGCGCCTGCGCGAGCGCGGCTCGTCCCGGTCCCGCCGGCTCCTTGAGCCGATCTCTGGGAAATTCGACGCGTTCTTCATCGACGCGCGCAAACAGCACGTCAATCGGCAGCTCGAGGAACACCGGTCCGGGGCGGCCGGTAGTTGCGTGGCGGAATGCGGCCGCCAGGTATTCCGGAATCCGCTCGGTATGCGTGACGCTGCGCGCCCACTTGGTGATTGGGCGCAGGATGCCCATCTGATCGACGGCTTGCAGCGGCAGCTTGTCGTCGTCGGCTAACGGACTTCGCCCTCCGATCAGAATCATCGGGATCGAGTCCATGAACGCGTTGGCGACTCCGGTGACCGCGTCGGTGACTCCCGGCCCAGCCGTAACGATGGCGACGCCCGGACGCCCAGTCGTGCGCGCCCATCCGTCGGCCATGTGCGCCGCCGCCTGCTCGTGACGAGTGTCGATCACGCGCAAGCCATGCTCAGCGCACGCGGCGTAGATCGCATCAAGATGGCCGCCGTGGAGCGTGAAAATTTCGTGAACGCCCTCATGCTCGAGTGTCCGTACCAGCATCTCGCCGCCGTCGATTTTTGCCATTGTAGCCTCCTTGCCGTCAGCGCCATCGAAGCAAGTACCGTGCGCGTTCTTCTTTCCAGCTTATAGACCCGCGCCGCGGATTCGGCCAGCCGAGCCGCGCCGGCGGTGCCCAAGGAATCAATGTCGCGATCGGGTACATCGGACTCGCGCGCGCGACTGACTTCAACCGCAGAATCGAAAAATGAAAATGCCCCTGCCTGACCGCGCCAGCCGTCAAGCACGGTCAGATCGTTTGAGGTATTCACCAGGGTTGGCCCCGACAACTCGCTTGAACGCCTTACTGAACGAAGCGTCGGACTCGTAACCGACCAACCGAGCGACGTCTATGAGCTTTTTGTCACGCTCTTGTAGTAGCTGCATCGCCTTCTGCATCCGCCACTCGGTTACATATTCCAGTGGTGTTTGTCCGAGTAGCTCTTTAAATCGTGCTGCGAATGCGGAGCGAGACATACCCGCCGCTTCGGCCAGGGATTCGACCGTCCAAGGTGTATTCACTCTGTCGTGAATGGCACTCAGGGCAGTGCCGATTTGAGGATCGAAAACAGCACGAAGCCATCCTTTGTTGCGTTTCGGTCCCGACGCGATATGCGCCCGGAGTACCTGGATAAATAGGACCTCGGCTAGCCGGGTCGCGACTGCTTCAGATCCCGGCGTCTGTTCTGCCATTTCTGATGCCAGCGCTTGCATTGTGTTGTGAAGAGCAAGCGTGCGTGCCTGCTCGGCCTTGATCAGAATGAAGCTCGGCAATAACTGAGTGATCGGCTTGAGGCTGGCGCGATCGAAACTCAAGGACCCACAGACGATTGTCGTCGGTGCGCCACCACCTCCATAATGAGCGACATTACTTTTGGCTTTGGCCCCGATCTCGCGGAAACTCCACCTTGGACGTGTTCGTGGGCTGTCGCGCAAAACAATCGAAGTCCCCCGGGCCAGCAAAAAGCAATCACCACCGGTGAGGGGAATCGGCTCCGGAATCCCTTCCACACTCAGCCAGCAGTTGCCGCGCGAAAGCATGGCGAAGTGAGCCAAATCTGTGGGTGCAATCTTTTTGTCGGAAGGCGTGACTTTTTCCTCGGTCTGCTTCTCCTGTATTACGCCCCACGGGGCTGTGGCTTCGAGCCTGTGCAGACCGAAAGCGGTTACGTGCATCGTTCTGAAGATGTCTGTTATCGGGTCCATTGGAAACCTCTCTACTGGAATCTGTGTTGATTACTTTCCTTTGGAAACGTTGGAATCCGACCCGATCTTGGAAGCCTTCACCGTCCCGGTTCTTTGGGTCCCGAAGGCAATTCAGACAACGATCCCTCGATTTTGACTACTTCGCTTGGTCGCGAAAGCCGCAACCAGTTGCATCTGCTACATATTGACCGAGCGCAGTGCTAGACCACAGTCCAACCTAGCCCCCTCTTTTGGACGAATGGACAAAAGATTAGGACTTTCGAGCAGTTCTCGTCCTTTGCCAAAGAATCTATTTCACTATACTGAATGCTAAACATGTACCAGAGGGAGTAATTATGGGAAAGCTTGAAGGTAAGGTTGCAGTCATTACGGGGGGATCGAGCGGCATGGCGCTGGCGAGCGCCAAGCTGTTCGTTGAAGAAGGCGCCTACGTTTTCATCACGGGTAGGAAGCAGGAGCAGCTCGATGAGGCCGTCAAGTTGATTGGCCGGAACGTGACCGGCGTGCGCGGTGACGCGGCAAATCTCGACGACCTCGACCGTCTGTTCGCTACGGTCAAGCGAGAAAAGGGCAAGATCGACGTCCTGTTCGCGAGCGCTGGCACGGGCGAAGCCGTCCCACTGGGCGAGATTACCGAGCGGCACTTCGATGCGGCCTTCGGCCTGAATACGCGCGGCACGCTGTTTACGGTTCAGAAGGCGTTGCCGCTGTTCAACGATGGCGGATCGATCATCATGACCGGATCAGTTGCTTCGGTGAAGGGTTTTCCTGGTTTCAGCGTGTATGCGGCGAGCAAGGCAGCATTGCGCTCCTTCGCACGCACGTGGCTTAACGAACTGAAGGGCAGGAAGATCCGGGTGAACGTGCTGGGCCCGGGGCCGATCGCCACACCGATGCAGGAAGAAGTTCTCACCAAGGAGGCGAAGGAGATGTTCGAATCCCTGATCCCGCGGGGAACGATGGGTCAACCTGAGGAAATCGCGACGGTCGCGCTGTTTCTTGCTTCAGACGATTCGAGCTTCGTGAATGGGGTGGAGTTGTCCGTCGACGGCGGCATGACGGCCATCTAACGTCTGCAGACCTCGGCTAGTGGCTGACCTTCCGGCCGCCCGCAAAGTGATTTACCGCGGGACGTTTATGGAAGGTGGCCGCAGAACGGAATTTGATGTCCCACACCGTCGAAGGCTGGGAATCAATATCAACAAGGATCGGAGAAATATTATGAGCTATGCAATTGTAGGATTCGGAAAGATAGGTCAGGCCCTCGCCCACGCCTTCGCCCGTAAAAACATCGACGTGACCGTTGCGAGTCACCGGCCCCCCGAGGCGTTGGCACCGCAGGCTCGGGCGATTGGATCCACGGTCGTCGCCAAGTCGCTGCGGGATGCACTCGAGGCTGACACAATCATCTTGGCGGTTCCGTTCGGGGAACATCGCGAGATTGCGAAGGCCCTGCCGAGTTGGAAAGGCAAGACGGTCATCGACGCGATGAACTCGTTTCCAGTCCCACCTGAGGAACTGGACGGTCTCCCGTCCTCCGCATTCGTTGCGAAGTCGTTCACCGGCGCCAAGTTGGTGAAGGGTTTTAATCACCTGGTTGCGGCCACACTGGCTACCGACCCGATCGTCGAGGGCGGCCACCGGGTCGTCTTCCTGTCGAGCGATGACGAGGACGCGACCGCTCCCGTGGCGGATTTGGCCAAACAACTCGGGTTCGCACCCGTCAACCTGGGAAAGCTCAACGAGGGTGGCGCGCTGGTGCACGCACGCGGAAAAACCTGGGGTCGGCTCATCTTCCAGGACCTGTTCAAGAAGGAGCAGTAATCGATTTACGACCGTTTGTTTGGCCTAAGAAGGTCGGTTGCGAAACGTCCGATTAGATCGGACACACTTAGTGTAAGAAAAAGGAGAGATATCGATGACTATCGAAGGGAATGTCCAAATTGTGAAGGATTTCTTTGCAGCAATAGGCAGCTACAATGAGCACGATCTGCTGGCGTTGGTTACCGAAGATATTGAGTGGATCATTCCGGGCGAGGGCTGGGCGCTCGCAGGCACGTACCGCGGGCACGCGGAATTGGCGGCTGTGCTTAAGAAGGCGTCCAAAGAGGTGGAAATGAAATACCCAACGCCCCCCGAATTCGTGGCGCAGGGAGACCGGGTTCTAGTCATCGGCGTCGCTACGGGAAAAATCTACGCTACGAATAAGCCGTACAGGGACGAGTGGGTCTTCGACATTACCATTCGAGACGGCAAAATAGCGCACATCAAGGAGTATATCGACACGCAAGCACTGGCGCGGGCCTCCGAGACGGCCGCGAGCCCCAGGCCCTAGCCCATCGAGATCGATACCACACGAAACGAGTCGTAAACTCAGCGAATAGGTTGAACAGCGGCAACGCCTTCTGAACCGTAAACAGCGTGCCGCGCGCGTTCATGCTGCGCGCGGGCGTGGAACAAGGACCCCCTAACGGGGTGATCGGAGCCGGCACCTGGGATATCGCCATGAAAGTCGATATCGGCTGAATCACCGACAGTACGACTCACCGGCAGATCCACAACACCACCGGCAGCAAGTCAACAGACAGTAACCGACTGCGGGAAGGATTAAATATGCTTCGCAATGAAGAACTCATCAGAGAGCTTTACGCCGCCGCAGAGGGGCAAGGAACGGATAGAGAGAAGTTTGTCTCTCTCTTCTCTGAGGAAGGATACATGTACGACATTCCTTCCGGCAAAAAGTTTCGCGGGCAGGCCATTGGTGACTCTATTGCCGGCTTCGCAAGTGCATTTCCTGATGTCCACCGTGAGTTGATCAGCATCTACGTCGCGGAGAACGTCGTCGTTGTCGAGCTCGCAACTCGGGGAACGCATAAAGGTGAGCTGGTCCTTGCTTCTGGAACTCTAGCTCCCACGGGCAAGGCAATAGATGTCCCGTCTTGCGATGTTTTTCACCTCGAGGATGGAAAGATCATTTCCTTTCATTGCTACAATGCGGCTTCTGTAATGCAGCAACAACTTGGCGTCGGTGTCGGCTGATTTACCGACACCGCGCGATCCGATGTAGAGAGAAATGGAGAGATCTCGATGAGCATTCAGAAGAATGTCCAGATTGTGAAGGACTTTTTTGCAGCAATGGGCGGCAGCGATAGGCAAGGTCTGCTGGCGTTGTGTGCCGAAGATATCGAGTGGATCATTCCGGGCGAGGACTGGCCGCTGGCCGGCACGTACCGCGGGCACGCGGGATTGGCGGACTTGCTTCAGAAGGCTTCCAAAAATATGGAAACTTCATTCCCAAATCCCCCCGAATTCGTAGCGCAGGGAGACCGGGTTCTGGTCGTCGGTTTCGCGAGGGGGAAAGTCAAAGCCACGAATAGGACGTTCGAGGACCACTTTGTCTTCGCCATTACCGTTCGAAACGGCAAACTGACGAACATCCAGGAGTATGTCGACACGCAAGCACTGGCGCGGGCCTCCGAGATGGACGCGAGCCCCAAGCCCTAGCCCATCGAGACCGATACCACACGAAACGAGTCGTAAAGTCAGCGAATAGGTTGAACAGCGGCATCCGAAATCAAAATTTGAAGTTATCATGACCACGAAACCCCGCATCGCCGTCGTGATTGGTTCCACCCGGCCCGGTCGGTACGCCGACAAGGCCGCTGGCTGGATGCTGAAGCAGGCACAGGCCCGTGACGACATCGAGGCGGAGCTTCTTGACCTCCTCGACCATCCGCTGCCGTTCTTCGATGAGAAGGGGCCGCTTATCTCGATGCCCAGCGAGAACGCCGAGGCATTGCGCTGGCAGAAAACGCTCGCACGGTATGACGGTTTCGTCTTCGTGGTCGCCGAATACAATCACTCGATCACGGGTGTGCTGAAGAACGCACTCGACCAGGCCTATAAGGAGTGGGGACGGAAGCCGTTCACTGCCATTGGTTACGGGGGAAGCGGAGCGGCGCGGGCGGTTGAGCATCTAGGCCTCATCGCGATTGCGCTGCGAATGGTTTCGACCGCAGCCTCCGTCCACATTGGCGGCGCCGATTTCATGTCGACCTCCCCGATGGGGGCAAACAAGCCCATCGAAGACATCGAGGCAAGCCTGCTTGCTGCCACGAAGTCGGCTTTGGATGAGCTCGTCTGGTGGGCCCACGCGACGATGGCGGCGAAGGCCGCTGAAGCTTCATAGCGACGCGACGCGAATCGGCGCGGAGCATCGCGTCGCCGGTCTTGCCGGCTTGCCCTTCGGCCAAGTCGTTTCGATCTCGCGCGCGTAAACGCCGTAGATCACGTTCACCAATTCTGCATGCCTGATCAGGACTCTCATATCCCCGGTGATCTTGACGCTGTCCTTTAATCCGGCGTCGATCAAGTCGATCAGTCCCGCCGCGACTCCTTCGAACACCGACGCGGGCAACTCGAAAATGAAATCGAAATCCTTGCGCAGTGGCGAGACCTCAACTTGCCGCGGAATCGATATCGCGCCCGATGGTGGTGTATGGTTCAGTGAGCTCAACGCGCGACGAATCGGCAGATAGAATCATGAGCTGCAAGGAGTCGTCAGAGTGAACACACCGATTTGTAAAATGCTCGGCATCGATTTTCCGTTGGTGGCGTTCAGCCACTGCCGCGACGTGGTGGCCGCCGTGAGCCGGGCGGGCGGTTTCGGAGTGCTTGGAGCAACCGCCTTCACGATCGATCAGCTCGAGCGCGAGCTGAAATGGATCGACGATCACATCGACGGCAAGCCATACGGGATCGATGTGCTCATTCCGGAGAACCTCTCGATCAAATACGAGCAGGGCGTCACAAACCGCTCGCTCGCGGAGCGCATCCCGCAGCAACACAAGGATTTCGTGCGCGATCTCCTTTCCAGGCATGGAATCGAGCCCTCGCAGGCGATTGAAGAAGGGCGCGTCAGGTCTCCCGATGGGCCCGTCCCGTTTCAGCCGGAATACGCGCTGAAGCTGCTCGAGGCTGCATTTCAGCATCCGATCAAATTGATCGCCAACGCGCTTGGCGTGCCGCCGCAGGCCATGATCGATATGGGCCATCAGCATGGAGTGCCGGTCGCTGCGCTGGTGGGAGCGCCGGAACATGCAGTGCGCCAGGCCAAAGCGGGAGTCGATATAATTGTCGCGCAAGGCGGCGAGGCTGGCGGCCATTGCGGCGAAGTCTCGACTATCGTGCTTATCCCCGAAGTGCTTCGCGCGATCAAATTGATCCGCGAGGTTCCGGTATTGGCCGCCGGCGGCATCATGACCGGCCGCCAGATGGCGGCCTGCATGGCGATGGGCGCGGCCGGCGTGTGGACCGGGTCGGTGTGGCTGGCGACGACGGAATCGGAGACCTCGGAAATCTTTCGCCAGAAAATGATCGAAGCGCGATCGCGCGACACCGTTCGTTCCAAAGGCCGCACTGGCAAACCGTCGCGCCAGTTGCGTTCGACCTGGACCGACGCGTGGGAGGGCGCGGGCAGCCCCGGCGCGCTGCCGATGCCGCTGCAAAGCCTCATCAGCGAGCCTGCTCTCCACGCCGTCGATCTCGCAGCCGAGCGCGGCAACCCGAAGGCGCGCGAAATGGTCACCTATTTCGTCGGCCAGGGCGTCGGTTTGATCGACAGCGTGAAATCAACTCGCGCAGTGGTGAAAGAGTTCATGGAAGACTTCGTCGAGGCGATCTCCGACCTGAACGCGCTGACAGAAGAGTAGCCGCGAAACCGTCCAGCGCGAGCGGAATTACTGATGCCATCCTCCATTCCGCTGAAATACGTGCTCGCCATCGATATGGGATCCGGCAGCACCAAGGCCGCCGTTGTTTCGAGTGCGGGTGAAGTCGTCGCATCGGCAATCCGTCATACCACTACGATGTTCATGGAGGGCGGTGCGGTCGAGCATGATCCCGAGGAATGGTGGCGCTCCGTGTGCGGCTCAGCGAAGGAGGCGATCGCGGCCTCGCGCGTACCAGCGGAACAGATCATCGCCGTCGCATGCACCACGCTGTGGGCTGTCACAGTGGCCGTTGATGAGGGCGGCGCGGCAATCGGGAATGCGATCTCGTGGATGGACACGCGCGGCGCGAAATACAATCGCGCAGTCTCCGGCGGATGGCCGCGAATCCAGGGCTACGGACTGTTCAAGGTGCTCAAATGGCTGCGCTTCACGGGCGGCGCGCCAGTTCAATCGGGCGTCGATGGCCTCGGGCATATCCTCTTCATCAAGAACGAGCGACCCGAGATGTATGCGCGGACTTTCAAGTTTCTCGAGCCGATGGACTACCTCAACCTGCGCCTCACCGGGCAATTTGCGGCGTCGTACGCGACGATGTTCACTTACTGGTTAACTGACATTCGCAATCCTGACAGGATTGACTATGTACCCGAGTTGCTTGCGATGGCCGGAGTCGATCGCGCGAAGTTGCCTGACTTGCGGCCGGTCAACTCCGTGCTCGGCCCAATCAAACCCGGGGTCGCGGCGGACCTCGGCCTGACGCCTTCAACTCGCGTCGTGATGGGCTCCGCCGATGGCCATGCGGCGACCCTAGGCGCCGGCACCGTGCGCGACTATGAGGGATACTTCTATATCGGCACCTCGTCGTGGATGAGCTGCCATGTGCCGGCGAAGAAAACCGATCCGCTGCACATGCTGACTGCGATGCCGGCTGCGCTCCCGGGTCGCTACATGGTGGGCGCCGAGCAGGGCGCCGCGGGTCGCAGTCTCGAATTCCTGAAAGACATTTTGTATCCCGCTGGAAGTGCGAATTCTCCCATCGACGTTTATGCCGACATGAACCGGCTCGCCGCGGAAGTCCCGCCCGGGAGCGACGGCTTAATCTTCACGCCATGGATCAACGGGGTGCTTGCACCACACGAGGACGCATCGACGCGCAGCGCCTTCTTCAACCAGACTGCGCGCACCAGCCGCGGCCATTACGTGCGCGCGGTGATGGAAGGCGTCGCGTACAACCTGCGATGGCTCAAGGGTCACCTCGAGAAGTTCATTGGGCGGCCGTTCGAGCAGCTCAATTTCATCGGCGGCGGCGCGAGCTCTGATCTATGGTGCCAGATCCAGGCCGACGTACTCGGATGCACAGTGCGGCAGGTCGCCAATCCGCGCAATGCCAACGCTGTCGGCGCTGCGATGGCGGCGTTTGCCGCGCTGGGCGAGATTACGATCGAGGAAATCTCTGGACGGGTGAAGATCGCCGCCGAGTATCGGCCGATCGAGATCAACCGGCGCATCTACGATCGCCAGTTCCGCGAATTCCTCGAATTCTACAAGCGCAACCGCGCGATCTACCGCCGCCTCAACCCGGGCACATGAGCGTCGGATTGAACGGGTCGATGGACTAGTATTCAAATCGACGAGAGATCTCCAAGGAGTCGTTCCATGCCCAAAGCAGCGAAGAAGCAGCAAGAACCCTCCGGGCCTTTCGGAGATATGTTTCCCTATCGCGAAACCTTCGAGACCTATCGCGAGCTGCCCACAAAGAGCCGCAAGCCCGAGGACGTCATGCGCGAGCTGCGCAGCATCGCGCGCGAGGAAAACGCACGCTGGCAGACCGGCCAGATATCAGGCACCTACTACCACGGCGGGATGGAGCACTACGCTTACCTCAACCGCGTGTTCTCGCTCTTTTCGCACGTCAACCTGCTGCAGCGCGACATGTGCCCGAGCGGCACCAAGTTCGAGGGCGAAGTAATCGCGATGACGGCGCGGATGCTCGGCGCAGAGCTGGCGCGCGAGAAAGATCCGCAGGCCGACGTGTGCGGCGCGATCACGTCGGGCGGCACCGAGAGCATCATCCTGCCTATGCTGGCGTATCGGGAGAAAGCGCGGGCCGAGCGCGCAATCACGGCGCCCGAGATGGTGGTGCCGGACACGATTCATCCGGCATTTTCAAAAGGCGCGCACTTTTTCGGCATCAAGCTGATTCGCGTACCGGTCGGCCCCGATTACCTGGCCGACGTGGACGCGATGCGGCGCGCAATCGGTCCCAACACCATCGCGATCGCGGGCTCGGCGGCGAATTATCCGCACGGGTTGATCGATCCGATCGAGAAGTTATCCAACCTCGCGCTAGAAGCCGGCATCGGCCTGCATGTCGATAGCTGCTTCGGCGGGTTCATCCTGCCGTGGATCGCGAAGCTCGGGTACGACATTCCTGTGTTCGACTTCCGTTTGCCGGGCGTCACCTCGATGTCCTGCGACACGCACAAATGGGGCTATGGGCTGAAGGGTGCGTCAGTCGTGCTCTATCGAAATCGCGCGTTGCGCCGGCGCATGTACTTTTCGATCACCGACTGGCAGGGCGGGTTGTATGCGTCGCCGACGGTTGCCGGCAGCCGCTCGGAGGGAATCAGCGCATCGACCTGGGCCGCGATGGTCACGCTCGGCGAGGAGGGCTACCTGAAGGCGACGCGGCGCATCATGAAGGCAGCGGATACGATCAAAACAGGAGTCGCAAAAATCCCTGAGCTCAAGATTATCGGCAAGCCGACCTACTGCATCGCGTTCACGTCCGACCAGGTGGATATCTACCACGTGAACGATTTTCTCGCGGAGCGCGGATGGCGTCTCAACGGGCTTCAGAAGCCCGCGGGCTTTCATCTGTGCGTCACATTGCCGCAGACGCTGCCGGGAGTTGCGACGCGCTTCGTCAGGGACATCGCGGCCGGCGTCGAATACGCGAAGAATCCGCCGGCGACGCCCGCGCGCAGCGGCGCGGTGTACGGCGGCGGCGCGGCCTCGCTCGATCCGTCGATGGTGAATGAGCTGATGCTCGCGTGGCTGGACGCGAGCACCGAAGTCCCGTAACCGCGGCTATGCGGCACACTTGCGGGAACGCTTGCCGTCGAGCCTACAGCGGCAGGTTCAGGACGGAGATGATATCGGCGCCGCGCGAGTGGAGCGCGCGAGCGACTAGCTCGTCAGATGAAGGATCGATAGATCGACATAGGTCCCAAATTACGTGCACGCGGAGGCCTTCATCGAGGGCGTCCTCGGCAGTCCATTTGACGCAGAAGTCGCCGGCGACACCGCATAGGAAGAGATCTTCGATGCCTCGATTCTTAAGATAACCGGTCAGTCCGGTCGGCGGCCGATTGCCTTGCGGATTCCAGTTGTTGCGAAGCGCACTGTAAGAATCAGTTTGTCGATCGGTGGCCTTTCTGATGATTGCGGCGACTCTCTCCCAAGGCAGCTCCGGATGCATCGCGGCACCCGGTGTGCCCTGGATACAGTGGTCGGGCCAGAGGGTTTGCGGATGGCCGTAGAGCTCGATCGTGTCCATCGGCTTTCGACCAGGATGGTTGCTGGCAAACGAAACGTGGTCGCGCGGGTGCCAGTCCTGCGATGCGACGATCAAGTCGAAGCACCCGGAGTTCATTAGTTTGCGCATAGGGGACACAATCGCGTCCGCTCCGGGGACGGGCAATGTGCCGCCCGGAAGGAAATCCGGTTGCATGTCGACTATCAGTAAAGCCGCGCGGTCCCTTTCGATTCTGATTCGTTCGGTATTCACAAGGATTTTGTCAACTCGCAAACTTGGGCCGTCCAACTATTGCGCCGCCCTTCAACATTATCGCCTTCCATGCATTGCAAAAACTTCCTCGATTGCCAACTATGACGACGATGGACGATCGCGCGATCTCGGAGTACACCGCATTCGCGTGCCATCTCGCGGACCTCGCGGGACGCACGATCCTGCCGCACTTTCGCGCGCGCCTCGAGGTCGAGAACAAGATCGCCGGGGCCGGCTACGATCCGGTGACGCTCGCCGATCGTGCGGCGGAGCAGGCGATTCGCGACGAGATTCAGCGCGTCTATCCCGGCCACAACATCCTCGGCGAGGAGCATGGCTTCGCAGCCGGCACCGACCCGCTCACCTGGATCATCGATCCGATCGACGGCACGCGAGCGTTCATTATCGGACAACTGCATTGGGGAGTTTTGATCGCACTCAACGACGGTGTGCGGCCGGTGATTGGCGTGATGCATCAGCCGTACACGGGTGAGACGTTCGTTGGTTCGCGCATGGGGGCCGAACTGAGGCGCGGCGGTTCCAGCGACAAGCTTAACGTGCGGGAATGCCGGCGGCTCGACGACGCGATCGTCAGCGCAACCGATCCTGCGATGTTCACGGGACCGGGCGAGCGCGATGCGTTTCGAGCGGTGGCGTCGAAGGCGCGCATGAGGCGTTACGGCGGCGATTGCTATTCGTTCTGCCTCGTCGCCGCGGGCTTCATCGACCTGGTTATCGAATCGGGCTTGCAGCCTTACGATATCCAGCCGCTCATCCCGATCATCGAGGCTGCGGGTGGAGTCGTGACGAACTGGTCGGGCGGCTCGCCGTACGACGGTGGACAAATCATCGCCGCCGGCGATCGCGAGCTGCACAAGACCGCGCTCGCGATCCTGGCGGCAGGGGTGACCCCTGCACCCAGTGACCGGAGCGGCTCCGATGTCGCCGCAGACAAATAGGCAATCACTGGAGTGTCATGCGAGAATGCACTTGGCGAGCAGTCGCTAGCGCGTCACGCACAAAGGAGCACCAGTTATGGGTACCCTGTCTAACCAACCTGTTGCGGTCGTTATCGGAGTCGGTCCGGGACTTGGCGCCGCACTCGCCCGTCGCTTCGCTACGAACTACGCGGTCGCCATGCTCGCGCGCAAAGCGGAGTATTTGAAAGCACTCGCTGGCGAGGTCCGGAAGAGCGGCGCGACGGTGTTGGACGTCAGTTGCGATGTCAGCGATCCCGCGCAGATAGCCGATGCGTTTCGCGTCATTCGGAAAGAACTCGGCGAGCCCGAGGTGCTCCTCTATAACGCGGGCACCGGCGCATTCGGAAGTATCACAGAGATCACGCCCGAGCAGTACGAAGCGGACTGGCGGGTGAATGCGCTCGGGGCGTTCGTCGCAGCCAAGGAAGTCGCGCCCGGCATGATCGCGCGCGGGCATGGCACGATGCTCTTCACCGGGGCGACCGCCGGCGTGAAGGCTGGGGCGAAGTCGGTCTCGTTTGGACCCGCGAAGTTCGCGATGCGCGGGCTGGCGCAATCACTCGCTCGCGACCTTGGTCCGAAAGGCATCCACGTGGTGTGGATCAACGTGGACGGCAGCATCGACATCCCTGGCGCGCGGGGACTAAAGCCGAGCCTGAAAGACGGCGACTTTCTCAAGCCCGAGGCGATCGCAGAGACCTACTGGCATCTCGCGCATCAGGATCCGAGCGCATGGACGATGGAGCTCGAAGTCCGTCCCTTCAAGGAAAGATTCTAAAAGCGAAATGCGGTTCAGTCGGCCGCTATTGACAGATGAGCAGCGGCACGGTAGCCGGTGGCCCTGTGAGTTTTGCTGGAGTACCGATTAGAAGGCCCGGGAACGAATTGTGGTCCGAGCTTTCCGGATTCGATCTCTTCAAACATTTTTCTGACGAACAGCGCGACGCATTCCTGAAAGGCTTTGATTCCGAGGCTGCGATGCGCCTCGCGAATTTTCGCCGGGGCGAGCTCATCTGCAGTAAGGGCGAATATGAGCTCGATCTCTGCTTCATTCTGAAGGGCGGCGTGGACCTCTTCGAAATCGATGGCGCGGTCAGGACCAAGGTTGCCGCGCGTGTCGCCGGCGAGTTCTACGGCGAAATGGGCGCGTTGGGCGGACTTCCACGCACGCTGGATATAGTCGCTGCGCAGGACGGTGCCGAGATCTTCTACATTCCCGCGGCATTGCCTCAAATTTGTCGAAACGAATGACGAGGCACGCGCCTTGCTCTCCGCCCGATTTCGCGAACGCGCAATTCGCGTGATGGTCAATGAACTCGAGCTCTTCAAGGGCGTTAAGGACGAGTTCATCGATCGCCTGCTCGCGGATTGCGAGATCAAACGCTACGACCAACGCGGAATCGTGCTGGTCAAGCAGGGTGAGGTCGGCGACAGTCTGTACATCGTCCGCGACGGCTACGTCCAAGTTGTCCGCCAAGCCAAAGATGGCACTCAACGGGTGCTCGCATATCGGCGGGCCGGCGAGTATTTCGGCGAGATGTCGCTGATCGGCGGTGGCGGCGTTCGCAATGCGAGCGTCTTAACGGCGGGTAAGTGCGAGGTGATCAAGATTCTCGGCGAGGACGTCGCGGCTCTCATCAAGCAATTTCCTTCGGCCGAAGCGCAAGTGCGTTCGACCATAGAACGCCGCCTCGCGGCTGAGGAACAGTTGACGCCGGAGCTATCGGAGATTCTGAAAGACAGCGGACAGTTTGGCGTCATTCAGGCCGATGCGCTGCTGGTGATGGATCTGGACCTATGCGTCAAGTGCGATAATTGCGTAACCGCGTGCGAGTCGCTTCATGGCACCAGCCGCCTGATTAGGACCGGGATCCAGCTGGGCAAATACCTGATACCGGCCGCGTGCCGCCATTGCGACGATCCCAAATGCATGAACAGTTGCCCGACCGGCGCGGTCAAGCGAAGGCCGGAAGGCGAGATCTACTTTCAATACGACATGTGCATCGGATGCGGCAATTGCGCGATCGCCTGCCCCTACGACAACATCGCGATGATCGAGACCGGTAAGTTCGATGCGGCGCAGGATCGAAAAGCCGAGACTCTCGGCAAAGAATTCTTCCGGCCTTATCCGGTTCCTTCACACGCGGTCGAACAAGGCCTATGGAGCAGGATCTTTGCGAGTCACGAGCGCGGCGATCACGAGCGGATCGAGCGCAGCCTCTGGCAACGGATTCTTGGCCGCAATCAGGCATCCAAAGAGCAGTCCGAATCGAGCACCGAGTCTTTGTCAAAGAGCGCGGCCCACATCCCGGCTGCCTATCCCATAAAGTGCGATCTGTGCGACGGGCTTCCGTTCATGGGATGTGTTCATGCGTGCCCGACGGGCTCCGCGATGAGAATCAAGCCTTCCGATCTCTTCCCGACCGCGACCGGCGTGGTAATCGCCGGGCCCGATCGCGTCAGAAAAGCCATGGGCTCGAACGACTAGCCGATGGCTACTCGAGAGGCTCGAGCCGCCGCCGCAAACCGACCAACCTTGAATATTCGCGATCGCCGAGGTCGCGCGATCCCGATCCGCATCTGGCTCTGGCTGACCATTTGTCTGATCGCGGTGGCAGGCCTGAACGCGGCGACTTCAACCTTCGGGCGTGAGATTGGAGAATACTGGTCGGGCTCTATCGCGCTGGCAAGCTTTATCGCGATCGCATGGTACAGCGTCCGCAAGCGCAACATCTGGTTCTCGATCCGCGTGCTGCAATTCACTGGGAAGATCTTTCCAGCCTCAATTCAACATCGGCTGGTCCAGCTAGATCGGCTCGAAACATGGCGCGCGTTTCATCTCACGCTCGGGATGCTCGCGTTGCTGCCCTTGTCGTGGCACATCACCACGACCGCGATGAGTCCTTTGGAGGCTGCGCTCGCAACACTCGTGCTGTTGCTATTCATCAGCGGAATCTTCGGCGCGATACTGCAGGACAAACTTCCGCACGCGATGACGCGGCTCGCCGAGCACCAGGTGCGGCTCGAGGATGTCGATTCCAAGGTCAGCGCGGTCTATCGCGAGGCAGAGGAGAAAATTCTCGGGCATAGCGAGCAGCTAACCAAGGCATACATCGACCACATCAAGCCTATACTTCTCAGCGATAGATCCGCGTCGAGATGGACTCTCTTGATGGCGACGATAAAGGGTATCGATCCCGGTCAGCAAGTCTGCGCGGCGGCGGCCGCAAGGATTGCAGAATCCGGCGATGAGAAGACCTATCGCGAGCTTCTAGCCCTCGCGGCTCGCAAGGTAAATCTCGATCATAACTCTTTCAATATTCATCTCAGCACTGGGTGGCTGGATCTTCACATAGTCTTATCGGTGCTGACATTCGCACTTCTGATATTTCACGTGGTAGGGGTTCTTTACTTCGGCGGAATATGAAGCGCCGTAGCCAACTGACAGTCGCCGGCATAGTCACACTGGCGGTGCTGGCCATCCTGCTCTCATTCCATCGAAGTTATTCGCCGGGCCCTGTCCTTGAAGGTCACGAGCCCTTCGGTGGAAACTGCGCCGTATGCCACCAGCCGTGGAGCGGCGTCGCGTTAGCCAGCACCGGATGTGTCGATTGTCACGGTAACATTATTCATAACTCCGACCACTTGAACGTCAATCTCGACGACAAGGACGTTGGGCTGGACCCCGGAAAGCATCTGGCTGGTTTCAACGATCAACTGGCATGTCTTTCTTGCCATACGGATCACAAGGGCCGCAAGGTCGATTTTGTCGCCACTTCGGGAACTAGTTGCAGCGCGTGTCATGCGCATGACTCGATAGCTGGGGTCGGCGCACACGGTCACAGCCTGCATGTTCAATGGAAGTCGATCCAAAACTTTGCCAAGGACTTCAACCATAAGCAGCATCTCGAAGACACTCTCAAACACTTGCGGGAAGCGAGAACCGACGCGCAAAGGATGCGATCAGCGTCGCGCAAGCAAGCTGCCGAGAAGGCCGCTGCGGAGCTGGCCGGCGGGCTCGATCACACGGAACAGCATCTCGCTTGCCGGTCGTGTCATCTGGTGAGCGCTCCGTCACGCGAAAAGCCCGAAGAATTTGCGATAGTAACCACCGGATGCACCGCAAGCACCTGCCATTCGAGTTGGCAGGACGAAGACTTGAAGCTCGCGAGCGCCGCCGGCAGCGCTACGCCCGAGCCTCCGACAATCCCGTTTGTTGAGTCAGCAGTGTTCCGTCCTATCAACGCGACTTTCACACCTCATTCCGCGGGTCATCTAAAGGCGGAGTGTGCCGAGTGTCATCTGCATATCGAGGAGAGTGAGAAGCCGCGGGATTCGAGCACCAGAGAGATCGGGAAATGCTTCAGTTGTCACGCGCACGAGGCAGGAACACCCTCGGGGCAAGTAGCGTCATGGACAGACCCCCTTGGCATCCTGAGCTCGAGTCGAGCTGAAGCTGGTCAGCTCGAGGTACTGGAGTTATCCATGGGAGAAGACGCTTAATGCCTGTGCTGATTGCCACGCGTTCCACACCTACTATCGCGGCGGCAAACTGATCAAGGATTTCCCGTCCAAGGCGCCTACGACCCGGCCCCATCAACCGCCGGAGTTGCGGCTTGCGGCCTACACGATTTCGTTGCACGGCTTGCACAATGGATCTCCGAGCATCGCGCTTCGAAGGGTCACGTTGCGTCCGTGGTGGCTCGCGATCCTCGCACTGGTGACTATGACCTTGATCGGAGTTGGCTACCTCCGCTATCTGCCGCCGGAATCACGTCGCCGGCTGGTTTCGGACTCCGGTCCACAGCGAACGCCGGAGATTCCCGTGCTCGACGACACTTATGAGAGCAACGTCCCACGCGTCTATGTCGCCGGCGAAGCTAGCGGACGAACGTCCTCGATCAATCTTGTGATGCGTTCGGGCCGCCAGGTGGTTGTGGCTATTGCCAATGCGATTCGACATGAGAAGCGAGCGGTCGAGCCCGAGGTTTACGACGTCGCGATAGTTGGATGCGGTCCGACGGGAATCGGCGCGGCATGGTCGGCCAAGTCAAATGGGCTGAACTACCTGGCGCTGGAGAAAGATACTGCGGCAAGCACGATCCGCACCTTTCCGCGCGGCAAGTTTGTTCAGGCAAGTCCAATCGAGCTGGATGAATACGGCTCCTTCTATTTGGAGGGCGATCGCACCAAGGAAGAGCTGGTCGAAAAATGGGAAGAGATGCTGCGTACGATGCAGCTCCAGATCAATGAGCGCGAGGAGGTCATTTCCATAAGTCGGGCCGACGAATTGTTTGAAATCGCAACGCGTCCCGGCAAAAGCTTCAAAGCGCGCTATGTAGTCCTGGCAATCGGCGTGCGTGGCACTCCACGCAAGCTGAATGTTGATGGCGAAACGGCCGATCGCGTTTTCTACGGCCTGATCGAGCCCGAGGAGTTCAAGGACAAGCGGGTCCTGGTCGTTGGAGGGGGAAACTCCGGCGCCGAGGTGACACAGATGCTCGCGGATCCTGCGCTGCGCAATACCGTCTCCTACTCCTTCCGCGACGCGGCACTCAGTTCGCGGGTCTCGCCTGAGAACGCCGTAAAAATCAGCGACCTGCAGCAGAGAGCGCAGATTACTGTGTATCCGTGGAGTCAAGTGACCGAGATCAAACCTGGCAAAGTCGTCCTTGCTCCAATGGCGGAATCATCGCGCCAGCAGGTGCAGGAAACGACAGACCAGTCTGCTCAACAACCGCCGCGGCGTGGTTTATTCGCGTGGCTGACAACATCGTTCAGAAGCCGCAAGACCGAAGAGCGAGCGCCTCAGACACCCTCCGCGGAGCGCCAAGAAGCCAATCCGAGCGTCGTAAGGCTGACCGAGCCGATTGAAATCGAGAACGACTTCGTGTTCGCGATGCTAAATGCGGAGTTGCCGACCGCATTCATGAAATCGATAGGTATCCGCATGACTCGAAAAGGATTCTGATCGACGACATAAGGAGTCGGCTAGCCCGCCGGCCCCTCATGATGCAGTTAGCGGCTCAACCCAGGATCAGATCAGATTGGCGGGATGTTATCTCTCCAATGCCGGAACTTCTTGTCATTGTGAACGTCGAAGGGCTTCTCGCTTGCGCGATAGCAGGGCCGCTTGGAAGTATCGACCACGTGACAGCCGCGGCAATTATTCTCGCGCACGTCAATCTTGCGCATATCGATCATACCCAGCGCTACCGCCGCCGCCATTTTCGCCGGATCGTTGCCGATCTCGCCGTGCTTGTCTCTTGCCACATAGTCAGCCGCTGCACCGTGACATGCCTCGCATGACACTCCTTCACTAGGATCAGGTGGATTGTTGCCGCCCGTGCCGGTGGCATGACAAGTCAGGCACATCGATCCGTCAGCTTGTGGATCGGCGACGCTCGCTTTTTTGGCCGCCTGTTTTCCCCAATCCCCAGTCAACGCATCGAATGCCTTATGGTGAGGGTCCTTCATCCAGACAGTGACCGGGTCGGACTTAGTGCCGTCGGGGCCGATGACGTCGAGTTTTTCGTGCTGCGAATCGTGGCAGTCCTCGCATTTGCTTTCACCGACGTACGCATGTCCGTCGGCCAGCACTACGGATGGCGTCAACGCGAAAAGGCCCGCCACGAGCGCCATCATGAGGAACGCGGCAAGGTTACTCGTTGGTTTGTTCATGTGGACCTCCCTCTCGGCATCACTTCTACACCTTGGCTCCGATATCTATAAACCCGGCTGTCGCGGAAATTTAAAAAATGGAAGCGGGGTGCCTCGAAACACAATCTGGTCTGCCCTAATGGATAGGTCCGGGAGATAACCTGCTGCGCCCGCGTTTGTCACATAGTCGTCCTGGTCGACGCCGTCGCCGCTGATACCGAGCCCGCCGACGAGGATCCCCGACTTGTACAGCGGAGTGCTACCCGGAAACGCGGTGATGCCATCGCCGTTGGTAACACCATTGGGAATGCATGGCGCCGTCGGTTTCATCTTAAACAGATTACCCTGCAAGTGGAGTAGCGGTCCCGGCGATGTCCCGTCAATGCCCGGTGGATAGAAAGGCTGGGCCAGGAATCCAATCGTTCGCGTCGTGAAGGCAATCTCGCGATTGGCGCCGACTCCGAGCGATTGCCGCAACTGATGACCGAGAGGCTGATTGGGATCGCTGAATGCGGTTACTGAGCGACCTTTCTGCACAACAATATCCAGGCTGAACATGGTTGCGTCGTTAGTTCTAAAGACGCCAAGGATTGAGCCATCGAGATCGGTCACGCCGACCTGCATTCGCGCGGGCACCCCTATAGGTTGGCGAATCGCCGCGCGGGTCTGTTTGGCTATGGCAACAGACTGGGTGATTATCGTCGTCACGTCCGCCGCCGTGAGCTTCACCGGAACCGGCCTCGAGCTGTCCACGATTGGAAAGCGAATCTCGCCTGCGACTCCTGCAAACACCGCGGGCGGGAAGCTCGTCGGTGGAGTGGCGATTATGTCCGGGTAGTTCGGACTGGGGGCTCCGGGGAGGCTGGCGAATGGAATCAATGCGAGCCGCTTCGGCGGCGGCTGATTGGTCCATGGCAGCTGAAATCCGCCGAGGTAGATCTGGTTGGCGGTGATTGCGGCGCTCGGGCTGTATTTCGAATCGCCGGCCAACGCGATCTTTTCGTTTTCGCCCTTGCTTGCGCCGTCGACGCCGATTCCACCGGCAATGTCGTTATTTTTGTACAGCGGGATACCGCCGAGCGCCCCAGTCGCGCCGTTAGCCGGCGTCACGTCGCTGCATGGGAGTTGAGAAAACTGCAGGCCAAACAATGGCGCTTGTGCAGTGTTGGAGATATGCAGCGGAAAGTGAGTTGCGACCAGAGTCGCAGCGGTCAAGGTCGAAAACGCGTCCTGGTCGCTGCTCAGAAATGCCGCCGTCCGGGCTTTTTCCAGCGCAGTGCGCTCTGCCAGAGTCGGATTGCAAGGCGTTGTGGTGGGAGGAGAGCAGGGCAGCGTCGCAATTCTGTTGATGACGTCGGCGTCCTTGCTGCCGGTTGGAGCGTTGGTCATGTCGTAAACGGCGAGCGGGTTACCCTCGCGATCGCTTACGGCAACAATCACAGCCACTCTGTCGTGCACCGCACGGGTCACGGCCGCCGAGATTATGTTCTCGACGTCGCTGACAGTGAGAGGCGCTGTGTTCAACGTTTCGAGCGCGCAAACGGCAACAGGATGCATCGCGCTAAGAACGAAGGCGAGCAGGACCATCGCTCCTCGACGCACGCTGGCGCCCTCCTTTGCAGCTCGATGCTTGTCACCCATTCGTTGCTCCAGGCCCCCAGCGAACGATAGCGAGCAGTCGACCTTGGGGAAAAGATCATCCCCGGATTGAGTCGGCTACAATACACAAGAGGACTTGCCCAGAGTCAAGCCGGGCCTCCGCAATGGTTGACACTATGCGAACGTCTGGAATATGTTCCGCCTGTTTTGAATAACAGTCGGGCTCCTGCGGTGGTCGCGACCTCGCGATTCGCTATCGGTTCTCGAAGCCTGCTCCGCCTGAGCGTTGTCGGTCTCCTCGTCTCTGTCACAATATTTTTTCCACGAATAGTCGCGGCCAACGACGACCAGTCGACGGAGGCAGCGTCCAATTCGAGCCCGTCAAACAAAAGCAGCGCCAGCTCGACCGACGAGAAGCTGAAGGCGCAGGCCGCCGAATGGAGCGGCGCGACTAATCCGATGGCGCCGCTTGGTTTTGCGCCACCGGTATTAGAGCCCGCGGTTAAGTCCACTCCGGATCAGGATTTCATCCCGGTACCGGATCGATGGCGCATAGGATTTCCTGACTGGGATCGCTACACGCTCAATACCCCCGGCGAATACCCGTATCAGTTGGGGCATTGGTGGGATCCTTACGACCAGAACGTGCTGAAAGGCGACTATCCGATTATTGGCGACCACACGTTTTTGGATCTGACCGGAGTCAATGACGTCGATTGGGTGTTCAAACGGCTACCGGTGGCCAGCGGAGTGAGCACCCAGAGCCCGAATAGTTCAAACTTTTTTGGCAGCGGCGACGAGACTTCAGTTCAGGAAAATCTGATTTTTTCGTTCGACCTGTTCCATGGCGATGCGGGCTTCAAGCCGCTTGATTGGGAATTCAAGTTTACCCCGGTGTTCAATCTCAACTACCTGGACACAAACGAAAGAGGGATCGTCAATGTCAATCCGGCCGATGGAACCACTCGCACCAACGGCCACATCGCGGTGCAGGAGGCCTTCGTATCCTACAAGCTCGCCGACCTCAGCCCTTACTACGACATCGTGTCAGTGACTGCGGGTGTTCAGGGTTTCACCAGCGATTTCCGTGGCTTCATCTTCTCTGACAACGATCCGGGCATTCGACTGTTCGGCAATTTCGAGTCGAACCGCGATCAATGGAACCTCGCATACTTCAGGCCTCTCGAAAAGGACACTAACAGCGGACTGAACACGCTATTCGTCGGGCGCGATCAGAATATAGGACTGTTCAACTTCACCCGTCAGGATTTTCTGTTTGACGGCTACAATATGCAGTTAGACTTCGCCTATAACAACGACAACGGACACATCCTATACAACGACAATGGGTTCCTGGTGCGTCCGTCGTTGATCGGAACGGTTAAACCTCACGCTGTCGATACGGCCTATTTCGGCTGTACCAGTGACGGTCACATAGGCCGAATCAACGTCTCGCATGCGTTCTACGAAGCCGTTGGCCACGACGGCTTCAACGACATCGCCGGCCACAAGGTCAATATCAACGCGCAGATGGCAGCGCTCGAGCTCTCGTACGATCACGATTGGCTCCGATTCAGGGGCTCCTTTTTCTATGCGTCGGGGAGCGGCAACCCACACGGGCATACCGCGAGCGGATTCGACACGATACAGGACGATCCGAATTTCTCCGGAGTCCCATTCTCCTATTTCAACCGTGTGGGTATCGGCTTGTCCGGCACACAAGTTCCTTTGATCAATCCTTTGAGCCTGGTTCCGGATTTGCGTGACAAACTACAGGGGCAGGCAAACTTCGTGAATCCCGGCGTCTTGCAGTACAACGCGGGTGTTGACGCCAAGATCACGCCTGAGCTTATGGCGATGTTTAACGTGAGCTTCATCCAGTTCGACAAGGTTGCCGTTCTGGAATCGATACTCCATCAAAATGACCTGGGTCACAATGTTGGTTTTGACTACAGTGTCGCGTTCCGTTACCGACCGCTGCTGATTGATAACGTCATCGTGACCGGCGGGTTCTCGGTCCTGGCTCCTGGCAATGGGTTTCGCGATATCTATCAGGCAAAGACGCTCTTCTCGAGCTTCATGAATCTCACGCTGACCTATTGAGCAGTCGGAGCGATCGAGAGTGATACCGAGCCGAGACCACCCTACGCAGTTGATACGAACCATGCTGCGCGTAGCTCTCGTGGTATGCGCGATTCTCGGCACAGCTATGGTGTATCTCGGATGCAATCGCGCTTACGATCCTGCAAATCCTGGCGCGATGCTTCCGGAGCATTCAGTACCAGCCCGCCTTGCAGACGCCAAAGTAATAATTCCGCCGGACATTTCCGATCAGACGCAGGCCGAGGCGGATGCGAAAAGCGTCGGCTGCAAAGCGGCCGGTTGTCACGCAGGAATCGAGGAGATGCATCCCGACAAACTGCCCATAGGATGTGTCGATTGTCACGGCGGAGATCCTAAGGCGTCAAAAAAAGAAACTGCTCACGTTCAGCCGCTTTATCCCGAAGATTGGCCAAAGAGCGGCCAGAATCCGGTGCGCTCCTATTCGATGTTAAACAACGAGTCGCCGCAGTTTGTGCGATTTGTGAATCCGGGCGATTTGCGCGCGGCGCGTATGAGTTGCGGCAGTAAGGGATGCCACATCGACGAAGTCGAGAACGTCCGCAAGAGCATGATGGCGACCGGTCCCATGCTGTGGGAAGCGGCGCTATACAACAACGGAGTTTATCCTGAGAAAATCGGGCGATTCGGCGAGTCCTACTCGGAGAACGGCAATCCTACTCGCGTGCAAACACTTCCCCCTCCCACTGCGGAGGACACCCTCAAACATGGAGTCGTGCCTTATCTGGATCCGCTCGCCCGCTTTGAGATCTCACAGCCCGGCAACGTCCTTCGTGTCTTCGAGCGTGGCGAAAACCGCCTGAGTGTCCGAGGCCTGGGCACCAAGGTGCGAACGGACCCTGTGTTTCTCAGCCTGCACAAGACCCGTCTCATGGATCCAACGCTGTGGTTTCTCGGCACCAACGATCATCCGGGCGACTATAGGTCCAGCGGATGCACCTCTTGCCACGTCGTTTATGCGAACGATAGCGACAAGGAGCATTCGGGAACCTTCGCAAAGTTCGGAAATACCGGCCACAGTGCGTCGGCGGACAAGTCGATACCTAAAGATGTGTCAGGCTATCCCATCAAGCATCAACTGACTAATTCAATTCCTTCGTCCCAGTGCGTCGTATGCCATGTCCATCCGGGGACTACCGTCACTAACAGTTACTTCGGCACCATCTGGTGGGACAATGAAAGTGACGGTGAGTTCTTCTACCCAAAGAAGGCCAAGCGTCCCGGAGCGGACGAAGAAGCGGTTGACCTGATGGCGAATCCCGAGGGCGCCAACGTCAAAGGTCTATGGTCGGATCGGAAGTTCCTGCAGGCGAGTTCTGAGCTGAATCCCAAACTCAGCCGGGTGCAGCTCGCCGATTTCCATGGTCATGGCTGGCTATTCAGATACGTCTGGAAGCACGATACCCACGGTAATCTGCTCGACAAGCACGATCACGTGATCGCAGACAACAAGTACAAGTGGCGGCGGGCGGTCAAGCTGCAGGACATCCACAATGAATACGGAATGCAATGCGCAGACTGCCATTTCGTTGGCGACGCACATGGTAATGGCAAGCTATATGATGAGGTGCGTGGGCCCATCCAGGTTCGATGCGAGGACTGTCACGGTACTTACTCGAAGTACACGACCTTTGAAGCCAGCGGTAATGGCGCAGCGGGTGAGCGAATTAATTTCTCCAGGGACTCCGGCGCGAAGAAGACGCCCTTCGGACAGCGCTTTCGAGTGCGGCGCGAGGCTGGCGGCGTAATCGAAGTCAAGCAACAATCCACAATGGACAAGGACCTGCAATGGCCTATACCTCAACTCGCTACGATCGATAATCCCGCCTCTAAGGCATGGAAGAGTGCTTGGGAAGAGGCCGCCTATGCACACACAATCCAGAAGGACGGTAAGACCTGGGGTAAAATCGACGTTTCCGATGCGGACCTGGCGCATCCGCTCGATAGCATGGCCTGTCAGACCTGTCATTCGTCATGGGTTCCGAGTTGCTTCGGATGCCATCTGCCGATGAAGGCGAACATGCGTCGCCCGATTCTTCACTACGACGGCGACATGACGCGCAACTGGACCAGCTACAACTTTCAGACGCTGCGCGACGACGTTTTCATGATCGCCAAGGACGGCGTGACTACCGGAAACCGGATTTCGCCGGCGCGGTCGTCATGCGCCGTCGAGGTTTCTTCATACAATCCCGAGCGCGAAGTGATTTACACGCAGCAGGTTCCAGTTTCTGCCGAAGGCTTTGCCGCGCAGGCATTCAGTACGACGGTTCCGCACACGGTCCGCGCGGAAGAGACCAAGCAATGCACCGATTGTCACATCTCGGCGGACAACGACAACAACGCAAAGATGGCGCAGTTGCTGATGCAAGGCACCAATTTCGTCAATTTCATCGGAAGGTACTGCTGGGTTGCCGAAGGAACTGAAGGAATGGAAGCGGTGATCGTTACAGAACGCGACGAGCCTCAAGCTGTTATTGGGAGTCATCTGCACGAATTGGCTTATCCCGACGAATTCAAATCCTTCGTAACCGGCGGACGTGTCCTGCACGATTCCTTTGAGCATGGCGCAGTCCTTAAGATCGGGTGGAAAGGCGCCGCGCCTGAATTCCACGGCGAATGTAAGACTATCCAGAATCGAGGGGAGTATCTCTTCACCGCGCAGGGCAAAGGTGGTTTCGTCGTTTACGATATAGCGAATCTGGACAACAAGGGATTCTCCGAGCGATTTACCTCCGCGCCCGTTTCGCCGCTAGGGCAGCGAACCTACGTGTCGACCAAGTACGCGACCTCCGTCATGCTGCCGACGACCATGCTTATAGATCCCCAGCGATCGCATCGCGCGGAGAACCTGGAGCAAAAGCCCCCGCTCTCTGCTGAGTACGCTTTCATCACGGACAAGTACGAAGGACTTATAGCAGTTGATGTAATAACCCTGGGGAATGGCAATCCGGACGATAACTTCTTCAAGCGTGGCCCTGGGTTCAATCCTGGCGGAATCCTGAACGGCGCGCTCGGCGGTACGATCGCTGGTAACTATGCGTACGTGCTCTGCGATCGGGGAATCGTTGTTGTGGATATCTCTAACCCCGCACAGCTCAAGGTGGTAAGCGAAGTCAACGCGCCGCACGTCGTCCAGCCGCGGGCAATCTCGGTGCAATTTCGTTACGCGTTCGTTGTCGACTCGCAGGGACTGAAGGTCATCGACGTTACCGAGCCAACCAGTCCGCGCCCCGTGGACGCCGCCGCGATTGCGCTGCCGGATGCGCGCAACATCTACGTGGCTCGCACTTACGCATACTTATCAGCCGGAGCACAGGGGTTGGTGATCGTCGATGTGGAACGTCCCGAGCATCCGCGAATCGATCAGACCTACAATGCCGATGGCAAGATCAATGATCTGAACGACACCAAGATAGGCATGACCGACGCAAGTGTTTTTGCATATCTGGCCGACGGAAAGAACGGCCTGCACGTGCTGGAGCTGATCTCTCCGAATGACTCCCCAACCTATCAGGGGTTTTCTCCGCGTCCTTCACCCAAGCTGATCGCGACCTTTGCGACGCGAGGGCCCGCGCTTGCGATTCCGAAGGGTCTCGACCGCGATCGCGCCGTCGACGAGAGCGGTAACCAGCTGGCGGTCTTCGGCCGCCGCGGCGCACGCCCGTTCACGCTGGAGGAAGCCAGAAAGCTCTACATTCGGGCCGGCCAAGTTTACACTGTGAGCGACAAGCCAACTGCGCGCGAGAATCGCTAGCTGCCCCCGGGTTGGGAGGTCCGTATCTCAGTGACCACGCTAAGTAAAATTATGAAGCTGCGGTGCCGCTCAATCTCGCGTGACTCGAATATCCTTGCCATCGCTGGCTGCCTTGCGTTCCTAGCATTCAGCTGGGATGGCGCAAGCGCAAACTATCGCCGGGTCCGTGACCGCCCTTAGCGGAACCGCAAGTCTTCAACGAGCTGGTAATCGAATCGATGTGGCGATAGGGACGGTTGTAGATATCGGCGATCAGATAACTATTACCTCGGGCCACCTTGCCATAACTCTAGCCGGCGGCAGCGTTCTCAAAGCAGGCTCAGCAAGTGTGCTTACGATCGATGAGCAACTGCTAGGCGCTGATGGCGCCGCGACTTCAACGAAGATTGGCCTGCTTGCAGGAGTCCTGCGCTCGATCGTCAAGCATACCTCTAGCGGCAGTCCGCCCAATTTCCAGATCCACACACCCAACGCGATACTTTCGGTACGCGGCACCAAGTTTGACACTGCCTACTCGGATGGTGCTCACAGGTACGGGTTCGGCGAAATCACTCGCTTCACGGACGTCAAGACCTACGAGGGCAGCGTCGGCGCGCAAAATGCCGCGCTTCCATCTTCTTCGGAAACTATGATTGACGCGGGCTACGAAACTACCATTCCTGGCGACTCGCCTCCGCTGTCGCCCGGACCGCTAGGAATGACAGGGATTCCGTCCGGTGACGTGAGTAGTTTGGTGGGCGATACTGGTGGAGCGGGGATAGCGCCACCGCCGCCGGCCGCGTTGCCGGGTTCTTTACCGCCCACCCTTCCAGGCAAGCCTTAAGACCGTGGACCCGTGGATGATCGGCCTTCAATTCTGATATCGATCAAGCGAGCAATCGATGCCGCCGAGGTCGATTCGGAGGTCAGGACAATGACGCCGCGAATTCTAAATGATCCCGACAGCCATATCATGGAGTTGCCGGATTTTCTGACCGCGTATGCGGATCCTGCGATTCGTGACCGCTTGCCGGCGATCCTTCCGGTCGGAAGTCTCGATTCGACATTGGCCGGACTGCCCGACAGCGGGAGGCACGGCCATACGCCGGAAACCGTCGCGGAGCTGAAAGCGCTTGGCGATCAAATCCTTCGCGGGCCGAAGTGGTACGCCGCACTCGGCGCATTCAACAGCAAGGAGCGCGGCAATGTGCTCGACGCGCTGCGAATCCAGCGCCAAGTCATCTTTTCTTCATTCGCCGCGGCCACCCTTTTCGCGTGCAAGGATCGCGAGGTCCGCTACGGAGGCGTCAGGGCATTCAATCGCGCGATGATGGCGTTCGTTGCCGATGAACCGCGCCTGGTCGCAACCGGTATTCTCGTGTTGGACGATCCCGAGCGCTCGGCGGCTGAACTCGATCGCGCGCTGGCCGAAGGATTGCGGATGTTCATGCTGCCCTCGGAAGCGCCCGGACGCTCACCGGGACATAGCGCTCATGATCCGATTTGGGCCCGACTCGCTGAAGCGCGCGCGTCATTCGTGCTGCACGTCGGCAGCAGCACGTTGTCGATCGGCCCCGAATGGATGATTGACGGCTTCCCGAATCGCAAGACCGCGCGCGGCGGCGCCGAGGTCGTCGGCTCCAAGGACATGACTTGCATCTTTCACTCCGCCGAAAAATTTCTCTCGGTGCTGATCCTCGACGGTGTGCTCGATCGATTTCCCACTTTGCGCGGTGGATGTATCGAGCTCGGCGCCGGATGGGTTCCGGCGATGCGCCGGCGGCTCGATCATATCGCCAACGTATGGTCAAAGCCCGAGCCGCATTTGCGCGAAATGCAGCGGCGGCCGTCCGAACAGATCGACGATCAGTTGCGCTTTACGCCATATCCCTTCGAAGATGTCGGCGAACTGATCCGCCAGTCCAACGACCGGCTCTTTATGTTCTCGACCGACTATCCGCACGCTGAGGGCGGCCGCGATCCGATCGGCAGATTCGAAGCGAGCATTGCCGACTATCCCGAGGCGACCAAGGCGCGCTTCTTCACAGAGAACTTTCGAAACCTGGTGCAGGACTGATGTCCTACAAATCAAACGCCTTGCTCCAATCCGCCGAAAAACGATTTGTAAAAAAGAAACCACAGCGTCATGAGCAGGGTGCCGATTCCGACTGAAATCGGGTAGGCGATAGTCGGAGAGTCCATCACGAACGGAAGTAGTGCGACCGCCAGCGCCGGTGGCACGTGCAAGTCGAACAAGCGCAGCACCAAAACTCCACCTGCCATACTGCACGCGACTGCAATCGGTCCGACTCCGAGCAAATTCCAGAACAGAAGTCCGACCGCGGCGGTCAGCATACAGGCGACCGGTAATAGCCATGGCCGCTTGGCCCACGGACAGATCGCAGTATGCGCAAACATCTCGAACCCGATGACGACCAGCGGCGGAAAAAGTAAGAATCGCAGGCCTGTCAGTTTCACGAACAGGACGCCAGTCGCCACGAACAGCATCAGCGGGATCAGCCACCAGGAGCCGGCCGGAGTCTGCTCGATTGCTTCATCGAGCACCTCCGCCGCGTTGATCGGCTCGAGCCAGTTTTGCGCCACACTCAGCTGTGTCCATAGAACCGAAAGCACCGCCAGGATCGTAGTGCCCAGCAGAATCGCCGGCGGGTACCACCAGCTCTTCACCCCAAGCACCAGCGGGAGCAGGCCGGCCGAAATCGCAGGCGCGATAGGTGATTTGAGCGCCAGTATCGCGACGACCGCGGCAGTCACTGTCAGCAGCACCGAGAAAAATCCGTACGGGAGGGCGCGCGTGACGACGATCCCGATCACGCCGGTGAGCACTGGAGTAATCGCCAGGAGCAGCGGCGCGCTTGCCCAAGTGCCTCGCGGCCGCGTGAAGACATCGTGAGAAAGCGCGCCGAGTTCGGGAAACAAAACGTAGAAAGCGCCGGTTGCGTGCGCGATCCCAGCGATCAGCGCGATATAGATTATCGCGATCAGCTCGGCGCCAATTCGATGCCAATGGCCGAGGCTGACCTCATGCGGCTGAGCGCGCTCTGCTGAGCTCTCCTCCTGTTTCTCGGAAGCCACGCGCCAATTCATCGCAGGAATCGTTCAGCCGTTCCAGATTGGCGCGGACCGCGTGTGGCTTGACATGGAGCCGGACGAGAATCAGCCTGCTGCGTACGAGGGACAACATGGCGGACAGCAAGGCAGTGATTGTGGGCGTGATCATGGGCAGCAAGAGCGACTGGGAGTACATGTCGGCGGCGGCGGAGGTCATGGACGAACTTCAAGTGCCGCATGAAGTTCGGATCATGTCGGCGCATCGCACGCCCGACGTCACGCTGGAGTATTCGGCGAAGGCGGCGGGCCGCGGGCTGCGTGTAATAATCGCAGGCGCCGGCGGTGCGGCGCATCTTGCGGGCGTGGTCGCGGCGAAGACTATCCTCCCGGTGATCGGCGTGCCGATGCCGACGACGTCGCTCAATGGAATCGATTCGCTGTTGTCGATCGTGCAGATGCCCAAGGGCGTGCCGGTGGCGACGATGGCGATCGGCAAACCCGGCGCGGCGAATGCCGGTCTGCTAGCGGCGCAGATAATCGCGCTGAATGACGCCAAGCTCGGCGATCGTCTCGTGAAGTGGCGCGCTGCACGCGCGAATGAATTGCTGCAGCAGAAGATTCCGTGAGTGCGTGATGGAGTTTTTGCGATGACCAAGCGCGATATCGATACGCCCGCGTTGATCCTCGACCTCGACATCGTCGAGGAAAATATCCGCGCGATGGGCGAGTACTTCGCCGCGCGTCAGCAGAAACTCAGGCCGCATTTCAAGACGCCGAAAACGCCGGAGATCGCCCGGCGACAGCTCGCCGCCGGGGCGATCGGAGTAACCGCGTCGAAGCTTGGCGAGGTCGAGGTGCTGGCGCGCGCCGGCCTGGGCCCGGTGCTGCTCGCAAATCAGATTGCGGGGGCGTCCAAGATCGATCGGTTTTTCAAAGCCGCGGCGCAAATCAGTTTGATCGGAACGATCGAGAGCGAGTTCAACGTGCGCGAGCTCGAAGCGGGCGCGGCGCGTGCCGGCAGAACCGCCGACGTGATTATCGAAGTCGACACCGGTATGCATCGATGCGGCACGGAGTCGCCCGAGGAGACCGTCGGGCTGGTGCGCTTCGCGAAGCGATCAGGGCTCAACTATCGCGGCGTGATGGGCTATGAAGGCCACGCGGTGCTCATTCCGAATGCTGAGAAACGAATCGCCACTGCGCGTGAGGCTTTGACCACGCTCAGCCGCCACGTCGAAGCACTGCGAGCTGCGGGACTCGCGCCGGAGATTGTGAGCGCAGGCGGGACCGGCACTTATGACATCACCGGCAACTGGCCCGACGTAACCGAAGTACAGGCGGGTTCATACGTTTTCATGGACGGCGCGTATCGCAACGTGCGCCCGGACCTCGGTCGTCCGGCGTTGTCGCTGCTTTCGACAGTAATATCGCGGCGCGGGGCGCGTGCGATTATCGACGCGGGGATGAAATCGCTGACCAACGAATTCGGTCCCCCGATGATCAAGGGCACCGGGATGAAGGTGGCGCATCTGTCAGAAGAACATGCAAGTGTGGCGGCGGGTGAAAGCAGTCTCGAGCCCGGATCGAAGATCGAGATCATTCCGAGCCATAACGACACCACCATCAATCTGCATAGCGAATACTATGTAGTGCGCGGCGACGAGGTGATCGCGATCTGGCCGATTGAGGCCGCGCGCGCATACCGGTGAGAATCGAGTGAGTAAAGCACGGCATCGAGCGATCGGCGCACTGGCTATTGCAGTAGCTATCGGCGGATTTGCGCAAGCGGCCGAGGTCAAGATGGCGGGCAAGCTGAACGCGCCCGCCAACGCCACCGTCATCGCAATATGCACCGATCCGGTCGTGCAGAACGTGTTGAACGAAGATCTGCGCGCCGCGCGTCATGGGCAGCCGTCCAACTCGGAGAATTCGGTTACGCTCACGGTGACGGTGAATCAGCAAATGCTCGCGCCGGGAGTGTCGTTGCATCAGATGTTCCCCGGCGATCCGGCGATGGTCGAGTTATTGAAACAGGCCGGAGCTGACGCGCCGCCGTTGGGCGACAGCGGAAATCAACCGATCGATCCGTTCGCACAGGAGGCTCGCCGCCAGGCACTTGCTCCCGACGATCCGATGACCGCGCAGTTCCGAGCCTACCAGATGCGCCGCAATGCGTTCAGTAACGGGCCGACGCCGTACGATTCCATCCCGAAGAACCAGATCTACGACACCGTGATTGTCGCGCGCGCATCACTGGAAGGCGCGGCCGATCAGTTAAAGGTGGTTGCAGTCGTACATTCGGGCGACGACGTGCGGCACGCCAAAGAGCTCGTTGCCGAAGAGATCGCCAACGCCGTCCTTCACTAGCGATCAGTCGTCAGTTCGCGGGATGCGGTATCGGGTGCGGCGGTGCTGAGTGATTCGCAGCCGGCGGCGCCGTAGCGGGTCGCGGGATATTTGAAACAGCGGGCGGAGCAGCCGCCTCGGGATTCGTCACGATGCTAACCGGCGGCAGAGTCTCATTCGGCGCCTGGGCGCTGGAAGCCATCGCAGCCGGTGAGGCTACCGGAGCAGGGAGCGACGCTTCATGCTCCTGGTAGCGGCGCCAGGCGAGATCCGCGAGCAATAGAACCACCGCTACGACAAGAATCGCGAACAGGATTCCACGGCTGCCGCCGGGCTTCCTATCGACCATCGTGATCTCTTGCGAGATACGCACTACGTTGGCCTCGGCGTGTTGAACGCTGCTGACGAAGCGAGAAGCGATCTCTTCGGCATCAAGACCCAGGAAAGTTGCGTAGCGGCGAAGAAACGGAACCAGGTAGAGGCGATCCGAAATCATGTCGTAGCTGTCGCTCTCGATCATTTTGACGTAATGCGGCGGCAGATGAGCTTCGGTCGCGACTTGATCGCGGGTCATGCCTTTGCGCTCGCGGGTCTCGGTAATCAAATGGCCGAGCGAAGGTTCCGCGTCGACGCCGTTGGCCGCTGATTCGGCAGCCTGAATTTTCGATTTTGATTTATTGTCAGCCACGATTGATTATTCTCTCATCGGCCAAGCTACAGTCGAACGCGTCCGAATCCAAGTGTCTCGATTCCAGTTTCCACTATTTTGTTGCTCCCGGGTTGAGACAAGCGGCTGCGGCCGGTGGCGGCGCGAGGTAGCCATTGTACAGCGCAAATTTCTTACCCTCGCATCCGATGACAACCGGCGCAGGCTTCAACGAATCCTCGAGCCCCTTCAGATCGCGAGCGTTCGCAATCAGAACCATGCACGCGCCAGACGACCAGACCTGGCGCAGCCGCGCTTCGGAGCCGACGAGATATACAGACTTGCCCGGTATCGGAGGGGAAACTTCGGACAGCTCGCCCCAGTACTCGACGCGAGTCTCACGATGGTTGGTGTAGAACGGCAGCGATTGGACGTAATGGCGGTATGAGGCCAGTGCGCAGTCGTCCGACAGATAGGGCACGACCGCATTTGCAAGGTTGCGATATGTGGAAATCGGGGATGCGTCTTCGCGCAGACGCGCGGCCAGCGGCACCGTCGCGAGCATCGCGAGCGCGAGCGCGCCGATTGCGTACAGAACGAGCGACGCGTTGCGGCCGAGCACGTACATGGCAATCGCGCCAGCGGCCAGAACGGCGGCGATCAGCAATCCGTCGAAGCTCAGCGCCGGATTTATTGAAGCGTGTGCGAGTTCGACCAATCCGAACACAGCCGCCGCGAGTAGGATATTTGCAATCGCGACGGCCGCAAGCAGACGGCGGCGAAGCATTGCCGTCGAGAGTGGAGATACGCGCCAGGCCGTAGCCCGCGACGATCGCGAGCGGAGGAAGCGCGGGCAGGATATAGCTGCCGAGCTTGGAGCGGGGAATCGAGAAGAACACGAAGACCACGACGAACCAGATGGCGAGAAAGTTCGCGGCGGATCGGCGAGACAACGACAACGCTGGCACGGTGTCGGGCAAGGCGTCGTCAGCGCGCATCGCGGACCATCCAGTCGGCACGAAGAAAATCCACGGCCAGGTTCCGCCGATCACGATTGGAATGAAGAACCACGGGCCCCATCCGTGTTCGCTCGACGTGACGTAGCGTTCGAGATGCTCGTGGATGAAGAAGAAGCGCAAGAAGCCGGGATTTCGCGCTTCCATCAAGACGAACCACGGGATGACGATTGCAGCGTAGAGGAGGCCGCACCAGACCAGCGGCATCTTCGCGGTCTCGCGTAGTCGGTGCTGAACGGCCAGCCATGCCAGTGGGATCGCGCCGCCGAGAAGCAATGCGATCGGGCCTTTGGCGAGCGTGCCCATCGCGAGCATCGCGGCGGCAATCAGCATCCATCGGCGCGATGAAGCTTGTGAGAATGAATCGTCACGCGCGGCGACATAGAAGGCGCCGAGCGCGGCGGTAAGGAAAAATGCGAGCGCGGGATCGAGCGTCGCGAATCGCGCGAAGCCAAAAAAGAGCGGACTCAGCGCGAGCGCGAGTGCCGCGAACAGTCCCGTCGCTGCGCCGAACATGATCTCTGCCAATGCGGCGGTGACTACGATTTGTCCGATGCTGAAGAGCGCGGCCGGCAAACGCACCGCGAATTCATTGACGCCGAAGATTTTGATCGACGCCGCGTTTACCCAATAGACCAGGGGAGGCTTTTCGAAATATAGCTCGAAGTCGTCGTGCGGCGTGACGTAGTCGCCCGTCACAACCATCTCTCTCGCGATTTCGGCGTATCGGCCTTCATCGGGCTCCCACAGCGCGGGCCGGCCCAGACCGGGAAGATAGACGATCGCCGCGAGCAGCGCGTAGATGGTAAGTCGGAGGTTGCGATCGAGCATGGTCGATGCAGTCTCGCGAGGAGATCATGCGCGGTCAACTGGGCTATCTTTAATTTCGCCACGCCGTCTGCAAGAATCACCTCACGCGACGGCGGTTTCACGTCGAATGATCACGGTCAGGTCGCGCACGTTCCTTGAGTTTCCCCGGCAAAATATCACCGATCCGAAGCACTTCGGCAGTATCGCGTGCGGAGCGAGGCTTGGTGTCGATCGTCGTTCCGGTGTTCAACGAATCGGCGAATTTGCCGTCGCTCTGGGCGCGCCTCAAGCCGGTGCTCGACGGCCTGGACCGTCCATGGGAAACGGTCTTTATCGACGACGGATCGCGCGACGACTCGCTCGGCATCCTGCGCGAGATAGCGGCGGGTGAAGAAGGTCGCGTGCGAGTCGTGGAGCTGGCGCGCAACTTCGGACAGCATTCGGCGATCCTCGCCGGCTTCAGACAATCGCGCGGCGACGTGGTCGTCACCCTCGATGCGGACTTGCAGAATCCGCCGGAGGAAATTCCGCGGCTGATCGCCGCGATCGACGAAGGCAACGACGTCGTCGGCGGATGGCGCGAGGAGCGTCATGACCAGGCATACCGGAAGTTCGCGTCACGGCTGCAAAACCGGGTGACGTCGTTGGTTGTCGGCGTACCGATGCATGATTATGGATGCATGTTGCGCGCGTATCGTCGGCACATCGTCGATACGGTCGTCGAGTGCGACGAGAAGGCGGCGTTCGTGCCCGCGCTCGCGAACTCGTTCGCCAAGCGCGTTGCGGAAATCCCGGTCGCCCACGACGATCGCGCTAGTGGCCAGTCGAAGTACAACTTGTTCAGTCTGGTGAAGCTCAGCCTCAACCTGATCACCGGGTTCTCACTCATTCCGATTCAGATTCTGAGCATGACCGGGATATTAATTTCGGTGCCCGCCGTGCTCTTCGCGTTCGTCCTGCTGGGTCATCGATTGATCTACGGGCCGCAGGAGGAAGGCGCGCTGTGGACGGTATCCTCCGTCGAGTTCTTTCTGTTCGGCTTGATTTTCCTGGCGCTCGGACTGATCGGGGAATACGTCGGGCGTATCTACCTGGAAGTGCGGCGCCGCCCTACCTACATCGTGCGAAAGGTCCATGGAGCCGAAGCCCCTCCGGACGAGTCGGAACCCGACCATCGCGACTGACGATCAATCGTGGAGTCTGTGAAGTCGGCTCGATGTGTCCTGTTCGCGTACCATGAGATGGGTTACGCGTGCATCGATGCGTTGCTGAAGATGGGCGTGCCGATTGCAGCCCTGTTTACGCATCGCGACGATTCACATGAAGAGATCTGGTGGCGGTCGTGTGCTGAGCTGGCCGCGGGTCACGACGTCCCGGTTTACGTTGATGAGAGCGTCGAGGCCGCTGCCGCGAAAATCGGCATGCTGAAGCCGGCGGTGATCTATTCTTTCTCGTATCGTCACCTGATTCCCGAGAGCGTGCTCGAGCTGGCTTCGCTGGGAGCCTTCAATCTGCACCCGTCGCTGCTGCCGGCCTATCGAGGCCGCGCGCCGGTGAACTGGGTGCTGGTGAATGGGGAACGCGAGACCGGTGTGACGTTGCATCATATGGTTGCGCGCGCGGACAGTGGAGATATCGTCGGGAATCGAGCGGTTGCGATCGATGACGGCGACAATGCGCTCACGTTGTATCGCAAGCTGGTGCCGTTGGGCGTCGAACTGATCAACGAGCTGCATCCGAAGATCGTCGCGGGCGACGCGCCGCGGCGAAAAATGGATATCGCGAAGGGAAGTTACTTCGGGCGCAGGAAGCCGGAGGACGGACGGATAGACTGGCGATGGCCGGCGCGCAGGATTTTCAACCTCGTGCGCGCGGTGACGCATCCGTATCCCGGCGCGTTCTGTTTCGTTGGCGGTCGAAAGTTGCTGATATGGGAAGCGAAGATTGGCGCGGAAAATGGCGCATGCGGCGAGCCGGGTAAAATCATGCGCGAGACAGCGGATGGAGCGCTTGAGGTCGCGGCGGGCGAGGGCAGTGTCATCGTGAAGGTCGCGCAGTTCGAGGGCGGCGTCGAGAGCATTG
This sequence comes from uncultured delta proteobacterium, assembly GCA_963794325.1. GTDB lineage: Bacteria > Desulfobacterota > Binatia > Binatales > Binataceae > Binatus. Next base: position 351,431 of record CAWCDG010000005.1, on the reverse strand, counting down.
CGCGCGAGGCTCTTTCGCAATCAAGCCGCGTCAAAGATACTATTCAATTCGACTAGTTTCGCGGAGGTCACATGCGGGTTCTCATAACCGGCGGTGCCGGATTTCTCGGATCACATCTTTCGGATGCGTTCATCGCGCGTGGCGACGAGGTTTTCGTGCTGGACACCGGCTCGATCGCCAAAGTTCGTCATATCCTGAACAATCCGCGGTTTCACTACGTGCACGATTCAGTGTTCAACGTCGAGTTGATCGATAGTCTCGTCTCGAAGGTCGATCTGCTTTACCATCTCGCGGCGGTCGTCGGCGTCGAGCACTACGTTGCTGATCCCTACGAGACGCTGAACGTAAACGTAAACGGCACGCAGAACGTGCTGAAGGCCGCCTACAAGCACAACAAGCGCGTGGTCTTCAGCTCGACCTCCGAAGTGTACGGACGCAATCCGAAAGTGCCGTGGCGCGAGGACGATGATCGCGTGCTTGGCGCGACCAGCATCGACCGCTGGTGCTACTCGACGTCGAAGGCAGTAGGCGAGCATTTCTGTTTCGCGTATCACAAGCTCGGGATGCCGGTTACGGTCGTCCGCTATTTCAACGCGTACGGCCCGAGGCTCGACAAGGTCGATGTGGGCCGGCTGTTTACGATCTTCATGGGCCAACTGCTGCGCGGCGCCGATCTGACTGTCGTCGGCGACGGCTTGCAGACGCGATGCTTCACGTACGTCACCGATGCGATCGAGGCTACCGTGCAGGCGGGAGTGAATCCCGCGGCAGACGGCGAGGCGATTAACATCGGCGTCGATGTCGAGACGACAGTGCTCGAGTTCGCCAAGCTGATGCTCGAATTGTTCGGGCCGACGAAATCGAAAATCAAATTCGTTACGCAAGAAGAAGTGTACGGCAATAGCTACGAGGACATCCCGCGCCGCGTTCCCGACAACACCAAGATGCGTACGTTGCTGAAGGTCACGCCGAAGGTAAACCTGCGCGACGGCGTGAAAATCTCGATGGACTGGTTCCGCAAAGAGATGGCTTCCTAGCAGGGTGTTGAGAAAACTCCGACGATGAATCATTTCGCAAATGTGATATCAACACCCTGCGTAAAAGCTGGCTGCTTTCCTTTATCTTCTCTCCCGCTCTTTTGCGGGGGAGATAAGAGAGGGGGAGCAAGCCGTGATTTATCAACGGCCTGCTAGCTGCCTGCGATTCGCTCCGCGTGGAAGTCGCACTAAAGATCGACGTCGATACCCATCAGGGGCTCGAATTGGGCGTGCCGCGGCTGGCCTCGATGCTCGAGCGCGAAGGCGTCGCGGCGAGCTTCTATATCACGATGGGTCCTGACAATTCCGGCCGCGCAATTCTGCGCGTGTTTCGAAATCGAGGATTCCTATCGAAGATGTTTCGCACCAAGGCTGTTTCGATGTACGGCACGCGTACGATTCTGTCCGGGACGCTGCTGCCGTCGCGGCCGATTGCACTGTCGTTTCCCAACATCATTCGCGATCTGAAAGCGCGCGGCTTCGAGGTTGGCGTGCACGGCTACGATCACGTGCGATGGCAGGATCACCTCGACGACATCGGCGAGGCCGGTGTGCGTAACGAACTCGGCGACGCCTTCGAGGCGTACCGCGCGATCCTTGGTGAACCGTCGAAGAGTTTCGCCGCTCCCGGGTGGCGTACCAACAATGCGGCGCTGCTCGCTCTCGATGCGATGGGCCTGGACTATCGTAGTGACACGCGAGGTGTCGCGCCGTACCGATGCATTGTCGAGAGGCGAGTCCTCGCGACGCCCGAAATTCCGACGACGCTGCCGACGCTCGACGAGGTGATGGGACGCCGCGATTTGTCCGATGACAGTGCGGTGCGCGAGTTTTACCTGGGCTTGTGTAAGCCCGACGCGCTCAACGTGCATACGATTCACGCCGAGACCGAAGGGATGAGCCAGCTGGATAGCTTTACCGCGCTGATCCGCGCGCTAAAGGAGCAGGGCGCGACATTCGTACAACTGCGCAAGATCGCATCGCGGCTGAATCGCGCAGAATTGCCGGCGTGCGAGGTGATTCGTACCACGCTCCCCGGCCGGGCGGGATGGATTTCGGCGCAGGGCCGGGCACGCACTCAGTCCGAATGACGAATCCGCTCTGCTGTGTTATATCCCGAGGACCACAATTCTCCGGAGAGGTGTAACGCGATGCCCGCGCAAACTCATTTTGCAGATAGCCCACGCGATGTAGGTCTCGATCCCGCAAAGGTAGAAGCGCTTTTCAGTCGAGCGGAGCGCGAAGTCAAAGACGGGCTTGCTGCCATCGACGCAGATCGCGATTGCACGCAACGGAAAGATCGGTGCGATGCGCACGGTCGGCCGCGCAGTCCAGGGTGGCACTGAAAAAGCCGCCACCAACGAAACGCTCTACGTGATCTTCTCGTGCACCAAGGCGATCATGTCGGCGGCATCGTGGATTCTGATCGGCGAAGGCAAGCTCAAAACCAGCGAGGTCGTCGCGGAGATCATCCCCGAGTTCGGCACTAACGGAAAGGACAAGATGACTGTCGAGCAGGTCCTGCTGCACGTCGGCGGATTTCCCAACGCGCCATATCCGCAGGATGATTGGATCGACAAGAGCAAGCGCCTCGAGCGATTCGCGAAATGGCGGCTCGAATGGCCGGTGGGCAGCAAGTTCGAATATCACCCGACCTCAGGCTTCTGGGTGATCGCGGAAATAATCGAGCGGCGCACCGGCAAGGATTTTCGTCAATTCGTGCATGAACGGATTTCCACGCCGCTCGGACTGCCGGAACTGCGGGTCGGCTTGCCGCGCGAATATCAAAATCGCGTCGCGCAACTTTGCTACGTCGGCGAGGCGCTATCCGATGAGGAGCGGAAGAAACTCGGACTGCCTCCGATGCCTGTGACCGAAGTTACCGAAGATGCGATCCTCGGCTTCAACCGCCCGAATGTGATGGAAGCCGGCGTGCCGGGCGGCGGCGGAGTGATGACGGCGGGCGACCTCGCGCTGTTCTACCAGGGACTTCTGCACAATCGAAGCATCGACGGCGCACCGATCATCAAGCCTGAAGCGCTCAAGGATGCGTTGCGCGTGCGTTCCGGCGATTACAAGGATCCGATTTTCGGCGTGAAGTGCAACCGCGCGCTGGGAGTCGTCGTGGCCGGTGGCGACGGGCTCGCGAACTATCGCGGCTTCGGCAAGACCAACTCGGCGCTGGCATTCGGTCATGGCGGCGCGGGCGGGCAGATTGGATGGGCCGATCCGGCGACAGGAATTTCGATCGGCTACACGACCAACGGATTCGATCGCAACGACGTGCGTCTGGGACGCCGCGGCGTCGCAATCTCAAGCCTGGCAGCAGTGTGCGCAGTGTAGGGAGTACTCAGGATTCGTTCTCTGATTCCGTGCGCCAGAGTGAAAGCATGAAGTTTCTAGTAACCCTCGAACCCGACGAAGCAGGTTTCATCGTCGTGGAGTGCCCGGCCCTTCCGGGTTGCCTGTCTCAGGGCCGAACAGAAGCTGAAGCTCTCGCCAACATCCTCGAGGCTATCCAGGCGAGCTTGGAAACCCGACGAGAGCAGAAAAACGAACTTAGTCGGCGAAAGGATTGCTGATCACGATCGTCGCTTCACGCTCCTTGCCTACGCCGATCATTGCGATGGGCACTCCCACCAGCTCGCTGATTCGATCTACGTAGCGCCGCACGCTCGAGGGCAATTCGGCGAGCGTGCGCGCGCCTGCCGGACTCTCGCTCCAGCCAGGCATCTCTTCGAAGATAGGTTTGGCGTTGATGAGCATCCGATGCGACGGCGGCATATCGTCGTAACGCTTCCCTTTCACGATGTAGCCGACGCAAATCTTAATCGGATCGATTCCGGTCAAAACGTCGAGCTTGGTCAGCGCGAGCGCCCACATCCCGTTGACGCGAGCCGTGTAGCGCGCAAGCACCGCATCAAACCATCCGATTCGCCGTGGACGCCCGGTCGCGGCGCCGAACTCGTCGCCCTCTTCGCGCAACGAATCGGCGAGGTAGCCGGTGAACTCGCTTGGGAACGGTCCCGCGCCGACGCGCGTCGTGTAGCCCTTGCTGATGCCGAGCACCGCTTCCAGATTGCCCGGTCCGATGCCGGTACCGCTGAAGACTGCGCTTGCGACGCAACTCGACGAGGTCACAAACGGGTAGGTGCCATGATCGATATCCAGCATCGTGCCGTGAGCGCCCTCGAACAGGACGCGCTGGCCGGAGTCGATCGCTTCGCTGACGAACGCGCCGGTGTCGCACAAATACGGGAGCAGCCGGCGGCGGGCTTTTTTCATTGCGTCGACAGTTTCGTCGGCCTTGATCGGTTTGGTCTTCAGCAATGCCTTCAGATACGCGTTCTTCTCGACGATGTTACGGCGAAGTTTCTCCTCGAAGAATTTGAAATCGAGCAAATCCTCGAAGCGCAGTCCCACGCGCGCCATCTTGTCTTCGTAGGCAGGGCCGATTCCGAATCCGGTCGTGCCGATTGCGCGCTTGCCCGCCCGCGCCTCGCGCGCGCGATCGATCGCGAGATGATACGGCATCACCATGTGCGCTTCGTAACTGATCTTGAACAGGCTGTCGTCGGCTAGATGGCCGCTGCGTTTGAGGTCTGCGATTTCGCTGAGCAGCGCAATCGGATTGACGACCAGGCCATTGCCAATCACGCAAGCCTTGCCCGGATGCAGCGCGCCGGCGGGCACCAGCCGCAGGACAAATTTCTTGCCGCCAACTACCAGCGTGTGCGCGGCGTTGTTTCCGCCCTGGAAGCGGACGACCACATCGGCGTCGGCCGCGAGCATATCGACGATCTTGCCCTTGCCCTCATCGCCCCACTGCGTGCCGACCACCGCAACTGTTTTCATGTCTCTCCCCCGACCAGCCTCAATTTCGCTTTTCGCGGATCTCCGCGCACACCTATCGGGCTGAAATGCCTCATGCGCAAAATAAATTCAGAGCTTGAGTAGCGACGCCGCGGTAATCGCTGGCAACGTCTTGAGCTTGTCGAGGACGGCGCCCGGCACCGGCTCGTCCACTTCGAAAATGCTGAGCGCGGTTCCTCCCACGCGATCGCGGCCGAGTTCCAGGCCGCCAATATTTATCCCGGCCTGCCCGAGCATCGTACCCACGGCGCCCACTACGCCCGGCACGTCGCGGTTGTGCAGCATCAGGAAATAGCCCTCGGGTACCGCCTCGACGCGGTATCCGTCGATGCGAGTCAGGCGCAGCGCGCGATTTCCCAGCACTGCCCCGGAGACTTCATGCTCGCCGGCGCCGGTGCGAACCGTGAGCGTCAAGGTGTTCACGTAGTCGGTCACCTCGCGCGAGCGCGTTTCGATAATGCTGATCCCGCGCTCGCGAGCGATGAAAGGCGCGTTGACGTAGTTCAGATCCTCTTCGAGGAACCCGCTCATCAAGCCCTTCAACACGGCGGCGGTGATTGCGTCGGGCTTGAGGTTCGCCGCCTCACCGCCGAACGCGAGCGTCAGTTCGGTCGGCGCGTCGGTGATTAATTGCGCAGCGAGCCTGCCCAGCTTTTCGCCGAGCATGAGATGAGGCCCGAGTATCTCGAGTTCTTTGGTCGATAGCGCCGGGATATTGACCGCCTGCCGAATCGTTCCGTCGATCAGAAACTCCGCGACCTGATGCGCGATATCGACCGAGACCTGGACTTGCGCCTCGTCGGTGGCGGCGCCGAGGTGCGGCGTTGCAATCACGGAATCGTACTGGAGCAGCGGATGGTCGGCGGGCGGCGGCTCCTCGACGAACACGTCGAGCGCGGCGCCTGCTACTTTGCCGGATTTCAGCGCCTCGGCGAGCGCGGTTTCATCGACGATTCCGCCGCGCGCACAGTTGATGATTCGCACGCCCTTCTTCATTTTCGCGAACGCCGCAGCGCCTACGATTCCGCGCGTATCGTCAGTCAGCGGAGTGTGAACGGTAATGAAATCGGCGCGCTTGAAAAGCTCGTCAAGGCTGACCAGCTCGACACCCACCCGCGCGGCAGCTTCCGCCGTCAGGATCGGATCGTAGCCGATCACTTTCATCTTGAGCCCGATCGCGCGGTCCGCAACGATTCGCCCGATGTTACCGAGGCCAACGACGCCCAGCGTTTTGTTGCACACCTCGGTGCCGGTGAATTTGCTGCGATCCCATTTTCCAGCATGAATCGAGGCGTTAGCCGCCGGGATGTGCCGCGCCAGCGCCATCATCATGGTCACCGCATGCTCCGCGGTCGTCACGCTATTGCCGGTCGGGCTGTTCATCACGACGATTCCGCGACGCGTCGCCGCTTCGAGATCGACGTTGTCGACGCCGACCCCTGCGCGCCCGATCACTTTGAGCGACGTGGCCGCATCGATCAGTTCGCGTGTGACCCGAGTGCCGCTGCGAATCAACAGCGCGTCGTAGGGCGCGATTATTTTCGCCAGCTCGTCGGGCTTGAGTCCGGTCTTGACCTCGAACTGTAACTGCGGGAAGCGCTTGAGGACTTCGATCCCCTGCGCCGCAAGCGAGTCGCTTAAAAGGACGCGGAAAGTTTCCGCCATGTGAGTTTCAGATGCTCCGTGCCAGGCGCGCCTGAACTGCTGCGACGCCGGCGCCAAGTTGAATGTTTGCGCCGATATGTTTCAGTCCCATCTCGAGCGCGCTGACCGCGATTAGCGTATCAAACGGGCTCAGATGGCCCATGTGCCCGATGCGTACGAGCTTGCCCTTCATCTGATCCTGTCCGCCCTGCACCGACACGCCGAGACTGTCGCGCAGGAACTTGACCAGCTTGCCGCCGTCAAGACCCTCGGGAATCAGAATGCCGGTGACGCCGGGTGCGGGATTGTCCGGTGATAGCAGTTTCATCCCGAGTGCGGCAGCCGCGTCGCGCGTCGCCTCGGCCATCAGCGCATGACGCGCGTAAACCTGCGGCAGACCTTCCGCATGAATCAGTTCGAGCGATTTGTTAAGTCCGAAAATCAGCGACACGGCCGCAGTCCACGCGGTGGTATGCTCGTCGCGCTGCGCCTTCAATTCTTTCAGCAGATCGAAATAGAAGCGCGGCGTCTTGACTGTCTTTGCGACATCGATCGCGCGCGCCGACAGCGCGACCATCCCGAGGCCTGGCGGCAGCATGAGCGCTTTCTGGCTGCCGGTGACGAATGCGTCAACGCCCCATTCGTCCATCTTCTGCTCGAACACGCCGACCGACGTGATGCCGTCAACGATCAGCATCGCGCCGCGTTTGCGGGTGACCTCGCCGATCGGGGCCACCGGATGCACCGCGCAAGTCGAAGTTTCGCTGGCTTGCACCAGCACGGCGCGCGATTCGGGAAACGCCTTGAACGCATCCTCGATTTGTCCAGGCCGTGCCGCTCGGCCCCATTCGACGCGCACCTCGTGCCCGACCATGCCGAAGGCGGCGAGCAGCTTGCCCCATCGCTCGCCGAACTTGCCGCCGTTGACGTAGATCGCGTGGTCGCCCGGCTGCAGCAGATTGATAACCGCCGCTTCCATCGCGCCAGTCCCCGTGGATGCGAGCAGGATCACTTCGCCCGAAGTGCCGTAGAGCGGCTTCATCCGATCGCGCGCTTGGTCGAGTGCGGCGCTGAACTCGGGCGTGCGATGGTGGATGATGGGACGCGCCATCTCGAGCAGAACCTCGGGCGGCACCGGCGCCGGTCCGGGCGTGAACAAATATTTCTTGATTTGCGGCATTTTCAACTATTCAAAGGCGTAGGAGACTCGCGAATACCGGGAAACGAGACACTGAAAAAGAAGAACCAAAAAAAAGGCTGGTACCCGCGCCTGCGGATCGCCAGTCCCCGATTCGTCCCGGTTTGCCGGGTCCTCATCCTCACCACTTGGGATAACGGAGCCGGTGGGCAGAGTCAAGGCGACCCGGTTGAACACGGCTCGCAACGGTTTCGAGCGCGCGTTGTAATGGCGTCGCGGCAATTGTTAAAGGTGATCACGTTCCGATGCCGATAGAATGCGAAATTCGTGATGGCGCGCTGGTGTGGATCAAAAATCCGGTCACCGGCGTGATTTCATACGTTGTCGATGTCCGCGGCAAGAGCTTCGCATTCACGCTCGGCGTCCGCGAGGATGCCGCTCCCGGCACGCCGCATTTGAATCCTGAAAGAATTCGTCACGCGACCGGGTCGTGTCCGTTCTGCCCGGGCAACGAAAGCATGACGACGCGCGAGCTGTTTAGAGTGACGCGCGATGAAATTCCGGAATGGACCGGTGCGAAGACGAATCACGATGCGCCGTGGGTGGTGCGGGTGATCAACAATCTGTTCCCGCGGATTCCTGCCGAGCTGACCGGGAATCGCAACGAGTCGTACATCGTTATCGAGGATCCGCGTCATTTTATCGACGCGCCGCGGACGGCTGCCGATCTGATGTTCACCGGAGCGCTCGGCGGCGGGCATTTCCTGCATTTGATGCAAGCCGATGCGCGCGTGATGCGCCTCGCGCTGGAAAATCCCAACGTCAGTTCCGTCGTCATTCGCAAGAATCAGGGCCGCGAGTCGGGCGCGTCGCAGCCGCATCTGCATCAACAGATCATCGGATCGCCGGAGCCGTTTCCCGCCGTGATCGCGGAGGCGCGGGCCGAGCGCGAGAATCCTCATCTGTGGCACGAGCTGGTCGCGCTGATGGAGCGGCTCAAGCTCGTAATCGATCGCGGCGACTCGGTCGTCAGCTATGCGAGCCCGATCGGCTTGTTCCCGCGCAGCTACGACGTCGTGATGCCCGACTATCGGGGACTGCTGTCAGAGCTGACGCCGGACCAGATGCGGCAGTTTGCAAATGCGATCTATCGCGTACTGATGATCCTCGGGCCGTTGCCGCTCGACTATGAAATTCACCAGGGCGAGGGCCTCCCGCTGCACGCGCATATCAATGCGCGCCTGTATCCATATTCAAATGTCGCAGGAACGTTGAATCTGCCGAGCTCGCTGTTGCAAAGCGCCGCCGCGATCCGCAACGCACTGGGCAGACATTCGGAATAGGCGAGTGCAGAACGCACTGCTCTCCGTTCCCCCTTTCCATTCTGGAAAGGGGGCGAGGGGGGATAGGACGGCCGCGTTGCCTTCCTGCTGGTTCCCCTTCCCGCTCGGGAAGAGGTTACTCCCAACCATCCGGTTCCCCTTCCCGCTCGGGAAGGGGTTAGGGGTTAGGTTCTTCGGCCCCACGCCCGCGACGTCATCAAAGGACCGCTACTGCGCCTTCCACACCGGCTTGCGCTTTTCGAGGAACGCGCGCACGCCTTCCTTGGCGTCGCTGCTCTCGCGAACCGAGCGCGCCATCTGCAGCATGTCGTCGTGCCACGCGTCGAAGGTCTCGCTCATGCATCTGCGGACGGTCGCCTTCATCGCGCGCAGCGAGAGTGGGGCATTGGCCGCGATCTTCTCGGCCAGCGCGGTGGTCGCTTCGGCGAGCTTCGCATCCGCGACGACCTCGTGAACGATATTCATATGCCGTCCGCGCTCCGCATCGAGCAGGTCGGCGGTGTAGAGAATCCACGCGGTGTTGGCCGATCCGCAAACCTCGATCAGCTTGCGCGTGAAGTCATACGGCACCATCAGGCCGACGCGTCCGAGCGTCATGCCGAGCTTCGCGTTCTCCGACGCGATCCGAAGGTCGCAATGCAGCGCGAGCTCGAGTCCTCCGGCGAGCGCAGCACCCTGCACGGCCGCGATAGTCGGCACCGGAAACCGTTCCAGTCGCCCGAATACCGACTCGAGCGAAGTCGGGTTGTGGACGCCGCTGGTCTCGTCGACTTCCTTGAGGTCGATTCCCGCGCAAAAGCTCGCGCCCTCGCCACGCAACAGCAGCGCGCGGATTTCGCGATCGCTCTCGAACTTCCGGAGCGCCTGGTCGAGCGCGTCAATCAACGGCTGATTGAGCGCGTTGCGTTTCTCGGGACGGTTGAGCGTCAGCACCGCATAATTCGGCTGGCGTGTAACTTTGAGAACTTCCTCGGCCATATGGGTCGCTCCTCGCTGATGTCGTATCGTTGCGAGCATCGCACGGGCGGCGCGCGTCCTTCAAGGTTCGTGCCGAATGCGGTGAGCTACACGCAGCGAGGTGCCGTGGTCACGGGCTTGGACATGGCGCCGGTATCTGTCCGCTCGATCCGATGATGCTGATGATCGCCCCGGCATCGCCGCCGCCGATGTTGTTCATCGGAATTGGATTCACCGGCGTGGGTCCCGGCGTCGGCATTGCGCCGAGGGTGTGAACGGCGCCGTATGCGATGAGCTGACCTGCCGAAACCATCAATGGTGGTGTGGATGGACAGACATTAACCGGAATGATGTTCACGGTTCCCTTCAACAGGTATGTGAAGAAGGAGGGCAGGCACAGCTCGCCAACAAAAGTAACCTGCGACTGATTGCCGCCTGGGTTAATCGAGGCAAAGCCAGTCGTGTGGTAACAGGAATCGGAGCCAGCCGTCGCACTGACGGATACGCTCATATCCAATGACAATTGCTGGAAGGGCGGGCCGGTTAGTGAAGCGGTCAGATCGCCGGGGCAGCCATCCGCTCCGCAAGTCGGCGAGGTCGGCACGAGCGCACCCGTACCTTCCAAATCGAGGCTAGGCCCTCCCGAAGAACCGCCCGGCGCCCCAGAAGGTCCTGTTGGTCCCTGTATCCCTTGTGCTCCCGATGGCCCCGTCGGTCCCGATGGCCCCGCCGGTCCGGGTCCCTCAAGCGTAATTGCAGTTTCGTCGGATTTGCACGACTTTCCAACCGCTGGAAAACGGACTCTATGTGTCTGATTGTTCTCGCACGCGGTTAAGGATGTTTGTGCTTGAACTGTGCGTGAAAGTAAGGTGAGAGCGCATAGCATCAATAGCAAACCAGTGATGGACTTCAGCGGCTTGGTCTGCCATTTCTCGATTAGCATATAACTTAATCTGTGCACTCTCGGTTAGCACACGGCCCAGTATAAATCCAGATCGCTGTCGGCGGAGTCATGCGCAAGGGCATGGTTCGTAGTTGAAATCTGACCAGCGCTCCCAGTCTTCCCGCGGGCTAGACGACGATGCTGAGCATCTTGTCTTTTATGAAGATGAACTTCTTTGGCGGTTTGCCGTCGAGGTGACGTTTGACGGCCTCGCTGTTGAGGGCCATGGCGCGCACCTCATCTTCGGACGTGCCGGCGGGGACTTGGAGGCGGTCGCGGACTTTGCCGCTTACCTGCACTACTACTGTGACCATTTCGTCGCGTACGAGTTTTGCGTCGAACTTTGGCCAGGGTTCCAGGTGGACTGACGTCGTGTGGCCTAGCGCGCGCCAGATTTCTTCTGTAACGTGCGGCGCCATCGGGGCTAGCAGCAGGATGAATGATTCGGCGGTGAAGCGGCCCATCTCTTCGGGCTTGAGCTTCGCCAGGTGGTTCAGATGATCCATCAGCGCGGCGATTGCGGTGTTGAAGCGCAGGCGCTCGATGTGATCGGTGACCAGCTGGATCGCTTTGTGTGCGCGCTTCTGGGTTTCTTCGTTGGGAGTTCCCTCCGGAGCGCCAGCCTCGACGTAGCGGCGCATCATCGTCCACACGCGCTGGATGAATCTTAGCGGGCCGGCGACGCCGCTTTCGTTCCAGTTGGTCGCTTCGTCGAAGGGGCTCATGTACAGCTCCCAGAGCCGGAGCGCGTCCGCGCCGTACTTTTCGATCATCGCGTCTGGCGTGACCACGTTGCCCTTGCTCTTCGACATCCGCTGGCCGTCGCTCGCCCACACCACGCCCTGGTTGCGCAAACTCGGGAACGGTTCGTCGAATCCGATCAGCTCTTCGTCGAACATCACCTTGGTCCACATCCGCGCGTATAACAGATGCATCACGGCGTGCTCGGCGCCGCCGACGTAGAGATCGACCGGCAGCCAGTAATCGACGGCGCGGCGATCGAAGGGACGCGTGTCTTCATGCGGCGACGCGAAGCGCAGGAAGTACCATGACGAGCACGCGAAGCCGTCGAGCGTGTCGGTCTCGCGCTCGGCCGGGCCGCCGCACTTGGGGCAGGTCGTGTTGACGAACTCCTGCACGTTCGCGAGCGGGGAGCGGCCGGTGCCCGGCGGCAGATAGTCCTTCATCGGCGGGCAGCAGCACGGGCAGTTGGTCTTCCGGTACCGGCACGATTCCGTCGGTCTTGCAGTACACGATTGGGATCGGGCATCCCCAGTAGCGCTGACGCGAGATCAGCCAGTCGCGCATCCGGTAGTTGATAGTCGCGCGGCCGATTCCGTGTTTTTCAGCGTACTCGCATACGGCAGTGATCGCCTCAGCCGTTTTTTTACCGTTCAGAAAACCAGAGTTGATCGCGATGCCGTGGTCGCTGAATGCGCGATCAGCAGGCGGTGCGCTGCCATCGGCCGGTGCGGTCACCCGCGGAATGTCGAGGCCGTACTTCGTCGCGAATTCGAAATCGCGCTGATCCTCGCCGGGCGCCGCCATGATCGCGCCGGTGCCGTAGCCCATCAGGACGTAGTCGGCGATCCAGATCGGAATGTCTTTGTCGGTGAAGACGTTGTGCGCATAAGCGCCGGTGAAGACCCCGGACTTTTCTTTTGCGGTGGACATCCGCTCGATCTCGGTCTGGCGGCGCGCCTCGGCGACGTAGGCATCGACCTTCGCGCGCTGCTCAGGCGTCGTTATCTCGGCGACCAGTGGATGCTCGGGCGCGAGAACCATGAACGACACGCCGAAGACGGTGTCGGGACGCGTCGTGAAGAAGCGGACTTCCTTGCCGGCGCGACCTGTCACCGGGAAGGCCAGTTCCGCGCCTTCGCTGCGCCCGATCCAGTTGCGCTGCATCAGCTTGATCGGTTCGGGCCAATCGATCCCGTCGAGATCGGCGAGCAATCGATCAGCGTAGTCGGTGATCTTGATGTACCACTGCTCGAGGTCCTTCTTGCTGACCGGATTATCTGTATGCCGCCAGCAGCATCCGTTGATGACCTGCTCGTTGGCCAGCACGGTGCCGCATTTGTCGCACCACCATTGCGCGCCCGTCGCGCGGTAGGCCAGCCCGCGCTTGTGGAGCATCAGGAAGAACCATTGGGTCCATTTGTAATACTCGGGCGATGACGAATTGATCTCGCGCGACCAGTCGTAGGCGCATCCGGAAATCGTCAGTTGGCGTTTGAAGTTGGCGGCATAGCGCGGGACGGTCTCAGTCGGATGCGATCCCTTCAGGACGGCTTCGTTTTCCGCGGGCAATCCAAACGCGTCCCATCCCATCGGATGCAGCACGTTGAATCCCGCCATCCGCTTGTACCGGCCAACGACGTCGCACGGGACGTAGTTGTGCAGATGGCCGACGCTGAGACCGGCGCCACTGGGATAGGGGAACATCTCAAGGATGTAAAATTTCGGGCGCCAGGGCTCCTCGCGCGTGAGGTAGAGATTGGTGCGGTCCCATTCGGCCTGCCAGAAGGGCTCGATTTTTTTGGAGTCGTAGCGTTCGTCCATGTGGATAATCTCGGTCAAGCAAGTTTAGCGAAAAAGAGTTAGGCCGTCGCTTTTGCCCGGTGCAGCTCTTCGCGTAATACCGAACGAACTTCCTTGCCGACTTCCTCGGCAAGGCTCGGACGCTGCAAGTGCTCTCGAAGCGCGTCGTTGATCAGTGTTTGATAGTTGCCGCGGTGGGCTCGACGGACCTGGTCGCGAAATTGATCCACGATGTCGCGGTCCAGTCGTATCGTGATCCGAATCTTTTCCGGCGGCAGAGGCACTACGGCTCCGCGCTTGCCCTTGCTGAGATCGTACTCCCGCTTCATATTCGTTTGTCCTCGTATTGCGCCCGCTCACCCGGGGTCGCTACGCGCGCAGAGATAATGCGAATGGTGCTTGCTTTAATTGCGTACGAGAGCGCCAGCACCCGTCCTTGTGCATCCATGCCGAAGGTCAAATACCGCTCCTCGCTCGGATGATCGTTGGGCAGCGTAATCGCGCGGTCATCGTCGAGCACGACTACAGCGTCGACGAACTCAACACCGTGCTTGTGTAGGTTCCGGTCGGCTTTTTTGGGATCCCATTCGTATTCCAACCGCTACCTCGATTGTATGCACAGTGTACACGCCCTTCACTAGCCGGACAATCCGCCGACGCAGGTTTTCATCGAGCTTCCAGAATATAGAGGACGTGCGGGAGGCCGGCGTGCACGATGTCGCGCAGGTAGGTGAATCCACAATGCTCCATCACGCCACGCGACGCTTTATTGTGGGGGAGGGTGAAGGCGACGATTCGATCCAGGTGCATCGTATCGAACCCCAGCTTCAGCGCTGCGATTGAAATCTCGGTCGCGAGTCCTTTGCCCCAGTGCTCGAATCTGATCGCATACGCCAGTTCGATCTCGTCTTGGCCTTCGACCATCGCGTGTTTGATTCCACCGTAACCGACGAACTCGCCGCTGGCCTGCTCGCGAAGGATCCACAGTCCGAAGCCGTGGGACTTCCAGTGATCGGAGGCGCGTTCCAGAAACGCGCGGCTCTGATCTTCCGTAAAAGTTCTGCCATCAGCGGACAGCGTCGCCATCACGCGCGGATCACCATGCAGACTGCGGATGTCCGCGAAGTCGCCCGGGCCGGCCGGCGTGCCGATCAGGCGAACAGTGCGGAGTTCGTTCACGCCGGCCGCGCAGCTACTTCTTGCGCACGATTGTCAGGCCATCTGCGATACCGACCATCACGGCTTCGACCCGCGTGTCTTTCGCGATGAAATCGTTGAGCTTGCGCAGCGCCTGCGTGTCGGCGTCCTGCTTCGTCTCGTCGATGATCGCGCCGTTCCACAGCACATTGTCGACTATGATGAGGCCGTTTGGACGCAGCCGTTTCAGGATTTCCTCGTAGTAAATCGCGTAGCTGGTTTTGTCCGCATCGATGAATGCGAAATCGAAGGTGTGCGACGCGGGCAGCGCTTTCAGCGTCTCCGCGGCAGGGGCGAGCTTGAGCGTGATCTTGTTTGCGATGCCGGCGCGCTCCCAGTATGGCTTCCCGACGCTGGTCCATTGTTCGTTGATGTCGCAGCACAGAAGCTTGCCGTCGGCGGGCAATGCGCGCGCGACGCATAGCGCGCTGTAGCCGGTGAACGTCCCGACTTCGATCGCGGATCGCGCGCCGATCGCGCCGGCCAGGATTGCCATGAAGGTACCTTGCTCGGCGGCAATCTGCATCCCGCTGATCATCCCGAGCTTTGCGGTCTCAGCGGCCAGCTCGGCGCGGAGCGGATCGCCGTTGTGCCCGTGCGCGATCAGGTAGTCGTATAGTTTCGGAGTAAGGGTAATAAATTTCTGATGTTCTGCCATCTGCATAAAATGGCAGGAAGCGGGGACGCAGAAAAGGCGTTCGTGATATCTGGAGTTACTGCGGATGACTGGCGACCTAACCCCTAACCCCTTCCCGAGCGGGAAGGGGGACCGGATTTCTAGAGCGGCAGTTAGCGGCCGCCCAGGTATGCGAAGTCGCCGTGCTGATTTACCGTGAGGGTGCCGGTGAAGATCGAGTGATGCTTCTGCGCGCCCATCGCGATTCGATAGATGAACTCTGTTTCGCCGACCTCAGAGAACGCGTCGTCTGGCGAAAGCACGAAGAGTTTTTCTCGGTCGTCGGAATCGGTGGCCCCGACAAACATCGCGCCTGATGCCGTCAGCACCGGATCACCGAGCGACTCGAGCTCAGTGCCGAACGGAGTCAGCTGTCCGCGCTCGATCCGCAGGTCAAGCCGTTGGCGCGACAGCCGGAAAATCGCAGGAATGCGCGCGCATCCCGCGAGTACCGCAGTGGTTCCGTCTGCCATCAGCCCCGGCCGTCCCGCTGACAGATAAGTCACGGGGCCGACGCTCGTGAGCGTGCCCGTCGGCAGTATCCTTGCCATCGAGCCCCCGTTGTACAGAAAGAGCGCCGCGCCGGTGGGAGTCTTGGCGGTGAACGCGACCATCGTTCCAAGCTGACTGGGAAGGGCAGCCGGCAATCCGAACGGGCGCTGGTAGAGCGTATGATTCGGTCCGTATTCGCCTTCGACCGCCAGCTCCGAGACGCCGCGGCCAAGCGATGCGAACAGGAGCGCCTGATGATGTCCGCTCGGCTTTAGGCTATCTCCCAGGAACCCGGTGAACACGACCTGGCCGTCGTCACCCATTTGGGCGCTGCCAAAACTGAGCACCGCGATCTCGTGCCCTTCATTGGTTTTCTGGCCCGCCTTCGCCATGCAGGCGAGCTTTCCGTGCGAGTAGAAGAAGAGCGTATCGCGGCCGTGCGGCACCGCCGATATGAACGCGATATTTTCATCCATATCCGCGATCGGGTACGGGTCGCCCTTGAAGGCCGGCGTGCAATCGCCCTCGAGCGCCTTCGGATTGAGCGCAGTGATCATGCGATGGCTGGGGACCGCGTCGGCATTGCCGATGAAAATATTCCATCGGGGTTTGATGTTGGTGTCTTTAGGCTGCGACTCCGCGCCGAAAATCACGCGTCCGTCGGGCATCATCGATGGCACGCCGACTTCGGTCACGACGCCGCCCCCGGGCGCCTTCATTCCGATTCCGGTGATCAGCACCGGCACGCCATTGCTGTCGCTGGCATAGACTGCCTGCGTATTGTCCATCTGCAGGTCGGCGCTGTTTCCGTTGAGGCTTAGCGAGACCGCGTGCGCGCTCAGCGGAGTGAGGAGCAAGATTGCGAGCGCAGATGGCAACGCCCTGAAATTAAACATTTTTTCCCCGCCGGTTAATCAGTTCCTCGAATCCAAGATCCCCATAAATCTTATAGTCGCGGAAGACTACCTGACGCAATGCATACAAAAAGCCAGCCCGGACGCGGTTCATCCGGCTATCAGAACGCGATCGAATCCAGCATCGCATGCATTCGCGCTGGGTGCGTTTCAGGCCAGTAAATGCGGCCGCACGTGAGGCATTCGGCAAATCGATCATGACTGGCGAAAACGTAAGGCGGAACTCGCAGCGATACCAGTTCTCGCGCGACCGCGGCGAGCGAAGTGTTGCATCGCGAGCATCGCGTGAGCGCAATCACGTGCGGGTCGAGATTGAAGCGGCGGAGGGCCTCGCGCAGTTGACCCCTGATGGAATTACTCACGACGAAACAGACGTCAGCGGCGGTTCGAAGGCGCTTGTCGCGCGTCACCAGGATTCTGTTGTCTGCGCGAGCAAGCTTGAGAAGCTCGGCGCCGGTAAGCGACGCGTCGGTGATAACGTCGGCGCCGAGCAGCCTCAGCCACCGCGCCAATCGCATCAGCATCCGGTCAACGGCGATGCGGGGAGTTTCATCCATCGCTATCGGCTGTATTATATCACCGACCGGCGCAAACTGCGGTTACGAAAAACATAAAGCGACGGTTTAAGTTTTATAGGAAGCCCCCGCGATGAACGAAATTCAGGTCTCATTTCGGTCCGGTGATTTGATGCTGGAAGGATTGCTCGCCAATCCGGGAGGCGGCGCTCCCGCGGCTGTGGTCTGCCACCCGCATCCGATGTACGGCGGCTCGATGCACAACAACGTTGTCGAGGCGATCCTCGAGGCGATGTGGCAATCGGGATACGCGACGTTGCGCTTCAACTTTCGTGGCGTCGGGGGCAGCGAGGGTGAGCATGATGGCGGCCCCGGCGAAGTCGAGGATGCGGTCGCTGCGATGACATTTCTATTGGCGCAGCGAGGCGTGCGCAAAGAGAATGCCGCGATGACCGGATATTCGTTCGGCGCGATGGTCGCGGTGAGCGCTGGATACGAACGCGTCGAGATCTCGCGAATTGTCGCGGTCGCGTTGCCGCTTGCGATGGCCGATGCGCGCATTCCGGATGGCGCATCGAAGCCGGTGCTGCTGGTCTCAGGTGATCGCGATTCGTACTCGCCGGTCGCGGGTCTGCAAGCGCTCACATCGAAAATTGGCGGCTCGGCGCGACTCGAGATTGTCGCCGGCACCGATCACTTCTTCGGCGGTCGCGAAGCGGAACTGTCACGTGTAATCGCTGACGCGCTGAGAGGCTAGCTGCCCGCAGGAGCAGCGGGAGCATCGCGAACCACCTGCGAGATTGCGTAGAAGGGATCGTCGGGATGCGCTTTCGCAATCGAAATGATCTGCGCGATCGTTGCGCGCAAGTCACCGTGATTCATCCGATTGAGCGCCGCAAAGTTGTCGAGCTGATGGAAGTAGATCAGATAATTCACCATCACCGCGTTGTTCAGCGGCTGCTTGTCGAGGTCGAAGCGCTCGAGTCCCGATAGCGAAGGCTCCAACGCGGCATAGTCCGCCTTGATTGCCGCGAAAGCCGCTTCGCGCCGCTGGTCGAGCTCCTTACTCGGCAGGTTAGCCATATAGATGTCGAGCAGGCGCGCCTGCTCCTGGAGCATGAAGCGCGCGAATTTCATGTCGCTGTCAAGGATCTCTCGCGCCGCTTTCGTCGTGGGCGCGGACTCGCCGTCGGTGGCCGCGAAAAATGCGACCGCGCCCGCGGTGCCGACGTAGTTGGCTGCTGACTCGTCGAACATCGCGTCGCTGGCCATGTAATAGGTGCGATGGAACAGTTCGTGAATCATCACGCCGGCCAACTCGACGCGGTCCAGCTTCAGCAGATTCGTCAGCAGCGGGTCGCTGAAAAATCCGAGGCTCGAGAACGCGATCGAGGGGCGCACCATCGTGTCGAGTCCCTCCTCCTCGAGCGCGGCGGCCTCGGCCAGCGCGTCCTTCTGTTCGAAATATCCGCGGTACGGCACATTGCCGACAATCGGGAACCACCAGGTGTACGGCACGAGCGAGTCGCGCGGCGCCGCCATCACGACATGCACCACCGCGCTTTGATTCACCTGCGCGATTGTCTCATACGCACCACCGACATTTTCACCGAGTTGATCGGCGGCGAACTTGCGCACCGCGAGCACCGTCTCGAGCTTCTCGCGAGTGTCGGCCGGAAGATCTTTGCGCGCCAGCACGTCGTCGATTGGCTTGCGGTTCCACAGAATTCGGCCTTCCTCGTATGCGGCGCGCGCGATGTAGCATCCGCTCAGCAGAATCGGCGCAAGGATTAGCGCGATGATACGGATCGGATATGCCGTCCGGGATTGCGCGCGCGCTGGCCGCATGATCATGACTGATACTTTCGACGAACCGGCGTCAGCCCGCTACGAGGCGGTCGCTGTTTGCCATCGCCGCGTATTGCAACTCGAATAGCCGGTAGTAAAGTCCGCGCTGCGCGAGCAATTCGTCATGCGTACCGCTCTCGCGCAGCATCCCTCCGCCAAGCACCATGATCCGATCGGCCCGCTCGATCGTCGATAGTCGATGCGCGATTACGACGGCAGTGCGCTCCGCAAGCAATTCGTTGAGTGCAAGCTGAATCAGGCGCTCGGTCTCGCTGTCGACGCTCGAGGTCGCTTCGTCCATCACAAGAATTCGCGGGTTGTATGCGAGCGCGCGCGCGAACGATAGCAACTGCCGCTGACCCGCCGACAGGTTCGCCCCGCGTTCGCGAATCTGCTCGTTGAGCCCGTCGGGAAGGCGCTCGACGAAGCGCAAAGCCTGCGCCCGCCGCAGCGCATCGCGCACTTCCGATTCGCTGAGATCGAGCCCGAGCCTGATGTTCTCGATCACGTCGCCGGCGAACAGGAAGACGTCCTGCTGCACGAGCCCGATCGTGCGCCGCAGCGCGCGCAGGTCCCATTCGCGCACGTCGATTCCATCGACCAGGATTCGCCCGCTCCGCACGTCGTAGAAGCGGTTCAGCAACTTGATGATGGTTGTTTTTCCGGAACCGGTGGGTCCGACGATCGCAATTTTCTGTCCCGGCTCGACCGTGAAACTCAGGTCTTTCAGTATCGGTTCGTCCTTACGGTATTCGAAGTTGACCCGATCGAACACGATCGACCCGCGCGAGACCGTCGGCAATTTCGGCACCGCGGGACTCGACACGATGAACGGTTCTTCCATCAATTGCTCGATTCGCTCCGCCGACGCGAGCGCGGATTGCATCGCGGTGTACTTGTTCGAAATTTCCCGCAGCGGCATGAAGAACATCTGCGCGTACTGCATGAAACCGACCAGCGTGCCGATCGTGATCACGCGATGGAGCGCTTCGCCGCCGCCCGCCCACAGAATTACTCCGATCGTGATTGATGCCACAGTATCGACGCCGGCAAACAGCCCGGTCTCGTAAATGTTCGCCATCATCTGCGCATCGCGGCTGCGCGAGTTCAAAACGTCGAACTCGTCACGACTGGTGCGCTCGCGCGTGAAGAGCTGGACCACCGTCATCCCCGCCAGCGACTCCGAAAGGTAGGCATTGACCGCCGCCAGCCGCTCGCGAATCTGCCGGTAAACGACCCGCGCGCGCACGCGGAAAAGGTTGATGAACAGCAGCAGCGGCGGAATCGCGATCAGCGCCCACAGCGCCAGATGCGGACTCTTGGCCCACATGATGACCACGATTCCCGTCATCGTCATCACATCGACGAACACCGTCAGCGCTCCCGACGCGAACATGTCGTTAATCGCGTCGATGTCGGTGGTCATGCGGCTGACCAGTCTGCCCACCGGCGTGCGATCGAAAAACGACATCGGCAGCCGCTCGACGTGGTTGAAAACGGCAAGCCGCAAATCCGACAGCGAATACTGTGCGACCATGATCGTCAGATAGAACTGCGCGTAAAATGTCGCGAACTCTCCCGCGACCAGCAGAATGTAAATCGGGGCCATCGTCGTCAGGCTCGCACCGCCGGTATGCCGGAAGATCGCAGCCAGCCACGCCGGCGGCGCGGTCTTATGATGCGCCAGGAAGAGATCGATGATGAGCTGGATGATGTAGGGTTGCGCGAGCGCGAAGGCCGAGTTGAGCGGCATCAGGATCACCGACAGAAAGAACAGCCGCCGGTACGGACGCACATACGTCCACACGAACTTCAGCAGCGCGTAATCGCGCGCGCCTCCGAGCTGTTTTTCCTCGCCCTGCTGCATCGCCTAGTACCGGGCCAGCTCCTCTTCCATCAGTTGGCGATGGAACAGTTCGGCGTAAATTCCGTGCCGCGCCATCAGTTGCTCGTGCGTTCCGCGCTCGGCGATCTGACCGTCTTCGAGCACCACGATCTCATCGGCGTCGCGCACCGTGGACGCGCGATGCGACACCACTATCGCGGTGCGGCCGCTGACCGACGCTTCCAGGCCGTCGAGGATCGATTTTTCAGTTTCCGTATCGACGCTCGACAGCGCGTCGTCCAGCACCACGACTCCGGGCCGATATGTCAGCAGGCGCGCGATCGTTGCGCGCTGCTTCTGCCCGCCCGACAGCGACATTCCGCGTTCGCCGACGATTGTGTCCAGACCATGCGGCAACACCGCGATGTCTGATTCGAGACCGGCGACGCCTGCGGCGTTTTCGATTTCAGCCAGAGTGGCGTCCGGCCGTCCAAACGCGATGTTGCGCGCGAGCGTGTCGGAAAACAGGATCGGCTCCTGCGGCACCACACCCAGCGTCTTGCGCAGCGAGTGCAGCGGCAGGTCGCGAATATCCTTGCCGTCGAGCAGTACCCGCCCGTCGGTCGGCTCGATCAGGCGAGTCAGCAGCTTCACCATCGTGGATTTTCCCGAACCGGTGCGCCCGACGATCGCAAGTTTGCCGCCGGCCGGCACGCGCACCGTCACGTCCTTCAATGCGTAGCGGTAATGACCGTTGCCCTGGCTCCCGTTCGATTCCGCGACCGCGCCCGCCACGCCGTCGCGCAAGAAATAGCTGAACGACACGTGGTCCCATTCGATCGCGCCCTTCACGTCGAGCCGGACGCCGCTGTCTTCGAGCTCGCCGGCCTGCGGCGGCGCTGCGAAAATTTCGTTGAGACGTTTCATCGCAGCCTTCGCGCGTTGATACACCGAAATCATGTAGCCCATCGAGGTGACTGGCCATGCCATCCTCGACAGATAGCCCATGAAGGCGACGAGGTCGCCGACTTGCAGCTTCTCGCGCGTGACCATCGAGCCGCCGTAAATCAGCAGGACCATCACCGCGACAGTTGAGGTACCGCGAATTATGGGGAACATCGCGCCGCGGAGCCGCGCGAGCGCCAGGCCCAGTTCGTTGTAGTCGTCGTTGGCTTTGCGGAACAGCGCCGACTCGTGATCTTCGAGCGCATAGGCCTTCACGACGTGAATCCCGGCCAGGCTTTCCTGGACCTTGGATTCAATTCCGCCGAGCCCCTCCTGCACGCGCAGATTGCGCACCATCAGAGATCGCGACAGTTGCTTCATTCCAATCATCAGCAACACGTAAGGCACGATCACAACGATGGTCAGCTTTACGTTGGCGCTCAGCATGAAGATGAGCGCGAACGTCACGGTCGCGGGAGCGTCGGCAAACGTCACCACGCCCATCCCGACCATCATCCGCACCGCGGTAAGGTCGTTGACCAGGCGGGACATCAGGTCGCCGACTTTATGCTTGTCGTAAAAATCGGCACCGAGATGGGTCAGGTGTACGAACAGGTCGTTGCGCAGATCGTACTCGATGTCGCGACCCGTGTTGAAAATAGTCATGCGCGAAAGCCATCTCGCGATGCCGCCAAGGAGCGCTGCGCCGCACAGCATCAACACGATTCGGTCGAGCGACTCCTGCGCCGGCAGCCCGAGCTTCGCCAGCGGAGTGAAGGTTTGCGCGTGATGCGCCTGCACAGCGCTGATTGCGGCGCCGCTCAGGTATGCGACCGTCATCCCGCAGGCCGACGCGACCAGCGTGCAGAGCATTCCGAGTCCGTACCAGGTCCAATACCGGCGTACGTAGAAGAACAGTCGTCTCATGGGCAGTCGCTAAATTATCAGGTCTGCGGCGCGATACTACTGGGTGCAGGGGTCACCCCTGCCGCGGAAGCGTGAAACCCGCGAAGGGTTTCACTTTAAATGAAGTGATCTACCCTTCCCCGGTCCGCGATTTCAGCCGCCGCTCGTAGAGCTTCGCGTATTTCAGGAACACGTAGAACGCCGCCGTCATTGCCGCGTACAATCCGCGTCCGCCGTCGCGGAAGCCGCCGCGGATTACATAGAAGTTGAAAAAGCGCCACGCCGGGTTCGCGATCATCTTGAACGGCGTGAACGCGTTCGGCTCCTGCTCCATCGCCGCGCGCGAGCTGAACCGATTGATCGTAGCGACGTGATCCGAGATGTCGCGATAGCTGAAATGCAGAATCGGCTTATCGAGCCGCTCGACGCGTCCGTCAACGACAACTTTGTCATGCGGATCGCGGCCGCCGATATGGCCTTTGTCGCGACGGAACAGGCGCACCGGCGTGTCGGGATAGATCGCGTGCGAGTAGTAGTGCCCGAGGTGATAGAGGATGCGCCGAATCCGGTAGCCGTCAGCCGCCGACGGCGACGACACCGCGCGCAGGATTTCCTCGCCGAGATCATGCGTCGCCTGCTCGTCCGCATCCATCAGCAGCACCCATTCGCCGGTCGCGCGATCGAGCGCCATCTGCTTCTGCATCACGTAGTTGGTGAACTCATGCTGGACCACGTCGGCGCAAAGTGCGCGCGCAATCTCGACGGTCTTGTCGGTCGAGAACGAGTCGATGATTATTTTCTCGTCGCAGAACCACGCGCTCTTGATGCACTCTCCGATCAGCGCTTCTTCGTCGCGCGTAATCGTAATCAGCGAAATCTTTGGCCGCTCTGACATTCAGTGAAAAGCTAAGAGGCGCGCTGCGCTTCGGTTCGATCGAGTCCTTCGATCACTTTCGACGCAATCGACTTGAATGCCGCGCTCACCGGATGCGCCGGATTCGACGCGACGATCGGACTCGCGTTGTCTCCGCCCTCGCGCAGCTCGCGAACCAGCGGCAGCTCACCCAGGAACGGCACGTTGAGCGACTCCGCCAGCCGCGCGCCACCCCCATGCGCGAAAATCTCGTGGCGATGGTTACACTTGCGGCACAGGTAATAGCTCATGTTCTCGACCACGCCGAGCACCGGTACGTGAACTTCCTCGAACATCGCGACGCCTCGCTTGACGTCGAGCAGCGCGATCTCTTGCGGCGTCGTGACGATCACCCCGCCGTCGAGCGCCACCCGCTGTGTGATTGTCAGTTGCGCGTCACCAGTGCCGGGCGGCAAGTCGAGCACCAGGCAATCCAATTCGCCCCACTCGACGTTGAACAGAAATTCCGTCTCCAGCTTGGTGACCATCGGCCCGCGCCAGATGACCGCGGTCTCGTCGTTGATGAACAGCGCCATCGAAATGTAGCGGATGCCATAGCGCTCCAGTGGAATGATGCGCCGCTCCTTCGTGAGCGTCGGCGCCTTCTCGACTCCGACCATCATCGCGACGCTCGGCCCGTATACGTCGGCGTCCATCAGGCCGACTCGCCATCCGAGCGCGTGCATCGCGAGCGCAAGATTCACCGCGACGGTGGATTTGCCGACGCCGCCCTTGCCGCTCGCAACCGCGACGAT
Organism: uncultured delta proteobacterium; assembly: GCA_963794325.1. GTDB lineage: Bacteria > Desulfobacterota > Binatia > Binatales > Binataceae > Binatus. The sequence goes on along the minus strand of CAWCDG010000005.1, from coordinate 326,966 downwards.
ATGCTTTACGCCCGCAATCGATCGCGGCTGCGCGACGCCTGCTGCCGCCTTGGGCGCGGTCTGCGCCGGCTGCTCGATTTGCACGTTGACGGCGGGCACGCCCGGCATCGCCGCGACCGTAGCCTTCACCTCGGCCACAATTTTCTCGACGACTTCGGGTTTCGCCGACGCCATCGTGAGCGAAACGGTCACGCCCGCGTATGCGACTTCGATATCCTTGATGATCCCGAACGATACGATGTCGCGGCTGAAGCCGGGGTATTTTACTTTCTTGAGTTCGGCGAGAATTTCATTAGGGCTCGGCATTGTGGCAGTCGGACCTGTCGATGGTGTCGATTCAGATGAAGCTGCGCTACCAAAGCGCGACGCTCATGTTATCATTCCCGAACCGCCGGAAAAACGACGGCCCGAACGCGCGAACCCGGCTAAAAGATTCCACGCATGGCAGGCAGCTTCTCGGTCTGGCCGAGCGCTGGCGGGCTCCACGGGACATATACGCCATCGTGCCAGCTCATCCAGCGCAACGAAGGATCTTCGAGCGGTACCGGGAACGCGTACAGCACCTGATCGGGGTCACCTTGCGCGTCAAGAGACTCGACCGTGACCGAGAGACCCGGCAGATCGAAATGCTGTCCAGGCGAAAAGCGCTCATCTGGACTGCGCACAAAACGACTGAATGCGGTCGGAAAGAATCCACCGGGAAAACGTATTTGTAGCGAGCGAGGCCCGACGCGCGTGACCTCAAGATCGCCTCCGGTGGAGAGCGCGCGTATGTGCCGCGGCTTCGGCCGGTGCTCGAGCAGGTTCACGGCCCAAATCGCGCCGACGAGGTAGATCTGGTCGGGCGGGTTAATCAACACCAGGTCCTGGGAGGCGATTCGCGGATCAGTTGGAACGCTCGCCATCGCACGCGTCATCCGGGCGCTGGCGTCGGCCTGGTAGTCGAGCCGAACGATCCCGAGTAACGGCGCGGCGACCAGATGTACCAGGAGGAGGAGCAGAGTCGCAGCCCACGCAAATCCCTTCCAGACACGCGACGCGGCGAAAGTGCCTGCGCAAAGGGCCTGCGTCATTTGAGCGAGCAGCGCCATCGAGCCCAGGCCGACGAAGCCGAGCAAACGATTCTCCGGACCCACCGCGCCAATCGGGATCAACGAAAGCAGCATACCAAGGCCCCAGAACCGCGCCACCCGATCGCGCAGGACTAGCGGGATAAAGAGCACCACCACGATCGCGGCGACCACGCAGCTGAAGACGCTCAGATGGAAGAACGCCGAGGAGCCGGGCGCGTTGGCCATACTCATCTCGGCCGGGAGCGGCGACCACTGTCCCATCATCAGGAACGCCGCGCGCTGGCAAAACGAAGCGGCGAAGCCGAGCGGATCGCGCGCCGGGTCCAGGTAAAAGCCCGAGCCGTGCGAACCGAAATTGCCAAGCTTGTAGATCAAAGCCCACGCCGCCAGCACTGCGCCATGAGGCAGGAGCCGCGTGAGCCGCGCTCGAAATTCGTCCGCGTCAACAATCATCGCGTAGGAAAACAGGTACGCCACTGTCGCCAACCCCATCTCGCCCGCGGATAGCGCCAACCCCAGCATCAACACGCTCAGCCATCGATTTATCGAACGCCCGCGCCGACGCCAGCGAACGAATGCCAGCACGCTCAGGAATCCGAAGCAGCAGGCAATCAAAGCATTGCGGTTGGCCAGGTATGCGGCCGGCAACGCATGCGCGCCATCGATCGCGTACATCAGGGCCGCCAGTCCAGCGACCCACGTCGCGCCCATCACCTCGCGATAGAGAAGCGCGGCCACCAGAACCGCCGCTGCAAGCCAGAGCAGACTGTGCAGGTGCATCAGGGCGGGATTGTTCGGCCAAAGGCGATAATCGAGCATCATCGCAAGGGTGCTCGCGTAGCGCAGAAACGCCTGATGCAAGTCCGGCGAGCCCCACCAGGGCATCGTGCCGTAATTCATCTGGCGCAGGTTGTGTGCGCGATCGATGTATTGGATGAAGGTATTGATCGGTTTGGAATCGCCCAAACCGAGGAGCGTGACGCGCTGAAAATAATCATCCATCTGCCAGCCGCCGCTCAGCGCCGGCAGCATCCCAACGGCGGCGAGGAACGCAGCTACCAGCGGCATCCGGCGGTCGGCGAGCGCCGTCCTGATGCCGGCTGCGACGCGAGCGCGCATACGCGCGGGCTTCGAGCGCCCCGCCTCGGGCTGCAGCGCCTCTGCGGCTTGACCAGTTGAAACTCTATCCGGGCGTTCCATCGACTTTTGCATAATAGTGAAGTGAACTAAATATATATGGTGAACCAAAGTCAACGCAGCGGGATCGCTGCGGGCCGCGCCGTCGGCAAGAGCAGCGTCTCAGTCTTAAGTTCCCTTCGCGGCTCTCGATGTGTAATTGATCGGGCGATGGGCTTGCGCGAGGAAAAGAAAGCCGAGCAGCGCCGCGCGATTCTGAATACGGCGGCTGCGCTGTTTCGAAAACGAGGTTACGAGGAGACCCGCGTCCGCGACATCGTCGAGCGGCTGCGCATCAGCGAAGTCACTTTCTTCAACTACTTTCCCACCAAAGATGCTCTGATAATGGCCTTTGCGGTGGAGATGCTCGAATTCTCAATCGCGTCAGTGAAACGCGAACTCGAGCGCCACGATTGCGGCGTGCCCGACCGGATTCGCAGCTTGATGCGCCAATGGTCGACGTCGTGGGACTCAGACCCTGAGTTTCATGTGCTCGTTGCAAAGCAATCGAGGATGATGACCGACGTGAAGGGCGTTCTGGCCGACAGATCTCGCCAACTCTACAAGCAATACGAACGACTCTTCGTTGAAGGTCAAAAGCGCGGCGAAATCCGCGCCGATCGTAAGGCGCTGGATCTCGCGGAAATGATGGAAGGGATTTTCATACTCATTGCCGGTAACTGGGCCAGCGGATGGTGGGGCGATAGGTCCGATTCACTTGAAAAGCGTTTCATGAACGCCATGGATGTCTTTCTTGAAGGATGCAGCCCGACGAAACGCACAAGCGCGCGAGCCTCGCGTGCGCGTCGTGGCGTGAAGACCACATCGGCAACAAGACACCGCGGAGTTTGATTCTGTTGCGACGGCTGCGCTACCAAAGCGTGACGCTCATGTTATCATTCCCGAACCGACGGAAAAACGACGGCCCGAACGCATCGCGAGTTCTGTATAATGACCAAAGAAGGCTCTGCCGCACCCCGAATTCGCTTCAGCGCCAGCGCCGGCGAAGTCGCGACGCTCGCGTCTCGCGACTTGTCGAGCGGACTCTCGTCGATGCTCGGAGCCGAAGTCGCCTCGACCCCCGACGCATCGCTGACGCCGACCGAAATCAGAATCGATCTCGGCAGCTCGATAGCTTCCGGTCCCGCACCCGCAATCGAACTCGAAGGTGACAGCTTCGACATCTCGCGCGCCGCCGAATCGACAATAATTCGCTCGGGTACCGAGCGCGGGTTGATCCACGCTGAGTCGAATCTGCTTGAAAAGCTCGGCGCGCGATTTTCACCGGGCGTCGGCGCCGTCGTATCCGCGCATCGACGCCGGCCGCCTCGCGACGCTCGAACCGTGGCGCGTCACGCCAGCCTTCAAGCGCCGCGCATTCATCTCCGACATCATGACCTGGAACTACAGCGTCCCCGACCGACTCGACTTGCACCTGCGCCACGACCGCGAATTTATCCCATGGATGGCGCGTCGAGGCATCAACGCGTTCTCCTACATCCGCCATGCGCATGACACGAAGCTCAAGATCGACGAAATCGCGCCGCTGCTGCGCGAGCACGGAATTGGCGTCGAGTATGGCGGCCACGTCCTGCAACTCCTGCTGCCGCGCGATCGCTTCGCCGATCACCCCGAATATTTTCCAGCAGGCGACGACGGCGTTCGAAGTGCGGTCGGCAATCTCTGCGTCTCCAATCCCGACGCCGTCGCTCTAGTCCGCGCGAGCGCGCTCGCCTACGTTCGCGATCATCCCGAGAACGAGCTGCTGCACATCTGGGGCGCGGACGTGCGTCGTGGCGCATGGTGTCGATGCGGTCAGTGCCGCGGGCTCCCGCCGCAGCTCCAATACATGAAGGTCGTGAATGCGATCGCGAGCGAATTGGGCGCCGACTCCAACGCGCCGCCGATCGCGTACCTCGCTTATCACGACACGATCGATCCGCAGCCAGGCTTGAGGCCGCTCGACAACGTGTGGTTCGAATGGGCTCCGCGCGAGCGATGCTACAGTCACGCGATCGATGATCCGGCGTGCGAGATCAATCCTCGCTACCTCGAATCGTTGAAACGGTACATCGACATTTTCAACGGCCGCGGCCACATCTTCGAGTATTATGCCGACGCGATCCTGTTCGGCGGCTTGGGTTTCGCGACGCCCGCGATTGTCGCCAGCGACCTTCGCGCCTATCGACAGTTGGGTCTTACCAGCATTTCGTGCCTGACGTTCGGCGCGTACAGCGTGATGGCGTACCCGGTGAACCTCGAGGCATTCGTGCGCGGCTCGCGAGATCCGGGTTTCGATCCTCAGCCGACTTCAGTCGAGACGGCTTGCGGCCGGCATCCGCGATGCGCTTCCGAGATGGCGGCGGCCTATCGCGCTGTCGAACGAGCGTCGAAGTTGTGCCTCGACTATGCGGACGTGATGAGCCCGGTGATGCCGCCCGAGAAAGCTGTCCGCAAGCGCGAGGAGCTTCAGGAGGCGGCGCTGACCTTCAACGAGGCGATTGCCGCGGCCGACCAGATTGCGTCGAGCTCGGACACTCGTCTTGCCGATGCCGAGAAGGAATTGTGGCGCTACAGCAGCGACGTACTTGCCGGTCTGTCTGACTACCTGGGAGCGTTGCAGCAGACCGGAGTGCATCGCCAGATTTGGGGAGCAGCCGCGATCACACGAGTCACCGACGCTATCGCGCACATCCGCTCGATCGATCCGGAAATTAAAGGCACCTGGGGTTCATACGACCTCGAATGGATTCGCGAGATGTGGATCCGCGCACTGCAGCGCGGGCTCGATCGAGACGGCAAACCGGCGGAGGAACTCTTCTGATGGACGCTGACAACGGATTCACACTGTCGCCGGAACTGCGCGAGCTTCGCGACCAGGTCGGCAAAATTATCCGCGAGGAAATTATTCCGATCGAAGCGCGATGCGATCCCGACGCGGCCGAGATTCCCGAGGACGACTACTGGCGAATCGCGCACAAGGCGCAAGCCGCCGGCATGTGGTGTATGGGCGCGCCGCGCGAGTACGGCGGCGGCGGCCTCGGCACCTTCGACATGTGCGTGCTGACCGAAGAAATGGCGCAGCATCGCATGGGGCTCTACAATCCCGGATGTGGCGTCTTCGGGCGCACGCCGCCACCGGTGATTTACGCGGGCACCGAGGAACAGAAGCGCACCTACGCCGGCGGCACGATCAAGAATGCGTGGCATACGTTCTTCGCGATCACGGAACCGTCGGGCGGATCCGATCCTGCCGGTGCGATTCAGTGCAAGGCGGTCCGCCAGGGCGATACCTACGTCATCAACGGCACCAAGATTTTCATCTCGCATGCGCATGAGGCGGAGTGGGGCGTCGTCTTCACCCGCACCGACGCGAAGGCGGGCCGCAAGGGAATTACCTGCTTCATAATCAAGAAGGGCACGCCCGGATTCACGGCGCGGCCATTCCGCACACTCCGCACGTCGGCGCTCCCCAACGAAGTTCAGTTCGAGGACTGCGTGGTGCCGATTGAGCAACGCCTCGGGCCCGAGGGCGAAGGATTGAACCTATGCCTCGATCTGCTTACTCGCCTGCGCTTCCCGTACTCGGCGTGTAACGTCGGTGTGGGAGTCGCGGCGCTCAGGATGGCTATCGATCACGCCAAGCAGCGCAGCACGTTCGGCGAGTTGCTCTCGAAGCGCCAGGCTATCCAGTGGATGCTCGCGGATTCGGAAGTCGAGCTGCGCGCGGCGCGATGGCTGACGTGGGAAGGCGCGTGGAAGGCCGACCGCGGCGAGGACTTCCGCACCGAGGCGTCGATCGCGAAACTCTATTCGAGCGAGGTGCTCGGCCGCGTTATCGATCGCGCGGTGCAGATACATGGCGGATACGGCGTCAGCAAGGAGTTTCCGATCGAGCGATGGTATCGCGAGGCGCGAATCCGCCGAATCGGCGAGGGCCCCAGCGAGGTGCATCGGATGGTGATCGCGCGCTCGCTCCTGCGATAAGGTTCCCACGATGAGTCTGCCGCTTGATGGAATCCGCGTGATCGACCTGGGCCAGGTTTACGCGGCGCCGTATTGCACCCTGCAACTCGCAGCGATGGGCGCCGATATAATCAAGATCGAGCCGCCCGTTACCGGCGAAGTTCTGCGGCGGCCGGAACTGCCTCCCGGCGGCGCCGGCTACTCGTTCCTGATGCTCAACGCGAACAAGCGCTCGGTCACAATCAATCTGAAGAGGCCCCGCGGGCAGGAAATCGTGCTCAAGCTGCTCGAGGACGCCGACGTGCTGGTCGAGAACTATCTCGACGGCGTGATGGAATCATTCGGCCTCGCGTACGACCAGATCGCCGCGCGATTCCCGCGGCTGATCTACGCCTCGGGCAAGGGCTACGGCTCTGACAGCCGCTACGCGAAGCTCGGCTCGATGGACAACACGATCCAGGCGTCGTCGGGCTTCATCAGCGTAACTGGATTCCCTGACCATCCGGTGAAAACCTCGGCCACTTTTATCGACATGGGCACCGGCAGCCATCTGGTGAGCGGGATTCTGGCCGCGCTGATCCATCGCGGCAAAACCGGGCGCGGGCAGCATGTCGAGGTCGCGATGCTCGACGTGGCGATTCCAGCATTGACCAGTGCGGTCGCGCCCGCGCTGCAAGGGATGAAGTTCAAGCGGCTCGGGAATCGCCATTGGGGTGCATGCCCGACCAACGTCTATCCCGCGTGCGACGGCGAGATTCTGATTTTCTGTCTGACCGAGGCGCATTGGCGCACGCTGGCGAAATTGATGGGACACGAAGAACTCATCGCCGATCCGCGATGCAAAAATCACGGAGCGCGCCTCAAGATCGCCGACGAACTCGACGCGCTCGTCGCCGAGTGGACCGGCTCGCAACCGCGCGATGCGATGGTCGAAGGACTGATCGAAGCAGGAATCCCATGCGCACCAGTGCGTACGATCGAGGAAGTGATTGCAGATCCCGAGACCGCGCAGCGCCGAATGCTAATCGACAGCGACTATCCGACCCGCGGCAAAATCCGCGTCGCAGGCACTCCAATAAAAATGTCCGACGCGCCCGACAGCGAGAGGCCAATGAGAAGGCCTCCCGAGCTGGGCGAACACACCAGTGAAGTGCTTGCATCGATCGGAATCAGCGCGGACGAACTGGAACGCCTCAAGCGAGACGGAGTCATCTGAGTCGGATGCGAGTGGCACGAGTGGTGGTGGATGGGGCGGTGCGGAGCGTTTCGGTGGCCGTCTTCGCGATCGCAGTCGCGACCATGCTGATCGGCTGCGCGACGCAGTCTACGTATACTCCCGAGAACACCGGCGCGGCTGCTGAGGTCGAGAAGCGGCCGCTTGAGTTGTCGTCATCGGAATTTGCGGCTGATTTGGTCACCGCTACCGGAATTCGCGTCAAGACTAACGGGCAGTATAAGACCGACGCGTCGAAGAAGGCGGCGGCGGACGCGATCGATCGCTACTGGGGCGAGGTTCGTGCCTGTGCGGTTGGCGTCGAGCCGCCCGGGGACACCGACGTTGGCGATCTGATCAACGAGTTCCCGCGTCATCTCGCTGTCGAGATTGCCGACAACTGGAAGGTGGTCGAAGGTCCAACGACGCATCGCAGGATGCAGGCATTTCCGTCCATCGCGCATCCGGGATCATGGTCGACGGCGCGCCGCCAGGAGGATGCGCTCTACATCGTGGTTGTGCCGGAGCTGAACGGGCTCGGCCCGCAGATGGTCAACGAGCTGAATCTGTGGCTGATGAAGAATGCCAACGTGCCGCCGACGGCGGATTTGGTCAATGCTTGCGCGTCGATCGCATGCGTCAGGTTCAACTACAACAACGCGCCCTCGCAGACATGGAATCAGTGCATCGAGTGAGGCGTTCACTCGTAACGATTGAACGATCGTTCCGGAGGCTTTAAGTATTGGCGGCGCCGTGTTAGTAATCGAATCGAATTGAACGATCGTTCTGGCGACGATCGGCGACAGGAGGCGCGGCTATGAAACGCACGGGCGTCCATCATCTGGGTTTGGCCACTCTCGATATCGATCGCACGGTCGAGTTCTACACTACGAAACTTGGCTGGGAAGTGGCGTGGGCGGATATTATCGAGACGGCGGGCGAGGGCAAGATCAAACACGTCTTTCTCAACACCGGCGACGGCAGCCTGGTGGCGTTCATGTGTCCGGAAAAAGTGCCGGGCGTGCCGACCGAGTGGGCGACCGACATCAATAGCGCGCAGGGATTGCCGGGCGCGTTCTATCATTTCGCGTTTCATTGCGACGACGTGAAGGAGCTCGAGGCGAAGCGCGAGGAACTGATCGGCAAAGGTGTCGATGTGACGCCGGTGGTCGATCATGAATGGTGCCGCTCGATCTACTTCCGCGACCCGAACGGGCTGCTGCTCGAATATTGCACGACGGTTCGCGCGTTCACCGCGGAAGACAAGGTGATGAGGCATCATGATCAGCCGGGGCCGATGGTGACCAATCCGGAGGACGCGAAGAAAGTCCACCAGATGCTGATGGGTCCTCAGTCCTCGCCGAAAGCGAATCGCACGCCGGTGTGAGCGGGCACTAGCGCGCTACCGATTCGACGATTGAAAGAAGCGGCTGGGCGATCGATCGGGATCGCACGGCTGCTTTTCTTTTTTCACCGCGCGATGCATTCTCGCGGATGAGCACAAATCCAAAGCAGGAGTTTTGACAATGGCAGAGATAGGACTTTTCGACGCAATTTACTCGGCGCGGTCGCTTCGGCGCTTCAAGCCCGATCCGGTCCCCGACGATGTGATCACCAAGGTGCTCGACGCGGCGATTCGCGCGCCGTCGGGCAGCAATCAGCAGAGTTGGGAGTTCGTGGTTATCAAGGATGCGGCGCAACGCAAGAAGATTGGCGCGGTCTATCAAAAGGGCGGTGCGATCCTGAAGGCGCTCTACACCGACCGCGTCAAGCCCGAGCACATGACCGAGGACACCTACAAGAAACTCATGGCGTCGGCGTACTACCTGATCGATCACATGGCCGATGCGCCCGTGCTGCTGCTCGTATGCCTGAAGCAGGTTCCGATGACGGGCGCGCCGCCCAAGCTTCCACCCGAGGTGGCTGCCGCGATGAAGAGCCAGGCGCGAATCTCGGGTTCGAGTATCTATCCTGCCGTGCAGAATATCATCCTCGCGTGCCGCGGACTGGGCCTCGGCACGGTGCTGACCACGATTCACACTTTCTTCGAGGACGAGGTGAAACAGATACTCGGGCTGCCGCCGGAAGTGATGACCTACGCGCTGATGCCGATCGGATATCCGCAGGGAAAATTCGGACCGATCAAGCGCAGGCCGGTGAGCGAGGTCGCGTACCTCGACAAGTACGGTCAGCACTGGAAGGGCTGAGCGTCAGTCGGGCTCGTTCTTCAAATCTTCGGTGACTTTGCCGGCGAGGTGGCGGACTTGGGCGTGTTGCGAGAGCAACGACGCGAGTATCGCGGGGTCGGACTTGCCGTTGAGGCGGTACTCGTCGGCAGCGTGCGCGAATTTCTCGTAAGCGTTCAGAAGCTTGACGAAATCGCGGTGCGATGGCCGCGACACTTCGCGCGGCGTTGCCGATGAGAACGCGTTCGCCTTGTTGAAGGCGTAATAGAACTCGCCCATCTCTTCGGATGACAGTTGACGATCGTCGAGCTTGAAAAACGTGCGGCAGTAGTCTGCCAGCTTGTCGGACATATCGGACAGCAGCGACACGTTCGCGGCCATCGTGCGGCGATAGTCCGACGAGTAGCATCCGCCGGCCGCCATGATGGCAATCGCCACTGCAAGAAAAAAGGCGGGCCGGCGCATACCGGCCCGCCGCATCGATTTCAAGAAAATACAACCACGCAGTTTCAGCCCAGGTACTCTTTGAAGAACGCGATAGTGCGCGCCCACGCTTCCTTGGAATGCACGGGATGGAACGACGGCCGATCGTCGCACATGAAGCCATGGTCGGCGTCGGGGTAGAAGACCACTTCGGCCGGCTTGCCGGCTTTCTTCAGGGCGTCGCGAAATTCATCGACTTCGGTGATCGGAATGAAAGCGTCCTTGCCGCCGAAGAAGGCCAGCACCGGGGCTTTGAGCCCGTCGACGTATTCGATCGGCGGTTTGACGTTCGGCTGTCGCGACTTGACGATCCCGCCGCCGTAGTATGGCGCGGTGGCTCTGACAGCGGGATTGCGGCATGCGGTCAAGAAACAGACGCGTCCGCCCATGCAGAATCCTGTGGTGCCGAACGACGGCTTCACTTCCTTCATGGCTTTCAGGTGATCGATCGCGGCGCCCATGTCGGCGACGATTTGATCGTCGTTGATCGAGCCCATCAGGCGAAACGCGCCGGGCAAATCGTTGTAGCCGACGACGTTGTTGGGCTGGCGAAAATAAAGATTCGGCGAGATGGCGACGAAGCCTTCGGATGCGAATTGATTGGTGATGCGCTTGATCTGATCGTTGAGGCCGAACGCCTCCATCACGACAACCAGTGCTGGATAAGGACCGCCGGACGCCGGGCGCGCGAGATGCGCAGGCATCTTCTCGGCGCCGGTTAGAATCGACACTTCACTGGAAACAACTTCCATGAACAAAACCTCCGTTAGAAGATTCGCGTCCGCCAATCAGCGGGTCGCGATCGCGGATCGCGTTCGAGGAAGACGAGCGACCCGCCCACCTTTGTCGCATACGATGAAGTCTCGCTCAAGCGAGAAAGATCAGGGCGCCCCCGCATGAGAAAATTTCGCGAACCCTTTGACTGCACCGTCTCGCGCCGGGCTGCCGCACGCCGGTAGTATTGCTCGGCCGGTCTACCCTGATGATTCCGCTTCGTGATAATGCCGCGCTGCGCCGGCTGACGCCGGTCAACATAGCGCTGATAGCCGCGAATATCGCGGTATTCGTTTACGAACTATTGCTAGGCCCGCGTCTCGCGATTTTCGTGCACCGATTCGCATTGGTTCCGGCCCTAACAACGCAAGCGCTCTCCGGGGGCATGCCTCGTGGCGTCGGCGCGCTCGAGCCCTTGATAACCCCGGTTAGCTCGATGTTCATCCACGGCGGCGTACTGCACATCGCGGGCAATATGCTCTATCTGTTCATCTTCGGCGCTGCCGTCGAGTATCGGCTGGGATCGGTGCGCTACCTGATTTTTTATTTTGCCGCGGGAATCGCAGCGGCACTCGCGACGGTATGGATTGCGCCCGAATCCACTGTGCCGGTGATCGGCGCGAGCGGTGCGATTGCCGGCGTGCTCGGCGCGTATTTCATTTTCTATCCGCGCGGACGCATCCTGACGATTCTGCCGATTTTCATTTTTATCCAGTTCATTGAGATTCCGGCGGTCGTCTACCTGCTGTTCTGGTTTGCGGTTCAGCTATATGCGGGCCTCGCGCAAAGCGGAGGCGAAGCCGCGATGGGCGGTGTCGCGTGGTGGGCGCATGTCGGAGGATTCATGTTCGGCGTCGCGACGGGCCCGATGCTCGCGATAAATCGTCAGCCGCGGCGACGCTCCCGCTAACCGAACTGTGCATCGGCTGTGGACGGCATGATGACAACCGTTGGCCGATCGCGGGTGTAATTGTTGTATGCGGTGAAGCTATCGGAAATAATCGGCGCTCCTGGAATTCTGAGCGCGCGGTGGTTGAGGAGGTAGTGGGCAGGTGGCGGTGTCGTCAGACGATATTCTAAAGCGCGTTCCTCCGCAAAATCTCGAAGCAGAACAGTCGGTGCTCGGCGCGATTCTGCTCGACAACGACGCGATCAATCACGCGCTCGAGATTCTTTCGGACGACGATTTCTATCGCGAGTCGCATCGCCAGATATTCCGCGCGATGGCGGAACTCACCGACCACAGCCAGCCGGTCGACGCGATTACGCTGACCGATGCGCTGCGCACGCGCGGGGTGATCGAGCAGATCGGCGGCCCGGCTTATATCGCGGAGTTGGCGTCAATCGTGCCGACTGCCGCGAACGTCGCGCACTACGCGAGAATCGTGCACGACAAGGCCGTGCTCCGGAGCCTCGGCTCGATTGCGACTGACATCGCGAGCGCGTCGTACGAGGCGCCGGCGGATGTTGATGGCTTCCTCGACGAAGCCGAGCATCGCATCTTCGAGATTTCCGAGAAGCGGATTAAGCCGTCGTTCCACACGATGCCCGAGCTGACGCGCGAGTCGCTGAAGATCCTCGAGCGGCTGTACGAAAACCGTGAGATGATCACTGGCGTGCCGAGCGGGTTCATCGATCTCGATCGAATCACGGCGGGCTTCCAGCCGTCGGACCTGATTATCATCGCGGCCCGTCCCAGCGTGGGCAAATCGGCGCTCGCGCTGAACATCGCGACCTACGCGGCGATAGAAGCGGACAAGCCTGTAGGGGTCGCATTTTTTTCGCTGGAAATGTCGAAGGAACAGCTCGTGCTGCGCATGCTTTGCTCCGAGGCGCGGGTGGACAGCGCGCGGGCGCGCCAGGGATTCCTGGGCGAGCGCGACTTTCCCAAGCTGGCGCAGGCGGCAGCGCGGCTGTCGGAGTCGAACATCTTTATCGATGACTCGTCGGATACGACGTCGATCACGCTCAAGGCGAAGTGCCGGCGGCTCAAGCGCGAGCGGGCGAGGAACCTGGGGCTGATAGTCGTCGACTATCTGCAGTTGATGAGATCGGCGCGTCCGGGTGAATCGCGCGAAAAGGAGATCGCGGAAATCTCGCGCTCGCTCAAGGCGCTGGCGAAAGAACTGAAGGTCCCGGTGATCGCGCTGTCGCAGCTCAATCGGCAGGTCGAGTCGCGCGAGAATCGCCGGCCGATGCTGGCCGATCTGCGCGAGTCGGGCGCGCTCGAGCAGGACGCCGACGTGATCGCGTTCATCTACCGCGAGGAGATGTACAAGGGCAAAGAGAGCAAGGAGCCGGGCGTCGCCGAGATAATCGTCGCCAAGCAGCGTAACGGCCCCACCGACACCGCGAAGCTCACCTACATCAATCACTACACGCGCTTCGAGAACTACACGCCGGAAACGGGAGTGTTCGAGGACACCGGCGTCTAGAAGCAACGCATGCAGATGATCGCTCGCGGGTCGGCGCAAACGGCAGACTCATCCACGATCGTCGTTCTTGCGGCGAGTGCTGGCCGGTTCCGTGGGTTTCTGAGAGACTGTCTACTATGGAACTGACGGCTGTTGAAGCGCTTGCTGAGCAATGTGGTGGAAACTGGCCGGCAATTCAGGCAGCCCGGGCGAATGCCCTCGCTCAGATAGATCGAGTTAGAAAGGAGCTCACCAAATTCTACGATCCACAAACGTCCATCGTGGTAATGGGCTCCTTTGTTCGCTGTGAAGCGACACCCGGCAGCGCTTCGACTGGATGCTCCTCGTAGACGGCGCCTCTGACCCAGCCCACTTCATGCTCGCTAAAGAAATCTTTAGTACGCTGGAAAAACTGTAGATTAACAAACCAGGTTCAACTGAAACGTTCGGCAAGCTTGTTAGCAGTCATGATCTCGTTCACTACATCGCCGGGAGCAAAGACACGAACGAGAATCTGACTAGGCGGATACTTCTGCTCCTCGAATCGACTGCGATCACTAACGCGACCCTTCGAGAGAGAGTCATACAAAATGTCCTTGCACGATATATCGTATACGATCGATCTATCCCGAGCCGATCCGGAAAATTCAATCTCATTCCTCATTTTCTGCTGAACGACGTTGTTCGATATTGGCGCACTATGGCTGCCGATTTCGCATCCAAGATGTGGGAGCGGAGCCAAGAAGGATGGGCGATCAGGAATATAAACTTCGTTTTTCGCGGAAGCTCCTTTTCGTTGCCGGCTTACTTACGTGTTCACAGCCGCAGTCAAAGGTCCGGATGGCCTAGATAGAGCGACGAAGGCGGAAGAGTTTCTATTAAAGTCGGCGTACCTAATAGGGGAGGAAACACGAATTGTCCCGCTCGATAAGTTAGCTAGAGCGGCGCTGGCGTACCCAGATTGCGGACGTAAGATCTTCGACTCATACGAGGTTTTTCTCGCAACGCTCAGCGACGTCGACAAACGGAAAACTCTCAATAAACTTACGTTCGAACTGCCCCCGCAGAGCCGGTCTACCAGAAGCTGCGCGACAAGAGTAACGTATACCGAAATGCGATCGAAGAACTGTTTTTTGATCATGACCCTCTCCGCAGGCTGATTCGGAGATTTGGGGTGTTCTAATGAGACCACTAGGGTTTTCGACTGGTGCATTGGCAAAGGGCGACTTTCGGACCGGCATTTCGCTACAGCGAACGAAACCGTCGCTCCGAGCAATTGAACTGTCCGCACTTCGTGATGATGAGCTTCGGCCCTTAATCTCGGGTTTAGACCAACTCGACCTAAGCTATTTTACCTACGTGTCAATTCACGCCCCCAGCAAACTTACGACCCTGTCGGAAAAAGAAGCTTTTTCCATCCTTCATGAGGTACCTCAAAATTGGCCTATTATCGTGCATCCTGAGCTTATGCCGACTCCATCGTTGTGGAAGAGTTTGGGTCGAAGGGTTTGTCTGGAGAACATGGACAACAGGAAGACTAACGGCCGCACCCTAAGAGAAATGCGACAGCTATTCGAATGGCTACCCGACGCGGAGTTTTGCCTGGACCTAGGCCACGCTCGGCAAATTGACCCGACGATGGCTACCGCCATGAAAATGGCCCAAGAATTTTCGCGACGACTGCGGCAATTACACGTTAGCGAAATTGGCCGCTCCGGAGAGCACCTCCCGCTAAGTGCCCTTGCAATCTATGCGTTTCAGCTTGTCGCCCGTTTCATACCCAGTAACTGCGCGGTAATTATCGAGTCGGTGATTACTCCGGATGCTATGGACCGCGAGATTCGCAAGAATGCCAGCCTATTCCAATCAGCAACGATCCCGGAGCGTTCTCTTGAGACGGCCTTAGCTTCGACGGCATAGGACTGTCGTCTAGAACGAATCGAGTTCGTTTTCCATTGGTTCTTGTTTCGTTACTGAATGCGACGATTTGACCGTCAGTGCAGGTTTCGGCGCTTTGTCGATCTTGTAGTCCTCGTACATGTACTGATCGATCGCGAACGGCAGGCCCTCCGAGGCCGGGAACGACGGCGCGTCGCAGACCTGGAAATGTAGATGCGGCTCGGTTGAGTTGCCGCTGTTGCCGAGATGCGCGAGCACGTCGCCGGCGTGGACAGTGTCGCCCACCTTCACCTTAATCGTGCCGGGCCGCAGATGCGCGTACGCGGCGTAGTGGCCTTCGCTCAGCTCCTCGATGACGCGATTGCCGGGCAGAGTGTCATTGGTGATCTGCACCGCGAGCTTGCCGCTGTTGGGGACGTTCTCGGCGATACCGTCCTTGACCTCGACGATCTTGCCGTCGGCGACCGCGTGAATCTCCTGGTCCCATGCGTGATAGCTCTTGTTGTCGTGCTCGTCGCCGGTGAACGCTTTGCCGTCGTCGCCGAGCTGGATCCAGTCGATCGCATAACGCTGGCCGATGTGCGGTTGACCGTTAACTGGGAGCATCGCGCGGCGATGCGCCGAGGTATTGGACGGTGCGTTGGCAGCGAGCCAATTTTTGCCGTGGATGGGAGCGTTGATCACGATCGGGTCGTCCTGATTCAGATCGATCGCGGCAGTGTGTATTGTGCCGGAACCGCTGCGCTCGCCATGCTGCTCGATCGTAATCGCAGTATCAAAATTGTCCGGGTCTCCCTGGTCGGGAAGCCAATCGGTAAAGATAAAAAAGACGCCGGTCTCGCCCGGCTTGAGACCCGGATCGTTGGGCTTGGTGCCGTCGCCGTTGATTGGCACGAACATCGCGGCCAATTGTTTGCCACTGGCCGATTGGTTGACGACAACTTTGTCGTCGTCCTTTCCGATCACGTCGAGCTTGGTGATCTTCAGCGGCGTCTTGCCCCAGTTCGTCACGTACAACTCGTAGGCTGAATGGCGACGACCGCCGCCGTCGAGGATTTGCGCCTCGGGCGGATACGGCATCGCAACGACGCGCATGTAGAGCGGATCGTTTTCGGGCGGCGGCGCGGGTGCCGGCTTTTGCTGCGCGAGCGACGATCCCGCGAACACAAACGAGGTCATCGCCACAAGAATCAGCAGCCGGAATCGATGCATCAATCTGTTCTCCGTTCAGTGCGAGGTCTTGTCGTCGTCGGATGTCTCAGGCGCGGGCTCGGCCGGTTCTTCTTCTGACGAAGGCGCTGCGTGCGCAACATCCTCAGGATGAGTCTCGATGCCTTCCACCGGACCGGTGGTGGCTTGCTCGACGGCGCGCTCGATTTCACGGAACTCCGACAGGTCGGGCAGACTCTCGAGATCCTTCAGCCCGAACAATTCGAGGAACTCAGGAGTGGTCTCGTAGACCATCGGGCGTCCGGGCGCTTCCTTGCGGCCGGCAATTTTGATGAGCCGTTTTTCGAGCAGCGTTTCGAGCACGCCGCCGGTATCGACGCCGCGCAACTGCTCGATCTCAGGACGCGTGATCGGCTGGCGATACGCGATTATCGCGACCGTCTCCATCAGCGGACGGCTAAGTCGCGGCGGCCGCGCGGCGAGCAGCTTGCGAACGTACCCGGCGTGATCCTTCGGCGTGCGCATCTGGTAGCCGCCGGCAACTTCGTCGATCGCGATGCCGCGATTTTCAGCGGCGTACTGCGACGCCATCTCGGCCAGCGCCTTCTGTACCGTCGCACGCGGCATGTCGTCGAACACGGCGGACAGCCGCGCAATCGAGACCGGCTCGCCGGCCGCGAACAGCAAGCTCGCGAGAATTGATTTCAATCGATCTTCTTCCACTCGGCCTCCGTCATGCCGCCGCGCCGCGTTCGAGATAAATCGGGCCGAAGCGCACTTCCTGAAACGCGCGAACGTCGCGCCGCCGGATCAATTCGAGCAGCGCCATGAACGTTGCGATTACCAGCGATCGATCGTGCGCATCCTCGAACAGAGCGGCGAACTGGATCCGTCCCGTGCCTTCCAGCGCGCGCAGGATTCGCGGGATACATTCCGCCACTGGGATGTCGCGCAGCTCGATTTTCCGCGGCGTCTTATCGGCGACGCGCTTGAGCACCGCGCCGATCGCCTCGACCAGATCGAAAATCGAAACGGTGTATTGCTTTGCGTTGGCGTCTTCCGGCGCGCTCATGCCGGGCGTGGTGAAAACGTCGCGGCCAAGCAGGGCACGCTCGGAAAGCTTCTCGGCCGCCTCGCGATAACGTTGATACTCGAGCAGCCGCTCGACCAGATCGCGCTTCAGCTCCTCAGCTTCCTCGGTGTCCGCAAGCTCCGGATGCGGCAGCATCGCGAACGACTTGATCAACAGCAGCGTCGCCGCCATCACGAGGTACTCGCCCGCGACGTCGAGGTTCAACTGATCGAGCAGTTCGAGCCACGCGAGATACTGCTCGGTAATAACGCTGGCGGTGACTTCGTGCGGATCGAGCTCAGCGCGCTTGAGCAGATGCAGCAGCAGGTCGAGCGGTCCCTCGTAAATCGGGAGCCGGAAGCGCGTGCCGCCGTCGGCGCCGATTACCGGCAGCGGGTTGCCTTCGTTTTGGTTGCTCACAGCTGCACCATCCAGGAGATCGCGTTGAGCGCCAGGTTCATCACCGGATAAATCGCGACATCCAACCAATGCGTATACAGCAGCAACAGCAGTATAAGGAAGCCGTAACGCTCGGTTTGCGCGTAGGCGCGCGCCGCGGCGATCGGCAGAACGCTGAACAGCACGCGGCCACCGTCGAGCGGCAAGACGGGGAAGAGATTGAAGACGCCCAGTTCGACGTTGACGATCACCGACGCCTGCAGCATCCGTGCGAGCGGAACGACGACGGTGGGTCCAAGCGAGCCGTGCAAAAATGCGGGAACCGCGCGCAGCAGGAGTCCGCTCACGATTGCGAGCACGAAATTCGTCAGCGGTCCGGCCGCGGCAACTTTCAGCATTCCGCTACGTCCGCCGCGCAGCACGCGAAAATCGACCGGCACCGGCTTCGCGTAGCCAAGCACCGGCAGATGAAACAGAAACAGCGCGAACGGCAGGATGATCGTGCCGAAGAGATCGATGTGCGAAATCGGATTCAAGGTGAGCCGTCCGGCGCGCCGCGCGGTATCGTCGCCAAGCCGCAGCGCGACCACGCCATGCATGACCTCGTGCGCGATGATCGCGAACATGATTGGCGGCGCGACGATGCAAATGGTCGCGAGGGTTCCGCTGAGATCGCCCAAGTCAGACCGTACCTTCGCCCACGCTCGCGCGGGTGGCGCGCGGATGAAACGTGCGATGCACCTTGCGCAGGTGGCTCTTCGAGAGATGCGTGTAAATCTGGGTGGTCGAAATATCGCTGTGACCGAGCATCTCCTGCACGGCGCGCAAATCGGCCCCGCCCTCGAGCAAATGCGTGGCGAAGCAATGCCGCAACGTATGCGGGCTGATCCATGAGAGTCGCGGGTCGTTGGCGGCCCATCCTTTGAGCGCCTTGAAAAATCCTTGCCGGGTCATCGCGCGCCCAAGCCTCGTGATGAAAACCGCCGACACCCGTCGTGGAACTTTCTTCTTGCCGTTGGCGCTGCCTGCCCGATTGAGAATCTCGTCGCGGCGCTCGAGGTAAGCCTTCAGCGTGCGAATCGCGGCACCGCCCATCGGCACCATCCGCTCCTTGCTGCCCTTGCCGAGCACCACCACCGCGCCGGCCGCGAGATTCACCTGATGCAATTGCAAGCCGACCAGCTCCGAGACCCGCAGCCCGCATCCATACGCCATCTCGAGCATCGCGCGATCGCGTAGTCCGCGAGCATCGTGCGCGTCGATCGCGGCGATCAGATTTTCGATGTCATTCGACGACAGCGTACGAGGCAGTTTGCGCGGATGCGGCCTGAGTTTCAGCGCGGGTGCGGGGTCGCGCTCGATGATCTTCTCGTCCACCAGCTCGCGCGCGAGCCCGCGCAGGCTGGCGAGATGCCGGCGTTGTGAGCTGACCGCAAATCCCTGATCGGCGAGCGCTTCGAGGTACGCCGTCAGTGCCGCCGCGTCGAGCTGCGCGGGCTCGAGGCCGGATTCGCGGCACCACGATTGAAACAGGCTGAGGTCGTGCGCGTATGCCTCCATCGAATGGCGGCTCAGCCCGCGCTCGACCGCCTGGCGCGACAGATGGCGATCGATAAGCTCGTCCCAGCCGGCTGCACTCACGCTGCTGCCCCGGCGCGGGGATTCTGCTCGACCTTCTCGAGCAGCGCGGCGCGCAGCTCGCGCATTCGATCCAGATCCTCAATTTTCCCACCGTCGCGATCGCTAACATAAAATACGTCGAGCGCCTGATCGGCATTGGTTGAGATGCGCGCGAGGTGGATTCGCAGGCCCAGCCGGAAGAGCGTGTGGGTGATCGCGAACAGCAGACCGCCGCGGTCCTGGGTGAACACGTCGATGACGGTGAACTGCTCGGAGGTACGATTGTCAACGGTGACTTCGGTCGGCACGTGGCGCACGAACTTGCGACCGGCGCTCTGCACGTGATGCGCGGCGGCAACCAGCGCCGCGATATCCTGCTGGCCGGTGATGACGCGTTCCAGGTCATGCTCGACCCGCAGCCATCGGTCCTCTTCCAGCGCCATCGAGGCCTGCCCCATATGATGCGACACGCGAAACACGTCCATCGCGACACCGTTGGAGCGCGTCGTGATTCGAGCCGACAGGATGTTGAGATTGTTGGCGGTCAGCGCGCCCGCGATCATCGCGAACAGTCCCGGCCGATCGTGCGTCACGACGATAAACTCGCTGAATTCGAGTTCGGGAAAGTGTCTGACGCGACAGACCAGCGGACGATCGTCGAGCGATCGCATCAAGTCGAAGTGCAGCGGGATGTCGTCCTCAGGCACGGTGAAGAAGTAGCGGTCCGGCATCTCATCGAGGAAAGCGGCGACGTCCGCTTCAGGAGCCGACGCGGCGAGCAAGGTCTCGCGCACGCTGGCTTTAACTGTCGCCAGCCGGCGTGCAGGATCGACCGCCTCGCGATCGCCCTGCTCGAGCACCTTGAGCGCGCGCAGGTAGAGATCGCTCAGCAACATGTCGCGCCAGTTGTTGTAGACCTTCGGCGCGACGGCGCGCATGTCCGCGTATGTAAGCAGGTAGAGCGCCTTCAGACGATCGATCGATCCGACAATGCGCGCAAATTCCGTGACGGTAGTTCGATCGTCGAGGTCACCCTTCTGCGCGGTCTGCGACATCATCAGATGATTGCGCACCAGGAACACAACGAGATCGATTTCCTCGTTGTTGAGTCCGAGACGCTGCGACACTTCCGCGGTCAGGCTCGCGCCGCGCTCATGATGGTCGTGGCCGTGGCCCTTGCCGATGTCATGTAGCAGCAGCGCGAGGAACACCAGCGGCAGGTGAGGGAGCTCGCGCGCGACTTCGGTGAGTAGCGGAGTCGAATCCTTGAACTCCCCGGTGCGCAATCGCTCAAGCTCGCGCACTGCGACCAGTGAATGACGATCGACGGTGTAGATATGGTAGAGGTCGTGCAGGACGCGCGCGTAGAGATTGCCGAACTCGGGAATAATCGCGCCGAGCACGCCCGACAGATGCATCGCTTCGAGCGTTTCGGCAACACGCTGGCGCGCCGACAGAATCGTCATCAGCGCCTCGGCGACGCGTGGATTTTTGCGCATGTTGTCGTCGATCAATCCGACGTTGTCGCGAATCAACTGGTATGTGCTGCCCGATAGCCTCACGTCCTGCGCCTGGCAGTCGGCGTAGATCGTAATCAGGTTCAAGGGATCGCGCTGAAAGAAATCGGTCTGCACGATACTCAGCAGGCTGCCCTGAACGATCACGCCGGGACGAATCTTGCGGGTCGGGGTGCGACGAAAAAATCGTCCTCCGGGACTGTTCTCGATCACTCGCGCAATCAGCCCCTCGGCAAATCGATGGACCGTCGATGCATGCTGATAGTACGCGCGCATCAGGGCCGAGCCCGCGGCCTGTCCTTCCTCGGGCTTGAAGCCGAGCATCGGCTCGATCCGCTCCTGCATCTCGAATGTGATCTGATCGAAGTGGCGGCCGCTCAGAAAGTGCAGCGAGTTGCGCACGCGCCAGAGAAAATCGCGCGCCTCGATCACCTCGGCCGCTTCGGGCTCGGTGATGACGGCCTTTTGCACCAGCTCTTCGAGCGAATGGACCTTGTATTTTACCTTGGCCAGCCACATCGCAGTGTGCAGATCGCGCAGCCCGCCTTCGCCGTCCTTGATCTGCGGCTCGAGCAGGTAGATCGAATCGCCATACTGGGCGTGGCGTTTGCGGCTTTCCTCGAGCTTGCTGGCGAAGAACTTGTCCTGGTTGCGATTGAGGACCTCGGCGATGAGCAGCTTGTCGAATTCGGCGTAGAGCTTTTCGTCACCGCATAAAAATCGCGCGTCGAGGATCGCGGTCTTTTCTTTCAGGTCTTCATTCGCGAGCCGCACGCATTCCTTGGCCGTGCGAACCCCGTGTCCGACCATCAGGCCCGCATCCCATAGCGCGTGCAAAATTATTTCGGTGACGATTTCCGCGTACGGACCGCGCTTGTAATCGTGCAGAAAGAGGAGATCGACGTCGGATTGCGGATTCAGCTCGCCGCGCCCGTAACCGCCGCGTGCGACTACCGCGATTTTCTGGTTGAGCTTGGGACCGCGCCGGCTGTGCTCCGCCTCCGCATAGCGGAACAGCGCGCGCAGCAGATCGTCCATCGCCGAGGTCATCGCAGCTGTGATCTCGCCGCCGCTCGCGCCGGAGAAATGACGCTCACCTAGCTCGGCGCGGATGGATTCCAAATAAGCGCGGGCATTGAGGCCGGGGGTCTTGCTCGCAACGAATTGCGCGAGCAGCGCGTCCTCGCCACGCGGCGAAGATGCGGTACCGGGGACTAGCTCGGCGTGATCCGCCGTCAGGAGGCTCACAAATTTCCCGCTGCCACATCGGCGTCGAAATAGTCCGCGACTGAGGTGGCGATCGCGCGGCCAAGCACGTCCTCGTACGCCGGCGATTCGAGCCGGGCCGCTTCCGCCGCATTCGACATGAAGCCGCATTCGACCAGCACAGCCGGCATATGCGCGCCGACCAGCACGTAAAATGGTCCCATCTTTGCTCCGAGCGCGTTCACGTTCAGTCCAAGTCCCGCATCGAGATCGGCGACCGTCTGCGCATCGATCATCCGGGCCAGAGAAGCCGCTTCCGTCGCCTTATAGTTCTGGCGCAGGTCGGTCAGGATGTAGTTTAAGTTGGAGTCGTTCGGGGTGCCATAGCCGCCGTCGCCGCCGTTCTCCATCCGCGCCAGCCGAATCGTCGCACGGTCCGTAGTGTTGTTCAGATAATAGACTTCGATTCCAGTGGTGTCGGCGTTCGGGCTCGAATTGAGATGGATCGAAACGAACAGGTCGGCGCCGGCGCTATTCGCAATTCGAGTGCGCGCGGCGAGACTGATGAAAGTGTCGGTCGAGCGCGTAAGTTGAGCGCGGATTCCGCGGGCTTCCAGAGCGGCTTTGAGACGCGTCGCGATTTGGAGCGCGAGATCTTTCTCCATCGCGCCGTCCGACGATTGTGTCCCGGGATCGTAGCCGCCATGACCGGGATCGATCATCACGAGAAAATGCCCCGGCTGACGATTGTCCTCATTCAAAGCGACGGGCGCGGGCGCGATCGGCTGCGCCAGCGAAACAGGACGAGGACGAGGATTCTCCGCCGGCGCGAACGCCACCGGGCGCGCGATGGGCGGGGCAGGGCGGCGCGGCGCATCATTGTGAACGATGATCGGCGCCATGATATTCGGATCAGCGCCGCTCGTCGCGACGCGCAGCACTATTTCGTTTCTGTCGCGGAGCCGCGCGATCGAGTAATCGGAATTGCCGACCACCTCGACCACGATTCGCGAGCCACCTTCGGACTGAATCGCGCGGACGCTCAAAACCGGCCCCGACTCACGGCCGAACAACGGCCGCGGCGGAATCGCGACGCGAGTCCGACCGAGCGCAATCCAGAGTTCGTTGCCGTGCGTGCTGAGCTCGAATCGTGGAGCAGGTCCGCTGAATCCAAAATGTATTTCGAGAGTAGCCCCGCGATGCTCAATTCGTGCCGAGCTCAAGACTGAGGTGGGAACACTGGCGCGTACGAAGGCGGGCGTCGCACAAATCGCCGCCGTCGCAACCGCAACCGCCATCATTTTCCGCATCACCGCAAGCTACCCACAACATCCAAGGATAGCTGCCAGTTGAGGCGACTGCCACGCCCTGAACGGTGTCACCGCGAACCTCCCTTGCTTTTCTTTCTTGGCCCTGCTCTTAAGATTTCGTGGCAGACAGAATGCCTAGATGGCGTCGCATCCTGATTTGGTTCGGAATTGCAGCCGGTGCCCTCACCATATACGTGTGGTTCTTCGGCGTCCAAACTGCGATTGCTTTAGAAGCGCGCTATTTCGGTTGGGAAGATCCCGCGCTGTGGCAAGTCCCGGTTGAACTGACGGACGCATCTATTTCCAAGGCGCCGGGCAAGCGACTTTCCTATTTCGACTCTGAATTCGAAGTTCCCTGGAACGATCTGGACGAGCAGAAAACCAGGCTCATCGGAACGTGGCAACTGATCGACTTTCATTCGGGGAAAGGAATCGTCTTACAGACTTTCCCAGCAAAAGAGCGAATCACTTTATACCCCACGTTGGGCCAGAAGTTTGATGCAGAAAGTTTAACAAAGCTGAGGGCTCTCTACGGAGATGAGACCTTTCGATCAGACTATGCCCTCACGCGCAATATTCTTGAGATGACTCCCGGCAGTATCTCGATTTTCACGTCGCGAAAAGAAGCCGTTCGAGCCATGATGCTGCTGCTACTCAAGGGGACCATGGCGCGCGAAGCGGACTCAGGCATCTATCTTATTCGAACAAAGGATTTCCGAGGCTTCCAATTCGGAAATCCGCAAAATCGGCCGCACGAAGTGGTGGACGAGCTATTTTCAGACGACGAGCGCGTTGAATTCACCTTCGCTTGCAGAGCCAAGGGAAGCGACGGGGCGTTTCGCAGCCGGAAATCAACCGCATCATCCAGTCCTTGCGCATCGTTCGATAGGGCTCGAGGTCCCGGCCACACCCAGCGCCATTCATCGGTAAGCGTGGGCGCGGACGCCCGCGCGTCGATGGCGGGCACGGCGGCCCGCCCCACTATAAAGGGCTTACCTTGGCGCGCGTCGTATTGTCCTGGTTTCAACGCGGCGACTGCTCGGTTGCGATCAGACGATCAATTGCGCGCCGCGCATGAATCCGTGCCGCATCGCCGTGAATTTCGACCAGCGGCCCGTCGGGAAGCTCGAGCAGTCGCTGTTGCTGAGCTTCGAGGACCGCCTTGTCCTGTTCGAAAGTCCTGGCGATTTCATCAAATAGCTGGCGAGTCGCACTGGGATCATTTTGGCTGTAGCCATTTGCCGACGACCAAAAATAAAAGCTGCTGTTCTCAGTTTCGGGCGTTATGCCGTGGAATAGCCTGAACGAGAAACAGTTTTCGCGGGGTCTATCGTATTTCCAGTCGCGCAACACACCTGTCCCCGCGTCGATCGCGCCGTTCCATTGAAGCACCGCGTTGGGCGCGACGAATTCGATCTCCTGCCATCGATCCACCTTGCCTTTGAATCCGACAGCCTTGACGTAAGTCGGTGGCGGCACCGAGTCGATCATCCAGCGCTCGAATCTCACGCCGTTGGGCGTGCGCACGGTCCGCATTTTGGCCTCGACGTGAGTAGTCGCGTCACCGCCGACAGTGCCTTTATGCACGTAGCCCAGATGCGAAAGATCCATCAGGTTGTCCAACACCAGCAAGTAGCCGCTGCGCAAATGCATCATCGTATGTTGATGCGGCCAATTTCGGGAATCGTTGTGGTAAGGGAAGTCGATGATCAGCGAGCGATCCGCCTGTTCGGGCTTCCCCATCCATATCCATACGAACGCGTCCCGCTCGACGACCGGATAAGAGCGGACCTGAGCGCCCGGTGGCACCTTATGATCTCCCGGCACCAGCACGCATTGTCCTGCGGAGTCGAAGACCAGCCCGTGGTACCCGCATTGGATTCCGCGCGGGACGACCTCGCCCAACGATAACGGCGCGCCGCGATGGCAGCATCGGTCCTGGAGCGCGGCGATTGCTCCCGCGGAATCCCTGAACAGGACGACCGGCTCGCCAAGAACCCGTCGGCCCAGCGGCGACTGTGCAACTTCGTCAGACCACGCTGCTATGTACCAGGCATTACGGACAAACATCGGTGTCCCCTCTGAGTGATCAAAAGTGAATTTTTTGAACAGGCACAATCTTCAATCTTCCGGACATTCAGGCTTTGGGCAGATTCTGTCAATGGAGGGGGCGGTGCTTTATTCCTTCTCTAGACCAGCTCGATCGAGACGCGCCGACCGACGATCGCTGCCGCCCGCTGCAAACTGGAAAGTGTGATGTCGTTCTTCGGATCAAGAATGCGGTCAACCTGGCTGCGACTGGTCTTGAGCCGCGCTGCCATCTTATTCTTCGAGATTCCCCGCTTCTTCATGGCCTCGGCGAGCTGCCATGCCACGACTTCCTTGACCGCCTCTGCTTCCGCCTCATCAAAAATTCCCTCCTCCTTGAGGAAATCATCGATTCTGGAGCCCATGTGTTTCCTACTCATCGTTCCAACTTGTACCTTTCATAGTACACGTACCTGAAAATGTACGCGCTGTCAGGATTCTTCGCTTCGTTCTGAGTTTGTGAGCGAATTGAACAGCGGCCGAAATGGAGCGCGCGCAGCGCGCGAACTCGGAGACCGGAACCGGCTTCGCGTGTGGCGCGAAGCAGTCCGGAGGCCAGAAGCCATGTCCTGCCGCTCGCGTTGCTCGCTTCGTCAGGATGACACAAGGGATCGCTTCGCTCTGAATGACACAAGGAAAAGGTACCCTTGCTACTTCTCCTGCTTGAGGCGGGCGGCGAGGCGGGCTAGGGCGTTCAGCGCGTCCATTGGGGTCATTCGTTCGATGTCGAGCGAGCGGAGTTCATCGACGATGCGCTCTTCTCGTGGCGAGAACAGGCCGAGCTGGGGCGCTGGCATTTTCGCGCGGCGGTCGCGGGCGATTCGCGGCATCCCGGCTTCGTCGAGTTCGCCTTGCTCGAGGTTGGCGAGAATTTCCCGCGCGCGGGTGATTATCGAATCAGGCAATCCCGCCAGGCGCGCCACTTCGATTCCGTAACTTCGCGACGCCGGCTGCTCGATAACGCGGCGCAGGAAAATTACCTCGTCGCCCCATTCGCGCACCGCCATGCTCAGGTTCTTTACTCGCGGACGCTCGCGCGCGAGGTCGGTCAGCTCGTGAAAATGCGTCGCGAACAGCACCTTCGCGCGAGTCTGATCGTGCAGGTACTCGGCGACGGCCCACGCGATCGCAAGCCCATCGAAAGTGCTGGTGCCGCGCCCGACCTCGTCGAGCAGCAGCAGGCTGCGCTCGGAGAGCCCCTTCAGCAGGCGCGCCGTCTCGCTCATCTCGACCATGAAAGTTGACTCGCCGCGCCGCAGCTCGTCGCGCGCGCCGATTCGCGTCAGCACGCGATCGATAAGCCCGATAGTCGCCTCGGCGGCGGGAACGAAGCTGCCGATTTGCGCCATGATCGCGATCAACGCGACCTGCCGCAGGTAGGTCGATTTGCCGGCCATGTTGGGTCCGGTGATCAGCAGGATTTGACGCGCGTCGGGCTCCGCGTCGAGGTCGTTGGGCACGAACTCGCCCGCGCGCATCCCGGCTTCGAGCACCGGATGCCGTCCGTCACGCACCCGAATCCGAAGGCCGGTGTTGATCTTCGGACGAACGTACCCGCGATGCCGCGCGACTTTCGCCAGCGACATCAATGCGTCGAATTCGCCAATGGCGCGAGCGGTTTCAAGGATCCTGGCAGCGTGCGACTGCAGGTCGCGTAACAGCTTGGTGAAAATCTGCAGCTCGAGTTCCTTGAGCGCAGATTCCGCCGTCAGGATTTTACGCTCGAGTTCCTTGAGCGCGGGCGTGGTGAAGCGTTCGGCACTGACCAGCGTCTGTTTGCGCTCATAGTCGGCGGGCACCCGTTCGAGATTGGATTTGGTGACCTCGATGTAATAGCCGAAGATATTGTTGTAGCGGACCTTGAGCGACGGGATGCTGGTGCGCTCGCGCTCGGTGGCTTCCAACTTCGCGATCACCCCGCGGGCGCCCGACGCCAGACTCCGCAGTTCATCGACCTCGGCGCTGAGGCCCGCTCGAATCACGTTGCCGTCGCGCGGATTGACGGGAGGCTCGTCGGACAGCGTGGCCGCGATTTGCGCGACCAGCGCGGGTATCGGCGAGATTCGCGCAGCCTGCTCGCGGATGAGCGGGCTCTTCAGCGCTCCCATCGCTTGTTTGAGCGAGTCCGCCGCGCCGAGCGCATCGCCGAGACGAAGACAATCCCGCGGCGATGCGCGCATCGCACCGATTCGTCCCGCGAGCCGCTCGAGGTCGCCGATTCGCTTCAACGACTCCGCCAGCGTACCGCCGAGGTCCGCGTCGAACAGTTCTTCGAGCGCGTCGTGTCGCGCGTGAATCGCGTCGAGCGCCATGAGCGGATAGATGATCCAGTTGCCCAGCGTGCGCGCGCCGACCGCGGTCAGCGTCTCGTCGAGAATCGAGAGCAACGATCCTTTGCGCGCGCCGTCGGTGGACGCGATCAGTTCGAGATGCCGCCGCGTGGTCTCGTCCACCACCATGTACTCGGCAATCCGGTACAGACGCGGCGCTGCGATATGCGCCAGGTCGTGCCCGAAGGTATCCTCGACATAGAGCAGCGCGATTCCCGCCGTGTGGGCGATCGATTGGTTAAGTTCCGCAGATGCGCTCGCGAACCGATTCGAGAATGCCGCCATCGCGCGCTCGGCGCCGAACGATTCGTGATCGAGCGTCGTCAGCGAGCAGTTCAAGTCTTTCAGCAGCGCTCCCAACTCGCCGTCTTTCGCCGCGATCACAATTTCGCGCGGCGCGATTCGCGCGATCTCCTCGCACAGCGTCGAGGCCTCGCGAACCTGTGTCGCCAGGAACTCGCCCGTCGACACGTCGAGCGCTGCCAGCGTGAATCCGGTACCCTCGGCGCCGGTGACCGCGACCAGGTAGCTTTTCTCCGCCGCCGTCAGCACCATCTCCTCGCCGACGGTGCCGGGCGTGATCACGCGCACGATTTGCCGCGGCATCAACTTGGGCGTCTTGGGGTCGGGCGTGCCTTGCTCGCAGATCGCGACCTTGTGGCCGGCCTTCAGCAGCTTGGCGATGTACGGTTCCGCACTATGGTAGGGCACGCCGCACAGCGGCACGCCGTCCTTGTTGCGCGAAGTGAGCTGGATATCGAGCACGCGCGCGCCGACTTCGGCGTCCTCGAAGAACATCTCGTAGAAATCGCCGAGGCGAAAAAACAGGATCGCGTCGGGGACGCGCTGCTTGACGCTGAGATACTGCGCGATGAGGGGTGTCTGCTTGACTGCCACGGGCACTGACGGTTGCGCTCACAATAGCAATAGCAAGGGCGGCGCGCCCACTTTTCGCTTTGCCGAATACATCTCGATTTACTATGGTTCGAGTGTTAATCAGGCTCTGATCGCACCGACACATCACCGACAGGAGATTAGGTAAAATGGCATCAGCATCAGCGTCATTGGAGTCCGCGACTCGCGGCGCCAAGTCGAGCGCAGCGCTTGAGTTTCTCAAGAGCTCGCCCAAAAAACTTCTTATCAACAACAAATGGGTGCCGTCGAAGTCCGGCAAGACCTTCGAGACCCTCAACCCGTCCAACGAGCAGGTGCTCGCGCTGGTTGCCGAGGGCGACAAGGCCGACGTCGACGAGGCGGTCAAGCACGCGCGCAAGGCATACGAAGAAGGCCAGTGGTCCAAGCTCAGCCCACACGCGCGCACGCACTTCCTGCTCAAGATTGCGGAGCTGATCGACAAGCATGCCGAAGAGCTCTCCGAGCTCGAGACGCTCGACAACGGCAAGCCGCTGTTCGAGTCGAAGAATATCGACATCCCGGGCGCCGCCGAGACCTTCCGCTACTACGCCGGCTTCGCGACCAAGATTTATGGCGAGACCAACCCGTCCGATCCCTCGATGTTCAACTACACGCTGCGCGAACCGGTTGGCGTGTGCGGACAGATCATCCCGTGGAATTTCCCGCTGCTGATGGCGTCGTGGAAAATTGCGCCCGCGCTCGCATGCGGCAACGTCGTCATCCTGAAGCCTGCCGAGCAGACTCCGCTGACTGCGCTTCGCCTCGGCGAACTTATCCTCGAGGCGGGACTGCCTGAGGGCGTCGTGCAAATCATCACCGGCTTCGGCCCCGGCGCCGGCAGCGCGCTCGCCGAGCATCCCGATGTCGACAAGGTCGCATTCACCGGCTCGACCGAGGTCGGCAAATTGATCCTGCAGGCCTCGACTGGCAACTTGAAGCGCGTCTCGCTCGAGCTCGGTGGCAAGTCGCCCAACATCATTTTCCCCGACGCTGACATGCCGTCCGCGGTATTCGGATCCGCGCTGGGCATTTTCATGAACCAGGGCCAGGTCTGCTGCGCCGGCTCGCGCGTGTTCGTGCAGGAGAAGGTTTACGATCAGTTCACCGATGAGCTGTCGAAGATCGCGAGCGGCCTGACGCTCGGCAATCCACTGGATCCGAACACCCGCATGGGACCGCTGGTTTCCAAAGAGCAGCACGATCGCGTCAAGGGATATCTGAAGACCGGCAAGGCGGAAGGCGCGACGGCCAAGACTGGCGGCGAGCCCGGCAAGCAGGAATCCGGCTACTTCATTCAGCCGACGGTTTTCACCGGCGTGAACAACCAGATGAAAATCGCGCGCGAAGAAATCTTTGGCCCGGTCGCCTCGGCGATCAAGTTCAAGGACGAGAACGACGTCATCGCCCAGGGCAACGACACAACCTACGGGCTGGCCGCCGCAGTCTGGACCAAGGATATCAACCGTGCGCTCGGCGTCGCGCGCAAGCTCAAAGCCGGCACGGTCTGGATCAACACCTACGGTCAGATCGATCCGATGTCCCCGTTTGGCGGCTACAAGCAGTCCGGCTTCGGCCGCGAACTCGGCAAGTACGCGATCGATCTGTACACGCAGATCAAGTCGGTATACGCGAAGATCGGGTAGTTCGAGAACAGATCGAATAGCAGGAGAGGGCGCCCAACTGGGCGCCCTTTCTTTTTACACTGGGTGCAGGGGTCACCCCTGCCGAAGGAGGTGTGAAACCCACCGCGGGTTCCACCTCAAGTGTAATGGCTTCCCCCTTCCCACTCTTCCTGTGTAAATAACTGACGTTTTCGGGGTCGGTTCATGTTTCGCTTGACCCTTCGATTCCCTAATATTGATAACCAGTGAGCCAGTAGTGGTTGGCGTCGTGCCGCAATCGACCGATCGCGGCGGGCGCGCGTCTCACGGCGTGTGGATGAGCTGTCCTGCGGGACGGCATCGAGTTGGGTGGTGTGAAATCGGCGTCGCCGGAATTCGGCGGCGCGGCGGGGTTCACTGATGGCAGGTGAGAAGAACGATGATCCGATCGAGGCGATGCTCTCGTCGCTGACGCCGGATCGTGAGACGCCTGCCGAACAACCGCCTCCCGAAGAAAGGCCGCCGCCAGAAAAACCCAGGCGCGCGCCTCATTCTCCGCCTCTGCGTCCGCCGACCAACGTGCAGTTCGAGGGACGGCTCGAAGTTCGTCCGATCGGCACGCCGTTGGGTTTGCGCGAGCTCGCCGCGCTGCACAAGCGAACCTGGAAGATGCTCAACGTGCAGGAAAAGCGCGTGCACGTGCTGCTATGGCCGCTTGCGATTCATTTCGGGCTTTATTCGGTGGGTGCGAGCGAGCGTCGCCGCCCGCCGCTGATTGGCGCGTTCTGGGCGCGATGCCTCGCGGATGCGCCGTTGACGCTCGGTCATCTCTATCCCGCGCAGTTGTTCAAGGGGATGCTCGCGTCGGAGGTCTTCGAGTTCGGCGGGATGGTGATCGACCCGACCTACCAGGGCAAAGGTCTGGTCAAGATGATGTCCGACACGGCGCGCCTCTTCGTCTTCTCGCGACGCCCCAAGCTGCTGATTACGAATCCAGTCGAGCCGCTCTACGAAATGTACAAACAGCTGGGTCTGAAGACGGTAGGGCGCGAGCCGGTCGAGCATCCGCACGCATTCAACGTAAAGGTCTGGCTGATGTACGGCAGATTCGACGAGATGGCCAAGCCGTACTTCATGTAGGATTTTGCTACACTGCTAGGACTTCGCCTTCTGCTCCGCTTTCGCGCCGCCGCCCATGAACGTGGCCGCGCCCTGCATCACCCGGGTGCCGACGCTCAGCAGCGCATCGGTGACGCCGGGGAACAGCGACGCGAGTTTTTCCGCGACTGCCGCGCCCGGTGGAACGTCCACTTCCGTCAGCCCGAACGCGGCCGCGGCCAGCACCGCCCACGTCACCCATCGCGCCGGCATCGCCATCATCGCGGATACTCCCTTCAGCGTGTCGTGCTTGAGCGCGTTGCGCGCCATCGGCGTGTCGATCACTCCCGGCATCACGAGCGACACCTTTATTCCGGTGTTGAACAGCTCCATGCGCAGTGCTTCGGTCATGCCGACCAGCGCGAACTTGGTCGAGCTGTAGCCGCCGAGCGGGCTGATACCGCGGCGTCCCGCCAGCGACGAAATATTCACGATGTTGCCCGACTTTGCCTTGCGCATCACCGGCAGCACCGCCTGCATCGCGTTGAGCGCGCCGAAGACGTTCACCGCCATCATCCTTTCAAGGTCTTCAGGGCGCATCTGCTCGACCGTTTCTGCGACGAGCAATCCGGCCGAGTTAATCAGGATGTCGACTTTGCCGAAGGCTTCCTTGACCTGCTCGATAGCCCAGAATACGCGCGCGCGATCGGTCACGTCGCAATCCAGCGCGAGCGCCTTGCCGCCCGCCTTGTTGATTTTGTGCGCGAGCTCCTCGAGCTGCACGCGCCGGCGAGCGAGCAGGGCAACCTGAGCGCCTTGTTCGCCGAACGCGAGCGCTACGTCGTGCCCGATGCCGCTGGACGCGCCGGTTACCACCACAGATTTGTCGAAGAAATATCCGCGCACCGGACCTTTGGATTCGCGCTTGGCTTCGCTCATTACCGTCACCTCGATTGGGGCGCCGCGGCACGGAACTGATGTTGGGGGCGTCGCGTTTGGCATTGTGCGCCCGCACCCCGCGCACGCGCAAACCCTTTGCTGGGCGAGTTGCCCGCGAGATGTGGCGTGGTTAGCTTTGAATACGGTGGGGCTCGCGATGGGGTGGAGGGAAATTTATGAAGTCGAGAACGGTCTTTACTGAAATCGCCGCGGCGGGCGCGCTGATCGGCTCGTATCCGATGGACTGGCTGGTCAAGAGAGGCGAGCCGTATTTCTGCGAGCCGTCGAGCGAGCCGGTCATTCTGCTGCACGGCTTCGGCGGCAGCCGATCGAATCTGCTGGCGCTGGCGGCGTATCTGCGGCTGGCCGGATTCGACAACGTTTCTTATTTCGAGTACCCGCGATGGCAAACGCTCGCTGATTCCGCCACGCAACTTGGGCGCGTCGCAGAAGAAAAATCAGGCGGCAACGGCGTTCATCTGATCGGACATAGCCTCGGCGGCACCGTGGCGCGGCGTTACGCGGCTGGCGCGCTCGAAAGCGTGCAGTGCGATCGCTGATCACGCTCGGCTCGCCGTATTCCTACGGACAATGGAGTCCCGTCGAGGTCGGTATTTTCGGCGACGACGACCCCATCGTGCCGGCCCCCGTCGCGGAGCTGACCAATAGCGCAGCGTTCGGGCGAATCGTGACACTGCACGACGTCGGGCATCTCGCACTGATCTTCCATCCCGAAGCGCTGCGGATCATCGGTACCGAGTTGCGCGCAAATCGCGCACCCGAGAGCCGGGCGGCGGCGTAAGCACTGGCGCGTCAGATGAACGCGCTCTAAACTCGTCGAGTGTCATCAGCGAAAGACGCGGGCGCGATCGTGCTGGTCGGAGGGCGCAGCTCGCGGATGGGCCAGCCCAAGGCGGCGCTCGATTTCGGCGGGATGCCGCTGCTCACCAGGATCGTTATCGAGCTCAAATGGCGGTTCGATGAAGTCGTGATCGTCGCGGCGCCCAAATCTGAAGGCCTGCCCCGCATCGAGATTCCCGGATTGAAGATCGTCCACGACGAGACGGCGTTCGCGGGGCCGCTCGACGCGCTGCGGCGCGGTCTGAATGCGCTCGATCACAGCATCGCGTTCGCATGCTCATGCGATCTGCCGCTGCTGAATTCCGACGTTGCAGCCGACCTGGTCGCGATGCTCGACGACTTTGACGCGGTGATTCCCGAAGTGGGGGGCAAGCTCCAGCCGCTGCACGCCGTCTATCGCAAGCAATGCGCAAACGCGATCGAGTCGCTCAGTGCCAGCGGCGAGAAGCGGCTAACCGCCAGCGCCAGCGCGATCAATGCAAGAAAGGTCAGCGAAGATGAGCTGAGAACAATCGATCCGCAGCTCACGAGTTTTTTCAACGTGAACACGCCCGAGGATTACCAGCGCGCTCTCGAGTTGGCCCGTTTGTCCTCATGACTTTTCAGTTCCGGTTCCCCTTCCCACTATGGGAAGGGGTTAGGGGTTAGGTCGCTCGCATCGTTCGCGCTTTACGGTTCCGGTTTCTGAAATCGCGCAGCGCTCCTTTGCTGACGGCGTTGCGGACGATGCGAAGAACCTAACCCCTAACCCCTTCCCGCTCGGGAAGGGGAACTGGAATGAAAGGTCAGGATGACTGAGGCGCTTTCTTCTCCCACCGCAGAATCGGGCGGCGCGCGGCCAGCGCCTCGTCCACGCGCGAGACCGGCAACGTCTGCGGCGCGTTCTTGACTCGCTCGGGATCGTTCAGCGCTTCTTCGTAAATTCGCTCCATCGTCTCGATGAAGCTGTCGAGGATTTGTTTGCTCTCGGTCTCGGTCGGCTCAATCATCAGCGCGCCCGGCACCACCAGCGGGAAATAGATCGTCGGCGGATGAATCCCGAAATCGAGCAGTCGCTTGGCAATCTCGAGCGTGCTCACATCGGCGCGTTTCTCGAGGTCGTGCGACAACACGCATTCATGCATCGACGGCTCGCCGGTTGCACTCGGAAAATGCGGCTCCAGCCGTTTGCGGATATAGTTCGCGCCGAGAATCGCCAGCCTGCTTGCCATCCCGAGGCCGTCGCCGCCGAGTGCGAGAATGTACGCGTACGCGCGAACGATCATTCCGAAATTATTGTGATACGAGCGCATCCGTCCGATCGAATCCGGCCGGTCGCCGTCGATTTCGTAACCGGCACTGGAATGCTTCAAGCGCGGGAGCGGCAGGAACGGCTCCAGATGCTTTCTCACCGCGACCGGTCCCGCGCCCGGCCCACCGCCGCCGTGCGGGGTCGAGAAACTCTTGTGCAGATTCAATTGCACGATATCCGCGCCCATGTGCCCCGGCTTCGCGACGCCGAGCAGAGCGTTCATATTCGCGCCGTCCAGGTAGAGCATCGCGCCGCGTTCATGCAGTGCCGCCGCGATCTCCTGGATTTCCGGCTCGAAGATTCCGAGCGTGTTCGGATTCGTGACCATCATCGCCGCAACGTCGTCGCTCATCAGGCGGCGAACTTCAGCCGCTTCGAGATAGCCGCGTCGATTCGATTTCGCGACGATCACCTCGAAGCCCGCCAGTGTGCAGCTCGCCGGATTCGTGCCGTGCGCCGTATCCGGGATGATCACCTTGTGCCGCACCTCGCCGTGCTTGCGATGATACGCGCGGACCATCAACAGCCCGGTCAATTCGCCTTGCGCACCGGCCGCCGGATGCAGCGACACCGCGTCCATCCCGGTGATTTCGGCCAGCGCCGCTTCCATCCGCGCGATCAATTCGAGCGCGCCTTGTGCGAGATGAGCCGGCGTCGCGGGATGCAGCGCCGCCAACCCCGGGAGCGCCGCCAGCTCGTCGTTCACGACGGGGTTGTATTTCATCGTGCACGATCCGAGCGGGTAGAACTCGAGCGCCTGCGCGAAGTTGAGCTGCGACAGCCGCAGAAAGTGCCGCAGCACCTGCGGCTCGCTGAGCTCGGGAAAGCCGCGAAGATCCTCGCGGCAAAGCTCCGCGCCGAGAAGTTCCGCGCCACGCCGATCGCCGGCAGCACGCGGCGACAAATCGGTTCCGCGGCGGCCTTCGGATGAAAGTTCGAAAATGAGCGGCACGCCCGCGGTCGGTTCGACCCGGTCCACGGTCGAAGGAGTTTCAGGTACCGCGACTGGTCCGATTCTGCCTGCGCTCGCCATCACCGCTCCCCTCCCGCAATCGCCGCCGCCAGCCGAGTGAACTCATCGCCGCGATTCATTTCAGTGACCGAAACCAGGATCGCGCCGGAGAGCTCGGGATAGTCGTCTCCAAGCGGGACACCCGCGAGGATATGCTTGCGCTCAGCCGCTTCCAGAGCCGCCATGGGGTTCGCAAGTTTGAGCGCGAATTCGTTGAAGAACGGTCCCGAGAAGCGTCGCTGGATGCCCGCGTTCGCGAGCACTTCCGCCGCCTGATGCGATAGCTCGACGTTCCGCTCCGCCAGTTCGCGCAATCCAGTGCGGCCCATCAACGAGAGATAGACCGTCGCGGCCAGCGCGCACAGCGAATGATTAGTGCAGATGTTCGAGGTCGCCCGTTCGCGACGAATGTGTTGCTCGCGAGTATTGAGCGTCAGGCAGAACGCGCGGCGCCCGTCGCGATCTCGAGTCTGTCCGACCAATCTTCCTGGCATCTGCCGGAGATGCGCCGTCCGCGCGGCCATGAAGCCGACTCCAGGTCCGCCGTATTGAAGCGGCAGTCCGAAACTCTGGCCCTCGCCCACTGCGATATCGACGCCGAGCTCGCCCGGCGCGCGCAGCAGACCCAGCGCGATTCCCTCGGCGGTCGCGGAAATCGCGAGCGCGCCCGCGCGATGGGTTTTTTCAGTAATCGCGCCAAGCGGTTCGATCACGCCGAACGCATTGGGATAGCCGGTGACGGTGCATAACAATTGATCATTGGCGATACGATCGAGCGCGGCCGCGTCGGTCGCACCGGTCGCGTCGTCAAACGGAACTTCGACGATCTCGATTCCCTTGAGCGCGCTCAAGTAGGTGCGGACTGTCGCGCGATAGTCCGGCCACAGCGCTCGCGAAAGCGCGACGACCGCGCGCTTCGGCATCAGCCGCCGCGCCATCAGGACCGCCTCTGCCGCCGCCGATGCGCCGTCGTACATGCTGGCGTTCGCGACTTCCATCCCGGTGAGCTGCGTAATCAACGTCTGAAATTCGAAAATCGCTTGCGTCGTCCCCTGGCTCGCCTCGGCCTGGTAGGGCGTATAGCTGGTCGCGAATTCCGCGCGCCCAATCACCGCGCGCACCGCGGCAGGAACGAAATGCCGGTAGTAGCCGGCGCCGAGAAAACTCGTGAATCCCGACGCCCCGCTGTTGCGATCCGCGAGTGCTGAAATCTCGTGAACGACGTCAGCCTCGCTGCGCCCGCGCTCGAGATTGATCGTCGCGCTCGCACGCAAGTTGGCCGGGACGTGCGCGATCAAGTCGTCGAGATGCCTGGCGCCGATCGTCTCGAGCATCGACGCGACATCGCTCTCGGTATGTGGCATGAATCTCATCGAATCAACTAGCCCTCATTCAATCACACGCTCGCAGTTGATGCCGCATATTGCTCATCGCGCCGATAGAACGGTCGCCGCACGACAGTCGCGCCAGTCTTGCGATTGCGAATTTCGACTTCGAGCGTCTCGCCGACGCCAGCCGCAGTAGTCAGATATGCCATCGCGATCGGCCGCTGAATCGACGGCGCAAACGTCCCGCTGGTCACAACTCCCGCCTCGTCGCCGTTTCGAAATATCCTGTAGCCCTGCCGCGCGACCATCCTGCCGTCGTCGGTTTGCAAGCCGGCCAGCCGCTTCTTCAATCCTTGCTGTCGTTGCGCCGCAAGGGCCTTCTCGCCGACGAACGGACGACCCAGCTTCACGAAGATCCCCAGTCCCGCTTCCAGCGGCGACGTGTTGCGATCGAGTTCGTGACCGTAGAGCGGCAATCCCGCCTCGAGCCGCAGCGTATCGCGCGCGCCCAGTCCGACCGGCTTGATATTCGCGGCAGCGCCGGCGTCGAGAATCGCCTCGAACAATTTCTTCGCGCCCGCATTTGTCCACGAACAGTTCGAAGCCATCTTCGCCGGTGTAGCCCGTGCGCGCCGCGAGGCATTTGATTCCTGCGACGTTTCCTTCGGCGACGCCGAAGCGCGGAACGTCTGCGATCGGAAACTCTGCAAGTATCGCCAGTATCGCGACGGCCACCGGCCCCTGCACTGCTATCAGCGCGGTGGCCTCGCTGACATCTTCAAACTTCGCGCGTCCGCCGTTCAGTTCGACGATCCATTCGCGATCGGCGTCGATATTCGACGCGTTGACGCACAGCATGTAGCGCTCCGGCCCGAGCCGATACACGATCAGATCGTCGATAGTGCCGCCGTCTTCCGCGCACATAATCGTGTACTGCGCTTGCCCTTGTTTCAGGCGCGCGGCGGAATTCGTGAACGTTCGCTCCAGAGTCTCGAGCGCATGCGGTCCGCTGATTTCAAACTCGCCCATATGACTCAGATCGAAAACTCCCGCCGAATTGCGGACCGCAAGATGCTCCTCGATAATCCCGCTGTAACTCACGGGCATCTCGAAGCCACCGAAAACCGTCATTCGTGCGCCGAGTTTCTGGTGAAGGTCGAACAGAACAGTGCGCTTGGGCGCATTCATCAGCGGCAAAAGTCTAACAGACCGGTTTCACTCGAACGAGCGAGCGCGTGTGATCTGCCAACAACCGCGCGACTTCTGTCCACAGCGCCTTGCTCGGCGCGATCCAGTGCTATTATCTACTGATACCCGATGGCTGCGATTATCATGGATGGCCGGGCGCTCAGCGCGCTTTTGATGCCGGAGTTGCGCGCCAACGTCGACGAGCTCAAAAGCAAGTTCGGATGCACGCCGTCGCTGGCGGCGATCCTGGTCGGTGACGATCCCGCGTCGCGCCAATACGTCAAGAACAAGCAGCGCCTCGCCGCCGAACTCGGATGCGACAGCCGCACAATCCGAATGGCCTCCGCCGAGGCGACCACCGACTCGCTGCTCCGCGTGATCGAGGAACTCAACGCCGACCAGTCCGTCAACGCGATTCTGCTGCAGTTGCCGATTCCCGATTCCGTCGATCGCTTCCGTTTGTTCGACGCCATCGCGCCCGAGAAGGATCTCGACGCCGTCGGCTCGGCCAGCGTCGGCGGCTTCTACCGCGGCAATTGGGGACAGTTTATTCCGTGCACTCCGCGCGGCATCCTGACCCTGCTCGACTACTACAAGGTGCCGGTTGACGGTGCGCGCGCCGTCATAATTGGACGCAGCGATATCGCCGGCAAGCCTACCGCCCTGATTCTCGGCGGCCGCCTGCGCAACGCAACAATTACCTGGTGCCATCGCCACACCCGCGACCTCGCCACGATTTGCCGCGAGGCCGACATTCTCATCCCATGCGTCGGCGCCTATACCGGCCAGCCCTACCTGATCACCGCCGACATGGTGAAAGCGGGCGCGTGCGTGATTGACGTGGGCTTCCGGCGCGTCGGCCCCGGCAAGTTCGTGGGCGACGTCGATTTCGAAGCGGTCAAAACAGTCGCCGGCTGGATTACCCTCAATCCCGGCGGCACCGGCCCGATGACCGTGGCTGCATTAATGCAAAACCTGATCGACGCGACCCGCTACCAACTCGGGATGCCGCGCGCCACGTATTCCGTCTGAGACGGGCCGTTTCCAAAACCCGACCCGCATTGCTTTGCGCAAGGTTCGAGTTTCCCGTACATTTGCAAATTGCATCAGGGGACCGCCGCACAAATCGAATGGCATCACCGACCAACGGTTCGAAGATTACCGGCTCCAGCGGCGGCAAGTCCGGCAAACGCACGCTCAGTGACGTTCTGATCGGACCGGCTCGCGACGTCCGCGACCCCGAAATCTTCCATAGCCTCTCGCTCGTCGCATTTCTCGCGTGGGTCGGCCTCGGCTCTGACGGCCTGAGCTCTTCCTGCTACGGACCCGAGGAGGCCTTCCTCGCGCTCGGACACCACCAGTACCTGGCAGTGTTCCTCGCGATGCTGATGGCGCTGACGGTCTTCATCATCTCGGCGTCGTATTCGCAAACCATCGACCTGTTCCCGACCGGCGGCGGCGGTTACCTGGTCGCGACCAAACTACTCGGCAAATACTTCGGCCTCGTATCCGGCTCGGCGCTGGTCGTCGACTACGTGCTGACCATCGCTATTTCGATCGCGAGCGGCGCCGACGCGATTTTCAGCTTCCTGCCCGTCGATTGGCTCCCCTTCAAGTTCTGGCTCTGCATCCTGGTTGTAGTGTTGATGGTCCTGATGAATCTGCGTGGAGTGAAGGAATCGGTCCTGTCGCTGCTGCCGATTTTCATCGCCTTCATCATCATGCACGCGTGGCTGGTTGGCTACGCGATCCTGAGCCGCGCTCCCGAGCTTCCGTCAATCGTCGGCCATGCCGTGCGCGAAGTCCACGCCAGCGCCAACAGCATCGGGATGCTCGCGCTCGCGGTGATTTTCTTCCGCGCCTACAGCCTCGGCGGCGGCACTTACACCGGGATCGAGGCGGTCAGCAACGGCCTCCCGATTCTACGCGAGCCGCGCGCCGAGACCGGCAAGCGCACGATGATCTACATGGCGCTATCGCTCGCCTTTGTCGCCGGCGGAATCCTGCTCGGCTACCTGCTGCTCAACGTCGAGGCCGAAGCCGGCAAGACCCTCAACGCCGTGATGTTCGAGCGGCTGGCGTCCAACTGGCAGATATTCGGCTTGCACGTCGGGCCCGAGATAATCACCTTCGCGCTGCTGACCGAGGGCGCGCTGCTGTTCGTCGCCGCGCAGACCGGGTTCGTTGACGGACCGCGAGTGCTTGCCACGATGGCGAGTGACCGATGGCTGCCGCGGCGCTTCGCCAACCTGAGCGCGCGGCTGGTGACGCAGGACGGCGTCATCACGATCGGACTCGCCGCAATCCTGTTGCTAATAGGCACCGAGGCGAAGGTCGATGTGCTGGTCGTCCTCTACGCGATCAACGTTTTCGTGACGTTCACGCTCTCGCAACTCGGGATGACGACGCATTGGTGGCTTGAGCGCAAGACCGAAAAGCGATGGCTCCGCAAGCTGATCATCAACGGCATCGGAACCTTCTTTACCGCGACCATCCTGGTGATCACGCTGACACTCAAGTTCCACGACGGAGGATGGGTGACCGTCGTCATCACGGGAGGTCTGATCGCGCTGTGTCACACAGTCCGGCGGCATTACGAGCGGGTCTCGAAGGCAATCGAACAGCTCGAGGCCGACATCCTGCCGAAATTGTACTCGGTCAAGAAGCAGCCACCCGCCCCGCGCGATCCCAATGCGCCGACCGCCGCAATCCTGGTCAGCGGCTACAACGGCCTCGGGCTGGCGACTTTGATCGCAGTCAATCAGTTGTTTCCCAACGAGTTCCGCAACGTGGTCTTCATCGGAGTCGGCGAAGTCGATGCGGCGTTGTTAAAAGGTCCCGAAGAAGTGCACGAGCTTGAGCAGCGGATGACCGACGACTTGAATGAGTACTGCCAGTTCGCCGCCGACCTGGGCCTTCATCCTGAACTGCGCGCGGGCCTCGCGCCCGACGTCGTCGTCGAGCTGCGCCGGCTATGCCTGGAAGTCGCGCACGAATTCCCGCACGTCGTGTTCTTCGCCGGCAAGCTCATCTTCTCCGACGAGGTCGAAGGGTTCATCGGCCGCTTCCTGCACAATCATACCTCGGTCGAGATCCAGAACTGGTTGCAGCTCTACGGCTACAGCCTCGTGATCCTGCCGATCC
This sequence comes from uncultured delta proteobacterium, assembly GCA_963794325.1. Taxonomy (GTDB): domain Bacteria; phylum Desulfobacterota; class Binatia; order Binatales; family Binataceae; genus Binatus. The sequence goes on along the minus strand of CAWCDG010000005.1, from coordinate 285,693 downwards.
GCGTCGGCGCCGGCTCGATGGCAATCCCGCAAACCTCCCAAGCCGCGTAATCTTTTTTCGTTTTGTGTCATTCAGAGCCGCCGCGGCGAAGAATCCCGAAGCGGCGCGAAAAGCGATCACAACGCCTGATGATCACCTCCTGATCGGCGTAATCCGATAGAATGCCAGCCGGTCGCCGCGATATTTCTCGACAGCCTTGAACCGCGTCGGGTCCGGAAGTTCGGAACTTACTGCGTCGCGACCCTTCCAACTCACCAGCCATCCGCCGCCCGCCGCTGCAACGCGCTTCTCAATAGTCACTCGCGCCGCCGCACTATCAAATCCCGGAATAGCTATTCGCGGATTTTTTCCTTTGAAGTAGTAATCGAAGGGAACAGAGTAGAACCCAAACGGAAATCCGCCATTGGGGACACTCGGCGCGGTGTCCGTCGAGACGAACCCCGATTCAAAGAACACCGGCTCCGACGCTCCGCCGCCCGCCGACACCTGCGCCGCCAGCTCTCGCCACGGCTGCGGCGTGGTCCGATCGAACGGCAGCACGATCAAACAGACCAGTGCGAAACCTGCCGCCATCAGATTGCGCCATTTCACGCTCACCCGCGCGACTCCTGCGGCAAGCAGCAACGCGAATGTGGCCAGCGACGGAGCAACGTACCGCAGATTGAACATCGGATGTATCGCGATCGATCCCGCCGCTAGCATGAGTCCCGGCAGGATCGTCCATGCGCCTAGCCAGCGCAGTTTCTCGTCGTCATCCGATGCTGTTGATGCACCGAACACGAACCAGGCCGCGACCGCCGCTGCTATCAGCGCCGCCGCTATTTTGATCCAGAGTGGATACTCGTACGCGGTTCCGATCCAATCGAGCCAATGGCCGGAGATCATCGTCTCGCTTTGCGCGCGCAGCACCGGCAGATACGGAACGAACAGCGCCAGCGTTACTGCCATCGCCAGCCACGCCATTGGACTTCGCAGCCCGCGTACGTAGTCGCGCACCAGCATCGCCAGTCCCGCACCGATGAACAGAATCCCACCCATGTGTGTATAGAGCATCGCAGCGCCTGCGAAACCGCACATCACGGCGAGGCTCGCGCGCGGACGCTTGCGTATCCGCCACAGCATCAGCAGTTGCGCGAGCGCGAGCGCCATGATCATTGGGTACATTCGCGCCGTGTGCGCGAACGCTACTGCCAACGGGTTGAACGCCCACATCGCAGCCGCCGCGAGCGCCGTGCCTTGGTCGAACATTTCGCGCCCGATCGCGAACACCAGCACCAGCGTCGCCAACGAAAGTACTACCGACATCGATCGCAGCGAGGTTTCGCTCAGCCCGAAAATCCGCGTGTAGTAATGCAGCGCGGCGTAGTAGAACAGAAACTTTCCCGGCTCCTCGAGTACCGGGGTTCGCGCAATCGCGCCGATTCCCGGCTTTGCCGCCGACCACGCACTGAACGCCTCGCTCGCGCCCAGCGCATCGGCGCCCAAGTGATACGAATATATGATTGCGGCGACGCCGAAGATCGCGGCGAATATTGCCGTCGGCCGGATCGATGACAGCTCCCAGCGTGAAGCTTCTGCTCGCGGCGATTCCAATGTCAGTGAATCTGCCTGCCTCATCTCCACCCCGCTTCGTGAACCGCATAGTAACCGATTTCGCACGCACGATCTTCATCCTCACGCGCTCGCGTGCAGAGTCCATTGACTATCATGCCCCGTGCTGGCGTAACTGATCTGGATCATGTCTGAGTTTCTCGAAGCGGTTCCCGAAGTCGAAGCCGGCGGGCGGGGCGGCGGGGTCGCGATGACCCTGCCACCAATCGAGCGCATCCGCTTCGAGGTGTGGGCGCTCGCGTGGCCGGTGATCCTGTCGTTCGCCCTCGATTCGATTCTCAGCCTCTCCTCGATGCTGATGGTAGGACGGCTTGGCGCGGACGCCGTCGGCGCAGTCGGACTCGCGACCCAAATTCTCGGCGCTGTGCGCGCGGGAATCGCGGCGGTCGGTACCGGCACCGTCGCGTTGGTCGCGCGTTACATCGGCGCGAGCGATCGTGACAGCGCCGAGGACGTGCTGAAGCAATCCGTCGTCTTCGGCGTACTGGTCTCGACCATCATCGCTATCCCCGTGATCATTTTCGCGCGTCCTCTGATGGGACTGTTCCAGGTGCACGGCCGGATGGCCGACATGGGCGCGCGTTACCTGCAAGTCGTGATGCTCTCGGAGCCGTTCCAGGGAATCTTCCTGATGTGCGCGTCGGCGCTGCGCGGCGCGGGCGACACCCGCACCCCGCTGTGGATCGGCGGCATCATCGACGTGATCGCGATCTTCTTCAACTACGTGCTCATCTTCGGCAAGTTCGGATTTCCCGCACTCGGGGTTGACGGCTCGGCGGTTGCGACGTTGCTCGCAATCGCGATCGGCGGGATTTTGTTTTTCTACGCACTGTCGATCCCCGGAATGGTGCTCAACTTTCGATGGAAGGGGTTGTGGCCCGACTTCGACCTGGGCCGGCGAATGCTCAGCGTCGGCAATCCCGCCGCCATCGAACAATTGTTGATCCAGTTCGGCTTCGTCGCCTACGTCGGATTCGTCGCGCGCTACGGCGCCAAGGAAATCGCCGCATACTTCATCGGCGTTCGAATCCTCGCGCTCTCATTCCTGCCCGGCTTCGGATTCTCCGCCGCCTCCGCGACGCTCGTCGGCCAGGGCCTCGGCGCGGGCGATCCGAAGTTTTCGCGCAAGGCCGGATGGGAAGCGACCCGGATGTCGATCGTGCTGATGACCGCGATGGGCCTGGTGTTCATCATCTTCGCCCACTTCATCGCCGCGCTCTTCATCGACGACAAAACTGTGATCGCCGACACGGTGCAGTTCATGTACGCACTCGCCGCCGCGCAACCGCTGATGGCAATCGACTGGACCATCACCGGCGCACTGCGCGGCGCAGGCGACTCACGCTTCCCGCTCTACGGCTCGCTCGCGGGCTTCTACGGGATGCGCCTCTTCCTGACGATTCTGATTTGGTACCACGGCGGCAGCATCAACTACATCTGGTGGTCGCTGCTCGCCGACTACATCGTCCGCTCAACCGTAAAAGTCTGGCGCTTCCAAACCGGCCACTGGGAACACATCCAAGTCTGACCCGGGCGTTACCGATCATCTATGTCGTTTGACGATCTGATCGGGATCGTGGACGATTGGGAAGCGAGCCAGATAGACAAGGGGTCATGAAATCTCGACACACTGCCGCGCTCGCGCTTGTCGGCTGGTCTTGGGCGCACACCCTTACGTACGTGACCGATTGGAGATGCCAAGCTTGCGAACCGTATCCGCGATACAGATACCCTCGACGAAAATGAGACCAGCCTCACCAGCGATCTTTCTAGCTTCGTCTGATGTTTTTTCTCCTGGTTGGACCCAAAAAGCCTGCGCGCCAAGCGAAATCGCACTGCGAGCAATGTCGGACTGTTCCTCCGCTGGTCGGTATGTGTTGACGATGTCGATCCCGTCCGGCAACGCATCTATTGGATGAGCGACGAGATAAGCACCGTCGGCGAGCGGTAACGAGCGGATGCTTGCGTCTTCAGCCGGACTTGAGGCGACTACGTAAGATAGGAAGCCCCGAGGTTCGTGGCCAACAACAGTGTAACCGGCTCGAAAAAGCGTCGCAGGTACTTCTTGGTTGGGCCAATCAACCAGCTCAATGATTGAAGCAGTTTCGAGCAGCTCGCGAACGGTCTTCATTTGATGCCCTCCGCATTTTTCGTGTTTGGCCGATCGACTATCGAAGAATTGGTTTCGCTTTCAAACTGAACCAGTGCCCAGTGGTAGTGGCCCCAACCCGAGGAACCACTACATACGGTGTGAATCCCAAATCGACGTGTAGCAGCGGACCCGCTAGATACTCAGATGATACAGCTCCGCGACGTTGTCGTGCAGCACCAGGTTCTTCTCGTCCGCCGTCATCCCGACCGTGTGCTTGGCTATGACGTCTTGCGACCACGGCCACGTCGAGTCGCTATGCGGGAAGTCACTCGCCCACATCAGGCGCTTGATGTTGCAAAGATTCCTCACCTGGAACGCGACGTAGTCGTCCTGGAATGTCGTGTACACGTTCTCGCGGAAATACTCACTCGGCATCTTGCTAAGCGTGCCGGCCGGTAGCCAGTAGCGATGGCGATCATAAGCGTGATCCATCCGATACATATAATGCGGCACCCATCCCGCGTCCGCCTCGACGCAAACTACTTTCAACTTCGGATGGCGCTCGAAAACTCCGCCGAGCACGAACGTGCCGATGATGTCCTGGCATCCGCGGATGATCGACAGGAAACTGTTGAGCTTGGGGCCGCGAGTCTGAAAGTTGTCGCTGCTGCTGGTCAGGATATGAAAGCTCAGCGGCATCTCGAGATCGATCGCGGCCTCATAGAAAGGCGCATAGACAGGACTGTCGTAATCCTCGAGCGCGGGGTTGCCGGGCATCATGACGCCCTTAAGCCCGAGGTCCTTCATCTTGCGCAGATCCGAGATACCTTCTTCGACCGATCGCATCGCAGTCTGCCCGGTTCCTATCAAGCGATCCGGATGCGTCGCGCAGTACTCGCCTATCCACAGGTTGTAGGCGTCGAAGCAAGCCTTCTTGTAGTCGAAGTCACGATGGTTACAGAGAATCATGCCGACCGTCGGGTAGATAACTTCGGCCGCGACACCATCGCGATCCTGATCGGCCATGCGCGCGTTGGGATCCCATCCGCCTTTATGCATTTCCTCGAACTTCGCGCCAATCGTCCTCAGCTCGCTTGCGTCCTTGCCCGCGGCTGCCGCCAGCGCGACGTTGATAGGACGCGGGAAGTCTTTGACGATAAACACGTCGCCCAGCTTCTCGTCATGCACCATGTGCGGCGCCGTGTCCTTGTACTTGTGATCGATTCGATCGACGTAAGTGTTGGGCGGTTCGGTAATGTGAGAATCGGCTGAGATGATTGGCTTCTGCATTTTTCGCCCTCGATTGGCTTCGCGGCGGCGCGAACTCCTGACCGGGTTTTTCTGTGAAAAGTGATGACTGCTGAGATTCCTATTACTAGAGCATCGTGGGATTTACAACGTGGCGGTCACATACCGATCGGTCTGGACCGCGACGAACCCCGCACGATATAGCTAGGAAATCGAGGCGCACTACGATGGATTACGATCTAAAGATCACTGGCGGCACGATTTACGACGGTACTGGCGCGCCCGGACGCGTCGGCGACGTTGCGATTAAGGACGGCAAGCTCGCGGCGGTCGGCGAAGCGAAAGGCAAAGCGGCGCAGACCATCGAGGCCAAAGGCAAGGTCGTCGCGCCGGGCTTCGTCGATATTCATACGCATTACGATGCGCAAGTGATGTGGGATCGCATGATGACCATCTCGCCGTGGCACGGCGTGACCACAGTCGTCATGGGCAACTGTGGTTTCGGCGTCGCGCCAACCCGTCCCGAGCATCGCGGGCTAATCATGCGGACGCTCGAAAACGTCGAAGGGATGAGTCTGAAGGCGCTCGAGACCGGACTCGGCTACGAGTGGCCGTTCGAGAGTTTCGAGGATTACATGGATACCATCGAGCGGCGCGGCACCGCGATCAACCTCGGCGCTCTGGTCGGACACACGCCGATAAGACTCTACGTGATGGGCGAGGAAGCGACCGAGCGTTCCGCCAGCGCCGACGAAGTCGCACAGATGAAGCTGTTGGTCCGTCGCGCGCTCGACGCCGGCGCAATTGGCTTCGCGACCTCGAAGTCTCCCACCCACGTCGGATACAGCGGCAAGCCGGTCCCGAGCCGCATGTCGGATTTCGATGAGATTCGATCGCTCGCGTCGGCGATGGGCGAGGCCGGTCACGGAATCATGCAGGCGACTATCGGTCGCGAGCTGTTCCTGCGCGAGTTTGCGGAAATCGCGAGAGAGATTCATCGCCCGATTACCTACACCGCACTGCTCGCCGGCATGAACGGACCCGGCGGACATCGCGGGCCGCTCGAGGCGTCGCAGAAACTGTGCGACGAAGGGCTTAGCATCATTCCGCAGGTTACCTGCCGGCCGCTGAACTTCGAATTCCAGTTCAAGGCGCCGTTCATTTTCGAAAGCATGAGTCTGTTCGCGCCGGTGTCAGCCGCCGACTTCGAGGGCAAGAAGAAAATCTACGCCGACCCGGAATTCCGCCGCGCTTTCAAATCTAAGGCGGGCGAGGGCTCGCACGGTGCGTTCGCCAACCGCTGGGATCGCACGGTGATTTCGTTCTCGCCAACCGATCCGAAACTCGAAGAGCGCAACCTCAATGAAGTCGCGCGCGAGCGCGGCCTCGATCCAATCGACCTGGCGCTCGATCTCGCGCTGGCGTCGAATCTCGAAGCACGCTTTCGCATGTCGATTCTCAATAACGTCGAAGATGAAGTCGCGGAACTCCTCGCCGGACGGCATACAGTGCTGGGCCTGTCCGACGCCGGCGCGCATGCAAGCCAGCTCTGCGATGCATGCTTCTCGACCTACATGCTGGGCCGATGGGTTCGTGAGAAGCGGGCAATCCCGATGGAGCGTGCAATCTGGATGCTTACCGCGCGGCCTGCCGAAGTATTTGGAATCACGGACCGGGGGCGCCTTTTGCCGGGCTTGGCTGCCGACGTCACTATTTTCGATCCTGACAAGGTAGGTGCGAGTAAACTACGTCGCGTTTACGACCTTCCGGCAAATCAGGACCGGCTGGTCGCAGATGCGGAAGGAATTGACGCAGTAATCGTCAATGGAACAGTCATAAGGCGTGAGAACAAGGACCAAGTCACCGCAGACGGCTCATTGCCGGGCAAACTATTGCGCCACGGCCACGCCGCCAAGTAAGCGCGAGTCCTATGATAAGGTCTTGCAAGCTAGCTTTATAGAATTGCAATTCCTGGTAACTCCAGCAATTATAATTGTTGGGACAGGTTATCGTTGCAACTAATAAAACTCCGGAGACCTACAGGAGCACTTACTTGGAGATCGACAAAATCGTTTCAGATTTGAAGAAGGAAAGAGACCGTCTGGTCAAAGCGATCGCGGCCCTGGTAGGCGTGGGTGCTGCGTCCACCGGCAAGCGCAGAGGCCGCAAACCTGGTCCTAAGGCGGCCACCACCACGACAAGAAAACGGCGCGGCGGCATCAGCAAGGAAGGTCGCAAGCGGCTTTCTGAGCTAATGAAGAAGCGATGGGCCGAGCGCCGAAAGAAAGGAATGACGAAACTCGGCAAGTAAGCGAGACGGCATTTTTGACAGCCGTCTCAAGCGTGCGGTTGATTCACGCCCGTCGCGTCCGCACAATCTTCAGATGGCGAATTCAGTACAGCACGCGTTCGATATTGCGGCGGAGGATTACGACCGCACGCGGCGCCGCTTGGTGCCCGGCTTCGACGACTTTTACCGCGCTGCTATCGATCTGATCCGGTTCCCGCGCGAGAGCGCGATCAAGGTGCTTGATCTCGGCGCCGGCACGGGCCTGATGGCGGCATTTATCGCTTACAGTTTCCCGAATGCGCGAATCACGATGGTCGATATCTCCAACGAGATGCTCGAGCGGGCGCGCGCTCGCTTCGAACTGGCCGGTGAGCGCTTCCGCTTCGAGGTCTCCGACTACGGCATCGATCAGATCCAGGAGAAGTACGACGCGATCGTCTCTGCGCTGTCGATCCATCACCTGACCGACGAGCAAAAGCGTTCCTTGTTCGGTCGAATCCACGGCGCGCTCAACGACGGTGGGGTATTCGTCAACGCCGAGCAGTTTCGCTGCGCGACGCCGGAGCGCCATACGTTTCATCACGAGCGATGGGTCACGCGGGTGCGCGAACTGGGCGTGGACGATCGTGATCTGACTGCCGCGCTCGACCGAATGAAGTTCGATCGCGCGGCGACGCTCGAAGATCAACTCGAATGGATGCGCGAGACAGGCTTCCGCGACATCGATTGCGCCTATAAGAACCTCATCTTCGCCGTTTACTGCGGCCTCAAGTAGGGCTCAGCATTCGAATCGCATGGCTGGCCGCCGCAAGAAACGCGGGGTCAGTTTTGAGCGCATGCTCCCGCAGGCAAACCTCTGTGAATTTGATCGCGTGCTCGTCGCCGCACCCTATCGCACGATCGAAGAGTTCATCCTTACTCCACGCCTTGGTCTCATCGAACTGCGATAGGTCTGCGTTTGTGCCGAAGGTCGCATACATCGCAGCCGCAGTTTGCCACGCATAGGCGAGCGCGTCGCGCAGAGTCTTATCGCGCAGGTGTGGGATTAAGGGACGTAGTGCGGACGGTCCAGTGACCGCATGAACGAACGCGATGGTGGTATAAACGTCGTGAGCGTTGGCTAGAAAGACGCGCGCAAAGGTCGCCGTCAGATCAGATAGAAATGCGCCTGCGTCGCCGGAAGGATCGACCGCGTCGAGCGTGTCCTTGAACGGCGGGAAAGAATCGAGCTGCGCGAGCGCGTCGGTGAGTGCGCCGAAGTTGCCGCCGCGAAGGTTCAGCGGAATCATCTGCACGCGAGCGATGGCTTTCGACGGGATCGCGCGAGCAACCTTGTGGCGCTCAGCGGGAAGCGGCATGTATTCGGCGGCCCAGTATGCGAGTCCGTCGGCCAATTCGCGCCGGCGTGCAGGATTGTTGTCGAGAGCCAATGCGCGAGTCGCATGCCCGGTGCGGATGACCCCGTGTGTCGCGGCCGCCATCAAACCCGGACCGAGCCGCGCAGCCCAGGTGTCCAGCAACTCGGGCCATTGACGCTCTTCGAGCTCGTTGCGAAAGAACTCGAACCAATCCTCGGTGCGACGATGGTCGCCAAGCGCGGCGCGCCAATTGTCATTCGTGAGGCGCGCGACACGCGCACGACGCGGCATAAGCGAATGTCGATAGTTCTCGAACCACGGCATCACAGCGTCGCCTCGACTCATCGCGCACATCGCTTCGATCGCCATTGGCGCATGATTGGAAAAGCCGTTGCTCAGGTCAGGCCCCATCGGCGCCATGATTTCGAGCGTCTCATCAAGGGCAGAATAGTCGGCGGCAAGTGTGCTGTTCATCGATGCGAATCCTCCTCGCGTCTCGACAATTAATAAAGTACTCGCTTTATATACTAAGTCAAGCGATATCTTGACTAATATTCTGCGACGGGTACCATCTCATTCCATGAAGAATGATGCGCGTGCGGAAGAGGGTGTCCTGTTCCAGCTCAAGACTCGCGGGCCGCAAACTGCGGCGCAGGTAGCGCGACGCCTCGGCGTCACGGCGATGGCCGTACGGCAGCATCTGTATCGACTGAGGGTTGAGGGCCTCGTCGAATTCTCCGACGAACGGCGCAAGGTGGGACGGCCGGCGCGAGTGTGGAGATTGACCAGCGCCGCGGCCGAGCGCTTTCCCGACACGCACGGCGACCTGACCGTTGAGATCATCGGCTGCGGTTCGCGCGGCGTTCGGCGAGGCGGGGATGGACAAGCTGCTGCGCGAGAGGACGCGCCGCCAGATCGAAGAATACCGCACGCGGCTTCGCCCCGCGGGAACGTCGATCGCGAAGCGTGCGCACGCGTTGGCCGAGATTCGCCGCGAGCAGGGCTATATGGCCGAATGCTCGCGGTTGCCCGACGGCTCGATGCTGTTGGCGGAGAACCATTGTCCGATTTGCGCGGCGGCCTCGACCTGCCAGGGCCTATGCCGCGAAGAGCTGTCGCTGTTCCGCGCGGTGCTTGGCGAGAAGGCGCGGGTCGAGCGCACCGATCACATCCTCGCAGGCGCCCGCCGCTGCGCGTATCGGATCACTGCGGCGGACTTGTGATTCAGGCGTCGGTCACGGCGCTTCGAGGCTGAACGCAACCTTGAGATCTTCACTCGCGAACGGATAGACGTGGATCATCCAGCCGAAAATCTGCTTGTGAAAATTTCCGTCCGCCGCCTCGCAGTCCGCCTGATTTGAAATCGTGCCGGTGAAGCCGAAGCGCGGATCGGCCAGGTACCCAACCCGCATCCGCACGGCGTCGCCCGCGCCGCTGCTGCGACGACCAAATTCGTCCGGAGCACGGGACGCTGACGAAATATCCGGACGCATCCTCGCAGCGACATTGCCACTCATCACGTCTTCTTCGGTCACGCCTTTCGGGAGGCATATATTGGTGTGCGCGTGCCAGTGAGAAAGGCTCAGCGGGATCAACGCGTCGAGCTGCTCCGGAGTGTCGGCGGCCGGTGCATCGTACATTGCTCCGACCAGCTTGTATCCGCCGAAAGTCTTTTTTTCATAGAGCAGCGAGCCCGGCCGCGCGAGATCGAAATCGCCCATGTACTCGGAGGCCGTCGCCTCTCGATTGGCGAAGTGGTAAACGTCCTGCGGCACCGACTCCATGTAAGGCACGTACCCGTCGGCCATCGCGGCCTTGTAGTCCTCGTATTTGTCAGTTTCGCGCGCATCGTCGCGATGATCTGCTCGCCGCGCTGCGTGTCTGCCGGCGTCATCGGCCGCGTCTCGGTCATCGTCATGTGGTCGCTCATCTTCATATGCGCGCCCATCTGGCCCATCGCGCCGGTGCCGCCGCTGTCGTTGCCGGAATCCGAATCCATGTTGTCCATGTCGTGGCCAATCGCGTATGAGGTGAGAGCGGCGACTAATGCGACGGCGACGAAAAGAGATATGAATCGTGTCTTCATGACCTGACCCCCGGGCTATCTCGTACAATGATACTTCGCCGCGGATAAATCGAGCAGCCGAAAAATCCTTGAACGAACGGTTTGTAGAAAAGTCTCACTCTCGGCTAGGTTGGGCGTTGGAGGACGGAGCGACTTCAGTGCCAGGTACGGATTCATCGCAGGACCCGACGCGTCATCGCGACGTCACGATCGAGGCGGTGGGCGATTCGCTCAACGCCGAGGTGACGTACGGCGAGCTGCGATGGCGTCTGTCGGGAGAGGATTCAACCGCGCCTGATCCGGTGTCGTCGTTCCTTGGCGCGCTCGGTGGATGCCTGCTGATGTCGCTCCGAGTCGCTGCGCGCGTGCGCAAAGTCGAGCTGGGGCGGTCGTCAGTTCATGCGCGGACTAATGAAAAAGGACATCTGAAAGAAATTAAAGTAGAACTTCAAGTTGAATCCAGCGCGAATGACGAACAGCTTCGTCGATTGGTCGAAGTCGCCGAGCGCGGATGCCACATACGAAACCTGATCCGCGACGACGTGTCGTTCGCGTTGGAGATTAGACGGCTCTAAAAAAATGGGCGAAATAAATCTCTACCAGTATCCAATCTCGCCGTTCACCGAGAAGGTGCGGCGCGTGCTTACCTTCAAGCATCTCAAATGGCATCCGATTGATTGTCATTATGAGGACAAGACCAATCTCCTCGCGGTGACCAAGGGCGCGTGGACCCGCGTGCCGGTGCTCGAATGGAACGGCGAGGTCGTTTACAACTCGGCCGACATCATCAAATGGATCGATCGCAAGGTGCCGGCGAATCGCGTGATTCCCGACGACGCGCGCGGACTGATCGAGATTATCGATCATTGGGCCGACAACACTTTCTTCATGCCGATTTTACTTCTGACGATTCCCGATTTGCTTGACGGCGTCGGCGACGCGAAGCTCTCGGCGAATCGCGAGAAGCTGATCGGGATGACGACCGCGCAGATGCGCGAGCGTCACGCGCCGATGAAGGAGCAGCTGGCGGCCTGTCTGAAGATGATCGACGATCAGCTCGCGGGCAAGGATTTTTTTCTCGGCAAGAGCTTTACGATGGCGGACGCGTCGCTCTACCATCCGCTGTTTTTTCTCGCGCTCAACCCGTCGAACTTTTCGATGGTGAAGGATTTCAAAAACGTCAGTCGATGGCATGAAAGAGTTCGCGATATCGCTTAGGAGGAAATTTTAATGGCGCGCAAATTAGCAGTCGGAGTCAATTGGCAAGGCAAGCCCGATTTCAAGAAGACGATCGAGCACGCGAAAATCGCGGAGGCCGCGGGTATCCATTCTATTTGGGTGGCTGAGGCCTGGGGCCGCGACGCGTTCACGGTGCTGACCCTGCTCGCCGAGCATACCAGCAAGATTCAGCTCGCGACCTCGATCGTGAATATCTACTCGCGCACGCCGGCCGCGCTCGCGCAGCATTTCGGCACGCTCGACGAGTTGAGCAACGGCCGCATGATCATCGGGCTCGGCACCAGCGGCCCGCAGGTGATTGAGCATTTCCACGGCGTCCCGTTCAATCCGCCGCTCACCCGGATGAAGGAATACGTGGAAATTATCAACATGATTTTCGCGCAGACGCCGCTGAACTTCGATGGCAAGGTGTTCAAGCTGCAGCGCGGCTTCACGATGCGCTTCGAGACTCCGCGCAAGCACATCCCAATCTGGATCGCGTCGCTCAACAAGAAGAGCGTCGAGTTCACCGCGAAGAAAACCGACGGATGGCTGCCGGTGATGATCCCGATCAACTCACTCAAGAAAGCGATCGCGGACTTCCGTGAGATTGCGACCACCGCGGGACGCAATCCGCGCGACGTGGCAGTGAAGGCTCCCGGACATGTGACCGTTACCGCAAACGTCGATCGCGCGGTGGCGGGACATGCTGCGAACGTCGCGTTCTATGCCGCGCGCATGGGGACTTTCTATTCGGAGCAACTCACGCGCTTCGGCTTCGGCGACGATGTGCAGAAGGTCAAGCAGGCGTGGGAAGCGGGCGGCTCAAAACAGGGAACTGCGGCGCTATCGCCCAAGCTGCTCGCGGAGTTGGGTTATATCGGCGGCATCGAAGGAGCGGTCGAGCGCCTGAAGGCGCAGGACGAAGCGGGCGTCGATTTGCATCCGGTGGACATCGACGCGAGCACGCCGGCCGAGTTCGAGAAGACTGTCGCGCGGCTGCTCTAGGACAGCGAAGGGTAGATCACCGGTTTTTAAGAACTTGTTAGAAGGCGCTATATCGAAATCGATCGCGACATTGATTAGGAGGCTCAGCCAACAATGAAAGCTGCAGTGTTCGAAGCAACCAAGAAGCCGCTCGTCGTCAAAACTGTTCCCGATCCCGAGTGCGAACCGACCAGCGCGATCGTTCGCGTCGAAGCCAACGGCATCTGCCGGTCGGACTGGCACGCATGGTCGGGCGATTGGACCTGGATGGGCCTGTCGGCGCAGCCCGGCGCGATCCTTGGGCATGAGTTCACCGGCGTGGTCGAGGAAGTCGGCAAGGACGTGCGCAACTTCAAGAAGGGCGCGCGCGTGGTCGTGCCGTTCAGCCAGGGCGACGGCACCTGCGAATACTGCCGCAACGGGCAATCCAACGTATGCCTCACGCCGCTGCTGCCGGGATTTTCGTATCACGGCGGATTCGGTCATCTGGTTGCGGTGCCGTTCGCTGATATGAACCTCGTCACGCTGCCGCCGAGTATCGATTTCGTCGAGGCCGCCTCGATGGGCTGCCGCTTCATGACGTCATTTCATGGAGTCGTCGATCGCGCGCAGGTAAAGCCGGGCGAATGGGTCGTCGTGCATGGATGCGGCGGGATCGGGCTCTCGGCGATCAATATCGCGGCCGCTATGGGAGCCAACGTGATCGGCGTCGATCTCGATTCGGCCAAGCTCGAACTCGCCAAGGGCATGGGTGCGGCGCACGTAATCAACGCGAAGAAGACCGATCCGATTTCCGCGATAATGGATCTGACCGGCAGCGGCGCGCACGTATCGGTCGATGCGCTCGGGGTTTCGGCGACGTGCCGGAATTCGATCATGAGTCTGCGCAAACAGGGACGTCATCTGCAGATCGGATTGACGACTGCGGCGGAGCAGGGCGAGATTCCGATGCCGATCGACCGAATCGTCACGATGGAACTGCAGATGATCGGATCCCTCGGGATGCAGGCGTCACATTATCCGGCGATGCTGCAAATGGTCGTGGCAAAGAAGGTCACGCCCAAGGCGATGGTGACCGGCACTTGCGCACTCGACGGCATAAATAAGATTTTCAATGAGATGAACACGTTCCAGAATGTCGGCGTCACGGTGATCAACAACTACAACTAGACGCGCATTCGCGTTCGCGAGAATTAACCCGTGAGAGGGTCCTCAGTGGACCCTCTTCGTTTGTGGAGTCGTAATTTGATGAGAGTGAGAATCCGGTTCGTAGCACTGGCACTGTTGCTGCCAGTGGTCGCGCTGCCCGTCCCGTCGCGAGCGCAGGACGCGTCGAAGGGTATCAAGGTTGAAATCACGGGACTTCGAAATAACAACGGGCAATTGGTATGCTCGCTGTGGCCGGGACCGGCGGGTTTCCCGCGCGACGACTCGCACATCCTGAAGCACGTCACGGGGCCGATTAAGAACGCCGGCGGCGAATGCGTCTTCGGGGGAAATTTTGCGGCTGGCGACTACGCCGTCACGCTTTTTCACGACGAGGACAACAGCGGCAAATTCAAATCGAATATGATCGGCTATCCGCTCGAGGGCTACGGATTTTCGAACAACGTCGTGCCGCAATTCAGCGCGCCGACATTCGACCAGTGCAAATTTCACTACGACGGCAATGGCTGGAAGCAGATACCGGTAAAGATGATCTATAGATAGTGTGAATTTATGAAAGCAGTAATTGTCGAAAAACCGGGCGACGAAAATGCGCTGAAACTCGGTGAAGTTCCCGAGCCCGCGATCAAGCCCGATGAAATCCTGATTCGCGTGCGAGCTGCCGGGGTGAATCGCGCGGACCTTCTGCAGCGCCAGGGATTCTACCCGCCGCCACCTGGCGCGTCGGAAATTATCGGGATGGAGGTCGCCGGCGAAGTTGTCGCGGTCGGTGCGGCGGTCAAAGGATGGCAAATCGGGAATCGCGCGATGGCGCTGATACCCGGCGGCGGGTACGCGGAGAAGGCCGGCGCGCATTACGGCTCCGCGATGAAAATCCCCGCACTGCTGAGCTTCGAGGAAGCCGCCGGACTCCCCGAAGTCTTTCTTACGGTGTTCCTGAATTTTTTTATGCTCGCCGGAATAAAGCGCGGCGAGACTGGCCTGATTCATGGCGGCGGCAGCGGCATCGGCACCGCTTCGATTCAGTTGCTCAAGGAAGCGGGCGTGCGCGTGATCGTGACCGCCGGCACCGACGAGAAATGCGAGCAGTGCCGCAAGCTCGGCGCCGACGTCGCCATCAACTACAAGAGCGGGCCATTCGTGCCGGCAGTGAAGGCCGCGACCGACGGACGCGGCGTTGACGTGATTCTCGACAGCATCGGCGGCGCCTATCTCGCGCCGAATATCGAGTCGCTGGGGCAAGACGGGCGGTTGGTGCTGATTGGCCTGATGAACGGGATGCGCGCAGAGCTCGACCTCGCAGCAGTACTGCGGCGCCATCTGAAAATCTTCGGCTCGACTTTGCGCAACCGCCCGGCGTTGGAGAAAGCGCAGATCGTCGCCGCGTTCCTCGAGCAATTCGGCGCTGCGCTCTCGGCGGGACGTTTACGCCCGCCTATCTACAAAGTGATACCGGCCGCGGACGCGCCGACCGCGCATCGCATGATGCAGGCGAGCGAGCACTTCGGCAAAATTGTTCTCAAGTTCGACTGATGCGGTTTCTTGACCCATCCGCGCGCCGCGATTAGTCTCGCGGCTGGTTAGAAGTCAGAAGTCGGAGAATCCCATGAAAGTCACCCTCATCCATATCAACCAACCACCTACTGGTTGAGGAATACTTCGAAACCTGGCTTGAAAGAGCCTCGGGCGTCGGAGCCTGGGGCTCTTTTGTTTTCTGCGCGGCGCGCCGCGCGTGAGACCTAAAATGTACTCGAACGAAAAAGACAACGAACCAATCGGCACAGACGTGCGCCGTACGAGCGTATTATTTCGCCACGCCGACTTCATGAAATTGTGGACCGGCGAGACGGTCTCTCTATTCGGCACGCGAATGGGCGACGTCGCGATCAGCTTCGCCGCGGTGATTGCGCTCAAGGCGACTCCATTTCAGATGGGCTTCCTGGCGGCGGCCGGGATTGTCCCGACGCTGGTCCTCGGCCTGTTCGCTGGCGTGCTGGTGGATCGCGTCCGACGCCGCCCGATTCTGATCGCTACCGACATCGGCCGCTTCGTTGTATTGGGAACGATTCCAGTTGCCGCGATGTTCGCTTCGCTGACGATGGGACAGCTATGCGCCGTGATGCTCGCGTACTCGGCACTCGATCTCTTCTTTGACGTCGCCTATCGATCGTACCTGCCGTCCCTGGTCGAGCGCGAAGATCTCATCGACGCCAACAGCAAGCTCACCGCGAGCGCCGGGGTCGCCGAAGCCGGCGGTTTCGCGCTATCGGGTTGGCTCGTGCAATGGCTGACGGCGCCCTTCGCAATTCTGATCGACGCGATATCATTTCTCGCGTCGGCGCTTGCGATCGCGCTCATCCGCAAGCCCGAACCCGTTCCTGCGCCGCGTGCCCGCGATTCCAGCGTAGCCGGCGACATAGCGGCCGGGGCGCGACTGATATTTGCCGACGGCCGTCTGCGCGCATTCGGAGTCAACGTGATCGCCGGCGGCTTCGCGAACAGCCTGGTCGGCACGCTCTACATGCTGTTCGTCGTCAATGCGCTCGGCTTCAGGCCCGGCGTCCTCGGCATGATCTTCGCAGTCGGTGGCGCGAGCTCGCTCTTCGGCGCATTGGCGGCACGCCGTAGCGCCGAGATTTTCGGCACCGGACGTGCGATGGTGGCGGGACTCGCGATCGAGGGCGTCGCATACATGCTGCTGCCGATCGCGCGGGGCAGCGGACCCATATCGGTGGCGCTGCTGGTCGCACAGCAGCTAATCGGTGACAGCGCCGCGACGGTCTATTTCATCAACGCCGTCAGCTTGATCCAGACGATCACTCCCAAGCCGATGCTCGGCCGCGTCAACGCGAGCCTGCGCTTCGTAAGGCTCGCCAGCGTGCTCGGCGGCCAACTCGTCGCCGGAATCGCGGGCGGGCTGATTGGACTCCGTCCGACGATCGCGATCGGTGCGGCGGGTCTGTGGGTCACGGCCGCGCTGCTCGGTTTCTCGGAAGTGGGTTCGCTGACCGGGATGGAAGAGCATGCCGCGCCGGCTGTCGCCGAATGATCCGAAAAATCAGAAGCGGCGTAATTTCGCGCGACTGACGGGCGTTGGCGCGGTCCATCTGGTAGGATTCGGATCGACAGCGTGAAGAACAAACCAATCAAACCTGACGCGCTCCAACCGGGCGAGACGGTAGCCGTCGTCGCGTCCGCCGCCGCGATCGAGCGGGCGCATCTCGAGCGCGGCGTCAACGTGCTTGGCTCGATGGGCTACCGAGTCAAAGTTTCGGAGCGGGTGCTGGCGCGTTCCGGGATTTTAGCTGGCGATGATCGCGAGCGCGCGAGTGAGCTTCAAACCTACTTCGCCGACCCCGAGGTCAAGGCGATTTTTTCTGCGCGTGGCGGTTACGGATGCGGGCGGCTGCTGCCGCTCCTCGATTTCAAGGCGATTGCGCGCACGCCAAAAATTTTCGTCGGCTTTTCGGACCCCACATTCCTGCTCAACGCGCTGGTCGATCTAGCAGGAATTGTGTCGTTTCACGGACCGATGGTCGCGATGGATTTTGCCCGAGGCTTGAGTCCGCGCGCGCTCGAACACCTGCAAGGACTGCTCACCGGCAAGCTCGACGGCTTCGAACTCGAGGCGCGCGAAGCGATGCATCCCGGGAGAGCGCAGGGCGAAGTTATCGGCGGATGCCTGTCGGTGCTGGTTGCGATGATCGGCACGCCGTTCGAGCCGCGCTTCGACGGGCGAATTTTGTTCCTCGAAGACACCGGCGAGAAGGCTTATCGTATCGACCGGATGCTCGTGCAGTTGCGCCAGTCGGGAGCGCTCGGCAGAGTTGCGGGAATTGTTTTCGGCGCGATTCGCGCGATCGATGGAAATGAGCAGGAGACTCAATTGATAGCGCGCTTCGCTGCCGAGCAGACCGCGGGCCTCGGATGTCCCGTGCTGTACGGCGTCGAAGCCGGGCATGGCACTGAGAATTTTACGATTCCGTTCGGCGTGGTCGCGCGAATCGATTCCAGCGCGCGCCGGATTATTTTTACGGAGCCGGCCGTTTCACATTAACGGCAGTTTTTGGAGGATGGGCGTTGGGTTGGAGTGAGGTCGAGCAGGCTTTCAACGACGCGGTCGAGCAAGGGGTGATTCCCGGCGCGACGCTGGTCGTGCGGCACGGCGCGGATGTCGCGTTCGAAGGCGCGTTCGGATTCAGGTCGATCGAGCCGGCCCGTTCGCCAGCCAAACTCGAAACTGTTTACGACCTGTCGTCGCTCACCAAGGCGCTGGCGACGACGGTCGCGCTGATGATTCTGGCGCGCGACGGCAAGTTTCGCCTCGACGATCGCGCGACGCGCTTTTTCCCGAACTTTGGCGTGCACGGCAAGACCGTCATCACGTTTCGGCATCTGCTGGCGCATTGTTCGGGCCTGGCGGCGTGGCGTCCGTTCTATCAGCGGATTGCGGAAATCGAAAAAGGCGGGCGGGTGAATTTCATGGCGAGCTACGGCGCCAAGGAGTTCGCCTACGAGGAGATTCATCGCGAGAAACCCGAAGCGACGCCCGCGACCAAAACTATATACTCGGATCTTGGATTCATCCTGCTCGGCGAAACGATCGAGAAGGTATCGAGCGTCGCGCTCAACCGATTCTGCCGCGAGAAAATTTTCCGCCCGCTCGGTTTGCGCGCGACCGATTATATAGACATCTCGCATGTTCGGTCGCGGCGCCTCGAGCCGGTCCCCGACATGTTCGCGCCAACCGAGATTTGCCCTTCACGCAAGCGACTGCTGGTCGGCGAGGTTGACGACGAGAACGCCTTCGCGATGGGCGGAGTCGCCGGTCATGCGGGACTGTTCGCGCCGGTGCGCGAGGTCGATCGAATCGCTGGCGAGCTGATCGCCTGTTACGCGGGACGCTCGGATTTCGTGCCGCAGAAAATAATCCGCGAGTTCTGGACCCGCGATGCGACCGTGCCCGGCTCGACCTGGGCGCTCGGATGGGACACGCCGTCGGCCGAGCATTCCAGCTCGGGCCATCGCTTCTCGCCTGCGGCTGTCGGGCATCTCGGCTTCACCGGGACTTCTATCTGGATCGAGCCGGAGAGCGAAGTTGCGATCTCGATGCTGACCAACCGCGTTCATCCGCGGCGCGACAATCAGAAGATTCGCGACTTCCGCCCGAAGATTCACGATTTGATCATGGACGCACTCGCCAGTGGCTGATGTTGCAAGCGCATCGCGCCTCGCGCGCATTCCAGCGTCCGTCCGCCGCGTGCACCTTGTAGGAGTCGGCGGCACCGCGATGGCTGCGCTGGCCGGGATGCTGGTCGAGCGCGGATTTTCTGTCACCGGCTCCGACAATCAGCTCTACGAGCCAACCCTGTCGCTGCTCAAAAATTCGCGAGTCGAATTGATGACCGGATTTTCGCCCGCGAATTTATCGCCTGCTCCCGACCTGGCCGTGGTGGGCAACGTGATCGTGCCGGCCAATCCCGAAGCCGTCGCGCTCCTCGCTTCGCCGATTCCATATCTCTCGATGCCCGAGGCGCTCTGGCATTTTTTTCTGAAGGACCGGCGCGTGCTGATGATCACGGGAACGCATGGCAAGACCACTTCAACCGCGATGATGGCGCACGTGCTCGAAGCCGCGGGCCGCGACCCATCGATGCTGGTTGGAGGTGTCGCAAGCGATTTCGGCTCGAACTACCGGTTAGGCAATGGCGCCGACTTCGTGATCGAGGGCGACGAGTACGACACCGCATTTTTCGACAAAGGCCCGAAGTTTCTGCACTACCGCGCCAGCGGCGCGATAATCACCGCGGTGGAATTCGATCATGCGGATATCTATCGCGATCTCGAGCACGTGAAGTCGAGCTTCCGTGCGCTCGTCGATCAGATGGATTCGTGGCGCGTGCTCGCGGTATGCGCCGATTTTCCGCACGCACTCGAAGTCAGCGCGAGCGCTCGCTCGCGACGGCTCACCTACGGACTGCGCGAAGGTGAATATCGCGCGACGGACGTGACGGTAGGCTCAGACGGCGCGAGATTTTCGGTGACGCGCGACGGCGATCGAATCCACGAATCGATCCATCTGCCGATCGGCGGCCGCATGAACGTCGCCAATGCGCTCGGCGTTTACGTGCTGCTCAGCGCGTTTGGAGTTTCCGGCGACGAGATCGCCGCCGGCCTGCGGACCTTCAAAGGCGTGGTGCGGCGGCAGCAGGTGATCGGCGAGGCGGCAGGAGTGACCGTGGTGGACGACTTCGCGCATCATCCGACGGCGATCGGCGTCACGCTCGAAGCGATCGCCGAGCGATTTCCCGGCCGTCGTATACTTGCGGCGTTCGAGCCACGCTCGAACACGGCGCGGCGTAACGTTTTCCAAAACGCATTCGCGTGCGCATTCGATCGAGCCTCGCGGGTTTACCTGGGGCCGGTCTATTTCAAGGAGAACGATCAGATCGCCCCGAACGAGCGGCTCGAAACTGGCGCGCTCGCCAGTGCGATCAGCGCGCGCGGAGCGCATGCGATTGCGTGCGCGTCGAACGATGAAATCCTCGAGCGGATGCTCGCCGACGCGCGCTCAGGCGACATCGCGCTGTTCATGTCGAACGGCCCGTTCGATGGATTAAAGGAACGGTTCTTGGCGAAACTGCAGGCCCGATAGCCTTCTGCAAAGGAACGGATCGAGGTCTTACTTCGGGCGGCGCCGATAACGCTCGATTACAAAAGCGGCTGAACCGCCCAGCAACGCCAACCCAGCGACGCTCATGCCTGGATCAAGCTCAGGCGCGCCCACACTCGCCAACGCGGCTCCCGGTGCGAGAACGAACGCGATCAATGCAAGGACCCCCGCGACTCGGATCGTATCTTTCATTGAATCCGACTCCTCCCGGTTATTTCGAACGCCGCCGATAACGCTCGATTACAAAGGCTGCAGTTCCACCCATCAACGCCAACCCAGCGATACCCAGGCTTGGATCGAGCTCAGGCGCCGGCGTGATACCAGCGAACGCGGCTCCCGGTGCGAGAACGAATGCAATCAACGCAAGGACCCCCGCGAAGCGGATCATATCTTTCATTGAGTCCGACTCCTCCCGGTTATTTCGCGCGGCGCCGATAACGCTCGATTACAAAAGCGGCGGTGCCACCCAGCAACGCTAACCCCGCGATGCCGAGGCTCGGGTCGAGCTCAGGTGCGCCGACCGCACCTGCTAACGCGGCTCTGGGCGCGACAACGAAGACTATCAATCCCACAACCCCAGCCACTCGCAACGCATTCTCCATCTGATCCTCTCTGACGAACCCAATCTCCCCCGGTTACCAGTCTCTTACTTCGAACGCCGGCGATAGCGCTCGACTACAAAAGCGGCGGTGCCACCCAGCAACGCCAACCCCGCTATACCTAGACCTGGATCGAGCTCAGGCGCCGCCACTGGGGCCCCCGCAAACGCGGCTCCCGGTACGAGAACGAATACGATCAACGCCACAACCCCGGCGACTCGCAACGCATCTCTCATCCAATCTGATCCTCCCCAGTGACAGCCTTATCTACTCGGATGACTTCGTTATTTCAAATCCTTTGTTGCCCACTAACTCTGGCGCCGTTGCGGGTGTAGTCGCGTGTAGAAGTCTCGCGAGCGGATAGACCAGTTGCGCCGCATACGCTGCGACAAATTCGCCTACGGAAGCGTCCTGTTCGACGGGAAAGGCAACATCCTGAAGGCCGAGCTGTACTTCGTACTCATCGTAGGAGCGATGCTGCGTCCCGAAAATATGATCCCACACGCTAAAGAATATTCCGAAATTACTATTCTGCAGGCGCGGATCGCTCGCGTGATGAATGCGATGAGACTGCGGCGTCACCAGGATGTATCGCAACGGTCCGTAGTTCGATCGGATCGGGCAATGGTAGAGGCGAAAATGAATCAGCGCCACAGTATTGTAAACGCCAACCACGACGAGACCCGGCGTCAGAATCAAAACCGGCAAAGTCCTGATCGCCATGTCGGCGAAAGTATCAAGGTCGTGAAAGCGATGCTGCGTGAATAAGTTGAGTTCCCTTTGCGAGTGGTGGACGGCATGAAAATTCCACAGAAAATCGAATCGATGCCGTGCGATGTGACTTAGGTAGGCGAGAAAATCACCGGCCAATATTGCCTACGATCAGCAGCATCGCGCGTGGCATCGTTCCTGGCGCAATCAATTCGAAGTTGCCGAGCAGGTTGCGCTTGATCCAGATGAGAAAAACGAAATACAGGGGTATCCAGGTCAGTTGGCGCGCCAGCTCCCCGCCGAACCAGATCGAATCGAACCAGAGGCCTCGCGTCATCATGCGATCGGACGCGTCCATCGGAAATAGCCGCTGGAGCGCGAAGCTCCACATCAGTACGGCCGCAGCCCAGATCCCCGCGCCCAGCAGAAAGCGCGACAGCCTCAGGTTGTTCATCCCCGCAAGCGCCGGCATTCCCACCAGTGCACCCGGGTGGGTCGCGGCGATGTGTGTATAGAGGATGGAACCGGCAATCAGGCCGGCCGCCAAAATCGAGAACACCGCTGCGCTCGCCCCGGTCGTAAGCCGGAAAGGTCGAGGCGCTAATTCCATAGTCCCCAACTGCCCGTCGCTATCACGTACGCCGCCACCAGCGCATTGCAGGCGGAATGCGCGACGATTGCGTCGGTCAGCCGTCCGCGCCGATATTGCACGATTGCGAAGCCCATCCCCGCAAGGATGCCGCCGATCCAATTACGATGCAGCACGCCGAATAACATCGACGAGATTAGAAAAGACATCCAGGTGAACTGCCGCGCATCGACGGATTCGAAGTCCGCCGAGACCAGCTTTCTCAACAGGTAACCGCGAAAAAACAACTCTTCCGCGATAGGCACGCTGATCACCGCGCCCGCCACCCGGAATACTAGCCAGCAGCAGCGGTCCCAATCAGGAAGGCTTTGCAACGAAGCCGCCATCGCCGAATCGTGCAACGTCCCGGACTGTCGCGCGATCGCAATCCAGATCGCAAAAACCACGGCGCCCGCCGCTGGCGCGGTCCAGTCTGGATTCCATCCGAGTGCCAAGATCTTGCCGCGATACGCGAACAAGACCGCGGCGGTTGCAATCACGGTCAACGGATATAGAAAGTCGAGTGACGCCGCGAACGGCCGGGTCAGCATCCCGACCGCGAGTGTCACCAGCATCGGAAGGATATACATGTCCGCTGACGAGGTTCGCTCGCTCGCCTGCGGGAGCGCGTCGAGTGGTTCCGCGCGGAAGATGGACATAGTCCGGCTCGATACAACCATCGCGATTCCCAGCAGATTGAGGAAGGCCCATCCTGCGATCGTGTGAAAAAATCCTATCGCGATCTTCGGATTGTGCGGGCCAATCATTATCAACGCCGTGAGCCGGACGTCGTTCAAAATCCAACTCAGAATCATGCCCAGCGGAAGAAGGATCAGAGCAACCGGGAATCGCAAATCGCGGCGGCAAAACCAGAGATATGCCGTAAGAAAAAGCGTGATAACAACGATGCCATCGATTCCCGCGCATTGCGGCGAGACAATAACCCTGAAACCCGGGACCCCGATGGACTGGCGCTGCCAGTTGATCACCGCATGCTGTCCAAGCGCCCTCAGCGTCGCGGCCGCGATCCAAATGGTAAAGTCGTACATCGCCGCCGTCAGAATAGGAATCTCACACATTGCCGAAGAGAACATTGGAAGGAAGTTTCGCAGGACGGGCCCGGCGACGAGTCCAACGACGAGGCCTGCTCGGAATGCGCCCGGCCGCGCGAGGTACCATTCGCGCCAGACCTCGAGTGGAGTAAATGCGATCGCGAACGTCGCCATCGCGCCCATGGCCAGCGCCAGCCGGACCAGCGCCCAGCCCGCGACAGCTTCCGGCGACGCAAAATACCTGGGACGGATGCCGCTCCACGCCACCAGCGCGCCCGCCAGTATCACTTGAATCGCGAGAATTTTCTTGCGTCTGGAAATCGGAACCGGGGTGACCCACATCCGCATCGCTGTCGCGGCAAACTCGTTCCGGCTCAGCAGAATCGTCGTCGCTGCCGCAGCCAGGATCATGTAGCGGATCCATTCCGTGAGCATGATCAGCAAGTAGCGGACGTCGGGACCGCCTTGCATGAGAATCGCCGCTGAATTTGAAAAACGGTAGTAAGCTATAACTTCGCCGGACAGAACGACGATCAGGAACGCGACGTATGGGGGTGCGGAGACCTGGCGATTGAGATCACGCGAGCCCGACGCGATCGGAATCGTATCCGGCGCGATCGACGGTTCCAGGGTAGTACCCTGTGCCAGCGAATGCGCACCTTTCGCCATTATTTTGTTTGTATCGATACTGATTAGCGGAACGCGGCGTGAATCTAGAACAGCCGATAGCCAGTGTCAACGTGAAGCTAATAGCCGAGGTTCGGATCGACCAGGTTCAGCAGCGGACGATTGGCGGCGAAGCGTTTCAGGTTCTCTACGAATAGCTCGCAGGCCTTGTCCATATACCCGCGATTGTCGCCCGACACGTGTGGCGTCAGAATCACGTTCTCCATGTCCCACAGCGGACTGTCCGGTTCGAGCGGCTCGTGCTCGAATACGTCCAGCCCCGCGCCGCCAATCTTGCCCGCCTTCAGCGCCGCGATCATCGCGGCCTCGTCGATCACCTGGCCGCGCCCGATGTTGACCAGGTATGCGCCCGGTTTCATCGCGGCGATTTCCCGTGCGCCGATAAATTTGCGCGTGTGCGCGCTGAGCGGGAGCGTGACCGACACGTAGTCGCTGTCGCGCAAGATCGCTTCGCGTTCATCGGGACCGTAGAAGCGAGCGGGAATTTTGCCGTCGGGATCGCCCAGCCCCGCGGGACACCATCCAGTATCTGCGCGGTTGGCCGGGTCGCGCTTGAGCGCCAGCACCGTCATCCCGAATGTTTGCGCGAGCCGCGCAGTTTCCCTGCCGATTGACCCGTAGCCAATGATTCCAATCGTGTGCCCGCGGAGCTCGTCGATATTTTCGGTTAAGACGCGGGAACGCGACCACTCATGGCGAATCTGCGCGCGAATCGCCAGATGAATCCGATGCGCATATGCCAGCATCGACCCTAGCGTGTATTCCGCGATCGGCGTCGCATGAATCCCACTGGCAGTCGTGAGCGGTATCGAGCTGCCCTTGAGCGGGCCGCCCAGCGCATGGTCGGCGCCCGCGCTGAGCAATTGAATCCAGCGGATGTTCGGCGCTCGTTCCACGGCGTCGTGCGGCAGCCGGAACGTCAGCAGGACATCGCATCCTCCGCTCAGCAGCTCGCTGAAGTCCTCTCGCGACCGAACCTCCCGGTCGAGCACCTCGGCTCCGGGCACGGCGTGCGCAATCGCGGCGCGATGCGCAGGTTGGAGCGCAACTGTGGAAATTATTTTCATCGAGCAAAACTCTCGCATGGGTTTGCGCGGCCTTCAAGGAGAAATCGTCCAGCTTGAGGAGATCTCACAGCGGGCTTATATTTGGACAGCCACTGGATCGCCGGATCGACCGATAGTGACAAAGATGAAGCTGCAAAAGATTCTCAGCCTGGGAGTAGCGACAGCGGCGCTGTTCGCGTTCTCTCACGTTGCAATCGCGCAGAACCAGGATTCGCAAAATGGTTCGCAAGGCGGCGGTGATTCAGTCACGCACGGAATAGCGGGGCAGGGCGGCAGTGACGACGCGACGCTTGAGATTGCCCCGCAACCCGGCTTGGTCGCGCCAAAGCCCGCCGTCAAGGAAATTCCCAGCGACCGGAATTTCAATCCGGGCGAGGATACCTCTTCGATCGATCCCAACTTTCGACCGGGCACCGAGAACGGCACCGGTAATGACGAGAGCAACCTCAACAGCAATCAGAACAATAACGTCGATAGCAACCGGCCGCATGCGCGCCCCTACCTCGGTATCACCGCGGCCTACGTTTCGAAGTGCTACAAAGGCGGCGAGCTACACGGACTCGAGGTGCTGACCATCGATCCCAACAGTCCAGCGGCGCAGGCGGGTTTGCATGCGCGGTCGGGCATGACGGCGGTCGGCGCGGCGGTCCAGACACTGACCGGAATGATTGGCCTTCCTTTTGGTACGAGCGTGGCCAACAACGCGCTGTCGAGTTCCGGCGCGATGGGCCAGGGCGGAGATCTGATTATCGCGGTTGACGGCAATCGCGTCCGCGACCAGAGCGATCTGGAGTCCGCCATGTCGCAGCTCAAGCCGGGAGATACGATGTACCTAACGGTGATCAGGCCAAACGGCACGGATGAGCACACTCATGGTCCCTCGCTCCAAATCGCGGTCAAAGTAGGCGCGGTCGGCGAGCCGATCGCGAATGCGGCGCCGGCCGGTACTGACAGCTCCCCGCACTAGCTCTTCTTTTTGATCCCCGCGCGTTCCCACACGATTTTCTGCTATCATCGTCGTGACGCCAGCGGCATGCGCGCTCCTCGCGCGCATCGCCGCAGGGCGAATTTGCGTATTGAGATCGGAAAAAGTTGCAACGAAGCCTCAAAGAAGCGGCCGGCGAACTCCAGGCGCGGCTCGCGGCAAATACTGAACGCCGATTCCCGGTGATGGGACTGCGCGGCGCGGCCGGCGCACTGATGCTCCGCGAGATGCGCCTGCGCCTGACGCGTCCGATCGTCGTGGTCACATCGACCGCGCCTGAAGCCGAGGCGCTCGCCGGAGAGGCCGCGCTTTTTCTCGGTGAAGCCAGTGACGCCGACTCCGCAACCCGCCGCGTGCATCTGCTCCGCTCGTGGGAAGTGAAACCGATGGCGCAATTGTCGCCACCGACCGACGCGCAGGCGTCGCAATTGGCGGCCCTGTTCGCGATGCTTCGACACGAGACGCCGCTGATCGTCACCTCAGCCGAGGCGCTGATGACGCGCACGATCCCGCGCACCGCCTTCAACGAATCGATTGTCACGGTGTCGATTGGCGACAAACTGGATCTCGACGCCCTGGTCGAAGCGCTCGCGTCATGTGGCTATCAGCGCGTACCGCAAACCGAAGAGGGCGGCGATTTCAGCGTACGCGGCGGAATTGTCGACGCGTTCTCGCCGCTGTATCGCGATCCGATTCGCATCGAGCTCGAAGACGACGTGATCACCTCGATTCGCCATTTCGACGCGGACAGCCAGCGCTCGGGAGCCGAACTGGTCGACGCGACGATTATCCGCACTCGCTACGTGCCGCCGTCCAGTTTGAAGGACCCGAAACTGCGCGAGCAGGTGACGCTGCGCGCCGCGGAAATCGGCATGGTGCGCAAAGAGGCCGCCGAACTGGCCGAGGCGCTCGAGAACGGATTGCTGTTTCCCGGCGCGGAACTGTTGATGCCATACGCATACGGAAGCGCCCTCGACAGCGTCTTCGACTACATGCCGGCGGGCACCTTGCTCTGGCTCATCGATCCGGGCCGCGTTCTCGCCGAGGCAAATCGATTTGCCGACGCGGTGAACAATGAGACTGCGGCCGCCGCACAGAAGCCTGCGTTCCATCCCGCGCCGGAATCGCTGTTCATCACTGCGGACGCATTCGAGCGCGCACTCGGAAATTTCACCGCAGTCGAAGTCGGCTCGCTGGTCACGATGGCCGCGCCGCGCGAGGGATGGGCGACACCCGTCGAAGTGAAGTCGCAAAACGCGTTGCGGCTGGGCGCGAATCAACTGAGCGGAGTGCGGACGCCGCCGAGCTTCGAGCCGCTGGCGACCGAATTGCGCGAAGTTCAACGCGGGCAGGGACGCTCGCTGATGATCGTCGAGGGTCCGCACCAGGTGGCGCGCCTGCGCCGTCACCTCGAGGCGTATGACCTGAACGTCAACGTCGAATGCAAAAGTCTGTCGGCGCTGATGGAATGGCCGGACTTCCGGCCGGCGATCATGGAAGGCGAGATTTCTGCCGGCGTCGTTCTGCAGGAGGACGGCCTCTACATCTACAGCGAAGAGGAAATCTTCGGCGAGCCGCGCGCGCGACGGCGCAGGCGTCCGACCGCCAAGGGCGCGCTGCTCAATCTCGAAGAACTGAAGCCCGACGATTTCGTCGTGCATATCGATCACGGCATCGCAAAGTACCGCGGGCTGCGCCACATGAAGGTCGCCGACGTCGAGGGCGACTTTCTCAATCTCGAATATGCCGGCAACGACACGATGTACGTGCCGGTCGAGCGGATAAATCTGGTCCAACGATACATCGGCGGCGACAGCTCAGAACCCAAGCTCGACAAGCTGGGCAGCGGCTCGTGGGAGAAGGTCAAACGGCGCACGCGGCAGGCGGTGCTCGCGATGGCGTCCGAACTGCTCGACATCTACGCGGCGCGCGAGGTGATGGAGGGACACGCGTATCCGGCGCCCGGTGCTGACTACGAGGAATTCGCGGCGCGCTTCGAGTTCGAGGAGACTCCCGATCAACAATCCGCGATCGACGACGTCATCCGCGATCTGACCCGCGTCAAGCCGATGGATCGCCTGATCTGCGGCGATGCCGGTTTCGGCAAAACCGAAGTCGCCCTGCGCGCCGCGTTCATCGCTGTCATGGACGGCCGGCAGGTCGCCGTGCTCGTTCCCACGACGATCCTCGCCGAGCAGCACTGGAATACGTTCCGTGAACGCTTCAAGGACTACCCGGTGCGCGTCGAGATGGTTTCACGATTCCGCAGCCACAAGGAAAACAAAGCGGTCATCGACGATGCCGCGGCAGGCAAAGTCGATGTCATCATCGGAACGCATCGGCTCCTGTCGAGCGACGTGCAGTTCCCGCGGCTCGGCTTGCTCGTCATCGACGAAGAGCACCGATTCGGCGTGGTGGACAAGGAGCGAATCAAGAAGCTCAAGAAGCTGGTGCCGGTATTGACGATGACGGCGACGCCGATTCCGCGCACGCTCCACATGGCGATGCTCGGTATCCGCGATCTTTCGGTGATTCAAACGCCGCCGCCGGATCGCCAGCTGATTCGCACCTTCGTCGCGCACTTCGACGACGCCACTATCCGCGATTCGATCCTTCGCGAGCTGAATCGCGGCGGTCAGGTGTTCTTCGTCCACAACCGCGTCGAGAATATCGACTACATGGCCAGCCACCTGCGCTCGCTGGTACCCGAGGCGAAGACCGCGATCGCGCACGGCCAGATGAAGGAACGCGCGCTCGAGAACGTGATGCGCGATTTTATCGAGAAGCGGGTCAACGTGCTCGTTTGCAGCGCGATCATCGAATCCGGCCTCGATATTCCTAACGCCAACACGATGATTATCAATCGCGCCGACCATTTCGGCCTCGCGCAGCTCTACCAGTTGCGCGGCCGCGTCGGACGGTCGCGCCAGAAGGCCTACGCCTACCTGCTGATTCCCGGTGAGCACATCATCACCCGCGACGCCAAGCGGCGGATCGATGCGCTGCGCGAGTTGGTCGAGTCCGAAAGCGGCGGCGGCTTCAAGCTGGCGATGGCCGACCTCGAGCATCGCGGCGCGGGCAACCTGCTCGGCCAGGAACAGCATGGCGAGATCGCGGCTGTGGGCTTCGAGCTTTACACCGAGATGATGGAAGAGGCGATCGCCGAGCTGCGCGGCCAGCCCAGTCGCCCCGATTTCGAGCCCGAGCTTCGAATCAGTGTCCCGGCGTACATCCCCGAGGCTTACGTCTCCGACGAGAATGAACGGCTGGTGCTGTACAGGCGCCTCGCGCGAGCGCAAACCGAGAACGACCTCGGCGAGATTCGCGACGAGATGCGCGATCGGTTCGGTCCGGTCCCGACGCTGATCGAAAATCTGATCGCTGCGATGAATGTTCGCCGCCAGATGAAGCAGTTGATGATCGTGAGCGCGATTCTGAAGGGCTCGCAGCTCGAAATTCGCTTTCATCCCGATGCTCCGGTGGACACCACGCTGCTCGCGAAGCTCGCGGATCAGAATCGCCGCACGATGCGGCTGACGCCGTCCTTCCAGGTGATTGCGCGAATCGAGCCCGGTGAATACGAGCAACTATTCGCGCAACTCGACGCCATCTTGCAGGCTCTGGCAGGCTGTGAAAAGTTGGAAAACTGGCCAGCCGCGAAAGTCGGGCAGGTCGTCAACTGATGCAGAACATAAGATCGTTTCCGCGAGCCGCCGCGCGATGCATAGTAACGGCAGCTTCGGCGGTGTCGATGGGCGTTGCGATTGCGATCGCCTTCTCGGGTTGCTCGATCGACTTCTTCAAACCTGAGTCCTACTCCTTCATCAAAGAAGCGTTGTCGGCCACACCGGTCCCGGGAGAATCGCCCGCTGTGGTAGGCACGCCCTCGTCCAGACCGACACCGCAGACACTGGTGGCATCGGCATCGTCTCCATCGGGGCAACCGACGCAAGCGTGGCAGCCGGTACCTCTGCCTCCTCCACCCGCGGGCGCGGTAAACCCGTCACGCGAGGCGCGGATGGTGCCGGCGTCAGACGCTCCCGGCGGCGGGCTCCCGCTCTCCAGCCTCTTTGAGAAGAAAGAAGAGCCGCAGCCGGCGCCTCCCGCTCCAGTAGAACCGCCCGAAACTGCCGACGAGGAAGCAGAGGCAAGCACGCCAGCGGTCGATCGCGTCGTCGCGAGCGTTGACGGCGATCCGATCACGATGCGTGAGGTCAAGGACTTCGCATCACAGCATGGCCAGCCGATCGACACCGACGACTTCTCTAATTCGGAAGTCGCCAAGACCGCGGTGAAGGCGTTGATCGGCGAGAAATTGCTCGAACAGGAAGTGAAGAAGTACGATGACAAGGTCGACGACGCTCAAATCGACAAGTACATCACGCAATTGCGGTTGGACAGGCACCTGAGCGACGCGGAATTCCGCGCGCAGCTTCAAGCGAGCGGGATGAGTTACGATGAATTGCGCAAGCGCGCGCGGCTCGATCTTGAAAAAGCGATGATGATCGAGCAGGAAGTCCGCGCGAAAATCAACGTGCCTGACGCCGATATCAAGGCGTACTACGACGCCCATCAGGCCGATTTCACAATCGCCAAGGAACGCCTCCGGCTCTCACAGGTTCTGATTTCGCTGCCCGCCAACCCGACTCCCGCGCAAGTGTCCGCTGCGCAGAAGAAAGCCGAGATGGTTCGAGCGCGCGCCCTCAAGGGCGACGACTTCGGCGATCTGGCGCGCGTGTATTCCGACGACGATTCAAAGTCCAACGGCGGCGAGCTCGGATGGTTCGCGCCGGCCGATATCAATGATGCGATCCTGGCTGGCGTAAAGCCGCTCAAGCCCGGCGAAGTTTCGGCGCCGATTCGCACCAGCCACGGCTTCCATATCGTCAAGCTCGAGGAACATGAAGTCCCTGGCGTGGTGCCGCTCAGCGAAGTCAAAACGGAAATCCGCTCTCAACTCGTCGATCAGCAAGCCAGTGTGCAGCTCGAGAAATGGGTCGAGTCCGATCTCGTGAAACAACATTACGTCGAGACCATGTACTAGATGATGACGGCGATCAGACGAAAGACGCCGCCGCTGTTGGCTGTCAGCATGGGCGATCCGGCGGGCGTAGGCCCCGAGTGTATCCTCAAAGCCGCAGCCGCGCTCGCCAGCCGCCGTGGCGCGCCGTCGATCGTGGTAGTCGGCGATTTGTCCGCGATGCGCGCGGCGGCGTCCCGCCTGCGCGACGTGCCGGCTCTATCCGAATGGCATCCGGGCGAGCCGCCCATTCGCCTCACCAAGGGACTCGGCGTACTTTCGATTTCGAATTTATCGGCGCGCGCAATCCGCCCGGCGCATCCCAGCGTCGAAGGCGGCGGCGCCGCTTATGATTACATTGTAACTGGAGCGCGAATGGCGATTAGCGGCGAGGTCGATGCGCTCGTGACCGCGCCCATCAGCAAGGACTGGATGAACCGCGCGGGCCATCATTTTCCCGGGCATTCCGAACTGCTTGCGCAGCTTTCGCGGACCCGGCTGTGGCGCATGATGTTCGCGGGCGGCGAGCTGACGGTCGCGCTGGTGACTGCGCATATCGGATTTGCAAAAGTGGCGAATGCACTTACGCAGCGAAACGTGTTCGATACCATCCGCCTGCTCGCGACGCATCTGCGCGGCGCGCTCGACGTGGCACGGCCGCGAATCGCAGTGCTCGGATTGAATCCTCATGCGGGTGAAAGCGGGATGTTCGGCGACGAAGAAATTCGCGTGATCGCGCCGGCGATTCGCCGCGCAAATCGCGACGGCATCGACGCCTACGGTCCGCTCGCGCCCGACACCGCGTTCATCCGCAAACTAGGCGCGTTCAATTTCGACGCGGCAGTCGCGATGTATCACGATCAGGGGTTGATAGCGCTCAAAACACTGGAGTTCGATCGCGCGGTGAATATCACGATTGGATTGCCGTTCGTCCGGACCTCTCCGGATCACGGCACCGCCTTCGACATCGCCGGGAAGGGAATCGCAAATCCATCAAGCATGATTGCCGCGATTGAATATGCATGGCGAGCCGCGCTTAGCCGCGAAAAGATCGCCAGGCGGGCGGCGGCATAGGAACGATGGCCGATCGAATCGTCATCAAAGGTGCGCGCGAGCACAATCTCAAGAACATTGATCTCGAGATTCCGCGCGACCGCCTCGTCGTAATCACCGGCCTCTCCGGCTCCGGCAAGTCGTCGCTCGCCTTCGACACGATTTACGCCGAGGGCCAGCGCCGCTACGTCGAATCGCTGTCGGCGTACGCGCGCCAGTTCCTCGAGCAGATGGAAAAGCCGGACGTCGATTCGATCGAGGGGCTCTCGCCCGCTATCTCGATCGAGCAGAAGACCACCTCGCGCAATCCGCGCTCGACCGTCGGCACTATCACCGAAATCTACGACTACCTGCGCCTGCTCTTCGCGCGCGTCGGCCATGCGTTCTGCTACAACTGCGGCCGCGAAATCACCCAGCAGAGCGTCCAGCAGATCGTCGATCGAATCATGGGATGGCCCGAGGGCTCGAGGATTCACGTCCTCGCGCCGATCGTCCGCGATCGCAAGGGCGAGTATCGCAAGGAGCTGTCCGAGATGAAGCGCGCGGGCTTTGTGCGCGTGAAGATCGACGGCAAACTCCACGAACTGGGCGAGGAGCCGGTGCTGAACAAGAATCAGCGCCACACTATCGAGGTGATGGTCGATCGGCTCGCGATCCGCAAAGGAATCGAAAAGCGCCTGTCGGATTCGCTCGAAGTCGCCTTCAAGTACGGGCAGGACCTGCTCAAGGTCGAGCGCCTGGACGGTCCCAAAAACGAGAGCGCAATTTATTTCAGCCAGCGCTTCGCGTGCGTCGATTGCGGGATCTCGTATCCGGAGATCGAGCCGCGAATGTTCTCCTTCAACAGCCCGCACGGCGCCTGCACGGAATGCTCCGGGATCGGATCGATCATGTACTTCGATCCCGAGCTGGTTGTGCAGAACGAGGACTTGAGCATTGCGGATGGCGCGATCGCTCCGTGGGCGACGATGAACTATCTGCAGCCGGTGCTCGACGCGCTTGCGAAGCACTACAAGTTCAGCCTCGATCAGCCGTGGAAGGACATTCCAGCCAAGACGCGCAAAGCAATCATGAACGGCTCCGGCAGCGAGGACATCGAGTTCGCCTACGAGCGCGGGCACCATCGCGCCGAGTACTCGAAGCCGTTCGAGGGCGTGGTCCAGTGGCTCGATCGCCGCTACAAGGAAACCGAGTCTGAGGGCGTGCGCGAATTCCTCGAGGCGTATATGAACATGCGCCCGTGTCCGACTTGCGACGGCGCGCGGCTCAAGAAGGAAAGCCTGTTCGTGCGCTTCAACGGCAAGTCGATTTCCGAAGTGACTGCGATGTCGATCAAGCTGGCGCTCGCGTTTTTCGCCGCGCCCAAGCTGAGTGCGCAGGAAGCGGAAATCGGCAAACTAATCCTCAAGGAGATTCGCGAACGGCTGAATTTTCTCGCCGACGTCGGCCTCGAGTACCTCACGCTCGATCGCCCTTCGGGCAGTCTCTCCGGCGGCGAGGGCCAGCGCATTCGTCTCGCCACGCAAATCGGATCGAGCCTGGTAGGCGTGCTCTACATCCTCGACGAGCCGTCGATTGGACTTCATCAGCGCGACAATCAGCGCTTGCTCGCAACGCTCAAGCGCCTCAAGGAACTCGGTAACACCGTGCTGGTCGTCGAGCACGATCGCGAGACGATGCTCGAAGCCGATCATCTGATCGACATGGGTCCCGGCGCCGGAATTCACGGCGGCTACATCGTCTCGCAGGGGACTCCCGACGATGTGATGCGCGACGAGAACTCGCTCACCGGCAAATATCTTTCGGGGCAAGTCGAGATTCCGGTGCCGTCGCGCCGCCGCCAGCTCTCGGGCCGATGGTTGACCGTCAAGGGCGCGCGCGAAAACAATCTGCGCGATCTCACGGTCGCGATTCCGCTCGGCGTCTTCACCTGCATCACCGGCGTTTCGGGTTCCGGCAAATCGACGCTGGTGCTCGACACGATGTATCGCGCACTCTCGCAGAAACTGAATCACAGCCGCGAACGTGCGGGCGCGTACAAGACGCTCGAGGGCGTCGAACATCTCGACAAGGTCATTCACGTCGATCAAAGCCCGATCGGACGCACGCCGCGCTCGAATCCCGCGACTTACACCGGCCTGTTCACCCATATCCGCGAGCTGTTTGCGCAATTGCCCGAGGCGCGCATGCGCGGTTACGGGCCGGGGCGATTTTCGTTCAACGTCAAGGGCGGGCGGTGCGAGGCGTGCGAGGGCGACGGCATCATCCGAATCGAGATGCACTTTCTGCCCGACGTTTACGTCACCTGCGAGGTCTGCGGCGGCAAACGCTACAATCGCGACACGCTCGAGATTCAGTACAAGGGCAAAAATATCGCCGAGCTGCTCAACATGACCGTGCTCGACGCGGTCGAATTCCTTGGGTCAGTTCCGCCGATCCGCCAGAAGCTCGAAACGTTGCGCGACGTCGGCCTCGATTACATTCATCTCGGCCAGTCAGCGACGACGCTATCCGGCGGTGAGGCGCAGCGCATCAAGCTCGCCAAGGAACTCGCGCGGCGCGCGACCGGCCGCACGTTTTATATCCTCGACGAACCGACCACCGGCCTGCACTTCGACGACATCAAGCGCCTGCTCGGCGTACTCGGCCGCCTCGCTGACGCAGGCAACACGATCGTCGTAATCGAGCACAACCTCGACGTCATCAAGACTGCCGACTACCTGATCGATCTTGGCCCCGAGGGCGGCGACCGCGGCGGCCAGGTCGTCGCGAAAGGCACTCCCGAAGAAGTCGCAGGCGTGAAGGCCTCGTACACCGCAAGCTTCCTGCGCCAAGCCCTGAACCATCGCGCCGCCGCTTAGGACCGAACCATTTCCTGTTGATGGACAAAAGTACGTGGTGTATGATGCCACGTAGAAGGGTTCAGGAGTGGCGCCGGCCAAACTGATCGCACGGCGAAAGTGGACCGACGAACAAGGGAATCTCTACGAGATGGTGCTGTGGAGGGTCGAGCGCAACGCTCGCCATCCCGAAGGTGTTCGGTACCGGCTCGCTTTCATTCGCGCAGGCGAGGAGGTTCCCGCGATTCTTTATGACAATCATCACCCGAAGGGCCACCATCGGCACATTCGCGGCAGAGAAGCGCCGTACACTTTTGTGACAGCCAGGAAGCTCGTGGCCGATTTCCTCGCTGAGGCGCACGCATCGGCAGGAGACGTGAAATGAAGACAGTGACGTTTTCGATCAAGCCCTTGAGTGAAGTCGCAGACGATTTCGCGAAGACCTTCGACGCAATTCGGTCACGCCGGCACGTTTCGAAGAAACCGCGCGACGAGGTCGGTTTCACCAGTATTGAAGCTGCCCGCAACTTCATGACGCGCGAACGGCTCGCCCTGATGCATACGATTCGAACGCGCCATCCCGGCTCGCTCTATGAACTGGCGAAAATGCTCGGCCGCGATTTCAAGAACGTTCAGGAGGACATCAAGATTTTGGAACGGCACGGTCTCGTGCGGATCGCAAGGAAGCCGCGCGGCAAACGAAAAGTCAAAGTGCCGCAAGTCCTCTTCGAGGAGATTGCCCTCCGGATCGCAATTTGAGTCAAACCTGATTTTTCTTCTGCGCGATCAGTTCGATTCCTTCTGAGCGGCGCCGTCGTAAACAATTCGTCCCTCGACGATCCTCGCGAAGGGCGCGAGTACGTGCGGCGATAATTTCCCGGTCGGCATGATGTGCTCGACCGTCCAGTCGCGCACCAGGAGATTGTCCGAGATGATTCGCCGATGGCATCGCCACCACAATCCCTCCGAACACATGTACGCAGTCCGCGAGGCCTCGGCAGCCTGTATCAATTCGCCCAAGCCATCTTCAAAATCCGCGCTCTCCGTGTAGTCCGCGTACGATCGGAATGCGGGAACCTGCCATGCAGTATGCGGCGACTCGTCGCGCTTCGAGCTGCGCCTGCCGCCGAGCTTCTTGATCCAGCGGTATTCGATATTCGCTCGCTCGAGCGACGCTGACAGCTCCGCCTGATTGAACTGTGGCCATCGCTTCGAGCTGGGGAACGATCTCACATCGGCGACGATCGCGATGCGATGCTCGCCGAGCAATCCGAGGAAGCGCTCGATCGGATGCGTCGAGTGTCCGATCGTGAAGATCAGCGCATCTCTATTGCGCGCCGGGGGCGTCGGTTCCCTTCTCCGTCTGCGAGGTTTTGATCTTCGCCTCTGCCTGGTTCGCGACTGCGACGACGATCATCGAATCGGGATGCAGATATTTCTTCGCGACCGCCAGCACGTCATCCTTGGTCACCGATCCGATCAGCTTCGGATACTGATCCGCGTAGTCGAGCCCAAGGCCGTAGAACTCAAATTGGATCATGTAGGACGCGATCGCACTCTGCCGCTCGAGGTTCAGCGGGAAACTGCCGATCAGGAATTTCTTCGCCCCATCCAGCTCGGCGTCGCTGACAGGTTTTTCCTGGATCTCGCGAAGCTGCTGCAAGATCAGATCGATTGCCTCGTTCGAGCTCTGGTTCTTGGTCTGAACGCCGATCTCGAATGAGCCCTGGAATTTCCCGGGCTCGAAGCCGCTGTTGACCGAGTAGGCGAGCCCGTGCGCGCTGCGAACGACCTTCACCAGCCGCGACGAAAATCCGCCGCCACCCAGGATGTAGTTCATCACCTTGAGCCGGTAAAAATCAGGATTCGAGCGCTCCACGCCGCCGGAACCCATTATGATGTTGGCCTGCATCACGTTCCGATCGATCAGTTTTACGTGCAGGCCCGGCGGAACCATGATTGGCGGCGGCGCAGCTTGAGCCGCGACTGAGCCCGCCAGACCCGCCAGCGCTTTCTCAAGTGATACTTTAATTTCGTCGGCGCTCACGTCGCCGGCCACCGCGATGATCGCGCTGCCGGGCTTGTAGTAATCGCGGTAGAAGTTGCGCACGTCGTCGTTCGTGAGCTTCGCCACCGAATCCGCTGAACCCGCGCCCGGATGCCCGTACGGCGAGTCGCTGAACAGGTCCTTGGTGAATTCGACGCTCGCAGTGTAGCCTGGCTGTTCTTCCGCCGCCTTGATTTCCGCGACCTGCTCGGCGCGCTTGCGTTCGATATCGGCATCGCGCAGTCCCGGTTCCGTCAAAATTCCCGACAACAGTTGGAGCGTCTCGCCCTGATATTTCTTGAGCGACGTCATCCCGGCGGTCGAATAGTCTCGCCCCGCCGACACGCTAACCGAGCTGCCCATGAAATCGGTTTTCTCATCGAACTCCGGCGCAGTGAGAGTCTTGGTGCCCTGCGAAATACATCGCGCCGTCAGCTCGGCCAAACCTTCCTTGCCCTTCGGATCGCGACGCGTGCCCGCGTCGAACTCGATCATCACTGTCACCATCGGCAGTTGATGCTGCTCCGAGACGAGCAGGGTCGCGCCGTTGCTGAGAGTCATCTTCTTGATGTCGAGCGCATGCGACGGCGTCGCGACGAATGCCAACGCCGCGATCGCCGCGACGCTCGCCAACATCTTCTTCATCGTTGTCGCGCCGCTCATCGCAATTCTCCGCTGCTCAGTCCCGCGCTTCCGTGCGGCAGAACTCCCGTTGGCACCAGCACGCCCTCGGTCATGTTGGACGCGATCAGGTAAGTCTTGGCGACGCGCTGCACGTCAGCCGCGGTCACCTTGTCGATTCCGTCGAGATATTTATCGACCATGTGATAGTCGCCGAGCATTTCGTAAACCCCGAGCATCTCAGCCTCGCGCATCACCGAGTCCTGCCCGTACACGAATTGCGCCGCTTCGAGATTCTTGGCCTTCTGCAATTCCTCCGCTCCGACAGGCGTTTCACGCATCGCGGCAATTTCCTTCTCGACTTCCGTTTGCGTGTTTGCGGCGGTCACTCCCGGCCGCATCTGCGCCGACACAACGAACAATCCGGGATCGAACGAGGTCATGTCGTAGCCGGCGCCGACATCCACCACCATCTGCTTTTCAACCACCAGCTTCTTGTACAGCCGCGAGCTTTGCCCATCGCTCAGAATTTCCGACGCCACTTCGAGCGCGTAACTGTCCGGGCTCGAAATATTCGGCACGTGATACGCCTCTTCGAACGCCGGCAAATTCGCGGCATGCTGCAACTCGACACGCCGGGTTCCGGTTTGCGGCGGCTCGAGGTCCGTCAATGGCGGCGGCTTGGGTCCGTTCTTGATTCCCGCGAAGGCCTCGCTGATTAGCTTCAGCACCTGGTCGCTGTCAAAATCGCCGACCGCCACGATCAGCGCGTTCTGCGGTGAGTAATAGATTTTGTGATACGCCATCGCGTCCGCGAGCGTCAGCCCGTCAACATCGTGGAACCACCCGATCACCGGCCAGTGGTACGGATGCGCCACGTAGGCTTGCGCGCGCACCATCTCGTCGAGTGCATCCTCCGGATTGTCTTCGGTGCGCATCCGCCGCTCCTCGAGCACGACGTGCTTTTCCTTGTCGAATTCCTTGGGCTCGAAGTTGGCCATCCGATCGGCTTCGAGCGAGATCGGCACGTCGAGATGATCCTTGTTTATCGTCTCGAAGTAATCGGTGAAGTCCGACTCGGTGAACGCGTTATCCTCGCCGCCGTTCTGCTGGATTATTTGCGAAAACTCTTCGGGGCCGAGCTTCTTGGTGCCCTTGAACATCAGATGCTCGCACAGATGCGAGATTCCGGTCTTGCCGAATTGCTCGTTGCGCGATCCAACTTTGTAGAAGACGTTGAATGTCGCCAGTGGTGCCTTGTGATTCTCCAGCACCAGCACTCGAAGCCCGTTGGGCAGCGTTTGAGCCTTAACCGCGTCCGCCATTCCCGCGCGCGCAGGCGTCGAAGCGATCAGGCATAGAAGGGTACCGAACGCCGTCATCGAAACGAGACGGCGATGATTGCCAAAAATCGTGATGCGCATAGGTATGGATCAATCTAAGTCTGCCGCTGCCCGGCAAGTCAAGAAAGAAGTTCGGACCGCATCTTTCCCAAATCCGGTCTCCCTTCTCAAATCCGGTTCCCCTTCCCGCTCGGGAAGGGGTTAGGGGTTAGGTTGTAGGCAGGTCCCAGGCCTCTGCATCGTGAAGCGCTAATTCAACCCAGGATGGTGGAAAAAATCAAATGCTTGAACCGCTCGACGGGAACCGCGCTGCGCTCTGTCTTCGACTGAAGTATCGCGCCCTGCAATGACGCAATCAAAAAGCCCGCGAGCTCATCGCATTCCGTCTTCCGCGGCAACTCGCCAAGCTTCACCGCGGCTTTCAAGCAATACGCGGCCGCCTGGCGCATCTCTTCATATATTTCGACCAGCCGCTTCCTGATCACTTCGCTGTGCTCGCTCGCTTCGGCGCTGAAATTACCGACCAGACATCCGTTCTGCCAACCGATCCGATTGAGATACTTGATCTGTGCATCGACGTAGGCGCGCAAGCGCTTAAGCGGCGGAAGCGAGTCATTGCGAAGAGTTCTGTCAATCGTCGCCCGGACGTCTTTGAAATAGAGGTCGAGTATTTCAAGGCAGAAGGCTTCTTTCGAAGTGAAGTGATTGGTGAACGACCCCTGCGGCACTCCTGCGGCCTCGACGATATCGCGAACGCTCGCGCCTCCAAACCCGCGTTCGTGCACAACGCGAAGGCCTTCAGTCAGGATTTTCTCCCGATTCGACGGTTTGGCCACTAGCCGCAATATGTACGCTCGTATTGAGAAGGTCAACGGCTGAAGACCTCGCGTCCTCAGTCATGGTTTGATCTCTGCTTCGAGCGCGCCGAGCTGGAACCGAGCATCACGAAAGCGATCGTCGCCGGGCGCTCACCCTTGTTGCGCCATCCATGGCGCGTCGCCTGCTGCACGACGATGTCGCCCGCAACAAGATGCACCGTCTCGCCGTCGTCGAGTTCCAGCCACAACTCGCCGTCGAGCAGGATCGCGTAGTCCACAGTTTGCGTTACGTGCATCCGCGACCCGTCGCGCTCGAAAGTATCGGCCAGTCCCGGCAGGCGTGTGAGAAGTTCCTGGGCTGCCTGCGAAGGGTCCGACGTAGGTGAAGCTACCGTCGCGGGCGGAAACGTCACGATCTGGAGAAGGGAGCCGTTGGCGGAAGGCAGCGCCGATTTCGGCAGTTTCTGATCAACCTGATCGAGATCGGATTCAAGCGACCCGTCCGTCGACCACATGTAGGTGTGTTCGAAGCCGGCGACGGTCTTGAATTTATAAGGCTCGCGACGCTGATCGCTCAGCACCACGGATTTTCCGCCCCGATGTCCCGTTACAACCCGGCGATAACCGTTGCCAGTGACCATGTTGCCACTCTCCCAATAGTGTTAGTCAGCTAGCATTCCTCCATCCACTGGAATGGACGCACCGGTCATGTACGAGGCCTCTGCGGAGGCTACAAAGACGATCACATTAGCGATCTCTTCCGGTGTTGCGAGGCGTTTGACCGGCACGGTCGAGACCAGTGCCGCCTTATTTTCATCTGTACTGGTGAAGCGTGTGAGCATCCCCGTGTCCGTAGTGCCCGGAGCTACTACGTTTACGCGAACGCCGGTTCCCGCGACTTCCAGTGCAGCGGACTTGGTCATTCCTTCCACCGCATGCTTACTCGCGACGTACACCGATGCTCCCGGAGCGCCTACGCTGCCATAGGCCGATGAAACGTTGACAATGCTCCCACTGCCTTGCGGAAGCATCGCGCGCAGCTCGTGCTTCATGCTCAGCAGCGTGCCCAGCACGTTAGTGTCGAAGGTCGCCGCGTAGCTCTCCGCGGTCTGCTCAGTTACCGGACCTTGCTTGCCTTCGGTGCCGGCGTTGTTCACGGCAGCATCGAGGCGGCCGAAGCGCGCGACGGTCTTATCAACCAGGTCGCGGACATCTTCATCGTGCCGCACGTCGGTACGCCAAAATTCGGCCTCGGCGCCAATCTCGCGGAGTTCAGCGACTAATTTCTGGCCGGCTTCGTCGCGGCGGCCTGAGATGGCGATGCGCGCGCCTTTGCGCGCGAAAGCAATCGCGGTGGCGCGACCAATTCCTGTGAGGGCGCCTGTGATCAAAACAACGGGGGTATTCATAGTGAACTCCTTGGGAGGGGAAATTTATGGGTCAGTCGCGGTTGACCAATCAAATATGTACGTCCGTATTTTTTGTGTCAAGCGATCTCTCAGAAGCCGAATCAAATATTTTTCACCTCCGGTCCCCCTTCCCACTATGGGAAGGGGCTAGGGGTTAGGTTCTTGGTATCACTGCAATCAAATTTGATTGCTACAGCCGTTCTTGCAAGAATCAATTACGACGATGCCCGAAGTTCCCGAGAAACCTCAGAACCTCTTCGAAATAAAGGGTGTGCTGACAAAATTCATGCGGATGCTGTTTCCGCTTGAATTCCGCATCGACTCGATCGCCAACAGCGCCCCGATGCTGCCGTTCCATTACCCGCTCCTGCCGGGCGAAATGATCTACCTGCCGGAAAAGCTCGAGCCGTTCGGCACTCGCGGCGACGCCTACATTTATTATTTCGTCACGACCGCGCATCTCGCCGCGCGGCACGACTTCGGCACCTTCAAGCTGAAGCTCGCGGATATCGCGGGCTTCGAAGAGCGCGGCGAGACCGGCGTCGAGGCGATCGACAGCTTTGTCGCCTCATTCGACGACCCCGGCCTCGCCGGTGCCCTAATGCGGCTCGCCGAGTCGGCGCGAATTGACGCCGAGCTCGCGCGACGTTATCGCGGACTCGCACCGCGCATCGCGACCCTTAACCACTCGCTGCTCGAACGGCTCCATCCCGAGTCGCTCAGCACGATGCTGGTGCGCGCGGCGCTCGACCTCGATGCCACCGGCGAAGCGATCGAATCACCGCTGGTGATGATGGCCTCGCGTCACTTCGCGCCCGTGCGCGCCCGCGGCGCCGACGTGATGACCAGCGTTCGCCAGGTCAGCGCGCTCTACAATTGGCTCCAGGAGCTGATTCGGCAGGCGCGCGAGCGCGGCGAGGGCGATCCGCTCACCGAAGAAGAAGCGGAGCGGATGCGCAACGACCTGATCAAAGGAATGAAGGGCTCCGAATCGCAGACCGCCGGCGAAGGCGAAGACGGCGAACAGGGCGACGGCGGCGGCGAGCCCGATCAGAACGTCCAGATGGACGTCTCGGGCAAGCAGTCCAAGGGCGGACAGGGCAGGGCGCTCTCGCCCGAAGAATTGCGCAAGCTGATCGAGCAGGGCGCCGAGATCAAACCCTCGCAAGGCGACGGCAGCGCCGACGGCGACGGCATGTACCTGACGCAACTCACCGGCAAGCAGCTCAGCGAGCTCGAGCAGATGCGCGAGCAGCTCGGCGAAGTCGGCACCGTCACCGGGCAAGGACGCCTGATGATCGGCCGCGGCCGCCAGGATTCGTACTACGCGTACGACGAATGGGACTACGTGCTGAACGACTACCGCCGCAACTGGTGCCGATTGCGCGAAATTCCGCTGACCGGCGACGAGGGCGATTTTTTCGAGAACACGCTCGTGCGCTATGCTGAGATGCTCCCCGGTGTGCGCCGCAACTTCCAGCGCATCCGCCCCGCCTCGTACCGGATGGTCCGCGGACTCGAAGACGGTGAGGAAATCGACATCGACCGCACCATCGAAGCTCGCGTGGCGCGCCTGATGGGCGAGACGCCCGACGGCCGCTTCTACAAGGCTCGCAAGAAAGAGGCGCGCGACGTCGCCACGCTGTTCCTGCTCGACATGTCGGCCTCGACCGACGAGCCCGTGCATCGCGAGCCGCGCAAGCATACCGACGATGACGACACCGACGACTGGATGAAGGCATGGCAGCGACGCCCGCAAACCGCAAATCGCCCGCGCCGCATCATTGACGTCAACAAGGAAGCGCTCGTCATCATGGCGCAGGCGCTCGAGGAAATCGGCGACGCGTACGCGATCATGGGCTTCTCCGGCCACGGCCGCGACAACGTCGAGTTCTACGTGATCAAGGAATTCGATCAGGAACTCAGCGATGAGGTGAAGGCGCGGGTCGGCGCGGTCGAGCCCAAGCGCTCAACCCGGATGGGCGCGGCGATTCGCCACGTCCGCGAAAAATTCAAGGACGTGTCGTCGCGCGCCAAGCACATGATCCTGCTGAGCGACGGCTTCCCCCAGGATTTCGACTACGGCCACGACCGCCGCTCAAACGCCTACGGCATCCAGGACACGATGGTCGCGCTGAAGGAACTCGAACTCGCCGGCGTCCTCCCCTTCTGCATCACAGTGGACAAAACCGGCCACGACTACCTCCGCCAGATGTGCCAATCCTCGCGCTACCTGGTAATCGAGGACATCGCATCGTTGCCGCGCCAGCTCCCAAAAATCTACGAGCAAGTAATCCGCTGGTAGCTCACTCGCTCCCCTTCGCGCGCGCGAAGCGGGTGTTTCCTTTAATCCGGTTCCCCTTCCCGCGCGCGAAGCGCTGTTTCTTTTAATTCGGTTCCCCTTCCCGCTCGGGAAGGGGTTAGGGGTTAGGTTCCTGGCACCGCGTCGACCCGCAAATCGCGCCCAGTCATCTCTTTCGGCGCCTTCACCCCGAGCATCCCGAGAATCGTCGGCGCCACGTCCGCGAGCGTGCCGCCATCTTTCAACCGTCCTTTGAATTTCGGATCGTACAGAATCAGCGGCACCGGATTCGTCGTGTGCGCCGTATGCGCCTGCCCGGTCGCCGGATCTGCCATGAATTCCGCATTGCCGTGATCCGCCGTGATCAGCGCGACGCCCCCGCGCTTCTCGAGCGCCCCGATCACAACGCCGAGCGCCGCGTCCGTCGCCTCGACCGCCGCCACCGTCGCATCGAACTTGCCGGTATGCCCCACCATGTCGGGATTTGCGAAGTTCATCACAATCACGTCGAACTT
Organism: uncultured delta proteobacterium; assembly: GCA_963794325.1. GTDB lineage: Bacteria > Desulfobacterota > Binatia > Binatales > Binataceae > Binatus. The sequence goes on along the minus strand of CAWCDG010000005.1, from coordinate 241,287 downwards.
GCCGCTCGCCACTTCTTCTTCGACGCGCGTCGCGATCGCCGCCGCCTTCATCCGTGGCTCGAGGTCATAGGTCGCGACCTTCGACGACGGAATCAGCGCGCGCTCCTCGAGTGGAAACGCCTTCTCGACGCCACCGTTCAGGAAGTAGGTCACGTGCGCATATTTCTCGGTCTCCGCGACCCGCAGGTTCCTGATTCCCGCATGCGCCATCACCTCGGCCAGCGTGTTGCGCACATCTTCGGGACCGAACGCGAGCGGAAGCCCGAACGATCGATCGTACTCGGTCATACACACGTACCCGACTTTCGGAATCCGCGAGACGCCGGAACTCCGAGAATCCTTCGAGCGCGATCGCCGCCGTCAGCTCGCGCGCCCGGTCCGCCCGGAAGTTGAAGCAGATGATCTGATCGCCATCCGCCATCGGCGCTCGCTCACCGATCACGTGCGGCTCGACGAATTCATCGCTCTTGCCCGCGGCGTACGATTTCTCGACCGCCTCGCGTGCGCTGGCCGCGGCGATTCCTTCTGCCTCGACCATCGCGCGCCAAGCCTGCTCGACTCGGTCCCATCGCTTGTCGCGATCCATCGCATAATAACGCCCAATGACCGTCGCGATCCGCCCGCACCCCAGCTGCTTCAGCTTCGCTTCGACTTGGTCGATAAACTCCAGCGCCGATCGCGGCGGCTTGTCGCGACCGTCGAGCACCGCATGAACCGCAATCCGGGTCGCTCCGTTTGCGCTGGCGACGTCGAGCAAAGCGATCAAATGATCGATATGACTGTGCACGCTGCCGTCGGAAAGCAGCCCCCAGATATGCAGCGTCGTGCCGGACGCGACGGCCTTTTTGATCGCCGCGAGAATCGTCGGGTTTCGAGCGAAAGCCCCGCTCTCGATCGCTTTCGTGATCCGCATCAAATCCTGGTAGATAACGCGGCCCGATCCGATCGTAAGATGCCCGACTTCGGAATTGCCCATCACCCCCGGCGGCAATCCGACCGCTTCGCCCGACGCGTCGAGTTCAGTATGCGCACTCGTCGCGTAGAGGCGATCCATGACCGGCGTCTTCGCCGCCGCGATCGCATTCGAAGCGCGGCCTTTGCTGATTCCCCATCCGTCGAAAATTATCAGCGCTGCGACCGGCGGCCTCGCGGGCATCAGGATTTCCCACGCTTGAACGCCGCGGCGCCGGGGTACGTCGCTTTCGCGCCCAGCGCTTCGGCGATTCGGAGCAGCCGGTTGTATTTCGCGTTGCGCTCGCTACGGCTCAGCGATCCGGTTTTGATTTGTCCCGCGCCGGTCGCAACCACCAGGTCGGCAATCGTCGTGTCCTCGGTCTCGCCCGAACGATGAGAAATCACGCTGCTATAGCCCGCCGCTCGCGCCATCTCGATCGTCGCGAGTGTCTCCGTCAGCGTGCCTATCTGGTTGAGCTTGATCAGAATCGAATTCGCGACGTGCTCGTCGATTCCGCGCTTCAGGAATTTCGGATTGGTGACGAAGATATCGTCGCCGACCAGTTGCGTCTTCCCGCCCAGCTCGCGCGTCAGAATCTTCCATCCCGCCCAATCGTCTTCCGCCAGCGGATCCTCGATCGAAACGATCGGATATTTCTTGAGCCACGCCGCGTAAAACTCCACCATCTGCTCGGCGCTTCGCGAGCTCTTGTCCCCGCGGGCGAAGACGTACTTGCCGTCTTCGTAGAATTCGCTCGACGCCGGATCGAGCGCGATCGACACGTCAACGCCGGGGCGGTAGCCGGCCTTCGCAATCGCCTCGAGGATCAACTCGATCGGCTCCTCGTTGCTTTTGAGATTCGGTGCAAACCCGCCCTCGTCGCCGACGTTGGTCGAATGCCCGAGCTTCTTTAGTACTGCTGCGAGCGAATGAAACACCTCTGCGCCCATCCGGATCGCTTCGGCGATGTTGGGCGCGCCCGCCGGCACGATCATGAACTCCTGCATATCGACGTTCGAATCCGCATGCTGCCCGCCGTTGACCACGTTCATCATCGGCACCGGCATCACGCGCGCATCGGGATTCAGATAGAGGTAAAGTGGAACGCCTTTCGCCGCCGCGGCAGCGTGCGCAGTCGCGATCGATACGCCGAGGATCGCGTTGGCGCCGAGCTTCGATTTGTTCGGGGTGCCATCCAGTTCGATCATCGTGTGATCGATCGCACTCTGATTCGCCGCGTCCGCGCCCTTGAGCTTCGTCGCGATCGCCCCGTTGACGTTGCCCACGGCCTTCAGCACGCCCTTGCCGCCGTAGCGTTTCGCGTCGCCGTCGCGCAGCTCGAGCGCCTCGTGAACGCCGGTCGATGCGCCCGACGGGACCGCCGCGCGCCCCAGCGCGCCGCCGCGAAGCCGCACATCAACTTCGACTGTTGGGTTTCCGCGCGAGTCGAGAATCTCGCGCCCCTTGATCTCGACGATTTCCGTGGATGCCGCCATCAACTCAACCTCACCGCATTTTGGGCCCGCATTCTAGAGCAGGCCAGCCCACCTTGTCACGCGAGTCAGCTCGATTCAGGGATTGGCGGCACGGTAGTAAGCGATCGGCCCGAAGAAGTTCTTCCCCCGCGACACTTCCCTCGAATCGGCCAACCCCGCCTCGTCCATGAGCGACGTCATCCGACCTTCGATCCGCTCAGCCACCGCGCCATGGCGATGGATCCAATTTCCATGCTCCGCAGTTCCAGAGTGCGCGCCGTGCTCCCGGACGAAGTCCAGCAGATGAAGCGATCCGCCGGCCTTCAGCACGCGCCGAATCTCGCCGAGCGTCGCCGTCTTTTCGTCCGCAGCCAGATGGTGAAACATGAACGACGAGAACACCCGGTCAAACGACGCATCCGCATAAGGCATGTGGTCCGCGAAGCCGCGATCGAATTCGATCGAGAGTCCCGCACGCTTCGCCTTGCGCTCTGCGGTCGATAAAGCCGATGGGTCCGGATCGATTCCCACAACCTCGGCCTCAGGATGCATTCGCTTGATCTCTACTGCCATCGATCCGGTACCGCATCCGATATCGAGCACACGAAATCCTGGTTTGATTTTTGCCTGCTCGATCAGCGGCCGTTTCGCCTTGTCCGCTCCCAACAGCCACAGGAATGGATCGTAAAGCGGCAACAGCCAGCGCTTCCCGAAGGCGGGGATGTAACTTCGCTTGGCCTCGTCCATTGTTCCGGTTGTCGCCATCCGTCTCTCCTCTATCTGCCCGCGCCCAGGTATCGTACTGGAATCGCGATCTCGACTGCGACACCGCGTCTCAGCGTGACTCGGAAAGCTCGCGCCTTGGGTCGCGACGAAACGACTTCCTTAAGCCGCGTTCCGACGAAATGCGCCGCCGCTCCGTCGTCGAGCGCGAGCGTCGATGGGAATCCACGCTTGATCAATCGCATCAACACCGACCGCCGCTCCTTCTCCCCATCATAATGCGGACAGCAAGCGCCACGCACCAATCCAAGCCCGTCCTTGAGTGGGCGATACGGCATGCCGAACGAATCCGTCAGGCCGTCTTCGAACCAGCAAATAGCGCCCGCGCTGATTCCCGCCATCACGACGCCTGCGTTCCACGCCGCGCGCAGCACTTTGTCGAATCCATGCAAGCGCCATACTGCGAGCATGTTCGCACTGCTGCCGCCGCCGACGTAGATAACGTCCTGCTCCATCACGAACGCTTTGAGGTCGGGAACCGTGCGCTCGAAGAAAGTGAGGTGAGTCGCGGCGGCGCGCGACGGTGGAAACGCTTCGTGGAACCGTCTGATGTACGAATCACTATCGCCAGTCGCGGTGGCGACGAAGCATACCTGCGGACGCCGCCTGCGTCGCGCCAGGCTCAATACAAAATCGTCGAGCCTCGGATTGCGCGGCTCCATCGAGAATCCGCCACCACCCATCGCAACGATGTGCCGCTCCGCCATGTTCGTCGCCTAGCTCACATCAAGCGAGCCGTCGGGCTTGAACTTAGACCTGGGCGCCCAAACTACTTCCCACGGATAGCCGTCGGGGTCGGCGAAATATCCCGACACTCCTCCCCACTCAGCCTTGGTCGCGGCCTTGAGAATCGTTGCGCCCGCCTGTTTCGCGGCGTCGAGTCCCGGTTGCACGTCTTCGGGCCGCTCGAGGTTGATCGCGAGCGTGACTCCGCCGAATCCGCTCGCTCGCGACGCTGGCAGCATCGCGTCCTTGGCGAGCAGATCGAAAGGGTAGAGCGCCAGCACTCCTCCCGCGGTGCGAAAGAAGCTGATCTCGGGCGAAGAGCCTTCTGCCAGTTTCCAGCCGAGCGCCAGATAAAACCTGGTCGAACGCGCGAGGTCGCTCACGCCGAGGGTCGCGATGCTGATTCGAGCTGGTAACGCCATAGCGGGTCCTCCACGATTTCGCTTACTGTCATTGAACGCGAGTTGAACTAATATGCAACAAGGGAGTTAGGCTGAGAAGTTACAATGCGCTCGACAAATCGCACCGTCACTCTTTCGATTCTTTCGCTGTTGCTCTTCTGCACGTCGTTCAACTCGAACGCCGAGATCGCGGACGCGCCGGATGCCACGCCGTCCTTCGGGGTCTTCACCAACCCGGAGCACGTGACGATTGAGGGCTACACCCAGGACGCGATGGAGCCGTTCATCAGCCCCGACGGCAACTATCTCTTCTTCAACAATTCGAACAGCGCGCAGACCACCAACCTTTACTACGCGACACGTATCGACGACGTGACGTTCCAATTTCAGAGTGAGATTGCTGGTGCGAATTCTGGCGGGATGACGCTTACCGCAGTCCCCTCGATCGACATGAACGATATTTTCTATTTCATCTCGAACAGGAGCTACGCGCAGACCCTCTCGACCATCTATTCGGGGACCTTTTCCAGCGGCAGCCTCTCGAACGTCGCGTTGGTGCCTGGCGTTTCGAAGGACAAAATGGGCGACGTCAATTTCGATCAATGCATCAGCCCCGACGGCAGCACGTTGTATTTCGTGGACGGCGTCTTCAACGGTGGCAGCGTCCCGGCTGCCGCGCGCATCGCGATTGCGAAGCGCAACGGCGATCAGTTCACTCGACTCAAGAACAGCGCCGAGATCATGCGCAAGATCAACACCCACGACCTCAACTACGCGCCCGATGTGTCGAAGTCGGGACTCGAGTTCTTCTTTACTCGGATTCCGAAAGTGGGTTCGCAGCCCAAGCCGCCGCCGGTGATTTATACGGCGACACGCTCGAAGGTTACGAAGCCGTTCGGCAAACCTCGCAAGATCGCAGCGATCACCGGATTCGCCGAGGCGCCCGCGCTGTCCCCCGACGAGAAGTCGCTCTATTTTCACCTGCAGGTGAACGGCACCTTCGAGATCTATCGAGTCACCCGTCCGTGACCGCGTTTAGATCGCGCCGCTTTCGCGCAGCCCGCCGATCTCTTCCCACGTGTAGCCGAGTTCGATCAGCACTTCCTCAGTATGCTGCCCGTGTTCGGGCGCGGCCTCTGCCGCCGTCGTAACTTCGCCGTTGATCGTGATCGGCGTGCCCGACACGAGCACCTTGCCCGCCACCGGATGGTCGAGTTCGAGCAGGTATCCGTTGACGCGCGCCTGTTCGCTTTTCAGCATCGTGCGGTAATCGACGACCTCGGTCGCCAGGATGTCGGCGTCGGTAAGTTCCTTGAGCCATTGCTTGCTCGTCTTGTTCGGAAAGATCTCGTCGAGCACTTTCTGAATCTTCTCGCCATGAAAATTGCGAACCACGTTGTCCGAGTACTCGGGATCTTTCTCGAGATGTTGAATCCCGACGATCTTGCAGAACGACGGCCAGCGTTTCTCGTCCACGCCCGCAATACAGATGAACCCGTCGCTGGTCGGGAACGCGCCCCACACGCCGCGCAAAAACTGATGGCCCCTGCCGGCCCGCTCAGGCTCGACCCCGGTGATCGACGTATAATTGATCTCCATTCCTTGCATCGCGATCATCGTGCCGTAGATCGACGCGTCAACCTTCTGCCCCTTGCCGGTGCGCTCGCGTGCGAATAGCGCCGCCAGCACTCCGCTCGCCAGGCTGAGCGCGCCCGAATGATCGGCGATGAACATCCCGGCCGCCAGCGGCGGATCGGTCGGCATTCCCGTCTTGGCCATCACGCCGCTCGCGGCCTGCGCGAGCGTGTCGCGACTCGGCCGCATTACCCACGGCCCACGCGGTCCCCACGAACTTCCCTGCGCGTACACGATGCGCGGATTGATCTTGCGCACGTCGTCATAGCCGAGTCCGAGCCGGTCGAGCACGCCGGGACGATAGTTGGTGACCAGCACGTCGTACGATTTCACCATCCGGCGGACCATCTCGATCGCGTCGGGCTTTTTCAGATCGGCGGTGATGCTCCGCTTGCCGCGATTCATCGCGATGAAGTAATGCGACACCGTCGCGTTCTTTACGTCCGGCCCGCCGATCAACGCAGTCAACATCCAGCGGCTGAGATCGCCCGTCTCCTTGTTCTCGACCTTGACCACGTCGGCGCCCATGTCGGCCAGAACCAGCGACGCGAACGGCCCCTGGATTTCCTGCGCGATCTCGACGACCTTGATTCCTTCCAGCGGCTTGCTCATCGCGGTTTTCTCCCAAACGATCGTTCAGGAACTGTAGAGGCGCGCATTATCCCGCCGTTCGCCGCAAAATCTCAAGCGTCGATTCCCGCGCGCGCCGCTTGTACGCTCATCGCCGATGGAACCGAGCATTTATCTGTATCCCGACATTTTTCGGCGCGCGCATTTGGAAAGTCCCGGCGAGATTCCAGCCGAAGTCATTTTTCTACAGCAGGTTTGGAAGCGGCATCGCAAAGGTTCGACGCGCCGCATCCTCGACATAGCGTGCGGCGACTCGCCTCACGGCCGCCTGCTGGCTGAAGATGGATTCGAGGTCGTCGGAATCGATCGCTCACCCACGATGATCGCGGCAGGGCGCCGCAAGGCGAACGCGAACCTTCGCTTTTACCGGCGGCCGATCGAGAAGTTCAGCGCTGCCCGAGCGCCCATTCGATGTCGCAATCTTCATGTCCGAAACATTTCCGGTGATCGTCGAGAACGCCGAACTGCTGTCGCATCTCAAATCCGTCGGCCGTGCGCTCAAGCGCGGCGGTCTGTACTGCATCGATATCGATCGTCAGGATCCGATGGCGCGCGTGTCGCAGCGCACGATGTGGCGAGAGCGTACCGCGAGCGCCGCCGGCGTCGCACTCGGTATCAGGGAGTTCCATCGACCGATCGCGTGGCATTCGCCGCTTCACTCGATCTACGAACTCGAATGCACTATCAATTTTCCCACCGGGCCGGTGATGACACGCGACCTGATTCCAGTGCGTTACACGACTCCGTCGATTCTGGAACTCGCAGCGCTGGCGTCCGGGATGTTCAAAATGGCCGCCGTGTATTGCGACCTGTCGTTCACCAAACCGCTCGACAGATGCCGCTACCGATGGACAGGAGTTCTTCGCCGCGTGTGAAATTCAGGTGTTGTCGAGATGATCGATCAGATCGAGCAGGTAAGCTTGCCAGCCGCCGTCGAAGCGCAGAATGTGAATCGATCCAAGCTCCACCACGGGCTCATGATTGGTGAGCTTTCGCACAATTGCCCGAATCACCCCGCGATGCGCCACCAACAGCGCTTCGCGATCGCGCGGCGTCCACATGGTCAGCATGCGTTCCAGGCCACGCTCGACGCGATTGGTAAAGTCGGCGCGGCTCTCGCCCTCGGGATAGGTGTAGGTCGGCGCGAGTCGATCAGCGTTCCATCGCGCGAACTCGTCGGGGTAGCGCTCGCGAATCTCATCTGCCGTGAGTCCCTCGAACAATCCGAAGTGCACTTCGGCGAACTCATCGATTGTGACCAGCGGGGACGAATCGCCTGATACGATGCGCGCGCCTTCGGACGCGCGAATCAGCGGACTCGAAAAAACCTGGGCGTAAGTTTTGACCCCGTGACGCGTCTCGATCGCGCGGCGCGCAAGGCGCATCTGCGCGCGTCCGGGTTCCGACAATGCCACGTCGGTGCGGCCGTGATACCTGATGCTCGACTCGCCCTCAGTCTCGCCGTGGCGCACGAGGATCAACCGCCCAGTGCGAATCATTGGTCGTCGAACAGCGGATTCATCACGAGGCCCGTCAGCAACTTGGGATGGAAGTAGGTCGACTTCTCGGGCATCGTAGCGCCCGCATCGCTCACCCGCTCGACATCCTGAATCGACGGCGGATTCATCAGGAACGCGCCGTCGGCATGCCCCTGCGCCACGGCGCCGAGCGCGCCGCCAATCTCGATCGTGTATTCGATGTTTCCGCCCTTGCGAATTTCGTCGTCGCGCAGCCCGAAGATTCGGTCGAACACCAGCGCGTGCAGAACGGACACGTCGAGGCGCCGAACCTCGTCCGGCGCCTCAGGCCTCGCGGACTTCATCGCTGCTGCATCGCGGAGTCGCAGAAGAAAGTAATGCGGACTCCCCTTGAGCGATACGCCGATCGCGCCGGGGCCCGAATCATTCAGGCGCGTGCGAAACTCATCGCGATGAGTGATCTCGTCGACCTCGAACACTTCGCGCGCACGTTGCGCAAACGACGTAATCGCGGCAGACGGGCAGCGACTTTACAACCCGATGCGTCGGCAGAATCACCAGCCCGGGATCGTCGCACGCGACCAACGTCATCATCGTATAGTCGTATGGCGCCGGTTCGTTGGAAGCATTCTCGTGGCGCCGCGCGCGGCGATAGTTCAGCGCAGTCTCGTAGCGATGGTGTCCGTCGGCGATCAGGATGCGCGGCGATTCGAGTTCGCGCTGAATGATCGCGATTTCGTCGTCCGCCTCGATCGGCCGCAGCTCATTGCGGATTCCAAGGTCATCGACCAGATCGATCAGCGGCTCGCGCGCAGCGACCTGATCGCGCAATCGATCGATCTCAGGATGGATGCCTGAGTACAGACCGAAGATCGAGCTCGTGTTGACCTGCAGCGCGGTCAGCAGGCGAAGGCGGTCTTCTTTGGCGGCTGGAAAAGTTTTCTCGTGCGGGAGGATGCGTCCGCGATCGAACTCCTCGAGCCGAACGCGCGCGATGAATCCGGTGCGATGCAGCAGCCGCCCCTCGACGTCGAAAGTCTGCGTGTATTGAAAAATGGCAGGCCGCGCCGGCCGTTCAAGGACGCTCGTCGCCATCCAATCCGCGAGCGTTTTCTCCGCCGCGCCATAACGGTCCGTCTCGCGCGCGAGTTCGAGCCGCACGACGTTGTACGGACTGCGCTCGTATAGTTGATTCTGACGCGCGGCACCGATCAGATCGTAAGGCGGCGCCACGACGAGTGCCGGCTCGCCGGCGATTTGACGGTTGTACATCAGCGCGCGCAAGGGCTCGATCCGTTTGCCGAGCCCGCTCATTTCAACGCGTCCCCCGCCAGCGCGATTGCGATCTGACTTAGCGAAATCGCTCCAACTCTCACCATTTTCCATCCGCTCCCGCTGACGGCAACGACCGTGCTCGGCGCCGACGCCATCAATTTCCCACCTTCAAGGTATACTTTAACTTTTGCGCCGAACGCCGCGCGCGCTTCCGCGAGCGTGCTCGCCGGAGGTGCTCCGCTCAGGTTTGCGCTGGTCGCGGTGATCGGTTTCCCGATTCCCGCGCTGAGTGAGCGCGCGACGGGATTTGGAGATACCCGCACGCCGACGCCGTCTGCTCCAGCCAGCTCCGGCGCGATGTCGTCGCGAGCCGGCAACACGAGAGTCAGCGGTCCCGGCCAGAACGCGTCGGCGAGCCGCCGCGCATCGATCGGTATTTCACGCGCCACTGAAAATGCCATCGCGGCGTCAGCTGCGATCAATCCAACGGGCCGCCCGGGTTCGCGTCCCTTCACCATAAACAGTCGCCGCAGTGCGGTCGATGAAAACGCGTCAGCACCGATCGCATAGAACGTTTCAGTTGGATAGACGACCAGCTCGCCGGCTTGCAAGGCGGCAATTCCGTCTTCGAGCCGAAACATCACGAGTGGCCGAGCGCGCGGCGCGCAATGTCGCGGCGGAAGTGACGTCCCTCGAACTCGATCATTTCCGCCGCTTCGTATGCCGCATCGACTGCCGTCGCCAGCTCCGGCGCCATCGCGGTCACCGTCAACACGCGCCCGCCATCAGTCACCAACTGTCCGTCGCGCATCGCAGTGCCCGAATGGAAAACCTTCACGCGAATCTTTTTCATCGCCCATTTTATCTTGATGTCCGACGGGACGTTGCCTTCGAGCCGGTCCAGCCCGTGAATCGCGATGCCCTTTTTGTATTCGCCCGGATATCCGCCCGACGCGAGCACGACCGCGACCGCACTGCGCGGCGACAGCCGGACCGCGGCATTCGCCACTTTGCCTTCAACAGCAGCGAGCAGGATCTCCGCCAGGTCGCTGTCCAACCGCATCATCTGAGGTTCGCATTCCGGATCGCCGAAGCGGACGTTGAATTCGATCACATTGATTCGTTCGCCGTCGGTCATCAAACCTGCATACAGCATTCCGCGAAACGGAGTCCCGCGCGCGTTCATCGCGCCAAGTGTTGGCAAGATCACTTCGCGCATCGTGCGCGCTTCCATCTCGGGCCCGAATTGCGGGACTGGCGAATATGCGCCCATCCCGCCGGTGTTGGGGCCGCGATCGCCGTCGAAAATCGCCTTGTGATCCTGGAAGGTGCCGAGCGGGATCGCGTTCTCGCCGTCGCACAGCGCAAAGAATGAAATTTCCTCGCCGGTCAGAAACTCCTCGACGATCACTCGACTGCCCGCGGCTCCGAACCGCCGCCGCTCCATCGCATCTGTGATGGCTTCCAGAGCCGTGGTCGTGTCGTGGCAAACCGTGACGCCTTTTCCGAGCGCGAGTCCGTCCGCCTTGACCACCATCGAGCCGGTGCGCGCCTTCACGTAGCGCCGCGCGGATTCAGCATCGTCGAAAGCGGCGAAGTCGGCAGTTGGCACGCCGCCCTCGCGCATGATTGCTTTCGCGAACGACTTGCTCGTTTCGAGCTGCGATGCGGCCGCTGTCGGCCCAAATATTTTCAGACCAGCACGCGTGAACTGATCGACGATCCCGGCGGCGAGCGGATCTTCCGGACCAACTATGGTCAGGTCGACGGATTTTGATTTTGCAAATTCCACGAGCGCCGCGACATCGGTCGGCGCGATCGGTACCGGTTCCGCAATCTGATCGATGCCTGGATTTCCGCTCGCGCAGAAAATCTTCCAGACCGTCTCGCTCTGATGGAGCCGCCAAACCAGCGCGTGTTCGCGCCCACCTTTTCCTATGACCAGCACCTTCATCGTGCTGCTAATGCCTGAAGTGACGCACGCCGGTGAAGACCATGGCGAGGCCGAACTTGTCGGCGGCTTCGATCACTTTGTCGTCGCGTACGGCGCCACCGGGCTGTGCGATCGCCGTCGCGCCCGCCTCGGCCGCGAGGGTTGGGCCGTCCGGAAACGGAAACAGCGCTTCCGACACCAGCACCGAACCTTCGAGCCGGACCTTGAGTCGCGCGGCCTTCTCGCGCGCTGCGTACACCGGATCGATTCGCGAGGTCGCGCCGCCGCCAACCGCCAGCGTGCGATCCTCGGCAACGAACGCGATCGCATTAGACTTGATGTGCTTGCAGACCTTGACTCCGAAGGTGAGCGCGCGCATCTCGGCGTCAGTGGGCGCGCGCCGCGTCACGATTTTGCCCTTGCGCGGATCCTCGATCGCCAGGTCCGGCGTCTGCACCAGCAATCCGCCGAGCACCTTCTTGACGTCGAGCTCGCCGCGATCCACCGCCTTCAAATCGAACGTCATCACGCGCCGATTCTTTTTCTTGCGCAGGAACGCGATCACATCCTCAGGATACGCGGGACCGATCAGCACTTCGGTGAACAGCTCATCGACAGCGCGCGCGAACTCCATGTCCCACGGGCGGTTCGCAATGATGATGCCGCCGAACGGCGAATCCGGGTCGGTTGCGAACGCCTTGTCCCACGCGCCTTTGAGCGTGTCCGCGATGCCGACGCCGCACGGCGTGTTGTGCTTGAGGATCGCGACGACTGCGCGCCGCTCGTCCTCGAATTCGAGCATCAGGTTCATCGCCGAGCTGATATCGACGACGTTGTTGAACGACAGCTCCTTGCCGTGAAGCTGATGCGTGATTTCCAGGAAGCGCCCGTAGAGTGCGCCCGACTGATGCGGATTCTCGCCGTAGCGCAGCGCCTGTTCGCGCTCGAGCGCGAGGCTGAACGTCTCGCCGAGACTAGTCTTGTCGCCGTCTCCCGAATGCGTGCCGAGATAATTTGAGATTGCCGCGTCGTACGCCGTCACCCGCGCGAATGCCTTGCGCGCCAGCCGCCATCGCGTGTTCGCCGTCATCGCGCCCTTGTTCGCGTCGAGTTCCGCGACGATCGTGGCGTAGTCGGCCGCATCAACGACGACTGTGACATCGCCATAATTCTTCGCCGCCGCGCGCACCAGCGTAGGTCCGCCGATGTCGATATTTTCGATTGCATCGTCGAGACTCACGCCGGGCTTCGCGACCGTCTTCTCGAACGGATAGAAATTCACGACCACCAAGTCGATCGGCTCGATTTCATGTTGAAGCATTTGACGCTGATGGCTCTCCTCACCGCGCCGGGCGAGGATGCCGCCGTGAATCTTCGGATGCAGCGTCTTCACCCGGCCATCGAGCATCTCGGGCGAGCCGGTGAAATTCTCAACCGACCTCACCTTGACGCCAGCCGCTTCCAGAGCCGCCATCGTACCGCCCGTCGATACGATTTCGACGCCGTGGCGCACCAGTGCTTTGGCGAAGTCCGCGACACCGGCCTTGTCGGCGACGCCTATCAGTGCACGCCTGATCGTGATCTTGTCGTTGATTGTCGCCATCTAATTCCGAGTCACACGCGGCACTCGTTTGCCGACCGTGCATAGCATCTCGTATGAAATTGTCTGCGCCAGCCGCGCGACGTCGTTTACACTAATGACCTCGCCGCCGGATTCGCCCCACAAGATTACCTCATCGCCGACCGACGCGCCTGCTATGTCGGTAACGTCGATCGTCGTCAGATCCATCGACACCGCGCCGACCACCGGTGCGCGCGCGCCGCGCACAATCACTTCGCCGCCATGCTGTAGTCCCCTCCGGTAACCGTCGGCGTAACCCACCGGCAGCACGCCTATCAGGCTCTCGCGCGGCGCGACGAATGTATGCCCATAGCCGACGCCGCTGCCAGCGGGCGCGCGCTTGATTTGCATCAGCCGCGTCTTGAAAGTCATCACCGGCTGCAACTCGACGCGCTCGCGGACCGCAGCTACCGGCGGCAGTCCGTAGATGGCCAGCCCGGGCCGTGCGAGGTTGAAGTGCGAGTCGAATCGCAGCACCAGCGCCGCCGAGTTTGCGACATGAATGATCTGAGGCTTCATGCCGGCCGCGTTCAGCGTGTCGAGGGTCTGGTTGAATACGCGGAGCTGCGCATCCGTGATCGGACTTTTCGGATCGCCGGCATTGGCGAGCAGCGTGCAGACGCCCTCGAGGCGCGCGGCCGACGCGCTTCTTATCGCCTCAATCACAGCCGGAATGTCCGCTGGCAGCACGCCGAGGCGTGTCGCGCCGCTGTCGACTTTGATATGAATCGGAAAATCTTTGCGTCCGGCCGACGCTGATGCGCGGTCGAGCATTCCGATCATCCCGGCTTCGAAAACGAACGGCGTCAGATCGAGGGCAACGATCTCCGCCACTTGCTCCGCGAAGAAGCCCGCTTGCAAATACACCCGCGCCCGAATTCCCGCCTCGCGCAGCTCGCGCCCCTCGTCGAGCGTGGCGACTCCGAAATGACGGCATCCTTCGTCGAGCAGCGTGCGGGCGACCGTCACCGCGCCATGCCCGTAAGCGTCGGCCTTGACCACCACCATCAACTCGCCGTGCGAGGCCACCGCCCGCAGTGCGCGAAAGTTGGAGCGCAGCGCGCGGAGGTCGATCTCGGCGACAGTGGGGCGTTGTCTTTCGATGCTCATCGAACGATAAATTTCCCATCTTAGCGCGCGCGGACGCAACCCGTCGGGCTCTCATCTTGTTGATGGCCGTCGCGGCCCCACTCCCATCAGGTTTGCGAGAATGTAATTATCGCCGCACATGAACACCGCCATCGTGACGGGTGCCAATACCGGCTTGGGCTTCGAATGCGCGCGAGCGCTCGCCGAGACGCGCGACTGGCACGTAATCGTCGCTTGCCGCAGCCCCGAAAAAGGTCGCGAGGCGGTCCAGCATCTGATTGAGCAGACGGGGCAGCAGGAGATCGAAGCGATGACGCTCGACCTCGCTTCGCTCGAATCGGTGCGCAATTTTGCGCGGGACTACGCCACTGAACCGCGCCCTGCGCTGCGAGCGCTGGTTTGCAATGCAGCGACGCAAATCGTGAGCGGCAGGACCTATACTGACGACGGCTTCGAGACGACGTTCGCCGTCAACCATCTCGGGCATTTTCTGTTGGTGAACCTGATGCTCGCGCAGATGGCGCCGCCGGCACGGATTGTCGTCGTGAGCAGTGGTACTCACGATCCCGCTCAGACGACCGGAATGCCGCCGCCGGTGTACAAATCCGCTCGACTCATCGCACGTCCCGATCAAGATTCCAAACCTCTCGATGATCCCAATGGAACGGCGGGCCGGCGCGCATACACCACGTCGAAGTTGTGCAACGTCCTGTTCACTTACGAACTCGATCGCAGGCTGCGCGCCGAAAAGAGGGTCGGTTCGAATGGCCGCTCGATTACCGTCAATGCGTTCGATCCTGGCCTGATGCCGGGGACCGGGCTCGCGCGAGATTACGGCAGTTTCGCGCGATTCGCATGGCGCTTCGTGCTGCCGGCGCTGCGCCCATTCGTGCCGAACGTGAACAGTGTCGGACGATCGGGCCGCTCGCTCGCTAGCATGGTTACCGATCCCAGATTCGAGCGCATCTCGGGAAAATACTTCCAGGGCTTGCGCGACGTCCCGTCTTCGAAAGACTCGTACGATCCTGCGATGGCGACGGAGTTGTGGGAGTCGAGCGCGTCGATGGTCAAGCTGACTCCCGACGACACGATTCTGCGGTTGAAATCAGCCCCCACCGCCGCATAAATATCCGCCGGCTGCGCCGGGTTGCGCGGACCTTTCATTGCTATCGAATTTTGACGACAAGTGGTAAGAATGCCTCATGCTGAACGTGGGGATCGGATATCTGGGGAACTCGAACAAGGATCGCGATTTAGCCGGGAGGAAAATAATGCAGCGAAAAGAACGCAACGGACTTTGGATCTCAACCGCATCGGCGCTGTTAGTCGTGGCCGTAGGATTTTCCGGATGCTCGACGTTTTCTACGTCGAACGATCCCGTCGATTGTAATGTTGTGAAAACGCAGAGGTCGGCTGGACAGACCGATGCTCAGATTGCAGCGAACTTGAATTCCTCGGCGGACAAAGTCGCAGCCTGCGGCGGCAGTGCGGAGCACGACACCAACAAAAACACGATCGTTCCCGAGAAGGGTTACTAAGCGGAAACATCGTAGGCGGCTCGGCGACGGGCTGAGCCAGCCTTTCCTCCTCTCCATTCGGCGGGGTTGATTCTGATGACTAAGAGCAGCCCTGAGATATGGATGATTACCTTTCCGATTCCCGGAGCTTTTGTGCAGATGGCGCGGATGGTCGAGGAAAGCGGCTTCGATGGTATCGGGATTGTCGACACTCAAAATCTTGCGGCGGATCCATACTCGGAATTGTGTCTCGCGGCTCACGCTACCAGGCATCTGAAGCTGCGCACCGCGGTGACGAATCCGGTCACTCGTCATCCAGCGGTGACCGCTTCCGCGATCGCAACCGTGCAGGCGGAGTCCGGCGGCCGTGCGGTACTCGGAATCGGCCGCGGTGATTCCGCCGTCGCCAAGATTGGTGAGCGCGCGCCGTCGAGCAAAAATTTCGCGCGCTACATTTCGCAAGTGCAAGGCTTCCTCCGTGGCGAGCAGGTCACGCTCGACAACGGCTTCCAGAGCCGTAATGAGTGGATCGCGCGCGGTGGTCTGCCCAAGGTGCCGGTAGATGTCGCCGCTACCGGGCCTCGCGTGATCGAGGTCGGCGCTACGCTCGCCGATTCACTAAGCTTTGCGGTGGGCGCCGATCCGGAACGCATTGCCTGGGCTGCCGATCACGCGCGGCAGGCGCGGAAGCAGGCTGGACTGGATCCTTCGACGCTGAAGCTCGGCGCCTTTCTAAATGTGGTAGTGGATCGCGATGTCGCGCGTGCGCGTGCGATGTCGCGCGGAACCGTTGGCACGATCGCCCACTTCTCCGGGATGTCGGGCAGTGCCACGGAGGGGATGCGTCCCGCGGACCGCGCGGTCGCGCAGAAGATTGGTGAGACCTACGATATGTCCCGCCACGCGCGCGGAGACGCCGGTCACGCGCAATTCCTCGACGACGCATTCGTCGATCGGTTCGCCATCGCAGGCGCTCCAGATCATTGCATCAGGCGCTTCGAGGAGTTGCTGAAACTTGGCCTCGATCATTTGATCGTCGTTGGACCCGGTGCTGACGTAGCGCCCTCCGACCAGATGCAAGCCCTCGGATTGTTCACCAAAGAGGTTTTGCCGGTGCTGAAGTCAGGCAGGTAGTCTGCTTGGCTTTTCAAAACGAGTCCGACGCAATGGAGCTTTCGAATGAGCTTGCAGGTTGATTTGTTCTGGTCGTTCAGGAGCCCGTACTCATATCTCGCCGTGCCGCGCGTGGTCGAGATCGAGGCTGAGTATGACGTGGAGTTCCAGGTGCGACCGGTCTATCCGCTGGCAGTTCGCGACGCATCTTTTTTCCAGCGCGTCGATCCGATGTTCGGCCCGTATCTTTTTCGCGACACCACGAGAATTGCCGAGTATCTGAAGCTGCCGTTTGCCTGGCCGCGTCCCGATCCGGTCGTGGTGGATCACACTCCGAAAGCCGCTCCTGATCAACCTTACATACATCGCCTGACGCGGCTGGGCGTCGATGCGAGCAAAAAAGGACGCGGACTCCCCTTCATCAGCGAAGTTTCGAAATTGATCTGGGGCGGAGTAGTGTCGGGTTGGGATCAAGGCGAGCATCTCGCTCGAGCGACCGAGCGCGCAGGGCTCGATCTCGCAACAATGGATCGCGAGGTCGCCGCGGACCCTGAAGCCTTCGAGCGCGCGATCGAACAAAACCAGTCTGCTCATAAGGCGGCGGGCCATTGGGGCGTTCCAACCTTCGTCTTCGATGGCGAGCCGTTCTTCGGGCAGGATCGAATCGACCTCCTCGTGTGGCGCATGAAGCAACGAGGACTGATCGCCAGAACGAAAGTTTCCCGACATTGAAAGGAGTCATCGATGGCAAGCGAATATCATATCCACGGCATCGAGCTTTCGCCGTATTCCGTGAAGGTCCGTTCGTACTTCCGCTACAAGAACATCCCGCACCGATGGATCCCGCGCAGTCTCGACGCCGACGGCGAGTATCAGAAATACCAGAAGCTGCCGCTCGTGCCGCTGGTCGTGACGCCCGACAACAAGGGCATTCAGGATTCTACACCGATCATCGAGTTCGTCGAGGCGAGTCATCCCGAGCCTTCGATCCATCCGAGCGATCCAACTACAAAATTCATTTCGGCATTGCTCGAAGAGTTCGGTGACGAATGGGGCAACAAGTGGATGTTCCATTATCGATGGGCGCGTGAGGCTGACATTCTCTCGGCCGCCGGGCGAATCGCACAATCGATGATGCCGGGGGTGGACGAAGCGCAGCTCGCCAATGGGATCGCGATGGTTCGCGAACGGATGGTGCCGCGCGTTTCTTTTGTCGGATCGAATCCGCAGACCGCGCCGCAAATCGAGGAATCTTTCCGCGATACTCTCACAATCCTCGAGCCGCATCTCGCCAAGCGGGCATACCTGTTCGGTAATCGTCCCAGTTTTGGAGACTTTGGGATGTGGGGGCAGCTCTACAATGCGTGGACCGATCCGACGCCCGGCGCGATCATCAACGCGACCACGCCGAATACGCTCGCATGGATCCACCGAATGCTGTGGCCGAGAGCCGAAGGCGACTTTGAGCAGTGGTCAAGCCTGGCCCCGACCTTGACCCCTCTACTCGAGCGGCAGGTAGGACGACTCTTCATGCCGTGGACCGTCGCCAACGCGTCAGCGATAGCCAACAGTAAGGAAGAATTCAGTGTGGAACTAAACGGCCGTACCTGGACGCAGAAGCCGCAGAAGTATCACGCCAAATCGCTGGTGACTCTGCGCGATAAGTATAAGGCTGTTGGCGACAAGCGAGCGCTGGATACAGTCCTCGATGCTACCGGCTGTCTGGCGGGGTTGCGCGCCTGAGCCGCCTGGCTTCAAAGTTCGCCATCCCGTTTGCCGCGGCGCTCCTTCTTTGTATTAGCGCGGTATTCGCTGCACCCACTCCGGTTTCATCTGATGAGGCGACTCTCGAGCGCAACTTCGATGCGCTTATTCATCCGGATGAGATGCGCGACTGGATGAAGTTACTTGCCGCTCAGCCGAACCACGTCAGCTCTCCTCATGACAAGTCGAACGCTGATCAAATCCTTGCATGGTTCAATGACTGGGGCTGGGATGCGCACATCGAAACGTTCTGGGTGCTGTATCCCAAGCCTGTAAGTGAGACCCTGGAACTGGTCGGCCCTCAAAAGTTCAGCGCTACACTGCAGGAGCCGCCAATTCCCGGTGACTCCAGCTCTACTGCCACCGATCCTGCGCTCCCTGCTTATGCCGCCTACCAGAGCGACGGCGATGTCACTGGCGGGCTGGTTTACGTCAATTACGGGATGCTCGACGACTACAAGACGCTCCAGCGGTTGGGCGTAAGCGTCAAAGGAAAAATCGTCATCGCACGCTACGGCGGCGGGTGGCGCGGATTGAAACCCAAGCTTGCGTACGATCACGGTGCGATCGGATGCATCATATATTCCGACCCCGCCCAGGACGGCTACTCGATCGATGGGACCTATCCTAACGGTCCTATGCGTCCGCCGCGTGGTATCCAACGCGGCTCGGTGCTCGATATGGGTCTCTACCCAGGCGATCCTTTGACGCCCGGTATCGGTGCGACCAAAGACGCCAAACGCCTCCAGATGTCGGACGCGGCGACCATCATGAAGATTCCGACGATACCTATATCTTATGCGGACGCACAGGTCTTTCTTGCAGCGTTGGGAGGTCCTGTCGCTCCGCAAAGCTGGCGCGGTGCGCTGCCAATAACCTATCGAACAGGACCGGGCCCGGCGCTGGTCCATCTGGCGGTGAAGTCCGATTGGCAACAACAGCCGATCTACGACGTCATCGCAATGATGAAGGGCTCGATGTGGCCGGACCAATGGATAGTCCGCGGCAATCATCACGACGGATGGGTCTTCGGCGCCAGCGACCCGTTATCCGGTCAAGTTGCGCTGCTCGCCGAGGCCAAGGCTTTCGGAGGACTCGCAAAACAAGGTTGGAAGCCCCGCCGCACGATCGTTTACACCAGTTGGGACGCCGAGGAACCTATGTTGCTGGGTTCGACTGAATGGGCGGAGGAACACGCAAGCGAGCTCAAGCGGAAAGCAGTCCTATACATAAACTCCGACTCGAACGAAAGGGGCATTCTAGGTGTAGCTGGCAGCCACGACTTCCAGCATCTGCTTAACCAGGTCGCCGCTGACGTAGTTGATCCTGAAACAGGTGTCTCCGTCGGACAAAGGCTGCGCGCGAAGATGCGCGTAGGTGCTCTAGCGCCGACTGCTAACGAGCACCTCAGGGCCGAGGCCAGGATCGCCGCAGACCCGGACAAGGACTTCCCGATCGAGGCGCTTGGGTCGGGTTCTGACTTTTCAACTTTCATCGATCACCTGGGCATACCGGTGCTCGACGTAGGGTTCTACGAAGAGGGACACTCAGGCGGCGTCTATCACTCTCGCTACGACACTTTCGAGCATCACACCCGCTTCGTCGATCCCGGCTTCGTGTATGACGCGATGTTGGCGAAGACCGTAGGGCGAATTGTGTTGCGCGTTGCCGATTCCGACCTTCCTGTCCAAAACGCAACTGCTTTCGCCAATGCAGTCTCCGACTATCTGGATCAGGTGAAGAAGCTAGCCGACGACGAGCGCGACGAGGCTGAGACGCAGGCCAAGCTGCTGCATGATCGCGCGTTCCAGATAGCCGCGGATCCCACCAAACCAAGCGGCCTGCCCACCGCCTTCGATCGTGTGCCGCACATCGAGTTCGCAACTCTCGAAGACGCCGTCGATCGGTTGAAGCGCAGCGCTAAGGCCTATGACGAGGCATTATCGAAAAATGGGTCACACCTATCCGCCTCTCAGGTAGCGCAAGTACAAGCTTTGATTCTGAACATCGATCAGACCTTAGCTCCCGATGTGGGCCTACCCGGCCGAAGCTGGTACAAGAACCTGGTCTATGCGCCCGGCCGCTACACCGGTTATGAAGCGAAGACCTTACCCGGAGTGCGCGAGGCAATCGAAGACCGGCGATGGTCCGATGCCAACCGCTACGCCAAGCTTACGGCGGATGCGCTTAACGCCTACAGCGACCGTTTGAACCAGGCCACCGCTGTACTGAACAGCTAGGCCGAAAAGGAAGTACCGGCAGCGACAATGCGCTCGCGCGTAATCGGTAGGTCTCGCACCCGGAAGTCGAGCGCCCTCGCGACGGCATTCGCGACGGCCGCGGCGGCCGGGCCCTGCGCTGCCTCGCCCACGCCGAGAGGCGGCGAGTCGGGACGCTCGATCAGTTCTACCTCCAGTTCCGGGACTTCATCGAAGCGCAGAATCGGATATTGATCCCAGGTGCGGGTGGTCACGCGGTGGCCGTCGAACAAGACTTGCTCCTTGAGCGTCCAACTGATCGATTGCACGATGCCGCCTTCGATTTGATTGATTACTCCGTTCGGGTTGATCACTAGGCCCGCATCGACCGCCGCGACAACCCTCGACACGCGCACGTCCCGGTCAACTTCAACGTTAGCGATCACGGCCACGTATGCCGCGGTGTTCTTGTATCGTGCGAAACCGATTCCCGCCGCGCGTCCTTTGCCGCGTTCGCCATTGAACTGCCAGTCCGCAACCTTCATCACAGTCTCGATTACCCGGCGCGCACGCGGATCCGACAAGTAGCGAAGGCGGAACTCGACTGGATCGACGCCCGCGGCATCGGCCAGTTCATCCATGAACGACTCGGTTGCGAACACGTTCGCGTAGCCGCCCAGCGTGCGCAGCGCGGAGGTCCGAAATGGCAGGCCTGGCAGGCTGTGCAAAACGATCTTCCGGTGAACAAGGTCGTATGCCGGCTCGGAATTTCGAGCACCGCCGGCAAATCTCGACAAAACCTCGTACGCTTCCGGGAACGGGATCGGCGGATCGACATGCGCGGCTGCCAGCAGGTTGACGGGTCCGTGCGGGCGCGGGCGCTGGCCGTGCGGTCCGCTCCAGATCTGACTCGACCAATCGACGATGTCGCCGGTTGGACTTAGCGTGCCCTCGATCTTTATCGCCATCGGCGAGCCCAGCGGCGACCATGCGAGTTCGTCCTCGCGGGTCCATTGGATACGCACCGGACGCGACGGAACCTGGCGCGCGAGCAAGGCAGCGTCGAGCGCGACATCGTCTGCCGCATTGTGCCCGTAGACTCCGGCGCCCTGCTGGTGAATCACCGCGACGTGCGACTGGTCGATTCCGAGAGCGTTCGCGAGCGCGCCGCGGAGCGGGAAGACGCCCTGCGAATGTGTCCATACCGTCAGACCGCGCTCGTCATAAACCGCAACCGCGCACGACGGCGCCATCGACGCGTGCGCTATCGGCGGACGCGAATAGGTCGCGGACAGGCGTCGCAGGTTTGAAGCCGCGACCGGACGCTCACCGGCCTCGGTCTCCGAATCGATCGAGCGAAGCGTCGGCAGCAGCTCGCGCCAGCTCCGCGAGTCGGCTGATACCTCGCTCTCAGACCATCGTGCGCCTGCGCTGATCGCTTCGAGCGCCTTGACGGCCTGATATTCGTGATCGCAGCAGACGCCGACGAAATCGCCGCTGCGCCAGATTTTGACAACTCCGGGCATCTGCTCGACCGCCGACGTGTCGAGTGACTCCAGCCGCGCGCCGTAGGACGGCGGCCGCAACACCCGTCCTTGCAGCATTCCCGGCAATTCGAGGTCGTGGATGAATGAGGCGCCGGTGACTTTCGCGGGAAGGTCGAGACGCGCGATGCTCTTGCCGAGCGAAGTTGAGTCCACGAGCGCAGCGAATGGCGCCTGTCCCGTGATCGGTATCTGCCAATCGATCTCGCGAGCGACATTCCAGTAATCGAGCTTCGACGGCGCCCCGTCGAGAAGGATAAGCCCGTCCTCAGCAGCAATGCGCGACTCGTCGGCCTTGAGCATGATAGCGGCGCGCTCGACGATCGCACGGCGCGCCTCGGCACACGCCATCCGCATGGAAGTGCCGCCGACTTCGATCGACATGCTGCCCGCGGTGTAGCTTTCATTCGGGCAGCTACGCGTATCACCCGACACGACGACCACCTTCGACATCGGGAGCCTGAGTTCCGCGGCGGCGATTTGTGCGATCGCGGTGACGATTCCCTGGCCGAGTTCGACCTTGGCTGAAAACACTCGCGCGATTCCGGGTTCGCTGAAATCGACCCACTGGCTGAGCAGCGGATTCTCCTCGATGCTCCACGGTAGTTTTGCCGGAGTCATCGCGCGCCTTCCGTGACTGACGCTTTCCACGCGGCTTCGATCGCCTTGACGATTCGCGTATGCGCGCCGCATCGGCAGAGATTGGCGTCAAGCGCCGCGACGATTTTCTCGCGCGAAGGCTCACCACCGCTTCCGATCAACTCCGCCGCCGTCATGATGATTCCAGACAGGCAGTAGCCGCACTGGCCGGCCTGGAAATCGATAAACGCACGCTGCAGTGGATGTGGCCGGTCGAGCGTGCCGAGGCCCTCGACTGTCGTGATCGATTTGCCTTCGACGGACCACACCGGCAGCTCGCACGAGCGCTGCGCATGGCCTTCGATCAGCACCGTGCATGCACCGCAGCTCCCGTTGCCGCATCCGAAGCGAGTCCCTTTGAGCCGCAGGTCGTCGCGCAGGACGTAGAGCAGGGGAGTCTCGTAGTGATCGACGGTCACCCGGTGCGGCTGACCGTTGACGATGATTGTATGCGTGGTACTCATGACGGCTCTCGGCGAAAAAAGGCGCGCTCGACTACCAATAGCGGAGGTCCGTGTACGGACGGGTGATCGGCGGCTCCTTGAGACCCCAGCGCAAGGCGCGCGTGTCGAGTTCGGGACGCGACTTCTCCATCATCGCGACCAGCTTTGGCAGATGCTCGATCGGAATCGCCAGGTAGTCGCGACCCAGCTCATGCGTGCGCCCGATCATCCGTCGGAGCAGACGCGCCATGCACTCCTCGGCGCCGTCGTCGTATCCGAAATCGAGCACGCAGCCGATCGCGATCGAGCGATGCTCATCGCCGCCGATACGACGCCACTGCTCGCGCATATCGCGGCCGCGATCCCACAGGCCGCCGCACGCGCGGATACGTCCCGCCTCTTCGAGCACAACGTAGTCGGTCCATCCGTAAACGCTCTTCCACCAGTCTATCTGGGGGTTGCCGGTCGTCTTCGGCCGATCGCCCCAGAAGCCTTCGTCGAGCACATCTTCGAGAAACTCTGCGCTGTAAGGCCGGAACAGATCCATACCGGCGTGAGTGCGATTAATGAGCGTCGCGCACGCGGCCAGATCCTCGCGCCGCGCTGGGCGGATTGCGCGATCGGCATCGGCGCACGCGTCGGCGGGGAATTGCGCAATGGAAATCGAGAGACCCGGCACCGAGCCTTCGCGAGTGGGTGTATTCTCGAAAAACTGCGGGCTGTACTTCTGCCACCAATTTACCACCGCGAAAGTTTTGTGAGCGCATGATGTCGTATTGGCCGACTGACGGCCGCGCAATTCCCGGCGGCATCGCGAGCCGGCGGACCTGGTCTCCGTAGCCAAGCCGGCGATAGGCGCGCCTCACACGCAGCGCCTGTCCGTATTGCACCGAGAAGGGGCGCCCATCGATCAGCACCTTGCGGCGCGAGAACGCGCAGCACGCGACGATTTCAGGACCGAGCAACAGGATCGGAATTTGAACATTCTGCTGCAGCCTGAATTGCGCGAAAGCGTCAGGCCCGCGCTCGACGATAATTTCCCATCCGGCGACTTCCTCGGGGGAGTCGGACCACATCGCCGAGAACTCCTCGTTGTCGGCATAGGTAGCGTCGCGCCCGCGCAGGTCGCCGGTCGTCATCCGCTCGTACCATCCAAGCTGCGCCGCAGTCTGCTCGGGCGAAAGTTCAAACCAGGTCCATGAATAGAGGGACGAAAGCGGCACGCGTGCTGCGGCAATCCGATGGGTCAACTCGTCGGACCATCCGCGCTCCCTGGCAATCTTCGCAAGCGCTTCTGAGATCACGATATGCGCATCCTCCCGCTTCAGCGTCGTCAGTGCGATTCAGTGACTTGGACTCCTAATGCCTTTGCGAATTCTGCGGCGAACGGGCGCGCGTGCGCGTACGACCCGAAGCCGGCGAAGTATTGCGAGGGTATCGACACTAACTTTCCGTCTACCTGCTCCAGTTGCACGTCGCACTCGCCTCCTTCGCCGCCGACCGAGGGGACGATCCGGACGCATCGAACGGTGCCTGCGGCGCATAGTTCGCGTTGGCCGTAGCTGACTCGGCCTCCATTTTCAACTTTTAGCGGAGTGCCGCGGGTGCGCCAGGCGCGTATCGCCATCGCGGCAATCAGACATCCTGCTAGAAGGAGAGTTGGTCCAAACAACATCAGCGGATGCCGAAAAAAGTGAATCGAGATGCACAGGAAAAGCGCGGCTCCCGCGCTGAATCCCACGAGCATGAAGATGGCCAGCATCGAGGACGGGACGAATTCCAATCCACCGTCCCGGCGCTTTACCACGTACGGTCCAAGCTTTGCCTCTTCCATCAGGGCATCTCAGTACAGGCCGCCTCTGGTCAGATCGCGGGCGAGTGAATTGCCGAATTCCAGTCCGAGCAACTGGCGGAGTTTAGGCGTCGCGCGTTGCAGGACGGCGGGCGGAACTTTTGCGATCTCGGAATCGAGCGGCCGAATCACCTTCATACCGTAGTTGATCAAGAGAGCGACGCGCGGCTCGTTGGTGTGATTTTGCGAAGTGTCGTGCCATAGCAATCCATGCGAAATGATCGCGTCGCCGGCAGCGCCGGTTATTTTGATGGCCTCGCGCGCGAAGGCCTCGCGATTCGGCCGGGCGCATCGCAATTGGCTGCGCGGCGCGACCAGCGTTGCGCCGTTCTTTTCAGTAAATTCCTGCAGCAGCCAAATGACTTGCATCATGAGCGGCGGCCGCAATGTGAACGGCCCGCGCATCGCCCAGTACGGATAGTCGATATGCACGCCCATCTCGATCGCTCCCGGATGCAGAATTCGTGCGGAGTAGGCACCGAGCGTCATGTCGTCGCCGAGCATCGCCTCGGCGATTTCGATTAGTGCAGGATGCTGCACGAGACGCTCGAAAATCTCGCCGTGCGCGAGCAGGCCGCGAACGTGCTGCTGGCGAATCTTTTCGTTGAGTTTGCCGAAATAGGCCGCAGACGGCGAGGCGGCAACTTCCAATGCCAGCGAGCGCGCCTGCGCCGCATCGGCCGCATCGATCAGTTTCGGGATCAGAACGAATCCCGCCCCGTCGATTATTTGGTCAAGGATCTCCGATGCAGCTGGCATAGCGGCTCCTGTCAGGTCCTGGGATCGATTTCGGATTAGCATAGTGGCACTCGAGTCCGCCATTCCGACACCCACAAAGCCTCAAGCATAGCAGCGGATTTTGTTCCCCTCTCCCGACGGGAGAGGATTTAAGGAGAGGGACCTTATTCAGCGCGCGTCATCGCGCGCGATTCAAGATTCTGAAGAATCTGCGCCCAGGAATTTCTCGATCTCAGCCAGCACTTCGTCGATGCTCTCCAACACCTGGTGATTCCAAAATCGCAGCACGCGGTAGCCGTACGATTTGAGAAAGGAGCTGCGAACCTCATCTTCGGCGGATCGTTCGGCGTGCTGTCCGCCATCGATCTCGACGATCAATTTTCGTTGAATCGAGCAGAAGTCGACGAAGTACGGACCGATAGGATGTTGGCGGCGGAATTTCACGTTGCACATGCGTTTAGTTCGCAAATGCCGCCAGAGGACCTGCTCCCCAGGAGTTTGCTCACGGCGTAGTCTGCGCGCAGTTTCGTGAGATGCTTCGGACGAGGGCATGATTGCGGGAATTTTGCAGTTTCGGAGAAGAACACAAGGCACGCAAGGAACCAAAATCTTGAATCGCGCGCGAAGCCGCGCGCTGAATAAAGTCCCTCTCCTTAAATCCTCTCCCGACGGGAGAGGCGAAGAGCGGATTTTTGACAGTTCGCGGCGGGAGTCGTATAGTCGGATCGCAGGCTGGGGGTGTGCATAACACGCACTGAGAGCTCCCTCGGGAGAACCCCTCGAACCTGATCCGGGTAATGCCGGCGTAGGGAAGCCAATGGCGCAACGTTCGCGGCTGCGCCTGGGCCGCTTCTCCACACCGGGGAAGCGGCTCAATAATGCCGGACTCCATCGCAAGTTCAATTATACTCAACGGGGACTCGTATCCGGTCAGCGGCGATACGCCACTGACCGAGTTGCTCGAGCGCCTGAAGATGCGGCGCGGGCGCGTCGCAGTCGAGATCAATCGCGAGATTGTGCCGAAGGCTAATTACGACGCGACGGTTGTGAGAGTGGGGGATCAGGTGGAGATAATAAATTTCGTCGGTGGCGGCTGAATCGTTTCAGTACCGCTACCGCAGGGAATGGACACTGAGAAAATGAACGATACACACTTTGAACTAGGTGGCAGGAAATATAAGTCGCGGCTGATTGTCGGGACTGGCAAGTATCGCGATTTTGCCGAGACCAAGGCGGCGGTCGAAGAGAGCGGCGCTGAAATCGTGACGGTCGCCGTGCGGCGCGTGAATATCACGGATCGCGGCAAGGAAAATCTGCTCGATTACCTTGATCCAAAGCGGTATCAGATTCTGCCCAACACCGCCGGATGTTTCACGGCCGAGGAGGCGATTCGCACTTGCCGGCTCGCGCGCGAGGTTGGAGTCGGCGAGTTGGTGAAGCTCGAGGTGATTGGCGATAAACAGACGCTGTTTCCGGATGTCGCCGCGACGCTCGAAGCGGCGCGCGTGCTCGTCAAAGAGGGATTCAAGGTGATGCCGTACATCACCGACGATCCGGTCAGCTGTTTGCGCCTTCAGGAAATTGGATGCGTCGCGGTGATGCCGCTGGCGGCGCCGATTGGATCGGGGCTGGGAATCCGCAATCCATTCAACCTCGCGATCATTATCGAACAGGCGAAGGTGCCGGTGATCGTCGATGCGGGCGTCGGCACCGCGTCGGACGCGGCGGTCGCGATGGAACTCGGATGCGACGGCGTCCTGATGAACACCGCGATCGCGGGCGCAAAGGATCCGATTGCGATGGCGCGAGCGATGAAGCTCGCAGTCGAGGCGGGCAGGATTGCGTATCGCGCGGGGAGAATCGAGCGGAAGCTTTATGCGACCGCATCAAGTCCGTTGACGGGGTTGATAGGGTAACCTAACCCCTACTCCCGAACGGGAAGGGGAACAAGAGGTGTGAATGACTTGCGCCAACCGCGGCTGACGTTTCGGCTTTACCTTATTACTGATCGGCATGTTGTAAAGGGTGGCGATCTGATCACCGCGTGCGAGGCGGCGCTGTCGGCCGCGCCGCCTGGAACTGTTGCGTTGCAGCTTCGCGAGAAGGATTTGCCGGCGCGCGAACTCTATGAGCTGGCGCTCCGGCTTCGCGAGATATGTACGTCGGGCGGGGGCGCCGCTGATTGTGAACGAGCGGGTTGATGTGGCGATTGCGGCGGGCGCTGACGGGGTTCATCTTCCGTTCAATTCGATTGGCGTCAGTATGGCGCGCCGGTTGCTGGGGACCGAAAAACTCATCGGTGTGTCGAGTCATTCGCCGCCTGATGTGTCTGGTGCCGCGCGCGAGGGTGCTGACTTCGCAGTCTTCGGGCCGATTTTCGATCCGATTTCGAAACCAGCCACAGGTCCTGCATGGGGCGCGAGCGGACTCGAGGCTGCGTGCCGCGCGGGCGCGATTCCGGTTTTTGCGCTCGGAGGAATTACGCCCGAGCGCGCGAGTGAGTTGTTTGCGTCGCCCGATGCGACTGCGCGGCCGGCGGGGGTTGCTTCGATCGGAGCGATATTCGGCGCCGACTCGCCTGCGATTGCTACTGCGGCGATGCTGGCGGCGATGCGATGATCGACTTCGCGGCGTCGAGGAGCGCGTCGGGGCGCGGCAATTCGCGATAGTACGGTGACGTGAAGATCCATCTCACGACGCCATTTCGATCGACGATAAAAAATGCCGGTATCGCGTTGTCAGGCTCGCCGTTGCGATGGTGTTGCACGAGACCGAGCTGTGCGACGAGCGATTCGCTGGTGTCACTCAGCATTGGGATTCTCGTGCGGAGAAATCCTGCAAGCATCTTCGATCGCTCGACCTGATCGGTGCTGATAGCGAGCGTATCGATGCCGGCGCGGCGAAAGTCGCTCGCCGTGCGCAGTTAGTTCTGCGAGTTCGAAGCGCGCGAAGGGGTCGTAGTCGCCGCGATAGACATAGATCAACGTCGCGTCGGCGCCGGAAGAAGCCGGGCCGTGGTGAATCGAGCCGTTTTGATCGGTAAGCGCGAAACCTGGGAATCGTTGTCCGACCGCCAGCTTCAATGTGAAGGGCGGATTGAGGGTCGCGCGCATCGCGTAGCTGACGAATCGGCCGCCGCCTGCTCCGACTACGATGCATGCCAGGAATGCGAACAGGCCGAATCCGAGTTTGGCGTGCGGCGAATGGAGCCCCAGCGCGAGTCGGAGTCCTGCGATCGACAACACGATCGCGGCTGCGAGGATCGCGAATGCGGGCCATGGGATTCGATCGTGGATGCCCATCCAAGGCACCGACCAGAACGACACCAGCACGTATTCGTAGAGTCCGAAGCCGCTTGCGATCAGGATGAGTGCGCCGATCGCCCGGATCGGCTGAAACGGCGGCGCAACCCACGGATCTTCGTAGAACTCAGGCGCGCGATCGTCATCGGAACGATGCTCGAGCGGTTCAGAGGTGGCCATCAGTTGAGGATCCGCAGTTTCAATTCGTCGAAGGAGAGCAGATCGACGCCTTCCTGCTGCAATTTTTCGTGGAAGGTTGGGGTTTCCTCCCCGGCAACGGCGACGGCGTCGGTGATGATATGGAGTTTCGGGCCGACGCCCATCAGCCCGCTAATCTCGCGCGCGACGCATGCCTCGGTGTACACGCCGTACATCACGATGTCGGTGTAGGGGTGCAGGACGAGCCGCAGGATCGCGCTCAGGTGGGGGTTGTCCGCAAGCTTTTCGAATTGCTGGCGCCGAAAAACGATCTCTCCAGGGTGATTGAGAACTTTCTGAATCTCGTCGGCCGTGTATTCGCGGTTTTCCAGCGTTAACGGATTGAGCGGTTTGGTTTCGTCGATTTTTTCCTGGCCGGGAGTGCCCGCCATGCAATGATCGGGATACGGTCCGCCCCAACTTTTCAGCTGCGGGTCACCGGCGACATGACAATCGACCGAGCATACGACGCGGACCTGCTCCTCGCGTGCGAGATCGGTAATCGCTTTCCACTTCGGTATGAGATCTTCGGCGCCTTCGATGTGAAATTTGCCGTCGTGCAGGATGAAATCGCGCTGCGTGTTGAGGTCGTAGAAGATGGTTTTTCCAGTATTCATACGATCAGAAATGTTCCGGCTCGTGAGGGCGTCGATTGTCGCATTCGAGTTGCAAGGTCAGGTGATGGATGTCGAACTTGGTCTGCAGCAGATGGCACATGTCGGCGAGCACTCGATCGCGATCCGCGCCCGCTGCGACCACCGCATGCGCCGATAGCGCTATTTGCCGCGTTGTCAGGCACCAGACGTGAAGGTCGTGAACTTCTTCGGTGCCGCTGACCGCCAGCAGGTCGGTGCGCATTTCGTCGAGGTCGATATGTCGCGGCACCGATTCCATCAGGATGTCGACGCCCTCGCGCACCAGGCCCCACGAGCCGTACAGCACCAGGCATCCTATAAATATGCTCACTGCGGGGTCGGCCTGCATCCATCCGGTGAAATAGTTCAGTGCGCCTGACGCGAGCACGCCGATCGAGCCGATGAGATCGGAAGCGACGTGCACGAAGACCGATCGCATAGCCATTCCGTGTCGGTGACCGCCGGCCGCGTCGGCAGAGGTCATCCACGCGGAGAAGGTGTTGACGCAGATGCCGACGATAGCGATCGCCATCACGGCCAGCCCCGAAACCGGGCGCGGGTTTCTGAGCCGTCCGAACGCCTCGATCCAGATGAAGACAACGAGCACCCAAAGGAAGAGTCCATTCAGCAGTGCGCCGAGGATCTCAGCGCGGAGGTAGCCGTAGGTTTTCGCCGACGAGGCGGGCCGCGTCGAAATCCACAGCGTCAGCATGCCGAGGCATAGCGCACAGATGTCGGTGAGCATGTGGACCGCATCGGAGAGCAGCGCGAGGCTCCCGGTCAGGTAGCCGCCGATGAGTTCGGTCGCGAAATATGCCGACGTGACGCCGAGGACGATCAGGAGGCGGCGCTGATCCGATTGTGCATGAGCATCCGCGCTCGGTGCGTGATTGTCGGCCGGAGTACGCATTGTTTAATCATAGTGTATCAGCGAGAAGCAGTTTACTGGTGCGAGACGAGCGCGTCCGTTGAGCGCGTTGAGCTCGACCACGAATGCGCATCCGATCACGTTGCCACCGATTTTATTGATCAGTTGTATCGCCGCGGACGCAGTGCCGCCAGTCGCCAGCAGGTCGTCAACCAGGAGCACGCGACCTTTGCCGGCAAGCGCGTCCTGATGCATCTGCAACGACGCGCTGCCGTACTCCAGATCGTACGCCTGATCGTAAGTATGAAAGGGGAGCTTGCCGGGCTTGCGCGCGATTGCGAGGCCCACGCCCAATCGATACGCGACGGGCGCGCCGATGATGAAGCCGCGCGATTCGATTCCGACGACGGCGTCAACTTTACCGAGATAAGGCTCGGCCAACTGATCGACCACCGCCGCGAAACCGCGCGCGTCGGCGATCAGCGGAGTGAAGTCTCTGAACATTATTCCGGGCTTCGGAAAGTCCGGTATGTTGCGAATGAGCTTTTTGATTTCTTCGGCAGTCATCCTTGATTCCATCGCAGTGGCGTCGCGCGCGTCGCGCGTGCGGTGGTCAAAGATACTAGCTGCCGCCGGCCGCGGCAAAGCTGATTCCATCGGAGGTCGCGGGCTCTGGCAGATACGCGAGCGGATCTTGGGCGAGGTTGTCGTGGCGCACTTCGAAATGGAGATTGGCGCCGGTGGTGTGTCCGGTGCGTCCGATCTCGCCGATCTCCTGTCCGCGTGAGACTCGCGCGCCTTCGACCACAAGATTGCGCGAGTTATGCCCATAAACCGTAGCGTACTCGTCGTCGTGACGGATGATCACAGTGTTGCCGTAACCGTGGAGGGTGCCCGAAAAAATCACAGTGCCACTGTCCGCGGCAAGAACCGGAGTGCCGACGGGCGCAGCGATGTCGACGCCGCTGTGCATCGCGCCGTTGCGGATTCCGAATCCCGACGATACCACTCCATTCTGCACCGGCCATGAGAATTGCCGCGATGCGCGCTCGCCGGCATATCGATGCACTCCGCTGGACGCTGTGCCGATCGAAACAGCGCGATATGCGCCGGGAATCGTCAGCACCTCGCCTACGCGCAACTCGCGCGGATCGCCGATCCCGTTCGCCGTCATGAGGCGCCCGACACTGACCCCGTATTCGGTAGCGATACGATAGACAGTCTCGCCCGGCGCGACGACGTGAGTGACTGGGCGTTGCGGACCAATCGGGAGTCTGCTCGAAGGCGGCGTGCTATCGCCGCATCCGGCCAGCGCGATTGAAATCGCGATCGCGACCACCGCGCTCGCGCGCGAGATCCATCGCGTGTGTCTGCTAGTCCCCGCCTCGATCACGTCATCCGCCGCTCCGTCACCGCCCCGCACCACATCCCTGCGGGTCCCGTGAAATACGAAATGTCAGTACGCTAATCCTGGAAGCCGAGCTTGCCGGTCATCTTTACGAATCGGCACTCGCCGAAATATTCCTCGTTCCAGCGACCCGTCCTGCGGCTGATACGCACCAGGGTCTGGAGTTCGTCTTCGCCGATCGGCGCTATCAAACGGCCTTGCGGCGTCAGTTGATTCAGCAGCGGCAGCGCGATGCCGGGCATCGCCGCCGTTACCATCACCACGTCGAACGGCGCTTCTTCGGGCCATCCGTCCGAACCGTCGCCGCATCGAAGATAGACGTTGCCGACGCCAATCGAATTGAGAATCACACGGGCGCGATCGTGAAGATGAGCGTTGAGCTCGACCGAAACGACGATGCGCGCGAGGCGCGCGAGCACCGCGGTCTGGTAGCCGGAGCCGGTGCCGACTTCGAGAACTTTCTCGGTGCCGGTGAGCTCGGCGACTTCGCTCATCAGCGCGACCATGTAGGGCTGCGAGATGGTCTGCGAGTCGCCAATCGGCAGCGGACCATCGTCGTAGGCGTGATCGTGAAGCTCCGCGGGAAGGAATCGATGGCGCGGTACGGTGCGCATCGCCTCGAGCACGCGCGGATCTTTGATGCCGCGGCGTTCGAGCTGCTCGAGCACCATCCGCTCTCGCGCACTTTCGAGGTCAATCGCCATCGTCTGCATCATTATACAGATACGACGGCCAACGATTAAGGTATCAGGCGAGGAGATTTCGCGATGCCGTATTTCGATTCAGTGGGCGTCAGGATTCACTATCAGGACGTTGGCGCGGGCGAGGCCGTCGTGCTGGTGCATGGTTTTGCTTCGACGGCGGCGCATAACTGGGGCGGCACCGGGTGGATGGCCACGCTGTCGGAGAGGTATCGGGTGATTGCGCCCGACGTTCGCGGGCATGGACTGAGCGACCAGCCGCATGCGCCCGAGGCGTACGGTTACGCGAGTATGGGTGCCGACGTGACGCGCCTGATGGACCATCTTGGAATCGAGCGCGCGATCCTGATCGGCTACTCGATGGGCGCGAGCATCGCGATCGAGCTAATGCTGTCGTGTCCGGAGCGCTTCCGCGCGATCGTGCTCGGTGGAATCGCATACGACGACGGGCTCGAGGACAAAGCGGATCGCGACGCGATTGCAGAGGCTTATCGCGCCGACGATCCCGCGACGATCAAGAGTCCGGTGGCAAAAGCGTACCGGCGATTTGCAGAGTCGATGCCCAACGACCTGAAGGCGCTGGCCGCGCTGATTGACGCGGAACGGTCGCCGTTCGATCCCGCCAGGCTCGCGGCAGTGCGGCTGCCGGTGCTGATCGTCATAGGAGCCAACGACAACGCGATCGGCGATCCCAAGCCTTTGGCGACAATGATCCCGGGAGCGCGGCTGGTGATGCTCGAAGGCCGCGACCATATGACGGCCCCGGGTGATCCGCGATTCAAGGAAGTGGTGATGGAGTTTTTGGTTGCTACGTCCCCGTAAGTCATCGATTCAGGTATTTTTCCAAACATAGCAAAAATGCTGTGACAACCCAGGGCGATTTGACGGGTGTCGGTGCGAAGCGCGCTGCCGCGCGAAATCCTTCGCTGCGCTCAGGATGACACAAGAAGCCGAGCCCGCCATTCGTGTCATTCTGAGTGAAAGCTGCTGTAGCGAAGAATCTCGACAGACACTCCGGCGTCCGGCGTTAGCGGTGAGGACATCTTATGCTTCAAGCCTTGGATTCGGCGAAAAAGAAAATGTGGGCAGGCCAGGACGTCCGAAGCGCGGACAAGATTATTGGACGACGACTTTCTGGACGGCGGTGATTCTGGCGTCGGCGCCGAAGGCGCGGCGCAGGTCTTCTGCTTCCTGCCATGCCTCATCTTCGTCGTCGGTCTCGACCAGTAATCCCATCTGCTTGCCGCCATAGCTTACGCTGACATAGTGCCACTGGCCGTCGAGCAAGCCGGGTTCGTCTTTAGTGAAATGGCCGATTGTCGCCACGCTGTTTCTATTCATCTATCCGCCTACGCTTAAGATTCAATACCCAATTGTTTCTTTGATAGTTGCCGTCAAGTCGGCCGGCTTGAAAGTCGCGAGCACCAGCAGGAATTGTTCGAAGGTCATGCCAAGATGCCGAAATCCGCCCTGGCAGAAGAGAAACGCGTATAGGTCGAGGACTTCGTCGCGGATAGCCAGGGGCATGCTCGGGACGGTGGATGCGATCGGAAATTCACGTAAGTCTGGGCCGGTGTATTTCTCACTTATGATCCTGAACCGCTTTGCTTCGACTGATCTGTTCTTGACCGCCGGTAACTGCGAAGGGTTGGCTTCTGCGGACACTTTGGTTTCCTCCCAAAATACAGGTTGCTGGTAGCAGTTCCGTTGAGTAACGGAGAATAGAATTGGCGATGGGCGCGATTCAGCACCGTCAACGTTTGCGAGGGAGGTACGAGCAGCGAGACCCGGTACATTGTCTGCTCGAGCAAGGTCTTGCCCTCGAACAGCGGGGCAGAATTCTTTCGGGAGGTGATAGCCGAAGACCTCGCGGCTGAAGGAACTGAGACGAACGCCGTCGCCTCCCGCAAGGATCACCGCGGCGTAGTTACAATCCTCAACAGACGAGGTTTTGACGAAGTCAGCCGCGCCTGCTCCGGGCATTTGACCATTTCTCCATCGATGCTCGACAGGGCGTTCAAGCTGTTCTTTACGATCGATTCAACGGCAAAGAAGCAATCAATGTGCCGCGAAATTGCGTAGGCGTAACGTGAACAGCGGTCAGCCGCACCCGTGAAATCAGTAGTTTTTTCTTAACTAGGATTAGTTACATATCGCAGCCTGCGCGGATTCCATCACGGTCTCGCAAAAGTTGGCGTAGGTGAGAGGCGCAACCGATTGAGGTTTCCTGGCCAGGTAATTTATTCATAGCTGCTTCAAAATTTGTAAATATTACTTGTCGATCTCGAAAAAACTTAAGAGGTTTGGAACCTTTTATTGGCCTTGCTCTTGCTGATTCAGGCCGGGAAAAATTTTTGACTCAAACTTCCAAACTGAACGAGATGTCCATTGCCCGATGAACGGCACGATCAGAACGATGCCCGGGAACCCTTACCCGCAAGGGGCGAACGGGGACGGGGCGGGGGTAAACTTTTCTTCAACGCTCATTGGGAACCTGTGGAGTTCGTGCTACCTCCTGAAATACGGGGTCAGAGCTGGACCAGGGTGCTGGACACGAGGAACGGGGATGCGCCCGCCGAGGACCAATGGCAGCGATCCGCCGGCACAAAGATAAATATTGAATCGCGATCGCTGGTCGTAATGCGCCGTGCTGCGTGAACCGCTATCCACTTACCGCATCCAGTTGAATAGTCAGTTCGGCTTCGACGATGCGGCGAAGATTATTCCGTACCTGGAAGAACTGGGTATCGACCATCTCTATTGCTCGCCTTTGTTTCAAGCCGCGCCGGGCAGCACTCACGGCTACGACGTCGTCGATCACTCGAAAGTGAGCCGGGAGTTGGGCGGCGATCCCGCCTTCGACAGAATGTGCGCCGCGCTCGAAAGATCCGGCATGGGCAATCTGCTCGACATCGTGCCGAATCACATGGCGATCGATCGCGAGAATCCATGGTGGTGGGACGTTCTGGAAAACGGGCCGTCGAGCGCGTTCGCGGAGTTCTTCGACGTCGATTGGGAACCGCCGGAGCGGCGCATCCACAATACAGTGCTGATGCCAGTGCTCGAGGACCAATACGGGGTCCTGCTCGCGGCTGGAAAATTGAAGGTCGTTCGCGACAGCGACAAGTTCGAAGTACACGACGGTCATCGAGTGTTCCCGGTAGCGCCGCGGTCGTTGTGGCAGATCCTTGCGCCGGCGGCGCTGAAGTGCGGAAGCGAAGCGCTCGCATTTCTCGCGGACGGATTCGACGCGTTACCGTCGCCGGCCTCGACTGATCTCGTGAGCATCACGCGGCGGCATCGCGATCAGAAGCTGCTGGCCGAAATGCTCGCAAAGCTGCTGCGCGAGGACCGGGTGGCCGCGAACGCGATTGACGAAGTCGTCTCACAACTGAATGCCGATCCCGACCGGCTGCACGAATTTCTCGAGCAGCAGAACTACCGCATCGCGTATTGGCGAATGGCCGCGCGCGATCTCGGTTACCGGCGTTTCTTCGATATCAACTCACTGGTCGGTCTCCGGATCGAAAACGAGCGGGTGTTCTACGCGACCCATCAATTGGTGATGCGATGGGCTGCCGAGCGCCGTGTGTCGGGACTGAGGGTCGATCATCCCGACGGATTGCGCGATCCGCTTCAATATTTTCAGCGCTTGCGGGCAGCGTGCCCCGACACCTGGATCGTCGCGGAGAAGATTCTCCTTGGCTCTGAGAGTCTTCGTGAATCGTGGGCAATCGAAGGCACCACTGGTTACGATTTTCTGAACGTCGTAGGTCGATTGTTCGTCGATCCCGAGGGCGCACAGCCGTTGACGGACTTCTACCGTGAATTTACCGGGGAGTCGGCCGACTACGGTGCGCTGGTTCGTGCCCGCAAACAATTTGCTATGCGCGATACGCTGGGCAGCGAGATCAACACGCTGACGGCGATGCTGCTGGACCTTTGCGAGGCTGACCGCCTGCATCGCGATTACACGCGGCACGAAGCCCACGAGGTCATTCGCGCGACAATGGCATCCCTGCCCGTATATCGCACCTACGTTCGCGAGCCGAGCGAAGTTGCTACGGAAGATGAGTGTCAAATCTCGGCTGCCATCGATGACGCCAAGGCATACCGATCAGATCTGGACGCGCGCCTATTCGATTTCCTTCGCGACATCCTGAGTCTCCGGGCCGGCGGAAAGATGGGCGCGGAGTTGGCTCTTCGCTTTCAGCAGATTTCCGCCGCCATCATGGCCAAGGGTGTCGAGGACACCGCTTTCTATTCCTTCAACCGGATGCTGGCGCTCAACGAAGTCGGCGGTGATCCGGAATGTTTTGGCGTCACGCCCGCGGAATTCATCGCGTGGTGCCGGAGGATGCATAGTCACTGGCCGCACACGATGCTGGCGACGTCGACGCACGACACCAAGCGCAGCGAAGACGTGCGGGCGCGCCTCTTTCTTCTTTCGGAAGAACGCGAGCGATGGAGCCGTGCGGTAATTGAATGGGCCGCGATAAACGAACGCCATCGCACCGGTGAGATGCCGGATCGAAACTTTGAATATCACATCTACCAGTCGATGGTCGGTGCGTGGCCGATCGAAAAATCGCGAATGCTCGCTTACGCGGAAAAGGCGGAGCGCGAAGCCAAAGTATATACGTCGTGGACCGACCCGGTGCCGGTGTACGAGGAGGCGGTACGGAAATTCATCGACGGCATCTACGACGACTCCGATTTCATTGAATCGCTGACGAACTTTGTTGGGTTGCTGATTCACCCCGGGCGGATAAATTCGCTCGCACAAACGTTGTTGAAGATTGTCGCGCCCGGCGTGCCCGACTTTTATCAAGGCACAGAGCTATGGAATCTCGCGTTGGTGGATCCCGACAATCGGCGGCCGCAGGATTTCGACCTGCGCCGGCGAATGCTGGCCGATCTCAGAAAAGCAACGCCCGAACAGGTGATGAAGCGTTTCGACGAGGGCGTGCCCAAGCTGTGGCTGATTCGGCAGGGTCTGGCGCTGCGCAAGAAACATCCGGCGTGGTTCGGCCCGCAAGCTGGAGTCGAGCCACTCGAGGTTCGCGGAGCGCGTCGCGATCACGTCGTCGCGTTCATTCGCGGCGAATCAGTCGTGGCGATTGCGCCGCGGCTGGTGGCGAAGCTCGGCGGCGATTGGCAAGACACTGAAGTAGAATTGCCGCGCGGCGAATGGAGGAATCACCTGACCGGCGATCGATTGCGCCCTAGTCACATAAAACTTACCGAGCTGATGCGCCGATTTCCGGTTGTGTTGCTCGCGCGTGAAGGGAACTAGCAGTGAATCGGCGCAGCGTGTGGGCGCCGTCGGCGGCGAGTGTCGCGATGGTGACGGCAAATGAGCGCGTCGCGCTGCGTCGCGGAAACGGCGGATGGTGGCATGCTGAACTGAGTCCCGAATTGGCCCGCGCTGATTATGCCTTCAGCATCGATGGCGGCCCGCCGTTGCCTGATCCGCGTTCGCCGTATCAGCCCAGCGGCGTGCATGGATTCTCGCGGCCCGTGGATCATTCGGCGTTCGAGTGGCGCAGTACGAAGTGGCAGCCGGCGCCTCTATCGTTTGCGATCATTTACGAATGCCACATCGGCACGTTCACGCCCGCGGGCACCTTTGACGCTGCTATCGAGCGGTTGGGCTATCTGCGCGATCTAGGCGTAACGCACGTCGAGCTGATGCCGGTGGCCGAGTTCTCAGGTGAGCGCGGATGGGGCTACGACGGCGTCGATCTCTTCGCACCGCATCATTTGTACGGCGGCCCCGACGCGATGAAGCGCTTCGTCGATGCGGCGCATGGTCACGGCCTCGGTGTCATTCTCGATGTCGTATACAACCACCTTGGTCCGGAGGGTAACTACCTGGCGAAATTCGGTTCCTACTTTACCGATCGCTATCGCACGCCGTGGGGCGACGCAGTTAATCTCGACGACCGGGACAGCGACGAGGTCCGGCGATTTCTTTGCGACAACGCATTGATGTGGCTGCGCGACTATCGTGTCGACGGGCTGCGGATAGATGCGGTTCACGCGATTTTCGACGCCTCCGCGATTCATTTTCTCGAGCAACTCGGCGCGGAGGTCGATCAGCTCGAAGCCGAAGTGGGGCGTCATCTGATTGTGATCGCGGAAAGCGATCTCAACCAGCCGCGCATCGTCACGCGCGCGCGAGGCGGGTGGCTACGGCCTGGACGCGCAATGGAACGACGATTTTCATCACGCGCTGCATACTATCCTGACAGGCGAAACCGCCGGCTACCTGGGCGACTTCGGATCGATCGCGCAGCTCGCGAAGTGTCTTACGCGCGGCTTCGTTTACGACGGTACGTATTCGAAGAGCCGGCGGCGCAGGCATGGCAGGCCGGTGCTCGGGCTTTCGGCCCATCGATTTGTTGTGTTCATGCAGAATCACGATCAGGTCGGTAATCGCGCGAAGGGCGACCGTATTGGGCATCTGGTGACGATTGATCAACTCAAGATTTCCGCAGCGATCCTGATGACCTCGCCGTTTATCCCGCTGCTATTCCAAGGCGAAGAGTGGAGCGCGTCGAGCCCGTTTCAGTATTTCACCGATCATCAGGATCCTGCGCTTGCTGAGTCTGTACGCAAAGGCCGCCGAGCGGAATTCGCACATTTCGTCGCCGATGAATCTGAGGTTCCCGATCCGCAGGCAATCCAGACATTCGAGCGATCCAGGCTGGATTGGGACGAGCGCGAGCGCGGGGAGCATCGCGAGATTTTCGAATGGTATCGGCAACTGATGGCTCTTCGCCGATGCGTGCCGGATTTTGAGAACGGCCGGCTCGATCCCGAGGCAGTCAGCTTCGACGAAGCGGCGCAATGGATACGCGTCAAGCGCGGAGCGGCAATAGTGATTTGCAACTTCGCTCGGACTCCTGGGCGCATACCGCTCGCGCAAGATGTTACTAAGCTGCGAATTGCGCTCGCGTCGAAGCCCGGCGCTCGAATAGATGGCTCCATGATCGATCTATCACCGGTCACCGTCGCGATCCTGACGCCTAGAGACCCAGATCGATCAACGGGAGGGGTCGAGTGAGCAGCCCGATCGAGAACTACACACTGATCGGAAACCTGCGCACGGCGGCGCTCGTCGATCGCTCCGGTTCCATCGACTGGTTATGTCTGCCGCGATTTGATTCAGGGGCATGCTTCGCGGCGATTCTCGGAGACGAGTCCAACGGACGCTGGCTGCTGGCGCCCGATGGCGGCGTCAAGCAGGTCCGGCGGAAGTATCGGAAAGATACGCTTGTGCTCGAAACAGAATTCGAGACTGAAAGCGGCGTGGCGACCGTGATCGATTTCATGCCGGTCGCCGAGCGCCCCGAGCAGGTCGATGTGATTCGAATCGTGAAAGGCATCCGGGGGCAGGTGCCGATGCGCATGGAAATCATCTTCCGATTCGACTATGGCCGCACGCTCCCGTGGGTGCGAAAACGCGACTATGGTATCAGCGCAGTATCGGGGCCAAGCGCGATTGCCTTTAGAACTGCGGTACCTTTGAAGAGCAAAGACTATACGACATTTGCTGAATTCACTATTGGCGAAGGTCAAACTGAGACGTTCCGGTTGACCAGTTATCCTTCGCACGAAGAGGAGCCGGGCGACGCCGATACGCTCAACATGCTATCGACTACCGAGCAGCGATGGCGCGATTGGGCATCTCGCTGCACTTGCCAGGGCGAATGGCGCGAAGCGGTAGTGCGGTCGCTGATCACGCTAAAGGCTCTCACGTATAGTCCAACTGGAGGTATCCTTGCGGCGCCGACCACTTCGCTTCCCGAAAGTCTCGGCGGTCCGCGCAACTGGGATTATCGATTCTGCTGGCTTCGCGATTCTACTTTTACTCTCTACGCACTATTGATTTCTGGCTATATGGATGAGGCGCGCGCGTGGCGCGAATGGCTACTCAGAGCAATAGCAGGTCATCCGCAAGATACTCAGATCATGTACGGAGTCGCGGGCGAGCGAATGCTCACTGAAATAGAGTTGCCGTGGCTCTCTGGCTATGAGAAAAGCACGCCGGTGCGGGTTGGCAACGCCGCGCATCAGCAGTTCCAGCTCGACGTCTACGGTGAAGTTATCGACACGTTGCACGTCGCGCGAAAATACAAGCTGGAACGCAACGACGACGCGTGGCGGCTGCAAACCGCGCTGATGGATTTTCTCGAATCGGGATGGAAGCAACCTGACGAGGGAATCTGGGAGGTGCGCGGCCCTCGCCGAGATTTCACGCACTCGAAGGTGATGTCGTGGGTGGCAGTCGATCGATCGGTGAAGGAGATTCAGCACGGCTTCGCCGAAGGCCCGATCGATCGATGGCGAGCGCTGCGCGACGAGATTCATCGCGACGTTTGCACCCGTGGTTTTGATGCAGACCGTAATGCGTTCGTCCAGTACTACGGATCGAAGGGTCTCGACGCGTCGCTACTGATGATCCCGCTGGTCGGGTTTTTGCCTGCAAATGATCCGCGGGTAGTTTCGACAGTCGCTGCAATCGAGCGCGAACTTATCTACAAAGGCCTGGTGCTCAGATACCCGACTGAGACCAGCGTCGACGGCCTCCCGCCGGGTGAGGGAGCGTTCGTGCCGTGCAGCTTCTGGCTCGCCGACAACTACGCGATGGCCGAACGTAATCAGGAGGCGCGCGAGCTATTCATCCGCCTGCTCAATCTGCGCAATGACGTCGGCCTGCTGTCCGAAGAATACGATCCCGTTCTTCGCCGCCAGCTCGGAAATTTTCCGCAAGCTTTTAGCCATGTCTCGCTGGTCAACACGGCGCACAATCTCATGCCGGTCCGGGGTCCTGCGGAACATCGATCGGAGAATTGATCGAACCGATGCGAACTGATGTATCTCGTGAGCACATCGACGCGACT
This sequence comes from uncultured delta proteobacterium, assembly GCA_963794325.1. Lineage (GTDB taxonomy): Bacteria > Desulfobacterota > Binatia > Binatales > Binataceae > Binatus. The sequence goes on along the minus strand of CAWCDG010000005.1, from coordinate 199,457 downwards.
TCTGGCCCTGGTGCTTGCGATGCTCCTTGGCGGATGCCGCACCTCGCCGGCGCCTGACCAACTCAATATTGCGCTCGCAGTCTTCCCCGATGAAGCCGCACGATATGGCGAGTTCGTAAAAGAATTCGAATCGCAGCATCACGTGCGGGTGAAAGTGCTGGCACAGACTTACTCCGACATACTGCAGGCGATGCGGGTGCAGGCGGGGAGTCGTGGATCGCTCGACCTTATCGAACTCGATCTGGCGATGCTGGGCGAGGCGCATACCTATGCGCAACCGCTGGACAAGTTGGTGTCGCCGACCGCGCGATCGTTGTTTTCAAAAGAAGCGTGGGATGCGGCGACGATCGATCGGCAGCTCTACTTTGTTCCGCATCGGTTGATGTGGCAGGCGATGATCTACAATCGAATCGAGGTCCCGAATCCGCCTGCGACCTGGAACGAACTCGAGCGTTTCGCGCGCGAGCATCCGGGCAAGCTAGCGCTGAAGGGCGCGCGCTACGAAGGCGCGATTTGCGACGTGATGCCGTTCGTGTGGACGGCAGGCGGTAACGAATGCGCGCCAGATTCGCCCGGTTCGATCCGGGCGCTCGACTTTCTGCGGCAACTCGCGCCCGATCTGAACGACGAGTCCGCGGTGTTTCGCGAGATGTCGGTACTCGAAGCGCAGGCTCGCGGTGCGGTCTGGATTCATTTCAACTGGCCGTTCGCGATGGGCTATCTGCACGCGAAAGGGCTGGCCCCCAACGTGAATCTCAGCGCGCCGATTCCGGCAGGGCCCGACGGCAGAGCAACTGTTCTCGGCGGCGGCTATTTGGCGATTCCGAATTCCGCGCCGCATCCGCAGCTCGCCGCGGAATTCATTGAGTACCTGCTGACGGCTGATACGCAGTCGAAGCTGAGCCGCGAGCTCGACTGGTATGGGAGTGTGCCGCCGGCGCCGGGTAGTGAAGACGCGCAACTCTATGCGGGCTACACCGCGATGCAACCTTTTGTGCGAGCGCGTCCGACGGTCGATTGCTACGCCGACCTCAGCGACCAGTGGCGGCGTACGATTCGCGCGGTGCTATTCGATGACGTCCAGCCGGCGTCCGCGATCGCGTCGAGCATCTCCAATGTGCACGACCGGTGCGACTGCGCAAATGCCGCTCCAGGGTCTCCGTTGTGAATGCCGCCTCAAAGAGGCTCCGCACGATCTTTGTGGTGCTGCCGTGCATTTTCATGTTCGCGATGCTGGTATTGCCCGCGTTGAACGGCCTCGTTCTTTCCTTCGATCACAATGGTCCCTCGCTCGCCAACTACAAAATTATCTTCGACGATTCGATGTTCTGGCGAGCGCTCGCGAACAATCTGCTGGTACCGTTCGGAAGCGTCATCGTCGAATTTGTGCTCGGACTCGCGCTGGCATTGACGCTTACCGCGCGCCGCAGCCGGTCCGCAATAATCGAGACTGCGGCGATACTGCCGTTTGCGATTCCCGAGATCGTTATCCTCACACTCGCGCGCTATATCTTCATCCCGCGCGGATACTTGAACGGCGCGATTGCGATGGCGGGGATGCATCCGCTGCCATGGCTCAGCCCGCGCAGCCCGCTCGCGATGCTCACGGTGATCGTGGTTGACGCGTGGCACGTAACCCCGATCGTGATGCTGATGTTGATGGCGGGTCTGCAAACGATCCCTGCCGAACTCTACGAAGCCGCGCGGCTCGACGGCGCCGGAACGTTCGCCACTTTCAGGTTCGTGACGATTCCGATGCTGATGCCGGCAATCGTCGGCGCATTGATCCTGCGCGGCATCGACGCGCTGAGGATTTTCTCGACGGTGCTTGTACTCACTGGGCCAGAGGGTGTTCCGGTGCTGTCGACCTATTCGTACAGCTTGTGGGATGACGCGCAGAAACCGCACGAAGCTATGGCGGCGTCCATGATCCTGGCATTGATGGTCACCATGATCGGAATCTGCGGCTTCATTACGGCGCGCCGATTCTCGCGCGACGACGGAGCGCTGACGTGAACCCTCGAATGAAAAGCGATACCGCCGATCGGAGTCTGCGGGCCGCGCGCTTTGCCTTAAACGCGTTCGTCATTGTGGGCGCCGCGGTGCCGCTCTACCTTCTCGCCAAGCAATCGGTGACTCCGGAGCTCGAGACCTTTGCTTGGCCGCCGCATTGGGTGCCGCATCATCTGACGCTCTCGCATTTCATCAGCGTGTTTGGGGTCAACGAACTTCGCAGCGCGGTGTTGAGAAGCCTGAGCGTCGCACTGATATCGGCCGCAATTGCAACTCTGCTGGGTGCGATGCTCGCGCACGCGATGGCGCGCAGCTCGATAGCTCAGCGCGTCGGTTTTTCCACGGTATCGGGCATCCGGCTGTTGCCGATGATCGCCGTGGCGATTCCGCTCGGGATGATTCTGGCGACAGTTGGAATTTACGATTCGCCAACTGGAATCGGGCTGGCCATTGTTCACGCCGCGATTGCGATTCCAACGGCTGCACTGACGATGTACGCGGCGTTCGTCGCGATTCCGCTGGAGATCGAAGAAGCGGCGTGGATCGACGGCGCATCTCCGTTGCGAATATTTCTGACAATCGATCTACCGATGGCGCGCGCGTCGATCGCGACGGCGCTGATCCTGTGCTTCATCTTAAGCTGGGATGAATTTGGATTTGCGCTGCTCGTGCAGCAGACAAATCGCACGCTTCCGCCGCTGCTCTATTACTACACCGTGTTCGGTAACGTTGGCCCCGCAAGTGCGCTTGCGCTTTTGATGATGATCCCGGCCATCTGCGTGGTGGTCGCGCTGGGACCGTCGTTGCGGGGAGCTTTGACCGCGGGGAGTTCGCGATAAGGCGCGTCATGGCTGACCTCGTGGTTCGCAACCTGACGCGCAGTTTCCCTTCTGGCGGAGGCGTTTTTGATGTTTCTCTGTCGGTGCGGAGCGGAGAATTCGTGGTGCTGCTCGGCCCTTCGGGGTGTGGAAAAACCACCTTGCTTCGGATGATTGCGGGCCTTGAATATCCCGACAGCGGCGAGATTCAAATCGGGGGATCGAACACGACGCATCGCGAGTCGATTGCGATGGTGTTTCAGAATTTCGCGCTCTATCCGCACATGACGGTGTTTCAGAACATTGCGTTTCCATTGAAGCTCCGGCACGTCGCGCGCGACGAAACGGAACGGCGCGTCAAAACGAGCGCTGCAAAAGCTGGACTCACCGTCGATCTCAAGCGTTTTCCGCGAGAGCTATCAGGTGGCGAGCGACAGCGCGTCGCGCTTGCTCGAGCGCTGGTGCGCGAGCCGAACATTATCCTGATGGACGAGGCGCTCGCGAGCCTCGACGCGCAATTGCGTGCGTCGTTGCGGATCGAGCTGAAAACGTTCCAGCGCCGAACTGGACGCACGTTCGTTTACGTGACGCACGATCAGGTCGAAGCGCTCGCGCTCGCGGACCGCCTGGTCGTGATGCGCCAAGGAAGAGTCGAGCAGGTCGGAGTACCTCAGGAGGTTTTCGATCGTCCGCAGAGCGAGTTCGTGGCGTCGTTCGTCGGCAATCCGCCGATGAACTTCTTTGTTGCGGAGACGGCAGCTACCGGAAGTCTAACGGTCGACGGCATCGATTTCAAAATCAAGCCGCCGGAAGGCAGTCCCGCGCGAATCAAGGTCGGAATTCGGCCGAATGATCTGCGTTTGGAAGAAGGCGAGGGCAGCACTGCGATCGAGGTCATCGTCGAGAGCGTGGAATTCTCAGGCGCGACTTACATCGTATACGCGAAGCTTGGAAACAGTTCGATTCGTGCGGAATTGCCGCGAAGGGTCGAAGTCGGTGCGCATCTGAAACTGTATTTTGATCCAGCGCGCGTGCATCTTTTCGATCTGTCGACAGGTCGGCGGATCGAGCCGCGCGGCGATGCTGCCTAACTATTCGATGGCAGGCCGACGGTTATTTCGTCTGCGTGCGGGAACATATCGCTGACTCTGCTGCCGTATCTCGTGTTGCTGCCACGCCCATAGTCCAACGGCTAGAGCACCGACGACCGCGGCGCCGATCAGCGCCGAGCGTTGCGCGTTCGGGTCAGCGTAACCGTAGTTCCATTCCTGCGATGGCGCGCCCTGAGGGTAGTAGTTCTGCGGCGGGATGGGCCGCGGAGAGTATGCCGGCGGCGGAACCGCTGAGGTCGAAGATCCATCACCCTGCTGATGCATGTAGTCATTGAGGCTGCCGATGCCCGGCGGAGTATCTGCTTGAGCCAATTGGATCGGCGAATCAACTTTGGTGCTTGTGGGGTGGTAGCCGAACGAAGGCGAAAAAGTGGCGAAGGCGGATGCGGTGGGCATCGCCCATACGCTCAGAACTGCAACCATCGCTAGCACAAACGTGCGCAAGTCTCGTCGCTCGCGAATTTGATGTAGCCGCAACACACACCCTCCCACACAGTCACTGCTGTGTAGACGTAACCGCGAAAGATCCGGTTACGGCGCGGGGACCTCGAACCATACAGTCCCGAGCGGCGGCAGGTGGAGTGACAGAGAATGGGGAAGGCCATGCCACGGAAATTGTTCCGCGGTGACTGCACCAGCGTTGCCCTGATTGCTTCCACCGTACAGGGTCGAATCGCTGTTCAGAATTTCGCGATATACGCCGGACGCGGGAACGCCGACGCGATATCCGGTGCGCACGACCGGTGCGAAGTTACATACGCAAATCACTCTGCGGCCGCTCGACGGCGCGATACGCATGAAGGCGATCACGTCCTCGTCGGAATTGTTGGCGTCGATCCATTGGAAACCCGCGGGTTGATGATCGGCTTCCCACAGCGCCGGCTCGGCGCGATAGATGCGATTGAGATCGCGAACCAGGTTCTGCAAGCCGCGATGGTCAGGCTCGTCGAGCAGATTCCAATCGAGGCTGGTGTCATGATTCCATTCTCGCCATTGGCCGAACTCGCCACCCATGAAGAGAATCTTTTTTCCAGGATGCGCCCACATGTAGCCGAACAGGGCGCGCAAGTTGGCAAACTTCTGCCATCGATCGCCCGGCATCTTGTCGAGCAGCGAGCGCTTGCCGTAAACGACCTCGTCGTGGGACAGCGGCAGCATGAAATTTTCGGACCACGCGTAAACAAATCCGAACGTCAGATCGCGGTGATGAAATCGGCGGTAGATCGGCTCCTTACTGAAATAGTCGAGCGTGTCATGCATCCATCCCATGTCCCACTTGAAACCGAAACCAAGACCGCCGACATACACCGGACGGCTGACCGCGGGCCATGACGTGGACTCCTCGGCGATCATCATCACGCCGGTATGGCGAGCGTAGACCTGCAGATTCAGCTCTTTGAGAAATGAAATGGCCTCGAGATTTTCGTTGCCGCCGTGAACATTTGGAACCCACTCGCCGGTTTTGCGTCCGTAGTCGAGGTAGAGCATCGACGAGACGGCGTCGACGCGAATCCCATCGGCATGAAATTCTTCGATCCAGTACCTCGCGCTGCCGAGCAGAAAACTCCGCACTTCGTTGCGGCCAAAATTGAAAATGTAAGTGTTCCATTCCGGATGGAATCCCTGGCGCGGATCCATGTGCTCGTAGAGTGCGCTGCCATCGAAGCGCCCGAGCCCGAATGCGTCGGTGGGAAAATGAGCGGGGGTCCAGTCGAGAATCACGCCGATACCATTTTGATGCAGGCGATCGATCAGGTAACGGAAGTCGTCGGGCGATCCGTAACGGGCAGTCGGGGCATAGTAGCCGGTCGTCTCATATCCCCAGGAACCGGTGAACGGATGCTCCATGACGGGAAGAAATTCGACGTGAGTGAAGCCGACGTCGACCAGGTACTCGACGAGTTGCGAAGCGAGTTCGCGATACGTAAGCGGTCGGTTGCCTTCTTCGGGGACGCGGCGCCACGAGCCGAGATGCATCTCATATACGACGGCCGGTTTGCGCAGCGGATCCCGGTTGTTGCGCTCGGTCATCCAGGCGGCGTCATCAAATGAGTAATCGGAATGATATACCCTCGACGCAGTCGCGGGTGGGCATTCAGTTGCGAATGCGAATGGGTCGGCCTTAATAGTCAGTCCACCGGCTTTGGTACGGATCTCATATTTGTATTTCGTGCCGGCCATGAGATCGGGAACGAATATTTCCCAGACGCCGGAGTTGGCGAGCATCCGCATCATGTCGAGGCGGCCGTCCCAGCCATTGAAATCGCCGACAACACTGACGCCATCCGCATCAGGCGCCCACACTGCGAACGATGTCCCCTGTACGCCTTCGAGCTCGCGAACGTGAGCGCCCAGCTTTTCCCAGATCCTCTCGTGTTTTTGCTCGGCCCATAAGTACAGATCGAGCTCGCCCAACGTCGGCGGAAATGGGTAGGGCTCGCGGATCGTCACGGCAAGATCGCCGGAGTAGTGAACCTTCAGCTGATACGGGAACACCTGGCTCCGGCCGGATACCAGTATTTCGAACAGGCCGGGTTCCGGCCGCTTGAGCATCTCGCGCGGGGGCTCATCGTCAACCAGCAGGAATATTTTCTGAGCGTCGGGACGATACGCGCGCACAGTCACGCCGCGGACTGTCGGATGCGCGCCGAGGATCGAATGCGGGTCGTGATGCCTGAGGGCCAGTAGTCGCTTCAGTTCGCCGGCTGGAATATTGGAGACCGCCGAGTCGCCGGATTTCGCGATCTGCTCGTCATGCTCGCGGACTTTCATGGATACCAGGATTGGGGAAGATCAGGTTTTGCGTATTAGTACTTTCGATGCCAAGCAATTGGCCAAGACTGAGTAATGGGATCAATAGCCAGTCGGGGCGGTTGTTTAGTTCGTAGCCAAGTTCGTAAATCGCCTTGTCCATCACGAAGGCGTCGAGCACGATTCTGAGTTCACTATCGCTTTTCGGCATGAACGAAGCGTGGCCGCCACCTTCCAGGTAGCCTTTCATGAATGCCCACGAAGACCAGTTCCGCCAAAAGTCGGCCCACGGTTTCATGTGGGCAAAATCGAACTTGCCCAGAGCTCCGATTCTCAGGGCTTCGATTGTGGAGGTGAGCGCGGCGTAGTGAAACGATCGCAACATCCCGGCCACGTCTCTCAATCCGGCGCGCTTGAGACGGCGCTCGCTCAGCGGACGCGCCGGCTCGCCCTCGAAATCGATAATCGCAAAGTCGCGCCCGGTGTACAGAAGCTGGCCTAAATGCAAGTCGCCGTGAATACGCATCCGATCGATCGTCAGGCGGCAGCGAAGGAATGCATCGAATCGCGCAACGATGTCGCGCTGATGCGAGGAGATCAGTTGCGCCTGCTCGCGCAGCTCTTTCGGAACGATCGACGCGCGGCTGTTGAGCAGGCGCATCACTCGCGCGAGGAGATTCTGCATCGATTGAAAAGTCGAGCGCTGGTAGAGCGTCGAGTAGGGCTCCGGCGCGAATTCCGGATCATCGGTTGTGGAAGTAAGCGCGTGATGAAGTTCCGCGAGACGCTTGCCCATCAATCGCGCCGAACCGAGATAGTGACTAATCAGCTCGGCCGCAAGCGGATCAGGCTCATTCACCGTCAGTAACTCGTAGAGAGTCTTGTCGGTGGAGGGCGGCAGCTCCGACCTGGTGGCTGCGTTCTCGAGATAGCGATGCAATTCGCCGAGCGTGAATTGCCACGCGTCGCCTTCATTGGGCACGAAGCCCTGGAGCACAGCGAGATTCTTTCGCTCGCCGTTTCCGGTGCTGTAGTCAATCCATCCCGCCAGCGGCGGGACGTGAGACAACAGCGCATGGGTGGTCAGGAAGCGTCCGATCTCGAGGTCGGGATTCAAACCATCTTCGATGCATCGAAAAAGCTTGATGATGAAGCGGTCACCGTAAGCGATCGAGCTGTTGCTCTGCTCTGTCTTCAAAACGCGCGGTTCGAGCGGCGTTTCGGGATCGCCGCGCAACTGATGAAATGCCTGGGTGATTCCCGGCACGAGCTCGCCCACCGGGCCGCGATGACGCCGGCGCCGCGCGATTATCTCGAGCAGCGTGCTCAGAAAATCCGGATCGACTGCCGCATCAAACAGGATTCCCTCGCCGTCGCCGTTGCGTCGCGAGCTTGTCACTTCGGCGATGACTTGCTGCGGCCATCGCGACCGCACCTCGCGCGCTCGATCGCCGGTGGCGATGGCCAATGGCAACAGGTAAGTCTCCGGCTCGCTGTTCGTGTATTCGACGTTCAAGAGAGTAAGGTGCGGGACGGCTGGCCCCTCCGCCATCGGAATCGTCTCGGCGATTCGGACCGCAGTTATCGGTCGGGACTTCGAGCGAAACCACCGGCAATGCCGCAAGTAAGCGGGCAAGAGGCGTTCTAGGTGTTGCCGGGTTTCACCGCGCATGAAGCCGTCGAAGCTCGCATTCATCTCGAGGCGCGGAATTTCGTATTCAGTTCGGTCGGCGGCGTCAGCGGTCTTAGGCTGCTCAATAGAGAACCAGAAGAAACCATGCGGCCCGAGCGTGAGCAGATAAGGCAGATCTCCGATTGGCGGGAAAGGCGTGCGGCCGAACAACTCGACCGGTGTCGTTCCCTTGAACTTTGCGAGATCGAGCTCGACGTATTGGACGAATCGCGAGAGATTGGCGACTACCAGTATCTTTTCGTCCTCGTAGGCGCGGATGAAGGCCAGCACATGTGAATTTTCAGGGCTCAGAAATTCCATCGTGCCGCGGCCGAATGCTTTGACCTGTTTGCGCAGCGCGAGCAGACGACGCATCCACCACAGCAGCGAATGGCGATTGCTCTCGTGGGCCTCAACGTTGACGCTTTGGTAGTGGTACTCGGGATCGATGATCACAGGCAGGATCAGCCGCTGCGGATTGGCCGCGGAAAATCCGGCGTTGCGGTCCGCGCTCCATTGCATCGGAGTACGCACTCCATCGCGATCGCCGAGGTACACATTGTCGCCCATTCCGATTTCATCGCCGTAGTAAATGACCGGCGTCCCCGGCAATGAACACAGCAAAGCATTATTCAGTTCAATAGTACGTCGATGATTGCCGAGCAGTGGCGCGAGCCGCCGGCGAATACCCAGATTGACTCTCATTCGCGCGTCCTGCGCATAAGCGCGATACATGTAGTCGCGCTCCTCGTCAGTAACCATTTCGAGCGTCAGCTCGTCGTGATTACGCAGAAAGAGTGCCCACTGGCATGCAGGATCGATCTCCGGGGTTTGCGCCCAGATGTCGGTGAGCGGGAATCGGTCCTCCATTCGCACCGCCATGAACATCCGGGGCATCAACGGAAAGTGGAACGCCATGTTGCATTCCTTGCCTTCCGCCAGATACGCGACCGCGTCTTCGGGCCATTGGTTTGCCTCGGCCAGCAACATGCGATTGGGGAATTTCGAGTCGATGTAAGATCTCAATTCACGCAGGAATGCGTGCGTTTCGGGCAGATTCTCGCAATTGGTTCCTTCGCGCTTGAAGAGGTAAGGAACCGCGTCGAGGCGGAGGCCGTCGACGCCGAGACCCAGCCAGAACGAAATCACTCGCCGAATTTCCCGGATGACCGCGGGATTGTCATAGTTCAAATCCGGCTGATGAGCGTAAAAGCGATGGAAGTAGTACGCCTTGGCAACCGGATCCCATGACCAGTTGGACGGCTCGAAGTCCTGAAAGATTATTCGCGCATCCTTGTAGCGCTCGGGCGTGTCGCTCCAGATGTAGTAATCGCGAAATATACTTCCGGCGGGTGAACGGCGCGCGCGTTGAAACCATTCATGCTTATCCGAAGTATGATTCAATACTAACTCAGTGACTATCTTGAGATCGCGGCGATGGGCCTCGCGAACGAATATCTTGAAGTCGCGCAACGTCCCGCACGAAGGATGGATGTTGATATAGTCGGAAATATCGTATCCGTCGTCGCGCATCGGCGAAGGATAAAAGGGAAGCAGCCAGAGCGTGGTGACGCCCAACGAATGGAGGTAGTCGAGCTTCGCAGTCAGACCGGGGAAGTCGCCGACTCCGTCAGCATTGCTGTCGTAAAATGAGCGGACGCGCAATTCATAGAAGATGGCGTCCTTGTACCACAAGGGATTTGGCGGCGAACCATTCTCTGGCTGATGGTTTGTGGCCACGATCGGAACTCAGAGGCGCTCTTCAACGCGCAGAATGTGCGCTGGTTCGACATTGGGATCGAGCCGCACGTAGTTACGATCAGACCACACATATTTCGCGCCGGTCAGTAGATCCGTGACTCGATAGCTGCGTCCCGGCGCGACTCCAACCACCTCCGGCGGTACGAACGCGGTGCAGTAGTGCGCGTTCAGCGGATCCAGATTGACGGCGATCAGGATGACGTTGTGCTTGTCTTGCGTAGTCTTCGCGTAAAAGAGGATCTGGTCGTTGTCGGTGGTTAGAAACTGGAGATTAAGAAACTGTTGCAGCGCGCGGTTCTCGCGCCGAATCGCGTTGACGCGCCCGATGAACTCCTTGATGTTGCCGGGCTGGTTCCAATCGCGCACTTTGATTTCGTACTTCTCGGAGTTCAGGTATTCTTCGGTGCCCGGCACTGCCCGGTTCTCGCACAATTCGAATCCGCTGTAGATACCGTACGAGGGTGACAGTGTTGCGGCGAGCACGAGCTTCATCTTGAAAGCAGTCCGCCCGCCAGTCTGCAGCACCGGCGAGAGAATGTCGGGAGTATTGGTGAAGAAGTTAGGCCGAAAATACTCCTTCATCGGTGTTTGTGTGAGCTCGGTCAAATAGTCAGTCAGTTCGAACTTGCTATTACGCCAGGTGAAGTAGGTATAGGACTGAGTAAAGCCCGCCTTGGCCAGCGCCTTCATCATCTTCGGACGCGTGAACGCTTCCGCCAGAAAAATCACTTCCGGATTGGCAGTCTGTACTTCATTGATTAGCCAGTTCCAGAATTGCACCGGCTTGGTATGCGGGTTATCGACGCGAAAGATCTTCACCCCGTGATCGCGCCAGAATCTCAGCACCCCCAGCAGCGCTTCATACAAGCCCCGCTGATCGGCAGTGTCGAAATCGATCGGATAGATATCCTCGTATTCCTTCGGCGGATTCTCCGCGTACTTGATGCTGCCGTCGGGCCGATGCTGAAACCAATTCGGATGCTCACGCACCCATGGATGGTCGGGCGAGCACTGTATCGCGAAATCGAGCGCAACCTCCATTCCCAGGCGGTTGGCGGCGGCGTTGAAGCGATCGAAATCGCCGAGCGTGCCAATCGACGGATCGATCGCGGTATGTCCACCAGCCTCGCTGCCAATCGCCCACGGGCTGCCCGGAGAATTCGACGCGCCGTTGAGAGAATTGCCGGGACCCTTGCGATTGGTGTGACCGATTGGGTGAATCGGGGGAAGGTAAATTACATCGAAGCCGAGGTCGCGCAGTTCGGGCAGCCGGCGCTCGGCGTCGTGGAAGGTGCCGGATTTCCCGGGTTCGATCCCTTGCGAGCGTACGAACATTTCGTACCAGGTGCCGTAGCGAGCCTTCTCGCGATCGACGACCAGCTCCAGCGTCGGCTCGAATCTCGTCAGACCAGAGCGCTCGCCGACGCGTTCTGCGACAGTGGAAATCTCCGCATCGCTGATCGCCGCGAGCGCTACCGCTCCGTCGTTCGTCTTGCGCAATTGCGCGAGCACTCGCTCGAGCGAAGCACGATCAGATCCACGCGCACTCGAGATCATTTTCTCAACGAGTGCGATCCCCTCCAGAATATCGGATGCGACCGGTCGCGCGGCTTTCACTTTCTTGGTGAAATCCGCGAGCCACGAGGCAAACAGGTCGGTCCATGCTTCGATCGTGAAAACGTAGCGCGCGTTGTCGGTAGGGATGAACTCGCCACGCCATCGATCGTTGTCGAGCGCCGCCATCGGTGCCTCGTCGAAAACCTCGTCGCTCTTGCGGCGCCATTTGACCGCGGCACGCAACACTTGATGTCCGTCGCGAAAGATGTCCGCTTCGACGACGCATGGCTCACCGGCGATCCGCTTGGCCGGATAACGGCCGCCGTCAACCGAGGGTGTCACGTCTTCGATTATGATGTGGCTCATCCGCCGCCCGGACGAGGCGAGCCGGGAATCAGTTGGTGCTTGATAGGAAGGCATCGCCGGCGAATAAGAAAAGTTCAGTTCGTGATTAGGTCCCTGGAAAATCAGCGCACCGGCCAATCCTACCACGTACTCACGTTTCAGGCAGGTGTCGAGAAATCCGACTAGAGCGACGCTATTCGCGAGCGGTAGCCGGCCCCCGGCTGCGGTTCGAGCGACAGACCCCGCGCCTGCTCGTTGAAGAGCCGAGCGTACGCGCCGCCGCCGCGCATCAGGTCCGCGTGCTTGCCGGTCTCGACGATACGGCCGTTGCCCATGACGACAATCAGGTCGGCCGTCACCGCGCTGCGCAGGCGATGCGCAATCATAAACACGGTGCGCCCGCTCATCAGGCGCTCCATTGCCCGGTGAATCTGATTCTCCGATTCCGAGTCAACCGCCGAGGTAGCTTCGTCGAGGATGACTATCTTCGAGTCCTTCAGGAACGCGCGCGCAATCGCAAGGCGCTGGCGCTGTCCGCCCGAAATCTTGAAGCCGCGCTCGCCGATGATCGTATCGAGTCCCTCCGGCAAGCTGTCGACAAACTCTCGCAGGCTGGCCATTTCGAGCGATCGCAGCAACATTGCGTCGGTCGCTTCGGGGCGCGCATAGCGCAGGTTATCTCTGATGCTGGCGCTGAACAGGAGTGCGTCCTGCGCGACCATGGCGACGTGCTCGCGCAGCGACTTCAGGGTGTAGTGGCGTACATCGCGGCCGTCGATCAGGACGCGCCCGCGGGTCGCTTCATAGAAGCGCGGAATCAAACTCGCCATCGTGGTTTTGCCGGCTCCGGAACGACCGACCAGCGCAACCCGGCATCCGCCCGGAACATGCAGGTTCAGGCCGTCGAGCACGAGACCGTTGGAATTGCCGTTGCGCGCGGCATACGCAAAGGACACATCGTCGAACTGAACGGTGCCGTTGCGCACGGCGAATGGACGACTGAGCGCATGATCGGTTATCTCGGGTTTCAGATCGAGAAATGCAAAGATGCGCTCGATCGCAGCCATCGAAGCGGAAACCACGACCGACAGTTGCGCGAATCGCTCAAGCGGCAGGTAGAGAAATCCGAGGTACGAGAAAAACGCGACCATCGTTCCGAGCGTCATCGTGCCGCGAATGATCATGAGCGCGCCCACCCAGATGACGACGGTCGGTGCGGCGCGAGTCAGCAGCTGAATCAGCATCTCCTGGCGCGCGGCGAGTCTCACCTTGTCGATCGTGCGCTCGAGCAGACGCTCGGTCTGACCGCGGAATTGCTCGACCTCGAGGTCCTCGCGGCAAAAAGATTTGATCGTGCTCGCGCCGACGACGCGTTCGTGAACTTCGCCGGAAATCTCGGCGACGGCTTCCTGCATCCGATGGCTCACGGATTTGATCCTCGGCGAGAAGAACCGCATGAAGGCGACCCATAGCGGCGAGATGCAAAGCGCCACGAGTGCGAGATGCCAGTTGAGCGCCAGCAATGCGGCAATTACCAGCGTCAGCGACACTGCGTCCATCCATACGTCGATGAGCGCTGATGCTACCAGTTCGTTCGCCTGCTGAACGTCGTTGAGAACTCGCGAGACGATGACGCCGCTCGGATTCTGATCGAAGAACGAATGCGGCAGACTTTGCATATGCGAGAACAAACGACGCTGAAGATCGAAAATCAACTTGTTGCCGGCAAGACCAGCCCAATAGTTACGATAAAAACTGGCGACAGATTGAAGCGCGTAGAGTGCAAGCATTACTACACTTAGCGCCGCTAACTTATTGGTAGGTGTCGCTACATAACCAGCTAGCGCAGTAAGACTAACGCACCAACGGTCGATGAGATGCATCAAGCCGTCAAACTTGGGCGGCGAAGTAAGCAGAACGTCGATTACGTATTTAAATGCGAGTGGAAACGCGAGAGGTAGGGTAAATTTACCGATCCCCATCAGCGCCGCGCCAATCACCAAACGCAAATACGGCCTGAGGCATCCGGCGAATCTAAAAATTACCGACTTGGAAATTTTTTCCTCGTCCGGGTTCATACAAATACCTCAACAAATACCTGGCGTGGAGGGGTGCGCTGGCGAGGAGAAAAACTTTCGCCTTGATGGAAAAGCAACGTGTATGCCTGTCGCCACGCCTGATTACGCGACGGAATTTGCTTCTAAATCTCTATCGCGGGCGGATCGTGTGAAATTTTAGACGTTCCAAATCGTCGAGCGATTAACCCATTTCGAAAAGTGAGTGATTGCCGCTTCGAAGCTAGCGCGAGGCGTTGGCTCGGATTTCGCTTGAATTCGCTGCGGAGTGCTTTGTGGCTAGGCAAAAGATTAAAAGGACGGCAAAGAGCGCGACTTCCGCGCACTCTGCGCGCCCGTCACAAAGCAGCAGTCCGAGGTCCAGTACCACCGTCACCGCTATCGTTATTTTATTGCTGTACCAGGGTTACACGCTGTCGATCGTCGGCATCGCGTCGCCGTGGATAGCGAAGAGTTTCGCGCTCGATGAGGGCAAGCTCGCGAGGCTTTTTGCGTGGATGGCGATATCGGCGTTCGGCTCGCTCCTGCTCGCACGCCTCGCTGATCGAGTCGGACGCCGGTTGGTGATTCTCAGCGCCTTGATACTCGCGCCGCTGTTCTGTGCCGGAGCAGCGCTGTCGCCGACGGCTAACGCATTCGCCGCATGCGAGATAATGGTTTCCGCACTGCTCGGCGGATCAGTCTCGTCGGCGATCGTGTTGCTCGCCGAAGAACTTCCGGTGAAACAGCGCGCTCGCGGACAAGCGGCCGCGGCCTTGGCCAGCGCTGTCGGCGGTGTACTCGGCTACCTGATCATCCCCGCGCTTTTGGCGTGGAACTATTCGTGGCGCTGGCTCCTGGCGCCGTCGGTAGCCGGGATAATTCTGGCAGTGCCGGTCGCGATGATGCTGCCGGCGCAATCGAAATGGACGAGCGCAAAATCGAGCGGAACCGCGATGCGCACTCACTTCTACGATATTTTTCATCCGATCTATCGACGCCGCTCCATCACGTTGCTGACTTGCGCCGCGCTCGACACGATCGCCGGCACGGCCGTGAACGGCTGGCTCTACTATCAAGCGGTTTCGATTCTGGGCCTCTCGCCGGTAGCCGCAAGCACGCTGGTAGTCACCGGCATGGTAGTCGGGATGATCGGATTTCCGCTGGGCGCGTGGATGTCGGAACGGTTCGGTCGAGTGCCGACCGTAGTTTATCTGGGCGGCGCGGCATGGCTCGGCGCCTTCGCGTTCTATCTCGGACCGCCCACATTCGTGAGCTGGCCGTTCATATGGCTGGTCGCGGTGTATTGCTGGTTCAAGGTCGCGTCCGACGTGATGACTGTCGGCGCGAATTCCGCGGCGACCGAACTTTTCCCCGCTGCACTGCGCGCCACAATGATCGGCGCACAGGGAATAACCGCGGCCGCATTCTCGATGCTCGCACAGGTTCTGATCGCCGCGTTGATCGGGCCGCTCGGCGGACTCGCGAGCGTCATTCGCTACCTCGCGTTGCTAGGAATTCCAAGCGCCGTGATCTTCGGGCTCTTCATCGATGAAACCCGCGGCCTGACGCTCGAGCAATCGGCGCTCGAAGATCAATGGAACGAAGTACGACATAACCCCTGGCCAACCGATACCGAAACCACCCGCCAAGCCGCAGACAAGGTGAGGGGATGAGACAACGCGTCGAAATTTCAGTCGCTGCCCGGAGCATGCGCGCGATCCTTCTGTGCGGGATCGCTCTCGGAATTTTTTCCGTCACGGTCTTCGCTGTCGAAGGCGAGGACACCGGCATCGCGCACAAAGCATCGCCTACATCGACGATCACACCCGCCGCGTTGAAACCGATTGTCCTGATTGCGGGCGGCACCGGTTATGTCGATCGGCCGATGGGAGAAAGTCCGGGAGTGCTCAGTTCCGCCGAGATTTACGATCCTGATCTACACCGCTTCATGCCGATCGCCCCGATGAACGAGCGGCGCGACCAGTTCTCAGCGGCTGCGATCGCAATCGACAAGGTTCTAATCGTGGGCGGCATCAATACGCTGCTCGTCCCGCTGAACGTATTTCCCGGACCGGCAATGCCGTGGATTTTGCATTCCGCCGAGATTTTCAATTCGGGCGACGGCAAATTCGTCGTGGCGCCGAGCATGAAATATTCCCGCGACGAGCCGACTCTCACGACTTTGGATAACGGCAAAGTCTTAATTGTCGGAGGCGACTCACCGGCGGCCGAGCTTTACGATCCGGCATCGAATACTTTTTCCGAAACCGGCGCGATGGCGTCGAGCCGTCACGGCCAGACCGCGACGCTGCTGCGCAACGGCAGCGTACTGATCGCGGGCGGGGGATTCCAGAAAGTCGAGGTTTACGATCCCGCCAGTGGGAAGTTTCAGTTCGCCGGCAAGCTCAGCGACAATCGCCTGTATCACACTGCGACGCTGCTCGAGGATGGCCACGTTCTCATCGCGGGTGGATGTCCTTTCGCGAGGAGCGGTGCGGTCGACACCACCACCGAAATCTTCGACCAATCGAGCCAAACCGTCAGCGCCGGCCCGAAGATGACGCAGAGCCGCGCCGGACATACGGCGACGCTTCTCCCCGACGGACGGGTGCTGATTGCCGGCGGACGCGGCGACAAATCGTCCGAGTTTTACGACCCGGAATCGCACCAGTTCGTGGTGGGACCCGAGATGGTCGAAGCTCGTTCTGGACATTCGGCCACGCTGTTGCCGGACGGGACCGTGCTGATCGCCGGCGGATGGGACCCGGACTATAAGCCGCTATCAAGCGCCGAAATTTTCGATCCCAAGGCGGACCGATTCGTGACCACCGGTCAAATGACCGAAGCACGCGCCGGACAAAGCGCTACGCTCATCTTTGGACGCGAGCCGATTACCTGGATTCGGCCAACACCGTCGGCAACTGCGACCCTCACGCCGAGCCTCACCCCAACATTGTCGCCCACTCCCTCGACAACTCCGACGCTGTCGGCGACGCCGACCGATACGCTGACTCCGACGAAAGAACCGACTCCCAGCGAAACCCCGACGCCATCAGCAAAAGATTCGACGCAGGAGCGCTAGGAGATCAGACTTCGACGCGGACGCCGCCGGATTTTTCCTTCACTTCGATCGCGGCGCCGTTGGGAGACCGCCGCAGCACGAACGAGACGCGGCCGTCGCCGACTCGCAGTCCGTCGATACTGAGCCAATCCAGCCACGAGGGAATCAGGTGCGTGTCGAAGACGACGCGACGCTCGAATCCTAACACGCGCATCCCGAGCATCGCTTGTAGCAACATGAATACGCTCGCCGCCGACCATGCTTGCGGATAGCACGCGACCGGATACGGCACCGGGCCGAGACTCACCTCGCGCCGGAAGCCGCAGAACAGTTCGGGCAAACTGGAGTTTTTCAGCTGATCGCACGCATCGAACAGACCTTCGACCACTTTGACGACGCCAACATAGTCGCCCGCGCGAGCGAGTCCGAGTGCGGCCATCGCGTTGTCGTGCGGCCACACCGAACCGTTGTGATAGCTCATCGGATTGTAGCGCCGTTCGTTGCGCGAGAGCGTGCGGATGCCCCAGCCGGAGTACATATCGTCGGCGAGTAATCGTTTGCACATCGCGGCCGCATGCTCGCCTTCGATGATGCCGGTCGCGAGGCAATGAGCGCCGTTCGAGGTCATCACGCGGCATGGGCGTCCGTCGGCGTCCAACGCCAGCGCGATCATCCCCTCGGGCTCGAGCCAGAAGTCGCGCTCGAACGATCGCTTCAGCGACGCGGCGCGCATGGTCAACCGATTCGCTTCCTGTAGATGCCCGAGACGGGCCGCGACCGAGGCTACGCTGGTACACGCCGCATAGACGTAGCCCTGAACTTCCGCGAGCGCGATTGGAGGACGAGCAAGCTCGCCGTCGCTGTGAAAAATCGCGTCCTCGGAATCCTTCCAGCCCTGGTTGGCCAGACCGCGCGGAGTTTCGCGCTTGTATTTGACGTAACCGCTGCCGTCGCGATCTCCCCATCGCTCGATCCACTGGATTGCGCGTTCGACGTTGGGCCACAACTCGTTTGCGAGATTGAGGTCTCCGGTCGATTCGACGCATCGTCCGTACAGCCAGAGAAAAAGCGGAGTCGCATCGACACTGCCGTAATAGCGGCCGAACGGTATCTCGCCGGTTGCGGCCATCTCGCCGCTGCGCATCTCGTGCACGATTTTGCCCGGCTGTTCGTCGCGCGCCTCGTCGATGGTATCGCCCTGCAGGCGCGCCAGCGTCCGCAGCGTTCGCGCCGCGATTTCAGGATGAAACGGCAAGACCGACATCGCCGTGATTATGCTGTCGCGGCCGAAGAGCGTGGCGAACCACGGAACGCCGGCCATGATAAACGCGCCGCGCTCGTCGCAGTCTGCGACAAGCGAAGTGAGATCGACTGCAGACCGGCGAATCATCGACGCGAACTCGCCGTTGCTGGCCGATATTCGCGCCCGTCCGCTCTCGAACGCAGACAGCTCGGATTGCCGTGCTTCGAGCGCCGATACGAAGTTGGCGGCACTATGCGAAGTGCGGCCGGAAATTGGTTCTGATTGTCCCGAGGCTGTGACCCGACATTCGAGCTCGCGGTTTTCGCCCGGTTCGAGACGTAGCGCGAATACCGCGCGATGCTCGTTTATCTCGGTGGGCGTTGAATCAAAGCGAATCTCGGTCGAACGCACCTTGTTGTCGAGACCGCGATAGCGCAGCTCGACTCCGGCGCCGTCAACCGAGGGATTCAACATTTCGCCGCGACGCTTGCGGCGAAGGCCGCGTACTTCGAAGACATCGGCGAAATCGACGGCGTAGTAAAAATCGATCTCGATTTCCACCGCTGCGCCAAGATAATTGTGCAGCGTCAGCCTATGGTACAGCGAGGCGCCCTCGAGCACCCATCCGCGATTCACCCTGATCGAATTGCGTGGCAGCCAATCCGGCTGCCCCTTTTTTCCCAGATCAGCGTTGGTGAGCGTGGCGCGGAACTGCGCGCGATCGTCGCTCAGATAGGAGTTCAGAAAGTAAGGCTCGGCGCCCGCAATCAGCATCTCGAAGCGGCTCAGATGCCGCGTGTCGCTGTTGAAAAATCCGAGAGCCTCGAGCGGCGAATCTATGATATCGCCGGCGGTCTCGAAGACCGCGAAACTTCGCCCGTTTGCGAGCACCTCGCTCGCGCGTCGCGAGGCGAGCGACGAGGCCAGCACGTAATAGTCGGATCCAACTTTGACGACGGTCTGCGCCGGCTCGCTTGCCCTGCGTTCTGCCATGGTGTGGTGTCGAAGGCGCGACGATTCCAGAGCGTGCGCTCCGATCAAAGGCAGTCTATCACCGGCCGTCTATCGGCCAATAGCCGCGTGCTGCGTTTGGAACTCCGGCTCGGCCGCGTCCAGCCCGATCAAGCGATGATAAACGCGTTCGTACTTCGCGATCATCACTTCCGAGGTGAAGCGTTCCTCGAACTCGAGCCGGCACCGTTCGCGCGGAATCGAATCGATTTTGCCGACGGCGGCGATCAAGTCGTCGGGTTCCTTTGCGAGAAATCCAGTGACGCCCGATCTGATCACTTCGGGAACCGCTCCGCACGGCCGCGCAATGACCGGTGTGCCGCACGCGAGTGCCTCGATCATCGCGAGGCCGAAGGGCTCGGGCCAATCTATCGTGAAGAGCAACGCAAGTGCGTTGCCGAGAAACTCGCTCTTCTGCAGGTCGTCGATTTCGCCGATGTACTCGATCATCGGCGGCTTGATCCGAGGCTTGATTATTTCGGCGAAGTATTCACGATCGACTGCGTCGACCTTGGCTGCAATCTTGAGCGGCACTCCCGACCTGAGCGCCACCTCGATCGCGGTTTCGATGCCTTTCTCGGGCGATATGCGTCCGATGAACGCGAGATACTTTCCGCCTCGTTGATTGAAACGAAGCATGTCGCGCGGCATGCCGTGATATATGGTCGCTGCCCAATTCATATTCGCCAACGGCGCGCGCTGCGAATCGCTGATCGACACCAGCGCGGCCTCGGGAAATCGATGATAAACAGGATGAAGGTCGGGGATGTCGAGGCGTCCATGCATCGTGGAAACCGTCGGCACTCCGGTCAGGGTCGCGAACGGAAATGACCAATAGTCGATGTGCGAATGCACGATGTCGAAATTGTCGCGAGCAGATTCGAAGACCTCCGCCAGCATCGCCAACTGCAACGATGACCCGAGGTCAGGCTTTCCCATAAGACGCAGTGCTTGCGGACAAGCGGGCATGAGATTCGCGCGGGTTTGCGAATCGCCCGCCGCGAACAGCGTTACCTCGTGGCCGCGTCGCACAAGTTCCTCGGTAACATACGACACCACGCGCTCAGTGCCGCCGTACAATCGGGGCGGCACGCTCTCATATAGAGGAGCAATCTGCGCGATGCGCAGGCGTCGACGACTGGCGCTTCCAAAATTTCCGTTGGTATCCAATTTCACCTCTCCGCGCTCACTTGATGCCGCAAGAAAATTCCCCTTGTAAGCGCAAGCAGCGCTTCGAAATCAAAGGTATTTGCGCGCAAAAGAAGCGAAAACTATGCCATCGATTTTCGCACTGAAGGCGTAGACAATCCTTGGAACGCGAACCCGCGCCATTCAAAGGCTTTTGGAACTGAGAAAATTTTACCCGACGATCCGGAGGGCGGAACAAAAGTGGGCACATTTTTCCGGAGGCTCGCGCGCGCGTAGCTGAGCCGAAGAAACCGCGCGCAGTCAGCGGAAGGCGGCTCGGGTCGCGGCTGCGATTGCGCCGATGTGCTCGGGGTTAACGAAGCCCCACACTTCTTTGGGCGGGCGGCCGTTGACCAGGTCACGCCGGTAGCTGAAGCAACCCAGGTACAGCGGCCGTATGTACATCACCGCCTCGAGCCGCTCGAGCTCGTCGTCGGTCAACTCGACGTGCTGGCGGTACGCGCCTACGGCCAGCTTGATCCAGTCCGCGTTGCCCCAGGTGCCCCACATAAGCCAGGCAAAGTCCACCAGGCGCGGGCCGCATCCGGCTGCCTTCCAGTTGATGGCCACCGGCCCTTGCTCGCCCACGATCACGTGATCCGGAGCGTGGAGGAGGTTGCCGTGCAGCAACGCCTCGGGCAGGCCCTGGCCGTAGTCGGCCGAGCGCACCTGGTCGCGGAGCCGCTCGAATCGCTCGCGCTCGGCCGGAGCGACCTTCGTGTGGACCGCGTCGAGGAACGCGAGGGCCGCCATGAGGTCCTGACGCGGGCTGCCCTCGCGGCTGGGATCATCGCCGCTCGCCCCACCGGGGCGGCTGATGGACTCGTCGAACGGCAGGGTATGCAGCCGTCCGAGCAGGTCACCCATGATGGCGAACTTCTCGCTGCCCTCGTGTCCGACGGCCACCGGGAGCGGCCCGCCGGGGACGAATCGGGTGACGAGGACGGTCGAGTCGTCGAACGCCGACACCGCGTCGTCGGTCGCGAGCCGCTCCGCCGGGTAGTCCTGCCGCTCCAGAAACCGCATGATCGCCGCGTCGCCTTCGACGCCGGCCCGCGGGCGGGCCGGCGAGAACGCGCGCGCAATCCACGGGTCGCCGTCGCGGCGGTCAACGCGAAAGACGTGGTCATGGTGCTGACTGGCCTTCGTCGCGGCGACCGCGTCGATGCCGTAGTGATCCCGGAGATGGGCGACTAGACGCTCACCCACGGGCTGGTGAAACATCCGGGCTTGGAGCCCTTCAAGGTCGGTGAGCGCTTCGGTGTAGCGCTGACCGGTGTCGTGCGCGTGGCGCCGGACAACCTTCTTGAAACTGCCGTGCTTGGTCATGGACAAGCCTCCTCTTTACACCCTCGTCCCCCAGCGACGCGGTATTAAGAGAGATGGCCTGGACATCGACGACCGTGAGGGCAGTTTCCCCTTCGCCAATGGAACCCCGGCTGGGGCGGATGTTCCACAGCTCGGCGACCGGTCGGCGCCGTGACGCCATTTTCCCCGATCAGTCTCGCGAGCGTCAAGTGCTGTACGAGACGCCAGTCTCGTCGGTGGAGGGATGGTGATGAATTGGTCGGGGTGGCCGGATTTGAACCGGCGACCACTCGCACCCCAAGCGAGTGCGCTACCAGTCTGCGCCACACCCCGACGCGTCGAACATTATATTCTCGATGGCGACAAGACCACACCTGGCGGAAGTGTCCTGGGTTCAGTGGGGCGGGCCGCCGTGCCCGCCTTCCCTCCGAAATATATAGCCTCCCGCTCGCGGTAGTGTTGGCAGGCGTCTGCGGTAGAAGTTAGATGAGTCATTCATTGGTAAGCGCGGGCACGGACGCCCGCGCATCCATGGCGGGCACGGCGGCCCGCCCCACTATAAAACCAGAAGCTCTGATTCGTGGTAGCTGCGCCATTTTTGGACCGACCGTAGCGATTTTGAAACTAACACCACGCATCTGCCCGCGTGTGCGCGGGCGGTCAGACTTTTTTCTTCGGCGCGACGCGCGGACGCCATTGCACGAACGCTCGCAGGTCCACCTGAAACGTCCACGCGCTTTTCGACTGATTGATCAGATGCACGATCTCATCGCATATCGCCGCCGGCGGAACGAAATGCGATGGATCCACATCGGGCATCGATTCGCGCACTCGCGCACTGTCCACCGCCCCATCGACGTCGAGCGCGGCGGCATGCACTCCCGAGATGCATGAACTCGTAGGCCACTGACTCCGCGATCGCCCGCTGCGCCAGCTTCGACGCATTGTACGCCGAGTATTGCGCCGGTCCGCTGCGCGACTCCGATCCCAGCACGAAGATCACCGTCCCCGCTTTGCGCTCGGCCATCTTGCCGATGACGGCTTGCGTGCAGAAAAACGGCCCGTAGGCGTTCACCTTGAGCTGGAAGTCGAAATCCTCTTCGGTGATTTCAGTGAACCGTTTGCGCAGGTATGCGCCCGCGTTGTTGATCAACACGGAGATCGGTCCGAGCTCGCGCTCGACAATCTCGACCGCCGCGACGACCTGCTCGCGTTTCGATACGTCAGTGGGCGTCACGACCGCCTTGCCGCCTTGCGCGCGAATCAGCTCGGCGGTTTCGTCGAGTTGCGACTTGGTCCGCGCGATCAGCCCGACCGCGTATCCTTCTTTTGCCATCCGGAGCGCGATGTCGCGGCCGATGCCGCGGCCTGCGCCGGTTACCAATGCGACTTTTGCTTCTGACATAACGCGGAATCTTAGCCGCTCGCGGCGAGCGTGCAAACCTTATCCTTGCGCGCTACAGATTTCGTCTTGGCGCTCCTCGAATCGAGTGGTACTGTCGATTCATGAAGCGAGTGATCATCGCAATCTGTTCAGCGCTCGCGCTCACCTTGTTTGTGAATGCGCGCTCAGCCTTTTCGCAGGACGATCCCGATTCCGTCACCGGCACCAGCGTCGATGCCAGTTGGGATCGCACTGGCCCGATGATAGATGAGGACGCGGCATCGGCCGACAAGGTCCTCGAGATTCCCCAGACGGCGTGCACCGGGGACGACCCTTCAGCCCCGTGCAACGCTCCAACTGCGAGCGCCGGTGATGACCCCAACGATCAGACCATCAACGCTCCGCAGCCGGGTTCTCCGCCGTCGGTGTACGATGACGACACCGCCAGCTCCGACTCGCCTGATCAAGACTGGGGCGACGCGAACGACTACCAGAACCAGCAAGTCTATGCGATTCCGTACGCGGTGTATCCGTACCCTTATCCGGTAACTGTGGCGCGAACGGCAGTGCCGCCGTCGCCGGTTCCCGCATCTGCCTATGTGCCGATGAGCAGCCCTCTGACCCAGGCTGCGCGCCCTCCGCTAAGCCAGGGGCCGTGGATGAATCCTCCTACGATGTCTGCGTTCGCGCGTCCCGCGGGCAGTCCAATGATGGGGATGGCGTCGAGTCCGTTCGGATTCCATCACTAAGCCCCGCGTCGCGGCCGTTTCTTTTACCTCGAGTCAGCGCGCTATTATCTGTGCCCGATCGCGTCGCTATCGACGAAGCCGATCGGACGGGGATTTGTCATGCTGATAACGGTTGACGTTGGCAACAGCCATACCGTGATTGGAATTTACGAAGGCGAGCGGCTGCGCAATCACTGGCGCATCTCGACTGTTCCCGATCGCACGACGGACGAGCATGGCGCGCTGCTCAACACTCTTCTCGCCGGCGCCGGTCTCGAGGGCGGTGTCAAGCCTGAAGGCGTCGCGATCGCATGCGTGGTCCCTCCGCTCAACCAGGTGATGGAGCAACTCGCGGAGCGCTATTTCCATTGCTCGCCGCTGATGGTCGGCCCGGGAATTAAAACCGGGATGCCGATCCTCTACGAAAATCCGAAGGAGGTTGGCGCGGACCGAATCGTCAACGCGGTCGCCGCCTACGAGCGCTACGCATGCGCGACAATCGTCGTCGATTTCGGCACTGCGACGACGTTCGACTACGTGACCGGCAAGGGCGAATACGCCGGCGGCGCAATCGCGCCAGGCCTTGGCGTCTCGATGAACGCGTTAATCGAGCACGCCGCGAAGCTCTATCGCGTCGAGCTGGTCCGCCCGCGCGAGGCGGTCGGCCGCACCACGGTCGGCTCGATCCAGTCGGGGCTTATCTTCGGTTACACGGCGCTGGTCGACGGCCTGGTCGCGCGGATCCTGAAAGAGCGCGGCGAAAAAGCGCGCGTAATCGCGACCGGCGGCCTCGCCGAACTGATCGCGCCCGAAAGCGAAACGATTGAAGAGGTCGACGAGTTTTTGACATTGAAAGGATTGCGGCTGATATTTGAGCGCAACCGGCGCTAGGAATTAAAGGGACCTTTGATGAGCAAGCAGGGCAGAGTCGTGACCGATTCGATGATCGGTCTCAAGATGCCGGACTACCAGCGCGTCTCGCCGCGCGTCGCGACTGTGCTCGGCCAGAATCCGAGTCCGTTCACCGGACCCGGCACCAACACCTGGATCGTCGGCACCTCGAAGCGTCCGATACTCCTGGACACGGGGCAGGGCGTCGCGATTTACCCTGACCTGCTCGAGGCCGGTCTCAAAGAACTTTCCGGCGCGACTGAGATCGAGCGAATCGTGCTCACTCACGCGCACGTCGATCATTTGGGAGGCGTCAGGCAGGTCACGGAAAAATTCGGCGAGATGGAAGTGCTGAAGATGCCGTGGGCGGGCCACGACGCCCCGGCCGGCGAGATTTCCCCGATCGGCCACGACGCTGTCGTGCACACCGAAGGCGCTACCCTGCGCGCGGTATTCACCCCTGGTCACGCCCCCGATCATTTGTGCTACTACCTTGAGGAAGAGCGCGCGCTGTTCACGGGGGACGTCGTGCTGGGTGCGGGTACCACAGTTATTCCGGACGATACCGGCGATTTGGGCGAGTACATGGACTCGCTGAAGCGCCTGCTCGCGCTCGACCTCGAGACGATTTATCCGGCGCACGGACCGGTCATCCGCAATCCGAAAGAAAAGATCGGCGAGTACATTGCTCATCGCGAATTGCGCGAACGCCAGGTGCTCGAGGCGCTCGCCGGCGATGCCGGACCGCTCGACGCGATGGCAATCGTCAAGAAGATATACGTTGACTATCCGGAGTATCTGCACGCCGCGGCCGCCAGCTCGATCCGCTCTCATCTGAAGAAGCTCGAGCGAGAGGGCCGCGTGGTGGAGCATGAAAAGCGCTGGAGCCTTAGCTAGCAAGCCGCGTGAGTATCGCGCGCTCGCCGCATCGCTCGCCGCGATGCTGCTGGTCCTGCTAGTTAGCTCTGTCGCATCCGCGCAATCCGCCGTCGATACCACCGCATCCGACACCTGGAGGATCGCAGCCGCGTCTGCAGCCGCAAGCCCAACCGCCAGCGGCCCGTCGAACATGGTTGCGACCCCGCTCGACAATGACCCCACGCCGTCCGGCGCTACGGAGATTGCGCCCGCCAGTCCTGACGCCTCGCAGCAGCAGTCAGCGAGTGGCGGGCCTGATTCCAACGACGGCAGCGAAGTCGCGCGTTACCAGGAAGAGCAGAGTGGGATGCCGCCGGAGCAGCTCAAAGCCTTGCAGGAGTTCGATAGCGAGGGCGAGCTTTCGACTCCGTTTGGAATGCAACTGCGCGAAGCGAAGCGCTCGCTCAAGACCGGTGAGGAGGCCGACGGCCTGCTGATCACTACCGTCGCGAAGGGCAGCCCGGCCGCGGCAGTCGGTCTGCGCCCCTACAATCACACTGTCCACGACGCGCTCGCGGCGGCTGCGATGGTGGGTGCGGTTTTCTCGGGCGGTTTGTCGGTGGTGGTGATTCCCGCGCTCGACTACATGCAAGTCGGCGAGAGCTACGACATGATCATCGGCGTCGACGGCTCGCGCGTGACGAACTTTCTCGACTTCCAGGATCGCATGCACGATCTGCAACCCGGCGAGGTCGTTTACCTGAGCATCCTGCGCGACGGCAAACGCGTCCAGGTGACGATGCCAGTCCCCACCACCATCCTCCAAGCCACCAACTGATCGAAGCCTCCGCGATTGTTCCCCTTCCCGCTCGGGAAGAGGTTACTCTCCCCAATCCGGTCCCCCTTCCCGCTCGGGAAGGGGTTAGGGGTTAGGTTGCTGATCATCACTCGCAATGCTCGCGCGCAATTTCCCGCTTTACGCGCGCGTCCGCTTTCTCTATATAATTGAACCGGTCCGTCGAGGAAGATTTTTTCCCGGCGAGACGGTGCTGAGAGAGGACATTTAGGTTTCGTAGTCTGCTCGCGCCTGGATCCGATAAGGACCGGGACTCCGAGTGATTCGAGCCCTCGTTCATTCGAGGACGCTCTGATGCGGGGTTGCCGGTCGCGCGGCAGCCCCGTTTTTCTTTTTTAGTAAGTGAGAGCAACTGAGCGCTCGGAGAAAAAAGTGACGCAAGAAAAAGTTCGCGTGCCCGATCTCGCCCGCATGAAGGCCGCGCGGCAGCCGATCACGATGCTGACCGCGTACGACTTTCCGTTCGCGAGAATTTTCGACAACTGCGGCGTCGACGTGCTTCTCATCGGCGATAGCCTCGGGATGGCGGTGCGCGGCGAAGACACTACGCTCGCCGTCACGATCGACGAGGTCATCTATCACACTCGCGCGGTCGCCCGGGCGCGACGCCGCGCGCTGGTGGTCGCCGACATGCCGTTTCTCTCGTATCAAATCAGCCCCGAAGACGCCCTGCGCAACGCCGGCCGTCTCGTCAAGGAAGGCGGCGCCGAGGCGGTGAAGCTCGAAGGCGGCGTCGCGATTGCCGGCGCAGTCGCGCGAATCGCGGCGGTCGATATTCCGGTGATGGGCCACGTCGGACTGACGCCGCAATCGATACATCGGATGGGTGGGCATCGCGTGCAAGGCCGCAAATCCGGACGCGCCGCAGGATGCCGCGAGCGACTGCTCGAAGACGCCGCCGCGCTTGAGGCCGCGGGCGCATTCGCGATCGTGGTCGAAGGTGTGCCGCCCTCGTTGGCGCGCGAGATAACCGCCAGCATCACCATCCCGACTATCGGCATCGGCGCCGGTCCCGATTGCGACGGCCAGGTGCTCGTGATGCACGACATGCTCGGGCTTTACGAGTCGTGCGCCCCGCGCTTCGCCAAGCCGTTCGCGCATCTGTGGAATGACGCGGCGTCCGCTGCGCGAGCCTACGTGCGCGAAGTGAAGGAGCGCGCGTTCCCCGCGCCGGAACACTGCTACGCCGAATCAAGGAGGGCCTCGCGATGAACGTCATTACCTCGCCCGACGAAATGACCCGCTACGCGGAAAGCGCTCGTCAAAGTGGCGAACGAATCGCACTCGTTCCAACGATGGGCTTTCTGCACGACGGTCATCTGACCCTGATGCGCGAAGGCCGCCGTCAGTCGTCGGTTCTGGTCGCGTCGATTTTCGTCAACCCGACACAGTTCGGTCCCGGCGAGGACTTCGCGCGCTACCCGCGCAACTTCGGGCGCGACTGCGCGATGCTCGAGACTGTGCCGGTGGACGTAGTGTTCGCGCCCGAGCCCGCTGCGATGTACTCGCCTGACGCGCAAAGCTGGGTGGACGCCGGCGAGATTACTGAGGGTCTGTGCGGCGCGCATCGCCCCGGCCACTTCCGCGGCGTGACGACGGTGGTCGCCAAGCTCTTCAACATCGTCAAACCGCATATCGCCGTATTCGGCGAAAAAGATTTCCAGCAACTCCGCGCGATTCAGAAGATGGTCCGCGACTTGAACTTCGACGTCGAAATCCTACCCGTACCGATCGTTCGCGAAAAAGACGGGCTCGCGATGAGCTCGCGCAATGCATACCTGTCGCCAACCGAGCGCGAAGACGCACTCGCACTAAGCCTCGCGCTCCGCGCCGCCCGCGACCAGCATCGCACCGACCCATGCTGCGCCGAGGAAATCGTCTTCGCGGCAACCCGCGTGCTGAAGCGAATGAAAGGCATTACGATCGAATATGTCGAAGCCGTGGACGCCGAAACTCTCGCGCGCCACCCGTCGCTCGATCGTCCAATCCTGATCGCGATCGCCGCCCGCGTCGGCAAAACCCGCTTGATCGACAACGTCGTGCTTCACCCGTAGCCCGTGAGCGACCGGGATGATCGGTAACACTTTAGACCGGCATGATAGGTAACACTATTTCTGAGTTTGACGGGGAGGAGCGCGAGGGGGGCTGCCCCCCTCGCCCGACTGTGGAACTGCTGGCAGGCTGCAGGCGGCGCAGTTTTAAGCTGACGCCGTCGATGAGCCCGAGTATCAGCGGTCCGTAGTAGGCCACCGCATCTCCCTCATCGGTTTCAACTATTCCTACTACCTCATTGCTCAAGTCTCGCTCAGGAAGACCGATTCCCCCTGCCATTTGATATCGCCGGTGTGGCGCACGCGCCGCGGCTGGTAGTCGGCCGGATAGGCGGGATCCTCGAGCCTGGACGGATAGCTGCGCGGCGACGGTGTATAGTGCGTCGCCGGCGCGGTCTGACCCAGCGCCTCGTGTGGCCGCTGCTGATTGAACTCTTCGCGGAACTGATCGAAGCGATTCTGCTGCGAGCCACGGTCGGCTTGCGGCGGACTGGCGCATTCGGCCTTGAGCGTCTTGTGCATCCGTTCGTGCCGCCCGTTCTGCTCTGGCCTGCCCGGTTCGATCCGCTCCGGCATGATGCCGAGCTTTAGCCACCACACCGACAGCCGACTGAGTCCGGTCACCCCGCTCGAGGCGAACGGTGGACCGTTATCCGAGCGGATCGCGCGTGGCAGGCCGTACTCCCGAAACACCCGCTCCAGCTCGCTGCGGCAGTCGTCGTAGCCAGCTTTATTGACCGCCTTGACGCATAACAGGTAGCGGCTGTAGGCGTCGGTCAGAGTGAAGGGATCGCAGCGCATGCCGTCCTGGGTATGGAACGGGCCCTTGAAATCGGTACACCAGATGTCGTTGGGCGCCAATGCCGTGCGCAAGGGGATCGGCGACGGTCGCGCGCTGCGCCGCCGCTTGCGCGGCTGGCTGAGTTGTTCGCGGCGCAGCAACTCTCCGATGGTGTTCGGCGCCGGCCAGCTCTGGTTGGGCGCGCTTTGGCTGAGTCTGGCGCGCAGCTTCTTCGGTCCCCAACTCGGATGCGCCCGGCGCACTGCGATGATCGCCTCGGCCTGGGCGTCGCATATCGCCCATGGCACCAGCGCCGGCGCGTGCGATCGTTCCTTCAGTCCCTCAGGGCCGAACTGCCGGTAACGCGCCCACCACTTGTACGCGGTCTTGCGGCTGATGCCGAAGTCCTCGCACAGCTCCGTCACGCTCTCCTCTTCGGCCGACAGCGCCACCATCAACCGCATCTTCTCGTCCATCGAACAGACCTCCCGCCACGGCATCGCTTCGCTCCTCCTGCCGTAGCATTCAATCTGTTACCCATCCTGCCGGTCTATTCTGTTACCGATCCTCCCGGTCTGTACCCCGCATTCCCTCTCCCAACGTGGGGAGAGGTCGACGCTCGTCTTCGAGCGGCGGGTGAGGGACCTTAGAGGAAATCGAATGCGACAGAGGGCTGCTCGCGCCGCCGCGAAATCAACTGAGTCGGGAATCGTAGTTGCGGTGCTGATAAATCTCTTTGGCGAACGGATAGTGCTGGTGCAACATTTGCCACACGTATTTGAGATCCGCCGAGACCCCGGGCGTTAACTCAGCTTCAAACTCGGAATAGATAGCCATCAACAAAATTGTGACCTGCTTAAAGTAGTAACCGCGTAACTGTTCGACCTTCGCTACATCGACACCTTGCATTAACGGCGTTACGGATTGAATGAGACCTGGCAAGCTAAGATGCGAAACAGCTGAGAACTCTTTGTAATACCAATCGCGCAAATATTCGAAAAACTTGATGGTATCAGCGCGCAAAGCAAAGTTTTTCATTTGCGGAGGTGTCGGCCACCAAATCGTCTTCCTTAGCTCGCTTTCCGGCCTACCGATCATAATTCTAAGTTGCTCCAATCTGGGGACGGTTTCGTCTAAGTATTCCTTCCAGACTGGATCTGAACCGTAGTCACGCTTGACTCGATCAACATACTCCGCAAGTTCCCTCCATCCCGAATGCATGTACCATTCCGAACGAGGACGAATATCCTCAAATACAAAAACAACCGTGTAGAACGAATCGAGAATTGTTCGCACGAGCGGCGGTGTTGCGAGAGCGAGCTCCGGACGGTGACGCCAATCTGGAGATTTTTCTGCGCACAAGTATCGGACCGTCTTAAAGGTATTCGCAACACTCCGCAAAGTGCCAATCATTACCGTATAAGCCTCGTTAGTGGGTGGGTCCGATGATTTTGGCCATTCTCGCTCAGCCCTATTGACGACACTTTCGAGCAGTCGATCGATTTGAGTACCGATCAGTTTGTAGTCCAGAGTGTACTTTGCTTCGATCATGAATTTGTCTCGCTTTTCGGAAGAAGTGCGTTCACCGACAGATCAGAGGTTTCTGCGCGTTCGATTCTATGCGCGAATCGATGCGACGTGAAGTTTTGGTCTGGTGACGGAGCAGGTAGGGGTTAGGTTGCGGAACAGAGTGCAACGCCGCCGATGCTCACTCTTTGTCTCTTCCTTGAGGGAAGCGAAATCATTGCCTCCACGTGGGGAGAGGTCGCGGCTCGTCTTCGAGCGGCGGGTGAGGGACCAAATTTGCTGAAGATTCCGGATGTGCGGCGCAACAGAGAACCGCGCCGCACAAATGTCCCTCACCCCAACCCTCTCCCCACATGGGGCGAGGGAGCGGAAGGAGCCGGATTCACGTCATCAACAAAATCACGAGGCCGCCGGTTACTATGAAGCCTCCGCCCAGAATTATTTTGTCGTCGGGGATTTGCTTGAAGAACAGGAACGAGATCGCCTGCGACACCACGAAGAACACCGCGATGTAGATTCCCATCAGGCGGTTGAAATCGACGCCGCTTTGATTGACCAGGATTCCGTATGCGAACAGCGCGAACGCACCGGCTGCCAGCGAGTAGCCGTAGCTATGCAGTCCTATCCGCACCAGCGCATCCCCGCCTACTTCGAGCGCTGCGGCCAGTATCAGAATCGCAAGGGTCTTTAGGATCAAATCCGAGTCGGCCTAATAGTAGTCAACCGGATCGATCTGACGCTTCGCACCCCAGTAGAAGAGCATGTTCTCGGTCAGGCCCTGCCAGGTGAACTTGCCCGGTGGCATCAGCAGCCGGCGGAACATCGACTTCAGCGAGTAGAACTCCTTGGTGCATCGCCACACGCCTTCTTCGACTTCCTGCGGCGACATGTTCTTGGGCACGAACATGCAACGGAAGTTATTCGTGTACAAATCCGCGTCAGGGATAATCACGCGGCCTTCGTTCTCGAGCTGCGTGCGCATCGGCGTGCCGACGCGCGGCGTGACGGTGTTGAAGAACGCCTCGGGCGCTTTGACCTCGTGCAGGAACTTCAGCGTGTCGTCGAAGACCCCTGGACGATCCTCTTCCAGCCCGAACAGGAAATTCAGCGAGTAGTAGATCCCGTATTTCTCCATCTTCTTGAGCAGCTTCTTGTATTGGTTCGCGTGATTCTGAATCTTGTTCATCGACAGCAGGCTGTCCTGGCTGATCGATTCCACGCCGATATTGACGTGGAAGATTCCCGCCTTGGCCGCCAGGTCGAGCAGCTCGTCGTCGTGATTCGAATTGATCGTCCACAAGCATGAGAAGCGGATGTTGAGTGGCTCGAGCGCCTTGAACAGCTCGCGCGCGAACTTGTGCTTGCCGGTGATCTGATCGTCGATAAACTGGAAGCGCTTGAAGCCGGTCACCTTCATGACCTGCTTGATCTCTTCGACGATGTCCTCGATCGGCCGCGTGCGATAGGCGCCGTCGTAGAACACCGGGATCTCGCAGAACGAGCATCGGTACGGGCATCCGCGGCTCGCCTGCACCGGCACCGCCTTGAACAGGTAGCGATTCAGTTTGAGCAGCTCGTGACGCGGGCGCGGCAGGTTCTTCAGATCGTGGACCTTGTCGGCCTTGTAAACCTGCTTGAGCTTGCCATCGCGCCAATCCTGCAGCAGCTCGGGCCAGACCAGGTCGGCCTCGCCCTTCACGACTGCGTCGCAATGATGCAGCGCTTCTTCGGTCTGCAGCGTCGCATGGAAGCCGCCGAACACGACCGGGATGCCGCGTTTGCGGAACTCGTCGCCGAGCTGGTACGCGCGCAACGACGCGCCAATCGTCGTCGTCATGCCGACCAGGTCCCATCCGCCGTCGAAGTTGATGTTCTCGAGGCGCTCGTCGCACAGCGTCACGTCGTAATCGTCAGGCGTGAGTCCCGCCATCAGCGGAATCATCAGCCCCATGATCAGCCGCCACCGCGTCTTGTGCGGCGTGCCGTCCAGATGGACGGTGGTTGGTTGCACCAAAAGAATTCGTGGCTTCTTGCCGTTCATACTTCCTCCGCCTGCAGGCCTCAGTTCCTTCCTACAAGCTCTCAGTCTTCATTGACGATTCGGTTTGGCCGGTGATCCATATCAGCACTGCGGCAAACACGTAGCTGCCGAAGGCTGTTCCCCACGCGAAGAACTCTATCCGATTGATTAAGGCTAATACCACGAGCAAGTACGCGAAATCGCGCCCGCTCCATCGATCAACTTTGTCCAGCCACTGGGCCGCCTGCTCGCCCTTTATTTCGAAAGCGCGCCACGTCGCATAAGCACACGCCGCAAATCCGCCGAGTAGTATCGGGATCAGATACAGGTAAGCGCGGCTATATTCGACGCGGTAGCATCCGACCAGCAGCCCGACGAATACCCCGGCATGCACGATATTGTCGGTAAAGACATCGAGCTTGCCGCCGAAATCGCTCTCGATCATTTTGAGCCGCGCCAATTCTCCGTCAACCCCGTCGATCGTGATCGAAATCAAAAAGAAAATCGCCGCGAACAGCCGCATCCAGTAATTCGGCACCGAGAACATCCACGCGCACAAAAGCCCGAACATCGTATTCGTAACCGTGACCATGTTCGGCGTGGCGCGCGTCTGCGTTGCCAGCCAGTAGCTGATTCGCCACGAAATCTTGCGGTCCACCCATCGCGCCATCGGAGCGTCCTTATGCGCCGATTCCTCGCGAATCGACTTCGCCAGCCGCAGCTCGGCCTCCTCGCGATCCTGAGGGCGTCCGTTCAGCGCGAACGGCAGCAGGCTCGCCGACGGCATCGACACCGTGTTCGAGATGCCGCCGCTCTTTAGAATCTCGCCGATCGGACCGGTCACGATTTCCCCGCCGTGGTCATGATCGGCGCTTACGGTCCGATGCATCGACTGCGGATTGGAGGCATGCGCGTCGAGTATTCGTTTCAGCTGCGACTTCGCGAATACCAGGTTCCCCGAAAACGACACGCACGGCGACGACGCGTCGATGCCCAAATTCTGCGCACCGCCATTTAGAATCTCGCCGAACGATTCGACCATCGAGACTGTGTTCAAATTTTTGAATCGGCCCATCGCGCGCGCGACATCCGGATGACGATTGTGTGGTGCTGCCACCACAAACCGTCTAATCCCGGCACGCTCGCAGTTGATCATCAGCCGCTCCAAAAGCGGGCGTCCGAAGACCGCATTATCCGCGCGGTCAGGTGCAGCGATTAGAGCAGTTTCAATCAATGGCGTCTCGTTAAAACCCGGTTTCCCCCATCTCGGTTGCTCGCGCCACCGTAACACAGCGGTAATGCCAGAGGAAGTAGTAGTGCTACTAACCTCACTCCCTGATTATGAGTTCGTCTTTCATCCGAGGCCAGTCTTTTTCTTATCCAAAAAAGTGCCTGTTTGATCGGTCAGCAACGATGGAAACCGAATCTGGAGGATGCTCAATCCGGCTGATAGACTTGGCCCTTCATGGCCACGATCACGGCTCTCCTGTTCGATTTCGGCGGCACGCTTGACGGGCCTGCGCATTGGCTTGACCGCTTTCTGGCCAGTTACCGCGACGCCGGAATCGAAATCTCGCGCGTCGAACTCGACCCGGCCTTCGATCATGCGACGCGAATCGGCTACGGCGCCACCAGAGTCGTCGCGCGCTTCGGGATGACCGACCTGGTGCGCTTCCTCGTCGGCCATCAATTCGAATACCTGCGGAAAAGCGGTCCCGATCCGCTGCGCAAGGTACTCGACGATTCCGGCGCGGGCGGGCGTCATCGATTCGTCGAGGCTGTCACCAAATCCTTCGTCCGCGAGACGTCGGCCGGTCTCTCGCACAGCCGTGAAGTCGTCGGTCCATTAAAAGACCGTTTCAAGATGGGCATCGTGTCCAACTTCTACGGAAATCTCGATCGCGTCCTCGAAGAAGCGCGGCTGAATCGATTCTTCGCGGCAGTCGCTGATTCGTCGAGCGTCAAAATTTTTAAACCCGAAGTTGGAATCTACCAGGCCGCACTGAAAAAATTACAATGTGCGCCCGAATCGGTTGCAATGATCGGCGATTCGCTCAGCAAGGATTGTGCACCTGCACGCAAGCTTGGCATGCGCACCGTCTGGCTATGCAGCGAGCCGCGACGCGATGAAGATTCCGCCGACGCCGACGTCACCATCCGAAGTATCGACGAAGTTGCGCTGATCGAATGGTGATCGCACTTCAAGGAGCGATCATCGCCGCCGGCCGAGGCGATCGTTTGCGCATCTCGACCCGCGACGACATCCCCAAGCCGCTCGTCCAGCTCGGCGGCGAGGCGATGCTCTCGCGGCAAGCGCGCGCGCTCCTCGACGCTGGTGCGTCATCGGTCGTCGCGGTGATCAATTCCGAAACGGCGCGCCGCGCGAAGGAAATGGTGCTCGAGATTCCACCGGCGCTCTGCCTGGTCGTTCGCGATACTGCCAACTCGATGGAAACGATGCTCGCACTCGGCGAGCTGCTCGAGCCCGGATGGTTTATCGCATCGACCGTGGACGCTGTAATTCCACAGATGGAATTGGTGAGTTTTGTTAATGAGTCGATTCGAAAAATCGAGGAATGTGGCGATAAAAATTTCGCTGGCGTGCTGGCCGTCACGCAATGGCGCGGCGAGGCCAAGCCGCTTTTCGCCGATGTAACACAGAATGGCTTGATCCTGCGGCTGGGCGAAGGTCAGACTTCTATGGTCACGGCGGGACTCTATGTTCTGTCGACCAGGGTTTTCGACTTGGCCGCCGACGCGCGACGCGCGGGACTCGATGCGCTCCGTCGCTTCCTGGCGCTGATCATCGAACGCGGGATGCGCCTGGATGCGATCGAGCTTGAAGGTTCGATCGACGTGGATGAAGCGTCAGACCTCGACGCCGCGCGCCTGGCAATACGGAAGATGCCATGAGCCATCGAGCTTTGGGAATTTATCGGGAACCCGAGTTTTCACCCGGGAAGGTCGAGGCCGACGCCGCGATTCTCGACGCCACGATGGCGGAGTTGAAGCGCGAGGGCGTCGAGGTCCAGACCGTCGACGCGATCAGCTTCGCGTCAGGCCCGCCAATCCGCGCCGATCTCGTGCTGCCGATGTGCCAGGGGCCGCGCGCTCTCAAGCGGCTGGCCGAAGTCGAGCAGGCCGGCGCAATCCCGATTAATTCCGCGCTCTCGATTCGCAATTGCTACCGCGACTTGCTCGCGGCCGGACTCGAAAGCGCCGGAGTGCCGACTCCGCCAGGCGCGCTAGTCCCGGCCGAAGAGCCACTCGACTCGCGTAAGCTCGCGGGACTGGATTTGTCGGCGGGCGTATTCGTCAAGCGCGGGGACTTGCACGCGCTCGGTCCCGAGGACGTGCAGCGCGCCGCCGATCGCACCGAAATCGAAACGATCCTCGCCGATTTCGCGCGTCGAGGAATCCGCTTCGCCTACCTCCAGCAGGAGGTCGTCGGCCGCGTCATAAAATTTTACGGCGTCAGCGGCGGCTCTCATTTCAGCGTGCATCCCGAGGACAACGAAAAGGAAATCCCCGAGGCCTGTGTCCGCGCGTTGTCGGAAGCGGCTTCCGCGGCAGCCGGGGCGCTGGGCTTGGGCGCATGGGGCGGAGACGCGGTCTTGAGCGGCGATCAGTTTGCGATTATCGATTTTAACGACTGGCCCAGCTACAGTCGGGTGCGCGCGCCGGCTGCTCGCGCGATCGCGCGCCGTGCGATAAGTCTGCTCGGCCGCCCGCGTTAGACCGCGCCGGAAATTCAAACAAGGATTCGGACCGCCATCAATTGAAGACCACGACAACCACTGGTAACAGTAACAACGGAAAACTTCCTTCGATCAAGACCGCAGTTCCGGGACCAAAATCGAAAGAGATCTTCGACCTCGAACAGAAGTATATCGCCCCCGGCCGCCAGCGAATTTCGCTACTGGCCGGCCTCGCATTCGACCACGGCGAAGGCGCGACCCTCACCGACGCCGACGGCAACACCTACGTCGATTTCTTTGCGGGCGTCGCGGTCGCCAGTCTCGGCCATGCGCATCCCGGGATGGCGCAGGCGCTGTCCAAACAGGCGGCGCGGCTGACGGTCGGCACCTTCGCGACCAAAGAGCGCGCGGCCGCCTTCAAGGCGCTGGCCGAAGTCGCGCCCGCGGGACTCAATCGCGCACATCTATATAGCGGCGGCGCGGAGGCGGTCGAAGCCGCGCTCCGGCTCGCGCGTTCCGCAACCGGCCATCATGAAGTTGTCAGCTTCTGGGGCGGCTTCCATGGCAAGACCGGCGGCGTGCTCGGACTCATCGGTGACGAATCGAAGCAAGGCTACGGCCCATTGCAAGGCGGCCAGTACACGGTTCCCTACGCCGACTGCTATCGATGCCCCTTCAAGCTGAAGTATCCCGACTGCGGACTGTACTGCGTCGATTTCGCGCGCCAGCAAATCAAGATGAGCAGCGGCGGGTCGCTCGCCGCGATCGTCGCCGAGCCGATGCAGGGCACCGCCGGCAACGTCATCCCGCCCGACGACTGGCTGCCTGCGGTTAAATCCGTCGCCAAGGATTTCGGCGCGCTGCTGATCGCCGACGAAATGATCACCGGCTTTGGGCGCACCGGAAAATGGTGGGGCGTCGAGCACAGCGGCACCCGCCCCGATATCGTCACCGTCGGCAAGGGGATGGGCTCGGGCTTCCCGGTGTCGGGAGTCCTGCTGAGCGACGAGCTGGGGAAGGCGGAACCGTTCGGCAAGCCGAGCGCGTCATCGTCGAGCTACGGCGGAAATCCGCTCGCGGCAGTCGCGGTCTCGGAAACGATCGGCACGATTCAGCGCGAGCACCTGGTCGAGAACTCGCGCAAAGTTGGCGCGATGATGCTGTCGCGGCTCGTACAGCTAAAAGAAAAATACGAGTTCATCGGCGACGTCCGCGGCAAGGGTCTCCTGATCGGCGTCGAGCTGGTGCGCGATCTCGAAACCAAGGAGTTGCTCGGCAAGAAGGTCACCGAGCTGATCTTCGCCGAATGCCTCAAGCGTGGGCTGGTCACGATGGCCTACTTCCCCAAGATTCGAATCAACCCGTCGCTCGTGATCACTGAAGCGCAAGCCGAGGCGGGTGTCGAGATCCTGGACGAAGTGTTCGCCCACGTTCGCGACCACGTTGACTGGCGCCACGCCTAGGCGAAGGCTTTTTTCAATGGCCAATCCGAATGGCAACTCGGCGCTGTTTTTCGATCTCGGCGGCACTCTCGTCAAGCTCAACGAGTCGCGCGAAATTCCGCTCGACGCCAACGGCAACATCGTAATCGAACTGCTGCCCGGCGTAGCCGAAAAACTCCGCCCCATGCACAACCATCTGATGTTTGTCGTCACCAACCAGGCGGGAATCACGCGCGGCCGCCTTAAAGCGGAAAACGTGGAAGCCGCATTGGAGGATCTCGACGACCAGCTCGGCGGCATTCTGACGGCATGGCAAATCTGCCCGCACACCGACGACGACCACTGCGCATGCCGCAAGCCGAAAGGCGGCATGATCACGGAGCTAGCCGACATGTACGGCGTCGATCTGACGTCCTCAACCATGGTCGGCGATCAGGAAGTCGACCGCCTGGCAGGCGAAGCCGCCGGCGTCGCAAAATTCATCGCCGCAAAAGATTTCTTCGGCTGGGAGTAGGGAAGGGTAAATCACTTGATTGAATGCGGAACCCACCGTGGGTTCCACACCCTTGGGCAGGGGTGACCCCTGCACCCAGTGAAAAAGACAGGATGCGGGACTTCGTCCCCGTGAGAACTTTTTTTGTGTCCTCCTGAGCGCAGCGAATCTTACCTCGCCCGTCATTTCACGGGAGAGGCGGCCGGCGGGCGTAGCCGCCGGCGGTGAGGGTTCTGGATTCAAGCGACATCTGAGCAACGTCGATTTCTTGTGTCCTCTTTTTTTTGTGTCATTCTTGAGCGCACGAAGAATCGGGGATCTTTTCTTCCTTAGAAACGAGGAGGCCACCATGAAAATCGGACTACTCACTCCCTTCACCGGCAAGAATGCTCACCCCGCGGAATTCGCGCGCGTCGCCGAATCGCTCGGCTTCGAATCGATCTGGGTCCCTGAGCATCCCGCGATGCCCGCGAATCCCAAGCAGCTATTCCCCACCGGCGGTCCGATTCCGCCGCAGTACTTCACGATGGCCGATCAGATGATCTCCCTCAGCATGGCCGCCGCCGTCACCAAGAATCTCAAACTCGCCACCGGTATCTGCCTCGTGCCCGAGCATGAACCTCTCGCGCTCGCCAAGCAGTTCGCGACGCTGGACGCATACTCGGGCGGCCGCGTGCTGTTCGGCATCGGCGCAGGATGGCTGCGCGAAGAGAGCGATCTGTTCGGCGTCGATTTCCCCCATAGATGGACCGAGACCGCCGAGATTGTCGCCGCGATGCGCAAATTGTGGACCGAAGACGCCGCGTCGTTCGAGGGCAAGTACGTCAAGTTCCCGCCGGTGAAGTCGATGCCCAAGCCGGCGCAGAAATCAGGGCCTCCTGTTCTGATCGGCAGCCTCGACAAGAACGCACTCAAGCGTGTAGCGAAATGGGCCGACGGATGGTGCCCGATCGCACTGAACCCGGCGCAGTTGAAGACTCGCGTCGACGAACTCAAGCGCGAATGCAGCGCCATCGGCAGAAATTTCGCGGACCTCGATATCACCATCATGGGCGGCATCCGCGGCGACCGCGCAACAGTACAGGAAGGCCTGAAGGAGTTCGCGCAATCCGGCGCGGGCCGCTTCGTCGCAGGCCTGGGAGAACTGACATTCGAGAACACAGAAGTGATGCTCAAGAAAATCGCTGCACTCTACATTTAGTTATCTGAGTTGCAATCGCCTCGACGTCGCGCATAAGCTCTGGCGACCGCTCGCGGCGCATTCGAGTTCGCTTCACCTTCGTGCGCTTCTACGAAATTCGATTTAGCGCCAATTTCCGCAGAGCGGTCAGGGGAGGAACTATGTCATTCGAGAGGGGTTTCAGAGGATACGCTGTCGGCGTATTGGGCGCGTTGACGCTGCTGGTGTTGGCCTCGTCGCCATCCCGCGCCGACACCGCAGTATCAGCCTGCGGGACGTTGTCTGCGGCGGGGAATTATTTCCTGACGAAGAATCTGACATCGACGGGTACCTGTATCGTCATCGGCAGCGAAGGCGTTTCGCTCGACATGAAAGGGCACACCATCACAGGTAACGGCACCGGCGACGGAATCTCCGACGGCGGCGGCAACTTCGAGTCGATGGCAATTGCGAACGGCAAGATTCGCAACTTCAGCGTCGGCATCGGACTCGACACCTCATGCTGTGTGGTGATCCGCAACGTCGATTCGTCAAATAACACCGCGACCGGGATCCTGGTGGGTGAGTGCTGTGGCACGCTCGATTCCGTAACGACGAACAGTAACGGCACCACCGGAATTATGGCCCTGAGTTGCTGCTACACGCTGAACAACGTTCAGGTGAACCACAACGGCCCAGGCGGCGGCATAATCGCGACTGGTTGTTGCACAACCGTCTCCAACAGTACCGTTTCCGGCAATGGCGCGACCGGGGTGTCTGGAAACGATTGCTGCAACTTCGTGATTTCCAGCAAAGTGCAGAGCAACAGTGCCGACGGTGTCGCCCTGTCGGGATGCTGCAACTTCGTCATCGAAAGCACTGTCGCGCTTAACCACGGCAACGGAGCGAATCTCACCAACAGCGACAATCTTGTCACCCGCACCAACGCCAGCAGCAACACCGGCAACGGGATTTTGCTGGCCGGCACTGACAATCAGATCACGAGCAGTGTAGCCAGTGGAAATCAGGGCGCGGGCGCCAGCGTGGAATGTCCGGGCGCGATCACTGGCCTGACGACCAGAAACAACAACGGCGGTCCATTGTCGACCTCTGGCGGCACCTGCACCCAGCTGAACAACAAGCTGAATTAGGACGGCTGGGCTGAAGACGATGAACCAATGCATCAGATGTTCGGACCTGATCCCGGGGCGTATGCATGAACCGTTCGGGATCATCAACGGGAGGGGACTTATGAATATCGAGTTTTCGGCGCGGCGGCTTACCGCTGCGCTATTTGCGATGTTGCTGATTGGCGGCCTCTGCGGGCGCGCGACGGCAAGCACCATGGTGTCCATGTGCGGAACGCTCGCGGCGCCGGGGAATTACGTGCTGACCACCAACCTTAGCGCCACCACCGACTGCCTGATAATTGCCGCAGA
Organism: uncultured delta proteobacterium; assembly: GCA_963794325.1. Taxonomy (GTDB): domain Bacteria; phylum Desulfobacterota; class Binatia; order Binatales; family Binataceae; genus Binatus. The sequence continues at coordinate 158,233 of CAWCDG010000005.1, read as the reverse complement.
CAATGTAGCGATCGATTTGAATGGAAAGACCATTACTGGCAACGGCAGCGGTTCCGGGATCGTCGACGACGGCGGCGATCGCGATAACGCAATCATCGCCAACGGCAAAATCCGCAACTTTGCCTCGGGCGTCAGCCTGCCCACCTCGGGCAGTGCGATAATTTCCAACCTCAATACCTCGAATAACACCGGTGACGGTATCCTCATCAAAGAGTGTTGCAACACGCTGAGCTCGGTCACCTCGAACAACAACGGTGGCGTCGGCATCCACATACTCTCGGACGACAGCAGTTTGACCAAGGTCCAGGCTAACGGTAACCACGGTGGCGGAATCGTTATCACGAGCTGCTGCAATACGTTGGTCGGAAGCACGGTCAGCAAAAACACCGGCGTCGGCGTGGAAATGTCAGATTGCTGCAGCTTCGTGGTTAGCAGCAAAATCCAGAAAAACTCCTCCGTCGGCGTCGAACTGGCCAGCGACGACAATGGCGTTATCAAATCAACCATATCCGGCAATGGGGACGACGGAATCGAGTTCCCGTCGAGCAGCGAGAACATGGTCACGGCGAGCAAATCGACCGGCAACGCGGGGACCGGTATCGATTTCGGCCCCGGAAGATTTGGCATCATTTCCGGCGTGACTGCGAGCAAGAATCACTCCGACGGCGTAACTATGAATTGCCGCGGCAGCACTGCATCGCTGAAAGCGCAGAAAAACTCTGGCACCAACCTGGTGCAGACGGTTGTCGATGGACCGTGCGCCAACGTGAACCTGAAAGCGCCGTGATCTGAAGGTTTGAATCGTCAGGATCTCAAAGGCCCCGGCCGTCGCGCCGGGGCCTCTTCTTCTTCCGAAGGCCCACCCCGCCGATTACTGGACTTCGCGGTCAGGAAAACCTAGACTGCGCCAGATACCCAGAGGGTGATCGCCCGGCTATTATCGGCGTATTCACTGATTCAATTGCGCGGCGGGCGCCGCTCTTAAATCAAACCTCGACTTTTTTCAGGAGAATCGGAATTGCGATGAGCGAAGCGAATATCGTTCTGCCCACTTTAACCAGCGGACAGGTCATGATCCTGTGGCTGGTGCTGGTCTCGGCGCTGGTCGCGCTGGCCTACGGTGTCGTGTTGATCCGCGTAGTGCTGGCCGCCGACCCCGGACCTAAATCACTGACCGACGTGTCCGATGCGATCGAGGTCGGCGCGATGGCCTACCTCGGACGCCAGGTCAAAACCATGATCTGGTTCGTCGGCGCGATTTTTTTCGCGCTCTTTTTCATGTACCGCAACGTTTACCAGGGCCTGTACCTGCCGCTGGGAATCTCGATTGCATTCCTGATGGGTGTCGCCGCATCATACGGCGCCGGCTACGTCGGGATGTGGCTCGCGGTCAAGGGCAACGTCCGCAGCGCCAACGCCGCGCTCACCAGCTTCAAGGACGCGATGGAACTCGCATTCAAGGCGGGCGGCGTCTCGGGCATGTTCACGGTTGGGCTGGGATTGCTCGGCGCGACCATCATCTTTTTGGTCTTCCGCGAGAACGCGATGAAGGTCCTGGTCGGCTTCGGCTTCGGTGGATCGCTGGCGGCATTGTTCATGCGCGTCGGCGGCGGAATCTACACCAAGGCGGCTGACGTAGGCGGCGACCTGGTCGGCAAGATCGAGCAGGATCTACCGGAGGATGACCCGCGCAATCCCGCGACGATCGCCGATAACGTTGGCGACAACGTCGGCGACTGCGCTGGCATGGCGGCTGACGTGTTCGAGTCGTACGAGGTGACGCTGGTCGCGGCGATCATTCTGGCGGCGTACGCGCTGCAGGAGTCGGACTTTATCGCGGCCTACGGGCAATACGCGGGCATGTTCGCGGTCAAGCTGATCATGTTCGCGCTGATACTGCGCGGCGTCGGCGTGTTCTCGTCGATTATCGGAATCATGGCGGTGCGCGTACCGGCGGGCAAAATGCTCGACCCGATGCGCCCGATCAATATTGGGTACATGACCTCGGCGGTCGCATCGGTGATTGGATTCTTCGTCGTGAACTATCTTTACCTCGACGACCCGCGCACCGGAGCGACCGACTGGCGCTTCGCATGCTGCGCGTCGCTCGGAATTCTTCTCGCGGTCGTGACGCTGTGGCTGACGAACTATTTTACGCATCCGGACAAGGGCCCGGTCACGGAGACCGCGATGGCGGCGCGGACCGGCCCGGCGACATTGATCCTGTCGGGCATGGCGGAGGGACTCGAGTCGTCGGTGTGGGCGCTGCTGGTGATTGCGGCCGCGATCATCGGCGCGATGGCGATTTTCCACGAGTCGCTCGCGCTGCAGTTTTACGGAATCGCGCTGACCGGACTCGGCCTGCTGACGACCACGGGCTACATCCTCGCGATGGATACCTACGGACCGATCACCGACAACGCGCATGGCATCTTCGAGATGGCCGGAATCCATCAGGAGGAGGCGTCGAAGACGCTGTCGTGGATGGACGCGATTGGCAACACCACCAAGGCGCTTACCAAGGGCCTCGCGATTGCCACGGCGGTGCTTGCGGCGGTCTCGCTGTTCCGGTCGTTTATAGATGAGGCGCATCTCGGATCGATTGGCGTGCAGATCAATATGCCGACCGTGTTCGTCGGCCTGATGATCGGCGGCGCGGTGCCGTTCCTGTTCAGCTCGTTCGCGATTAAAGCGGTCAGCCGCGCGGCGTATCAGATCGTGTTCGAGGTGCGCCGTCAGCTTCGCGAGCATCCGGGAATCATGGAGGGCAAAGAGCTGCCCGACTACAGCGCGTGTGTCGATATCGTGACGGCGGCGTCGCAGAAAGAACTGCTCGGCCCCGGAATCCTCGCAATCTTCTCGCCGCTGCTGGTCGGCTTCGGCCTCGGCGCGGGCGCGCTCGGTGGATTCCTCGGCGGCACCATCCTGACGGGCCAGTTGATGGCGGTGTTCATGTCGAATGCGGGTGCCAACTGGGATAACGCCAAGAAAAAAGTCGAAGACGGTTTCCTCGGCGGCAAGGGCACCGACGTGCACAAGGCGTCGGTGGTGGGCGACACGGTCGGCGATCCGTTCAAGGATACGGCGGGCCCGGCGTTGAACCCGATGATCAAGGTGATGAACCTGGTTGCGATTCTGGCGGCGCCGTTCACGACGATCGAGCTCAGCGGCGTGACGACGTTGCGCGTCGCAATCGTGGTCGTGTCGATCATCGCGCTGGCGATCGCGGTATTGTTCTCGAAGCGCGGATCGATCGCGGAAGAGAGCCTGGCAATCGAAACCAAGCAAGCCGCGTAAGCGATTCAAACTCTGTTCAACAAAGGGCCGGACGCAAACCACGTCCGGCCCTTTTCTTGCTGGTTCCTTCGCCCCACGAGAGGAGGGGGTTAGGGTGAGGGACATTGTGCGGCGCGATTTTCTGTGCGCCGCACATCTGGAATCCGGAAAAATTCGGTCCCTCACCCGCGCTGGAAGCGCGGCCGCGTGTCTGTGACACCTCCCCGCAGTGGGCGAGGCAATTCCTTCCATGCCACGAATCTTCATCACCGCTCGTCTTCCTCGACAAACGCCCGCAGCCGTCCCAACGCCGCATCCCAGTCGCGCGAAATCTGATCGAGATACCGCTGCACACTCGCGAGCCGATTCGCACGCAGCTCCCAGACGGATGTTCGTCCCAGCCGCGAGCCGCGCGCGAGCCCGGCCTCTTCGAGTGCATGAAGATGCTTCGTGACCGCCTGGCGCGAGACCTTCGCTCCGCTGGTGAGCCGCATGATCGACAGCGGTCCCTCCTCGCAGAGCCGGGCGACGATCCGCAAACGAGTCTCGTCGCCCAGCGCCGCGAAGATCGCCGCGGCGTCTGCCCGTTTCGCTTGGCTGCCAATCGAGAGTCGTGTCACGATCGGCAGCTCAGCCCTGCGCGTGCATCGCGAGGTACTTCTCGATCAGCTTCATCTGCGCCGCCCATCCGCCTTCGTTGGCGGCAAATGCTTTGGCGCGCCGCTCGATCGGAATCCGATCGAACCCCGATTCGGTAACGGTCAGCATCGTGCCGTCCTCAACCTCTTCGAGCACGAACGCGACCAATGTGCTCGGCTCTTTCGAGTAATCGACGCTTGAATCCATCGCAAACGGATGCCATCGAAAGGAGAACAGCCGCGTCGGCTCGACCCGATCGACCACGAACTCGAAACGATGCCCTTTGTATGCTTCCTGCCGCTTCGCGACTTCCGCGTCCACGGTCGTCCCAACCAACTTTCCAACAATGGCCTTGCCCGCGACGAAAGGCGCGTCGAACTCGACGCCAAACCAACTGCCGAACTGCTTCGAGTCGCTAATCGCCCGCCAAACCCGCTCCCGCGGCGCCCGCAACAGTACACTCTTCTCAATCCGATCAGTGCTGCTACCCATACGCAACCTCCAAGTTGCGTTTAAAATAGCGTGATCCGCGACGACATGCAACCTACAGGTTGCAGAACTTCTCGCCGCGATTGTCCCCCTTCCCTCGAGGGAAGGGGTTAGGGTTAGGTTGTTCGGATCGTTCGCAAAAGCATGCGCGGACTGGCCACGCCGCGGGCACGGCGCCTCACGTCAGCAACCCCTTCCCCGGCACATGATTCACCTCAATCCGAATCCCATCAGGATCCTCAAACAGTACCGAATAATACCCCGGCGCCCACGGACCATCTTCCGGCGGATGCACAATCTTCGCGCCCATCGTCTTCAGAAATCCGTAAATCTCATCGACGTCGCCGCGCTCGCGAGCACGCAGACACACGTGATGCAGCCCGATGCGCCGCTGCTCGAACCTCTCCGCGCGGTACGCATCATCGCATCTCATGATTCCCACCGCGGTCCGTCCGCCAACGCAGTACAGCATCTGCTCGCCTTGCATCACCGGCTTCATCCCCAGGTACGTGAGCAACTTTTCATAGAACGGATAGCACGCCTCGAAGTTGCTGACCGTGAGGATCACATGCGCCACACCGTTGATTTCCATTTCACCTCTCCATCGTTGCTAGAGAGCGTTAATCCATTCGTGACCCGGATGCGTTCTCTCGATTGCTTCGCGCAACCATCGCCGCGCGTCGATGCTCAGCGCCGGTAACCGCATTCTTGAAATCGATTCGATCGCGCGCTTCGAGATGCTTCGCCTTGAACAGCAGCACGATTTCCGGCGCGAGATACGGCAGCCCCCACAGCGGATAAAATCCCATCCGCGCGATCGGCATCCGAATTTCCGGATTGCGCCGAAAGATCCATTCGTTGTCCGACGACTCCGCGAGCATCACCTGGAACGCCGGCTCCGATTCGCCCGCGCGATACGCATTGATCTGATGTACCGGCAGTTCGAGCCGCTCGCCGGGAGGCCATCCGACAGTCGTCCCACGATTCGGCGGCATCCCATCCGGATGCGGAATGATCTTTTTCAGTGAAAATTGTTTCAGCGCTTTGTGCAGTTCGAGATGATCGCGCCGCATCACCAGCACATCGATATCGTGATGCGCCCGCGTGACGCGCCCGAGATGCAGATCGATCGCCCATCCGCCCGAGAAATAGAAGGGCGCGCGCAGATTTCCCATCGCCTGCGCAACTTCAAGTAATGCTTTAAGGTCTGTTTCCACCGGGTGAGCTTAGTTCGCGAAAAAGGAGGCCGCGATTGATGCGAACAACCTAACCCCTAACCCCTTCCCGAACGGGAAGGGGGACCGGATTTTAGGGGAGTCGGTCGCTGCGGAGGTAAGTGATTCGCAAGCTTCATCGTGCCTGCGCCATCCGCGACGGCTTCGGCTGCTCGTGCCCCAGAATCGGATGCGGCCGGTACGGTTTCTCCAACGCCTCGACTTCCTGAGGCGTGAGTTTCACATCGGCCGCCGCGATCGCCTCCTTCAGATGCGCGATCTTCGTGGCGCCGATTATCGGCGCGCTGACTCCAGGCGCCTGCAGGATCCATGCGCATGCGACCTGCGACGGCGTGATGCTCCGCTCCTTCGCGATCTGCTCGACGACGCTCAGCACTTCGAAGTCGTACTCGCGGAAATACATGTTCTTGGCGAAGTCGTCCTGTCTTGGCGCGCGCCGTCGGCCCGCTGCCGCCTTTTTCCCGATTGCCCGCCAGGAATCCGCGCGCGAGCGGGCTCCATGGAATCAGACCGACGCCGCTGTCGATGCACAGCGGATTCATCTCGCGCTCCTCCTCGCGATAGACGAGGTTGTAATGGTTCTGCATCGAGACGAATCGGTGCCATCCGTTTTCCTTCTGCAGCGCGAGCGCCTTGGCGAACTGCCATGCCGCCATCGAGCTGGCGCCGAGATAGCGCACCTTACCGGCGCGAACCAATGAGTCGAGCCCCTCAAGCGTTTCCTCGATCGGCGTCGTGTAGTCCCATCGATGGATTTGATACAGGTCGATGAAATCCGTCTTGAGGCGGCGCAATGAGGCGTCGCATGCTTCGAGAATATGTTTGCGGCTGAGGCCCGCGCGATTCAGTCCCGACGCCATCGGCCCATGAACTTTGGTTGCGACGACGATCTCATGGCGCTTCGCCATCTCGCCGAGCCATCGCCCGGTGATCTCCTCGCTTACGCCTTGCGAATAGACGTCAGCCGTGTCGAAGAAATTGATCCCCGACTCGACCGCGGCTGCGAAATGATCGCGAGCCTCGTCCATCGTGAGCACCCAGTCGCGCCATTTCTTGTCGCCATAGCTCATGCATCCGAGGCAGATGCGCGAGACGGTGATTCCGGTCTTTCCGAGTTTCGAGTACTGCATGATTTCTCCGAATATCTTCTTCCGGGTTTGGAGTTCAAAAGCTCAAAGCCAAACTCCGGCGAGCGAGCGCGCGTGTCAAGGCCGAAGTCCTCAATCCGGTCCCCCTTCCCGCGAACTGCGGTTCGAGGCTCGCGATGCTATTTCATTGACTCGACGGGAATATTAGGATGCTTTTGATCCAGGCTGGCCGATTGGTCAGGCGAGGATTGTTGCGACCGAAGATTAGCGAATTGCATGAAGGTGTCGCCGGCTGGAGAGTCGAGGCACTGGAGGAAAATTAATGCGGATCCTATTCGTACATCCAAGTCCGCTTATGTACAGCGAGATTTATCTGCGGCTCGAACCGCTCGGCATGGAGCGGGTGGCGGCGGCGACGCGCGCGGCCGGCCACGACGTGCGGATTATCGACCTGCAAATTTTCAAGCATCGCGATCTGTTTGCCGAGCTCGAGAGCTTCAAGCCGAATGCGGTCGGGTTTTCGCTCAACTATCTCGCCAACGTGCCCGAGGTGATCGATCTCGCCAAGGACGTGAAGCGCGTGATGAAGGACTGCTTCGTCTTCACCGGCGGGCACAGCGGGTCGTTTGTCGCCGACGAAATCCTCGAGCATGCGGACGGTGCGATCGACGCGGTTATCCGCGGCGAAGGCGAGACGGCGACGCCGATGCTGCTCGACGCGATCGGCACCGGCTCAATCGGCAAGGTTCCGGGCGTGCTGACGACGCAAGGGTCGGGGCCGACGCCGGTGATGCTCGACGATCTCGACAAGTTTTTTCCGGCGCGCGATCTTGGGCGTCGGCGCAACAAATATTTTATCGGCGTGCTCGATCCGTGCGCATCGATCGAATTCACCCGCGGATGCCCGTGGGATTGCTCATTCTGCAGCGCGTGGACGTTTTACGGTCGCAGCTATCGCAAATCGACGCCCGAGGCCGCGGCCGAAGACATGCTGTCGATCAAAGAACCCAACGTCTTCATCGTCGACGACGTCGCGTTTATCCATCCCGAGCATGGCTTCGCGATTGGCCACGAAATCGAAAAGCGCAAAATCAAAAAACAGTACTACCTCGAGACTCGCGCCGACGTGCTGTGCCGCAATCCGGAAGTGTTTCGCTACTGGCGCAAGCTCGGCATGGAGTACATGTTCCTCGGGCTCGAAGCGATCGACGAGGAAGGGCTGAAGCTGCATCGCAAGCGATCGTCGATGGGCGTGAATTTCAAGGCGCTCGAAGTCGCGCGCGAAATAGGGCTGACCGTTGCGATCAACCTCATCGCGGACCCGTCGTGGGACGTGAAGCGCTTCGAAGTGATTCGCGAATGGGCGATGAGCATCCCGGAGATCGTGCATCTGACGGTCGCGACGCCGTATCCCGGCACCGAGCTGTGGTTCACCGAATCGCGCAAGCTGACGACGCTCGACTACCGGCTCTACGACATTCAGCATGCGGTGCTGCCGACCAAGCTGCCGCTGCTGCAGTTCTACCAGGAGCTGGTGAAGACCCAGGACGTGCTGAATCGCAAGCACCTGGGGTTCGCGGCGCTGAAGTCGGTGGCGTCGATCGCGGGCAAGCTCGCGCTGAAGGGGCAGACCAACTTCATCAAGATGCTGTGGAAGTTCAACAGTGTATACAATCCCGGACCGCCAGCTGGCCGAGCACGCGCGCGAAGTGAAGTACTCGATGCGCCCGCCGTCGATGCATACCGACGGCCGTCCAACGAACGAGCAGCTCTACATCCACATGCCAAAGCCGACGCGCCCGGCAGCGCCCGCGCCAGCAGGCGGTCGGTGAGATAGCAGAGGAGAGAGCCAGGTCTCGGCCAAGTCGCCGCGTTAGCTGAGGAACTTGATTGAATGTGAAACCTGCGGTGGGTTTCACGCTTCCTTCGGCAGGGCTAAGCCCTGCACCTTAGTATTAATCGCAAAATGGCGAGGACGCCATTTTGCTCTCAGGTTCCTTATCTTGGTGGCACAGGCTTTAGCCTGTGATTCTTTCCTGGATCTGCATGGACGAGAAAAATCACAGGCTAAAGCCTGTACCACCAATGCCAGCGGCCGGCCGCATCGCGGCCCGTAGGTGAGGGTGCTGCGAATCCTTCACACGATCCATCGAATCGATGCCTCGGGTTAATTCTCAGCTTGTGATCGGTTCCTGCGCGTTGCGCAGCGCGTTGAAGACCACGGGCGGGACGCGCAGGCGATCGTCGTCGTAGATTGCACGCACCTCCGCGAACGACTCGTCGCCTGCTAGCGTTAGTGCGGCGACGCGATCTAGCAGGGCCTTCTTCTCTGCGGTGATTGCCTCGTCGTTCATATTCATCAAGCCCCAGACGTCCCATGGCAGCAGTTCCATTTTGTTGAGCGAGGCCAGGTCGCGCAGCACGTTGCCCGCGACGAACCACAATCCCTGCAAGTGGGCATGTGTGAGGCCGAATGCAGCCGGTTCGGCGAGGCCGGAGCGGCACATCTGCCATGCGTCGCCCGCGATGATGAACTTGTTGCGCGCCGTATCGAGCGGATTGAAATCGATGTTGAGAGCTTTGCGCTGAATTGCGTCGAGCTGCGCGTCCACTAAAATCCAGCGCTTCTCGATGGCGTTCCAATACTCGCATACCCAATGGTCTTCGAACTTGCCCGGGGTGAAGTACGCGCCGAAGCCGCATCGCGGTCGCGCGGGAATTCCCTGATACTGGAGTATCGCGGACAGCATCAGCGAGAAATGACGACAGACGCTGGGCAGGCGATGACCGACATCGCGCGCAGTCGCGAGTGGCCGCGAATCGAGTTCATGAATGCGCGTCAACATTTGCGCGATTGGGCGAAGGTGCCCGTCGTCGCGTTGCGCTTCGGTTAGCGTGATGCCGTACAGCCAGGGCGCGATGTCCCGATGAATCAGCACGCCTTGCACGATTTCGCATAGCGACGCGAGGTCTCTGGGCAGAGCTCGGAATTCGTCCGCATGCGCTCCCAGAGCTGTCATTGGTCCAGTGCCCTTGTAATATTCCTGCGGATTTTGCATTTCTCCAACTCCCTAAGAGCAAAGTTGCGCGCCTCGCGCAACTTTGCGTTTTTCGCTTTCACACTGGGTGCAGGGGTCACCCCTGCCGCCCGCCGCGCAGGCGATTACGCGATCGTGTCGCAGACCGAAGCTAGATAGCGCGCGAGCTTGCCGAGCGAGCATTCCCATCCGGGACGCGCATTCGAATTGGAAATCTCTTCGATCGACGACTCGGCGTCGCGGATCGCGTCGGACTCGGTCGCGGCGGCCCCAATCATGCCGTTGCGATTGGTATTTTCCACGAACCAGAACCAGCTCTGTTGCGCGGTCCACACCTCGAACCCGACCCCCAGGTGATGTCTGCTGACTCGCATTAGACTGTCCTCACTGTTTTCCTTGACCGAAATTTATCATCGCCTGCTATATAGTCGTTCGACCGATCCCCAGATCGACAATCACCCACCCGAAAGCGCCGGGTAAATCCACACTTCGGAGTCATTCGAAACCTGCGTCAGGCCGGCTTGCATGAAGCGCACATTCTCGCCGTTGACGAATACGTTGACGTGGCGCCGAATATCGTTCTGATCGTCGAGCACGCGCTGGCGGATTGCGGGATAGTCGCGCCCGAGCATCACGAATGCCTCACTGATCGTCATGCGCACGTCGGCCGGCAGCCGCATCTCGACGACCTCGTTGTCGCGAGCAAATCGTCGAAGCGCGGATGGCAGATGAAAGATCATCGCCGATACTCACGCGACCTCGACCGCTTTGACGCATAGCACTGCGGGCAGCCAGTCGGCGATCGAATTCCAGCTTTCTCCTTCGTCGCGCGACGCGAACAGTTGGCCGCCGCGCGTGCCGAAGTAGAGGCCCGCGGGATCGAGGCGGTCGGACGCGAATGCGTCGCGCAGCACCGAGAAGTAGCAGTCGCGATTGGGTAGGCCGGTGCCGAGCGGCTCCCACGATTCGCCGGCGTCGCGCGTGCGCCAGACTTTGACAGCGCCTTCAAGCGGCACTCGAAACTGGTCCGACTCGAGCGGTATCAGATAGGCGGTATCGCCACGGCTCGGATGCGCAACCAGCGGAAAGCCGAACTCCGACGGCAGTCCCTCGTGGATATCGATCCACGAATCGCCGCCGTCGTCGCTGCGATAGACGCCCGGGTGATTCTGCAAGTAGATGCGCGCGGGATTTTTCGCATCGTAACGCATCTTGTGCGCGCATTGCGGACCGAAATGCGGCGCGTGCGGCGGACCGCCTTCCATCTTCACGCCCTGGTTGCGACGCGTCCACGTCTCGCCGCCGTCGTCGGTGCGATACATGCCAGCCGAAGAAATGCCGACCAGGATGCGCTTCGGGTCGCGCGGGTCAGGCAGGATCGTGTGCAGGCACAGGCCGCCGGCGCCCGGCATCCAATACGGACGCTCATGATGGTTCAGCAGAGAGTCGACGGGACGAAACGTCTCGCCGCGATCGTCGGATCGAAAGAGCGCCGCGGGATCGGCGCCCGCAAATACGACATCAGGGCCGACTAGCGGCGCCGGCTCGAGCGCCCACACCGCGTTCAACGTAAGACCGCTGCCCGCCGGAAATTTCACGTTGCCGTCTTCGGGCTCATGCCAGCTCGCGCCGAAATTATCCGACCAGCTCACCAGCGCGCCCCAATGCATACTCATGTGACCGACGAGGATGCGCGGCCGTTTATCCTGAAAGAACGCCGTCGAAAAAACCGCCTGCCCTTTGAAGTAGGGCCCCGCAATTTCGAACTGCCGGCGATCGCGATCGCTCTTGAAAATGAACACGCCCTTGGCGGTCCCGACAATCAGGAGCAAGTCGCCGCTCCGTGGTGTGATTGAATTCGCGTGCTGCATGATTATTATCGCCTCTCTCTCCGCCTCCGGTCCCCCTTCCCGCGCGGGAAGGGGTTAGGGGTTAGGTTCCTGAGACTCACGCGGCTCGCCAGATACTCCGCCAGGCAGTCGAGGCTGCTGCTCCATCCGCTGTTGTGCATATCGCGCGCTGTGACCGATTCGAAAATCGCGTTGTGCAAGGTGAGCTTGGTCTTGCCGCCGACGTCCTCGAACAGCAGCGTCAAGGTTGTTTCGGGCCGCGTGGGATTCCCCTGCGCATCGGCCCAGTTCCCGACCATGACCAGCCGCTCGGGCGGGACGAACTCGCGATAGACGCCTTGCGTCCAATGATCACCGTCGGGACCGAGCATGTGGATTCGATAACTGCCGCCCGGGCGCGGATCGTTTTTGAGGACGGTGCTCTTGAAGCCGCGCGGCCCCCACCATCGCGCCATGTGCTCGGATTCCGTCCATGCTCTAAAGACCAGGCTGCGAGGTGCGTCGAAGACGCGCTCGATTTTGAGCACGCGATCGGCGGGCTCGGTAACCAAGTTAGCTGCTGCTCCCATAATAATTCTCCTTCAGTCAATTTCGTCAGGCGTCGGCCAGCAATTCGGCGAGATGATCGAGGGTTTCGGTCCATCCCTGTGGTGCACCGCGGGTCGAATCAGTTTCGATCGAGTAGGTCTGATGCACGGTGAGCCTGGTCTTGCCGCCCACAACGATGAACGTCGCTGTCGTGACCACTTCGTTCGTGTCGTTATCCAACAAGCTGCTCCAGACGATTCGCTCCGGCTGGACGATTTCGCGAAAGACCCCGTTCATCCAATGGTCCTTGCCGAACCCGCGCATACAGACCCTGAAAAGGCCGCCGTCGCGGAAGTCCATCTCGCACTCCGGCACGGTGAAGTTGTTAGGCGCGAACCAACGCATCAGGTGTTTGGGTCTAGACCACGCGAAGAAAACCAGCGGGCGGGGCGCGTCGAAGATGCGCGTGATAGTGAGCTCGCGATCGCCAACCGTAACTTCGGCGTTGTGCGTCATCGTTGGGCCTCTCTTCATATTCGTCACATGCTTGGCGAGGCGTCCCAGGGTCTGCTTCAAACCCTCGGCGGCGCCGAACGTTTTGACCGTCTGATCGCGCACCGCGGCCGACTCAAAGAGCATCCGCGCCGTGAGCCGTGTCTTATCGCCGTCGTCCGCGAACGTCACCGTCATTTGAAACTGCGGTGTCGAGACATGCCTGTAAACCAGTCGCTCGGGTTCGACGATTTCGACATAGACCTGCTCGTTTTTGTAATCGCGGCCGTCGGGTCCGTGCATCACGAACCGCCAGATGCCGCCCGGTTTGAATTCCATCTCATGAGTCGTGATCGAAAAGCCGTTCGGTCCCCACCAATGCGCCAGATGCTTCGGATCCGTCCACGCCTTGAAGACCAGCGCACGCGGCGCGTCGAAAACGCGGGTCACCACGATCTCGCGATCCGACGTATCAGCGATCGTAGTATCAGACAGTTGCATGGCGTTCTCCTTTGACCAGTTGACGGTGCTGACTCAGACCGTTGCCAGGTATTCGTCGAGCTTGTCCCAAGTGCCGGCAAATCCTTCTTCCATAAAGTTAGTCCCGTCGAAGAAAGTCTGCTCCTCCGACTCGGTCGCGTTTATCGGGACCATCCGCACCGTCACCGTCGTGCGGCCGCGATCCTCGGTGAACGTCGACGTGCCCAGCGTCTCGAGCGGCCAGTTCGCCTGAAACGGATGGCGGACCAGGTTGCCCTTCTCGTCGGTAAACGAAGAGACCATCACCAGCCGTTCCGGTGCGACGATTTCGCGATACACCCACTTGCCCCACATCTCGCGGCCGTCGGGGGTTCGCTGGCTGTATAGAAAGGTGCCGCCGGGGCGCAGCTCGAGTTTGTGGACGCGCGAGGTGAAGCCTTTCGGCCCCCACCAGTGTTCAAGGCGCTCAGGCTCGGTCAGCGCTTTCCACACGAGGTTGCGCGGCGCATTGAAAACGCGCGTGACGACGAGTTCGCGAGCGACGGATTCGGCGGCGGCAACGATACTACTTTTTGCGGCCATTCTTGTGCTCCTTTTTTTTCGACTCCTGCTTCTGCAACTCGCGCAGATAATCCTCGAGCCGATCGAACGCCTCCTCCCAGAAGCCGCGATAGTGCTCGAGCCAATCCGACGCATCCTTGAGAGGACCCGCCGCGAGCCGGCACGGACGCCATTGCGCCTCGCGCCCGCGCTCGATCAACCCCGCGCGCTGCAGCACCTTCAGATGCTTGGAGATTGCCGGCATGCTCATCTCGAACGGCTCGGCCAGCTCGGAGACGGAAGTCTCACCGGAGGCGAGGCGAGCGAGAATTGCGCGGCGGGTCGGATCGGCGAGCGCCGAGAAAGTCGCGTTGAGATGCTCGGCCGATGTGAGCTGCTGAACCATTCAGTTAAATAACCTACGGGTTAAATACATCCGGTCACGGCGTATGTCAAGCGCCGGGGCCGCCCGCCTGTTTCAGAATCCGAAGCGCCTTGTTTTCAGAGCGACTTGTACCAGTCAGCAATCGCGCGCCCGATCTCGTGCGGCGAATCTTCCTGAATAAAATGGACGCCCTTGACCGTCACCTCGCGCTGATTCGGCCAACGGCGGCAGTACTCGCGCTGCGCGCCAGTAAGAATCGCGCCGGGGTCGGCATTGACGAACAACTTCGGCGTCGTGCTTTTTTCGAGCCACTTCGAATAATCGTCGGCGATCGCAACGACGTTCGGCAGGCTCGCCTTCGATTGGAATTTCGCGCGGCCACGTTAGCGTCGGACGCCGCGACTCGCCGGGCTGCGATGAAGGTCTTTCGATACGCGTTCATTTCCTCGTCGCTGAGCTTGCGAAGGATGCTGCCGGGCAGAATGCGCTCGACGAAAATATTATTTTTCAAAATCATGTCGTCGCCGGCCGGACTGCGCAGCGCCTTGAAGATCGCAACCGCCGCCTGCGACCATTCTGACCATTGCAGCGGCCTGACGATCGCCTCCATGTACGCGATTCCCTTGACCGCCTCGGGATGCCGCGCTGCCCAGTGAAAGCCCAGCGCCGAGCCCCAGTCGTGCACGACAAGCGTAACCTTGCGCTCGAGATTCAGTCCCTCGAAGAACGCGTCGAGATGGCGGGCGTGATCCTCGAAGCGATACGCGCCGGTGGCAGACGGTCCCGACGCGCCCATCCCGACCAGATCCGGCGCGACGCATCGCCCAAGCGACGCAAGATGCGGAATGACGTTGCGCCACAAGTACGACGAAGTCGGATTGCCGTGGAGAAAAACGATCGGATCGCCGGCCCCGGTATCCGCATACGAAATCCAGGTACCGATGAGCTCGAGTTTTTTCCGCGGATGCGGATCGGCCGGAGAAATCTGTGAGTCGGGCATGACGAGGTCTCCTTCGCGATGGGTAATTCGACTGATACGACGGTCGTCGATTGCGCGCAACCTGCAATTTTTCCGTGGTTGCCCTCGCGGGCGCGGCGGGCGCAGAATCGCCGCAGTTATCAAACTTCAAGTATCGCGAGGACAAATCCGATGGCCGAGAATCGCAAACGGAAGTTCTGGGGATGGGGCTACGAAGATCAGGGGCCGACTCCCGAACAGCAGAAGCATATGGCCGAGCGGATGGCCAAGCGATTTGGGATCGGACCTCTCGAAATCACGCCACCGCCAAAGGAAAGCGAACTGAATCTGCGCGCGCCGCGGGTGAAGGCACCGGCTGCGCTCGAAGCGATTTGCTCAACGGCGACGCACGAGCGCGCGGGGCATACCTACGGCAAGGGATCGCGCGACATCCGGCGGGCGTTCCGGCGCGACTATCCCAATCCGATCGACGTCGTCGCGTTTCCGCGCGATGAGGAAGAACTGATTCGCGTGCTCGAATGGTGTGACGGCGCGCAGATTGCGGCGGTGCCGTACGGCGGCGGTTCGAGCGTGGTCGGCGGCGTCGAGCCGCCCGACGGCGACCGTTATCGCGGCGCCGTGTCGATCGATCTGATGCATCTGGACAAGGTCGTCGAGCTCGACAAGGTCTCGCGCGCGGCGCGAATTCAGGCCGGCGTGTACGGTCCCGCGCTCGACGCGCAGTTGAAGCCGCACGGCCTGACGATTCGCCATTTCCCGCAGTCATTCGAGTTCTCGACTCTCGGTGGATGGATCGCGACGCGATCGGGTGGCCATTTCGCGACGCTGTACACTCATATCGACGACTTCGTCGAATCGCTGCGCGTGGTGACGCCAACCGGAATCGTCGAGTCGCGGCGTTTGCCGGGATCGGGCGCGGGTCCGAGCCCCGATCGGATGTTCATCGGCTCGGAGGGAATTCTCGGCATCATCACCGAGGCGTGGATGCGCCTGCAGGACCGGCCGACGTTTCGCGCGGGCGCATCAGTGCCGTTTTCGAGCATCTTCAAAGCGGCGGATGCGGTCCGACAGATTTCGCAGGCCGGGCTCTATCCCGCGAATTGCCGCGTGCTCGACGAGGGCGAGGCGTTTAACTCCGGCGCCGGCAACGGCGACGAAGCGGTGCTGGTGCTCGCGTTCGAGTCCGCGGACCATCCGCTGGAACCGTGGATGAAGCGGGCGCTCGAATGTTGCGCCGATCACGGCGGTAAAATTCCGGCGGACGCGGCGAAGACTCGCACCGACGCCGAGGCGACGCACGAAGGATCGGCGGGCGCGTGGCGCAACGCGTTTCTCAACGCGCCGTACCTGATGGACACGGTCGCGGCGATGGGGATGGTGAGCGACACGTTCGAGACCTCGATCACGTGGGAGCGATTCCCGGAATTTCATCGTCAGATGATGGAGACAGCGCGCGATGTGATTACGCGGGTGTGTGGCAAGGGCTCGGTGACGTGCCGATTCACCCACGTCTATCCCGACGGTCCCGCGCCGTACTACACGATTCTCGCGCCGGGCAAGCGCGGCTCAGAGCTGGAGCAGTGGGACGAGATAAAGGCTGCGGTCTCTGACAAGCTGATCGCGATCGGCGGAACGATCACGCATCATCACGCGGTCGGCCGCTACCATCGCCCATGGTACGATCGCCAGCGCCCCGACGGCTTCGCCCTCGCGCTGAAGGCGGCAAAGAAGGCCCTCGACCCGCGCTCGATCCTGAACCCCGGCGTCCTGATCGATCCGGATTGAAGGGCGAGCACGCACTTTGAGTAACTAACGCCGGCCGCAGGAGCGTCCGTCGAGATTCTTCGCTACAGCAGCTTTCGCTCAGAATGACGAGTATAGCGGTTGTCTTTTTCGTCATCCTGAGCGCAGCGAAGGATCTCGCGCGAAGCGCGTCTCGCGCCAGCGTCAGGTTATGCAACGTCTCCTTGCAGGAGAGCGGAAGAGAATCGATCCCGATCCTAATCGTCGATCTTTAATTGTTTCTTCGCCGCTTCGGTCATCATGTGCGGCGTCCATGGCGGGTCCCATACGATCTCGACGCTGGCGTCGTCGCATCCGGGGATGCCGAGCAATTTTTCCTGGATGTCCTGCGTGATCATCATGCCCATCTGGCAGCCGGGCGCGGTCAGCGTCATCGTGACGTTGACGACCCGGTTCTCGATCTGAACGCCGTAGATGAGTCCGAGGTCGACGAGGTTGACGGGAATCTCGGGGTCGTAGCACTCGCGCAGCACTTCGTAAACGTCGGCTTCGGTCGGTGCTGGCGAATTCTCCATAGCACAGAGTCTAGTATATAAGAGGGTGTGCTTGCATCTGAGGTGAAAAATGCCTGACAAAGAAGAGCTATACGACGAGGCGATTGACGCATACGCCGATGACAAGTTCGACGAGGCGATCGAGCTTTACAAAAAGGCGCTCGAGCTCGATCCGAAGTACGTCGATGCGATCCACGGAATGACGATGTGCTATCAGGCGAAGGGCGATCTCGATGCGGCGATTGAGCTGACCAAAAAATATATCGCGCAGGAGCCGGAAGACATCCTGGCCTATACCAACCTCAGCATGTTCTATCAGAAGAAGGGGATGGTGCCGGAAGCGGAAGCGGCTGGCGCAGAGGCGCGGCGGCTCGATTGGAAGCGGCAACTCAAGGAAGGCAAGAAGTAGGGCGTCGATGAAACTCAAGGACAAGGTTGTACTGATCACCGGCGGCGGCTCAGGCCTCGGACGCGAGATGGGACTGACGTTTGCGCGCGAGGGCGCGAAGGTCGGCGTCAACGACATCCGGCCCGAGTCGGCGGGTAATGTCGTGACGGAAATCGAGCGCGCGGGCGGGAGCGCACGGCCGTTCGTGGCCGACGTGTCGAGCAGCGCGGCCGTGGCAAAGATGTTCGCGGAGTTCGTCGCGGCGTTCGGTACGATCGACATCCTGATCAACAACGCCGGCATCGCACGCGCCAGCGAGCTGGACAACCCCGATTTGATCATGACGCATCAGAAGACCGACGAAGATTGGCACAAGATGCTCGCGACGCATCTCGACTCGACCTTCTACTGCACACGCGAGGCGCTGAAGGTGATGATCCCCAAGCAGTCGGGACGCGTCATCAATATCGGCTCGATCGCGGGCACGACCGGTCTGGCGTTCGCGTCAGACTACTGCGCGGCGAAGGGTGCGATCATCGCATTTACCAAATCGGTCGCGCGCGAAGTGGTGCCGATGGGGATTCTTGTCAATTGCATCGCGCCGGGATTCATCGATACGCCGATGACCGCGCCGATTCCGATCGAGGTTCGCAAGCAGATAGAAGCGACCACGCCCATCGGGCACTTCGGCGAGCCGCGCGATATCGCGGCCGCGGCGCTATTCCTCGCTTGCGACGATTCGAAATTCATGGTCGGGCAAGTTCTCAGCCCCAACGGCGGCTACGTGATTTGAAGCTCGAGGATTGAATCCGATGCACCTCACATTCGTGACCTTCAACTATCAGAGCGCGGATCTCGACGCGGAAGAGCGCAACTATTTGATGCATCACGTGGCGCTCGCGCGGCGTTTCCCGGGACTGCGGCAATACTACACAGGCCGCTTGATGAAGGTCGCGGGTAAGCAACCCGATCGATTTCGTGGCGCGATTATTTCTTATGATGATGCGTCGGCGGCGGCCTCCGCGATGTCCTCGGACGTCGTTCCGGCGCTGCTGGCCGACACGCAAGCGCATCTCAAAGACGGGACATCGACCTCGCTCGATGCGCAGACGATCGTGCCGTTCGATTCGCGACGCACGGGTCAGCAAAGTTTCGTGATGGTGGCGGAGTTCGATCTCGAACAGGGCGCTGGGCTCGAAGCGGCGGAGAAGCACTACCTCGGCACGCATGTGAATATCGCGCGACGTCTTCCGGGCCTGCGCAACTACATCATCGGCAAAGTGATCAAGACGCCGGGTGTCGAGGACTTGCGCTACCGGATGGCGATTCTGGTGTTCGATTCGCTCGATGCGTATCGCGCGGCGTATGCGTCGCCGGCCGGGCGCGAGTTGCTCAAAGACGAAGCGGCCACGATTCGAAACGCGCGCGTTTACCGGCTCGACGCGCGAGTCGAAGTCTAAGTTTCGCGCTACCTCCGATGCTGCCGCGGTCCGCTGGAATCCTGATTCCACTGTTCTCGATTCGCACGCGCGACCATCTCGGGCGCGGCGAAATCCTCGATCTCGCGCCGATGATCGATTTCGCGCTCTCGATGGGTCATCGCGTGATCCAGTTGCTGCCACTGGACGAGACCGGCCCCGACGATCTCAGCCCCTACAGCGCGATGAGTGTGATGGCGATCGATCCGACGTACATTTCAATGAACGGGCTGCCGGGTGTCGGCCGGGTCGTGCTGGCGCGCGCGCGCGAAGCGGTCGGCCGGCGTCGATTCGTCGAGCGCCCGATCATTCGGCGCGAAAAATTTCCCCTGCTCGAGCGCGCATACCGAGCATCTCGTACGCGTCGCGGATCTGACGAAGCCGCGCAGCTCGACGCGTTCATCGAGGCCAACTCGTATTGGATTCACGACTACGCGTTGTTTCGCGCGCTCAAGGATCGTTTCAACTGGACCAGTTGGGAAACGTGGCCGACTGAGATTGCGAAGCGCGATCCCGCCGCGCTCACGCTCGCGCGCCGCGATCTGGCCGACCCGATCGAGATGTACGGCTACTGGCAGTTCCTCGCGCATCGCCAGTGGTCGGAGATGCGCGCGTATGCGTCGTCACGCGGCGCGTTCATCGGCGGAGATCTCGCGTTTTCGCCGTGCCGCGACAGCGCCGAGGTGTGGGCCAATCAGGATGAGTTCGATTTGTCGCGCACGGTTGGCGCGCCGCCGGACGGCTTCAATCCCAAGGGCCAACGATGGGGCCTGCCGCTGCCGAACTGGAACGCGATGCGTGCGCAAGGATTCAAGGTGCTGCGCAATCGTGCGCGTCACGCGAGCACGCTTTACGATTTGCTGCGAATCGATCACGTGGTCGGGCTTTATCGGACATTCAACTTCAGCTCCGATCTCGCCGAGTCGGGAGTTTTCACGCCGGTCAACGAGAACGATCAACTGCTGCAAGGCGAAGAAGTGATCCGCGCGATCAAGGAAGAAGCTGGCGCCACCGAACTGATCGCCGAAGACCTCGGCACAGTGCCGCCGTGGGTGCGCGCGTCGCTGACGCATCTCGGCGTCGCGGGATACAAGGTGATGCAGTGGGAGCGCGACTGGAGCCACGGCGACGAACCATTTATCAGCCCATTGGCCTATCCTGAACTTTCGCTCGCGACCACCGGGACGCACGACACCGAACCGCTGACCGTGTGGTGGCGCGCGCAACCGATTGAAGTGCGCGAGAAATTCGTGCGCGGCCTTGGCCTCGAAGGCAAAGTAATTCCGCGCCGGATGCTCGAGAAGTCGGCGCGCGACGCGATTCTAGCTGCGCTGTATGCGGCGCCGTCAAAGCTCGTCATCGTCCCGATCCAGGATTTGTTTGGATGGAGTGCGCAGATCAATCGGCCCGGCACCATCAGCCCATGGAACTGGACTTATCGTATCCCGCTGACGCTGGAACGAATGCGGCGCAGTCGCGCGATACAAGCAGACGTCGCAAGGCTGCGCGAGATCGCGATCAGCAGCGGCCGGTTTACGGCGTGAGAGAACTTGATTTAAATGAAACCCGCGGTGGGTTTCATGCTTCCTTCGGCAGGGGTGACCCCTGCACCCGGTATTAAAAATGATGCGGGACTTCGTCCCTGTCAGGAAGTTGGTAAGGGAAGAAATGCCTCTCCCTGCGAGAGAGGCAGTTCATGGTCAAGTTGTCGGGTGGATGGGGTTGAACTATATAAGCAACTTCGGAGGCATCGATGGGACCGCTTGAAGGAATTCGCGTACTCGATTTGAGCATGGTGGTGTCGGGACCGTTCTGCACCATGATGCTCGGCGACCTCGGCGCCGACGTAATCAAAATCGAGCCGCCCGACGGCGACGTTTCGCGAATGCTCTCCGGCAAGGAGCGCGGTGGCGTTACCGTCGCGATCCTCAACTGGAATCGCAACAAGCGCGCGATGATGCTCGATCTCAAGCAAGCCGGCGCCGCCGAGGTTTTCCTCAAGATGGCGGAGCGCTCCGACGTTGTCGTGCAGAACGTACGCCCCGGCGTCGTGGATCGCCTGGGTGTTGGCTACGAAACGGTCGCGGCGCGCAATCCCAAAATTGTTTACTGCTCGATCGCCGGCTACGGTTTCTCGGGGCCGTCGGTGAACAAGCCTGCTTACGATCCGATTATCCAGGGGATGGCGGGAGTGATGACTTCGCAGCGCACGCAGGGGCGCCCGCGCGCGGTCAAGAATATTCTCGGCGACAAGGTCACCGCGATGACGGCGGCGATTTCGATTCTCGCGGCGCTCAACGAGGCACAGCGCAGCGGCAAAGGGCAGCATCTCCAGATCGCGATGATCGACGCGGTCGCTTACTACCTGATGCCCGACACTGCGTCGCGCCACACTTACCTTCCGCACGATGCGGGAGTCGCGCCATCGATGAATACGCTCGAGCCGTTTCAGACCGCCGACGGCTTCATTACGATTGCGCCGCTCACTGACAAACATTGGACCGCGATTCTCAACGCGGTCGGCCATCCGGAATGGTTCGAAGGCGACGAGCCGCGGCCCGACCGCGTGCGGCGTTCGATCAAGAGCCTGATCACGTTGTTCCCGACCCAGCCGTCAGCATACTGGCTCGAGCGCATCGAAGCCGCCGACGTTCCATGCGGCCCGGTCAACGACTACGACTCGATTTGGACCGATCCGCAGTTCGTCGCGAATGAGACGTTCTTCGAGTACGAGCATCCCAGGGCCGGACGCGTGCGCGCCGTGCGATCGCCCGCGCGATTCTCGCGCACCGAGCCCGAGTTGTGGCGGCATCCGCCGGACCTCGGGCAGCACACCGACGAAATTCTCGGCGAGTTCGGATTCGACGCTCGCGAGATTTCCGAATTGAGAGCAAATCGGATCGTCAATTGAGCCATCGGTCGATCTGCCGAGCACTGTTATTCGCTGTTCTGATCTGCGCGATCGCGATCGTCGATGGATGCGCGACATCGAAACGACCAACCTCGCCTGCGAAGCAGGCGCCAGTGGTTGCCGCGGCAACTCCGAGCGCGACACCGACTCCCACCGGCGCGCCGCTCGGTACGCATGCGCCGTACGCAATCACGGCGGGCCTCGACGGCAATCTGTGGTTTACCGAATACCAGGGCGACGGCATCGGGCGGATGACTCCATACGGCGCCACCAAGCGCTTTCCGATCGATCCCGACGGATTCGCCGAACGAATTACCGCAGGGCCCGACGGCGCAGTCTGGTTCACGGACACCGTCGGCAACCGGATCGGCCGCGTCGCACCGGACGGAAAAATCGCGTACGTCAAATTGCCGCATTCAGATAGCGGGCCGGCCGGAATCACCGCGGGCGCTGACGGCAACTTATGGTTCACCGAGCATTCGGGAAATCGCATCGGCCGGCTCAGCACGACCGGCACTTTGACCGAGATCGATCTGCCGAAGGGCACCGGTCCCGCCGAACTGGTCACCGGCAGCGACGGTAACCTGTGGGTCGCCGAGGATAACGTCAATCGAATCGCGAAGGTGACAGCGTCGGGCAAGGTCAAGGAATTCCAAATTCTGGCGCCTGGCACGCGCCCGGCGATGATGGTGCTCGGCCCTGACGGGAGTGTGTGGTTCACACAGCCGCAGTCAGACAAGGTGGGCCGAATCACACCCGACGGGTTCGTGTCCGAGTTCTCGCTGCCGACGGCCGGCGTGCCACTCGGAATTGCATCGGGCACCGACAAAAATCTATGGGTGACCGTGATTCGTGCGCATGTGATCTATCGCCTGACGCCGAATGGCGAATTTACCGCGTTCCCGATGCCGCCAAACTCGATGGCGACTTTCATCACCGCCGCTCCCGACGGCACGCTGTGGTTCACCGAGCCCAATGGCAAGGTCGGGCGGCTCAGTACGTCGGGCGATGTCAGGGAATTCGTTTTTTCGAATCCATACAGCGAGCACGTTGGTAAGTAGGGTGGGGCGCGCCGCCGTGCCCGCCCTCTCCGCGCGCGTCTGTTCCGTTCGCCGAGTTTTGCGGTATAAGCGCACTATCACATGAACCGAAACGCTGTGCGCGTTCGGATTCCGGCATCATGCCGCAAGGGAGATTTGATCGATGGGCAAGCTCGACGGAAAAGTAGCCGCCATCACCGGCGGTGGCCGCGGTATCGGCCGCGGCATCGCGAGGGCATTCGCCACGCAGGGATGCGCAGTGGTAGTCAACGATCTTGGCGTCACGGTCGCGGGACAGAAAGAAACTCAGTCGCCCGCCGATGACGTCGCCAAAGAAATCAAAGCCGCGGGCGGCAACGCGGTTTCCAATCACATGGATATCGCTACCGTCGAAGGCGGTGAAGGTCTCGTCAACCAGGCGATCAAGGAATTCGGCAAGCTGGATATCCTGGTGAACGTCGCGGGCATCCTGCGCGACCGCATGATCTTCAACATGACCGAACAGGAATGGGACGACGTGATCCGGGTGCACCTGAAGGGGCACTACTGCACGATCAAACCGGCGTCGGCGCATATGCGCGAGCGCAAGTACGGCCGGATTATCAACTTCTCGTCGAACTCGGCGCTCGGCAGTCCGGGACAGCCGAACTACGCGGCGGCCAAGGCGGGAATCCTGGGGCTGACGTATTCGAGCGCGAACTCGCTGCACAAATATGGAATCACCGTGAATGCGATCATGCCGGGCGCATCGACCCGCATGACCGACACGATTCCCGCGGGCCGGATGCCCGGTGCGACCGGAATCGCGCAGTCCGACAAGGTCGAAGGCACGCCGCGCGATCCTGCCAACGTCGCGCCGATCGTGGTGTTCCTCGCCAGCGACGACGCTGCAAACGTCACCGGCCAATGCTTCGGCGCGTCGGGCTACCGCCTTATGCGCTATCGCCACATCACGCCCGACAAAGTTCTCTACAACAACGGCCCCTGGAACATCGACGAACTTTTCGAGCGCCTAAAGAACACGCTGCTGGTAGATCTAAGTCAGCCGCGCATGTAGCGCTCAAGCGAAAAACCTAAACCTCCGATTCCCCTTCCCACTATGGGAAGGGGATAGGGGTTAGGTTCCGCGCTCAGTGCCCGGGCGGCTTTGGCCGTTCGATCGCGAAATTCGCGTCGAGGAAATTGACAACCTGCGCGGCGTATCCCTTGGGATCCTCGTAGATCGCGTCGCCATGACCGCCCGATGGTACCGTCCACATCTGCGCGTTGTAGCGCGCGGCGTCGAATAGCGCCTTGCCGTCCGCCAGGGGCGTCACCTGGTCGTCGCGATTCTGGATGATGAGCAGCGGACAACCCAGGTTGGCGGCGTCATTCTCGGGCGAGATTTTTCCCAGCGGCCGGCCGAACCACAGCCGAGCTTCCCACATCACCGTTCTGACGAAGGCGGGATTCAGCCGCGTCATCGACGGGCTCCGCATGAACAGCTGCTCGAGGTTCGCGTAGGAGCTATCGGCGACGACCGCCTTGAACACCGGCTGTTCGGCTTGCGCCATGATCGCGCCGGCGGCACCTTCTGCAATTCCTAGCGCCGCGATTTTCTTGAAGCCGTCGTTGCTCAGGGTGCGTGCGGTCGCCAGCGCGAATTTGCGCTTGAGCATTCCCCAATTGATCCCGTAGCTCGGATTGTTGCTGCTGTAAGCCTCGACCACGGTGTAGCCGGCTTCCAGCAGAAACTTGGCGTACGGAATTATCGCCGTCTCTGGCGCTCCTGCCGCGGGCAGAATCACCACCACCTCGCGCCGCTTGCCCGGGAAATACCATCCGACCACGCTGACCTGGCGACGACGGATACCGTCCTCTTCGACCACCCCGCAATCCAATCGCTCCGGCTCGATGCCGAGCGCCTTCCCGATGTCGGTTACCGAACCTCGCTGGAAGGCCGGAACATGTTGTCCGAAAACGTCCTGTCCGCCGCGCCGGATGAACTCCGGGTACATCAATGAGCGCGCGACGAAGAACGCCGCTCCCATCCAGAGAATAATCGGGATGCTCAGCAGGATTGCGCCGATACCGAAAATACGGCGCGGCTTGCGCTCCGGCGTCACCGGCTGAGATTCGGCGGGATCATTCATCCGCTATGCTTGTGCACGATTGCACACGCCACCGCAAGCGTTCGCAAGATTATTGGCGTCAGCGTTCAGTGTGTGCGAAAACCGATTTTTCGCGCCGGCTCTTCGTGACTCAGCCCATTTGCGATCGCATACAGCTCCGACAGGTTGCACGCGCGGTCCACTCGACTGGCGCATCCGCTGGCGCGCATCCAGGCATTTGCCTCTTCGACATTGAGGCGCTCGAAACTGATCTCTGAAAAGCATCTCCCCGGCCGCGTGATCGCGCTATTCAACTTGCCCAGCTCTTCGTTGGTGGTGATCAGGATCATCGTTCTGGTTCCTTGCCCGAGGATCCCGTCGGAAATGTTCAGCAGTCTCGACAGGCCTTGTCCGAGAGACTTTTTCGCGTCTACCCGCATCATTTCGCCGCTGTCCTCGAGAATCAGCAACCGCCACTTTTCAGGCTCTGCCGGCTCTTGATAGTCCAACGAAACCGAAACTTCCGGCGAATGCCGATGCGCGCGCTCCAGCAGCACCTCCATCAAGTAGTCGCCGCGCTCCAGCAACTGTTCGGGATCGATCACGTATTCGAAACGGCACCAGCTTTTCCATGCCCACGCCAACGCGCGAATCGCCCAGGTCTTTCCGGTGCCCGGTTCGCCATGCCACAGCAGCAGTTGGCCGCTGTGACGCGACGGTTTGAAATCCTGGACGAGGGGTCCGAGCTTCGACTTGGTCCCACCGCTATAGTTCTTTTCGATTTCGCTCCAGTCGGTCACCTCGATTTTGCGAACAGTCCTCATCGGCCCGGAACTCCCGTGATGCCAAAACGCGAGTGGTAACACCGGCTCGGTCCCAATCGGAGACGGCGGAAACGCCTTTCGCAAATCCTCGACTATCTTGTCCGTCACCGCGAGGTCCGACGCCGCGATCGACACGTCGAAGCTCCCGTATCCCTGGCTGGCCATCACGATTGCGCCGGCTTCGTTGTCGCGAACCACGAGCGATCGAAATTCCAGGTATTCGGACCACAAGACGCGCTCGCCCTTGATCGAATCGGGCTGCAACTTTCCGTCGCTCGCATCGAAGTCGATTCTTCGGACCACCTTCATCCCGCTCGCGCACACCATCGACTGAAACACCGCCGTCGGCAGCCCGTGCTGATCGTCGGCCTCCAGATGCCACGCCACGGTGTCTGCCGGATACGATTTGGTTTCTTCAATCATGCGGATCTCCCTTCTTCAGACTTGTGAACCACGCGCATTTTGAGCACGTCCATGCAGCAGGTTGAGGAACTCGCCGACCTGGCATCGAGGACAAAGAACCATAGGATGTCCTTCGGACGGTTTATCTACGAGCGCATCAAAAAAGCAGCTACACGCCATCATAAGCCCGCACCAGTCGCATTTCACGCGATGCATCCGTCCAATGTTGCGCAAAGTCTTTTTGGCCATAGAAATTGACCCTCCGCTATGATCAAGAAATTTCGCCGACCGAACCGAATAATCTATCAACCCGAAATGACAACGGCTGTCGTGCTTGTGAGCGTTTCATTCGCCACTTATGCTGCGATGCAGGGCGACGCTCATGGCTGATTGGGATCCTGAACTCTACAACCGCTTTCGACGTTACCGCGCGGAACCCGCCGCGCATATTCTCTCGCGACTGCAACTTACCGATGACGAGAAAATCATCGATCTCGGATGCGGCTCCGGCGAGAATACGCTCGAACTGGCGCGCCGCAGTCCGCGTGGGTCCGCGCTCGGCGTCGACGGCTCCCCCGCGATGATCGAAGCGGCGCGCGAGCTGCTCGACGCTGAACCTGCCGAGCTCAAGCGCCGCGTCTCATTCGAGATTCTCAACGCTGCCGAGTTCCGCGCCGACCGTACATACTCGTTGATATTCTCCAACGCCACCTTTCAGTGGATTCCCGACCATCGCGCGCTGTTCGCCGCATGCTTCGACGCGCTCCAGCCCAGCGGAACGATCGTCGTCCAGATGCCCGCCAACGAAACCGAAACCGCGAAGATGGAAATCGGACGGCTCGCGCGCGAGGCGCCATGGAGTACGATGCTCCGCGGGCGCGACCGTGCGTTTCATGAAGAGCCGCCGGAATTTTATGCCGCGATGCTCGCGCAGCTCGGCTTCGATCGAATCGACTGCTATCACCTGACGTTTCACCATCCGATGGATCGGCCCGCCGATGTCGTTCAATGGTACCGCTCGACCGGCCTGCGTCCCTTCCTCGACGCGCTGCCGAAAGATCGTCACACAGAATTTCTCGACCAACTGACGACTCGGCTCAACGCGGCTTACCGTACTTCCGGCTCGATGACGTTCGACTTCAAGCGGCTGTTTATCTGGGGCCGCCGTCCCGGACCGTAAGATGGCTCGCGCGCGCAATCGTTCTGCACTCGTTGCGCACGGCGGCGCCGGTAACGCGGGGCCCGGGATCGAGCGCCCGGAGCGACGCCGCGCGATGATGGCGGCGATACGCCTCGGCGCGGAAATTCTGCGCGCCAAGGGCAGTGCGCTCGAGGCTGTGGTCGCGACCGTCGCGGCCCTCGAAGATCATCCGCTCTTCAATGCCGGCTACGGCTCGCTGCTCAACTCCGAAGGCAACGTCGAGATGGACGCCTCCGTGATGTACGCCGAGCCCGTTCCTTCAGACTCCACACCTCGCGGCAAACGCTCTCATTCTCACGATGCCGACTACAGCGTCTCGGCCGGCGCGGTCGCGGCCGTCAGCCGCGTGCGAAATCCAATCATGCTCGCGCGCGCCGTGATGGAACATTCGCCGCACATCCTGATGGCGGGGCCCGGCGCCGAGAATTTCGCGCGCAAGGTCGGTATCCGGCTCGTGCGTCCCGAGGAAATGGTGACCGATCGCGCGCGCGATCGATGGCGCGTGCGGAAGGAGCAGGCCGGGATACTCGAGGCCGGGGCCGCCGCGCGCGCCGCGATGGGCCACGGCACGGTAGGCGCGGCCGCGGTCGATGTGCATGGCGCGATTGCGGCTGCGACCTCGACCGGCGGCGTCCCCGGCAAACTTTTCGGACGTGTCGGCGATTCCGCGCTGATCGGAGCCGGCACTTTCGCGCACGCATTCGGCGCCGCGTCGGCGACCGGCCAGGGCGAGGCGATTATCCTGACCGCGCTCTGCCGTGAAGCAGTGTTGGCGCTTTCCGACGCCGCGCCCAAGGAAGTCGCGCGCGAAGCGATCCTCGATATGATCGACGCGACCGGCGCGGAGGCCGGTGTAATTCTGATCGACCGGCGCGGCCGGATCGGTTACGCGCACAACGCCGCCTCGATGCAGGTGGCGCGCTACGATCCCGTCGGCGGCGTGCAGCATCTGTGGCTCGATCCAATCGCGACGGCCCGCCGTCCGTGATTCTGGCGCGCGACGACATAGCCGCGAGTCGCACGATTTCTAGGCCCACAACTCTCGCGATCGCCGCGCTGTTCGCGTTCATCGTGCTCGCGCAGGGAATCAGCGCGCCGTTTCAGAAGGACGCCGAGCCGCAATCCGCCGAATGGATTCAGAGCATCGTGCGCGACGGCCACTGGCTGATACCGCACGACGCGTACGGCTACACCGATCGCAAACCGCCGCTATTCTATTGGCTCTCCGCGATCGTGGCGGAATCCACCGGCCGCACCGTCGACGAAGTTCGCGCGCGCGCCGTATCCGTCGTGGCGGGCACCGCGCTCGCAGTAACCGTCCTCGCGTGGACTGCGGCGAACGTCGGCTCGTCAGAAGGATTGCTCGCGTTTCTGTTTTTACTCGGCACCTACGGATTCGCGTCGCGCGCGACCGAAGCGTTGACCGACATGCTGCTGACCTTCCTGCTGTTCGCCGCGTACTCGGCGATCTATCCGATGCTCGACACGCTGGAATCGCCCGGCTCTTCGCGACAGCAAAAGCGAATATTCGTCGGCGTGATGCTCGGTCTCGCGATTCTCACCAAGGGCCCGGTTGCGATCGTGCTGTGCGCGCTCGCCGTCTCGATTTCTCTGCTGATCGAGCGCCGCAATCCATTCGCACTTCTGCGACAACGATGGCCGTGGCAGGTCGTCGCGATTGCGATCGCGATTGGCGCGGTCTGGTACGTACCTGCCGCGATCGTCGGCGGGCACAAGATCATCCGGATAATCTTCGCCGAGAATTTCGGACATTTCATGCCGGCCAAGCTCGGCGGCACCGGCGAGAGTTATCGGCCCTTCTACTATATAGCCGCGCGATTGCTAGGCGGCAGTTTCCCGATGACGCTACTGATCTTGCCCGCCGCGCTCGCCTTCTACACCGGCGAGATTTCCCCGGAAAAGCGCCGCGCAGTGATCTACCAGGTCAGCATGTCGCTCGCAGTGCTGCTCTTTTTCTCGATCGCGAGCGTCAAGCGCGACGATTACATCCTGCCGGCGCTACCGGGGATCGCAATCCTGTGCGCATCGGCGTTCACGCTGAGCGCCCGCGGCGTCGCTGCGAAGTTGCGCGACGCGATCGTCTGGATATTCCTGCTGGTCCCATTGGCAGGTCTTGTTTTCCTGGTCCTCTTTCCCGGCTTTGCGCCTCATTTGAATCTTCAGTCGAGCGACTCGGCGTATTACGCGGCCTTCCGTGAAATCTTTCAGAAGCATGCCGTCGGACTCCTGGTCGCCTGGATGTTATGGGTTGGGTTCGCGATATTCTCGAAAGTTTTTCCGCGGCGCACGATTGTCAGGGGCGGCGTTACATTTAATATGGGCGTTACGTTTGGTGTCCTGGCGCTCTTCGGAAGTTTCTGCTGGACAGCGGTGCTGAGGCCCTACGTTGCCACTATGCGCAGCATGAAGCCGCTGTCCCCGATAGTTGCGGATTACGTCCACGGCCATCAGCTATGCGTTCCGAGTGGTATCAACTACGAGCTTTCATACTACTACGGCGTTGCCGCACCCGATCTGGCGAGTCCTCAATGTGCAAATGTCGTCCCCGGCCAGCCGGTCTACTTGGTCGCGGCGCGCCGCGACTTGGACAGTATGACGCCTCAGTATCGCGCGCGGCTCAAGTTCCTTACGAAGTCCAATCTGATCGACGGCGCCGGGTCGCTGTCCCTATTTGAAATTTCTCCAGAAGCCGCTAAATAGAAAACGATGGCTGATCCCGCTGAACAGGCCGAACACGCGATTAGCGCGCTGATGCGCTTCGTCGTCTCGCTAATCATCCCACTCTGGGCGCTCGCGATGCTCGCGGTCGGCATCGAATACCGCTCAATCTGGTGGCTCGGATGCGGCATCGCGGTGGGCGCAGTCGGCCTCCTGTTCCTGGTCGGCAACCCCTTGGCAAAGCCCGCGCTCGACATCCGCGAAAGCTGGCGGAAGTAAGACGCGGGGCTGCGCGCCCCGCACCCGCGGCAGGGGTGACCCCTGCACCCAGTATCCATTCAAGATGCGGGGCTTCGCCCCTGTTAGAACTATAGAGAAGAAGCGTCCAGGTTTATCCGCGATTGCGGACACGAGCCTGCTTCGCGTCCTCGCGCCCAAACTTCCTAACAGGGCGTCAGCCCGCATCCGTTCTTTCTTAATACTGGGTGCAGGGGTCACCCCTGCCGCGGGGGCGGGGGCGCGCAGCCCCCGCATTCGATTCCCCCCTCCTCTGCTCGCGCGGCTCGCGCCGTGCCGAATTGCGGGCTTTGCCCCGGCAGGATATTCTTTGATCCGATGCCGATTTTTGAGTACGAATGCGCGCGATGCGGGCTTGTCAGCTCTCACGTCGTGATGGGTTCATCGCGGCGCCGCGAGCGTCCTGGATGCCCGCAGTGCAAGTCGGCGCGGATGCGGCGCGTGATGTCGTCGTTCGCGGTGGTCGAGAGCGAGGCGTCGCGGCTCGCGAGTTTCGACGCGTCGAAGCCGCGTGATGATTCTTTCTATCGCGACTCGCGCAACGTCGGAATGTGGGCGAAGAAGCGCGCCAAGGAGATGGGCGTCGATCTCGGATCGAAATTCGAAGCGACGGTCGAGAAGGCTCGCAGTGGCAAGCTGATCAAGGAGATGACCTGAGGCGGATTTTATGGGGGATGAAAAGGACCGGCTGGGCGGCAAGCTCCACGACGTCGAAAAGGCGCGCGAAGATCAATGGGCGCGGCAGCGCGACGAAGAGTTGCTAAAGAAAATGCGCGAGCGTCTGCACAATCACGCGTGTCCGCACTGCAAGCAGTTCCTCGTAGCGAAGACCGAAAACGGCATACACCTGCACGCTTGCCCGGACGGCCATGGCGCGTGGCTCGACGCGCCGGAATTAAAGGCTGTGATGAAGGATCACAAATTAACCGACGGCGCGCCGGCCGATCGGACGGTACGATGACCAATCAACGCCGGTAGATCTCCACCGGAGAGGATAGTCATGAGCGACGAAAAGGATCGTCTCGGCGACAAGCTCCATCACGCTGAGAAAGCTCGCGAGGACCAATGGGCGCGACAGCGCGATGAGGAAATAATCGAAAGGCTGCGCCGGAAGTACGCCAAGGCGATCAACTGCCCGCAATGCGGTCAGACGCTCGACGCCCGGGTCGCGATCGGCGTCGGCGGAATGGCCTGTCCGACGCATCACGGCGCGTGGGTTGATCGGGAGGCGGCCGATCAGTTACGCATGCGCCTGGCGAACGCGGCGGCGATTCGGCACGATTCGCTGGGCGAAAGGATCTTCGTCAGCCTCGAAGAGATCGTCGAGGAAATGCGTCACAAGCATCCCAAGGAGATCGACTGTCCCGATTGCGGATCGAGACTGAGCGCAAGAGCGGAGACCGCCCCGGGCGAAGTGGGACTGGCAGAGATGGAGTGTCCGAAGCATCATGGAGCGTGGATTGACCAGGACATGCTGCGCGAAATCCGTAAACGTCTGGATGCCGCCGCAGGTCCGAGCGCCAACGGTTAGCGGCGCTGCCGATTTGAATTAAGTAGCACTTAAGCGAAAACAATCACCGGTGAAGCGATACTTCTTGACAGCCTTGTTCAGTCCAACTAATCAAGACTCGGTAACATCACATGTATCTTAATTTTGGCGTGCCGCTGGCCCTCACGATCATCGGGATCGGCTTCGTGGCCCTGATGTTCGGGCTGCAGAAGCTGCTCGCCCCGCAAAATCCGTACGATCGCAAGCTGATTCCCTACGAATGCGGCGAGCCGCCGACCGGCCGCGCATGGATCAATTTCAATGTCCGCTTCTACCTGATCGCGCTGATTTTCGTGGTGTTCGAAGTCGAGGTCGCCTTCGTTTATCCGATCGCCGCCGTTTACCTTGAATGGGTGCGCTCGGGACGCCGCCTGTACGCGCTCAGCGAAATTTTGATTTTTTTACTGATTCTGTTCGTCGGCTTGGTTTACGTTTGGGTCAAGCACGACCTCGAATGGATCAAAAAAGTACCGGTCGAGAACTGAGGTTTGTTTTTATGCCCCTGTTGAACACGCTTCCTGATTACGTCCTGACCACCAAGACCGACGAGCTGCTGAACTGGATGCGCAAATCGAGCATCTGGTACATGCTGTTCGGCCTGGCTTGCTGCGCCATCGAGCTGATGCATACCGGCGGCCCACGCGCCGATATCGATCGTTTCGGCGCGACGCCGCGTGCCTCTGCGCGCCAGTCTGATCTGATGATCGTCGCGGGCACGCTGACCTTGAAAATGGCGCTGCGCACGCGGTTGCTCTACGATCAGATGCCCGATCCGAAGTACGTCATCTCGATGGGTTCGTGCGCGAGCTGCGGCGGACTGTTCCAGCTTGCGTACTCGGTCTGCGACGGCGTCGACAAGATCCTGCCGGTTGACGTGTACGTCCCCGGATGCCCACCGCGTCCCGAGGCGCTCACCGAAGGCCTGCTCAAGCTGCAGGAGAAGATGATGACCGAGCGATGGCTGGTGCGCTCGCCTAATGGCAACGGCAATGGCAAGCAGGTCGCGGCTGCCTGAGTAGATGGAGTCGCTTCAAATACTCGAACGGGTCAAGAACAAGTTCGCAGACCGCGTGCTGGAAATTTCCGAGAAACAGCCGGATCCATTCGCGGTGATCGACCCGCAATCGATCGTCGAGGTCGGGAAATTCATGAACGACGATCCCGAGCTCGCGATGGACTGTCTGTCCAACGAGACCGGCGTCGATTACAAGGACCGCATCGAGGTGGTCTATCACCTGTTCTCGTACTCGAAGCGCCATGGCGCCGTGTTGAAAGTGAAGCTGCCGCGTGACAACCCCAGCGTCGCGACGCTCGAGGGCGTGTGGAAGTCAGCCAACTGGATGGAGCGCGAAATTTTCGATCTGATCGGCGTCAACTTCGAAGGGCATAGCGACATGCGGCGAATCCTGATGCCGGAGGACTGGATCGGTCATCCACAGCGCAAGGATTTCGTCGAGCCGGCCGAATACCACGGAATCTCAACCGTCAGGGAGAGCCCGATAATCAGGCTCGACACCAAAAAGAAATGAGCACGCTGCATACCGAAGAAATGACGCTCAACATGGGCCCGCAGCATCCATCGACGCACGGTGTCCTGCGCTTCGTGGTGCGCGCCGACGGCGAGGTGATGCGCGAAGCGATTCCCGACGTCGGCTACCTGCATCGCTCGATCGAAAAGATCGCGGAGAAGGTCGGCTACCACGGCTTCATGCCGTACACCGACCGCGTCGATTACGTATGCGCGATGTTCACCAACCAGGGTTGGGGAATGGCCTGCGAGAAGCTCGCGCACATCGAAGTGCCGCATCGCGGCGAGTACTGCCGCGTGATCGCCGCGGAGTTCAACCGAATCGCGTCGCATCTGCTGTCAGTCGGCGCGATGGCGATGGATATCGGAGCGGTGACACCGTTCACTCATGCGATCCGCGAGCGCGAGATGATCAACGACCTGATCGAGGAGCTGTGCGGCGCGCGGCTCACCTTCAACTACATGCGAATCGGCGGCGTGGCGTGGGACCTCCCGCCCGGATGGCGCGAGAAGGCGCTCGCGTACCTCGATCATTTCGATCCGATCCTCGAGGAATACAACGCGCTCATCTCCTGGAACAAAATTTATATCGAGCGGCTCGCCAACGTCGGCGTGATCACGCCCGCCGAGGCTGTCAATTACAACCTGGTCGGGCCGAATCTGCGCGCGTGCGGAGTCAAGTGGGACATCCGCAAGGACATTCCGTATTCGGTCTATCCCGAGTTCGAGTTCGACGTGCCGATTGGCGACGGCCATTGGGGCAAGCTCGGCGACTCGATGGATCGCTATGTGGTGCGGATTCGCGAGATGGCGGAGTCGTCGAAGATCCTGCGCCAGGCGCTGCACAAGATTCCCGGCGGCCCGGTGCTGGCGAAAGTCGCGCGCAATTTCAAACCGCCGGCCGGCGAGTGCCAGATTCGGCTCGAGAGCGGACGCGGCGACATGGGATGGTACGTCGTGAGCGACGGGACCGGCTATCCGTGGCGCGTGCACGTCCGCACCGGATCGTTTGCCGCGATGGGAATCATCCAGAAGCTGAGCGCGGGACTGATGATCGCGGACCTCGTGACGCTTATCGCAAGCCTCGATGTAATCGCGCCGGAGATCGATCGCTAATCCTCGATGGAGACACTGGTACACAATCTGATCGCGTCGGGCGCGTTCGGTAAGAACGCCTCGCCGAGCCTCGTCGCCGCAATCGTCGTATTCATAATGAGCGCCGTGGTCTTCCTCGGCGTCGCGTTTCCCTTCGCGGGAATCGTCAGCTGGGCCGAGCGTCGAGTGTGGGCGCGAATCCAGTCGCGGGTGGGCCCGAATCGCGTCGGTCCGCAAGGCTTCCTGCAATGGCTGGCCGACGGCGTCAAACACGTCTGCAAGGAAGACATTATTCCCGACGAATCCGACGCTCCCCTGTTCAAGATGGCGCCGTACCTCGTGATGCTGGCGTTCACCCTGCCGTGGGCGGTGATGCCGTTCTCGTCGTCGCTGATCCTCGCCGACCTGAACGTCGGCATCCTCTATATGACGTCGGTGACCGCGCTTACCGTGGTCGGCGTCCTGATGGCGGGATGGGCGTCGAATGACAAGTGGTCGCTGATCGGCGGAATACGGTCGGCGGCGCAAATAGTCAGTTACGAAATTCCCGCGGGGCTTTCGATCTTCCCGGTCGTCCTGATGACCGGCACGCTCTCGATGCAGGGAATCATTCGCGCGCAGGGATGGGCTCCGCAGCACTGGTTCCTGTTCGCGAATCCGTTCACATTCGTCGCCGCCAACATCCTTTATATTTCCGCGCTCGCCGAGGGCAACCGCACGCCGTTCGATTTGCCCGAAGCGGAGTCCGAACTGGTGGCCGGTTTCGCCACCGAGTACAGCGGCATGCGCTACCTGTTCTTCTTCATGGCGGAATGGGGAAACCTGTTCATCATCGGCGCGATAATCGCGACGCTGTTCCTCGGCGGTTGGCAGTTCCCGCACGTGACCAACAATGTCGTCATGATGAACATCCTTGAGGCGCTCACCTTCAACGTCAAAGTACTATTCCTGGTCTTCGTCTCGATGTGGATACGGGCGACGCTGCCGCGAGTGCGTATCGATCAGCTAATGACACTTTGCTGGAAATACTTCGTCCCGATTTCGTTTGTGAATATGATCGGAACCGCGGTGTGGGTAGCTATTTGGCCCGACGGCAACTCACTAATGGGCTATATCATGTTGGCGGCTGCGATAGCGCTGGCCGCAGTATTCACTCAGCGGGTCATATACTATCTCCGGCGTTCGCGGATGGAAGTATACTTCAATCCGACTATATAGAGGCTATTGATGAGCGCGGTTTCGGAATACGTAACTAATATAAAAGACGCAGTCACCAGCATCTTCGAGGGCATGGCGGTGACGGCCTCGCATTTCATGCGCAAGCCGTACACGGTGCAGTATCCGGATCGGATGCCGGTGCGCGTGCAGGACACCCTGCCGTTCCGTTATCGCGGAATCCTCGAGGTCGATCTCGAAATCTGCACCGGATGCCTGGCGTGCGAGCGCGCGTGCCCGATCGATTGCATCGTGATTGTTGTCGATAAAGACCCGCAGACGCGCCAGATGCTGCTGTCGCAGTTCGACATCGACATCGCAAAGTGCATGTATTGCGGGCTCTGCAGCGAGCCATGCCCAACCGGCTCGATCCATCACACAACCGAGTTCGAGGGCGCCGATTACTCGCTCGAGAGTCTGATTCGCCGCTTCGTCAAGGATCCGGTGATGGCGTACAAGCCCAAAAAGGGGCCGGAGACCGATCCTCAAATCGCCCCGATTCTTAATCGCGGCATGACGTACCTCGATCAGTGGGCGCAACCCGGTGGCGAGAAGCCGGCCGAAGAAGAGCCGGCGTAACCCGCGCGGCTTGGCAACAACCCGGGGAAGATCGAATCGATGCTTGCACAGGTAATATTCTATGCGCTAGCCGCGATGACGGTCGGGTCGGCGATGTTAGTAGCGTTCTCGCGCAACATAGTTTATTCGACATTCGCGCTGCTCGGCGCGTTCATGGGCGTAGTAGGTATTTACATTCTGCTCGCCGCGGACTTCGTCGCGATGGTCCAGTTGCTCGTTTACGTCGGCGGGATATTGGTACTGACTATCTTCGCGGTAATGCTGACGGCGGGAATCGGCGACGTGACAGTATCGAATCGCGCGGTCGGAAGAGGCGCAGGAATCTTCACAGTAGGTATCGCCGGGATGGTGATGTTGTACGCGATCGAGCGCACGCAATGGCATCAAGCGGCAGCAGTCACCGCCGCGCCGACCACCTACGCGATCGGAAACGCGTTCCTCGGCGATTACGTGCTGCCGTTCGAGGTCGCGTCGTTGGTGCTGTTGGCGGCTCTCATCGGCGCGATAGTGATTTCGCGCCACGAAGCGCGGGAATAGGGGAGGGGGAGAATCGTAAGAGATGGGCGGGGGAATAACGCTTAACCATTTCCTGGTGCTTAGCCTGATCGTGTTTTCGCTCGGGCTGTTCACGGTTCTGACCCGCCGCAACGCGATCGGAATCCTGATGGGCGTCGAGCTGATACTCAATTCCGCCAATATCAACTATCTTGCGTTCGCATTTTACGGCGGCGGGAAATACGATGGGCAGATTTTTGCGATCTTCGTAATCATGCTGGCGGCCGCGGAGGCGGTCATCGGATTGGCGGTGGTGCTGGCGATTTATCAGAACTTCAAGACGATCGACGTCGATGCGACCGAATCGCTGCGTGGATAGCTGAGAGATGGATCATCCGATTCCGGTTACTTTCATTCGACTGATCATTCTGCTGCCGCTGATCGGCGCGACGATCAATTTTCTTGCCGGCGCCTGGCTGCAGAAGACCTTCGGCAAGCGCGCGATCAGCTTCGTCGGATGCGGCGTTGTGATCTTCGCATTCATTCTTGCAGTGCGCGCGTTTTTCGGAATGATCGGGCTGCCGCCGGAAAATCGTTTCATGCTCGACGACCTCTGGAAGTGGTTCGACGTCGGCGGCCTGAATCTCGACATCGCGTTCTGGCTCGACCCGCTGTCGATGATCATGACGCTGATCATCACCGGCGTCGGCGGGCTCATCCACATCTACTCGACCGGTTACATGCACGACGACGACGGCTACTGGCGATTTTTCGGATGGCTCAATCTGTTCACCTTCGCGATGCTGGTGCTGGTGCTGGGCGACAACATGTGGCTGATGTTCGTCGGATGGGAAGGCGTGGGGCTGTGCTCGTTCGCGCTGATCGGCTTCTGGTACAAGGTGCAGGCGAACTCAACGGCGGGCAACAAGGCGTTCATCGTGAATCGCGTCGGCGACCTTGCGTTCGTGATCGCGCTGTACAGTTTGTTCGCCGGCCTGCAAGCGCTCGGGCATCCGACCTTGGTGACGCGCGAGGTCGCGAAGTACGCGCCGCTGCTCGCCGGCGTGCCGATAGGTTTCGCGGGATTTCTCTCGGGGCACACTCTGGTCGGATTCGTCACGCTGTTGATGTTCATCGGTGCGACGGGAAAATCTGCGCAGATTCCCTTGTTCGTCTGGCTGCCGGACGCGATGGCCGGCCCGACTCCCGTCAGCGCGCTGATCCATGCGGCGACGATGGTCACGGCCGGCGTGTACATGGTGGCGCGCCTCAACTTTTTATTCTCGATGTCGCCGTTCACGATGGGCGTGATTGCGCTGGTCGGTGGAGCGACTGCGCTCTTCGCAGCGACCATCGGCATCGCGCAAAACGACATCAAGAAAGTGCTCGCGTACTCGACCGTGAGCCAGCTCGGATACATGTTCGCGGCGTTGGGCGTCGGCGCATACGCGGCCGGCGTGTTCCATCTGATGACGCATGCGTTCTTCAAGGCATGCCTGTTTCTCGGCAGCGGCTCGGTGATTCACGCGATGGGCGGCGAGCAGGACATGCGCAAGATGGGCGGTCTGCGGCACAAGATGCCGATCACCTTCTGGACCTTCGTGGCGGCGACCTTCGCGCTCTGCGGCATTTTCCCGTTCGCCGGGTTCTTTTCGAAAGACGAGATCATTTGGCAGGCGTTCTCGCACGGACATTTCGTCGTGTGGGCGTTCCTGCTGCTCGGCGCGGGGTTCACCGTCTTCTACATGTCGCGCCAGGTGTATATGACTTTCTTCGGCGAGTTCCGCGGCACGCACGAGCAGGAACATCATCTGCACGAATCGCCGCCGTCGATGTCGTACGTGCTCATCGTACTTGGCTCCCTTTCGCTCATCGGCGGATGGCTGAAGTGGCCGGAGTTCATGGTCTCGTTCAAGCCGTTCGAGGAATTCCTGGATCCGATCTTCAGTTCAGAGGCGACTCGCCAAGTCACCGAAGCTGGAATACATAGCCACAGCATGGAAGCGGGATTCGCAGTTATCACCGTTATAGTGGTTATCGCCGGATGGTACATTGCCGATTTGATGTACCGTCGGGATCGGTTGGATCCCGCGCGCTTTAGTCAGATGCTCGGCGGAGTGCCTTACGAATGGGTATTCAACAAATACTACGTCGATGAATTTTACGATCGAGCAATAGTACAGCCGTACCTGATGGCGACGCGCGCGCTGGCGTGGTTCGATACTAACATCATCGACGGATTCGTGAATCTCGCGGCGCGCGTAATAGTATTTGTGTCGTGGCTGTCCGGACTATTCGACCATTACGTAGTCGATTGGCTGGTGAACTTCGCCTCGAACGTGACCTATAACGTCGGCGGCAGGCTCCGCCGGCTGCAGACCGGTTCGATCAATGGATACCTGTACGGAATTCTGGCCGCCGTGATGTTGATACTGCTGGCGCGCGCGGTTGCGAGAGCATGACGAGCTATCAAGGGAAACGGGAAGAGCGAAAATTGAAATGAGTCACGCGCTTACGCTGATAACCTTTGTTCCGATCGCCGGGATGATCCTGATTCTCGCGCTGCCCGACTCGATGAAGAATCTATCGAAGTGGATCGCGGTCGCGGCGACGATTCCGCAACTGCTGATAGCCATTTACCTCTACGAGAACTTCGACACGACCACCAGCGCGGTGCAGTTCGCCGAGAAAGCATCGTGGATGCCCGCGTACCACATTAGCTACTTCATCGGCGTGGACGGCATCAGCATCTCGATGATTCTGCTGACGGCGCTGATCATGTTCATCTCGGTGTTCGCCAGCTTCGGCATCAATCGCGCGGAGAAGGGCTACTACGCGATGCTGCTGATGCTCGATACCGGCATGATGGGCGTCTTCGTATCGCTCGATTTCTTCCTCTTCTATATTTTCTGGGAAGTGATGCTGCTGCCGATGTACTTTCTTATCGGCATCTGGGGCGGTCCGCGACGCGAGTACGCCGCGATCAAGTTTTTTCTCTATACACTGCTCGGTTCAGTACTCATTCTGCTGGCGATGCTGGGACTGTATTACTACGGCGCTACTCCAACTTTTGATTTGACTGAGTTGGCGGCGAATTCGAGTCACTACTCAATTGGGTTTCAGCGAATAGTCTGGATTGCACTGTTCATCGGCTTCGCGATCAAGATTCCCGCGTTCCCGTTCCATACCTGGCTGCCCGACGCGCACGTCGAAGCGCCCACTGCCATCTCGGTGATACTCGCCGGCGTGCTGCTGAAGATGGGCACTTACGGCATTCTGCGCGTCAATTTTGCGGTGCTGCCTGCCGCCAGCTATCAGCTCGCGTGGCTGTTCCTCGGCGTGATCGGCACTATCAACATAGTATATGGCGCGATGTGCGCGATGGCGCAGACTGACTATAAGAAGTTGATTGCCTATTCGTCGATTAGTCACATGGGTTACGTGATGCTCGGGCTGGCGGCCTTCACGGCGGCGGGAATTAACGGCGCCGTGCTGCAGATGTTCAATCACGGAACGATCACGGCGATGCTCTTTCTCCTGGTCGGCGTGATTTACGACCGCGCACACCATCGCGAGATAAACGGCTTCGGCGGCCTCGCGCAGCAGATGCCGATATACACGGCGATTACCGGGTTTGCGTTTTTCGCGGGCATGGGACTGCCGGGGATGTCCGCGTTTATTTCGGAAGTGCTGGTGCTGCTCGGCGCATGGCCGAGGCATCCGCTGATGGTCGCGTTCGGTGCGGCGACCGCTATTCTCACAGCGGGCTATCTACTCTGGACCTTCCAGCGAATCTATCTCGGCCCGCTCAATGAGAAGTACAAGGACTTTCCGGATTTGTCGTTCCGCGAGGCCTTCACGCTGGTTCCGCTCGCGATCATCGTGCTGATACTCGGCGTTTATCCGAATGCAATTATTGGCCTGCTCAACACTTCGCTGGTGCATCTCAACCAGGTTGTGTTGTCGACCTCGGGCGCAGCCGTCGCGATGCTTCACTAGGGCTTGGCAGGAAGTAGATGGATCTCGGAAACCTCGCGAGCCTGCAACACTTCATGCCGGAGACGGTCCTTGCCGTCGGAGTTCTGGCGATCGTGATCATCGATTTGATCGTGCGCGACAAATCGGCCATCGGCGCAGTGGCGCTGATCGTCGCCGCGGTGGCGCTGATCCGGATTGCCCTGGAGCCGGCGCTCCCCGGCGGTGCATGGCTATTCCACCGGATGTTGGTTTTCGATTCGTTCGCGATTTACTTCCGCGCGCTGATCGCATTGGCGGCCGTGGTGGCCATCTGGATGTCGATCGGGTCCGAGGAAGTGAAAAACTGCGACCAGGGCGAGTACTACGCGATACTGCTCGCGAGCACCTTCGCGATGTTCCTGATGGCCGAGTCGGCGAATCTGCTGATGGCGTACCTGTCGCTCGAGTTCGTCAGCCTGACCTCGTACATTCTGACCGGGTTTCTGCGACACAACCGGCGCTCGCTCGAAGCCGCACTCAAGTATTTGATTTACGGCGGCGTCGCGTCGGGCACGATGATTTACGGGATGAGCTGGATTTTCGGAATCACCGGCTCGCTCGACTTCAGCGTGATCAACAAGGCGCTCTCGACGCCGGCGCATCTGCCGGTCCTCGCCGTGTTCATCGCGCTGGTGCTGATCCTGACCGGGATGGGCTACAAGGTTTCGTCGGTGCCGTTTCATATGTGGGCGCCCGACGTTTACACCGGCGCGCCGATTCCGATTACGACTTTCCTCGCGATCGGATCGAAGGCCGCGGGCTTTGCACTACTGACGCGCTTTTTCTTCCCTGCTATTTCGCATCTGACGGCGGGCGGTAGCTGGACCGCGCTTGCGGGAGTCGATTGGCCGCAACTGCTTCTGTTCGTCTGCATCATTACGATGACGCTCGGCAATCTCGCGGCGCTGCAGCAGACCAACATGAAGCGGCTGCTCGCGTATTCCAGTATCGCGCAGGCCGGTTACGCGTTGATGGGATTCGTCGTGCTCTCGAACGACGGCATCCGCGCGATGCTGTTCTACCTGTTCGCCTACTACGTAATGGACGCAGGGGCGTTCCTGGTAGTCATGATTGTCGCGAACTCGACCGGCCGCGAGGATGTTGAGGCATACCGCGGGCTGGCGTGGCGCGGCGGAATCGTTCCGGCGGTCGCACTGACTATATTTCTTTTTTCGCTGACTGGTATCCCACTGACCGTGGGCTTCATTGGTAAATTCTATTTGTTCGCGGCAGTGATTAAAGGTCAGTTCTACATACTGGCTATTGTCGGAATACTCAATTCAGTAGTGTCGCTGTATTACTACTTGAAGCCGATTCGCATTATGTTCTTCGAGCAGCCGCGCGGCGACGAAGGCACGGTGCGCTTCGATTCGTGGAACTACGGCCTGATGGGAGTGCTGGTCTGCGCGACGATTGTATTTGGACTGTACTGGTCGCCGATTATTTCGTTTGCGAATCGGTCGTTGAATTTCTTTACTGGGCCGGCCTGAGCAGATTGGGAACCTAACCCCTAACCCCTTCCCCAGCGGGAAGGGGAACCGGATTACGGAGTGTAACCTCTCCCCTCGTGGGGCGAGGGAACCAGAAGGAATGCTACTCGAAGACGATTGTGCGGTTGTGATGCAGGAGCACCTGTTTTTTCAGGTGGGCTCTCACTGCCTTCGCTAACACCATCACTTCGAGGTCCTTGCCCTTGCGCGCGAGGTCGGCGACGGTGTCGCGATGGGTCATCGGGGTGGTGGCTTGCGCGATTATCGGGCCGGCATCGAGTTCTTCGGTCACATAGTGCGCGGTGGCGCCGATTAGTTTGACGCCGCGGTCATGTGCTTGTTTGTGCGGACGCTGACCGGCGAACGCGGGCAGGAAGCTGTGGTGGATGTTGACGATCGGCTTGTTCCATGACGCGCAGAAATTCGGCCGGACAGCACCTGCATATAGCGCGCGAGCACGACAGTGTCCGCCTTGAGTTCGCCGAGATGCTTCAGTAGCGCGGCTTCGGATTCCGACTTGCTATCCTTGGTGACCGGAATCACCTTGAACGGGACTTCGAACGGACGCACCAGCGATTCGAGGTCGGGATGATTGCTGACAACGCCGACCACGTCGCCATCCAGTTCGCCGACATGATGCCGGCTGAGCAGATCGATCATGCAATGCGGCAGTCGCGAAACCATGATGACGATTCGGTCGCGCTTGGCGGCGTCGAAGAGAGCCCACTTGAGGTGCTCCCACGGTAACATCGACGTCATCGAGGCGTCGAGTTCATTCTGTAGCTCGCTTACTGGTAATC
This sequence comes from uncultured delta proteobacterium, assembly GCA_963794325.1. Lineage (GTDB taxonomy): Bacteria > Desulfobacterota > Binatia > Binatales > Binataceae > Binatus. Next base: position 114,839 of record CAWCDG010000005.1, on the reverse strand, counting down.
GCAGGCTTTCGAAGTGGATGCGCCAGAAAAAGTGGCCGTCCTCGTCGTCGGAGTACTGGTCCGAGGTGATAATATTGCAGCCGAGCGTGTAAAGGTGAGTGGCGACTTTCGCGATGAGGCCGGGGCGGTCGATGCATGAGATGAGCAGGGTTGCTTTGCCTTCGGCCACGCTGATTACTCCCGGGACAAATAGTCACTTTGAATTCCAAATCGAATTGTAATGTCTGCTCGCACAATTAGACAAACCGGGGGCGACGGGATTTTGTACGTGGTCGCGACGCCGATCGGAAATCCCGACGACATTTCGGCGCGGGCGATCCGCACTCTCGCGGAAGTCAGCCTGATCGCATGCGAGGACACGCGGCGCACCGGGCAGATGCTCGCGCGTCATCAGATTGGCACGCCGACCGTCAGCCATTTCGAGCATAACGAGGAACGGCGCGTTCCCGAGCTGGTCGCGCGGTTGAAGGCCGGCGAAAAAATCGCGATCGTCACGGATGCGGGCACGCCGGCGATTTCCGATCCTGGTTTTCGGCTGGTGCGCGCGGCGTTGGACGCGAACGTGCCGGTGATCGCGGTGCCGGGAGCATCGGCGGCGATCGCGGCGCTGTCGATTGCCGGAATCCCCACCGACAGGTTCACCTTCGAAGGATTTGTCCCCTCGCGCGACGCGGCTCGGCGAAAGGCGCTGGAAGAACTGCGCCGCGAGTCCCGCACGATGGTCTTCTACGAAGCTTCGCGCCGAGTGACGGATACGCTGGGCGCGATGGCGACCGCATTCGGCGAGTCGCGCGATGCGGCCGTGGTCTGCGAAATCACCAAGACTTACGAGCGGACGATTCGCGGGACGCTGGGTGAGCTGGAGCGCAAATTTCGCGCGACGCCCGCGCTGGGCGAGATCGTGATCGTCGTCGCGGGAGCTGCGCAGCAAGAGGATGCGGAGAACGTCGCGATCGATGCGCATGAGGCGCTCGAAATCCTGCGCGAAGCAGGGCTGGGCCTCAAACAGGCGAGCGCGGTAGTCGCGCGGCTGACTGGGAAGGGCCGTCGCGAAGTGTATCAGGATGCGCTCAAGGCGCGCGATGACGATTCTAGTGATGACTGACCGGTGGACAGTGGATAACCCCCGCGCTTGCAGTCGCTTTGAGGGTGCGGTTCAATGACAGTGAGGAGTGGTGTGGCGACGAGGGCTAAAGCGCGGGATTCGGCTGGCGAGCCTTCATCGGGTGGCCAAATCGCGGTGCTGGTCGTTCATGGACCCAACCTTAATCTGCTCGGCGAACGCGAGCCCGAAGTCTATGGCAGGACAAAGCTGGCCGATATCGACAAGGAACTGAAGCGGCTGGGACTCGAGCTTAAGATGAAGGTTGAGACGTTTCAGTCGAACAGTGAAGGCGGGATCGTCGATCGAATTCAGAAAGCGCGCGGCAAGTGCGACGTACTATTGATAAATCCGGGCGCATACACCCACACCAGCGTTGCGATTCGCGACGCGATCGCGGCGGTGAATATTCCGGTGATCGAAGTGCATCTGTCGAACGTGTATAAGCGCGAGCCGTTCCGGCATCATTCGACGATCGCGGATATCGCGCACGGCCGAATCATGGGATTTGGCGCCGAGAGCTACAGTTTGGCTCTCAGAGCGGCGCGCACGATTGCAGAGGAGTCGCGCCGACGGAGTGGCTAGTCGCATGGCGGACAACGATCCAGAACGCCGACGATCCGCGATTGCAACACGACACGGAGAAGGGATGGAAGTACGCGAGCTGAAAACCTTGCTGGTCCTGATGCGCGATTACGGGCTGGTCGAACTCGAAATCGAGGACAAGAAGGGCAAGGTGCGGCTGGTGCGCGGCGGCGGTCGCGCGTCGGTGGATCAGACTGAGACAGGCTCGGAGGCGCATATCGCAGCGCGCGCAGCCTCGCCGATCAAGATGGCGACGCGGCACGTCGAGGCGACGGCAGAGGACGGCTCGCGGGCGGCGGGGAAAATCGATCTCGCGCCGAATCAGAAATTGATCGAAAGCCCGATGGTTGGCACTTTCTACCGCGCAGCTTCGCCCGACGCGGCGCCGTTCGTCGAGGAAGGATCGTCGGTGCGCAAGGGCCAGCCGCTCTGCATTATCGAAGCGATGAAGATGATGAACGAAGTCGAATCGCCGGCCGCGGGGCGCGTGATAAGAATCCTCGCGGAGAACGGGAATCCTATAGAATACGGTCAACCCCTGATGATCATCGAAGTGATTTGACGGGGCGGAGCGTTCGCCGATGTTCAAAAAACTGCTGGTCGCAAATCGCGGGACAATCGCAATCCGGATAATTCGCGCATGCCGTGAGCTGGGAATTTTAACCGTCGCGGTTTACTCGACCGCCGACAAGAATGCGCTGCATGTGCGGATGGCCGACGAGTCGGTATGTATCGGCCCGCCGGCGGCGGAAGACAGCTACCTCAATATCCCGGCGATTCTCAGCGCCGCGACGACCTTCGGCGCCGATGCGGTTCATCCGGGCTACGGCTTCCTGTCCGAAAACGGCGACTTCGCCGAAGCGTGCCAGAAGTCGGGGCTGAATTTCGTCGGCCCTCGTGCGCGTCACATCAGGTTGATGGGCGACAAGCCGCGCGCGCGACGAATCATGAAGCGTGCCGGCGTTCCGGTGCTGCCGGGTAGTGAGGGCACTGGCGTCACCGAGTTGCGCGAGGCTCAAGTGGACGCCAAGCGCCTCGGCTATCCGGTGTTGATCAAGGCGGCGGCCGGCGGTGGCGGCAAGGGGATGCGAGTCGTTCGCAACGCGGACGAGCTCACCCATTTATTTGCGCTGGCGCAGGGCGAATCCGAAGCGTCGTTCAGCTCGAAGAAAATGTATCTCGAAAAATATCTCGAGCGCGCGCGTCACGTCGAGTTTCAGATTCTTGCCGACCTGCAGCGCAACGCGATTCATCTTGGCGAGCGCGACTGCTCGATCCAGCGGCGTCATCAGAAGGTCGTCGAGGAATCGCCGTGCCCGATTCTGACCCCGCGGCTGCGCGAGAAGATGGGCAAGGCGGCGGTGCGCGCGGCGGAAGTCGTCGGCTATTCCAACGTCGGCACTGTCGAGTTTCTGCTCGCGGGCAGCGGCGAGTTTTATTTTATCGAGATGAACACCCGCATCCAGGTCGAGCACGGCGTGACCGAGATGGTTACCGGCGTCGACCTGGTGAAGGAAAGCATCAAGATGGCGATGGGCGAGAAGCTCGCGCTCAAGCAGCGGCAGGTGACCTTCGAGGGCGCCTCGATGGAGTTTCGCATCTACGCCGAGGATCCCGAGCGTGGCATTCCGTCGCCGGGCGTCGTGACGAATCATCATACGCCGGGCGGTCTGGGCGTGCGGGTCGAGACGGCGCTGTACGACGGCTATCGGGTGCCGGTGCAGTATGATCCGCTGATTGCAAAGCTGATCGTGCATGCCGAGACGCGGCCGGAAGTTATCGCGCGGGCCAAGGCTGCGCTGCGCGAGTACGTAGTCGACGGCATCAAGACCAACATCCCGCTGCATCTGAAGATTCTGCACGATCCGGATTTCAATCGCGGCGAATACGCGACCGATTTTCTTACCCGCTATGAACCGGCCCATCGCGAAGCCGCGCACGCACCGGTAAGCAAGGCCTCTTGACCGCAACGCTCCGCGCCATAATTGATAGAGTGCGGTTCGAGGCTCGACAGCCTCGTCCGCAAGGCACGTGACTAACTTGAAAACCATGAAACGAATTCTTCTCACACTGATGATTGGATTGATCGCGAGTGCGCCGGCCTTCGCGCAGGACAGCAGCATGAATCCGCTGATTCCCGGCGGCAACAGCGCGCCCCCGGGCCATGCGCCGAAGGCCGTAGTCAGCACGCCGCTGTACGATTTCGGCAGTGCGCTCGAAGGCCAGATGGTCACGCATACCTTCACCATCAAGAACAACGGCCAAGGCTATCTGGATCTCACTGGCGTGAAGACTTCGTGCGGATGCACCACCGGTCAGCCCTCGAAGATGCACGTCGCGCCGGGCGACACGACCGATATCGCGGTGGCGTTCGACACGCATTTCCAGAAGGGCCACCAGGTCCGCACGATCACGGCGTTCACCAACGATCCCGACAATCCGCAAGTCGCGATGACGATGCAGGGGATCGTCAAGAAGCAGGTCGAGGCGGTGCCGGGCGAAGTCGCGTTCGGCGACGTAAAACGCGGAACCGAAAGCACCAAGGAATTGCTGGTCAACGATTTGAATCCGGCGCGCGGCGCGTTCTCGGTCGGCCCGATCAGCAACTCGAACTCGTCGATCAAGGTCGAGCAGGAGAAGCGTCCCGACGGCAAACCCGGCGCGCTGCTGAAAGTCTCGCTGCTCAAGTCGATGCCGACCGGGCCATTCGACGACACGATTAAAATCACCACGAATCGCGTGCCGCTGCAGGTTGACGTCTTTGGAACGGTGACTGGCGATCTAAACGTCGACCCGGCGCAGGTTTCGTTCGGGATCGTGCCGCATGGACAGGACATCGTGAGAATTTTCAAGCTGAGCAACCAGGGGCCGCATCCGGTCAAGGTGCTCGACGTTGCAAGCAGCAGTCCCGCCGTCGGCGCTGTCGCGGAGCCAGTCACCCCGGGCAAGGAATACAAGGTGACCGTCACTCTGAGACACGGCACCCCTGACGGCCAACTCCGCGGCAATTTAACGATAAAGACCGACGACCCTGACCAGGCAACCCTGAACGTCCCGTTCTACGCAATCGTAGGCCAGTTCAAAACCTGAACTTTATCTGTTTTCCATCTGTAATCCCGTCGCCTTCCCGTTTTTCTCAAATCCGGTTCCCCTTCCCACTATGGGAAGGGGTTAGGGGTTACGTGGTTTGACGGCTAGGTTCCTGGCACCGCCGCACCCGCATTGTTTCGCCCCGCCCTCCATTCCTATATTCATTCACTGAAATGGCTCGGCGCGAAAAATCGGGGATCATTTCCTGGTTGCTGGACCGGATGAGCGATTGGGCCGTCGGTCTGCTCACCAAGCCTTTAAAGAGTTACGCGCTCCACATACCGAACGACATTTCCGCGCTCAAGCGTCACATTCGCAAAGGCGACGTGATTTTGGTCGAGGGAAACGAGCGTATCAGCGAATGCATCAAATATCTGACGCAAAGCTCGTGGTCGCATTCGGCGCTGTACGTCGGTGACGAGCCGATTCGCCGCAATCCCGAGCTGAAGGCGCCGCTGGTCGCGCAATTCGGCGAAGAAGCGAATTTCCTGGTGGTCGAGGCGATCGTCGAGGCCGGCGTGGTGCTCTCGCCGCTCACCAAATATCGCGATTTCAACCTCCGCGTATGCCGCCCGTTCAACCTGTCGGCGGTGGACCTGGCCGACGTGATGGACGAGGCGATTCGCAGCGTCGGCGACACTTACGATTTGCGCAACGTGATCGATCTCGCGCGCTACTTTCTGCCGGTGAGCCTGGTGCCCGCGCGCTTTCGCCGCCGGGCGCTGCAATTCGGCAGCGGCGAGCCGACCCGCGTCATCTGTTCGAGCGTAATCGCGTCGTCGTTCCATCGCGTGAAATTTCCGATCGTGGCGAACTACGAGCAGTTGCCGCCCCAGGCTCCGCCCGAGCCGCCCAAGCGCAAGCTGTGGCCTATCGGCTCGAAATCGACAACCGGCTGGCTGCAATACGGCGCCCTCAGGATGGTCTCGCCGACGCTGGTCACGCCGCGCGATTTCGACTTGTCACCCTATTTCGAAATCGTCAAATTCAATATCATCGAAGGCATGCGTTTCGACTATCACAAGATTTTGTGGGCCGACGACGCACCGCCCGCGCCGGTAAAAAAGGGCGCCTGAGCGCGAAACACCAGCACCATCTGAGCCAGGGGAGCATCCAGTGAACAACGAAAACGAACAGCAACACGCAGGCGGCCGCCGCGAGCTTCTCGAAAAAACGATCGCCAAGATTCTACATCGCCATTGCAACTTCGGATGGGCGAACTACTACATCCCGAGCGAAAAGTTCCCCAGCCTGATAGAAGAACTGGTCGAAGTAATGAGCCCCGGCGGCCAGGCCGGCCACGAAGAACTGGTGCAATTCTTCCTCGGCGTGCAACGCTTACCTTCGATTCAGGAGCGAGTAACAAAACTCGAGCAGAAATTTTCTGTTTACAAGCGCGGCTGAAGGCGTCTGTATCTAATATCTATCGATAAATCGGTCCGATTCCTTCCATGCACGCGACGCAACGCCGGCCGCTAGAGCGTCCGTCGAGATTCTTCGCTACAGCAGCTTTCGCTCAGAATGACGCGTGGGGCCGTTTCCTTTTTTTGTGTCATCCTGAGCGCAGCGAAGGATCTCGCGCGCAGCGCGTCGCTCAGCAGCGCCTTCAGTTCACCAGCATCACTGGCCCTATCGCGCGCCGTTCCTCCCCGAATCCAACTGGATTCAGCTGCCGGTTGATACTACAAGTTTTTGTGGCTGCTTGATGAACGCAATTCCAGCCGGAGGCCTTATCCATGGACGCTCTCGAAGTCATTCTCTCACGCAAGGTGCAGCGCACGTTCGCGGACAAACCAGTCGAGCGCGAAAAACTCTCGAAAATCGTCGATGCCGGGCGCCATGCGATGAGCGCTCGCAACCTGCAGCCGTGGCAGTTTGTCGTGATTCAGAATCGCGATAGGCTCAAAGAAATTGGCGCGCTGTGCGCGACCGGTCGCTTCGTCACTGACGCACCGTCGGCGATCGTCGTGCTCAAGGATGTCGCGAATGCGCGGTGGGCCGACGTCGATTGCGGGCAAGCCGTCCAGAACATGGCTGACGCGGGATGGGCGCTGGGACTCGGCACCTGCTGGGTCGGCAATTTCGACGGTGCAAAGATCGGCGCGATGCTCGGAGTCAAAGACGGATGGGCAATCTTCACAATCCTGCCGTTCGGTTATGCCGATCCGAAAAGTCCGCCGCAGGCGAAGCCGCTGAAACCGCGCGCCGAGATGGTGCACTATGAGCGCGTAGGAAATCCGAAGCCGTAAGAATCTGATAGAGTTTGGATACTGAAACAGAGGTCTTTCGATGGCGATAAAGCAGCAGGTCCCTCCCGAAGCGTACGAAACGCTCAAGCAGAATCCCGACGCGCTCTATCTCGACGTTCGCACCGAAGGAGAGTTTGCAGCGGGACATCCCGCCGGTGCGATCAATATCCCGGTGATGGTGGCGAAGGGTCCGGGGCAGATGCAGTTGAATCTCGAATTTGACGAAGTCGCTGAGAAGGTACTCCCAAAAAACAAAAAGCTCGTCGTCGGATGCATGGCGGGCGGACGCTCGCAGCGCGCATGCGAGATGCTCGAAGAAGCCGGCTTCACCGACCTGACCAACGTGGTCGGCGGCTTTGGTGGCCAGCGCGACGCGTCGGGCAAGGTCGTCGTCGCAGGCTGGAAGGAAGCGGGACTGCCGGTGACGACCGACCTCGGCGACGCCGCATACGCCGCGCAGAAAGCCAAGGCGGGCGTCTGATGGCGATACGTCTCAGCCGGATTTACACGCGCACTGGCGACAAGGGTCAGACCGCTCTAGTCGGCGGCAAGCGCGTGCCCAAGGAGAGCGCGCGGCTCGAGGCCTATGGCACGATCGACGAGCTGAACTCGATCATCGGAATCGTGCGTACCTACTTGCCGCAATATCGCGACGGCTTCGGCGCTGACTTCGATCCGTATTCTGAATCGCTGCGCCGTATTCAGAACGAACTGTTCGACGTGGGCAGCGAACTTGCAACGCCGCCCGACGGCGAATATCCGCAGATGCATAAGATGGGCGCCGGCGAGATCAAGAAGCTCGAAGAAGAAATGGACGCGATGGAGAAGGAGCTCGAGCCGCTGAAATCCTTCACGCTGCCGGGCGGCGGCGTGCTCAACGCGTTCCTCCATCAGGCGCGTACGGTCTGTCGGCGCGCCGAGCGCGTGTGCTGGCGGCTCAAGCGCGAGGAAGACATTAACGACAATCTCATCATCTATGTGAATCGCCTGAGCGACCATCTGTTCGTGCAATCGCGATGGGTCGCGAAGCGGCTCGGCGAGCCCGAATTTCTATGGGATCGCGCACTGCGAATCGAAGAGGACGAGAAGACGGCGCGCGCAGAGAAGAGAAAAGCGGAGCGCGGCGGCAAATCCTGATCTGGAGAACTTGCGATGGCTGATACCTCGAACATCTATCTTCGACAGGCGCAGATCGGGCCGATGGCGAATTTTATCTACCTGGTCGGCGATCCCGCAACGCGCAAGCTGGCCGTCGTCGATCCCGCGTGGGACGTCGAGGCGATACGCAAATTCGCCGAGGCCGAGGGCTACGACATCGACAAAATTTTGATTACGCACTATCACCCTGATCATCTCGGCGGCCACATGATGGGCCAGAATATCGAGGGCGCCGCGAAGATGCTCGAACACGTGAAGGCCAAGGTCTACGTCAACAAGCATGAGGCCGAGGGCGTGAAGCAGGTCGCGGGATTGTCGGACTCCGATATGGTCAAAGTCGATGCGGGCGACACGGTGAAGGTCGGCGATGTCGAAGTGAAATTCCTGCACACGCCGGGGCATACGCCGGGATCGCAATGTTTCCTGGTCGAAGGCAACTTGATTTCCGGCGACACGCTGTTCGTGAACTCGTGCGGACGCGTTGACCTGCCGGGCTCGGATCCCGAGGCGATGTATCACAGCCTGAACGACACGCTGCGCAATCTCGACGACGCGACGGTGGTCTATCCGGGCCATGCGTACTCGTCGGAATCCAACACAACGATCGGTGACCAGAAGCGTCACAACATGTACATGCGATTCCCCACCCTCGACGATTTCCTCGACGCAATGGGCTACGCCCGCCGCTAGGCTCGAATCGCGCGCCAGTCATGGCCCAGGATTCGCACAAGCTCGCCGCCGAGGCAGAAAAGCTGCGCGACGAGATCAACCGCGCTAACTATCGCTACTACGTTCTCGACGATCCGGAAATTTCCGACGCCGAATACGACAAGCTGATGCGCCGGCTCGAGGCGCTTGAGCGCGAGCATCCCGAGCTCGCCACGCCGGATTCGCCCACGCAGCGTGTGGGTGCGGCGCCGAGCGAAAAATTCGGCGTGGTGGTGCATCGCCGGCCGATGATGTCGCTCGCTAACGCGATGGATGCCGAGGAGATGCGCGAGTTCGACAAGCGCATCAAGCGGCTGCTGAGATCGGATGCCGACATCGAGTACGTCGCCGAGGTCAAGCTCGACGGCCTCGGTATCGAACTCGTCTACGAAGATGCGCGGCTGAAAGCCGGCTCGACCCGTGGCGACGGCGTCCACGGCGAAGACGTCACGCAGAATATCCGCACGATCAAGAGCGTGCCGCTGAGACTGCAGCATCCGGAGCATGGCAAGATCCCGCGCGTTCTCGAAGTGCGCGGCGAAGTTATTTTTCCTCGCGCGGCATTCGCGAAGCTGAATCAGCAGCGCGACGAGGCCGGCGAGCCGGTATTCGCCAATCCGCGCAACGCCGCCGCGGGCGCATTGCGCCAGCTCGATCCGAGGATCACCGCGTCGCGGCCGCTCGACGCTTTCATGTATTCGCCCGGGGTGATCGAGGGCGCCACGTTCAAATCGCAGTGGGAATTTCTGCAAGGCATCAAGGCGCTGGGGCTGCGCGTGAATCCGCTCTCGCGCGTATGCAAGGGTATCGACGCTATCCTCGAATACTGGAACGAGATCACGGAGAAGCGCCACGAGCTGGACTTCGAGGCCGACGGCGTCGTCGCCAAGGTCAACTCCTACGCGCTCCAGGAGCAGCTCGGCGAGGTCTCGCGCTCGCCGCGCTGGGCGATAGCGTACAAGTTCAAGGCGCAGCAGGCCGAGACGGTGGTCGAGAAGATCGACGTGCAGGTCGGCCGGATCGGATCGCTGACGCCGGTCGGCAAGCTGCGTCCAGTGCAGCTCGCCGGCGTGACGATTTCCAACACTTCGTTGCACAACCTCGACGAGATTCGCCGCAAGGATATCCGCGAGCGCGACACCGTGCTGATCGAGCGCGCCGGCGACGTGATTCCGTACGTGATTCGCGTCACCAAAGAAGGGCATCCGCGCGCGAAGCCATTCGAGATGCCGCCGAATTGCCCGGAGTGCGGCGCCGCGATCGTGCACGAGGAGGGCGAGGTCGGCTACTTCTGCGTGAACGCGAATTGCCCGGCGCGGATGCGCGAATCGATTCGGCATTTCGCGTCGAAGGGATGCCTCGATATCGAAGGGCTCGGCGACAAGCTGGTCGGGCAAATGGTCGAGAAGGGGTTGGTGAAAGAGCTCGACGACTTGTTCGGTCTGACTAAAGATCAACTCGCGGGACTCGAGCGAATGGCAGACAAGAGTGCGCAGAACGTGCTCGACGCGATCCAGAAAGCGCGCAAGACCACGCTCGACCGGTTTATCAACGGGCTCGGGATTCGCCACGTCGGCGAGCATACCGCGCGACAACTGGCGCTGAAGTTCAAGACGATGGATGCGCTCGCGGAGGCATCCGAGGACGACCTGCTCGGCGTGCGCGATATCGGCAACGAGGTAGCGCACAGTATCCGCGAGTATTTCGACGAGCCGCGAAATCTGAAAGCCGTCAAGCGCCTGATCAAAATTCTGGAAGTCGAAGTACCAGCCGTGGTCGAAGGGCGGGGCGCGTTGCGCGACAAAACTTTCGTGCTCACCGGAAGCCTCGAATCGATGACGCGTGAGGAGGCCGAGCGCAGAATCATGGCGGCGGGCGGTCGCGTGACCTCGACAGTCAGTCGCAAGACTGACTTCGTCGTTGTGGGCGCGGAGCCCGGCTCGAAATTGAAGAAGGCGCAGGATCTGGGTGTGCGAGTCCTCGACGAAAAAGGGTTGCAGTCGGTTCTGTCTGGTGAGGCGTGAACTGTAAGTTTGGTGCTTATGGACAAGCTTGAGAGAATCGTCCATCTTCTTGTTGAGGCGCTGTCAAAAGCGCGAGAGCTGGCAACCCTCAAGCTTGATTCGGAGTCGAGGAAGAGAGCTTCAGACCTTATGAAACGCGTGACAGAAAACCAAAAGACCGTTCAGGCTTTGATCCGGACTTCGGAAGGAAACGGAAAGGGGTTGGACAAGGCGGAACTCGATAGTGTCCTCGACGATCTCATTAAAACGTTCGAGGACACGAACAAAAAGCTGGACCAATTGCTCGCCAAAGCTAAAGCTTAGTTTCTCAAGCCCCGACGCTTCGGAGAAGGCCGGATTCGCAAATAGTCCGGCCTTTATCTTTAGGCACCACCCGAAGCGCTTTCGAACCGGTGTGACCACTCAAAACAAACAACAGCGCGCGAGGTTGCATCTAATCATCAGCGGACGGGTGCAGGGCGTCGGCTTTCGATTCTCTGCTTACGACGAGGCCAAAGATCTCGCACTTGCCGGATGGGTGCGCAATATACCCGATGGGAACGTCGAAATTGTCGCGGAAGGGAGCCGTGAGAACTTGCAGATGCTTGCAGCATGGGCACATTTGGGCCCGCCGTCAGCGCACGTAACCGCCGTACGCGAAGAGTGGTCCGATTTCACAGGGGAATTCAAGGACTTCCAGATTCGATGATTTGACCTGCCGATAGGCGGCCCTTTAATGGTTCCCCTCGATTAGCTATGCTTTAAATCCGCGTGTCCGAGTATTTGCATGGCTTCGATTTAACTTTCGATCGGGTCTTAACCATAAGGAGATTGGACTGAGATGGCTGTACCACCTGAGGCGGCTGGGCAAGCTGCCGAGTCGCACGGTTCCGCAGCGTCTGCGCTCAAGCCGCATCTGAAGCGCGACCACGTTGTTATCCGGTTTGCGGGCGACTCTGGCGATGGGATGCAGTTGACGGGGATGCAGTTCACGGCCGAATCGGCGCTGGCCGGCAACGATATAGCAACACTGCCCGACTTTCCCGCTGAAATCCGCGCGCCCCAGGGAACGCTCGCCGGAGTCAGCGGCTTTCAACTTAATTTTTCAAGCAGCGAGATTTTCACCGCCGGCGACGAGCCCAACGTGCTGGTCGCGATGAATCCCGCGGCGCTGCAGGCCAATATCGAGGACGTCCCGCAAAACGCCGTCATTATCGTTGACCGCGAGGCGTTCACCGATTCCAATGTCAAGCGCGCCGGCTACAAGACCAATCCGCTCACCGACCATTCGCTCGACAAATTCCAGGTGATCGAAGTCGATGTGACCAAGCTCACCTCGCTCGCCGTGCACGGGATGGGTCTGAACAATCGCGCGGTCTTCCGATGCCGCAACATGTTCGTGCTCGGGATGCTGTCGTGGCTGTATCAGCGGCCGATCGAGAGCACGCTCACCTATCTCGAGAGCCGCTTCAAGAAGACGCCCGAAGTTCTCGAGGCCAACATCAAGGTGCTGAAGGCCGGGTTCAACTACGGCGAGACGACCGAGATGTTCGCGAGCTCGTACGAAGTCCCGGCCGCGCGAATCGCGCCGGGACTGTATCGCAATATCACGGGCAACAGCGCGACCGCGCTCGGATTCGTCGCGGCGGCGGTCAAGTCGGGACGTCCGCTGTTCCTGGGCTCGTATCCGATCACGCCCGCCAGCGACATCCTGCACGAACTTTCAGGCTTCAAGAATTTTCCGGTCTATACTTTCCAGGCCGAGGACGAAATCGCCGGCGTCTGCGCCGCGATTGGCGCGGCATTCGGTGGATCGATTGCGATCACCACAACTTCAGGCCCCGGCATGAACTTGAAGGCCGAAGCGGTCGGGCTCGCGGTGAAAGTCGAGCTGCCGCTGGTGATCACCGACATCCAGCGCGCGGGCCCGTCCACTGGCATGCCGACCAAGCCGGAGCAGGCCGACTTGCTCCAATCGATGTACGGACGGCATGGCGAGTCGCCGATTCCGATTATCGCGGCGTCGACGCCGGCCGACTGCTTCGACTGCGCCTACGAGGCGGTGCGCATCGCGGTGAAATACATGACGCCGGTGATTCTGCTGACCGACGGCCAGCTCGCCAACGGCTCCGAGCCGTGGCTGCTGCCCGACGCCGACAAGCTGCCCGAAATCAAAGTCGAGTTCGCGACCAATCCCGAAGGTTTCCTGCCGTACAATCGCGAGCCGGAGACGCTTTCCCGTCCATGGGCGGTGCCGGGAACCAAGGGCCTCGAGCATCGCGTCGGCGGATTGTCGAGCGAGAACCTGACCGGCAATGTCAGTTATTCGCCGGCCAACAACGAGCTGATGGTGCGGACGCGGGCCCGCAAGATTGCCGGCATCGCGCGCGAGATTCCGCCGACGCAAGTCTTCGGTGACGCCGAAGGCGACCTGGTCGTGCTCGGATGGGGCTCGACCTACGGGCCAATTCGCGAGGCGGTCAAACATTTGCGCGCGAAGGGCAAGAAAGTTTCGCAGGTGCATCTGCGTTATCTGAATCCGCTGCCGCACGACCTCGAGGAGACGCTCAAGCGTTTCAAGCAGGTCATGATTCCCGAAATGAACATGGGACAACTACTCAAGATGATTCGCGCCGACTACCTGATCGACGCCTTCGGCTTCAACAAAATCCAGGGCCGTCCGTTCAAAGTCAGCGAGATCGAAAACCGCATCAACCGGGCCCTGGAGGGCTGATCGAAAATGGCTACCGCTCTTAATCGCAAGGATTTCGTCTCCGACCAGGAAGTGCGCTGGTGTCCCGGATGCGGCGATTACGCAATTCTGGCCGCGGTGCAAAAGACGATGCCCGAATTCGGCATCGCGCCGGAGAACACGGTCTTCATCTCGGGCATCGGATGCTCGAGCCGGTTCCCGTACTACATGAACACCTACGGCTTCCACACGATTCACGGCCGCGCGCCGGCGTTCGCGACGGGACTCAAGGTTTCGCGGCCCGATCTCGACGTATGGGTGGTCACCGGTGATGGCGACGGCCTGTCCATCGGCGGCAATCATCTGATCCACGTGCTGCGGCGCAACGTCGATCTGAAAATTCTGCTCTTCAACAATAAAATTTACGGGCTCACCAAGGGCCAGTACTCACCGACTTCAGAAGTGGGCAAGGTCACCAAGTCCACGCCGGCCGGCTCCGTCGATTTTCCCTTCAATCCGATCACGGTGGCGCTCGGCACGCACGCGACCTTCGTCGCGCGCACCGTCGACGTCGAGCAGAAGCATCTCGGTGAGATGCTCAAGCGGGCGCATGCGCATCGCGGCGCGTCATTCGTCGAGATTCTGCAAAATTGCAACATCTTCAACGACGGCGCATTCAACGACGTCAGCGACAAGGCCCTCAAGGCGGACCATCAGCTGGTTCTCGAGCACGGCAAGCCGCTCATCTTCGGCAAGAATCGGGACATGGGAATCCGGATGAACGGCATGCGTCCCGAAGCAGTACAGCTCGGCGCAGGCGTCACGGAAACGGATCTCGTCGTGCACGACGAGACCAATCTGTCGCTCGCATTCATGCTCGGCAACTTCGAGCCTCCGCTGCCGACTCCGGTGGGCGTCTTCTACGCGGTGTCGCGACCGACCTACGACGGCGCCGTGAACAAGCAGCTCGCAGACGCCAAAGCAAAGCAGGGCGCCGGCGACCTGAAGACGCTGCTAGGCAAGGGCGATACCTGGACTGTGACCAACTGACCCGCAAATATTTCCAGCGAACGCTTTCCCGCTGAAATCCGAGCGCCCGCAAGGCACCCTGGCCGGAGTCAGCGGCTTTCAGCTGAATTTTTCGAGCAGCGAGATTTTCACCGCCGGCGACGAGCCCAACGTGCTGGTCGCGATGAATCCCGCGGCGCTGCAGGCCAATATCGAGGACGTCCCGCAAAACGCCGTCATTATCGTTGACCGCGAGGCGTTCACCGATTCCAATGTCAAGCGCGCCGGCTACAAGACCAATCCGCTCACCGACCATTCGCTCGACAAATTCCAGGTGATCGAAGTCGATGTGACCAAGCTCACCTCGCTCGCCGTGCACGGGATGGGTCTGAACAATCGCGCGGTCTTCCGATGCCGCAACATGTTCGTGCTCGGGATGCTGTCGTGGCTGTATCAGCGGCCGATCGAGAGCACGCTCACCTATCTCGAGAGCCGCTTCAAGAAGACGCCCGAAGTTCTCGAGGCCAACATCAAGGTGCTGAAGGCCGGGTTCAACTACGGCGAGACGACCGAGATGTTCGCGAGCTCGTACGAAGTCCCGGCCGCGCGAATCGCGCCGGGACTGTATCGCAATATCACGGGCAACAGCGCGACCGCGCTCGGATTCGTCGCGGCGGCGGTCAAGTCGGGACGTCCGCTGTTCCTGGGCTCGTATCCGATCACGCCCGCCAGCGACATCCTGCACGAACTTTCAGGCTTCAAGAATTTTCCGGTCTATACTTTCCAGGCCGAGGACGAAATCGCCGGCGTCTGCGCCGCGATTGGCGCGGCATTCGGTGGATCGATTGCGATCACCACAACTTCAGGCCCCGGCATGAACTTGAAGGCCGAAGCGGTCGGGCTCGCGGTGAAAGTCGAGCTGCCGCTGGTGATCACCGACATCCAGCGCGCGGGCCCGTCCACTGGCATGCCGACCAAGCCGGAGCAGGCCGACTTGCTCCAATCGATGTACGGACGGCATGGCGAGTCGCCGATTCCGATTATCGCGGCGTCGACGCCGGCCGACTGCTTCGACTGCGCCTACGAGGCGGTGCGCATCGCGGTGAAATACATGACGCCGGTGATTCTGCTCACCGACGGCCAGCTCGCCAATGGCTCCGAGCCGTGGCTGCTGCCCGACGCCGACAAGCTGCCCGAAATCAAAGTCGAGTTCGCGACCAATCCCGAAGGTTTCCTGCCGTACAATCGCGAGCCGGAGACGCTTTCCCGTCCATGGGCGGTGCCGGGAACCAAGGGCCTCGAGCATCGCGTCGGCGGACTGTCGAGCGAGAACCTGACCGGCAACGTCAGCTACTCGCCGGCCAACAACGAGCTGATGGTGCGGACGCGGGCGCGCAAGATTGCCGGCATCGCGCGCGAGATTCCGCCGACGCAAGTCTTCGGTGACGCCGAAGGCGACCTGGTCGTGCTCGGATGGGGCTCGACCTACGGGCCAATTCGCGAGGCCGTCAAACATTTGCGCGCGAAGGGCAAGAAAGTTTCGCACGTGCATCTGCGCTATCTGAATCCGCTGCCGCACGACCTCGAAGAGACGCTCAAGCGTTTCAAGCAGGTCATGATTCCCGAAATGAACATGGGACAACTACTCAAGATGATTCGCGCCGACTACCTGATCGACGCCTTCGGCTTCAACAAAATCCAGGGCCGTCCGTTCAAAGTCAGCGAGATCGAAAACCGCATCAACCGGGCCCTGGAGGGCTGATCGAAAATGGCTACCGCTCTTAATCGCAAGGATTTCGTCTCCGACCAGGAAGTGCGCTGGTGTCCCGGATGCGGCGATTACGCAATTCTGGCCGCGGTGCAAAAGACGATGCCCGAATTCGGCATCGCGCCGGAGAACACGGTCTTCATCTCGGGCATCGGATGCTCGAGCCGGTTCCCGTACTACATGAACACCTACGGCTTCCACACGATTCACGGCCGCGCGCCGGCGTTCGCGACGGGGCTCAAGGTTTCGCGGCCCGATCTCGACGTGTGGGTGGTCACCGGTGACGGCGACGGCCTGTCGATCGGCGGCAATCATCTGATCCACGTGCTGCGGCGCAACGTCGATCTGAAAATTCTGCTCTTCAACAATAAAATTTACGGGCTCACCAAGGGCCAGTACTCACCGACTTCAGAAGTGGGCAAGGTCACCAAGTCCACGCCGGCCGGCTCCGTCGATTTTCCCTTCAATCCGATCACGGTGGCGCTCGGCACGCACGCGACCTTCGTCGCGCGCACCGTCGACGTCGAGCAGAAGCATCTCGGTGAGATGCTCAAGCGGGCGCATGCGCATCGCGGCGCGTCATTCGTCGAGATTCTGCAAAATTGCAACATCTTCAACGACGGCGCATTCAACGACGTCAGCGACAAGGCGCTCAAGGCCGACCATCAGCTCGTGCTCGAGCACGGCAAGCCGCTCCTCTTCGGCAAGAATCGCGACATGGGAATCAAGATGAACGGGATGCGTCCGGAAGCAGTGCAGCTCGGCGCGGGCGTCACGGAGGCGGACCTCGTCGTGCATGACGAGACCAATCTCTCGCTCGCGTTCATGCTCGGCAACTTCGAGCCGCCGCTGCCGACTCCGGTGGGCGTCTTCTATGCGGTGTCGCGACCTACCTACGACGGCGCCGTCAACAAGCAGCTCGAAGACGCCAAAGCAAAGCAGGGCGCCGGCGACCTGAAGACGCTGCTGGGCAAGGGCGATACCTGGACTGTGACCAGCTGACCCGCAAATATTTCCAGCGAACGCAAAAAGGCCCGCGAGAAAATCTCGCGGGCCTTTTCTGTTCCCAAACCTTCGATTCAATTTTTCATTACCGCGGCAGCTCGCACTTATACACCTTCATCACATTCTCGCCCATCACTTTCGCGCGTGCAGCGGGCGGCAGCTTGTGCGCCAGCTCCTCGACTTCCTCGATATAGTTGCCGACGTGATCGGGATGCGGGAAGTCCGACGCCCAGAAAAATTTGTCGGCGCCGCACAGCTCGACCATCGCGGGCAGTGAGCGCTCATCGGGGTCCGCTGAAATCCAGCAGTTGCGATTGAAGTAGAAGCTCGGTTTCTCCTTCAGCGACACCGTGCGGCCCATCGCGCTCGCATAAACCGCGTCGAGCCTGCCGAGCCAGTAATCGATCCATCCCGCGCCCGCCTCGAGCAGCACCAGCCGCATCTTCGGGAATTTGTCGAAGGTTCCGTACTGGAAGAAGCTGGTGAACGCATGACGTATCGCGTCGGCCGCGACGATATTCAGAAAATAGTAATTCCCGCGCATGAACTTGCGATCGTAGCGTCCCGGCGCGGCCCACACCGGCTCGAGCGACGGATGTATCCCAATCGGCACATCGAGTTCCTGCGCCTTGGCGAACAGCACATCGTGATCCGGATGCGCATGCGGCTTCCGCGTCATGACGAATTGCGCGACCCATCCGCCTTTGCATCCCTGTTTGACCGCGCGTTCGAGCTCGGCCGCCGCCGCCGCTGGATCGCCGAGCGACAGATGTGCGATCGGAATCAGCTTGCCTCCGCTCCCGGAGCAGAAGTCCACGATGTACCGGTTGTAGGCGCGCGTGCATGCCTGCGCGAGTTCGGGATCTTCGGTCTCGGTCTCCCACAGCAGGCTCATCGTGGGATAGAGGAACGCCGCGGCGAGCCCCTCCTCGTCGATTCTCTTGAGCCGCTCCTTCGCGTCCATCGCACCGAACGGAGCGAAGCCGCCGTAAGTCGGAGGAGCGTCAAACTTGTCGTTACGCGTCGCACCCATCGCGGAGAGCCCGCCGAGCCGGCCGCCGCTGAAAACTTTGGACGGGCGGCCCGCGACCTCGAGATATTCGAGTCCCTTGGCGTCGGTGCGGACTCTCACCGCGCGATCTTTGTACTTCGCTTCGATATAGCGGTCCCATAGACCGGCGTCCTCGAGGATATGCCCGTCGGCATCGACCGCGCCGGTGAACGTCAGTTTCTGAATTTGGTCGAGACGATTCGACATTGATAGTGACTCCGCAAAGCGTAAGAGATTCATCACCTATAGTTCATGCGCGATATGGAAAAGCAAGCGCGAGCGTTGCGGACGATCCGGAGAACCTAACCCCTAACCCCTTCCCGCTCGGGAAGGGGAACCGGATTGTTTGGAGTAACCTCTTCACGCGCGGGAAAGGGAACCGGATTGTTGGAATAGCGCGCTGTGCGATTGCCCTCGCCCAAAAGTTCTAACAGGGGCGAAGCCCCGCATCTTTCTTAATACTGGGTGCAGGGGTCACCCCTGCCGCGGAAGCGTGAAACCCGCGGAGGGTTTCACATACGATTCGTGAGTTTCCCTACGACTCAGTGCGCCGCGTTCGACATTGCCGCGGGATTGAAAAAATTCTCCGTCGCGAGTCCCATGTTGATGTACCAGCTCTCATGCTCGTCAGTCTCGACTCCGGGCGACAGCACGACGGTTGAGAAGCCATTGGTGACGTCTTCATCGACCAGCGCGGTCTGGAACATCCGCTTGAATGGCCAGATCGCGACGTGCGCGTCCGGAACCGGCCGGTCGCGATACGCGTTGAACGTCGCGACGGTCTTCCACAGCTTGCCGTCGCGATCGTATTGATCCGACGCCGTGATGAACCATCCTTCGGAGTCGATATAGAAAATCCGCTTCGGAATCGAAGGGCTGCTGGCGATTGCGGAGGTCTGCTTCGCGTCAGCTTCGATCACGTAGAGCCGGCGCATCTCCCAATTCTCGGGGCAGATAGTTCGTCCGCCGTCGGTCGGGCACGCCTTGGCCGGTGAATTCTCCGCATTCACCACTGCGAGCATCGGCTTCTCGCCGAGGAACTTGTAATTGAAATCCTCGATTTTCGCGGCGAAGCCAAAAAACGAATCAGGATCGAGATTGCTCGCGTAAGTCCCGGCGCCTCCGCCACCGCCGCCTGCGGCCGTGTCGAGCAAACCGAACACATCCGAGAGTTCGCTGGCCGACGCGCGCCGCGTATGTCGCGTGCGCGGATTCATCATCCAGCTATTGTCCTCGGTCTTCGGGTCCATGCTGCGATAGCGGATAAATCCGAATCCGCGCATCTCGGAAGGTTCGAGGAACGGGTACGCGCCGAATCGATATCGGATGTTCGACCGCTTCGCTTCCGGATCGGTCGGGATCGGATTCACCTCGGTGCGTCCGGTGTTGTTGTAGAAGCCCACATTGCCAATCGTGAAATGCTCGACTGGATCGGCGGCTGTCGAGCCCGGCCGGTAGCTCGCAATCTCGGTGTTCTTGGAAATCGCGTCATCGGTGTAGAGCGGCCGGTAGCTGAAATTCCACATCACTTTCAGCGCGGCTTGCGGATCGTTCGCATCGACCAGCGGAAACGGCAGCCCGGCCGAATAGCCTTTCAACGTTCCGTCGGGCGCGAGGCTCACCTGCGGCGAATATTTCTCGGTCGCCGATTTGTACGGCGGCGGCCACTCGAGCCGGTCGGTCGGCACGATCTTCATCGTCATGCCCTGTTTCACCAGGACCAGATTCCCGGGACTGACGAGGTCGGCAACCTTGTCGGCCTGATCCTTCGTGATCACATCTCCGGCATTCACCCCGGCGCGTGATGAGCCGGCAATCGAGAGAACCGCGAGCGCAACCAGCGCAACAACTTCAAGTTTTACTTTCATTTTGTATTTTCGCCTTCGCCGATAAAGTTTTTCAGTTCGAGTACCTTTCTTCATTGCGTGTGCGAAAAACACCACAGCCGGCTTTCTTTATACTGGGCGCAGGAATCACCCTGCTAGAAACTGAGGCGTTTGAACCGGCTTTCGGGAATCATCCGAACCACACCCATAATCACGCGCCAGAACCACGGCACATATACGACTTCGGCGCGTTTTCGATACGCCGCGTAAATCAGGTCGGCTGCTTTGGTCGGCGCAATCGTGAGCAGCGCGCCTTCGCGTCCCCAGGTCATTCGGGTATCCACCGTGCCGAGCTTGACCGTCATCACATGCACTCCGCTGTCGGCCAGCCGCCCTCGCAGTCCTTGCGCAAAAGTAGCGAGCGCTCCCTTGGCCGATCCATACACGTAATTTTTCTTGCGGCCGCGCTCGCCGGCGACCGATCCAATCACGATGATAAAGCCGGAACGTTGCTGTTCAAGATGGCGCGCGGCGAGCGTGATCAAAGACACCGCACCAGTGAAGTTCTGATGAATCGTCGCGAGCGCCTCGCCCGGATCAGTCTGCGCAACGTCCTCGTCGCCGAGCGTGCCGAAGCATACGACCACCCCATCGAGCCCGCCGAGCTCGCCGGCGGCACTGCGGATGAACTCGTCATGCGACGCGAAATCCAGGGCGTCGAAGGTCCCCGAGAGAGCGGTCACTCCCGCGCGAGCGCTGACGTCTTCGGCAACGCGCCGCGCTTCATCGGCGTTGCGCGCGGCAAGATACAATCGTGCTCCATCGGATGCGAACCGGAGCGCAAGCGCCCGCGCGATCGGGCTGGTGGCGCCAAGAATCAAAACTCTATTCATCTATTCCGTCATTCCCAGCCTGCGCGACAAGCTCGACGAAAACCGATTCTCGGGATCAGCGACACTCTTCGCCGTCTGCCACTTGCCGAGATTTGGATACATCGCGCGAAACGTCTCAGGCGACATCCGCGCATCCTTGGCCAGGTACACGCGCCCGCCGCGCTTCAGCACCATCGCATCGAGCGTGTCGAGAAATTCGAGCATCCCAGTCGTAACCGGGAAGTCGATAGCGAGCGTGTAGCCGGGCATCGGAAAAGAAAGCAGGCCGTCCTGCGCGCCGAATTTCTTGAGCA
Source organism: uncultured delta proteobacterium (assembly GCA_963794325.1). Lineage (GTDB taxonomy): Bacteria > Desulfobacterota > Binatia > Binatales > Binataceae > Binatus. The sequence continues at coordinate 93,408 of CAWCDG010000005.1, read as the reverse complement.
CGGCGAGAAACGAACCGCGCTTGCTGCGCGTGATCGCTTCGAGCACTTCAACCAGCCCCGCACGGCTCTCCTCGGGAGGCCACACGCATTGATACTGCACGAAGCCGCGCTTGCCATAGATCCGGGGCCAGTTGCGGATCGAATCGAGCGGATAGAAAAAACTGCCCCAGTCGAAAATCGTGTGCGCCGCTTTCTCGCGATGGAACGCATAGTTGACCGCGTTGAACACTCTTACCGTCAGCGAGTTCACCACCGGTAAATCGAACGGCACGAAGGGGCTGAGCTTGGGCGTCGTGCTCAGCGGATTCTGCGCGGCGGCCCGCGGCAACTGGTCGAGCGTCGCAAAGTTGCCGACGTTGAGGATCGAGCGGCCCAGCGCGCTTTTGGTGCTGTTGCAATCGATCCACGCGACCGAATAACCGTACTGCGCGTCGATCCGCTCGAAGGCCTCGATCGCCGCATCGACATTCCCGGCGCGGATCAGCTCGCCGTCGAGATAAGCGCTTTCAACCTGCCGCATCCTGAGCTCCAATTCGAGAATAACGCCGGTGAGCCCCATACCGCCGACCGTCGCCCAGAACAGCGCGGAGTTTTCCTCGCGCGAGCATCGCAGCACCTCGCCCGACGCGACCATCAAATCGAACCAGGTCACATGCGAAGCCAGCGACGAATCGCGATGGTGATTCTTGCCATGCACGTCCGCCGCGACCGATCCGCCGAGCGTCACGAAACGCGTCCCCGGCGTCACCGGCGGAAAAAACCCGCGCGGCAGAAAAACATCGATCAACTCGGCAATCGTAACCCCAGCCTCACATCGCAGCAGCCCTGAGGTGGCGTCGAACGCGAGCATTCTGTTGAGCCGCGTAAGATCAACGACGCGATTCTGATCATTGAGCGCCGCATCCCCATAAGCGCGCCCCAACCCCCGCGCTATCACCGACGATGAATTCGAGGTGACAACAGTTTGCAGCTCGGCAATTCGATCAGGCCGATAAACATCGCTCTCGGAAAGCGGATAACGCCCCCAGCCGGTGAGCATCGCATGCTGCGGATGCAGCGCAGAGGTTCTATTCGTCGTCATGATGCAAAAACTGAAAGTACCAATTGAAACTAACAGGAAGAACACGCCCGAGAAACGCCCCGGCATCCGACGTCTTTTTTCCGCGCCAGCCGGCGGCTGCGCCCGCCGGGTTGGTAGCATTGCTCAAGTGGCACAGGCTTCAGCCTGTGATTCTTTCCTGGATTTCATGGACCAGAAAATCACAGGCTAAAGCCTGTGCCACTAAAATCAGATTGCGTGAATTCGTATCTGCATGGTCTATAGGATCAGGAATCTTATCTGCCAGGAGAATCGTATGTCGTGGGAGAAAGAGGTCGAGGAGATTCGGCGCCGCGTTGAGCTTTCGAAAGGAATGGGTGGCGCCGACAATATCAAGCGGCAGCACGACGGGGGGAAGCTCACCGTCCGCGAGCGTATCGAGCGGCTGCTCGACCCGGGCACGTTCCACGAGTACGGCGCGCTCGCGGGGGCGCCGAAGTACGAGGGCGAGACGCTTGCGTCGATCATGCCGGCGAACTTCGTCGGTGGTACCGGACGGATCAACGGGCGGCGCGTCGTAGTCGGCGGCGACGACTTCACGGTGCGCGGCGGTGCGGCGGACGCGAATATCGGCAACAAGCGCAGCTACGCGGAGCTGATCGCGCACGAGCTGCACATCCCGATTATCCGGCTCGTCGATGGCACCGGTGGCGGCGGCAGCGTGAAATCGTTCGAGACCGTGAAGCGGACTTACGTCCCGGCCAATCCGGACTTCGACGTGCTGGTGAAATTGATGGGCGAGGTGCCTGTCGTCGCGGGATGCATGGGCTCGGTTGCGGGAATCGGCGCGGCGCGGGTGGCGGCGTCGCATTTCTCGGTGATGGTGCGCGGGACGAGTCAGCTCTTCGTCGCGGGACCGCCGGTCGTCAAATGGGGCGTCGGCGAGGATCTGACCAAGGAGGAACTCGGCGGCGCCGAAATTCATGCTCACATGAGCGGCGCGGTGGACAACGAGGCCGAGAGCGAGGACGACGCGCTCGCGCAGATTCGTCGCTTCCTGTCGTACCTGCCGCAAAGCGTCTGGCAAGTTCCGCCGCGGACGACGCCCGACGACGATCCCGCTCGCCGCGAAGAGGAGCTGATCAGTATCGTGCCGCGCAATCGCCGCCACGGTTACGACGCGCGGCGAATCCTCGAGCTGGTGATGGATCGCGATTCATTCTTCGAGATGACTCCGTTCTTCGGGCCGTCATTGGTGACGGGCTTCGCGCGGCTCGACGGATTCCCGGTCGGCGTGATGGCGAATGATCCGTTCTCGATCGGCGGGTCGCTGGACGGGCCGGCGTCGGACAAGATGGTCAAGTTCATCGACCTTTGCGACACGTTCCATCTGCCGATCGTGAATTTTGTCGATCAGCCCGGCTTTCTGATTGGGCGCGAGGCCGAGATTTCCGGGACCATCCGCCGCGGCGTGCGCGCGCTGTATGCGATGTTTCAGACCACGACGCCGCTGGTGGCAATCATGGTGCGCAAGGCGTTCGGCGTCGCCGGTGCGGGTCATGGAATCACGACGGGCTTGAATTTTCGCTACGCGTGGCCGTCGGCGGATTGGGGTTCGCTGCCGATCGAGGGCGGAATCGAGGCGGCATACAAGCGCGACCTCGCGGCGTCGAGCGATCCGGAAAAGTTGCGCAAGGAGCTCGAAGATAAATTCAACGCTATCCGATCGCCGCTGCGTACTGCTGAGGCGTTCGGCATCGAGGAGATAATCGATCCGCGCGACACCCGGCCGCTGCTAGTCGACTGGGTCCATCAGGCGTACGAGATCGTTCCGACGCAGCTGGGGATTCGTACGCGCACGATGCGCCCCTAGGCTGTGGATTTGCCGGCTGTCACGCGATCACTCGCGGGCACCGCGTGAGCGTGCTCCTCAACCGCCGCGTGGCCGCGCGTGAAGGCCATCGCGACGATGTAGATGATCATTCCGCCGAGCGCGACTTTGACCCATTCGCCCCATCCGTAGTGGACCGCGACGTAGAGCGAGAGCGGCGCCGAGATCGCGACCCAGGCGCGCGCGACCAGGCCGAAGAAGGCCCAGCCGGTGGCTTGCAAAGCGGGCGAGACGTCTTCGAGCGCCTCGGAGAATTGCGCGGCCCACGGCACGTATGCGATGGCGAGGAAGCATCCCATCAGCGACGCGACCATTATCAGCGTCGCGCGCGGCATCTCAGTGCCGAACTTTGGAATCCACCACGCCATCAGGAGCGACGCGAGGATGCCGCCGAAGATTGCGATCGGTTTGCGGATTTGCAGGCGGTCGGAGACAAGTCCGGTCAGCACGAGTACGCCGAGATTGGTGAGCCAGAAGTATTCGTTCATCTTCGCGGCTTCGGACGGAGAATAGTGAAACGCCTCGGTGAACATCAGCGGACCGAAGCCCTGGATCGCGAAGTACAATGTCAGGTTCGCGGTGATGCCGAGCACCAGCAGCCAGACCTCGAGATGCCCGAGCAGGCGGCGGAAGGCGTCGCGCGTGCCGGACGGGATCTCCGACGCGGCGGGCAAGCGTCCTTCGGCGGCGAGCGCCTGGATTTCGGTCTTCATGATCTGCATACGCAGTTCGGGGCTGAGGTCGCACAGCCAAATCACGATTGGGATGTACATCGCGACCGCGAGGAATCCCATGATCCAGATCTGCGATTGCCAGGTGTGGTAGATCGGCAGCGTCGCGCCGGCGACGTAGTTGGCCAGGAAGTTCGCGCCGACCGGGCCTATCGTCAGCAGTCCGAAGGCGAGCGCGCGGCTGAGCCGCGGCGACATGTCGCGAATCAGCGCGGCGCCGGCGCCGGCGGTAAGGCCCGCGACGATTCCCATCAAGGTGCGCAGGATCACGAAGGTCGCGATGTTGGTGATCAAGACGTTCAGGAACAACAGGACCGTGACGCAGCCGAGGCATATGTCGATGATCAGGACGCGGCCGTAGCGATCGGCGAGCGGGCCGCCGAAGAATGCCGAGATGCCGGAGATCAGCACGGTGAAGGTGATGAAGAGGCCATAGGCGGTGTGGCTCATGTGCAGGTAGGGCAGCAGGATCGGCAGCAGCGGGGCGAGTTGGAAGTCGTACGCGCCGAGAATCGAGGCGAGCACCGTGAGAATCAGCAGCGACCATCGATGCCGGCCGCGCGGATATTCAGTGAGCGTTCGAGCCGCGACGAAACTGTTCATGCCGTCTCTCCATTAGCCGCACGATCGCGCCGATTTAGTCTCTCTACAACCAAGCGGCCCGAAAACACAAGGCGTTTTTTCGATGCTGGTACATTCGGGCCGTGCCTGCTATCACGCTCGATCAAGGAATGCTGAGCGATGGATATAAAGAGCCCCGCCGTAGGCAAGGTGCTGCGACTGTCGGTCGAGAGTGGTGCGCAAATCGCGCGCGGCGACGAGTTGATGGTGATCGAGTCGATGAAGGTCGAGATACCGGTCAAGGCGCCGGCCAGCGGGCGCCTCAAGGAGTTCCGCGTCAAGCCGGGCGATCAGATTCAGCGCAACGTAGTGCTCGCCGTCATCGATGCGTGATTCAATCGGGCATCAGCTCGCGCCGGTTGCCCCATTTTCCCCAGAACGTCACTTGCAGCGCCGGCTTGCGATCGGGTCGCGCCCATCGGCCCTTCGGATAGCCCATCGGGATCAGCACGACGTTCGCGTATTCGGACGGCACGCCGAGCATCGCGTCGATCTCCTTCGCGAACATCGTGTGCATCCCGGTGATCGACGTGCCGAGTCCGTAGCCGCGCGCCGCCAGGCACAGGTTCTGAATCGCCGGGTAAATCGCACCCAACATCGGCTGCCCGGCGCGAGCGCGATCGGTGTATTTTTTCACGCATGCGAAAATCATCACGGGCACGTCGGCGATATGCTCGGCGAGATACTTTGCCGAGCGCAGATTTCGCCCGCGCTGGCTTTGAGGATCGTTGGCGACAACTTCTCGCTCGGTCGGCGTGAACACTACCTCCCACGCCTTGCGATAACGTTCGGCGACGAAATTCTTCGTCTCGGATTCGGTGACGACGATGAAAAACCAGGGCTGACGATTATGCCCGCTCGGACCCATCGTGGCCGCCTCGATCACCTTGACGATAAGCGCCGCCGGCACCGGATCGGGCTTCAGCCGCCGCATCGAGCGCGTGGTGTAAATCGCGTCATACAGATCGAATTCGTGATGGCCATGCATGAGCGCGAACTTATCAGGTTTCTACTGGCGTGCAAAAATTCAATGCGCTAAGGATCGTTCCAAATACTGCACCCGCAGGAGTAAGTCGTGCCCGAAATAATTTTGCACCAATATGCCACGTCACCTTTCTCTGAAAAGATCCGCAAAATTTTCGCGCACAAAAAAATTACATGGCGCTCGGTCGAACAGCCAGTGATTATGCCGAAGCCCAAGCTGGTGCCGCTCACCGGCGGCTATCGGCGAATCCCGGTGCTGCAAATCGGCGCCGACATTTGGTGCGACACGGGAATCATCATCAGGAAAATCGACGAGCTGAAACCAGAACCGACAATCTATCCCGGCGGTTTGACCGCCGCGGCTGACACGATGAATCAATGGGCGGATCGCCGGATGTTCTGGTCGACGACGCCGGTGATTTTCGAGAAGCTCGCAGCGGTGGTGCCCAAGGAATTTATCGAAGACCGTTCGAAGATGATGCAGGGCGCCGACTTCGGGAATATCGCACGCTCGGCCCCCGATTCGCGAAACCAGTTGCGTGCATTCCTCGAAATCCTCGATCGCCAACTTGCCTCGTCGCCATTCCTGCTCGGCGATTCGTTCAGCCTTGCCGATGCTGCCTGTTTCCATCCGGTGTGGTTCCTGCGCGCCGAGCCGACCGCATTTGGCCTCGCGCAAAAATTTACGCATCTCATGCGATGGTTCGAACGTATCGATGCGATGGGTTACGGCGACGTGCGCCCGATGGATCCCGACGAGGCTCTCAAGATCGCGAAAGACAGCGCGCCCGCCACCGCCGAGAACGTCGACTCGCGTGATCCCAACGGCCTCGAGGCCGGGACCCGCGTTTCGATCACCCCCGACGACTACGCTTTCGATCCGGTGACCGGCAGGGTGGTCGTCAGCTCGATTCATGAGATCGCAATCGAGCGCGAGGTTCCGGAGTTGGGCAGGATCGTTAATCACTTCCCGAAGATTGGCTTCCGAATCGCCGCAGTCTGACCGCCGTAGCACGTTATCTTTCGTCGAGCACTTCGCTCCCTCCGCACACAGCGGCAACGCCAAGCGCAGCCTGCCGTAGGCAAAGGAATACTCAGTTAGACGGGAACAATACTAAATGAGTAATCGACTGGATACTCATTATGTTATTCGTTCGTACATATAATGAGAGTAGAGTGACTATTGGACGTGGGCCGGAAGGGGGGTCGTCGCTTTGTCCAAAGTTTTCTCGCCATGGCTTTTTGCCGCCGCCGGCGGCTTGCTGCTCGCGGCCGGCCTCGCCGTAATTCTGTCTTCCCCGATGCGTGCGAGCTCTCGATCGGCACGCGCTAACCTCAACGCGCCCGGTGCGCTGCACGCGCGCGAGCGCGTGGCGCGCGAGGCTTTCTTCCTCAGCAAGCGAGGACTCAGGTTTGGACTGCCGCACGGAGCGTATGGCAGAGCGATCGCACAGATGCGAATGCAGGAGCGCAGAGCAGTTGGAAGCGCGGCGCTGAATGCTTCTGATCCGATGCAGGCTTCCGCTTCATTGACGTGGACTGCTCTCGGTCCGTTGCCATTGCAAAATGAGATTCCGACGTTCGGCGGAGTGGCGACCGGCCCCGTGCTCGCCGGCGTAACCGGGCGAGTAACCGCTATCGTTGCAGACGCTACCGTCAGTGGACGATTGTTCGTGGGCACCGGAGATGGGGGCGTATGGATGCGCGCAAATGCATCCGCGGCCTTCGCGCCGATATTCGACCTTGAGCCGACGCTGTCAGTCGGCGCCCTCGCGCTTGATACCACGACCACCCCGAATCCAACGCTCTACGTCGGCACTGGCGAGGGCAACGGCTCAGCCGATTCGTACTATGGCGAGGGAGTATTCGTCTCGAGTGATCTCGGCAACTCGTGGACGCAACTCGGTGCGAGTAATTTTTCCCATGCGTCGATTGCCTCGCTCGCAGTCGATACCACGCGGACGCCGCGAGTAATCTATGCGGCGGTGACCTACGGCTCGACCGCCAACCGGGCCGATGCGTCGTGGGTCGAGGGTGATTTCAGCCAGAACGGGCTCTGGCGCTCGGATAACGGCGGCGCGTCGTGGATTTCATATCCGGCGGGGACCTTCGGCGCATGCCCGTACTTCACCAACGATCCGTGCCCCGCCGAGTCGGTTGCGATCGATCCCGCATCGCCAACCTCCGTCCTGGTTTCGATTCTCGGCGTCGGCGTGTTCCGCTCGTCGAATTCGGGATTCAGTTGGACCTTAGCCAGCCTGCCCAACTTGAACGGCGGAGTGGGCCGCGCGAGCGTTGCTGCGGCCAACGGCGTCGCCTACGCGATCATTGGCGCGGCCGACGGTATCGAGTTCGCAGGCTTCTACAAATCCGCCAACGACGGCGTGACCTGGACGCAGGCGTCGGTGCCGAGCGCGACAGTCGGCGCCACGACTATCGACGGCGCCAACTCGAGCAACTTTTCGCAGTCGTTCTTCAACCAGGCACTGGCGATCGATCCCGCCGACCCAACCGGCGCCACCGTCGTGTTTGGCGGCGTCGGAATCTACCGCTCGATCAATTCCGGATCTAATTGGACGTCGCTCGCGCCGGCCGGTGGGACGCATTCGGATCAGCACGCGATCGCGTTCGATCCTGCAATCGCGCATAACTTTTACCTCGGCAACGACGGCGGGCTGTACCGCTTCGACGTCGGGACCCTTGCCTGGAGCCCCCTGAACACGAGCATCGGCGCCGCACAAGCGCAATCGGTCGGTCCTCATCCGACTAACAGCACGGTGGTGATTGCGGGATTCCAGGACAATGGCACCGCCCGCTTTGACGCGACCCAGCCGCCCTCGTCGAGCTGGAGCGAGGTCGATAATCTCGACGGCGGCTTCGCGCTCTTCGACATCGTCAACCCACTGTTCGCCTACCACACCTTCGCGACTACCACTGTGGGGCCGTGGGTCTCGCGCTCGACCGACGGCGGAGTCACTTTTAATTCCGCCGCGTCGAGTGCGGCGCTGCAGGCTGCGATGGTGACGGCGGGCGATCCCGGCGCTGCCTATTTTCCGCCGATAGCCAGCGACCCTGCCGTCGCACAGCGCGTCCTGTTCGGTGCGCATTCCGTCTATGTTTCGAACGACGCGATGGCAACCTGGTCTCTGCAAACAACGCAGGATCTGACCGGGAGATGCAACAGTGGCGAATGCGGGCTCGAAGATCTCGAGATTTCGCCCTCCGACCACACCAAGGCCTACGCGCTCGCGATGCAGACCAGCACCACTTTTCGTCCGACCCCGTTCAAAATCTTCACGACCGATCAAGCCGATATGCAGGTCAATCCCGGACAGCCCGAAGGCGCGCATTGGACCGACAAGACCGCCCAATTGCCGCCCATTGTGTTTCCGGATTCGACGCAGGCCACCGGAATCGCGATCGACCCGTTCAATTCCTCGATCGCATACTTAAGCCTCTCGGGCTTCACCTCGGCGACCGGGATGGGGCATATTTTTGTGACTACCGACTTCGGCGGATCGTGGATTGAGGCCGACGGCAATCCGACGCTTCAGAGTCCGCCACCCATCAACGCGCTGCCCGACGTTCCGGTCTTGAGACTGCTGGTCGATCGCAACGACCCGACCGCCAACACCGTCCTCGCGGCGACCGACATCGGCATTTTCAGAACCACCGACGGCGGAAACACCTGGGCGCCGTTCAACCTCGGCGTGATTCCCGCGGTAGCTGTTTTCGATATCGAGCAGAATTTGAGCGGCGTGGTTTTCGCCGCGACGCATGGGCGCGGGATATTTGAGCTGTCGGGCGAAGGCTCGCCCGGCGTGACGCCAACCCCAACCCCTACGTCCACGGGTGCCAGGACCCCGACTTCGACGCCAACCGCTTCGAATACCGCGACACCAACGCGCACCGGCACTCCGTCGCCGACTGCGACGCGTACCGCCTCGGCAACCCCGACCGCAACTGCAACTTCGACAATCACCGCCACCGCGACTGCCAGCAGCACAGCGACCGCGACGACTACCGCTACCCCGACTGCGACAGCGACTGCTACTGCTACGATAACTGCAACCGCCACCGCGACAGCTACTGCCACGTCAACTGCAACCGCCACGATCACCGCGACCGCTAGCGTGACAGCCTCGCCTACCGCGACGGCCACAGCCACTGCGACCTCGACTGCCACTGCGACGCTTACCGCGACCCAATCTACGACGGCGACCATGTCAGCGACACCAAGCATGGTTCGCACTCCGGTTACGACAGCGACGCCGACATCCACGGCGACACCTACCGCAACGGCGACTGCGACTGCGACCGCTACGGCGACACTCACCCCAACCCCGATGCCGACCGTGGCGGCGCCGCTGATCGTCTCACCAGGCTCTGCCACTTTCACCGCGAAGTTGGGCAAGCGCAGCAAGGCCAGAAAAATAACCGCGCGCAACGGCGGCAAGGTCCCGATTCTGCTGATAGGCACCCAGGTGACTGGCGACTTCACACTCTCGAGGGTCTGCGGCACGACGCTCAAGCCGAAAAAAACTTGTAGCTACGCTGTCGTCTTCGCTCCGACCGCAACGGGACCGCGCCCCGGCCTGCTCACGATCAAGAACAACAGCTCAAGCGGCCCCCGCACCGTCAACCTGAATGGAACCGGCCATTAACTGGAAAGGCGACCCGATTCCGGGCCGCCTTTCGTAAAGTACTCACTGCAGAATGTGACTAGCCCTTGGGCAACATCAGTACGCGCTCGCCGATAATGTTGTGCTGGATTTCGCTGGTGCCACCCGCGATCGTCAGCGCCCGCGATGCGAGCATCCGGTAGGACCACTTACCCTTGTCCATCGCATGCGGCGCGTGAAATTCCATCTGGCTGTACGGCCCGAGCATCTCCATCGCGAATTTGTTCATCCGCAAATTCAGTTCGCTGGTGCATAGCTTGAGCACCGAACCCTCGGGCCCCGGCGGCAGACCCTTGAGCCTCCGCGTCAGTTGCCGAAATCCCGTGTAGCGCAGCGCCGCCGCCTCGCACGCGAAACCTCCCAGCTTCTGGCGCACGCTGGTATCGTTCCACGCCGTGTGCCCGTTGCTGCGAATCGTCTTCGCCAGCTCGACCAGCTCCTTGACCTGTCCCATCATGTCGCGGCCTCCGCCGATTCCCGAGCGCTCGAACATCAGCGTCGTGATCGCGACCTGCCATCCCTGGTTCTTCTCGCCGATCAGATTTTTCTTCGGTACCTTCACATCTTCGAAAAACACTTCGTTGAAATTCGCGTCACCCGTGATCTGCACCAGCGGACGCACCGTCACGCCGGGACTGTGCATGTCCACCAGGATGTAACTGATGCCCTTGTGCTTGGGCGCCTCGGGATCGGTGCGCACCAACAGGATGCACATGTCCGCGTGATGCGCGTCCGAGGTCCAGACCTTCTGTCCGTTGACGATAAAGTAGTCGCCTTCCTCGACCGCGCGCGTCTGCAGGCTGGCCACGTCGGATCCGGCGCCGGGCTCGGAATATCCCTGGCACCAAAGCTCGTCGGCCGAAAGAATTTTCGGAATGTGTTTTTTCTTTTGCTCCTCGGTGCCCCAATGGATGATCGTCGGACCGACCAGCATGATGCCGAGGCCGTTGACCATCATCGGCGAGCTGACTTTCGCCAACTCCTCGTTGTAAATGATCTGCTGGGTGAGCGTCGCGCCGCGGCCGCCGTATTCCCTGGGCCAGCTGATTCCGACCCATCCGCCCGAGTGCATTTTTTTGTGCCACTCGACCCGCCGCTTCCAGTCGTCGGCGCTGCTTTCGCGCATGAAGTCGCCGTCGTCTTCGCTCTTCCCCGCCTTGGGCAGGTTAGCCTTGAGCCAGCCGCTGAACTCCGCGCGAAACGCCTCGTCCTCGGCGCTGAACTTGAAATCCATTGTTGCCTCCGCGTGAGGTGACCGCGTAATGCGCGTCCTGGCCGCGCCCACGACGGGCGTCAGCCGCCGGCTGCGGTCCCTAACACTTGTTATATAGAACGTCGATGCGCCCCGTTCAAGAACGCGAATAGCTCTCGGGGTTCACGATCTCCATGACCAGAGCGCGCCCGCGTGTTGACGACCGGCTTGAAACCGAACTGCGCGTACAGCCCTTGTGCGTCGCGGGTGCCGAGGCTCCATCGCCGCAGCCCCTGCAAATCCGGATGCGCCATGATCGACGCCATCAACTCCTTGGCCAGCCCGCGTTCGCGATACGGCTCGAGGATGAACACGTCGGCGAGGTACGCATAGGTCGCGAAGTCGGAAATCACGCGCGCGAAGCCGACCTGGCGGGCATCGTCGTAAACCCCGAAGCACAGCGAGTTTTCGATCGAGCGAACGACCGTCTCACGCGGAATTCCGGCCGCCCAGTACGAGTCTGCGAGAAACCGGTGAATCAAATCGACGTCGAGCTTCGACCGATCGGTGCTGATCAGGAATCTGCCCGTCTCCATCACTACCATCGCGGTCATGTAACTCTTGCTCCTCGATTCAAGGGCAACGCGTACTCGGCTACGTGCGCAGGAATCGGTGTCGAGGCCTCGAGGCGTCCATCGGCGATCGGGGTCAACGTTCCCGTCGCAAACGGAATCTGTCCCGCCCAAATCGGCATCGCGTAGTCGGCTTCGTCGTCGAACGGGTCGCCGCTCCTGAGCTTCGCCGACGCCTCGACGATTGGAATCGACAGAACCGACGTCGCGCCGAGCTCCTTCGCGTTCGGATGCCGAATATGGTCCCATCGGCCCGGCGCAACGTGATCGATAAGCCCCTTCATCACGATCAGCTTCTCAGCCGGATCGGTGACCAGGGTCGCATTGCCCAGAATCACGACTGAACGGTAGTTGACCGAATGATGGAACGCCGATCGCGCGAGCACCAAGCCGTCGATATGCGTCACCGTGACCGCTAGCGGCGTGCCGTCGGCCGCGGCGCCAAGCATCCGGCTCGCCGCCGATCCATGAATATAAAGACGGTCGTCGATACGAACGTGAAGCGTGGGAATCACGTAGGGTTGCCTATCGATTGCGAAACCAACGTGGCAGACCAGCGCGGTATCGAGGATCGAGTAGATGGTTTCGCGGTCGTATGAAGCGCGCTTGGGCAGGCGCTTGACGCGCGTTCGATCGGTGGCCGCGATCGAGTGGCTGCTGTCGTTCGGATTGGCCGTCTGCGGGATCTGCGTCGCCTCTTCCATCTACCTTGCCTCTTTGTTACAGTACGTAACTATGAACGTATCGGTACAATATCAAATCCGCGGAGATTCAAGCAACCAGATCGCCGCGAGCATCGAAGATGGAATTCGTGGCGGAAAGTTGCAGGCCGGCGAGCGGCTGCCGACCGTGCGCGCGCTGGCCACGAAGCTGCGCGTCAGCCCGACCACGGTGGCGGCGGCGTATAACGCGCTGCGGGTCCGTGGATTGGTGCATGGCTCGGGGCGTCGCGGCACCGTCGTCAATCGGCGGCCGCCGCTGTTGACCCGGGCGGTCTTTCCGCCGCCCGCTCCCGGGCTGCGAAATCTGGCGGACGGCGGGCCTGATCCGGCGATGCTGCCGAAGTTGAAGCTGTTTCTCGCGCGGCTCGACGGAATTCCAGGCAAATACGGCGACGCCGAGAATCGCGCCGCCCTGGTGAAGCTGGCCGCGCGGCAATTCAAGAGCGATGGTATCGCGGCTGATTCGATTGCGGTGGTCAGCGGCGCGCTCGACGGTATCGAGCGCGTCCTGCAGGCGCATCTGCGGCCCGGCGACGTCGTCGCGGTCGAAGATCCCAGCTACACCGGCGTGCTCGACCTGGTTGCGGCGATGGCGCTGGTGGCGGAGCCGGTTGCGATCGACGATTCGGGGCCGATGGCCGCGGATTTGAATCGCGCGCTCAAACTCGGCGCGAAGGCCTTCATTTTGACCCCGCGTGCGCAGAATCCCAGCGGTGCGGCACTCGATCGAAAACGCGCGTCCGAGTTAAAGCACGTGCTCGCCGGGTTTCCGGATGTCGTCTTGATCGAGGACGATCACGCCGGGCCGGTTTCGGGCGCTCCAGCGATTACATTGTCGGGAGGCCGCAAGGATTGGGCGACAGTGCGGTCGGTGTCGAAGTCGCTCGGTCCCGATTTGCGAGTGAGCGCAGTCGCAGGTGATGCGCTGACGGTGGCGCGAGTGCAGGGGCGGCAGAGCCTCGGTCCGCGATGGGTCAGTCATATCCTGCAAGACCTGGTCGCGATGATGTGGGCGGACACGGCGACGCCGGCGATTCTGAGGAGAGCGGCCGATACTTATGCGCATCGCCGGCGCGCGCTGATCGAAGCGCTCGCTAATCACGGAATCGAGGCGCGCGGACGCTCGGGGCTGAACGTGTGGGTGCCGGTCGCGGAAGAAGCGGGCGTGGTGAACGCGATGGCATCGAAAGGCTGGGCGATTCGGGCGGGCGAGTGCTATCGAATCAAAAGCGCGCCCGGAATCCGCGTGACGGCATCGACCATGCCAGTCGAAGATGCGGGCAAGTTCGCGGCCGATTTGGCGGAATCGATCCGGCCGCGCACGCATGCGCAATCGGCGTAGATCACTTTATTTAATGTGAAACCCGCGGTGGGTTTCACGCTTCCTTCGGCAGGGCTAAGCCCTGCACCTTAGTACTAATCGCAAAATGGCGAGGACGCCCTTTTGCTCTCAGGTTCTTTTTCCAGTGTCATTCAGTTCTTGTGTCATTCAGAGCTAAGCGATCTGATTCCCTCCCCCGTTCGTGGGGGGAGGGTTAGGGTGGGGGACAATTGCGGCGCGATTGTCTGTGGCGCCGCATATTCGGAATCCGGAAATGTAGTCCCCCACCCGACGCTGGAAGCGTCGGCCTCCCCCCTCGCGCTCCTCCCCGCCAAACCCCGATAAAGTGTTACCGATCATGCCGGTCTAAAGTGTTACCGATCATCCCGGTCGCTCAGATTCGGGATTCTTCGCTACAGCAACTTTCGCTCTGAATGACACAAGGAGGGAAAGACAAGAAAAAAAGGGCAGCGTCGCGGCGCGCTTACATATTGAATCGCGGAACCCTCACCTACCGGCCGCGTTGCGGCCGGCCTCCTCTCCCGTGAAGTAACGGGCGAGGTATTCTTGCCGCGCCACTCTCAAGTCAATTGCGGGCACGGCGGCCCGCCCCACTGGGATTATCTGATTCGTTTGGCGGTGGCCTGGATTCGGTCCATCCAGAATACGAGCCTTGGGGTGTAGGAGTGGGGGACGCAATCGCCGCAAACCTCCTCGGCCAGACCAGTGACACGATCGAGGGTAATGGTTAATCCCTGCGAGCGCGAGAATTCATCCGGCAGTAGCGCGAGCAGTTCGGCCAGCACGTTCATGGCCGACGCGAGGGTGGCAAGAATCCCGGCCAGCACGCCTTCCTCGACCATCAGGCGCGGCTGGTAGAGCAGGTCGCGGGTGGTGCGCAATTCGCTCACAAAAAGGATGACGGCGCTCTCGAGCCGGGTGGTGACTCGATTCAGCGGCGCCTTCGCTTCGACCATCGCAGTGACCGCGAGCAGTTCCGAAACAACCATATGCAGATTGGTCTCGATGCGGTCGAGCCGTTCTTCGAAGGTGACGCGGTGAATTTCGCTCACTAACTCTTCCTGTCGATGCGAGACGAACTTGGCGACGACCGCGCCGAAGATCAGCAGTCCGGCAATCGCCTCCGCTACAGCGACCACGCGCGCAACGCCGACCGGCACGATGTCGCCATAACCGATGGAAGTTGCGGTGACGAAACTGAAATATAGCGCACTTGCGAATCCGCTGAGGTCGGCCTGGACGGGTCGCCTCTGTTCGACGAGGCCGTGCTCGCCGAGCATCGCGCCAAGCCAGTAGGCGAGGCCGGTCAGCAGGATCATTGCGAGCCAGATTGTGAACAGCTGCAAAGTGGAGCGTTGCTGGACGAGGTCGAGAACCGACTTGTCGAGCCGGCGCATCCGGGAGAGGCGCGCAGGGCCGCGGCCGACGGCGCCGTCGGGCGAAGCGCTCAGCGGAGGGCCGGCAATCTCGGGCGTGGCGTCAGGTTTCGGCTCCGAGACTTCGTCGTTCACGCGCTCGGTTGGTCCGTCTGCCTCGATCCAGTCCTCGAGGCCGCCGCGATATTCGCGGACCTTCGAGTAACCAAGCTCACGCAAAGAGGCGACCGCCTCCTGGGCGCGAGTTCAGGTGAATTTGCCGCAGTAAACCGCGATGTCAGCATCGAGGTCGGGGAGTATCTCGCGCGCCTGAGTGGGAATCTGCTCGAGCGGAATGTTGATGGCGCGGGGTATGTGGGCCTCGACGAACGAGGCCTGGGGCAGTACATCGAGGATGGTCAGCGAGGGATCACGCAGGCGGGCGCGGAGCTCGTCGCGGGAGATCTCATGCGCGTTGGCTGAGTTGGCTGATGCGAGTTCTGAAGCCATGCTCTGAAGAATCTAACGACTCTCAGAGGAGGGCGCCAACCGTTGTCGCGCGCGATTCCGCGCGCGACAACGGAGCGCGGCCTTAATACTGAAAAGATTATTCGATGCGCCAGAGGCTGCGGGCGGCGCTGGCCGAGCGCTCGACAAACTTTTTGCCGTATTCGAGCTGTGCGTCGAAAATTGGAGCGAGCGGGGTTTCTTTCGCCCACTTGGTCGCCTGCGCCTGGAAGTCGATTGCCTGCTTGGCGACTTTCTCGCTGGTGTCGATATACCACGCGGCGAACTTCTTGGCGCCCTCGATGTTCAGGTTGCTGGTAAGACCCTCTAACACGGAACCGTTCCCTTTGTGCTCTGACATTCCTTTTTCTCCTGATGGCCGGCGCGGCTCGTGCCCGCCGTTTGTTTTGCTAACGTTGTGGATCGAAATTGTTTTCGCTGCCGCGCCGACGGCGTCAGCGATCTTCTGGGACGCTACGTTTCCTTTGGGACCTTTGTCGGTCCGTTTCTTTTGCCGCTTGTGCGTTGAGCCTGGTGTTTTGGTTTCTTCACTCATCGCGGGCACTCAGCCAATTGGCGATTTGGGGCCATAGACGCTTGAGCGAGTCGGCGCTGATCGCCGCGCCCATGTGGCCCGTTGGGTAGTGCAGATTCTGTTTGTCGTCGCTCGATACCAAATCGGGGAGCGGCTCGCTCGATGCGGGATTGACGATGTCGTCGCGGTCGCCGATGACGTTCAACAACGGCATCTTGATGCCGGCGAGGTCCGCGATCGATGCGCCGACTTTCATCGTGCCCTTGACCAGCGAATTCTCGCGCCACATCTCGGAGGTCTCGAGGAAGATTCGACCGGCCATCGGCACGTCGCTATGGAGCCATCGCTCGAACAGCTTGAAGGTGTCGAGGTAGCCGGGCCGCGCCGAGCTGCGATATGCGCCGACGAACTTGTCGAGCATGTGATGGGTCGGCGCGAGGGTGTTGAAGAACGAGTAGATCATCCAGGCCGGCGCGTTGCCGTACATATCGACGATCATCTTGGCGCTGCGCGAGGACATCGCGGCCGTCAGATGCTCGATGGGCAACTGGCGCGGGCTGGTGTCGAGCGGGATGGTCAAGGTGACGAGATTCTTGACGTTGCCGCTGTGCAGCGCGCTGTACATCAGGCCGAGCAGCGCGCCGAAGCAGTAGCCGAGGATCGAGATCTGCTGGATGCCGGTGTAAATCTGGATGGCGCGGACGGCGTTGGCGATGTCGACGTTGACGTACTCGTCGAAGCCGTGGCCCTTGTCGTCGGCCCGCGGTGGAATCCAGTCGATCAGGTAAACGTCGAAGCCTTGTTTGACGAGATACTCGACGACGCTGCGGCCGGGCTGCAGGTCGAGGATAAAGGGGCGTTTGATCAGGGAGTAGATGAGCAGCAGCGGCACGCGCTTGGGGTTTTCGCCGAGGGCGCGGTAGTGGCGCAGCCGCACGAGGCCGGACTCATAGATGACGCGCGATCGCGTCGCGGGCGGCGGATCGTCCATCGTGGCGCCGAAGCCGGTGCGGAACGCGTCGAGCGTGCGCATCGTGCCTTCCATCCAGAGCGAAGCGATTTCGTTAATTGCCGACATCTTCCCCGTGCTCCATCGGGTCTGCGCTGGGCCATCCGGACCATACCGAGAACTGGTACACGCCGGACCTCTCGGCGTGCTTGTGGCCGATCGATTCGAGGGCGGCAGCCTGGTCGACTGTTCGCGGGCTAATGATCGACTCGCGGATCGCGCGGTGCAGGTCACTGGCGAAGTCGTCTTTGGTGTCGCGATCGGCGACGGCGTCGCGCAGATCCTCGCGCATCGCACGCACGTCAACGCGGAGCGACTCGACTTCGCTTGCGGAAGGCAGACCGACGGCCGGCCACAGCGCCGAGAAGAATGCGCCGGCGACGGCCATATTGAAGCGCTGGTATCGGAGCATGATATCGACTGCACCGCCGAGCAGGTTGCCTACGGTCGGACTGGTGAAGACGCGATTGGTTGCATTGTTGGCAACGCCGACCACGGTATCGTATGCCTTCCAGCCGAGTTCATGAAGCTGGCGATCGATTCCCTTGTCGGCGATGGTTGCGACGAGCCGCTTCACTTTGGTGGTGGGTGGCTCGGGCATCAGGCACTGAGCGAGTTTCAGGATCTCATCGGAAAAATTTGAGTCGGTGAAGTTCAGTTTGCTCCTTGGGTTGTCGTTGTTGTTGGCCATCGGTACTACCTCTCTCTGCTTCGAATGTTCCACAGTCTTGGCGTAAGTAAGTTGCGGTAATATGATAGTTACGTCAAGCATTAGATACGCTTACGTTTGTCGCACCCGTGACAAAAGGTGCATATCGAGGAAAAGAATCGCGGGAGCTGTCACATTCGCGACAATTACTTCGATTGTGCTAGCTAACGTTCATGGTAGCGGAAGTCGCAGTTGATGCCAAATCCCTGACGCGGCTCAAATCGCTGTCGTGGATGCGCGAAGATCAGGCAGCACATCTGGCGGCTGCGTCGGAGGCGCTAAAGGTGAGGCGCGAAGGGCCGATCTTCAAGGAAGGCGATGCGTCGAGTCACGTCTATATCCTGCTGTCGGGCGTGGCGAAGCTGTGTTACGTGAATCGCGAGCAGCGCGTGCTGGTCGGCTTCGTCGGGCCGGGCGAGGTGTTCGGATTGTCGTCGCTGCTGCCGCAAACCACGCGGCCGTTTCGATGCGAGGCGTATAGCGATTGCCTCGTCGCGGTGGTGAAGCCGGAAATTTTTGTGGATACTGTGCTCGGCGTGCCGCTCGATCGGCTGAGCATCATACTCGACGTGACGGTCGGGAGATGGTGGGGAATGCTGGTGCGGTACGCGAACTTCGTGGGGCTTGGACTCCGCGAGCGGCTGGCGGGTGCGCTGCTCGAGTTGGCGGAAAAGTTCGGCGTGCGCGACTCGCGCGGGACGTTGCTAACGATCAAGCTGACTCATGCGGATCTGGCGGAGTTGGTGGGCGCGTCGCGCCAGCGTACTACCGAGCAGCTCAACGATTTCGAACGCGAGGGTGTGATTACTCGCGACGGGCGGCGGCTGATAATCGTGCCGGAGAAATTGTGGCAGGTCGGGCAAACGCCGCAGGGGAAGTAGATGGCATCGGATAAATTCGTCAACGCAAACGGCCTGCGGCTGCATTACCTGGACTACGACAATGACGATGCGCCGTGGGTGATCTGCGTGCATGGGCTGACCCAGAACGCACACAACTTCGACGCGCTCGCGGCGCATCTGGCGGCGAAGTATCACGTGATCTCGGTTGACGTGCGCGGACGCGGCGAGAGTCAGTGGGGTCCGCCGACGGAATATTTGCCGCAAAATTATGTGACCGACCTGGCGAAGATGCTCGAAGAGCTGGGCGTCGCGCGCGCGAGCCTGATCGGGACGTCGATGGGCGGGATCATTTCGATGATGTATGCGGGCGGATGGCCGGAGCGGGTCGAGCGGCTGGTGCTCAACGATATCGGGCCGGAGATCGATCCGGTGGGATTGGCGAGAATCGGGAATTACGTCGGCACGGCGCCGGAACGATTCAAGGATATCGGCGAGGTGGTGAAGTACTACAAGGAAAATTATCCGCCGATGGCGAAGCTCGCAGACAGCGTCGTCGCCGATCAGGTGAAATGGTCGGTCAAGCAGGGTACCGACGGGGCATTGTCGTGGAAGATGGACCCGAACGTGCGGCGTCCGCTTCGCGGAGGCACCGCGCAACAACGATTCGATTTGTGGGTGCCGTACGCGCGAATCGCATGCCCGACGTTAATCATTCGCGGCGCGGACAGCGACGTCCTGGACCGCGGGACGGCATCGCGGATGTGTAAGGTGCTCAAGCGGGCAAAGGTCGTCGAGGTGCCGGGGGTGGGACATGCACCGTCGTTGACGGAGGCGGAGTCGCTCGTAGCGATGAAGGAATTTTTCGCGGTTTAGGGGAAGGGGAAATCACTTTATTAAATTTGAAACCCGCGGTGGGTTTCACGCTTCCTTCGGCAGGGGTGACCCCTGCACCCGGTGAAATCGCGCGTTTGGCGTTTTCGTTCCGAGAGTTCTAGAGTCCAGACATCATGAAAGTATCGCTGTTCTATCTACCTTCGGTCGGCAGCAAGGCCGACATCGAAAGAGGGCGCGTTGGATTGAAGGGGCATCTATACGATCAGATGCTGCACGACATCACTGGGCAGGCGCGCCTCGCTGACGACCTCGGCTACGACTCGATCAGTTTCACCGAGCATCATTTTCACGTCGAAGGTTTCGAGTTGTCGAACAATCCGGTGCTGCTCGACTTGTATATCGCGATGCAGACCAAGCGGCTGCGTGTCGGCCAGCTCGGCATCGTGTTGCCGTCGCAGAATCCGCTGCGCGTCGCCGAGGATATCGCGATGCTCGATCATATGAGCGGCGGGCGCGCCAATGCCGGCTTCGCGCGCGGCTATCAGCGGCGATGGGTCGATATCATGGCGCAGCAGACGCACGGAATTCACGGCGCGCTGCCGCATCAGCACGACGAGATCGACAACGCCAACCGCGCGGCGTTCGAAGAAAATTTTCGCATCATCAAGCAAGCGTGGACGCAGGATTTTATTTCCTACGAGGGCAAGTACTGGCGCGTTCCGCCCGGCGAAACACCGTGGACGCTCGACGCGACCGCGAAATGGGGCGGCGGCATCGAGAACGGAATCGTGCGCGCGGTGGCGGTCGTGCCGAAGCCGGTCCAGAAGCCGCATCCGCCGATCTTCCAGCCGTTCGCGTCGTCGGAGCGCAGTATCAGATGGTGCGCGCAGGAGGGTGTCACCGCGATCCTGCCGCCGTTGCATCCGTCGCTCGAGCATCAGCTGTGCGAGGTCTATGCCGAAGTCTCGAAAAAGCCGCTCGGCGAAGGGATGGGCGTGCTGCGCGATATCGTGATCGCGGACAGCGACGACGAGGCGCGCGCAATCTGGCGCGAGAGCGGTTACTTCTGCGGTCACGAATGGTTTGAGCCGTTCGGATTTTCCAAGGGCCTCGAAGATCCGAAAACCGGTGAGCCCGCCGATCTATGGACCAACGGTCTCGCGTTTGTCGGCACGGTTGATACCGTCACGCGCCAGGTCGAGCATCTGCTGAAGCGCCTGCCCATCCGATGGGTCTTCGCGTGGATGTACAACGGGCTGATGCCGCACGACCGGCTGATGAAAACGATCGAGTTGTTTTGGACCAAAGTCCTCCCTCGCGTGAGCAACACGAACTAATCTTCTAATCGTTTTGGTTCCCCTTCCCACTATGGGAAGGGGTTAGGGGTTAGGTTCCTTGTAATTGACAGGAAGGCAGGAAGAACTCAGACTGCCGCCATGCGATTAATTGCTGTATGTCTGCTGGCGTCCGCTTTGATTCCGTCATTGAGCAGAGCGCAAGACGTTCCTGTCTTCGCGATCACACCAGTACAAAGCTCGATCAAGTTCGACGTGAAGGCGTCGGTGGCGATAGCCGGCACTTTTGATAAGTGGAACGCCACTCTGACTTTTGCATCTACGGACGTGACGACGGGGGTTTTGGACGTCGAGATTCAGGCTGCATCGGTTGATACCGGGAGCGGGATGAAGGATAGCAAGCTGAAGAGTTCGGACTTCTTCGATGTCGCCAATAATCCCTTGATCTCATTCAAATCGACGAAGATTTTGCAGACCGGTCCTAACACCTTCGAGGTGGACGGCAACTTTACGATCCGCGGAGTTACCAGGCTCGAGAAACTCACACTTACGGTGTCCGGCGTGGGCACCGGCTCCGGCACAATTAACGGGACGCTGTACTTCGATCGCAAGGACTACGGGATGAACAGCGGCATTCCGTTTATCAGAATCGCCAATCGGGTCGAGGTGAACGTCTCGCTCCTGGGGACGCGAGTCAGCGGGCCTCCGTTGGTCTTGAAGCAGTAGGCTCTGTAGCGAGAAGAACCTAACCCCTAACCCCTTCCCGAGCGGGAAGGGGAACCGGAGTGTTTGGAGTAACCCCTTCCCTCGAGGGAAGGGGAACAATCGCGCGACGGGAACAATCGCGGCGAAGTCAGTAGCTCTCTCGCGCGCGATCGGCGCCGCAAGCTAAGATTCCTCGACGCGGTGCACGTACTCAGCTCACATACGTTTCTCGAAGATCTCGCGATGGTGCTATGCGTCGCCGCCGTCACCACCATCATCTTTCAGAAAATCCGGCAGCCGGTCGTGGTCGGTTATCTGATCGCAGGCCTGATCGTCGGGCCCAACGTGCCGATTCCTCTGCTCGCGGATCCCGAGCGCATCCACACGCTCTCCGAACTGGGCGTGATTCTGCTGATGTTCGCGCTCGGGCTCGAATTCAGCGTGCGCAAGCTGATTCGCCTCGGCCCGACCTCGGGCTTTATCACGGCGCTGCAGGTCGGCTTCATGATCTGGCTTGGCTACGTATGCGGGCGCGCGCTGGGATGGACGCCGCTCGAGAGCATCTTCACCGGCGCGATTCTTTCAATCTCGAGCACGACTATCGTCGCCAAGGCCTACCAGGAAACTCCGGTCTCAGACGGCCTGCGCGAGCTGGTGTTCGGCGTGCTGCTCGCCGAAGATCTCACGGCGGTCGTCGAGCTCGCGATTCTGACGACGCTAGCCTCGGGCGCGAGCGTGTCGGCATCGATGATGACGGTGACGATCGCGCGCCTGATTCTGTTCCTGGTCGCATTCGTCGGCATTGGATTTGTCGTGGTGCCGCCGGTGGTGCGATTCGTGGTGCGGATGGGCCGGCCCGAGACGACGCTGGTGGCAGTCGTCGGCATCTGCTTCGGCTTCGCGCTGCTGGCGGAACACGCCGGCTATTCAGTTGCGCTCGGCGCGTTCCTGTCGGGATCGCTGGTCGCGGAGTCGGGCGAAGTCGAGCAGATCGAACATCTGGTCGCACCGCTGCGGGACATTTTCGGTGCGGTATTCTTCGTCTCGGTGGGCATGATGATCGATCCCAAACTCATCGCGGAGCATTGGCAGGCGCTGATCGTGCTGACGGCCGCGGTAGTCGGCGGAAAGATTTTCGGGGTTACCTTCGCGTCGATTTTGAGCGGCGTCGGCACCAAGACTTCGATCGAAGCCGGCATGAGCTTGTCGCAAATCGGCGAGTTCTCATTCATCATCGCGGGCGCGGGATTGAAGACCGGCGCGGCGCGCGATTTTCTCTATACGCTGGCGGTCGCGGTCTCCGCCGTCACGACTTTCCTGACGCCCTACATGATTCGTGGATCGATTCCGTTCGCCGAATTCGTATCCGCGCGCATGCCGCGTCCGCTCAAGGTGCTCGAAGCGCTCTACGACTCGTGGTTCGAGCGAATTCGCAACGCCGGACAGCCGGCGAAGAACGCCAACTCAATCGCATGGCCGACGGCGGCAATCGCCGCGAGCGGCGTTTTGATCGGCGCAATTCTGATCGTCAACGAATGGGATCCTCTCGATCTGACGACCACAGTCGCGAGCATGGAACATCTGACGTATTTCGGCGCCGGCCTGTATGTCGACGCGTTCGCGGTGCTCGTATGTGCGGGGCCCGCGGCCGCAATGTACTTCGCGTCGCGGCGGCTCGCGACCGCGCTCGCATCGCGCGCCTTCGCCGAACTTCCATCGAATGGTGCGCCCGCGGTGAGCGCGTTGATCGAATTGCTCCAGATCACAATTCTGCTGGTGGTAGCGGTGCCGCTGCTCGCGATCGTTCAGCCGTTCTTGGAGCCGGTTGAAGGAATCGGAATCATCGTAATCACAATCGTGCTGATGGTCGTCATCGTGGCGCGAGCCGCGCGCCAGATGCAGGGCCAACTCCGCAATGCGACGCGCCTGATCGCGACCGCGCTGCGAGGCGCTCCCGCAGACGCCGGAGGCGACTCGTACGCAGTCCCCGGCATCGGGATGATCACGCCGGTCCCGCTTCGATCGGACAGCGAAGGTGTAGGAAAAAAACTGTCCGAACTTGATCTCCAGACCAACAGCGGCGCGGTGGTGGTCGCAATCGGCCGCGCCGATTCTGAAGTGGTGGTCCCGACTGGCGACGAAATCTTGCGCGAAGGCGACATTCTGGAGTTGGCTGGATCGAGCGACGCTGTCGCGGCGGCACGGCGAATGCTCGAGACGCCGCATCCCGCCCAACAGCAAGCGTCGCCGTAGCACTTCACCCGGGAGCTACTGGAAACATCAAAGGCGCTCATATAGATATCCGACACTGCCTGGCGCCAGATTGTTTGTATTCGAGCTACTCGAACGGGAAATGACGCAGATCAGCCAGGTGGGAGGGGAATCTGTGAAACTACCGAAGACGACGATGGGGTTACTTACCGGCGCGGTGTTTTTGGCATTTGCGGCGGCGACGAGTGCCCATGCTGCGGGAGGAGTGACGTGCAAAGCGAGCGGCAACCACAGCGTCTCGCACACCGGCACTGATGGGAGCGCCTGCGCAGCAAGTGCAGATACGGGTGGCAAGTCGAAGGCAATCGCGAAGACCGGCGGCGATGCGCAAGCTAGTTCTGACACGCACGGCAAGGCAAACGCGATAGCGAGCGATCTAGGCACTGCGCAAGCTAGTTCTGACACGGGCGCCAAGGCGACTGCCAAAGCGAGCGGATCGGGCACTGCGGAGGCTAGTGCTGACTCGAAGTCCAACGCGACCGCCAAAGCGAGCGGTTCGGGCACTGCGGCGGCTAGTGCTGACTTGCGCGCCAAGGCGACTGCCATTGCGAGCGGATCTGGCACTGCCCAAGCGTCGGCGGACGGAAGTGCTGGTAAGTGCACAGCCACCGCAAACGCCGACACGAGCGGGACGGCGGAATCATCATGTGAGGCCGGCGGCTTCGCGCACGCGACGGCAACCAACGGCGGGACTGCGGAAGCCGCAGACGATGGGCCACCCTTCTGTTCCCCCGGCCCGCCGCCCGGCACCGCGACTGTGCAAAGCTCCGGCGGCAACTGCTGACGGCCAGATTTTCGTTGTCCACGAAGTGGCGCTCAAGTGGCGTGGTTGCATAACCGCGCCTGCAATCATAACTTCGTCGCGCTCAGGCTACTCACTTTTGCGAGGTTGATATGAATCTCAAAAATGCGGTCGCGCTTGTCACCGGTGGCGGCTCGGGACTCGGCGAAGCAACCGTCCGCGAGTTCGCGTCGGCGGGCGCGAAGGTCGCGATTCTCGATTTACCTTCGTCGCCCGGGGCCAAAGTAGCCGAGTCGCTCGGCGCAAATGCTGTCTTCGTTGAGGCTGACGTCGCCTCCGCCGACCAGGCGACTGACGCGATTGCGAAAGCGGTCGCGAAGTTTGGCACGATTCATATCGCGGTGAACTGCGCCGGCATCGGGCGCGCGATGCGCACGGTGACCAAGGATGGTCCGCACTCGCTCGATTTGTTCAGCAAGGTTATCACGGTGAATCTGATCGGCACGTTCAACGTGACGCGGCTGGCGGCGGCGCAGATGGCGAAGAATCAGCCGGGTCCCGACGGCGAGCGCGGCGTGATCATCAATACGGCATCGGTCGCCGCATTCGATGGACAGATCGGGCAGGTCGCTTATTCGGCGTCGAAGGGCGGGGTGGTTTCGATGACGCTGCCTATCGCGCGCGACCTCGCGTCGCTCGGCATCCGGATTTGCACGATCGCGCCGGGGACTTTCGAGACCCCGATGCTGGCGGGATTGCCAGAGGCGAATCGCAAGGCGCTCGCGGCGCAGATTCCGTTTCCGCAGAGGTTGGGCAAGCCGTCGGAATACGCGGCGCTCGCGCGGCACATCGTCGAGAACGAAATGCTGAACGGCGAGACGATCCGGCTGGACGGCGCGCTCAGGATGCCGCCGCGTTAGATCGTCGAGGCAATGCGGGCGGCGCGGGTGGCCAGGATGAAGGTGAAGGCGGCGAAGGCGATTGCGATTGCTACCGATGATCCCATCGGCATCGTGGCGCCGCTCGAGGCTGGCTCTGCGAGATATAGGCCCTGGCGGAGGGCGTCCACGGCGTAGGTGAGAGGGTTCAGGCGCGTTGTCCATTGGAACCATCGCGGCGCGCCGACGACCGGAAAGACTGCGCCCGATAGCATCCAGATTGGCAATAGCAGCATGTTCATGAACGCGTGGAAGCCCTGCGTCGATTCGGTGCGCCACGCCATCGCGAGTCCGATACTCGTCATCGCGAACGCGATCAGTCCCATTATCGCGAGCGACACGATGATCGCCGCGAGGCTTAGATGGATTCCCGCCAACGGCGCCATCGCGAGGAAGATAGCGCCCTGCATCAGTGAGAGCGTGGTGCATCCGAGCGCCTGGCCGAGCACGATCGTCGGGCGCGAGACGGGTGCGACCAGAACGCCCTGAAGGAAGCCCTGGCGGCGATCGTCAACCGTCGATGCGGTCGCGAAAATCGCGGTGAACAACAGCATCAAAACGATCACGCCGGGATAAAAATACTGCACGTAGTCGAGTCCGGGCGGCATCCCGCTCGGCTTGAAGGACGCTTGCAGGCCCGCGCCGAGCAGCAACCAGAAAACCAGCGGCGTCGCGATCGCGCTCACCACGCGAATCGGTTGCCGGATAAAGCGCACGACTTCGCGATACCAGAGGGTTTCGGCCTGAAGCAAAATTTCTCGCATTTCCCTATTCCGTGTCCGGCATATGCGCGAAGAACTGGTGACCGGTCAGATGCACGAATACGTCCTCGAGAGTCGGCTTGCCGAATGAAACCGACTCGATCTCCTCGACGAACGCGTCGATCAAATCGCGCACCAGCTCATGGGCGCGGAGTTTTTCGATACGAATCGCGCCATCAACCAGCTGACTCTTGAGCTTGAAGCGCGCGAGGATTTTTCGCTGCAGGATTTCCGGCTCCTTCGTTCGAATCACTATCACGTCACCGCCGACTTCGGATTTGAGTTCATCCGGCGGCGCGATCGCGACCAGTTTCCCCTGATGCAGAATGCCGATGCGATCGCATCGCTCGGCCTCCTCCATATAATGAGTGGTCAGCACGATCGTGACGCCCTCGTGCTCGCGCAGATGCTGGAGGTAGTTCCAAAACTCGCGGCGCGCGGCCGGATCCAGCCCGGTGCTCGGCTCGTCGAGCAGCAGCAGCGCAGGTTCATGCAACAATGCCTTGGCCAGCTCGACGCGGCGCTGCAGGCCGCCCGACAAGGTCTCGACGCGGTCGCGCTCGCGAGCCGACAGACCGAGCCGCTCGAGCATCGCCGCGCTGCGATCGCGCAGCCGGTTGCCGGAGATCCCATATAGATGAGCATGGGCGGCGAGATTTTCGCCGACGGTCAACTTGCCGTCGAGACTCGGATGCTGAAAGACCACGCCGAGGCGGCGGCGCACGGCGATGGTCTCGCCGGCCAAATCGTGGCCGAAGAGTTGCGCGCCGCCTGATTGAATCGGCGCCAGCGTCGATAGCAGCTTGAACAGAGTAGTCTTGCCGCCGCCGTTGGGTCCGAGGAAGCCGAAAATTTCGCCGCGGGCGATTGAGAACGTTACGCCGCTGAGGGCTTCGCGATCGCCGTAACGAAAGCCGAGCGCCTGCGCGTCGATGGCGCTGGATTCGGCGCGAATCGCGTCAGCCGCAGCTTGTGATGAATTTTTTTGCGAAATTATCGATGCACCCATGTTCAAGAATTGCGACCAGGACTTTATGGCTCGCCGAGTCCTCCCGCCGGCTGCGTGCCTTGCTCCGGCAATCCGATTTCCGCGCGATGCCATCCATCCTCGAAGGCCGTCGTGCGTTCCTCGCCGTTGCCGTGGCCGGACGCGTGGCCGACGAAATCGTCGCCGGTAAGTTGGTAGTAGCGCGTTACTTCGACCGGATCGAGGCGTCGAATTCCCATTCGCTCGAGCGTGTAGCCGGCAAAGTGATCCGCCGAGAGTTCCTTGCTCTTTACCGGAACGTTTTGATTGCTGGGATCGAAGTCGCTGTGCGCGAGATGGCCCATCTCGTGCGCGAAGATCGCGTAGAGCATCGGCTTCACGGTGTCGGGGTCGTCGATGTGCATCCACTGTTGAAACAGGCTGTCGAGAAACTTCTGATTGTAGAAGACGCAGCCGCCGTTGCGTGCGTGGGGCGAGCCGGCATTCATCGACTCATAGACGTGGAAATTGGTGCCCCACATATCGTTGAGCTGGGTGACGATCGAGCTATAAGGCTCGCCGGCGGGGCGAGCGGTTTCGCCGCAGGCGTTGATGGAGCCGTCGCCACTGGCGACGGCGGGGCTGGCGGCGTCGCTGGCGCCGGCCTCGGCCGGCGCCTGCGAGGTGGTGTGGCGCTGGATGACCTTCCAGTCGTCCTGAGCGCGCGCGAGGCGCGCGCACAGGACGACTGCGAGCATCGCGCACGCTGCAAGCGTGGGCAATCGGCGGGAGCAGCGCCCGCGCGCGTCGCGCGCGGGCGATGCCCCCGCTGATGATTCTGCTGACTCCGTCAATGGGTCACGGCGCCGCGCGACGATGACGATACGGTGTTCGCGTACTTCGCCATCACGCCGCTCTTATAATGAGGCTCGGGCGCTTTCCAATTCTTGATCCGTGCTTTGATTTCATCGTCGGTGAGCGCGACATCCAAGCGCCGCTTCGCAACATCGAAAGTAATCACGTCGCCGTCGCGGAGCGCCGCAATTGGTCCGCCGACATAGGCTTCGGGAGCGACGTGCCCGGCCATCAAGCCGTGGGTTGCACCCGAGAATCTTCCGTCCGTCAGCAGGCTGACGGATTCTCCAAGTCCTTGTCCCGAGAGGGCCGCCGTGACGCCGAGCATCTCGGGCATCCCGGGCGCGCCGCGCGGTCCTTCGTAGCGGATGACGACGACGTCGCCCGGCTTAATCTTTTGCGCCGAGACCGCTTTGAAGGCGTCTTCTTCGCAATCGAAAACCCGCGCGGGCCCGCGATGAGTCATGCGCTCGTGGCCGGCGACTTTGACCACACATCCTTCGGGCGCGAGGTTGCCCTTCAAAATCACCAGCCCGCCAGTTTCCTTGATTGGCTTCGCGACCGAGTGCACGACTTCCTGACCTGGCGTCTCGCGCGCCGAGTCAGCCTCGACGCCAATCGTTCGACCAGTCACGGTCATCTCGTTTTCGTGGAGCAGTCCCGCTTCCTTCAGGCGTTTTGCGATTAGCGGAATTCCTCCCGCGGCGTACATTTCGGTAGCGAGGTAGCGGCCGCCGGGCTTAAGGTCCGCGAGCAGCGGGGTGCGCGAGCTGATGCGATCGAAGTCGTCGATATCGAGCGTGATTCCGGCCTCGTGCGCGATCGCGAGCAGATGCAGCACGGCGTTGGTCGAGCCGCCGGTCATCGCGACCGACGCGATCGCGTTCTCGAGCGCCTTCTTCGTGATTATCTGGCTGGGCTTGAGTTTGCGCTTGAGCAAATCGACTGCGAGGCGTCCCGCCTGGAACGCGCTCTCGGGCTTTTTCGGATCGGTCGCGGGAATGCTGTTCGAGCCCATCGGCGAGATTCCCAAAAGCTCGGTCGCCGTGGCCATCGTGTTGGCGGTGAACTGCCCGCCGCATGCACCGACGCCCGGGCACGCGACATCTTCGAGTTTTTTGAGGTCTTCGAGCTTCATCTTGCCGGCCGAATGCGCGCCCACGGCTTCGAAGACATCCTGAATGGAAACCTGCTGATCGCCGAAGCGCCCCGGCTGTATCGAGCCGCCGTAAATCATAAGCGACGGCAGGTCGAGCCGCTGCAACGCCATCACAGTTGCGGGAATTGTCTTGTCGCATCCCGACATCGCCACGACGCCATCAAACAGATGCCCGCGCACGGTGAGCTCGATCGAGTCCGCGATGACTTCGCGGCTGATCAGGGAAGCGCGCATCCCATGCGTCCCCATCGAGATCCCGTCGCATACGGCAATCGTGTTGAACTCGATCGGCGTCGCCCCCGCCGCGCGAATCCCGCGCTTAACATGCTCCGCGAGATCCCGCAGATGGGCCGTGCAGGGCATGA
The DNA here is from genome assembly GCA_963794325.1 of uncultured delta proteobacterium. Classification (GTDB taxonomy): domain Bacteria; phylum Desulfobacterota; class Binatia; order Binatales; family Binataceae; genus Binatus. The sequence goes on along the minus strand of CAWCDG010000005.1, from coordinate 63,723 downwards.
TCTCGATCCAGGTATGCGCGACGGCGATGAGCGGCTTGCTCAAATCTTCATCGGTAAACCCGACGGCCTTGAGCATGGCGCGGGCCGGCGCCCGCGAAGGTCCGTCAACCAGGACGCTACTGTTTGATCTCAGAGAATTTTTATCATCCGCCATGTGATGTATCCTGCTCCGGCCGCAAACCGCGGGGATGCGCCCGATGAAAATATCAGAGTCCGAGTAATGATTTGTACCGCAGCGCGAGCCGCGGCGAAATGGCGTCCGCGATGACACGATAGCGGGGCCTCTCCTGCGCATAGCGGCGACGCGTTTAACAATCTACCGTCGACTGCCTGAGGCGTCGCGCTGTTTTTTTTCGAGAAACCGCTTGACAGAGAATTATACTTTTAGTAGGGTTCGATTCACGTAAGGAAACACGCTGTTTGATTGAATACCGCCAGTAGACGAGTCTCGAAAGAATGAGAACTGCTTTGATGCACACACGACGCACCCCCCACAGAACCAACCTGCGAACGGTTCTGATGAAGCTCAGCGTGTGCGCCGCCCTGTTGTATGCCTGCGTTTTCGGGACGAGCGCGAGCCTGTTCGCGCAAGATTCCGCACCCCTGCAGGCCCCGCAGGCCTACTTCACGGTCCTACCGCCCCGGGGTATCAACGCGCAGTCCGTTATAGCGCCGGCCAGCGCGACGACGATCCCGCTGTGGAACTACAGCATCACGTCGCCGCTGGACGGTCACAATTACAGCGGCACGATGGTCGGCCGCAGTCCGTTCTTCCACGGCGCCAGGACGACCAACGTCACGACCGTAATCGTTCCGCTGAAAATTGTTTTTTCCGGCGGCGCCACGTTCGATCCGACCGCGACGGACAGTAGCTGTTCGCCCTCGGGAACTCCGCTCAGTCTGACCCAGCAATCGCCGCTATTCACGCCGCTGGATATTTCGATGGGTGGCGTCGATATGGGCGTGACGCAGTATGTTGACGCTTTTCAGCGCGCCAACTTCTGGACCAACGTTTCGCCGACCGGAAGTTTCTATCACACGACGCTGAGCCCGGTGACGACGCTTTCCGCCGTGACGGTCAATGTACCGGCGGCAGACGGGTCGGTGTTTTCCACCGCGGCATACGGCGGATGCGGCGGGACGATCGGCGTCATGAATATCAACTGGTTCGATCCCATCGTCACGGGAACGATCATCCCGAGCCTGGCGGGATCAGGAGTCGGTCCCACCGCGTTGCCGATATTTTTGCTGAAGAACGTGGTGATGACGAGCGGAACTCCGAGTTTCCCCTCGAACTGTTGCATCATCGGATACCACGGCGCCTACGGAAATCCGCTCCAGACGTACTCGCCAGCCGACTATGACACCAGCGGAATTTTCACCGGCCTTTCCACCCTCACGGCGATGAGCCATGAGATCGGCGAATGGATGGACGACCCTGTCGGCAACAATCCGACGCCTGCGTGGGGCCATACCGGACAAGTGAGCGGATGCCAGAACAACCTGGAAGTCGGCGATCCTCTGAGCGGCACTGACTTTCCGGCGCTGGTGGGCTCCAACAATTTTACTTATCGCATGCAAGAGCTGGCGTTCTTCTCGTGGTTCTATCGCCAGGTACCCTCGCTCGGCGTCAACGACTGGTATTCCGACAACGGCACCTTCGGCCAGGATGCGGGCGCGGCCTGCATGTGACCCCGATGGAACGGCGGCAAAATATTCAGCGTCGAACCATCGGCGCGCTCTGCGGAGTACTCCTGGCAAGTTTGTTGACGGCGACGATCTGCCGGGCAGATACGCTGCAGGCGGTGACGAGCGCCGCCGCTCAGAATGCAAACGATACCGTCAACTGGTCACAGCTCGGAGTAAACGGGACCTCGCTCGGAGCCACCGTCAAGGCCAACTCGGGCGGAGGGCTCAACCTCTCCGTTAACCTGGGTGGGGCGGGCAGCCTGGTGTCGGTGGTATGCCCGGCTGCTTCGTGCAGTTGGAACGGTGCGGGATTCAACGCGGACGATAGCCTCATTTGGACTTCCGACCTCGGCAATAGCGGTAACGGACCCTTGGGCCTCTCCTTCGGCGCTCCTGTTTCGGGGGTCGGCGCCTTAATCCAGGCGGACGGACCGGCTCAATTCACCGCGCAATTACAACTCGTCAAAGGCGGGATTTTTCTAGGTACCATCTCGGTAACCAGCAACCCGAACGGCGACGCGACCTATCTCGGAGTGATAGACCAGAGCGGGGCCAACATCGCCGCGGCGACTTTCAGCATCACGAGTTGCACGGGTTCATGCAGCGATTTTGCGATCGATACCGTGTATCTAAACCGCGGCACGGTCGCCTCGCCGACGCCGACCGCCACGGCGACTGCAACGTCCACCAGCACTAAGACTGCAACCGCGACGGCGACTGCGACGGCTACTCAAACCGCGACTGCAACGTCCACCAGCACTAAAACTGCAACCGCAACACCTACTGCGACTGCGACATCCACGGCGACGGCTACTCAAACCGCGACTGCAACGGCCACCAGCACTAAGACTGCAACCGCGACGCCTACTGCGACGGCGACGTCCACTCGACGCGACCTCGACGGCAACCGCAACGGCCACGGCGACATCAACAGCGACAGCTACACAGACCGCGACGGCTACACAGACGGCAACGGCGACGTCGACCGCAACTGCGACTTCGACCCCGACGCCAACAGCAACTCAGACTGCGACGCCGACTGCAACCGCGACGCCGACGACCATTTCCGTGGCGACATCTCTGGCGTTCGGGAGTTCCCCAGTTGGTGACACTGTCAGCAAGACCCTGACTATCAAGAACACCGGCTTGAAGCCGTTCTTTCTGGACGGCGTATCGTCGAACAACCCGGCGGAGTTCGCCCCCGGCGCCTCGACCTGCCCGGCAAGCGGCCTCGCGCACGCCTTGACTTGCACGATTCCAATACATTTCACGCCCGATGCGCTTGGCGCACGATCGGCCACGCTAACGTTGACCGATAACAGTGGCACCGGCACGCAGAATGTAGCGCTCTCCGGCACCGGCACGGCCGACCTGACCGTGTCGCCGACCAGCTTCTCGACCGGCGACGTAAAGTTCGGCGCCAGCGTAGTCAAGACCTTCACGCTCTCGAACAAGCAGAGCGTCACCGTTTCGTTGAGCCAGAGCGTCAGCGGTCCTAATGCGGCCGACTTCGCGATCGGCGGCGGCACTTGCGGGTCGACGCTGGCCGGCAAGACATATTGCACGAAGAAGGTGACTTTCACGCCCGGCGTGCTGGGCAGCGAATCCGCGACGGTGACCTTCGCGGACAGCCCTGACCCGCTCAGTCCCTACAATGTTACATTCACGGTGGCGGGGACGATTCCGGAAACGGTTTCCCCGATCACACTTTCTTACGGCACGGTGTCGCGAACGTCTTCGAAGCTGCTCAAGACCACGGTCACCAACAAGTCGCCGTTCACCATTTCGATTGGCAGTTCAGTCAGCGGCCCCAACTCTGGTGACTTCACGATTACGGGTGGGACCTGCGGCGTGTCGCTGGTGGGCAACACGTCGTGCACGATCGGCGTAAGGTTCAAGCCCACGACCGCCGCCGGCGAGAGCGCGACGCTGACCGTCAATGTCCCGGAGGATCCGACCAGCCCGCGCAACGTGAGCCTGACGGGCACTGGCAGCTAGACGATCCATTTCTGAAAGCAAAACCGCCGGGGCGAATCAAATCGGTGCGGGGTCGCGAGGCTCGATAAATTGGTCGGGCAGACACGCAATTAGGCGTCGGGCCGCCTAGTGCAGGAGGCGCAAGCAGGCCCACTGTGAATTGAGCGCGACGGGATAAATCAATCCATATACGTTGACCAGACTTGCTCGCGGGAACGATCCGAGCGAAGTCTGGCCACCGCTATAGATCAGACCGCGGGGTGCCGTCGGACCGTCAGCACTGGAACGTTCGATTCGCGAACCGTACGCTCGGCCACGCTTCCAAAAATCAGGTGGCCCAATCCGGACTGTTCATGCGAAGGCATTACGATCAGATCGGGCTGAAGTTCCTTTTCGACCTCGAGTATCGCGCTGGCGGAGTCTCCACGTCGCACAATAAGTTCACACTTGGTTTTGGCGCCCAGAATTTCAGCCGCTACCTTTACGAGCCGAGCGCGGGCATCTTGCTCCCATTCAGGTGTCGATGGCTCTACGGGAACTTCCGACGGCTCGAAGGGCACCGGGACTACACGCAGTAGGCATATCGCGCTGCTATATTTTTGGGCCAGGCGCCATCCAAAGTTCAGTGCGGCAATCGAGTCTGGATCAAAATCAACCAGGCAAAGAATCTTCTTCAGCGCTCCGATGGCGGTTCCGGGACCGAAGCTCAGGACCGGTCGCTTCGACGTGCGAAGCACATGTTCAGCGATACTCCCGATAAACAGACGATCGATGCGTGCCCGCTCGTGAGTCGCCATAGCAATCAGATCGACGTCAAGATCCTCTGCGGCCTTTTCGATTAATTCCGCGGGCCATCCAACTTGCACGAGAATCTCGTGCCGGACCTTGGCCAGGTGTTTTCGCGCGATCCGCTCTAACCGTAGTTTGTCAGGTTGCGTCGAAACCTTGGCGTAGGGATCAAGTTTGGCCGGGTCGCCTATAGGTACGAACTCGACGTGCATCAAGTACAGCAGCGCGTCGTCTTTTCGAGCGAGCTTGGCCGCCTGGTCAAGCGCCGCCATCGCGTTATCGCTGAACGCGACCGGGCAGAGAATCTTACGAAATAGCTGCATGACTACTTTTTGTTGAGCACTCCCTCGAGTCGGCTGTGATTCTTCACGCACACGCCGAGGCTGGTGAAGGGATCCGGCCAGTCGTGCTTGACGCAATAAGGCAGCGCCGCCATATCGTTGTCCGTGTATCCGCGCGACGTGAGATCCTTTCTGATGCAGTCGCTGTGAGGTTTGTTGGAGCCCGCAATCGCGGCGGCGTCGTCGGCAGCTTCAGTAATCAATGCGTCGCGGAGCGCGATCTTCACCTGCGGATCTTCACTCTTACCGACCGAGCCCGCTACGTTGCTTGAGGGACCGCAGGTCCCGACCGAATCGATGAACGCCTCTTCAAGCCCGATCGTACTCAGATCTTTCGCGAATCCCACACTCACGGTTATCATCAAAAGGCTGGTCGCTATCAATGCCACACCAATTCGTTTCATCGTAATTCTTTCTCCAGGTTGAAGGGGTCGACTTGAGAGTACGGCAGTCCAACCTCCGGGAGAGAGTTAACTGCCGTACACCATCCTTTGATTGCCCAGTTATTTGGCCGCGAGCCCCGAGTGTTCCTCGCGTCCCGTCGCGTGCAGTGCAAGGTCCGTGGGGTGCGTGGTCTGCATTGTGTCCCTGGCCTTGGTCACTTCGGCTGCCGTGCCGTGCGCCAGGACGATGAACTTGTCAGCCTTGAGCGCAGACTCGTATTTGACGATGCTGTCTTTAGGGATACCGATGCTGTAAAGCCCGGCGCCGACCGCCGTCAATCCGCCCACAACTACCGCGCCTTCGAGAGCGCCGACAATCCACGCAACCAGGGGACCAGCTACCAGGACCGGCCCGACCCCGGGTATAGCGAAGAATGCAGATCCGAACAGAAGCCCCCAAAAGCCGCCCCAAAAGGCTCCCATCTTACCCCAGTACATCATTCGATCGCCAGCATTGTAGTACCCTACGACATGCTCGTCGGTGTGATAGTCCTTTCCGACGATAGACAGTTTCTTCATATCGTACCCAGACCTTTGCAGGTCCTTGACAGCTTCTTCTGCCTGGGAGTGAGTGTCGTAAATAGCTACAACGGAGTTAACCTGAGGCATGACTAAGTCTCCTTATCCTTTCAGATCAATTTCGATAACGGGTCGGTTCTATCCGACGAAGAGTTCTCGATAGTGTTGTTCTTCATAAGGTGGCGAATCTTTTTCCACCAGACCTCACGAGTATGTTAACCGCTTGATCTGACTATGCGTTCAACTTCATCAAGACGTAAAGCGCGATTTGTAATCCGAAGAACAAATAGCGCCGATCGCGGGAATGAGACGAACACCGAATCTGTTACGATAAATTTGCAGAGCGTTGTTTGTACCTACACCGAGCGTTGCTAGCTCCAGTCGTCGGTAAACTCATCCGGCTTACGGTTCGCTTTCGATTCCGCAGGAATTACTCAAGTGTCAGCCAATATTGCGAATACTGGCTTTGGACGCATGGACTGCATGTCTGTTCGGGCTGCAGTTGCTGCCAGCAAGAGAGACGCCTGATGGGCACCTCTCATTCGGATGCGCTGGTGCTCTTCGGAGTGACGGGCGATCTCGCACACAAGATGATCTTCCCCGCGCTCTATGCGATGGCGAAGCGCGGCAACCTCAAAGTCCCGATAATCGGCGTCGCCTTCCCGGAGTGGAGTCTGGAGCGTCTGCGCAAACGCGTGACGGACAGCATAAAGCGATCCGGTGGGATCGATAACAAGCGCGCCTTCCACCATCTTTTGGCTCAGTTCCAGTACGTCAGTGGGGATTATAAGGACGCGGAGACGTTCACGGCGATAAAGGAGGCGCTTGGCAGTGCTCGGCGCCCGGCGCACTACCTCGCCATCCCACCGTCGCTGTTCGAGACGGTGATCAAGGGCCTCGGCGCGGCGAATCTGACGGAGCATGCGCGCGTCATCGTCGAAAAACCGTTCGGACGCGATCTGGCGTCGGCGCGGGAGCTCAACCGCGTCGCGCAGACAGTGTTCCCGCAAGACTCGATCTTCCGCATTGATCACTTCCTCGGGAAGGAGGCGATCATGAACATCCTCTATTTCCGCTTCGCCAATTCGTTTCTCGAGCCGATCTGGAACCGCAACTACGTAGCCAGCGTCCAGATAACCATGTCCGAAGAAATCGGCGTGGATGGCCGCGGCGCGTTTTACGAAACCGCCGGCTGCTTGCGCGACGTGATCGAGAATCATCTCTTTCAGGTGGTCGCGCTGCTCGCGATCGAACCGCCGGCCGACAGGGACTTTGGCGCCGTGCATAGCGAGAAAGCGAAGGTCTTTGAAGCCATGCGCCCGCTAAAGTCCGACGACCTGGTGCGTGGCCAATACATCGGCTATCGGAAGGAGCCCGACGTGGCGAAGAACTCCGACGTCGAGACTTTCTGCGCCCTGCGGCTTTTTATCGACTCGTGGCGATGGGAAGGCGTGCCATGGTACCTGCGCTCCGGCAAATACCTGGCCGAAACGGCAACCGAAGTCCTGGTGGAGTTGAAGCCGCCCCCGCAGAAGCTTTTCGCCGACTCATCGCCGGCAACCGGAAAGGCCAACCATTTGCGATTCCGCCTGTCACCCAGCTCAGCCGTCGCTCTCGCCGCTCGCGTCAAGCGCGCGGGAAAAGAGTTCGTCGGCGACCAGCGAGAGCTCTACCTGTTCGAAGAACAGGCGGGAGAGGAAGCCCCCTACGAACGGCTCTTGACCGACGCCATGGCTGGCGACGGAGCGCTCTTCACCCGGGAGGACGCAGTTGAGGCCGCCTGGGCAGTTGTCGACCCGGTCCTTAAGAACCATCACCGGGTTCGCCCTTACAAGCGGCATGGATGGGGGCCTAAAGAGGCTGACGTGCTCATCGCCGCAGACGGCGGTTGGCACAATCCCAATCTCAAGGAGCCATCCTGATGATGGCCTGCCACACCAACGCTGCACCGTTCGGTCCAGGAGAAAAATGATGAAAGCGACCCAACAACTCCACGAAATGGGACAGAGCCTCTGGCTCGACAATATCACCCGCGGTCTGCTGACCAGCGGCACGCTCGAACGTTACATTAGGGAGTTATCGGTCACGGGGCTTACTTCTAACCCTACGATCTTTGATCACGCAATCAAGAACAGTCATGACTACGACGACGCCATCAGCCAGAAATTGAAGGAAAAGAAATCGGGCGAGGCGCTGTTCTTCGAGCTTGCAATCGAAGACCTGACGCGCGCCGCTGATCTGTTCCTTCCGATCCACAAGGCGACGAACGGGGTCGACGGCTGGGTGTCGCTCGAGGTCTCACCCAAGCTGGCCTACGACACGAAGGGCACCATCGCGGCGGCGCGAGAGCTACATGCGCGAGCGAATCGTCCCAACCTCTTCATCAAGATTCCCGGCACCCGCGAGGGCCTCGGCGCCATCGAGGAATCGATCTTCGCGGGGGTAGCAGTCAACGTGACGCTGCTGTTCTCATGCGAGCAATACGTGGCGGCCGCGGAAGCATACATCCGCGGGATCGAACGACGCATCGCCAAAGGCTTGAATCCACAGGTAGGTTCAGTCGCCTCGCTGTTCGTAAGCCGCTGGGACGTAGCCGTCGCGGAGAAAATACCGGCAAGCCTCAAAGACCAGCTTGGTATAGCAGTGGCCAAGCGCACCTACAAAGCATATCGCGAACTGATCGCTTCCGATCGCTCGCTGCGTCTCCTCAATGCCGGAGCACGCTCGCAGCGCATGCTATGGGCAAGCACTGGCACCAAGGATCCGAAATCATCTGACATCCTATACGTCAAGTCACTTGCGGCGCAGTACTCGGTGAACACCATGCCGGAAAAGACCCTGCAGGCCCTCGCCGACCACGGCGACCTCGGTACGACGATGCCGCCCGATGGCGGCGACGCCGAGCAAGTCCTTGAGCGGTTCACGAAGGCGGGTATCAACCTCGACGCTCTGGCGGCTCAACTACAGCGCGAGGGCGCGGAGTCCTTCGACAAGTCCTGGGACGACCTTCTCGACTGCATTGCGCAGAAGAGCACTCAGCTCAAGAGCTAGACAATTGAGCACAAAGGTCAGCCCGCGCGCAGAAAATCCGAAGACCCCGTCGGGTGTAACCGTGAGCGGCGGGAAACCAATCGGCGAAGCTGAGCTGGAAAGGCTTCAGCACCAATCATTCAGCTACTTTTTGCATGAGACGAATCCAGAAAACGGGCTGGTGATCGATAAGACCGCACCGGACTGGCCTGCCAGCATTGCGGCTACCGGCTTCGCGCTGGCGGCTTATCCGGTGGCCGTCGAGCGCGGATTCATGCCGCGTGCAGCAGCGGTAGAACGAACGCTGACCACGCTGCGTTTTTTATGGAATAGCCCGCAAGGTCCCGAACCTGACGCCACCGGCTACCACGGCTTTTATTATCATTTTCTCGACATGCGGAGCGGCCGGCGCACGTGGCAATGCGAATTGTCCACGATAGATAGCGCTTTCCTGCTGGCGGGAGCGTTGACGGCGGGAGCTTACTTCGGCGCGGACAACTCCGCTGAGCAGGAAATTCGAACCCTTGCTGATCAGCTCTATCGCCGCGCGGATTGGCAATGGGCGCAAAATAATGGCGCCACGCTCACGCATGGCTGGAAGCCCGAGAGCGGATTTCTCGAATTCCGTTGGGCCGGTTACGACGAGGCGATGCTGCTGTACATCATGGGAATGGGCTCGCCGACTCATCCCCTGCCAGAGACCTGCTACGCCGCGTGGATTTCTACTTACCGATGGGAGCACCGTTACGGTTACGAGTACCTTTACGCCGGGCCGTTCTTCACTCACCAGCTATCCCACGTGTGGATTGATTTTCGTGGCATCCAGGATGCGTTCATGCGCCTCAAAGGTATCGACTATTTCGAAAACAGCCGTCGCGCGACCTATGTCCAACAACAATATGCGATCGACAACCCGCACAAGTTCGCCGGCTATAGCAGCCATTGCTGGGGAATTACCGCGAGCGACGGCCCCGGCGACGAGACGATCAAAGTGGACGGCGTCGAGCGCCAATTTTTCGCCTACCTCGGACGAGGCGTGCCGTATGGGCCAGACGACGGAACTATCGCGCCGTGGGCAGTAGTTACATCGCTGCCGTTTGCGCCTGAGATCGTGTTGCCAACGATCAACCGCTACATCAATCAGGTTAAACTAACCGCGCACAACCCGTACGGTTTCAAAGCGACTTTCAACCCGACCTATCCGGTCGAATCCAGCAACTCCTGTGGTTGGGTATCACCATGGCATTACGGGCTTAATCAAGGGCCGATTGTCTTGATGATCGAAAACTATCGCTCTCAATTGATATGGAAGCTGATGCGTCAATGCCCATACATCGTTAGCGGCTTGCAGCGGGCAGGTTTCAGCGGCGGTTGGTTGTGAAACTTCGATGAGCAAGGCGGCTGCAATCACCTGCGTGTTTCTAGATGTCGGCGGCGTCCTGCTCACCAACGGATGGGATCATAACGCCCGCAAACGGGCGGCGACCACCTTCAAGCTGGAGTGGTCCGAGATGGAGGATCGGCATCACCTGACTTTCGATACCTATGAAGAGGGAAAGCTCACCCTGCAAGAATATCTGGGGCGGGTGGTCTTCTACCAGAAGCGGCCGTTCACCCGGGCCCAGTTTCAGCGCTTCATGTTCGCGCAATCGAAACCTTATCCCGAGATGATCAAGCTGTTCGCTCAGCTCAAGGCCCGACACGGGCTCAAGATCGCAGTGGTCAGCAACGAATCACGCGAACTGAATGCTCATAGGATTCAAAAGTTCAAGCTGGACAGCTTTGTGGATTCGTTTATTTCCTCCTGCTTCGTGCATATCCGCAAGCCCGACGAGGACATCTTTCGGCTTGCGCTGGACATCGCCCAGACGCCGGCCCGACACGTGGTCTATATCGAGAACACCCCGATGTTCGTCCAGATCGCGGAAGGTTTAGGCATTCGAAGCATCCTTCACACTGATTACACATCCACGTGCGCGAAACTGGCTTCGTTCGGATTGGATACCGACGAAGGACTCATGCATGAAGCCGGCTAACTCACAGATTCTGACGATCAACGGCGGCTCGTCGAGTATTAAATTCGCGTTGTTCGAAGCTGGCGAGCCACTACGCCGCTCGTTGGACGGGAGTATTGACCGGATCGGTTTGTCGGACGCCAGGTTTACGGTGAAAGGATCAGAGAAAGTTTCCCGAGCGTTGGCCGTGCCGAACCACACGGCAGCGGTGAATGCGTTGATGGATTGGCTGGAGAAACGCAGCGACCGCGATGCATTGACCGCGGTCGGGCATCGCGTGGTGCATGGCGGGCCGAAGTATTTCAAGCCGCAGCGAATCACTCCGGAAATGGTCAAGGAGCTGCACGCGCTCAGTGCTTTCGATCCTGAGCATATGCCGGAGGAGATCCTGTTAACCGAGGCGTTTCATCGCCGATTTCCTAAGCTGCCCCAAGTCGCGTGTTTCGACACGGCTTTCCACCATGACATGCCACAAGTAGCCCGTTTGTTGCCGATCCCGCGCCGCTACGAAGCGCAAGGGGTGCGTCGGTACGGGTTCCATGGGTTGTCGTATGCGTTCCTCATAGGAGAACTAGACCGCCTGGGCGGATCGGAAGCGGCTCAAGGCCGGGTCATCCTCGCACATCTTGGCAACGGCGCGAGCCTGGCGGCCGTGCGTCATGGCAAATCGATAGACACGAGCATGAGTTTCACTCCGACGGCCGGAGTACCGATGAGTACCCGCTCAGGCGATCTCGACCCCGGACTGGTTTGGTATCTGGCGCGCACCGAAAAAATGAGCGCGAAAGAATTCAACGAGATGGTCAATTTCAAGTCCGGGTTGCTCGGGATGTCGGAGACCAGTTCCGACATGCACGATTTGCTCGAACATGAAGCGCAGGACGTGCGGGCGGCTGAAGCGGTCGCGCTGTTCTGCTACCAGGTCAAGAAGTGGATCGGCGCATTCGCGGCGGCGTTAGGTGGACTGGACACGCTAGTGTTTGCCGGCGGCATTGGCGAAAACGCGCCAAAGGTCCGCGCGCGGATTTGCGACGGACTGGGATTCCTTGGGATCGAACTCGAAGAAAAGCGAAACGCGGTGAATGAGAGTGTGATTTCCGCGGCCGACGGCCGGGTCACTGTTCGCGTCATTCATACGGATGAAGAACTCATGATCGCAAAGACAGTTTGCCGCGTCTTGGGCATCACAATTGAAAACAACCCAGTCATGAAGAGAAAAAGAAACTTCTGATAGCGAGCATTCTTCTTAGGACAAAATGGGACTAGCGCGAACATCGCCGTGGGAACGGAGAAGGTGGGTCGGATGCGAAAAGTAATCCACCCGATCAGAGACAATTCACTCTCGATCGTGCTGTTCGCGCTTTTCATCATCTGCATTTACGTGGGAAGTCTTACCGGCTGGTGGCTACAAAATGAGACTCTTGCGGAGCACGCGCAGTCGTCGATCGGCTATTGGCATTTTCTGTCAACCGGGGCCTTCCTGGAAGGGCTCGCTTCCAATTGGCAGGCGGCCTTCCTGCAGCTTGGCTCGCTGATCGTATTCAGCAGCTTCCTCTATCAGCGTGGCGCACCGCATTCCCGCGATCCACGCAAAGCGAAAAGCAAAGGAAAGCGAAGCAAAGCTGATCGCTTCAGTTGGTTTTACCGCAATTCGCTGTTGGTGGCGTTTATTCTGCTGTTTGTGCTCGCACTTGGGCTGCATATCGTCTTCGGGACCAAGGCCTACAACGAGCAACTCGCGCTCGCGGGCCAGCCGCCGATCTCGATCGCAGCATTTTTGCTTTCGGCTAAATTCTGGACGACAACCTTGCAAACCTGGCAGGCGGAATATCTCGTGATTGCGCTCTATGTCGTGCTGACGATCTTTCTACGCCAGCAGGACTCGCCCGAATCGAAGCCGCTTGAATCCAGGAACGAAACAACCGGCAAGGCGAACAAGTGAGCGACCGGCCGCCCACTGAAAGAAGGAGAATTGAAGCATGAATACAGAAACTCTTTCCCCGGAAATGCTCCACAAGATCGATGCGTACTGGCGCGCCGCCAACTACATCTCGGTCGGTCAGATTTATCTCTACCAGAATCCGATGCTGAAGGAGCCGCTCAAACTGTCACACGTGAAACCGTTGGTGGTAGGACATTGGGGTACGGTGCCGGGTCAGAACTTTATATACGTGCATCTGAACCGGGTCATCAAGAAATATGACCTGAATATGTTCTACATCGCGGGTCCCGGGCATGGTGGCGCAGCGTTGGTGGGCAACGTTTACCTCGAAGGTACCTGGAGTGAGATCTATCCGAACGTGACCCAGGACGAAGCCGGGATGAAAGAGCTGTTCAAGCAATTTTCGTTTCCCGGCGGGATCTCGAGCCACGTTGCGCCGACGACGCCGGGCTCGATTCACGAAGGTGGCGAGTTGGGGTACTCACTCAGCCATGCTTTCGGCGCCGCGTTCGACAATCCCGATCTGATCGTCGCCTGCATCATCGGTGACGGTGAGGCGGAAACCGGTCCGCTGGCGACCGCATGGCAGTCCAACAAGTTTCTCGACCCGATTACCGACGGAGCCGTGCTGCCGATCCTTCACCTAAACGGGTACAAGATCAGCAACCCGACCGTGCTCGCCCGTATCGAGCACGAAGAGTTAGAGCAATTTCTGCGAGGCTGCGGCTGGACGCCCTACTTTGTAGAAGGTGATGAGCCGGAAAAGATGCATCAACTCATGGCCGCCACCATGGAACAGGTCATCGAAGACATTCGGCAAATCCAAAGCAACGCACGCGACAAAAACGACACCACTCGGCGGCGTTGGCCAATGATCGTCCTGAAATCGCCCAAGGGTTGGACGGGCCCGAAATTTGTCGACGGCTTACAAATCGAGGGCACCTTCCGGTCGCACCAGGTGCCGCTGATAGTGGACCCCGAGCATCCGGACCATGTCAAGTTGCTTGAAAACTGGATGAAGAGCTACAAGGCCGAGGAGCTGTTCGACGAGCATGGCCGTCTCAAGCCGGAACTGGCCGAGCTGGCGCCTAAGGGCGAGCGGCGGATGGGTGCCAATCCGCACGCTAACGGCGGCATTCTGCTGCACGATCTGCGGATGCCGGATTTCCACGACCACGCGGTGAATGTGCCTTCGCCCGGAGCCGTCAGCGGACAGGATACGCTCGTGCTCGGCAGTTTTCTGCGCGATGTAGCCAAGCTGAATCAGGACAAGCGTAATTTCCGCGTGTTCGGTCCCGATGAGACACTATCGAATCTGTTGGGCGCGGTTTTTGAAGTCACCGATCGTCAGTGGGATGCTCGCGAAGTAAAAAATGACGAATTCCTCGCGCCCACTGGACGCGTGTTGGACTCGATGCTCAGCGAGCACCAGTGCGAGGGTTGGCTCGAGGGCTATCTGCTCACCGGACGCCATGGGCTTTTCAATAGCTATGAGGCTTTCATTCGCATCGTCGATTCGATGTTCAGCCAGCACGCCAAGTGGCTCAAGGTGACGTTGGAACTGCCATGGCGCCGCAAGATCTCGTCACTGAACTACCTGTTGGCCTCTCACGTCTGGCAGCAGGATCACAATGGCTTCACGCACCAGGACCCAGGTTTCCTCGACCACGTGATCAACAAGAAGGCCGACATCGTGCGCGTGTATTTGCCGCCCGACGCGAACTGTCTGCTGTCGGTCTTCGATCACTGCCTGCGCAGCCGGGATTACGTCAACGTGGTGGTGGCCGGCAAGCACGCCCTGCCGCAATGGCTGACCATGGACGCGGCGGTCGTGCATTGCACGGAAGGAATCGGCATCTGGCAATGGGCCAGTAACGATCAGGGCTCCGAGCCGGACGTGGTGATGGCGTGTTGCGGAGACACGCCCACGCTGGAGATTCTGGCCGCCGTCTCCATCCTTCGCGAACATCTGCCCGATCTGAAAATCCGGGTGATCAACGTCGTCGATCTCATGAAGCTGCAGTCTGCGAGCGAGCATCCGCACGGGTTAAGCGAGACGGATTACGATTCGCTCTTCACCAAGGATAAGCACATCATCTTTGGCTTCCATGGATACCCATGGCTGGTGCATCGGCTTACCTACCGCCGCACCAACCGCAACCTGCACGTCCGCGGCTATAAGGAAGAGGGCACTATCACGACGGCCTTCGACATGAGGGTGCAGAACGACCTGGATCGATTTCACCTGGTTCAAGACGTCGTGGATCGTCTGCCGCAGTTGGGAGCCAAGGGCGCGTATCTCAAGCAGATGGTTCAGGACAAGCTCATTGAGCACAAGCATTACATCGACAAGCACGGACAGGACTTGCCGGAAATCCGGAACTGGAAATGGAAAGATCAGAGCAGCAACGAATCCCACCCGAGGTCGCCACAGGTGGACCACGGCGATCAGGCGGCAACTCATGAGTAAGGAAAAGCACAATCACCAGCATCACGAAGGTCCAGATGGCGACGGTGTTAATCATGGCTTCCATCGGCCTTACTGGAAGCACGCGCATCATGATTGGCGTTTGTGGGTCGCCGTGAGTTTGATGCTCGTCGCCTTGGCTACCTATGTGATGAGCGATGACTTGGCCTGGTGGCCTCGCAGTCAACGGCAGCAGCCGCTTCCGGGCGCCATGAGATGACATGGAAACCCATACCTAACGTCGTCTCCTACATGGGATTCGCCGCATGGCTGGCCTATGGCCTCATAGGCGCGTGGGAGTATTGGAGAACGGCAGCATGCGCAGGGTTGGTGATCATGCTGGCGATCGTCGCGTACGAGATTCTTACGCGAAGGATCAAGATAATCGATTGCACTTCGCTGGGATTCTTCGTACTTGCGATTGTCGAGCTCGCCGCCGTTGGTGAAGGGTCTTTCATCCGCTACCAGACCATCTTCGGATGGGGTTTATTCGCGGTAGCCGCATGGGTAACGATGATTTTCGGTGTTCCCTTCAGGCTTCAGTATGCTCGAGAGAGATCACCGCGCGACCTGTGGAACGAACCTTCGTTTCGCCAGGTTCATTTCCGCGTCAGTGTCGTATGGGCGATCATCTTCACTCTCGATACTATTCTGGCGGCTATCGCACTCGGCTTCGGCCATCGATCACTGCTGGTCGTGATCGTACCCGGTGCGAGCATGGTTCTCGGCTTCGCACTGACCGCGATCTATCCGGCGTACTACCGGCGCGAACCTACCGCGCAAAAGATGCAGCGAGCCGCCACCGTTTCGTGAAGAAACAAAGGGGCGGTCGCTTTCGAGGTTACAGCACCTCGTGTCGCCGCAAGTCTTGAATTACCGCGATAACATAAGACAAGAAACCTAACGCGAACAACGGAACGCCGAAAAAGAAAAACAAACACATCGTTATCGGCGTGGTCTCGATGATGCACGGGGCCGCAAGCAGGAATCCGAGGCCGACAGCTATCAGGGCTGTTTCGATCAGTGTTGGCATGCTCTCATCCTTCGGGCGTGTGGATCGGCTGGTGGCAGGTCACGCAGCTAAGTTGACTGGCCAGGAGCGGCTTCATCGCGGCTGCGTGCGCGGGATCGTTTTTGAAGTTGGCCGCCGGGCCGTGGCACTGCAAGCAGTTCGAGTTCGGGGGAAGGTTTGCGGAGTTTAATTTGTTCAGGCATTCCGATGCCACTATAGTAGATCGCTACGTGATCTGCGAATCGCGCGTTTCGCGTAGCCATCGCCGGAATTTCTCCAGGCGCGGCGTTTCTGTCGCCGAGTACTCTACGCTGAGTTTGCGTTTAGTGGCCATTGGGCAACATACCCGATCGGTTATTTAAAGAACAAACGATTCTGATCGCGGGCTAAGGCTACAGGCCGAGTCTGCTAGGCTTGAATTGCGAAGCTTTCGGTACCAGCGCCTCGAATGTTGGGTTCAAGGCGTGTCGGAAATTCATCCGGTTCACCGACCACAACTCGATCGTCGGTATCGCGTAACGCTGGAAGACCGGCGGTAACCTGATTTTCCAGCTCGCACTCCGCTCGAGGAGGTAGCTCTCCCGATGGCATACCAAACAATCAATCCGTACTCAGAAAAGCTGCTCAAAGAGTTCGTCGAGCAGACCGACATTCAACTTGATGGTTGTCTTGCTGCTGTCTAACTTGCGGACCCGTCCGCTATCAACGATTCGAGTCTCCCGAAAGGAGTAACCATGGCCCTTAAGATGAAAGCAGCAATAGTCGAGGAGTTTGGAAAGCCTCTGGCGCTTCGTGAATTGGACATCCCGTCTCCCGGCGCAGGTCAGATCCTGATCAAAACCGAGGCCTGCGGCGTATGCCACACAGACCTCCATGCCGCGCATGGCGACTGGCCAGTGAAGCCCACGCTCCCTTTCATTCCGGGTCATGAGGCCATCGGGCTGGTCACCGCCGTTGGATCGGGCGTGACGATCGTAAAGGAGGGAGACCGGGTTGGGGTGCCCTGGCTCTACTCGGCGTGCGGCCATTGCGAATATTGTTTGACGGCTTGGGAGACGGTTTGCCCCGAAGCCCAGTTCGGCGGCTATACCAAAAACGGGGGCTTTGCCGAGTACCTACTCGCAGACCCGAACTATGTCGCCCATATACCTGCCGGCCTCGCGCCTTTGGATGCGGCCCCGCTGATCTGCGCTGGCGTCACGACCTACAAGGGGATCAAGGAGACCGAAGCGAAGCCCGGCGAGTGGATCGCCGTCTCCGGCTGTGGCGGACTCGGGCATCTGGCGATCCAATATGCCAAGGCTATGGGATTGCTGGTCTGCGCGATCGATATCGACGATCGCAAGCTGGCTCACGCCAAGCAGGTTGGCGCCGATCTCGTGATCAATGCCAAAGCCGGCGACCCTGCAGCCGCCGTGAAGAAAGAGACCGGCGGCGGCGCTCATGGCGTTGTGATTACGGCTCCCTCGCTGATCGCATTCAAGCAGGGCGTTGGCATGACCCGGAAGCGTGGCACTTGCGTGCTGGTCGGACTGCCGCCCGGTGAATTCCCGGTTCCTCTGTTCGACGTAGTGGCGAACTGCATAACCATTCGCGGTTCGTTCGTCGGTACGCGTCAGGATATGGCCGATGCGCTCGCGTTCGCCACCGCAGGTAAGGTCAAGGCCGACATCGAACTGCAGCCACTGTCTGCGATCAACCAGATCTTCAACCGGCTCGAACACGGCGATGTAGCGTCACGTGTGGTCCTCGACTTCACGCGTGCTCAAGCGAAGAACCAATAGTCCGTCAGGATCTCTCGTAAGCTTGTGACCCAGGTCAGTCTTCGCAGTATGAAAGGAATTTGGCAGGAGTTGAACGATGGCTATTGAGAAGAGTTCCGCAGACGATGCGAAGACCTCAAACGATTCAAAAGACTCCGCGCCAAACGGGTCCAAAGAACAAGTCGCTAAACCCAATGGGTCGAAGCCCGGCTTGGACGAACTCCGCAAGCGTGCATACGAAATATTCCAGGCGCGCGAATACTTGCTAAAGGAAGAGGCGGCCCTTTACGCGGATGCGTCCAAGCCCGATGCGCCTAAGCCCGACGCATCCAAACCTGACGCCTCGAGCGTCGCCAAACCCAATGGGTCAAAGCCGAGCGTAGACGAGATTCGCAAGCGCGCCTTCGAAGCGTTTCAGGCTCGGCATGGTGAACCCGGCAGTGCGCTCGAGGACTGGCAAAAGGCCGAGTCCTCCCTCGCCGCGGAAGCGACCAACCCTAGCAGGCCCGAAGGTGATGCCCCCAAGCCCGAAAAGGCCAAAGCCGATGCACCCAAGGCTGACGGGGTCAAGCCCGACGCGGCCAAGGCTGACAGCTCTAAGGCTGATGCGCCCAAGGCTGACGCGTCCAAGGCAGACACTCCCAAAGCAAATGGGACCAAGCCCGAAGCAGCCAAGGCCGATAGCTCTCAGGCCGATGCTCCCAAGGCTGACGGGGCCAAGGCTGACAGCTCTGAGGCCGATGACTCCAAGGCTGACGCGTCCAAGGCTGATGCGCCCAAGGCTGATGGGGCAAAGGCAGATGCATCTAAAGGTTCGGTGAAGGTACCAACTGATACCGGCACGATCGAGGAGGCGGTCACCAAGTTCAAGTCCAGTATCAAGGTTGGGCTGACCCAGGAAGAGGCGGCGGCCCGGCTCAAGAAGGACGGTCCGAACGCCATCAAGGAAGTGCACATCAATCCGATCATGCGGTTTCTCAAGTTCCTGTGGGGACCTATCGCGTGGATGATCGAGATTGCGGCGATACTCTCCGCAGTGGTTCGGCATTGGGAAGACTTTACTATGATCTTCTTCATGCTGGCGCTGAATGCGGTCGTCGGCTTCTGGGAGGAATACAAGGCCGACAACGAGATCCAAGCGCTGAAAAAGCATCTGGCAATGCATTCCCATGTCCTGCGCGACGGCAAGTGGAGCGACGTCCCGGCCAAGACCCTGGTGACTGGCGATATTGTCATGATCAAACTCGGCAATGTCGTCCCCGCCGATATGAAGCTGGTAGATGGCGACTACCTCAGTATCGATCAGTCCGCGCTGACGGGCGAGTCGCTGCCGGTTGAAAAGAAGAAAAACGACGTCGCGTATTCAGGATCGATCGTGAAGATGGGCCAAATGAACGGGCTCGTCACCGCCACCGGAATGAACACGCTCTTCGGCAAAGCCGCGCAACTGACTGAGAGCGTTAAGACCGTTTCCCACTTTCAGAAGGCGGTCCTTAAGATAGGTAATTTTCTCATTCTGATTACTCTCGGCCTGGTCGCATTGATCCTTATCATCTCGCTGTATCGCGGCGACCCGTTCGTTGAAACCATACTCTTTTGCTTGATTCTGACGGTCGCTGCTATACCGGTCGCCTTGCCGGCCGTTCTGTCCGTCACGATGGCGGTCGGCGCATCCGTGCTCGCCAAAATGAAGGCCATCGTCTCCCGCCTGGCCGCGATCGAAGAGATGGCCGGCATGGATATTCTGTGCTCGGACAAGACCGGGACACTCACCAAGGACGAGCTCGAGTTGGGCAGCCCGGTTGTTTTCAAGGCGAGCAACGAGCAGGACCTGGTCCTGGCCGCGTCTTTGGCCTCGCCAACGAACGGCCGCGATGGGATCGACGATGCCGTCGTCAAAGGTCTCAAAGATCAGTCGGCGCTGAAGGCCTATCAAATCACTCATTTCACGCCGTTCGATCCGGTCAGCAAGCGAACCGAGGCCGAGGTCAAGCATGGCAACGCCACTTTCAAAGTCTCGAAGGGGGCGCCGCAAGTCATTCTGGATCTAGCCCATCCGGACGCGGACGAGCGCAAAAAAGCCGAAAAGCAGGTCAACGATCTGGCCGAAAAAGGCTTCCGCACGCTTGGCGTGGCGCGTACCGATGCTAATGGAAAGTGGGAATTGCTTGGACTGCTGTCGCTGTCCGATACGCTTCGCGACGATTCGGCCTCGACCATCGCGACCGCGCGAAAAATGGGCCTGCAAGTGCGCATGGTTACCGGCGACAACCTTGCGATTGCTCAGCAGGTATCGCGCGAGCTCAAACTGGGACCGAACATCGCAGTCGCCAGCCAGCTTTTCCCTGAGGGCAAGGCAGACAACACTGACAAGATCGACGCGGCCGACGGTTACGCCGAGGTTTTCCCCGAGCACAAATTCAAAATCGTCAAGGCCCTTCAGGCTGGTGGGCATATCGTGGGAATGACCGGCGACGGCGTCAACGACGCTCCGGCGCTCAAGAAGGCTGATTGCGGAATCGCGGTCAGCGGCGCGACCGACGCCGCTCGCGCGGCCGCCGACCTGGTGCTTACCGCGAAAGGCCTCTCTGTCATCACCGCCGCCATTTCAGAGGCGCGCAAAATATTCGAGCGCATGAACAGCTACGCAATCTACCGGATCGCCGAAACCATCCGCGTGCTGCTCTTCATGACTCTCGCTATCGTGGTCTTCAACTTCTACCCGGTAACCGCGGTCATGATCGTGATCATCGCGGTCCTCAATGACTTTCCGATCATGATGATCGCCTATGACAACACTGTCGTCGCTCCGCGTCCCGTACGGTGGGACATGGAACGCGTGCTGACGGTCAGCTCGGTACTTGGCATGTTAGGAGTTATCGCTGCCTTCGGCCTTTTCTGGGCCGCGGAAAAATACCTTCACCTTTCTCGCCCCGTGGTTCAGAGCCTCATGTTCCTGAAGCTCCTGGTCGCCGGACACTTGACCATCTACATTACGAGAAGCGCTGGGACTTTCTGGAAGCGGCCGTGGCCCAATTGGCGCTTGGTGGTTGCCTGCGAAGCAACCCAGATCATCGGAACACTGGCCGCCGTTTACGGGTGGGGCATGACGCCACTTGGATGGAAGTACGCGCTGCTAGTGTGGGGCTATGCCCTCGTATGGTTCTTCATCAACGACATGGCGAAGGTTCAAGTTTACAAAATGCTGCATCTGGGGAGCGCAAGCCATCAGCGCCACCTGGCAAGAGTCAATGCCAACCTTCATCCGGCCGCACAAGGCAAGGCGGCGCCCGCTACCACTTAAAGGGAAGCACTTAGTTCCGAAACTCCGCAACTTCACAGAGGATCGAATTAACCGTGAGCCTCAACCAATCCGAACTGAATCATTCCCCGGAAGCTTCAACCGCGGAACTTCCGTCTCATGCGCCTGCCTCGTCGCAGCCTCCTAACTCACCGTCGCCATTGATGCAGGCCAGCACGTGGGCGAGAGGGCTCGAATCGATGTTCGTCCGCCGCCTGGTGGTGGTCGGAGTACTCGGCGTACTGGTGATGATCGGGCTTTTCCTGTCGAACTATTCCAGCGACAAGGCGCTCTTCTACTGGTGCGCGATGTTTCCCATCTTCGGCGTAGCCTGCCTTGCGCACGAACTGGCTGCCGGACGGGCGTATGAGATCGCACTCTGGCGAATGCTTATGCGCCAGGCGCTGCATTGGGTCGGACCGATCGTCGCAGTGAAGATCCTGTTTATGCAGCATACACGAGGCCAGATGTCGACCGATGCGGTCGCTTTGACGGTCATCCTGCTGCTGACTGTGACCTGTTTTCTCGCGGGCGTTCACTTCGACAGGAGCTTTTACTGGGTCAGCGCATTTCTCGCGCTGGCGGCGTTGATTGGCACCGAGATAGAAACCTATCTCTGGTTCGCCGTGGTGCTGCTTCTGATCGCAATCGCGATCGCGCTGGCATCGGCGATCCTGCTGCGCCGCGGTTCCAAGGCCCGAACGGCGCCGGCGCACATCCCGACCGCCTGACGGCCGTCGCCGCGACTAAGCGGCAGCGTGCTCCCGGAGTCTGAACAAGGTTAACTATGAACTACCGCAAGAGATTCGTCGTCGAGCCTGGCGCAAAGGTCAGGCTCGATAAGATTGACCCGGGGTTTAAAGACAAGCACGACGAATCGCACAAAGACGCGACGCCGGAGATCCAGAAGCGCGTCGAGCGCTTAGCCAAGGCGCAGTATCTACTTTACGCCGACGGCAGCAAGTCATTGCTGGTCGTTCTGCAGGCGCTGGACGCCGGCGGCAAGGACGGAGTCGTGCGCCACGTGTTCACTGCGATGAACCCGCAGGGGACGTTGGTCGCCAGCTTCAAACAGCCGAGTAAGATCGAAGCCGCCCACGACTTCCTCTGGCGCGCTCACCTGCACACGCCGGCCAAAGGGCAAGTCGTGATCTTCAATCGGTCGCACTATGAGGATGTGTTGGTCGTGCGCGTGCATAAGATGGTGCCGAAGTCGGTGTGGTCGAAGCGCTACGACTTGATCAACGACTTCGAAAAGATGCTTCACGACAACGGCACGCGCATCCTCAAGTTCTATCTACACATCAGTCCGGAGGAGCAGCTCGAGCGCTTCGCGCAGCGCCTCGATGACCCGATGCGGCACTGGAAAATCAGCGAAGGCGACTACTCGGAACGCAAGCTGTGGCCGGAGTATATGAAGGCCTACGAGGAAGTCCTGGAAAGGACTAGCACCAAGCACGCCCCGTGGTACGTGATCCCGTCCGATCACAAGTGGTTCCGCAGCCTGGCCATTTCCGAGATCCTCGCCGACACGATGGAGGACATGGACCTGAAGCTGCCGCCGGCCCAGGTGGACATTGCGCAAATTCGCCACAAGTATCACGCCGCGGTGGTGCGGCAGGCGAAGCGAGGCGGTAAGCCGCCGAAGGGGTCGCACAAGAAGTAACTGCGCCTCTACTCCGTCCTTAACCCACCTCAACTCGGAAAGGATGTGCGTTGCGTCAAGCGCACTTCGCGAGTGTTTCTGGCACTTGCCGTCTATCTGCAAAAGCTTTTCACATACTCTACGATCCCATGTATCTGACTGGCGGTGAACGCTTCCGACCAACCCGGCATCGTGCGGCTCAAACCCTCCGCCGAACCACCCTTCGCCACAACCTCGTAGAGGAATTCGTCGGAACGCATTTTCATTTTTGCGCAGTCGGTGAAGTCCGTCGGCGGCGGATTAAATGCCAACGCTCCGGGCCCGTTTCCTTTCCCGCTGTCGCCGTGGCAGGAGGCGCAGAAGCTGTGATACATCGCTGCGGGCTCTTGTTTCGATGACGCGGCCGCGGCACTTGGCTTCGTGCCAGCTCCAGAGGCGGCTGGTTTGCCGCCAAGGCTGCCAAGGTAGGCAACCAGAGCTTTCATATCAGAAGCATTCAAGGTCAGCGGGACCATGCCGGCGGTCTTCATCTTGGCGGTCGGAGCTTTCAGAAGAGCCGTCAATTTAGGGGACGGATACTTAGTGGAAATATCAGTCAGCGCCGGCCCGGCACCGCCGCCACCAGCCTCTCCATGACATCCTTTGCAGCCGTGAGAATCGAAAATAGCCTTTCCCCCGCTATCAGCGGTCTTGCCCGCCGAACGTCCAACTGGCCCGTTTGCGGCGGCCGGCTTCGCGTTAGAGGACGAGCCGGAACTAGATGGTGTCGCTGCTGCTGCGCCTGATTTGCCGCCAAGGCTGCCAAGGTAGGTAACCAGGGCTTTCATATCAGCAGCATTCAAGGTCAGCGGGACCATGCCGGCGGTCTTCATCTTGGCCGTCGGGGCCTTGAGAAGAGTCGTCAATTTAGCGGACGGATACTTAGTGGAAATATCAGTCAGCGCCGGCCCGGCACCGCCTCCACCAGACTCTCCGTGGCATCCTTTGCACCCGTGAGAATCGAAAATAGCCTTGCCCCCGCTCTCAGCAGTCTTGCCCGCCGAACCTCCAGCTGGCCCGTTCGCGGCGGCTGGGTTAGCGTTAGCTGCCGAGGCTGAGGACGAATCGGAAGCCACCGGTCCGCCAGTCCACATTTTCATATGATCAATTTTGGAAACGTTGTGAATCATATCGTGGCAACCGCTTGAAATGCACGATACTTTATTCGATTTGAGCACAGCCAAAGGCGGCATGCGCGCGAGATTATCTTCAAAGTCGCGGGTACCCAGATGGCAGTGCAGGCACTCCGAATTAGGGTACGTGCCGATTAGATGAAGTGTCTTTGGTGGAGTGCTCAGATACTCCATGTACAGATAGGTTAAGCCTCTAAGCTTGTCCTTCAATGGACCGTACATGGTGTAGTTGGTGTGGCAGGTATAACAGGCCTTGTCCGACGGCACGAGGTGGTTCTGAAAATGTTGGGCAGGGATATAATGCGTATCAAGCACGCGCAGACTTTGCCCGTGGGTTACCATGGTGTGGCACGAAACACAGTATGAGGTCTGTTGCGAACGCTCATTGTGAAAGGACATGCCCGTGACGATGCATAGCGCGGGGAGAATGCATAACGCGATGAAGGCGAGAACCTTGCCCGAAGCTTCCACAGTCACGGACGGATCCACGAGAAACACTGCAGCCATAATGATCGTCAGTACGATTAGGGCGATTAGGATACCGGTTAGTCCGAGCATAACTTCCCAGTTACTTCGCGCCCGCCGGATCTAAGGCCAGCGTGAGAGTTCCTATTTCATGCGCGATCATTTGCAGGTGGAGCAACAGCAAAGACCAGCGAAACGAGATAAACCAGGATGCCCGCTCCTATCAGGGTCACACCGACGGCCACAAAAAGCACAAACGAAAGTGGGCTAAACCAAAGCAGGGTGAAAATTTCAACGAGCAGGCCAAAAATAATCAAGCCGCTCGAGACTTGCAGATAACGCCGGATTCCGATCTCTCGAAGTTTCATTAACCGCGTCTCCGGACTTCCGGGTGATCTAACTTGGTTGCCTTCCTAACCGGAATAAGTGCCCTTAAAGAATGAAGCTCGCTCTTGAAACTTCTGCCACAGGTTAGAGCACTTCGCGACGCCAACAGTGATGTAGCCCTAGCTGCTTGCAATTTCGTCTCCCAACAATAGTGCTGCTACCGCCGAACTATACGTTGAGCATGCATTGGGCATCCAATGAACCCGGCAACCGGTTGGTTATCTAAAGCACGAATGGCAGCGAAAGCTCGGTTACCCGAATGCGTTGTAGACGACCGCGAGAAAGAAATTCTTTCAGTAGCCAGTTGACGCGTTAGCACTATTGCCGGCTGCGTCCTATACCCGGTGTCGGGCCTGTGCTGAGTCAAATATCGCGGATAGTCGCGCGCTTAGCCGCCGCGGCATCGCGATTTCCGCGCCGACTGCCCTTTAAAGGCCGCCAAAGATATGCGCGATCGATAGCCCGAATCCAAATATCACGAACGAAAGGATTGTCATCGAGGTGAGCATGCTCTTGGATACCGCTTTCGCATCACCGCCCATTGGAGGTTTGCTACTTTCTTGCAGGCCGCCAGATTGATCGTTGTGCGGGTGACTATCTCGCATGCTCTTAGGCGCTTCATGTTCCGCGGCCTCGTTCGGCGGCCGCACCGTCATCATGCCGTGCTTCATGTGCCGCGATACCAACCACCAGTTCATGGGGTATGCGGTGATGAAACCGACCAGCAGCGCCATTGACATAATGAACCAGAATGACGGCTCTAATGGATCATGGCTCGCCGGAGTACTGGCCATTGCCAAAGTCATCACAGGTACCATGCCGGCCATGAGGGAGTTCATGGATAGCAACTCCGGAAAGAAGGCACTGGCGAGCGCACCTCCATATGAACCGCCCGCCATGCCCCGCATGAACAGCGCCTGGAAGACGGTCCATCCGAAGCCGAAACCCAAAACGTATTCCAGCGCGACATCTGTACTTCTCGTTAGATGGAACAAGCTGGCGACGACTGCGCCAGTCAGGATTCCCACGCCATCGCCGGCAACACAATGCATGGTCGAACCCAGGACCTGCCGCCACCGTGTCGCGACATAGCGTTCGTGCAACCCGGGTAGCGGTTCGCGGCAGCCTAATACATATAGAAATGCGCCCACCGGCCGGTGTATGCGGTGAGTAATATGAATCCCCACTTGAGGACCGGGGATGCTGGCGTCGAACGAATATCAACCGCCACAAACAACAGCGATATTGCGGTGAGAAGAAACCACAGAACCATCACGCCGCTAAGCATTTGTGAACACCGTATCGTCGGCCGTCTTGCCGTCATGGCACAATCCGAAAAGTGCGCAGCGTGCTGATTCTCGCTTTAACTACAGCATCCACCGCTCTTCGGAGCTTGTGCGGGCTTGCCGAGGTATTGCTCCGAACCATGATCGAACTTCTCTTTGCACTTGGCCCCGCAGAAGTAGTAGGTCTGCCCTTTGTGCTCGCTGTGTCCGGCGGCGTTAGCAGCTTCTATGTTCATACCGCACACAGGATCTTTTACAGTTGTTGCGCTTGTCATTTGACACCTAGTCCTTTGTCAGCGAATTAAAAATCTTGCGCTTCGATTCCAAATATTGTTATCAGCGCCTGCTGATAGCAGCGCACCACAGTTCCTCAGGATCATCGAAAATACATTCCGTGTCCGAACCCACCGCCCATCATTCCGTTTCCCATCCCGCCCAGCACGAAACAGATGAGCAGGACTACAAGGAGGATGCTCGCCAGGCCCATTCCCCGCGGTCCATAGTAGCCGCTGCGGTAGCCGTAAAACCCGCCTCCGCCTAGTAGCAAAACCAACAATATTATGAGAACCAACATGAATCTCCTCTTTCAATCGACTCCGTAAGTCCTATTCCCGATTTCTCGTTGACGCTGGATCAATTTGGACTCGATTCCTAAGCCGATCCCAATGAATCGACTCTGCGCTATCCATATTATCAAAGACCCAACATAACTTCCCATGCACACGGTGCCGTGTAGAACGTAAAGCGACTGTTGGATCCTTGCGTCGATTAGATACTCTCGCAAAGCTGAATAACTGACAGATCGACGCGGGCGTTAGGCGCTTGTTAGTGGTGGACCACGATGATCAACGCATGGTTATAGGAATTATCTCATGGCGCGACGTCATATCAGCGCGCCATCGGCGAATGGAGCAAGAGTACGAACGTCAGCGAGGCATCGCTGGTGATATACTGATCGTGAACCAGCAAGGAGGTCTTGCATGATCAAGACAGAGATTATCTCCCCCAACGCGTTGAAGATCGTGGTGCCGGATAAATTAAAGGCGGACGACTTCCGCCAAATTGCGCCGCAAATCGATTCTCTCATCAGTCAGCATGGCAAAATCAGATTGCTGATCGATGCTTCCGGTTTCAACGGCTGGGAGAATCTCGCGGCTTTTGAAAAACATGCCGGCTTCGTAAAAAACCACCAACAGAAGATAGAGCGCATCGCCGTCATCACCGCGCATGAGTGGCAGCATTGGCTGATCGGCGCAATCAGGATCTTCGTCCATCCGGAGGCAAGAGCCTACGATCAGAGCCACGCCAGCGAGGCGCTGCGCTGGATCGTCGGATAAGCACGAGTTACGAACTCGATGGGCGCGATCCCAACCGCTAGGCCGGCCGCAGTCGCCACGAAGGGCCTATACGCCAGCGACGAGCCGATCAGAATCGGCGTGTCGTCATGCCTGCTAGGCGAACAGGTGCGCTTCGACGGCGGCCACAAGCGCAGCGCCTTTCTCACTGACACACTGGGCCTCTTCGTCGAGTTCGTTCCGGTGTGCCCCGAAATGGAAATCGGACTCGGCACTCCGCGCGAAAGTATCCGGCTGGTCCGCGGCGGCAACGAGGCTGACGGTATTCGATTGGTCGGGAATAAAACCGGGATCGATCACACCGACAAGATGAACGCTTACGCGGAGCGTCGGACCGCCGCACTTGGGCGCGACGATCTTTCCGGCTACGTGCTGAAGAAAGATTCGCCGAGTTGCGGGATGGAGCGCGTACGCGTTTACGGTCCGTCGGGAATGGCGACGCGCGACGGCGCCGGCTTGTTCGCATCGGCACTGATGCGCCGATATCCCAGCTTGCCGATCGAGGAGGAAGGGCGGCTCAACGATGCGCATCTGCGGGAGAACTTCGTCGAGCGGGTCTTCGCGTATAGGAGGCTCCGATCGTTCTTCGCGACGCGATGGACGCTTGGCGGCCTGGTCCAGTTCCACACCGTGCACAAACTCGTCTTGATGGCGCATTCGCCCAAGGCGTACCGCGAACTCGGACGATTCGTCGCCAACGCGAAGGGAGTTCCGCGCGACCGGCTGCGCGACGAATACGAGCTGGCGTTCATGGACGCGCTCAAGAAACTCGCGACGACGGCCCGCCACACCAACGTGCTGCATCACATGCTCGGCTACCTGCGCGAGCATCTCGACGCGACCGCGCGCGCCGAACTCGTCGCGCTTATAGAAGACTACCATCGCGGCCTCGTGCCTCTGATCGTGCCGATCACCCTGTTTCGGCACTACGTCCGCGAATTCGACGTCACCTACCTGCGCGGCCAGATCTATTTGGAACCACATCCAAAGGAGCTGATGCTCCGCAACCACGTATGATGCGCGATGACGCGATGACCAGCAGACCGGCGAGTACATGACAACGTCGGAGCGGCCGGTCGTCCTGCTCACCGGCGCATCCGGGTACGTGGGCGGGCGTTTGCTGAAAGCGCTCGAGAATGGCGGAGTTCGGTTGCGATGCCTGGCGCGGCGACCCGACTACCTGCGCTCGCACTTGGCGGCCAAGACTGAAGCGGTGGCCGGCGACGTGCTCGACCCCCCAAGCCTCGACGCGGCTCTGCGTAACGCTTCGACCGCCTACTATCTGGTTCATTCGATGGGGTCGGCGGGATCTTTCGAAGAGAAAGATCGCGAGGGCGCGCGCAACTTCGCCGCCGCCGCACGCGCGGCAGGCCTGCGGCGCATCATCTACCTTGGCGGTCTCGGCGAAAGCAGTGCCGAACTCTCGACGCATCTGCGAAGCCGCCACGAGGTCGGCGAGCTGCTCCGCGAATCCGGCGTCCAGGTCATCGAGTTCCGCGCATCGATCATCATTGGATCGGGCAGCCTCTCGTTCGAGATGGTTCGCGCGTTGGCGGAACGTCTGCCGGTGATGGTCACGCCGAAATGGGTCGCGGTGAAGGCGCAGCCGATCGCTATCAACGACATGGTTGATTACCTGGTCGAGGCACTGAAGCTCGAGGTCGAAGGCAATCCAATCTACGAAATTGGCGGGGCGGACGTCGTGTCCTACGGCGACATCCTGCGCGAGTACTCGCGTCAGCGTGGATTGCATCGCTTGATGATTCCCGTGCCCGTTCTCACGCCGCGGCTCTCGAGCCTGTGGCTTGGGCTGGTGACGCCGCTTTACGCGCGGGTTGGCCGCAAACTTATCGACAGCATGATCCATCCGACAGTGGTCCGTGACGATGGCGCGCTCAGAGTATTTTCGATCCGGCCAAGAGGAGTGCGTGAAGCGATCGCCCTCGCGCTGCGCAATGAAGATCTCGATTACCGCGGGACACGATGGTCCGACGCAATTTCCGCGGCCGGCGAACCGCGCGACTGGGGTGGAGTCAGATTCGGCAACCGCCTCGTCGATTCGCGCTTGGTGCACGTCGATGCACCGCCGGAGGGCGCATTCGCGCCGATAAGGCGCATCGGAGGCGCGACGGGCTGGTACTACGGCGAGTGGCTATGGCACGTGCGCGGTTTCCTCGACCTGTTGGTCGGCGGAGTCGGGATGCGTCGCCGTAGACGCGACGGGGACTCGCTGGAAGTTGGCGATGCGGTGGATTGCTGGCGCGTCGAGACGTTCGATCCCCCGCGTCAACTCCGGCTGGCCGCCGAGATGCGGCTGCCGGGCCGCGCATGGCTCGACTTCGAAGTCGCAGCCGAAGGGAGCGGTTCAACGATCAGGCAAACGGCGATCTTCGATCCAGTCGGACTGCCGGGAATCGCATACTGGTACGGGATCTATCCGCTGCACCAACTGGTATTCGCCGGCATGCTGCGCGGAATCGCGCACGCCTCTGTAAGGCCGGCTAAGACTTGAATTTGGCTGGGCGGGGTGCGGGTGGACCCTGCGCCCTTTAGCCATAGTAGGATTGCTTGCCAGTAGATCGTCCCGGCAAAGGCAGACCCAAACTTCAACCCGCGTTGACGCCCTTATCGCTCTCCAGCACGCCCTGTGCCGCGATCGTCCCCGTAAGAGTCGGGGGCCCTTTCAAAATCCATTCGAACAGGACCCCGATCAACGCTCCAGCAAACGGACCGACGAGATAGACCCATCCCGCAGCGAAGTCCAGGCGAACCAGATCAGGGGCCAGAGAACGTACTGGGTTCATCGAAGCCCCGCTGATAGGCGCGGCCCAGAGTCCCGCAAGCGCGATATAACCGCCGACCGCGATGGCGCCATTGGCTCCGATGTTGCGGGCGCCCGATGCGGTGCCCAGGATCGTACTCACCAATCCTGTGGTGAGCAGTACTTCCATGAGCAATGCCTGCAGGGCGCTCACGTCCATACCGGGCTTGGTGGCGCCGAGTTCGCCAACCGTCCCGAACATCGCGCGAAGGAAGATCGCGGCCGCGATGCCTCCCGCAATCTGTGCGAGGAAGTAGCCGGGCACGCGACGCCAGGGAAAATTTCCTCGTACGGCAAAGGCAAGAGTGACGGCGGGATTGAGATGTGCCCAGCTTACCGTGCCCATAAAGTAGATAACGACCATGACCATCATGCCGGGCGCCACCACTGCCATGCCCAAAGTGACCGCGCCGCCGCTCTTCGCTGCCACTACGTCCGCGCCCGCGGCCACCACGACCAGCAGAAACGTTCCCCAGATTTCCGAAAAAATCCGCCGCCATTCGGCGGAGGAATCCAGGAAATCGGGTGGCGTCGTTTCGCTCAGCATGCGTTGCCGTTCACCGTCGTCCAACTGCTCTGTGCGAATTCTCATGGCGATCTCCATTCAGTGATAGTACTTGCCGTCGGCGAATATGCGCCCAGCCGGGGGCCGAGTCGCCAGCGCTTCGGGCCTTCGTGAGGTCTGGAGCGATTTGCCGCTCAATCGGGCGTTGCCTTTGGCTCTTCTGCGAGCGGGATGGAGGGGATGGTTCGCAAAATCACTGGACGAATCGTAAGACCCTGAACGACGATTGAGAAGATAACGACTGCATAAGTCATCGCGATGATCGGGTTTCGGTAATCAAGGTAGGGAACGGAGAGTGCGAGGGCTACCGATATTCCTCCTCGAAGTCCGCACCAGGTCAGCACCGGGATAGTCCCACGCTCGATGGTCCGGAAGGGCGATAGGATCAGAACCACGACCGCAACGCTGACCAGCCGAGCGATCAAGGAAAGCGGGACGGCAATTAACGCGGCGACTCCATAGCCTCCGTCGAGCGGTACCAGCAGCAATTCTGCTCCGATCAGGAGAAACAGGATCGCGTTAAGAATCTCATCCACGACCTCCCAGAAAACGTCGAGGTGAGAACGCGTCTCGTCGGACATTGCCTTCTCTCGGCCCTCGTTGCCGATTATCAATCCCGCTACCACGATCGCGATCGGCGCAGAGACCCCAATCCAGTCCGCCAGTGCGTAACCGCCGCTGGCGAGCGCGAGGGTCAGAAGGATTTCCACCTTGTAATCGTCGACCTGCGCGAGCAGCCAATAGGTCAGCAGACCCGCGGCCAAGCCAAAGACGATTCCTCCCGCGGCCTGCATCGCTAGCAGCTTGGCGGCTTCGAACGCGCCTATGTGCACCGGGGAGGTTGCGATCTGGAGCAATACCATGAAGAAGACGGCGCCGACGCCGTCATTGAAAAGCGATTCGCCACCAATCTGTGCCGCGATGCCTCGAGGCATGGTGAGTGTTCTTAGAATCGCGAGCACCGCTACCGGATCGGTCGGTGAGATCAGTGCTCCGAACAATAAGGCCGCCACCGGCGGTATCGGCATCCCGGCAACGCTAAGCACGAGCCATGTTCCAGCCGCAACGACTACCGTTGAGATCGCCACGCCAAGGGTCGCGAGTAATGCAATCGCGCCCGCCTGTTGGGAGAGCTGCGGGATCTTGAGATTCAGACCACCCGCGAACAGCAGGTACGCCAGCAGTCCGTGCAGCAGGATCCTGTTGAAATCGATGCGTCGCAGGAAGGCTTTGGCCGCAATATCCGCCGATGGGACACCCGCTTTTCCGGCGACTATTACCAAGGCAGAAAAGATCAGCGCGATTGCAAGCACCCCAATGGTGGAAGGCAGACTAAAGTAGCGGACATTCAGAAAACTGAAAATCGCCGTGATGGTTATCAGGATCGCGATGATGTCGAAGTACATAAGCTCTCAGGGTGTGTCTTACACACGACTTCCGCGGACTCGCGGACTCGCGCCACCGCTCAGTTTCCCTTTCGCAAAACCAGGACCACTGCTACCAGCATACACAGCAGAATAATCCAGAACGTGATCGCGATCTTGATTGCTTTCTTAGCCCGGTCCGCCTCCCACCAGACTCTCGGCCTCACATTTTGCGCCAGCAGTGTCACGACGCCCGCCAGGTTCACGCAGATCACGTTCGTGATGAAACAACAGCAGCGCATGCACGGCCAAGCCAAAATCGCCTGCGCCGACCAGCAGCCCGAAGGTCACCAGCGGAGGGAGCAGAGCCACCGCAACCATTACTCCAATCAGGGCGGCCGATGCCCCCGTGGTGATCGAAAGCACTCCGGCCGATCCCGAAGCGAGCGCAAGAACAACATCCTTGAGCTGCACATGAAGCCGGGTCTGGATTTCAGCCACTTGGGGATCGACTTTTACGAGAAAGGCAATCGGTATCGCTGTGGCCAGCGCCACTAGAATGCCGACGAGGTTGGTTTTCGCGGATGACTTCGCGAGGTCTATGTCGCCCAGGGCCGTCGCCAGCGACAATGCGACGTTTGGGCCGAGCAGCGGCGCGATAACCATTGCGCCAATTACTACCGTGACGTTGTTGTAGGCGACGCCGACCGCCGCAACCACCGCCGACAGCGCCACCAGCACGACGAACGTTCGGTTAAGCTGAGCGCCCTCGGTGACCTGCTGGTAAAGCTCTTCGCGGCTGATCCGCGGGCTGGGGGTCTCTTTCTCAGCTTGTTCAGCGTCAGTGACCTCAGCCCCCGCCTGCGGTTGCTCCTTCTCCAGTTCAAGCCGCGGAATCGTAGCTTCCACTGAAACCAGCACGGCCCGGAAATCCGTTCCCTCAAGGCTGTCCTCGAGGCGATCCAGGAAGGGTTCCGTATCTTCGACTTGGAGCAGAATCCTCACTAGTATCTGTTGCTCGGAGAGTGGCTCGGTCCAGTGCGCGACGACGCCGTCCTTGCTCAGGCTTTCCTGCAAACGCGCGCCGTGTTCTTTGGGTAGGAATACTTCTATGAGCCGAAGCGCCATCTGCGGTCCTTATCAAGGCTGTAGGCAGGCGATCACCCGGATCGCCGGCAACGGGGGCAGTATCGGTCTTTCGCGGCAGCGGGCGCAATCGCAAAACACGCGTGCCGCTATTTCTATCGACCGCACGCCGCCCTGCTCGTCGAGCACAGCGAACACTGGCGGTCGACGACGGCTCTCTAGCAGGGATGTAACAAAAGTTCAGCCGGTTTATACCAACTGAACACGCGTGGAGAAATCAAAAATGATGGCGATTGAGAGAATTCTGGTGCCGCTCGACTTTTCCGAACCTTCTCTGCGAGCACTGGACGAGGCTGTCGAATTCAGCCGGCCGTATGAGGCTGAACTGATTTTACTCTCGGTGGTCGAGCGTGGGTTTTACGAGTCGCCGTTGTTGGTGCCTGATACGGGAGCGCTCCTCGAAAATCAAGCACGTGCAGCCGAAGAGAAACTCGAGGAAATGTGCAGGAGCTTGGGCAAGCAAGGCGTCAAGTGCCGGACGTTGGTAGAGTTCGGTGCCGCCGCGTACCAGGCGATCATCGAAGCCGCAAAGAAGGTCCATGCAAATTTGATCGTCATCTCAACGCACGGACGCACCGGGTTGGCGCACGTTCTGATCGGCAGCGTCGCGGAGAGGGTCGTGCAACATGCCGTCTGCCCGGTACTTGTGGTCCATACCTTGCCTAAGCCAAAGAAGCCAGTTGGCACTCGATCACGCTAGCGGTTCGAGCGAAGGCGATCGCATCTTTGAGCGTGCAGGCTAAAAGCATCGATAATTAGCCCCCGCGACGCGGCCGGTGGTCGATGGAGTAGAACGTGACTGAGCAAGTAGATCCCGATTCTCCCTCTCCGGTGGAAGACGCCACCGATAGTTCCCAGGATAGCACTCTCGAACCTGAGCACTTTCCCAGCCGTAGAAATACCTTCGATATGCGCGTCGTCGTCCTGACTCTTCTGGCGGCAGCGATCGGACTGGCAGCGGGAGGGGCCGCAATAGGTTTGCTCAAGCTGATCGGCCTTATAACCAACTTGTCCTTCTATGGTCGATTGTCAGCGAGTTTTGTCTCGCCGGAGGCCAACCAACTCGGCCTGTTCGTGTTAGCCGTCCCGGTCATCGGCGGCGTTGTGGTGGGCTTGATGGCGCGCTATGGCTCGGAAGCAATACGCGGGCATGGAATTCCCGAGGTGATGCTGAGCGTACTTAGAAACCAGAGCCGGATCCCCGCGCGAGTTGGAGTTCTTAAGCCCATATCCACAGCTATCGCGATAGGTACTGGGTGTCCCTTTGGTGCCGAGGGTCCAATCATCCTCACTGGTGGAGCGCTTGGCTCTTTCGTCGGGCAGTTTCTCTCGACTACGGCTGAGGAGAGAAAGATCCTCCTCTCGGCCGGCGCCGCGGCCGGCATGTCCGCGACTTTTGGAAGCCCTGTGTCAGGCGTCTTGATTGCAGTCGAGCTGTTGCTGTTCGAGTTTCGCCCGCGCTCTCTTATCCCCGTCGCGGTTGCGAGCGCGACGGCTGCTGCGCTGCGAAGACTCTCTGCGGCCCCTTGGCCAATGTTCCCGATGCAGCAGCTGCAAAGTTCAGGGATGGTTGCCTTGGCGTTCTACACCCTGATCGGCGCGATAGTCGGATTGGCCTCGGTTGGTGCGACTCGCGCCGTTTATGCAGTCTCGGATACATTTGCGCGATTGCCGATCCACTGGATGTGGTGGCCTGCTATGGGCGGCCTCGTGGTTGGCATCGTTGGTTACATTCTTCCCGAGACTATGGGTGTCGGCTACGTCAACATCGTCCGAATCTTCTCCGGATCGCTCACCGAGAAAGCGCTCATCATGCTCTTCGTGCTGAAGTTGGTATCCTGGGCGGCAGCGCTCGGAAGCGAAACGTCGGCGGGAACCCTGGCGCCGCTCTTTGTTATGGGCGGTGCGCTCGGTGCAGCGCTGGGCGGCGGAGCCAGTATGTTGTTTCCACAGTTTGGGATCGATTTGCGAATCGCCGGGATAGTCGGAATGGCGGCCATGTTCGCAGGAGCTTCGCGCGCGCTGCTCACGTCGATAGTTTTTGCCTTCGAGACTACCTTGCAGCCGCTTGGCCTATTACCTTTGCTCAGTGGCTCTTCGGCGGCCTACATGGTTTCCAGTCTGCTGATGCAGACTACGCTAATGACGGAGAAGGTCGTTCGCAGGGGCGTCTTTGTGCCAAACGAGTATACTGCCGACTTTCTCACGCAGACCTTGGTTCGTGACGTCGCCAGCCGCGAGGTGGTCTCTCTTGCTGAGCATCTGACTTTGGCGGAGGTGCGGACCCGCATCACACAAGGCTGGCCGGGCAGCAGTTATCAGGGGTTCCCGGTATTGAACGACCAAGGACAACTGGTTGGCGTACTGACCCGTCTGGACTTACTCGACGCGGCGCGAAAGCCGACAGAACTGGTCGGCGATCTCACTATCAGGAATCATGCTGTTATTTTCGAGGATAACACCCTCAGCGAAGCGAATGCACTGATGGTTCGCGAAGGAGTGGGACGCTTACCGGTGGTGGATCGCGATAACAATCGCAAGCTCATCGGTATCATCTCACGCCGGGATATTATGTCAGCGCGCCATCGGCGAATGGAGCAGGAGTACGAACGTCAGCGGGGCATTCGCTGGTAGTGGCTACGCCGAAGTCGCAACGTCGATCACTCGACAACCGCTTCGGCTTCCTTTGGCACACCGGTCTTAGGCAACAGGAACAGGAAGGGCAGCACGGCAACCAGCATCACCGCCATAAGCCAGAAACAATCGTTGTAGGCCATCATCGTGGACTGATTGTTGACAATCTGGCTCAGCATCGCGAGGTCGGGTCGCCGGGTAGGCGTCGACGCGATTCCATAACCGCTGAGAAGACTTCGAAACTGGGCGTCGGTCGAGCGGAATGTGGGATTGGTGCCATTGAAAGCGCCGATCAACTCCGAGCGATGAACTTGCGAGCGGCGTGCGAGCATCGTCGCAAGCATCGCATATGCGATATTACCGGAAACGCGCCGTGACAGAGTGAAGAGGCTCGACGCTCCGGTCATTTGTGAGCGTGCCACGGTGCTCAGCGAGACCGTGCTCATCGTAACCATCGAGGCGCCCATACCTATTCCAGTGATCAGCAGGATCGGCATGAAGTTCATGAAGCTGACTGTGAGCGTGAAGTGACTGAGTTGCCGGTAACCAACGACTAAAGCAACTATGCCTATCGCGATCAGGATTCTTGGACTTACGTGATTGTAGAGTCGTCCAACCACAGGCATCGTCAGCAGCATCGCTACCGCTCGGGGCATCAACACCATTCCCGCCTGGTACGCCGGGTAGTTGAGCAAGGTCTCGGTAAATTGCGGCAGCAGGAAGCTCGATCCAAAAAGGGCGAACCCAACTACCATCCCGAGGCTCGAACCCACGCTGAGCGGTACGTTGCGAAACAAGCGGAGGTTTATTACCGGTTCGTCGGTGTAGAGTTCCCACACGACCAGCGCCACCAGCGCGGCCAAGGCGACAACCGCGCCCATTACGATCCAATGGTTAGAGAACCAGTCGACCTCTTCGCCGCGCTCGAGGACCACCTGCATCATAGTGAGCCCCACGGTCAGCAGGCCGATTCCGGTCCAGTCGATGCGTGCGACGCCGCGCTTCAGGTACGAAGGGTCGTGCACGAACGTGCTGACCATCATCAGACCCACGATGCAGAACGGCACGTTGATGTAGAAGACCCACTGCCAGCCGTAGTTGTCGACCAGCCATCCTCCGATGACCGGTCCGATCGCCGGCGCGAGCACGACGCCCATGCTGTAAATCGCCATCGCCATGCCTTGCTCGGCGGGCGGAAAGGTTTCGCGCGCGATTGCCTGCGAGCACGGCATCAGGCTGCCGCCGCCGATGCCCTGCAGTACGCGATAAAAAATCATCTGCGTCAGGGTCTTCGAGGTGCCCGCCAATACCGAGCCGACCGTGAACAAAATCATCGACGCAAGGAACAGGCGCTTGCGGCCAAGCACCGTGGTTAACCAGGCCGACATCGTGATCATGATGATTTCGGCGATGCTGTAGGCTGTCGAAACCCAGGTGATAGTCAGCAGGTCCTGGCCGAAAGTGCCCATCATGTGCGGCATCGCGACGTTGACGACCGTCGCGTCCATGACCGAGAGGAAGGTGCCGATCATAACGGAGGCGGCCACCAGCCACTTGCCGGCAGACGTGGGCTCGCTGTCCGCGGACGGGCCGCGCGACAGCACTCGCGCAATCGGATTTGCCACGCTGATACCTTTCTGATCGGGAGTTACCGCTTGCCGCTAGCCTCTGCAAGAACGGATGAAGGGCATCTGGTCAGTCGAATCCATCGTCTGATCTTTAGTTCAACGATACACCCGCACGTTTCGGCGCCGACCTGCGCGAGCTGAGGACAGGCAGTATCGGTCTCGTCCCGTCCGTAGAAGCACTGGATCGGGTGCCACCTAACAGAACGCGCCGATCAAGCCGCTTGACTTCCGTTCGGTCGTGCTATACGCTGCGTATAGTATGACTGCGGTGGAAATTCGTGCGCTCAGGGGAAAACTGGGCTGGACTCAGATGGCCGTGGCTGAGGCAGTGGGAGTATCCTCGAACACCGTGGCTCGCTGGGAGCGCGGCGAAATGGCAATCTCCGAACCGGCCTCGAGACTGCTTCAGAAAATCGCCGCCGAAGAAAAGTCGCGGATTGGGAAGAGGTGAGGGTGCTATGGCCTCAATCAAGCGGTTCCATCCCGAGCCCGGCCTCTACCCCACTCTGTTTGCGACGGTCTAATATTGCAACGAATTTCTGGGTCGCCCCCTTAGCTCAGATGGATAGAGCACAGGATTCCTAATCCTGGGGCCGTGGGTTCGAATCCCGCAGGGGGCACCAACTGCCGCCGGCCGCGCGCCGTTCTGAGGCATCAATCGTTCTTTCAGCCGGAACGGACTTCATGATAAATGGCGAGCCTGTGGGCGAACAGGAGAGAGGCCACCGGCTAGTGAACATCACTCGCATCGCGCCGATACTCGCACTGCTTATCGTGTCGCTGGCAGGGTGCGCGACTCGGCATATCAGTCCAATAAGCGGCACTTCGCCTACCATGACGGGTTCGGCTCCGCGTCCCGCCGCTTGCACATTGGCATCTAACACCTGGAAATGTAATCCCAAAGGATTCAGCATCGGAACGATCATCCTCTTTTCAGACACTCAGAAGATAACGATGGGGCCGGGAGGCTCCGCCGGACAATTATTCACACTCAGGATAACTCAGGACTCGATAGGAGGGCGCGTACCGACCTGGGATAAGATGTTCCTGTTCCAGAACTCCAGCACTGATCCTGCAAATACCCTGGTTCCACTTTCCTTTCCCGATGCGGCCGAAAACATTCTATTTCAGTATGACGATGCTATTGCGAAGTGGACATATTTGTCGCGATCGGGTATTCAGCAGATAGCACCTACAATTCAGGGTTCTGGCACCGGCATAGGCGATCATCCGGGCAGGGCGAGTGCAGCACAAGCCTTGTTTCTTCCGGCCAATACCGAAACCGGAGTCTTCGGCGATAATGGTGGGTTCTTCGGGCCAGAAGGAAACGGAGTTCTCAGCTATTACCAGATTCAGGCGGGCGCCATCCAGTTCTGCAACTACGATGCAATTACCACACTTGCAACCTTTCGATGTGACACTGTAGGAGATTGGCCGTCGGCTATCGCGCAGACCGCTCCGGTCCAGGTTCCACCCGGGGGTTGTACTGAATTTCAGGTGCAGATGATCGCTGGGGGTAATCCTGCGCCACGCGTGTTTACCGGCCATGTGTGCTACATAAACCCGGGTAACTCCACCGCAGCCTATGCCACATGGAACAGCGTCTATAACGAGGAGATTCCTATCAACTAGTGAAACGTCGAATCGTGGCGGGAATCGTTCTAGTGATGCTGGCGCGTTCTACATTAGCGCACGCGCAATTTATCGGCGGCTCATCCTTTACCGGCAAAGATTCCCTGGTCGCGACCTGGTCAGGCAAGGAGAGTGCGGTCACGGTAGGATTTGGCGCGCTGGGAATGAATCCACCGAACCTGCAAAACCTGGGTGGCGTGGTCCAGCTTATTCTGGGAAGCTCGTCTGATTGTTCCTGGGTCATGCCGGACTACCAATGGACCTTGATCGCGAATTCAGAGGCCGACGCAGATGGGCTATGCCAGGTGCTGTTTTATCGCACCTTTCAGGCGGGCGAACGCCCATTTTACAGATTCCGATGGTTCAAACCACTCCGCTATGACATCAGGACCTATGTGATCTCGAATGTGTCGTCGATAGATATGTCTTCCAGCAACAGCGGGAAAGGAACCGTGCTGACTGCAAGGGGAGTCACGACAAGTGAGGTGGGCGACTACCTGATGGCGTTCTATGCGAACGCTGGATCAGGAACCTGGACACCGCCTTCGAGCATGGGGATAGCCG
This sequence comes from uncultured delta proteobacterium, assembly GCA_963794325.1. Lineage (GTDB taxonomy): Bacteria > Desulfobacterota > Binatia > Binatales > Binataceae > Binatus. Next base: position 23,771 of record CAWCDG010000005.1, on the reverse strand, counting down.
TCAAGAACGACTACGCCTATAGCGGCCCGTCACACTTTCCGAACCTGGCAACGCAAGCATGGTCCTATCCAGTAGCCCCAACCGGGAACAAGATAGCAACCATATCCGGTACTCCGTCAGAATGGGTCGCAGACCTGGTAGCCTTCAAACCGCTCTATAGAATTTCGCCATTGAGTGTAGGCGACATAAATCCGGGTCCTGTCTACAACGGGTGTAAAGGTAAAGTACCGTTATCCGGCGGCGCCGGCATTTTCCGCAACTCGTGCGTCAGACAAACGAGCTTCTGCCAATGTCGCGATACCACCAAGATCGACGATTTGTGCTACACGGCAAATCCGATATCGGGTAGTGTCAGACTGAAGGGAACCGGGACTGATGTCGAGTTGGTCAACTGCATGTAAGCACTTCAATCAAGGTCCAGGCTCGACCAGATTGCATGAATAGGTCTTGATTACCAGCCAGACCTCTTTTCCATCCTCCAATCGCAACTGGTCGATTGCGGCCGGAGTCAGATGGACTTCGAATATTGCGCCGGCTTCTATCATTACTATTACTCTTACACCGTCGCGGCGGATTGATAGGACTCGTCCCTGGAATGAGTTGCGGGCACTCAGGTTATGGGGTTGATCGCTCGCTATGATTATGTCACCGGCGCGGAGCGCTATTCTTACTCGAGCGCTTATTTCGGCGCGGCCTAGGGGGACTTCCAGTTGCGTTGTGCTGCCGTCCAACTGGCAAAGCATTGTGCCCTGGGTTTCTGCGATTGATTTGACGGTCGCGTCGAAGACGTTTTCGAAACCTACTATCTGCGCGATCGTTTCGTGACGCGGGGTTGTAAGTACCTGTTGTGGCTTGCCTTGAGCGAGGATGCGGCCGTGTTCAAGGACGACTACCCGCTCTCCTAACGCGAAGGCTTCTTCGGGCGAATGGGTTACATACAGGATTGGGATTTCGTGGGAGGAGTTCCACGCGCGCAAGTCGTCGATGAGTTTCGATTTGGTCGGGGTGTCGAGCGCGGTCAGCGGCTCGTCCAGCAGTAACGCGGACGGATTCGTCACCAGCGAACGCGCGAGCGCTACGCGTTGCCGCTCGCCGCCGGAAATTTCAGTGGGCTTGCGCGCGATGAGATGCGAGATTCGAAATGATTCGAGCATCGTCATCATCCTGGCGCGCCGCTCCTGGGCCGGCAGTTTCGCAATCCCGTATTGAACGTTCTGCGCGACCGTCAGATGGGGAAACAGGGCGAGATTCTGAAACACGTACCCCAATCGACGCTCCGCGACCGGCAGGTCGATGCGTTGATCCGAATCGAACAATGCGTGCGCGTCGAGCGCGATGCGTCCGGAATCGGGGCGTGCGAATCCAGCGACACAATTCAGCAGTGTCGTTTTGCCGCCGCCCGACGGCCCCAGGATCATCGTAAAGCCGGACGACGCCTCGAACCCGGCGTCGAGCGCGAAGCTGTTCGAAACCCGATGCGCGATGCGCACCGATAGACGTTTCCCGGATGCCATGGTTGGCGCGAGGTTAGCGGCTCATCGGCCAGACCGCGAAGACCCGGCGGTTCAGCGAATACGTGATCGACAACGTGACGAACGAAAACGCCATCAGCAAGAGCGCCATCCGATTCGCTCCGGCATAGTCGAGCGCCTGAGCCTGATCGTAAATCGCGATCGACACGGTTCGCGTGACGCCCGGGATGTTGCCGCCGACCATCAGGACCACGCCGAATTCGCCGAGCGTATGCGCGAAACTCAGTACGAATCCGGTGACTACGCCGGTAATCGAAAGCGGCAGCACGACGCGCATGAAGGTGCGGATTCGCGAGGCGCCGAGGATCGACGACGCGTTGATAAGATTGCGATCCACCTGCGAAAACGCCGCCGCCATCGGCTGCACGGCGAACGGCAGGCTGTAGATGACTGACGCGATCGCCAGCCCTCCGAAGGTAAACGGCAACCCGTGGCCGGTGAGAGATTGATACCAGCGGCCGAGCGGGCTGCGCGAGCCCATCGCGACCAGCACGTAGAAGCCGAGCACGGTTGGGGGCAGGACCAGCGGCAGCGCCACGACCGATTCGACGAAAAATTTCCATCGCCAGCGCGTGAAGCTGAGCCAGTACGCGATCGGTGTCCCGACTATCAGCAGGATCGCGCAGACGACCAGCGCGAGCCGTAGTGTCAGGAAAATCGCGATCCAATCCATCGGTGGTCAGTGCGCCAGCGTTTCGCTGTCGTGCGTCGCGGCGACATCCTTGGGAACCGCGAAACCGTATCGCTCCATCAGCGCTATGGTTTCGGGCTGTTTGAGAAATTTCAAAAACTGCTGCGCCAATTCCTGGTTGTGCGACGATTTGAGAATCACGGCAGCCTGGATCAATGGCGGATAGTCGCTCGCCGGGATTACGACGTAGCGTCCGCTGTCCTTCATCGCCGGCGCAAGCGCGAGCGATAGCGCGACGATACCGGCGTCGGCGTTGCCGGATTGTACGAACTGCGCGGTCTGCGAAATATTCTCGCCCATCACGAATTTGCTCTTGAGCTGATCGTAGATCCCTTCATGCTGCATCGCGGAGACGGCAGCGCTTCCGTACGGCGCATGTTGCGGATTGGCGATCGCTATCTTTCGAATACCCGGATCCAGCAACACGGCGAGACCCTTGCTCAGATCTAGCTTCGATGCCTCCGGAACCCAAATCACGATTTGACCCTTGGCGTACTCATAAATGGTGCCCGGTTCAACCAGGCCGGCTGCTTCGAGCTTTTGCGGGAACATGAGGTCCGCGGAAAACAACAAGTCGAACGGCGCTCCATTTTGAATCTGCGAGAAAAAATTCCCCGACGAACCGTACGTGAGCTGGACCCTGTTCCCGGTTTGCTTTTCGAATCGGGCAGCGACGTCCTGGAACGCGAAGGTCAGATCGGCCGCCGCGGCGATCTTGATTTCATCGGCACGCGCGTTGGCTGGAGGCCAACTGCAAACCAGAGTTGCAAGCAGGAGAAATCTCCACAGTCTTTGGTCCGCCATGATACTTGTCATTATGCTAGAATAATGGCACAGGTTGGTAGAACGCCACAGTGGCGGCGGCGTTGATTCGCGCCCCCAGTCATCGTTAATTAAGCACATGACCAGCACACACAAATTTGCGGTATTTGGCGCAGGATGCTTCTGGGGTGTCGAGTCGGCTTTTCGCGCGGTCGAAGGCGTCGTCGACGTGGCGGTCGGATATGCGGGCGGCACCGTCCCGCAGCCGAACTATCGGACGGTCTGCGCTGGCAAGACCGGACATGCCGAAGTCGTGCAGGTCAAGTACGATCCCGCGCGCGTGTCGTTCGAACAGTTGATCGAAGTCTTCTGGCAGATTCACGATCCGACCACGCTCAACCGCCAGGGGCCCGACGTCGGCACTCAATACCGATCGGTCATTTTTTATTCCGACGAGCATGAGCGGAAGGCGGCCGAGGAATCGAAACGGCGGCTCGACGAATCCGGCAAACTCCGACGCCCGGTCGTTACGCAGATCGCTCCGGCCGCTGAGTTCTACCGCGCCGAGGAATATCACCAGCGCTATTACGAGCGGATGGGTATCGCGCCGGCCTGCGGAATTCACGGACGCGCCGATTAGTATTCGGCGGCTACGCGGTCGCGCTCGGGCGCGACGATACCGCCTCATGCCATCGCGCGAGATTCTTCTGCTCCGGCTGAATCGAAATATCGTTGAACTTCGCGAAGTCGAGCACGACCATCGCGGTGATGTCGGCGATTGAGTACTTGTCGCCGGCGATAAACTGTTTTCCTTCGAGCTCGCGGTCCAGCCATTCGTAACGCTGCTCGACCACCTTGCGCGACTGCTCTCCCATTTCCGGGATTTGTTTGATTCGCGCGCGGGTCAGCTCGTGCGAATGTCCCCAGACCATCCCGACCGGTACGAGCACCGCCAGTTCGATCCGCCGATTCCACATCTCGACGTTGGCCTGCTCGAACGCGCCCTTGCCGAACAGGGCAGGCTCCGGGTGAAGCAGTTCGAAGTAGCGGCAGATCGCGACGCTCTCGGCCAGATGCCGGCCGTCGTCGAGCTCGAGCACCGGAATCCCGCCGAGCGAATTCTTTTTCAGGAACTCGGGCTGTCGGTTGACGCCCTTGAAGATGTCGACCTCCTCGAAAGGGACGCTGATTCCTTTTTCCGCGAGGAACACGCGCACGCGGCGCGGATTGGGTGCGAGTTTGTAGTCGTAAATTTTCATTCGATCCTCCGGTTGGATGTTTAACCCATGCGAATGGCGGCAGTCACGCGAGATCTGACCGCATCGGTTCGATACTCAGTAAGTTGCGCGATTGCGAATGCATATGCGAGTGCACAGATTCCCAGCGCGATGACAATCGCAACATGGAGCAAGTCGGGCTGCCATCGTCGTTGCGGAACCAGCCAGGCGCTAATAAATACCAGCGCCGGCAGATGCACGACATATAAGGTATAGGAAAAGCCGGCCAGCCGCCGCGCAACTCGGGAATAGAGTCCCGCTGTGCTCCGGGCACGGCTGCGCACCAACGCGAAGATTAGAACGGTCGATGCGATTCCAACGAAGAAATCGGAATATTCGGTCGTGCCCGGTTTGAATCGAAGTACGGCGACGAGCAACACCACCGCCCCGGTTGTCACTACTATCCAGATACTGCCGCGCGCACCTGACCCTTCAGGCGCCAGATTTATCGCGGCGCCGAGAAGCCAAATCAAGAAGTAGAGGGCTATCTCCTGACCGATGAAAAATACGACCGCGAGCGCAGCGATTGCGTAAATAAAAATGGACCGCGTGGTTTTACCACGCACGGGAAAGGCCAACACCATCAGTGGGAAGAGCACGTAGTACCAGAATTCATAGCTCAAGCTCCACAATGGTCCGTTCGATCCAAAGGTCGGAGTCAGGATATTTTGCAAGAAAAGCGCGTTGCCAAGCATTACGCTAGCTGAGAGCCGGGGCGGCACCGCGGCAATCCCGATGTTGGCGCGAGCCACTCCGCCATAGATTCCGGAGGTCCCGAAGATGCGAATGCCGAAATGGTCCCAAATGGCGCCGAGCAGCAAAGCTGGAATCAGCACAATCCACAAACGGGTAAGCCGATTCGTGGAATAGAGTTTCCAACTCCAGGTCCCATCGATTCGCCCGCGAAGTACGGTTCCACCGACCAGAAATCCGCTGAGCACGAAGAAGATCATTACCGCGTAGTGGCTGAAGCCGGTGACAAAATAAACGAACTTGACCAGCGGGTTGGAGTTACCGGCGGACTGCGAAAAATCCACGAAAAAAAGGTTGCGCAGATGACCGAGCAGCACGGCGATTGCGGCAATCCCGCGGACCAGATCGAGATGGTCCGATGACGCGCTCCCGCGCAGCGGCTTGTAGGCGAGAATGGTTGGCGATGGTTCAGCGTCGCGCCGCTGACGGACGGTTGCCGCACTAATCGCGTCAGTCGGCTGTTCAGTCATCAGCTGCGACTCGAGCTACGCCGGCTGTCATTCGCGAATCACAGGCTGAAGCCTGTGCCACATGCACGGAAGCTCGAGGAGTCAGCCAATACTGGACGGCATATATGCACGCAACTGCCAGCGCAGCCCCTGCAACTTCATCGGTGAAGTAGTGGTGGCCCCAGAAGGGAATCGCGATCAGCATCAACAAGTTCAACACCAGGATTGGGACAAATGTCCTACATGGCGGGCGATGCGCATAGACAAACAGTACCGCGAGCGCGGTATGGAACGATGGAAATGTCACGATACCTTGCATATGCCCGATCGAGACCAATCTCCAGCCGCCGTTGCGCACGTCGATCAAGGCCTGCTGGAAGGGCGCCAAGGGAGGATAGGGTCCTATGGCAGGAACGATTCCTGAAATCAGATTGGTAGCGATACAAGCGATCGCGGCCATTCGGAACAGATCGCGGTTTCGGTCGCTGAAGCCATCGAGGGCGAAATATACAGTTGAAAAGAATGCCTGCAAAACAAGGGTGCTATAAGCGATCGGCAGAACATATATCAGCCAGCGGCTTGCCATCAGGATTCGCAGCAGGGCAGTTCGATTGAATCCAATCGCCGCGTCGATTCCACTGAGTTCTGCGTCGCGCAGAGGCAATCTCCAGCCGGCGACGACGTAGGCGGAGATCGCGTTGACCAGCACAAAGCAGATCCACAGGAGAACGTATTCTCCTATTTCGATGAAGCTGTCGATCTGACGAATCCACGCATAGAGCAGGAGGAGGGAGGCCACACCTAGAATGATCAGGGGGCGGGAATAGTCACAAAACCTTGTACCTTGGTACAGGGCGAGAATTTGATCGGCGAGAAAAACGCTCGCAATCAGAGCCCATTCCCAGCGCCGCAGTTTCATCACTGGATGCCAGCGAGGTCGTAAACTGTAGGCTTGAGCGGAGGGCGGGCACGGCGGCCCGCCCCACTGAATCGCTCAACTGAGGCGAGCCACGTGAGCATCAGCATCGCTTGCCGCCGCTTGCAGTGCGCGATTCGAGCGCCATTCACGTGCGCATACCAGCACAGCACGGCACTGGATGCCAGCAAGTATTTTGGCGGTCAGCGCGCGATGTCAGAAAAGCCGGTCGGCGTTACATCGGATAGTCGGTCGGCCACTGTTCCTGCAAGTCGCGATCGATCGAGCGGCGCGGCTTCTGGAAGAAGTAATCAGCGTGCCAGGGTGGACGGAATCTAAGGAGGAGGCGGCTCAGCACTCCAGGGTGCGAAGGTCTTGCCTGATTGTTTCCGTGTTCCGACGAGCGGAGCCCATTCGACCCAGTTGGCAGCATCTTCGCGCCCTCCCCAAGGTGCGTTAATACTTACATCCCGCCCATCCGAACCGCCTCTCCTTGCGTAAAGAGAGAGCAATCAATGTGCCACGAGTGAGCGATCAATTGTGTCCTGAATACGGTTGCCTTGCTCCATCGCGTCAACCAAATACTACAAATTGTAGAGCAAATGCAACTTTTTTTGTCGCTGACGCTACTTATTTAATTCCTCGATGGTCAGAAGTGGGCGGAAACGCAGAATTCATCCGGCTAACTGGCGAGTTCAGAACTCCAGGAAGTGTCTCTAACCGTGCGTCAAGATTGCCCTGATCGAACGAGTGATGAGATGCCCGCAGAGATTGGGTGGAACCACTGCGACGAAATTTTGTCGCGACGACGCCAAAAGGACGGCGACCAATCTGACCAGCCGTTCTCCTAGATCAAAGCGGTCTTGGCTGGCTCGTCGATTACCTTGTTTTCCAGCTTGCCGATTTTCTCGATCTCGATTCGCACCACGTCGCCCGCCTTGAGCCATTTGGGCGGGTTCATCGCGGCCGCGACGCCGCCCGGCGTGCCGGTCGAAACGATTGTCCCCGGCAACAACGTGAACACCGTCGAGAGCGTTTCTACCTGCGCGAAGCAGTCGAAGATCAGGTTTTTGGTGTTGGAATGCTGGCGCTGCTCACCGTTGACGAAGGTCTTCAGGTCCAGTTTGTGCGGGTCGCCGACTTCGTCGGGCGTGACGATCCAGGGTCCGACCGGCCCGTGCGTGTCGAAGGATTTGCCCAGCGTCATCGTCGGCGACCGGCGCTGCCAATCGCGCACGCTCACGTCGTTTACGATCAGGTAGCCGGCGATTACCTCGTGGGCGCGATCGCGCGGCACGTGACGGCATCGCCGTCCGATCACGAATCCAAGCTCTCCTTCATAATCCAGCGCCGACGACGCGCGCGGCAAATGGATCGGGTAGTCGGGTCCGGTCACGCAGCTCGACTGCTTGTTGAAGAACATCGGAAACTCGGGCCGCTTCATCTTGGTCTCTTCGACGTGGTCCGCGTAGTTGAGCCCGATCGCCAAAAACTCCGCAGGACGCGCGATCGGCGCCTCGAGCTTGACGCTCGCCAGCGCAATCCGGTGCGTGGAATTTTTCGCCGCACCCGCCGCCCGATCGATCGCGCGCGGACCTGCTTCGAGGAATGCGACCATCTCTCGCGGCAATTCGGGCACTGCCGCCGCGAGGTCAACTATCGAGTCCTCGACGACGACGCCAATCCGCGTCGCGCCGCTATGGGTGAAAGTCGCAAGTTTCATTCGACTCCAGCCGCTCCCTTTCGTTCGGTGAAAATGATTTTCAGATTATCGGTTCGCGCCGATTAGCCGCCGCATCGTTTCGGGATCGAGTCCCTTGGTGACGTCGTACCGCTTGAGGTCGGCTTCGGGCACGCCTGCGTGAAAGTCGCGCGCCATCTCGTCGGGATTGAAGCCGACCCCGATCGGATTCTTCTGCATCGCGTCGCTATGGAAAAATCCCTTCAGCTCCTCGACCGTGTCGAAATTGTCGATTTGCAGCTCGACGCGATTGCCGTCGGGATCGCGATAGTACATCGAGGTGGTCGGCCCGTGGTTGATGGTGACGACCGGCGTGATGCCGGCCTGCTTCAGCCGTTCGTAGGTATAAATCAGGTCGCCGAGATTTGCGTAGGTGTATGCGAGATGGTCCAGCCCGACCGAGTGGCACGGTTTGTCCTCGAGTCCGGGCACGGCGGCGATTGCGATCCGGTGATGCTCGTCGTCGTAGGTCATGAACGCGAGCATGCCGTTGCTGTGAACGACCTCAGCCTGCAAGACGGTTTTGTACCAATCGACCATCGCCTGGAACTGCTTGGTGGCGAGCACTGCATGGGCGAATTTTGCGGGCACGACGCGCCGGGTACCGTTTCCGTTCTCGGCTGAATTTGCTGACATCGCGGAGGCCTCCTTCGACGGCTTTCGACGCGGTGCGGGCAGCCCGAGTCGCTACCCTCTTATTGCAGTGTTCGGTGCGGCGGACAAGGCGGGCGAGGGTACTTTCGACGTACAAAAGAGGACACCCGTCGATGCGTGCCCCCCTTAGGGTACGCACCGACGGGCGTGGGACTAATGGAAAACTTTCTAATTCCCCGGGTTGCTTTTAATTTTCCTGGCGGGGGTTCCGTTCATCACAGAGACTCCCCGCCAGGGCGCGCTCGGGGGATTGACGCCTTTATAAAATGAACCAGCAGCTTGCGGCTGCGATGTAGAAAACGGCGACCGCCACCAATGCGAAGACCGCGATTTCGTCGAGTTGGTCGCCAAGCCGGTAGCTGCGATTCTTTGCCGCCTGGTCGCTGTCAGCCGGGGAAAAATGTTCGTGGTATAGTGTCGAAAGCATCACCGTTACTCCTGTTCTTTAACCCCTTCATATAAATAGGCGTTACATTCGATTGAACAATTTGTTCAATGAACTGAACGAGGAGGCGGGTTGGAGTAAGTGGCTGGAAAATATAGAGATTCGACATTAAGTGGGGCGGGCCGCCGTGCCCGCCATCGACGCGCGGGCGTCCGCGCCCACGCTTACCGACGAATGACAGTACCGCTGGCGTGGCCCGCAACCTTGAGGAAGGGCGGGCACGGCGGCCCGCCCCACTTAACACAAGGAAATGACACGAACTGGCAATCTTGTACCGGCGCCCTACAATCGGCACAGTCATCGTATAAGAGGACGCGACGTGACCAGGAACGGGAGCTTTTTCAATCTCTACAATCACGATTTCATCCGAATTGCGGTGGGAGTGCCGTCGGTTCGCGTCGCGGACCCTGCTTACAACAGCGAGCACACCATCGCGCTGATTCGCGACGCTGCCGAGCGCAAGGCGGTGCTCGCGCTGTTCCCCGAACTGGGGCTGAGCGCGTACTCGTGCGACGACCTGTTTCAGCAGCGCGCGCTGCTCGACGCATGCCTCGACGCAATCGCCGCGGTGGTTGAGGCCAGCAGCAAGCTGTCGATCGTTAGCGTGGTCGGCGCGCCGCTCCAGGTCGATAATCATCTATATAACTGCGCGATCGTGATTCATCGCGGAAAGATTCTCGGCGTCGTGCCCAAGACCAATCTGCCGAACTACCGCGAATTCTACGAGCCGCGGCAATTCACCTCCGCCGACGCCGCCACTCGCGACGAGATCGATCTCGCGGGGAGCCGTGCCGTCCCGTTCGGCAACAACCTGATCTTCCAGCACGACGAGCAGCCGTTGCTCGCTTTCCACGCCGAGATTTGCGAGGACCTGTGGGTCCCGATTCCGCCGTCGTCGTATGCGGCGCTCGCCGGAGCAACCGTCCTGCTGAATTTGTCCGCATCGAACATCACGATTGGCAAGGCCGTTTACAGGCAGCAACTGGTCATGAGCCAATCCGCGCGCTGCCTCGCCGCGTACGCATATTCGGCGGCAGGCGAGGGTGAATCGACCACGGACCTCGCCTGGGACGGCCATGCGCTGATCGCCGAGAACGGCAACATTCTCGCCGAGTCCGAGCGCTTCAAGGATCAGCCGCAAGTGATTTGCGCGGAGATCGATCTCGAGCGGCTGTCGCAGGAGCGGATGCGCCAGAACACGTTCGGCGACACCGCTCAGCGGGAGCACGATCGAGTCCGCCGCTTTCGGCGCATCGCATTTTCAACCGAGTTGCCGCGACGCGGAAAGATGCCGTTGCAGAGGCGCTACGAGCGGTTCCCGTACGTGCCATCGGATCCCGCGACCCGCGACGAGCGATGCGCCGAAGTCTTCGACATCCAGGTTCAGGGTCTCTCGACCCGCCTGCGATCGACCGGCCTCGACCGTGTCGTGATCGGAGTCTCCGGCGGAATCGATTCAACCCACGCGCTGCTGGTATGCGCGCGCGCGATGGATCGGCTGGGCTCGCCGCGCAAGAAAATCCTCGCCGTCACGATGCCCGGATTCGCAACCACCGCGCGCACTCTGGAGCAGGCGCGCCGCCTGATGAAGTCGCTCGGCTGCTCAATCGACGAAATAGACATCCGGCCGAGCTGCATGCAGATGCTCAAGGACATCGGGCATCCGTACGCCGAGGGCAAAGAAGTTTACGACGTCACTTTCGAGAACGTGCAGGCCGGCGAGCGCACCGGTCATCTTTTCCGATTGGCGAATCTGCGCGGCGGCCTGGTGGTCGGCACCGGCGACCTGAGCGAGCTGGCGCTCGGATGGTGCACGTACGGCGTCGGCGATCACATGTCGCATTACAGCGTCAACGCCAGCGTGCCGAAGACGCTGATTCAGCACGTCATCCGATGGCTGGCGCAGACCGGAAGCCCCCTCGGGCGCGAGACCAGCGCGACGCTGATCGAGATTCTCGCGACGCCTTTTAGTCCCGAGCTGATTCCCGGCACGTCGGCCGACGGGCATTCGAGCCACGACACCGAGGCGACGATCGGGCCATACGAGTTGCACGATTTTTTTCTCTACTACACGCTGCGCTTCGGATACCCGCCGCCGAAGGTTGCGTTCCTCGCCCACAATGCGTGGCGCGACAAGAACGCCGGCGACTGGCCCGACGTTCCGCCCGATCGTCGCAACCAGTACGACATCGCGACTATCAAAGGGCATCTGCACACGTTCCTGTATCGGTTTTTCCAGCAGAGCCAGTTCAAGCGCAGCACGATTCCCAATGCGCCCAAGGTCGGTTCGGGAGGATCGTTGTCGCCGCGTGGCGACTGGCGCGCGCCCTCGGACAGCGAAGCGACCGCATGGCTGGACCAATTGAAGTCGATCCCCGACAAAGATTAATCTCGCCAATCGAAAAATTGTCTTTTCAGTGATTTGACCGCGAGCCCGATTGAAGGAGTGAGATGCAGAAGCCGTTTCGAACGATACTTGCTGTTCTGGTGTTGACCGCGCCGATCGCTGCGCCCGCGTATCCGCAGCAATCCGCAAAACCGCAGGAATCGCCGTGGGCGATGCGCGCGCCGGCCGCTGTACCTCAAGGTGCGCCGACTCTCTCGGCCCAGCAACAGGCCGCCAAAGCGGCGGCAGAGAAGGGGACCCCTGAGCAGCAGGCATTTGCGCATAAGGTCGCCAACGCGATGTCCTCGAAGGACTACGCTGCGATGAAGGAGCTGATCGCACCGTCCACGATGAAGTGCATCGGCAAGAACCAGGATTTTCTTCAGGATCGTATCAAGCGGCAGTTCGAGCTTCCGATCAACAGAAAATTCAAGCTGAAGGTCACCAAGCTCCCGCCCAATATAACGGCGCCCTCGAAGTATGCGACCTACCCGATGCTGCCGACGCATCTGATGACCATGGATTTCACCGCTCCCGACGGCAACTACGACACCATCAACCTCCCGGTCGGCCAGGAAGCCGGCAATTGGTACGAAGCGCAGCCGTGTCCGAACGAAGCCGGGATGGTGCGGTTCGCCAAGCTCCAACACATGCGAGCGCTGCAACACGAACGCGCCAAAACCGCGATGTCGCAGGTCAAGGATCCGGTCAAGTCGCAGTTGCTCGCGCTAATCGGCAAGCATGACGAGGTCGTCCGCATGGCGGCGTGTGCATGAGCTCGCTGCACTACGACTTCGCGACTTGCAAAGGGATAGTCTCGCTCCTCGCGGGCCAGGAGGATTACTGAGCGCCGGGGGCTTCCCTACTGAGGCGCGCAGATCGGCGCCGGCCCTGGATCGCGCAGCGCTCCTTATTCCTGTACTTGGACTTTCCAATGTCATAGAACAGCCTCGTCATTCCCTGGTGACGAAGTGGACTGACTCTCGGGAGAACGGCTACGAAGATAGGACTTCACCTGCCCCAAATCGGCGCCACTCCCGACGAAATCGCACGCGCCGCGATGCGCGCCGAACAAGCCGGCTATGAATCAATCTGGGTCAGCGATCATCTGCTAGTACCTGAGTCGGGCGGACGCCTCCCGCCGATTGAAATACTCGAACCGATTGCGACGCTCGCTTACGTTGCCGCGCTCACCACCCGGATAAAGCTCGCGACCAGCGTGATCGTCGTGCCATATCGCAACGCGATTCACCTGGCCAAGGAGCTCGCCACTCTCGACCGGCTGTCATCAGGGCGCGTCATCGCGGGAGTCGCCAGCGGATGGCTCGAAGCTGAGTTTCGAGCGCTCGGCGTATCTTTCGAAAAGCGCGGCGCTTACACCGACGAGTCTATCAAGCTGATGCGCGCGGCGTGGTCTTCGCCGACGCCGGAATTTCACGGCGAGTTCTTCAATCTCGAGGGGATGCGCTTTGGGCCGCGGCCCGCCGCCGGCAATATCCCGATTTGGGTCGGAGGTATCAGCCGACGCGCGATTCGCCGCGCCGTCGAGCTCGGCGACGGATGGCACGGGACGCGGATGAATCCCGACCAGGTTGCAGAGCGAATCGGATGGATTCGCGATATCGCCGCGCGGCGTAACCGCAGCCTCGACGGCTTCTCGATAAGTCATCGCGTCTATCTGGGCTTCGCCGCGAAATGGACCGATACCGGCGGCTACGTCGAAGGCATCCTGGCCCCGCCGGTCGAAATCGCCGACTACCTGAACCGCTTCGCCGCAATCGGCGTCGATGAAATCTTGATAAGCCCGCTCGGCAGTGACCCGCTCGCAAAATTCCTGGATCGCTTCGACACGGAAGTCCGCCCGAAGCTCGGGTAGGCGAAACGGCAATCGCCCCGTTATTGCTTGGGACCGATCACCCTTACGATAGCCGACGAGCCCTCGGTCCGCGGAGCTCGTCTTTGTGTCATTCAGAGCGCAGCAAAGAATCCCGGATCTTTCTGGATGCCTGCCGACGCACCTTAACCATGGCGCGTGAGGGGATTTCCGCGCCGTCAAATCCGGGATTCTTCGCTGTGCTCTGAATGACACAAGGATAAGAAGCGTGGCGGAAGAACACGGAAGCGGAATCTTGAATCGCGTGCGAAGCGCTCGCTGTATAAGGTCCTCACCTTCGATCCTCTCCCGACGGGAGAGGGGAAGAGGGCGCTGTCGCATGATCCAGAGCCCCTGACTTGCCCGTCGGCTCGACGCTCGGTAAACTCGTGTCGCTTTCACTAGCGACGTAAAGGGCTCCCACGTCTAGTGCAATCATCGCATCGCATTGACGGTCCGCGCATTTTCAATCTGTGAAGAAGACAATCTCGACCACATCTTTAATAGTCGCATCCGCTGATCAGATTTCCTGCGACCTCGATGGCGAAGCCGCCATTCTCAACCTCAAGAGCGGGACCTATTTCGGACTCGATCCGGTGGGCGCCACCGTATGGAGCCTGGTTGCGCAGCCGTGCCGGGTGGTAGAGATTCGCGACTCGATCCTCGCGCTCTACGATGTCGAAGCCGAACGATGCAGCCGCGATCTGCTGCAACTGCTCGGCGATCTCCATGCTCACGGCCTGATACAAATTCTCGACGAGCCCGTATCCAGCGATCGAGGCTCGGATGCAAAAAACAGCTAAAGTGTTCGCGAGTATCGTCGTCGTAATTCGGAAATTTCGAACTCGATCCGTATTCGTGCCGTCCGGCGGGTCCGAACCCAATGACTGATAATCACGCAGACCATCAGCCGAAGAGCACGCTGCGCACGTATATCACGATGCTGGTGGACGTGTCGGGCTGGCATCTGATCGGCGTGCTGGTCGTGATGGTCATGTTCTCGCTGAGCGAGGGCATCGGCATCGCGCTGCTGCTCCCCACGCTCCAGGTGGCCGGTTTCAATATGGTGGGGCAGGGTGAGGCCGGCCGCTACGCGGCGATGCTCTCGAATGGTTTGATGGCGATCGGACTGCGTCCGACGCTGATTCTCATGCTCGGCATATTCGTGATGCTGGTCGGCGCGCGCACGGTGCTCGGTCAGATTCAGAACGTGGGGGTGTATGCGGTTCAGCAGGAAGTCGAGCATCACCTGCGCAGCCGCGTTTACCACTCGATCGCCGATGCGAACTGGCTATTCGTATGCCGCAGTCGCGCGACCGACTTCACCCACGCGCTGACTCACGAAATATACCGCATCGGCAGCGGCACGAATCTCGTTCTCGTACTTGCCGGCGAAGTCGTAACGATAGCCCTCTACATGGTGCTCGCGTTCGCGGTGTCGGCGGGGATGACGGCATTGGTGCTGCTCTCCGGTGCAGTGCTGACGTTCGTCTTTCGCGGACGCACGCATGCGATCGAGGAGCAGGGCGAGGAGGTCTCGAACACCAACAAATCGCTGTACGCCGCCATCATCGAGCATCTCCAAAGTTTGAAGGCGGCCAAGACCTACGGCGCCGAGGAACGCAATTTTTCGATCTTCTCCAACCTCAGCACCGAGGTTGTGCGGGCCAACATGGACGGTTCTCGTCAGCAGGCAACCGCGGCGGCATTGTACGAGCTCGGATCGGTCCTGATTCTCGCGCTGGTGGTGTTCGTCTCGATTCGAGTGCTGGCGGTGCCACCCGCGTCAATTCTTATCCTGTTGCTGCTGTTCGCGCGCGTGATGCCGCGAAGCATGGGCGCCCAGCAACACTACCGCACCTTCGTCAACTCGCTTCCATCGTTCGCCAACCTGATCGGTATCGAAGCTCGGTGCAAAGCGGCGGCCGAGCCCACTCCTCACCAACACGACCGGATGTCGCTCACCCGCGAACTCGCCGCTGAAAACATTTCGTTCACCTACAGCGAAGGACGCGTGCCCGCGGTCAGGGAGTTGAGCCTGGTGATTCCGGCCGGCAAAGTTGTCGCGCTGGTCGGGCCGTCGGGCGCCGGCAAAAGCACCATCGCCGACATTTTGATGGGCCTGGTGATGCCCGACTCGGGGACGCTCAGACTCGACGGCCGTCCACTGGGTCCCGAGGGTGTGCGCGGATGGCGCGATCAAATAGGTTACGTCGCGCCCGACACGTTTCTCTTTCACGACACGATTCGCGCGAACCTCAAATGGGCGCGGCCCGACGCGAGCGAAGACGAAATGCTCGCGGCACTGCGGCAGGCGTCGGTGCTCGATTTCGTCGCGGGCCTGAAAGACGGACTCGATACCGTGGTCGGCGACCGCGGCATGATGGTCTCGCAGGGCGAGCGTCAACGCCTGGCACTCGCGCGCGCATTCCTGCGCCGTCCCTCGATGCTGATTCTCGACGAGGCGACCAACAGCCTCGACTCTGAAAACGAAGGCCGCGTGCTCGACGCGATCGAAAGCCGCCGCGGCGAGCTCACCGTCGTGCTGATCGCGCATCGCCTATCGACGATCAGATGGGCAGACCTGATCTACGTCGTCGAAGGCGGCACGGTGGTCGAGTCGGGTGATTGGTCGTCGTTGAGCGCTATCCGCGACGGCCGCTTCCGCGCGCTCTGGGAAGCGCAGAGTCTTACCATCTAGCTTAGCCGCGCGCCCTGTTGACAACTCGCACGGCCGCGCGTGAATCGGTTCTTCACGTCACATTCTATTAACCCCCGACTAATTGTTCCGACATGAACCTCAACTAGGGTGACGCCGTTCGTTGAGCCGTGGGTGTCTGCGTTAGGCGGACATCGAGGACCGGCTCGGCGCGTCATAGATCGCTCTTGGGAGGGGACATGAACATTCGATCGCGTATATCGTCATTGCTGTTGCCGGCGGTTGCCGCCATCGCGCTGTTTCTGAGCGGATGCGCGCAGCAACGCGAGTTGGGATGGTGCACGGTTTACGGCGCCACCGCAGGCGCGCTGATTGGCGCCGGCGCCGGTTTTGGCATCGGCGAGGCCAGCGGCGGTAACGACGGCTCGCGCTCGCGGCAAATCGCGGGTGCTGTAGCTGGAGCTGGAATCGGCGCGGTAATCGGCGGCGTCGCGGGTCATTACTATTGCGATCCGATCGTTCAGCCGCCGCCTCCGCCACCGCCGCCTCCACCCCCGCCGCCTCCGCCACCACCGCCTCCTATGCCAGTGAAGGAGAAGCTGGTGCTGCGCGGCGTGCATTTTGATTTCAACAAGGCGAACATCCGCCCCGGCGATGCGGCCGTGCTGGACGAGGCCGTCACAACGCTCAAGGCCAACCCGGACGTCGATATCGACGTGAATGGATACTGCGACGCGATCGGCGGTGAAGAGTACAACCTGAAGTTGTCCGACCGTCGCGCCGATGCCGTCGTGAACTATCTTGCCAACGCCGGGGTCAACGAGAGCCGGCTACATTCGCACGGTTACGGCAAGACCAACTTCGTGGCGACCAACGACACCGCCGAAGGACGCGCCCAGAACCGCCGCGTCGAACTGGTCCCCGAACAATAACCCGCATACACAAACCGGGGCGCTCGCAATTTCCGCGAGCGCCCCGCGTGACAGCCAGTTCGAGTGCGAGAGGGGGGATTTGAACCCCCACGCCTTGCGGCACTGGATCCTAAGTCCTGCAAGGGGTGTTTTCCGAGATCGGCTCATGTCATATAATGCAGGAAATATAAGCAGTTTCAGGCCAATCGACATCATCTCAGACCATGTGCTGATAAATCCGAAAGTGGGCACTAAGTGGGCACTAAAATCGCCCGCTGAGTCCCGCGAAGATGCTCCTCAATCTGTGAGCATATTATCCGCCTCGATCTAACGCTGACAAACACTCCGTCGGCGGGTGTTCGACTAGCCGCACGAGTCAGGGTCTCTACTTTTTCGCTCCGCTAAACAGTTCGAACACTGCACTACTTTTTGTGGATTCCATTTCTCGCTCCTCGCTCGCGGTCCGCTAATGGCAAGGAAGTTGCTCAACCTACGAATCCAGCGAGCCGCACTTTGATGTGTGAGTTCGGAATTTCTGCGGTGAGGCGTTCGGTATGGAGAGCAACGTCTATCTCGAAGCGCGTCGAGAATGGGATGAGCGATACGCCGACCTCGTTCTCGGTAAACGTAACTGGCAGATTGCCGCAGGCGGACTTCTGGTCCTTGGTCTGATTCTCGCCAGCGGAATGGTCTGGCTGAGCGAACGGAGCCGCTACATCCCGTATGTCGTCGAAGTCGACAAGCTGGGATACGCGCTGACGGTCCCGCAACCCCTCACGCCGGTGGCCCTGCCGGACGTGACCGCGCGAATGGAACGCTACGAGGTAGCGGCCTTCATTCGCGACGCACGCTCGGTCACCAGCGATGCGCAGGTAGAGCATCAGACGCTCAACGCGCTGCTCGCGCATACGCGCGGCGCCGCGGACCGGTTTCTCGACGAGTACTACCACTCCGACAATTTCTCCCATAACCCGTTCAAGATCGCCGAGAAGCAGACCGTCTCGGTTCAGATCGATTCGATCCTTCAGCTCTCGCCGCGCAGCTATCAGGTGCGATGGACCGAGCAGCAGCGTGACCTGAACGGCGTCGCTGTCGGGTCACCGTCCCATTGGGAGGCGGCGCTTGAAACCGAAATTGTTCCGCCGAGTTCCGATGACGCGATCGTCAGCAACCCTCTCGGGTTTTGCGTGACGCAGATCAGCTGGACCGAACAGCAAGGTTAGGCCGGCAACAGGATAGGAGGCAGAGCGATGAGACGGATCGCCATCGCAGGAACAGTCACCTTGGCGCTGACGTTGGGAGCATGCGCGGCGAAACAGCCACCAGCACCGCCGCCGCTCAACCTGGTCACCGAAGCCGAACCCAAAGCGGAAGCGCCGCCAGCTCCGCCAACTCGCGGAGCAGATCCTTGCAGCACAGCCGCCCGAGGTTCAGCAGGCGATCAAAGAGCACGACAAGAGCGGCGATTGGCCGATCTACAAAACACCCGCTTACACGCTCTATCCGTATAACCAAGGCCCCCCGCCGGCACGTCGATTGCGAGCCGCTACGAACTTCAGACATTCAGCTGCAGCCAGGAGAGACGATCACCGACGTTGCGATTGGTGACAGCGAGCGCTGGATGGCAACGCCCGCTTCCTCGGGAGACCCGCGAGACCCTGTGCCGCATCTCGCAGTTAAGCCGCAAGCTCCGGGCATCCAGACCAACCTTACGATCTACACGACGAAGCACATCTACCACTTGCTGCTCCGCTCGCGCGGAAGCCACGCCATGCAGGAGGTCGAGTTCTACTATCCCGACGAGCTGATCACGGCGATGAAAAATGCCGACTCCGCCGCCAAGGCACAACAGGATGCGGCAGCCGATCCGCCGGGCGATGACTCCGGCAACGTCGTGAAGGTTGCCAACGTCGATCCGGCACAACTCAACTTCGCATACACGGTGGGCGGAGCGAACGTTCCGTGGAAACCGATTCGCGCCTTCGATGACGGTTCGCACGTGTACATCCAGATGCCACCGGGAATGAAGTCGAGTGAAGCGCCCGCGCTGCTTGTGAACGCAGGCAGCGGAACCCAGATGGTGAACTACCGGGTCAAGGGAAACTACTACGTCGTCGACCGCTTGGTCACCGACGCAATCCTCGTATCAGGAGTCGGACGCGATCAGGACCGAGTGACGATCAGTTACGCGGGAGCGACGAGGTGAGAACCATGGCGACTGAGGATATCAGACTCGACGGCCAGGGCGATCTTCGGGACGAACCGGAAGGCTTGCTGGAGCAGGAGCACTCCGGAGGCGGCCGATTCAACAGGCTCATACTGATTACCTTCGCCGTCGTCGCGATTGTGAGCGGCGTGGTGGTGGCGCTGGGCGTGGAGTCGTCCGGTATCGGGCAGAGCGCGGGTGTGCAGAAAGCGGGTGAAGACCCCGGCGCGTCGGCACGCGACAACGGAGAGATCGCGGACCTCGCCGCGAACGGCGGCAAACGGCTCGCAGCACCAACTTTCGTACCGCCTCCAGTGGTTGTCGCGACCGTACAAGCGCCGATCCAAAAGACACCGCCGCGACCGCCCAGCCGTTACGCGCAGTGGGCGGAAGAGAAGTACATGAAGGCGCTTGAATCGCCGCAGATGGTCTCTGCGTTCCACGATGGCGGGACGCTGGAAATCGCCCGCACAAATGGCCAGCAAGGCACGAACTTCAACGTTGGCAATTCCACTGATCAGGCCGTGACGCTTCACCCGCCCGCATCGGCGTTCTCGGTGATGGCGGGAAGCGTGATTCCCGCCGTACTCGTGAGCGGGATCAACTCGGACTTGCCGGGGCCGATCCTCGCCCAGGTCAGTCAGAACGTCTTCGACAGCGCCACCGGAAAATATCTGCTGGTCCCGCAAGGCAGCAGGCTCATCGGCATATACCAGAACGCTTCCACTTATGGTCAGCAACGCGTCGAGATCGCATGGCAGCGGCTCATCTTCCCGAACACCTCGAGCATGGATCTCCCGCAGATGCCGGGAGCGGACCAGGGCGGCTACTCGGGTTTCACCGACGAAGTGAACAACCACTACTTGAGAACGTTTGGCACCGCGGCGGTCATGAGTCTTATCAGCGCCGGCCAGATGGTCGGACAGATGGCGACGTTCGGAGGCGGTGGCACTTACGGTCCCTACGGGTACTCACAGCCGAACCAGTGGGCGATGGCGAGTCAGACGGCCGGTTCAGCTGCCTCGGGACAGTTCGGCTCTGTGGGTCAGCAGATGATCGGCCAGGGGATGAATCGCCCACCGACGATCGAGATCCGGCCCGGCTACCAGTTCAACGTGATGGTCACAGAGGATCTCGTGTTTCCGGCGGCCTACAAAGGCTGAACGTACACAAATCGTACACGGAGCGTATGCGCGATTGTGCACGAAACGTACACAAAACCGATTCAAGGAGAACGGGCGATGGGAGTGCTGAAACGCAAGGAAGAACCGACCGAGACGATCACGTTGCGCGTCCCGGCTTCGGTGAAGGCGGAGATCGATCGGCTGCGCGAGCGCACCAGTGAGGCGGGTTTCGATCTGAACGCGACAATCTGCGAATCGATCATTCGCCTGACGCGACAGATGCGCGACGAGATGGATGGCTTGGACGGGAAGACCGCGGGGAGAGACCGTTCTCGAAAGCCTGCAAAAGCGAACGGACTGGCACATTCAGATCGGATAGCTTCCCGGCGGCGCTGCTGATGGTCAGGGCGGAGTGTAAAGCGATGCGCGTCGGAGTTCGGGATGGAGTGCGACCTATGATCGAACTGCAGAGATTTCGTGCGGGCGGACGGAGGGCTCTGAGTGGTGTGTTCGGAGTGGTGAAGGAGTGGGGTAAAGGGCGTTCGTTCGTAGAGCAAGATAAAGCATCTGCGGTGCAGTGCCGCAGATCCTCCGTTTTCTCCAAACTTCTCACGGCCTTTCCCCCACTTGAGAGCATCCTGGTCGGCCAACTGTACAGTACGGCGAAAATCGCCTCGGAGCGGGTCGTTCCAAGGCTGCATTTCGAGTATTTTCGGCACGCGCGCAGACCCGTCTTGGCGATGCTCGGACCAGTGATCGCAGTGGCCTTCTTGGTCGTGCTGGGCAGGGTCCTTGGCCTGCGCATTTCACTCACCGACAGCGCCGCACCAGCAGGGATTTACCGGATCGTACGCGGAGTATCCGTCAAACACGGCGAGCTCGTTGGTGCCTGCTTGCCGGCATCGATCGCACAGGAAGGACTCGTTCGCGGTTACCTTCAACAAGGCGATTGCCCGAGCGGAGCCGAGCCGGTCGCGAAGATTGTTGGAGCCCTTCCCGGTGACGTTTTGGAAGTGCAGCCCGGATGGGTTTCTGTCGACGGACAGGTGTTCGCAGACAGCGCCGTCGCAGCACACGACAGCATAGGCCGACCATTGCCACATGTACCTTGGGGCAGGCGCCAGGTCGCGCCGGGCGAGGTCTGGCTGTTCGGTTTCCATAACGTGCGGAGCTGGGACGCGCGCTACTTCGGACCGGTTCCGCTTTCAGAAGTTCGAGCCGCGCTCAAGCCGGTTCTCACTTGGTGAATCATGGCGACGAACGGACATAGCCACGAGCAAGGACTCAGAGTCCATCACCTCGCCAATCTTGGCGGATTGGTAGCAATAGCCGGCCTTGACCGCGAGCCCCCAGACTTCCTGCTCGGAGCGTTACTCAGCGTCTCGCACGAGAGCGCAACCCTCGATGCGGCGCAGCGCGCACGGGTCGCAGCGGCCGGACGAGAGCGGCTCGAGGAGCGGGCCACCAGCAAGCGCGCGTGGAAGTCGTGGAGCCGCGCAAAGGAACTTCATTCGGTCACACTCAGCAGTGCGCAGGTCAGAGAAATCATCGAGGCACTGGGCGAACACGCGCCAGAGAATTCGGCGCAACTCATTGCCAGCTTGAGCGCATTGCTCACGGAGTCGACGCATGAGCCGGCGTAGGTTCTTCGGCCAGAAGGAGGTCGATATCAAGCTCCGTCTCGGCGCCGACGGAGCGTCCGCGCCCGCTGATTCCGTGGTGGGCGGTTGCGTTGCGGCGAGTGCGGGTAAGGTGGGGAATTCGACGCCAATCGTGGGGCAGTCTCAGCGGCGGACAGACGTGGCGCCGGGTCGCGCTGGACCCGCACGTCTACTCCCGCCGTTCCGTGGTCAAAGCGTCGTTCAAGCGCAACGACCATACCGGCGGTTGGGCCGCTCATGCCCGCTACCTGTCACGCGAAGGAGCGCAGCAGGAACAGGGAAAGGGTAGGGGCTTTGATGCCGAGCATGACGGGCTGGATATGGTCCCGCTCGTGCGCGACTGGGAGAAACACGACGAGTTGCTCTGGCGCTTCATCGTCTCACCGGAGGACGCCTCAAGGCTGGATCTTCGGGAACACGTGCGTGGCCTGGTCGAACAGATGGAGCGCGATCTCGATACGAAGCTTCAGTGGGTCGCAATCGATCATCACAACACCGACGACGCCCATGTCCATCTGCTTAGTGCGAGGCGTTCGGGATGATGGACGGCCTCTGCAGATCGACCGCGAATACCTGAAGCTCGGCATGCGCGGGCGAAGCCAGGAGATCGCAACGAGGGAGCTTGGGCCGCGACTCGAACCCGAGGTCCTGCATGCGCGCGAGCGCGTGATCCGAAAAGAGCAATGGACCGAAATTGACCGATCGCTGCAACGCAAGGCGAACGAGTCCGGTCTCGTAAGTTACGAGCAGTTCCAACCGCGCAGCGATGCTGCCCGCGTGAGGGCGGAGCAGGACGTGGCGCGATTGCAGTTCCTCGAAGGCATGGGCCTCGCCCAGCGTGTTGGTGAGGCAAGCTGGAAGCTCTCGCAAGACCACGAGCGCAATCTTCGTGAACGCCAGATCTCGAAAGACATCATCAAGAGCCGGGCGCGCAGCCAGCGGCGTGACATCGATCATGGACTCGATCGCGGCTTCGACAAACGGAGGGATCGCCATGGCTGAACAACGTCCCTATCGGCTGTCAGGGACCGCCTCTGATACGCGTCTCAGGCAGACCAAGATTGTCGCCATGCTCTCGCTTGGAGCGGCGTTCGTGGTGGTCAACTGGGTGACGACTCAACATGCCGCACGACTCTTCGGTTACTCGCCCGCTCTCGGCCAGCCGTGGTGTTATTTTCCGCTGGTCGGACCGCTCTACCGTCCGTGGGACTGGATGGTCTGGTGGTGGCGCTGGCACTCCGAACCGACCCTCGCGCCGCTCTGGGAGCTGTGTGCGCGCGAGGCGGTCTACCCGATGATTGCCCTGACCGTAATCGCGATGGGCGCGATAGCGGTCGCCCGCCATAGATGGTTTCGCAATCCATCCGACCTGCATGGATCGGCACGCTGGGCCAATACCAGGGATCTTCGAGCGGCCGGACTCATAGACAAAAGCCGGTTGCTGCCGCGGCGGCTTCGCAGGATCGCCGAACGCGCGAAAGTTCTGAAACCCTTCTCGCATCGGGCAGGCGTTTACCTTGGCTTATGGCGCCGCTGGGGTCGGTTCTTCTATCTCCGCGACTGCGGACCTTCGCACATCCTGGTCTTCGCTCCGACGCGGAGCGGCAAGGGCGTCGGGATCGTGATTCCGACGCTGCTCACGTGGCCGCATTCGGCCCTCGTTCACGATCTCAAAGGAGAGAACTGGGCGCTGACTTCCGGTGCGCGCAAGCGCTTGGGCCAGCTCTGCCT